>NZ_JBNNSH010000001.1:760440-2346693 GCF_050277555.1 Peribacillus sp. NPDC097895 | reverse complement strand
CTGAAAGATGATCAGGTTGATAGGTCAGAGGTGGAAGCGTGGCGACATGTGGAGCTGACTGATACTAATAGATCGAGGACTTAACCAACGCTTTAAAAAAATGAAATACCTTCTTATTATCTAGTTTTGAAGGAACAACGTTCCTGATATGTTTGGTGGCGATAGCGAAGAGGTCACACCCGTTCCCATTCCGAACACGGCAGTTAAGCTCTTCAGCGCCGATGGTAGTTGGGGGTTTCCCCCTGTGAGAGTAGGACGCCGCCAAGCAATATTTATCACATCAATTAGGATTCATAAACCCGTATAAACAGGTTCTAATCCTATCTACGCATTCTAAACCTTAGGATTATCCTAAGGTTTTTTTGTATAAATTCCACAATTCGTTGGAAAGGCTTATTAATAGCATGATTTTGGTAGGGGGCTTCTCGAATGACCAGTAAAGAAGAAATCCTGGACAATAAACAAATTCTTCATTCTTTTGCGAAATGGTTAATGGGTCAAAATAAATCCGATGGTACGATTAAAACCTATGTGGGAGTCATCTCCCAGCTTCTTCAATGGTTTAAAGGTGAGGTGGAAGAGATTGAAAAATCCCACGTCCAAACCTATTTAGATGATATGGAACAGTCAAATAAGAGTGGCGGAACGATTGAAAAACATTATTCAGCCATTACCATGTTTTCCAGGTTCCTTGATAAACCAGAAATCGTCCTCAACATCGATCGTAAAGCAAAGGAAAAGAACGAAGAACCGCCAAAAGCCCTGAACATGCTTGAGCAAGCTGCTCTCCTAAAAGAAATCGAGGCCTCTGGGCATTTTAGGAATATTGCTATTGTCTACACAATGATTCATACGGGTATCCGGGTGTCCGAACTTTGTGATTTGAACCATAGTGACATTCAAAAAGAGGGAGAAAGGCAATATATCCTCATCCGGGATTCAAAAGGTGATATAGACAGGAAGATTCCACTCTCCATGACTGCTAGTGAAAAGATTAGGGTATACAAGGAATTTTTAAATATGGAAACGGAAGCCATCTTCATATCCAGTGTGAATCAGCGCATAACGCCAAGGTCCGTGCAATATATGCTGACTAAATATAATGCGACTCCCCATAAGCTGCGGAATACGTTTTGCCAAACATTAATCGATAAGGGGATAGACCTTCAAACCGTTTCAAAATTGATGGGGCATAAAGATTTGAACATGACCAAACGTTATATAGGAGAAGGAAAAGAAGAATTGGATTCAGCCATTGAAAATACTTTTGATAATTTATAGGATTGGGAATACTTAACGATATACAAGAAGTATTCCTTCATTATATAAGTTCAAATGGCACGGGGGATTTCTTGCTGATGATTTAAAAATAGCATTTCTTTTATAAAGTGTAGGCCTTTTAAAGGACAGATTAAAAAGACTAGGAATTTTTAAGGCGATGATCTCTTTTGGTGAATGCCACCTCCGTTTAGCTACAGAAAAAGCACCATAATATGAGTGCTTTTTTCTTGATTTTTATTAGAAGAACTCGGTGTTATCAATTTATCGTTGATGGCCATAGGGGGCCATAATGAGGAGGATTAGTAGAAAATAGGGGGAAGCAAAAGGGACATTATCTATTTTGAACGATATCATAAAAACGGCCGTAAAGAAGCTGGTACAGGGTTATTTCTACTTGTTCTGACTTTCTTGTTTCCACGTAAGTAAAAAAAAAACTGTAGGTTAGCACCAAAACAACCCTTTGGTAGCCAAGAGGGTTAATAAAAGGGAATTTATTCTATATACTGTTCCAGGTATTGGCCTCACCTAGGGTAGACTAGAAAACATCATGGACTGCTTATTCTACTATTTAGGGTTGCAGGGTTGTTTCTCTTAGTAGTTTCTCGGCTTCAATTATACAAGCACCCTTGTCATGTAGGTATTCAAGTGAGATACCCTTTTTTAATGCTGTTTGTTCAATTAATCTAATTTCATGATACATTGCACCAGACAAGATTCCTTTTTCAATGTTCTTATTTATTTCATAATAAAATCCTGCCAATAATTCTAACGGTAATTCATCGTAAAGGGAACTTTTTTTGTTCTCCATAAAGCACCTCCTCATTCTACCAATAAAACTAGCATACATATTTGTAATAAAATATAAGGGATCTTAAGGGGAGCTTTCAAGTTAGGGAAACCCTGAATTTGACCGAATACAGAGTTTTTTTGTATTTGAATAACATGATTGATGAATCACTGTTTCCTATTCGGAAGAAGCTAGCTGTTGCATAAAATAAGGGATTTCTTCTATGTACTTTCCGGGTATTGGCCCCACCTACGCCAGATACTATGACGGCCACGCATGCCATCCAACCTATTATTATTATTATTATAAAAGAAAGCGCTTACATTGTCAAGGATTTCATATAGAAATATGAGCAAAAACCCTTGGTCATTACTGAGCGTCCTAGAAACACTAATTTATTTCAAGCACAAACAGAAAATCATATAATCTTTGACGAGTTTCTTTATATTTTAATCAATCGTTTGATTAAAATAATTTACCGGATAACCAGTTCGGCATCTATGAAGGAGCGAATGAAACGAAAAAATCGATAAAAGTGATCGCCTTCAGAAGCATTAAAAGAATTGACTAGCTCAACGAATTCTTTTGATAAAATCGAAGTGGATGGCTCGGAAACACTTGATGTTAAAGGAGATGCCTATCAAATAGAGGCAGATCTATTATGGTCGGATTTTAAGAAAACAGGATTAAGGCTCAGGGAGTCAGATGATCAAAAACGCCACGTTGACGTAGGCATTTCTGCAGAAGAAAATTACTCTTATGTCAATCGAGCATTCACAGATCAACCTGACGAAACGAATCAGTTCGTTGAAAGTACTGCACCATTTGATGCCAGTAAGAAGAAGGTTCATTTAAAGATTCTCGTCGATAAAACGAGTATTGAAGTTTTTGTGGATGATGGACAGGCTGCATATTCAAACTTAATATTCCCTCATGCTGAAGATAAAGGAATTACTCTCTTCTCCGAGGGCGGCAAAGCGATCTTTAAGAATGTGAAGGTTACACACTTTGATTCGATTAATTGAACCTCATCTTGGCAGATACCTTTCATATGTGTACACATACATTCTTTTATAAGAAATGACTCTTCAAATATGAACATTTACTAAAAGGCGTACCACCAACATTTCGCGCAAAACATACGTTAAGCAAATTCCGACATAGAAAAAGCACGATTTCTATACGCTAAGACTGTCTTATATGTACTGAAACTTATCTTTGTCATTTTAACTGAAAATAGATAAATGAATGAGTTATTGAACATCAACAGATGAGGAAAATCCTCATAAATCCTTTAGCTATAAGGTGTTAAGAAACTTAAGGTTTTCTGAACAGAACCTTAGCGTATGTTTTCCGCATTTTGCTGGTTAGCCCCTTATCAATTAATTCGGGGGAAATAAGATGACGGTTGGTAAAAGAAAGCAGAATCGATATAAATTTGTATTATGGTCAATGATTATTCCACTGTTTGTATCTATTATTCCACCTTTGCAAGGAAAAGGAAGCATTGCTGTTGCAGAGAAAAATAAAGAATCTATCAAAAATGTAAAAGAATTAAAAGAGTTAGATGAATTAAGAACTGAAAATTCAAAAACGCAACCTATATAACCGACTAACATCATAACGAATACATAGATTACAAGAAATTGAACCTATAATTGCTTGAAGAACCACCTTCATATCGACACTCCTTTTTACTTTTTCTGGCAATAGTTATGATTATGTAACTTAAAGAAAAAGTATAAAAAAAGGTTTGTTATCGAGTAAGTTCTTCAGATCAAAACCCTAGATGGCATCATTTTTCTGCTTCAGCATCCTGCAGGGGCCGTACATTGTTATGATTTTGTTTCATGCTTTTTACCCTTCCATCTCGAGACAATGAGAAGAGAGAGAAGTAAACCAACTAAGTAAAGCACGGAATTACCGATCATATCCCCAAATTTAAATTGGTCATTGATATTTATAGGAATTATGGAAATTATGTAAATAACCGGAATTGATCTATACATAAATGGATGAATGTTCTTTTTGAAGAGTGGAGCCAGCCCTAAAGTAGTTGCATAGTAGGTTATCGTAAGCTGGAAAACATTTGAATCATCCATATCACGAGCAACAAAGACTCAAACCGTTCAAAGATCAAACCGGTGATTTCAAGCATGAGATCAAGGGTCGGCCATATTCTTGTAACTACTCCATCGACGGAAAACGCTCCGTTGACCATAATGACCGTTATTACATAAAAGATCAAAGGTATGGCCGTTCCGATTAGAACGGCTTTTTTATGCAATTAAAGGGGGAAGATAATCCGATAATAAAGAAAATACACATTTACCTAGATTTGGTAAACTCCCTTAAAGCTTTTTTTATATTTTCTAATTTCTGGTGATTTAGTTTCAGCATTCCATGCCCTTCTTGAGTCTTTGGTTTGCCCAGCGAAACTGTATTATTTATGAGTTCATTAAATTCTTCTAACTCTGTTAATTTACGGCCAAGTATTGTTTCAAATTTATTTATCAAAAGCGCAACAGCTCCTGACACATGTGGGGCAGCCATGGATGTACCTGATAAGACGGCAAATTGGTTACCAGGAAAAGTTGATACAACTTTCTCCCCAGGGGCTACTAAATCCACTTCACCATTAGAATTACTAAATCTGGAAATGCGTTCACGCCGGTCAACTGAGCCTACTGCCACAACTTCCGAATATGCAGCTGGATAACTGTACTCGTTTGTTTCGGACTTACCATCGCCTTCATTTCCCGCGGCACACACGACCATTATATTAGATTGGACGGCGTTTATAATCGACGAATGTAAGGCCGGATCATTATCCGGTCCCCCTAATGACATCGAGATAACCCGTACTTTTTCGCCATTAGGACCTGTCCAATTGACAGCGTAATTGATAGCTGACGTAATGTTTTCTGTTGTTCCTTCTCCTGATCCATTTAAAACCTTAAGTACCAGCAACTTGGCTTTAGGTGCTGCACCTACAACTCCAAAACCATTTTCTGCTGCTGCAATGGTTCCGCAAACATGAGTCCCGTGTCCGTTATTATCGGCAAATTTGACAGGATCACCATAATAATCGTCCGTGAAATTATATCCACCAATAATTTGACCAATCAAATCAGGGTGATCTGACTGGCATCCTGTATCGATTACGGCTACTACTATGTTC
Organism: Peribacillus sp. NPDC097895; assembly: GCF_050277555.1. Lineage (NCBI taxonomy): Bacteria > Bacillati > Bacillota > Bacilli > Caryophanales > Bacillaceae > Peribacillus > Peribacillus sp. NPDC097895. Next base: position 2,341,444 of record NZ_JBNNSH010000001.1, on the reverse strand, counting down.
TCACCCTTAAACCCTTCTCTCCAAATAGAGCGTGCACGAATCATTCTAATACCTCGTGGAACTTCCAAGGTATTTTCTGTTATTCCTTCTACTTGGAAGGGTACTAATTGAACATTTGGCAATTCTAGCCTCTCCCTTCATATTAACCCTAAGACGGGCAGAAACACCTCCTTTTGTAATAACAATTGAGGGGAATCCACACTTAAAACCCGTTTAGGAACGCTGAATCCAATAACATTGATTACAGCCTTTCTTTATCCTATGAATGGAGACAAGCTTTTGCTATAAACCTTAGCTAATTTGATATTTTAGTTTACTAAAACAAAATACATTTAATTGAGATGGAGTAGATATATCACCGTTTACATATTCAGCAATCAGTCGTGATTGTTGAACAACATAGGTAGAAAATTACAAACGCTGTTATATCAAAGCTAAGAGGTTTGTATAATAGGGTCCTCCTACTTGATACGTTGTACAAATGATTGATTTTAAAGGGATTTTAGTATCTCATATACATGTATCAGAAATATTTCTTTCTTTAGCGTATAGAACCTTCATATTGATGATACGCCTAGAAGAGAATTTATACAGCATCAAATAAAAGGGATCTCCTGCTCATTCCATATTGGAAACGAACAGGGGATCATACTTTGCAATCTACATGCATCAAATCACCTCTCTATTTATTTGGCTGCTATTTTTTTGAACATTTCTACATAAGAAAGTTCGCGCTTCTTTTCAGCTATATGATAAGCCTTATCTAGAACCTCTAACGACTCAATAACGGATTTCCATAATTTTAACATGTGAAATTACCACCTTGATTTATTATGTTATGAATGACTGTCATTCATTTCTCTTTTGTTATCTTTTTACGAAGTCGATATTCCTTATTAAAGTGACAATTTATTGGTAATGAGCGAATGAAAGCGAGCGTCATGGGGACTAATCTCATGTTTTTGAAGTTTTTCTTTATTTTGCTCATGTTTTCATATAGATCAATATGAAATTAATAAAAACGTTGGGAAGAAGGCTTTACTAAATGGGAAGGTTCTGGTGCAAATAGGCGGGCCCGATACCGGAAGAGGACTTAGAGAAAATATCCTTTTTTAATTGAATAAATTCATACGTAAACAATAAAAGTGAAAGACGACAAACCTCTTGGTTCCCAAGGGACCTATTGTGGTGTAACTATCTCTAACAGGATGTGCCTTTACTCACTGGGTATGTTTACGGCAACCATTAATCGTATGACTAAAAGAGGTTCGAGCAGACTACGTCATTCCCTATATCTTGCCGTGCTATGCGGCATAAGGAGTTGATAAACAAATTACTTGTTATGTATTATGGTATACAACTCGATAGAATATATTAATTTCACAAAGATATATTGGTTAGTAGGCAAGGGCTCTTTAACATAATGTGGGCATTAGCAAAATGATGCTCACGATCAAAAATCTCATACAGCTATGATGAATCCATGTGTAACCTTGAAATAAAGTTTATTAGTTTGAGTAAAGTATGATTTTAAGAACCGCTTATATATTGTAGTAGTAATAGTGTGCAAGCCAGTACGTACATATATGAGGAATCATTTGTGGGAAAAGAAAAAACAAGAAATGTAATTGTGAAAAAGAAGAAAAAAAGAATATTAAAGTACACAGCAGCTAGGCTTAAATCGACAATTAGATATGCTTAAACAATATCAATGTACGAAGGTCTTAGCAGAGTAAATGTCTGGTAGTGATAACTAAAAGTTTTTAAAGGTTGTGTACGAGAGAGCTTATCAATCTTGTATATATTTGAAAACTAAGGCGTTAAATTAATAAGTCTGAAAGAAAATTTTGATACCAATCCCCCCAAGGTTAGGAGGACCGGAGATTTCAATACTACTACTTCTTAAAAATATGAGGTTGGTCTGTGTTTATGGGAGTGCTTGTATTGGATTTTGCATTACTAGCATCATTTAATGTTAGTTCTTTTGTTTCTGGTGTCCAGGCGTATTAAGTGTTTTTCCTTGGGGCACTTATGTTGGTGACAGGATTAGCCGAACTTCAAAAAGACAGAAAAGGATTTTGGGGGTATATGAATATTGCTATCTCTTTATTTATTTTCTTTGCTTCCATAGGATGCACTAAAGAGACCACAATAAGTGGTCTCTTTTATTTGTTCAAAAAATCAACATTAATGTTTAACAAAGCCAATTTATAAAGCACGCTATTTCAATTATAATCAAGAATCCTACGAGTGCTATATCATTTAGTATCCATGAAATTAACATATTTCACTAAATTCATGGATAGTCTTTTTTACGTACGTGTAAATGTAACGCTTCCGTACAAGGATTTACGGTCCCGGCATTACTACGATTGATTAAACCTTTGGAGCAACAGTATTTAAAGGAACATCTATGGCAGACTCACCATAAGAGGATTAACTATGACTCTACCAAAGTTCAATACTGATACTTCTGGTTTTTTGGTTTATAATAACAACCATCTAGTCTTATGAGGGGGGATCTTATGAATGAATATAATGTAACGGTCAGGAATGGCAGTACTTTAATTTTGTCAGAAATCATTAAAGCTGAAGATGAAAGAGAAGTCCTTGGCACTCTTTTAATTTCCAGTGAATTATTTAATCAACCATTTACCGACATCAGGATTTTAGAACGCTGATTTGTGCCCGCCCGTTCCATTTGTTACACTGTAATAAATCTTTATACGGTAGGCGATATTATGTGTGGACGTTTCACCCTTTTCACTGACATTGAAGAAATAAAAGAACGGTTTGAAATCCAAGGATCATTTGATGAGGAATACCAATACAGTTATAATATAGCACCTTCCCACTCCGTGCTCTCCGTCATTAATGACGGAACTAGGAATCGACTTGGATATCTTCGGTGGGGACTCATTCCTTTTTGGGCAAAAGACGAAAAAGTGGGTTACAAAATGATCAATGCAAGGGCAGAAACCATTGCTGAGAAGGCAAGCTTCAAGAATGCGTATAAGAAGAAACGATGCTTGATAGTCGCTGACTCTTTTTATGAATGGAAGAAGACACCCGAGCGAAAAATACCGATGCGAATAAAACTTAAGAATCATGCTCCATTTGGAATGGCCGGTCTTTGGGAATCCTGGAAATCTCCCGAAGGCATCAGTATCTATTCTTGCTCTGTTATAACAACCGTTCCTAATGAGCTAATGACCAGCATTCATGATCGAATGCCAGTCATCCTTAAACCGGAAGATGAAAAAGATTGGTTGAATCCATCCATTAATGATGCGGCCTATCTGCAGCAATATTTAAAGTCATTCGATTCGGAACAGATGGAAGCATTTGAAGTATCGACTGATGTGAACTCGACTAAAAATAATTCACCTAACCTAATACAACAAATTTGTTGAGAGGTCTTTAGACCTCTTTTTTATATTCATTCCTTCCCAATAAATGGCGATATTAGGTAGTGTAATGTTAATAAAACTTATTTACTGCACTTATAAAAATCCGTTTTTAATCATGTGAAATAATTTTTAACTTAACCTTGCGATAATAGACAAAATGCTGTACTCTTATATTTACTTTTCATTTTGACATTCGATGTCACTTTCAGAGAGTGGACTCGTCTATACTTAGAGTGGTTTCGGCAAGTTTCCAGCCTGCACTATCCTGAGGACATCGTGACATTTGATATTATTTTCACTATATAATGTAAATCTTCTTATCAAGAGAGACGGAGGGACTGGCCCGAAGATGTCTCGGCAGCAGACTTAATAGGAGTGCTGTGCCAAATCCAGCAGGCAGATTCTCGCCTGAAAGATAAGGAGGGTGTTTTTTATAAATTAAAAGACCTCTTCTTGTGTTTAAAAGAAGGGGTCTTTTTTTGCTTACAGTTTTTTAAGCATTCTTCCATGACTGGGATATTATCATCTTTTAATAGGGGGAATTTGCGAAAGCTGTTAAAAGAATAAGAGCTGTGACACATGTCATGGGAAAAATAAAAAGAGGTGTTCATCATGAGTACAAACAATAAAGGGAATCCATGGGCGTTGATCCCATTTGTCGTTTTTCTAATTTTATTTATAGGTTCAGGGGTCATTACAAGAGATTTTTATTCATTTCCTGTGATTGTAGCGATTTCAATTGCATCAGCCGCCGCATTGGCAATGAATCGAAAAGAGTCTTTCAATGAAAAGGTTGAAATCTTTTGTAAAGGTGCCGGGGACTCCAATATTATGTTAATGGTTATCATTTTCATTTTGGCCGGCGCTTTTTCAGAAGTTGCAAATGGCATGGGGGCAGTTGAATCAACGGTGAATCTTGCCCTAGCGGTTTTTCCGCAAAATCTTTTAATGGTAGGGATTTTCATTATCGCTTGTTTTATTTCTTTATCAATGGGGACAAGTATGGGAACGATTGTAGCGCTTGCACCTATAGGGGTGGGAATTAGTGAGCAAACTGACATATCGCTTGCCCTTTCAATGGCCGCCGTTATCGGTGGTGCGATGTTTGGTGATAACCTATCCTTCATATCAGATACGACAATCGCGGCAGTTCGTACCCAGGGCACTAAAATGAAGGATAAGTTTAAGGTGAATTTTTTCATCGTGTTACCTGCTGCCATCATCACATGTGTCATCCTTGGAATGTTAACGATGGGAGAACAAGCCGCCATCTCCCAACATTCATATAATTGGGTGAAGATCCTTCCTTATCTTGGTGTATTGATCACAGCATTGGCAGGAGTCAATGTGTTCCTGGTTCTTACCACTGGAATAGTATTTGCAGGAATTATCGGTATGGCGGATGGCAGTTATAAACTGTTGGATGTCATTCAAAAAACGGGAGAGGGGATGGCGGGAATGTATGAAATCTCTTTCCTGGCCATTTTGATTGCAGGTATGGTGGCTGTCATCAGGCATAATGGCGGCATTGATTATCTTCTCCAAGTCGTGACCCGAAATAGTAAAACAAAAAAAGGCGCTGAATTCAGCATTGCCGGGCTTGTTAGTTTGACGAACCTTTCAACGGCCAATAACACGATTTCAATAATCATTGCCGGACCTCTTGCCAAAAATATTGCTGAAAAGTATGGGATTGATCCCCGTAAATCCGCGAGCCTGCTTGACGTTTTTGCCTGTTGTATCCAAGGGTTAATTCCATATGGGGCCCAGCTTCTGGTAGCGGCGGGGGTAGCAAAGATTTCTCCGATTAGCATCTTGCCATATTCATATTACCCACTTTTAATTGGCGTTTGTGGAGTAATAGCGATCTTGATTGGTTTTCCACGATTTCAGGCGGGAGTAGATGTAACGAAGAAACGTGCTTCTTAAAATGAAACAACCCCCTGAATCATTAGATACAGGGGGTCAAGAACTAAGAGATGTATGGGAGAAGCGGAAGAAATGCAATATAGCCACAGTTTCTCCTTTGAAGACGCGCCAATCCTTGAAACTATTATATATTTAACCGCACAGTGTTTTTTTCACTCGTGCGGTTTTTGTTTTATATTCGGTAAACCAAAGGAGAACGATCCAAGTAACCATTAGTGACTGTTTTGTAAAACCGTACGCATTCACGTTGGTTCACAAATTTAGACCAATATAGGAGTGCATAAAGTCTTATGGTAGAAAAGCAAAAGAGGGTGGTTGTGTCATCTGAAAATGCATTGCGGCAAGGAAAAAATGCAACTCTTCTGCCACAATTGTGAATTATTTAATGTAGTACTAGGCTATTAGTGCTCTTAATTAAGTCGTTTTACGACTTGGAAATACCCTTTTTATATATAAGACACTGATTGATTCTAGTTGTAAAGTTTTTTTCCTTTGCTGATAGGAATATGGATTGTGAATAGTATAAGGAGTCAACTCTAAAGGACGAACCAAATGTTGTGGATAAAGCACTATAGATGGAAAGTACATATTGGGTAGAAAGAGCCTCGTGTCATCGGAGGGCTTTACCTGACAGTAGGAATATTTTTTTGACAAGAGACAAAGATTTTAACTTTGTCTCTTGTGAAATTACCTATTCAAACGAAGATGATTTTGAGTTATTTAAAGATGAAGAAGAGATTTTTATTTTCGAGGGAGAACAGATTGATCATATGTTCTCCCTTATGTTGAGAAGATGTATATTGAAAAAATTCATCATGAATTCGAAGGAGATACTTTTTTTCCAAAAGTTAATTTCAATAAATGGAATGAAATATCTTTTGAAGGGGTTATGAATGACAAACATCCTTATAACTACGATTTTCATGTTTATGAAAGGGCGCTTTTTCTTTATACATCTAACGGTGCAGTCTAGTTTAAGATGATTATCACACCTCCTGGTTAAATAAAATAGAATTAGAATGGATAATGACCGCCTTTAAATTTCAGTCTGTAAGAAATGTTTCAAGAAAGTGACGAGAGGCAGAGGACATATACTGATTTTTCATCCAAACTATGGCAGTCTGCGTAACTAATGATGCTTCTGATATTTCCTTATACTTTAAATCAGCATTTTTAAATAATTCTAGCCAATCTCGCTGAACAATTGCCGTTCCTATGCCTAGGTTTGCCCAGAGTAGAATTGATTTAGTATCATCAATTTTCCCAAGTATATTAGGCTCAAATCCAGCATTTCGACACGCCTGCGTAATTATATTCTCATATCTATTAAGTACAAGTAATGGCTGATCTGCTAGATCAGAGAGGGTTATGGATGATTCATTTTTTTCCCATAATGGTGTGCCAGCTGTCACTGCAACCATAGGTTCTTCAGGCAAGAGAATTGAATCGTAATATTCTGAATTGATGGGAGTGCGAACGATACCAATATCTATTAATCCTTTTTTTAACATATCTAAAATCTCTGGTGTACTACGGTGTTTAATTTGAAAACTAATATTAGGATATAACTGATTGAAGTTATATATTCGTATAGGCAAAATAGCATCGCCAGTAGAGGCAAGCGTCCCAATTCGTAATGTTCCACGACTTCCTTCATCGTAATCCTTCAATTCACTGATTGTTGTTTCAGTTAACTCTATAATCTGCTTTGCCCTGTATTGCAGCCTTTTCCCTACGTCCGTAATTTTTAAATTTCTCGTGTTTCTTTCAAACAGTTTCACCTCTAATTCATCTTCTAACATTTTTAACTGTTTACTAAGTGGTGGTTGAGCCATGTGTAATCGGGCTGCTGCTTTGGTTATACTATCTTCTTCAGCAATAGCTAAAAAATAAATCAGTTGTTTAATATCCATCATAAACATCTCCGACCTTAATTTATTCTAAATGAGTATTAATTCTATATTATTTAGATATTTTTATTATAAATAAATGTTTAGTAAAATAAAACTAATTGTTATAAATAAGGGAGAGAGTTTTATGGATATATTCGTTTCACTTTTAATTATATTTAGTATGCTGATTTTTAGCATCTTCAAAAACATTAACATTTTGTACCCTCTTATATTGGGATTAGGTATCCTATCGTTTCTTTCCTTTAAACGAGGGTTCGATATAAAAGACGTTCTATCAATGGTTTTGAAAGGGGCTTCTAAAACTAATCAAATTTATATTCTTCTGGTCCTATTAGGAGCTTCAACAGCTATTTGGATGGCTTGCGGAACGGTGCCTGCTTTTATTTACTACGGAATTAAGATTATTAACCCACACTTCTTTATTATTTCAGCTTTTATTATTACTTGTGCAGTTTCATTAGTAATTGGCTCATCCTTCGGAACAGTTGGAACAATTGGTATTGTATTTATAATAATGGCTAAAGCAAGCCATATTAATTTAGATTTAACTGCCGGTGTCATTATAACAGCCGCCTATATTGGTGAGAGAAGTTCTCCGTTGTCTTCTAGTGCCAACTTGGTTGCAATTTTGACAGAAACCAATCTTTACGTAAATTTAAAACGAATGTTTTTTACTACAATTGTACCGTTTATCATAGTTATTGGTATTTATCTGATGTTATCAGTGAAGAATCCTCTTCATATTGGTTTTCTTGATACTAGTACTGAACTTCGAGCTTACTATAATTTGAATTCTGCTATTCTAATTCCTGCAATTGTAATTTTATTATTCGTCGTATTTAAAATGGATGTACGAATTGCGTTGGTTGTTAGCATCATTATCGCTTTTGTCGAAAGTATCCTATTTCAGTCTAAATCCGTCGGTGAGCTAATTCATTTTATGATTTTTGGTTATAAAATAGATTCTGCCAGTAGTATCACAGATATTTTGCACGGAGGTGGGATATTAACAATGTTACAATCAATACTGATCGTCATGATCTCATCTTGCTATGCGGGAATATTTGAAGGCACAAACATGCTAGCAGACTTTGAAAATGCCGTGGAAAAAGTCAGCATCAGATTTGGCCCCCTTTTTGCTACAACAGTAACCAGTATCGCCGGCTGTTTCTTTGGATGTAGTCAGACCTTTGCAATCATAACGTCTCATCAATTCATGCAGAAGATTTATGCAAATAAGAATATGGATAAATCTGATCTTGCTCTTGATATTGGAAATACGTCCATAGTTATTGCACCTTTAGTTCCCTGGAATATTGCTGCAACTTTTCCAGCAGCAGTTCTGTCAGTTGGTACAGGATATATTCCATATGCCTTCTTTCTTTATCTAGTACCACTATTTAGATTGATTAGAGTAATTGTCTGGCGCTTTGCAAAGCAGCAATCTATATCGAAGGTTCATTGAATATAATTATTTATATCCATGCCTATAGATTCCACGTTTATCGGGAGCGTTTCTTCATTATGAAGGATCGCTTTTTTCTTATGTTACAAATGGACGGTTTTGTGAAATGAGGGTTCCCACTTGCTCATACTGAAGAGTTAATATAAGGATCTTACATATAGTAAAAAGTGGCATTGCATAAGGGGCAACGATTATTAGGTATACCTAAGATGTTGGGAAGAATCATCAGGTGATACTGGAATTTAAGATGATATAATAAGTAAACATCGAATTCCTAGAGGAAACAAATTATTGCCATTGTATATCTCCGAAAGGGCGTGATGACTACGTCAATTCCATTCGGTTACCTTATTTCTGTGCTTTTTGTCGCTTGGTGCACGTATTACGCAGTAGCACCGAACAACTTCCCTCGAATTTTTAATTCTTTAGGTTCTTACTTTGTGGTAATAAATGAGCTACCGTTCTTTGCACTTTTCTGGTTGATTGGTTCCACTTCGTTAGCCTTTATTGAAGGCGACGTTTATTCTCTGGTTGGGTGGATGGCTTTTGGGATAACAATTTTGGCAGTGGGAGCACTCATAGTGATAATCCATCGGGGATTACAAACTGCTCCTATAGTTAGTCAATCCATGGATTATAGTCTGGGGGAAAAATGGCGAACTTCTCTTAACCCCTTGATTGAACGCCAATTACACAAGAAATTTAATGTCACAGCTTTACTCGGGCCATTCTTTAGAAGACGATACGAGATAGAGAGGATTGCAAACATCAGCTACGGGAATGCAGGTGTGAGAAATCAACTAGATGTTTATCGGCATCGTTATCATCCAACGGACTGCCCCACTTATTGGACTTAAAATATATTGTAAGAATGATAAATTAAGATGTTCCTGTATAAACTAAGGCCGATAATAGTGCGATTTCCATTACGTACATAATGGAGGACATCCCATCTATACCGAATGTAAAAACCTATCCTTAATATAATCCAACAAAATCAAGGTCGGCGTCATGAATAGAGGACAACACCAACTAAACCAGAAAGAATAATTACATAGGCTGGGTGCCAGCGTAATTTCATTAAGGCAAATAACGATAATCCAAAAACGAGTAATAAGCTTATCGTATGCCATGAAAAGTTCAGAGCAATCATATGATTGGAAAGAGCAAAACTGATCGCTGCAAAGAGGATTAAACTAGTAACAATGGGTCTTAATCCATAAAACATGGATTGAATAATTGGATAATGATTCAATTTACTGAAGAAGGTGGCTATAACGGTTACGAAAATAATAGCAGGAAGCAAGATTCCGAGCGCAGATGATATGGCTCCTGCGAATCCAGCAGTTGAATAGCCAACGAGAATGGCACTATTGGCGGTGATAGGACCAGGCGACATGCCGGAAATAGCAATTACATCGGTAAATTGTTGCGTCGTCATCCAGCCATGCTGTGAGACTTCCGATTCTATTACGGAAATCATGGCGTATCCGCCTCCAAACGAAACAAAGCCGATAATAAAGAAGGTGCTAAACAACTCCCACAATTCCATCATTCTATCACACGCTTTCTTGAAATTAGTTAGACCCTTTATTGATTCACCTATATGCCAGCGCCCATGAAAGGTTCGAAATCGTTTTCTTCTTTTCTCCTATCTTTTCGGTCCATCTTGACTTCGTAACCTAATTTCCTCTTAATGGAGATCGTCACAATACCTGCTATTGCTCCTGCTAATATAGCTAAAACAGGTTGAACGAAGAAAAGAACGGGAATTCCAACTATTAGAATACAGAAAGTTGATCTGTCAACAATAGCTGTTTTTCCTATCTTGATAGCTGCGAAGGCGATGATGGCTACTATTGAAACTCTAATCGATATGAATGCGGCTTCTATCTTCGGATTATCCTGAATGAAAAAATATAAAATGCCGAGAAGCAGTACAATTAAAAAGGTAGGTAATGAAACACCGATCATGGCTGCCGCTGCGCCCTTCATTCCGGCAATTCGATGGCCGATAAAGGTGGCAGAGTTAATTGCGACAGCCCCCGGTACAGACTGAGATAATGCAAAAACATCCGTTACTTCTTCGCTTTTCAGCCATTTTCTCTTCACCACAACTTCTTTTTCGATTAGAGGGATCATCGCAAATCCTCCTCCGAAAGTGACAGGTGATATTTTAAAAAAGGTCCAGAATAATTGGAACAGTGTTTTCCATTGTCCTTTCATTGTATCAGTCACTTCCTTCTGCTCTGTATAAATCTTATTATTAACATATCAAAGAAAAAGGAATGGGTAAATTGCAACAAAATCATCGGGTATAACAAAACGTTATACCCAGAAGTTTTATCCGTTTTATATAAAATCATTGACTAGGCTCACCTGTTCAGGGAATATCGTGGTGTTTTTCCATTTCACCATTTGCCTATATGATGCTATCATTTTATATAACCATTTTAAAGACAAGGAGGTCGGCTTCTTGAAATTAGAAAATCTAAAAGTGTTTTGTTTAGTGGTGGATGAAGGAAGCATAAGCCAGGCAGCGAGGTTAAGCTTTTTATCTCAACCCGCCGTAACGAGGCAAATTCATCAATTGGAGAATCATTATAACACTTTGTTATTCGACCGTGAGGAAGGAAGGCTGAGAGTTACAGAAGCGGGCAAATTGTTATACCCTTTTGCAAAAGCTATTGTAAATGATTTCAACCATTCAAAAGTAGTGATTCAGCAATCAACTGGCGAGTACAATGCAAACCTCATAGTAGGCGCATCCTTGACTATCGGTGAGTACTTGTTGCCGAGCTTGCTTGGGAGATTTAAAAAACAACAGCCTGAAATAAAAGTGACATTAACGATAAAAAATACCCCCCGAGTTCTAGAGGATTTATCAAACGATGTCATTGATTTGGCCTTGGTGGAAGGACTTGTGGAAAACACCGATTTTATTGTTGACCAATTCGGCGAAGACGAATTGATATTGGTTTGTCCATCCGACCACCCATGGAAAGACAGACAAGAAATCCAGTTAGAGGAATTGGGAAATGAAAGGATGATCTGGCGTGAATCCATTTCAGGGACACGGCTTATCGTAGAAAACATGTTAAGGGAGCATGGGGTTTTAGAAAAAATAGAAAGTTATATGGAGATTGGAAGTACACAAGCGATAAAAAGTGCGGTGGAAGCTGGACTTGGAATCAGTATTCTGCCAAGGTTGTCAGTGGCCAGGGAATTGGAACAAGGTTTTTTGAGGGAAGTCGGTATTTCCGGAATAGATATAACAAGAAATCTTTGGCTAGTCAGGAGAAACAAGCGTTTTAATAAAATAGGGGTGTCTAAATTTGTGAATTTTCTTCGATAAGGAATGAAAGCACTACCATGGTTTACTATTACAATTTGGCAGCGTTTTCGGTTTCGTGGTTACGGTGTGGCCCCAGCCCCCTTACCTTGCAAAAGTCATAGCAAATTGAATATACCGCATTAATTATTCAGCTCTTCTCTATCGAGAGGGGCATTTTGTATTTGGTTGTTCAGCCTACGGTTAGCCAATCAAACGAATTAAGCCGTTTTTATATAAATAAAATTGAAGTTACTATTAGAAATAGGAAATATACTTAATGGCAAATTAATTATAAAATAAATTCATATTATTCTAAAAATTTCTAAAAAAAGAGAAAGTTTACTGCTTCAACATTCAATGAAACGCTCCTAAAAGTCACAGAACAAAAATCAATAAGAGAAAAGTGGAATTTCAAGCTTTGGCATTTTAAATGGAATTGTAAGCGCTTCCCTGAGAAAAATAGTTTTGTGAAAATATAAAAAAATGGAGTGATGAGGAATGCAGCTGTTTGCAAGTAAGAAACGAAAACTTATTATTAGTGGTCTATTATTCGTTGGAATGGTTTTAAGCTTTTTTGATCGTGTTGCCATAAATGTCGGGATAATTCCAATCGCAGATGAGTTTCAGCTCAATACTTCTCAAACAGGTTTTTTAATTAGTATATTTTTTGTTAGTTACTCTCTCATGCAACCGCTTGGCGGATGGATGACCGATAAGTATGGAACCAGGGTCATGGTGACTATTTCTTTGTTTAGTTGGTCTTTGTTCACTGTAATGTCTGGATTTGCTTGGTCATTCATATCTTTATTATTCATTCGTTTTCTGTTCGGGTTAGGTGAAGGGCCTTTCTATCCTGCCAGTATGTCCACTATAAGAGATAACTTCCCGGAAGAAGAACGGGGCCGGGCAAATTCGTTTTTCCTGTCTGCCCAGAATATTGGCGGGATATTAGGTACTGCACTTGCCGCTTCGATGGTGGTAGCATTCGGTTGGCGGGGCATGTTTACCATTGCCGGAATTCTAGGGATATTAGTTTCTTTCGGAATTTGGTTCATTCTAAAGCCACAAGAAACTCAAGAGGTTAAAAAAGACAAATCGAAACAAAAAAAGGTTGCATTGAAACTGTTATTTAAAATCGATAATATTTGGAAACTCATAACATTCAAGTTTATATCCAATATTATTAACTATGGTCTGATCACTTGGATGCCTATATATTTAGTTAAGGAAAAAGGGGTTGATTTAATAGCCGCCGGGGGTTTATTGGCCATCCCTTATATTTTTGGTTTCTTGATGTTTAATGTAAGCGGATGGCTTCTGGATAAGCATATGGCTAACCGGGAGAAGTATCTTGCCGCTGCTGGCGCAATATTATCGGCAATTTTTCTCTTTTTAATGTCTAACGCCACGTCCATAGCACTTATCATCACTTATCTCACTCTCAACTCCGTAGCGCTGTCTTTCTTTGGAACCGTTCTATATACGATTATTATAAAATACTCACCAAAGGAACTTACCGGTTCTGCCTCCGGACTCGTAACTTTTGCTGGTCAAATTGCAGGTGCGGTTTCTCCTTTGGCCCTCGGTTTGATTATCAGTTTGTTCAATGACTCCTATAATGCAGCGTTCTTGTTTTTGGTAATAATAGCGTTATTGGGAACGGTTGTTGCCATATCTATTAAAAATAATCAGGCACAACCAGCTAAAGAATACGAAAAAACTACTACCATAGTATAAAACTGGCATTCTGCTTTTGAGGAGACAGTTTGAGGTGTCCTGATTCCATTTCTCTAAAATTGAAAGGGCTTTCTGTTCGAGGTATGATATTAGTAATAGGCTAGAAGGAGAATGAACCATGAATATTGAACAATTGGAATATATCATCAAGGTAGCCGAGGTTAACTCGATTTCCACGGCTTCAGAGAGCCTCCATATCTCTCAATCTGGAATCAGCATGGCCATTACCAGTCTGGAGAAGGAATTAGGTATAAAAATCTTCAAGCGGTCACGGTTAGGAACCATACCTACTGAAGACGGAAAGGAAATCATCCAGAAAGCTCTTGAAGTATTAAGCAAATTGGAAGAAATAAGAGATAGTGCACAAATACATTCAGATACGATGGAAAAAGAGTTACGGCTATCCTCTACTCAAGGTTTATTTCTTACGGTTTTGCCGAAATCCTTGGCCTTATTTAAGAAGAAGTATCCCGAGGTGAAAATCGTGATTGAAGAAAAAGGGGGACAAGAGATAACCGAAGATGTACTGAATGATAAGATAGACATCGGGCTATTGAATATTCCAAAGGTTAAACCAAAAGAAAATGAGTTGGAATTTCAACCCTTAATGGAAGCAAAAGTGATTGTGTCGGTCAGTAAGAATTCCCCTTTAGCCAACCGTAAAAGCATAACCCCACAAGAGCTAATGGACCAAAGTTTGGTCGTTTATAATGGACCAAGAATGAAGGCGTTCATCAAAGCTTTTTTTGATCATTATGGTGAGATGAATATTTTGTTTTTCACAAATAATACAGAGATCATCAAAAAAACCGTCGCTGAGGGATTAGCCATTGCCTTTTCTTATGATATTGGAGTTAACAGCGACCCCTATTTCCTAAGCGGGGAACTTGTGGCCATTCCGTTGGTGGAGCTAGAAAATAATTCAATGGAATTCGGTTATGTTCGCTCTAAGAAGCAGTATTTTTCAAAAGCTGCCAGAGAGTTTATTAAATGTCTCGAATTCTACACTGCTCTTAAATATTAGTTTCCTATGCTGAAGGGGACTAATATTTTTTTGTATTTACATAAATATTTTTTATGTTTACATCATATATCCTTATTTTACTTAAATATTATTTACATTTAAAATTAGTTTTATAACATTTCAAATATTTAAATAGTTCAACAAAAATAAAAAAAGTGAAAGGGGAAACATATGGTAACAACACAGGAAGAGAAATTGGAGGTACTTCAAACAAAATTGGAGGATTTCATTCACAATGAATTGCTTCCATATGAACAGGAACATGGATTGAACGCTGAAGAGGATATCCCGATGGCAGCCATACAATGGGCAAGGAAACGATCCAGGGAATTGGGCTTTTACGGAATTAACCTCCCTGAAAAATATGGTGGACAAGATGTTAGCTTAAAGGGATTATGCATGTTCAAGGAAATATTGGCCCGTTCTGGAGCAGTTTTATGGGGACAGGTTATAGGCGAGATTGGCGGACCGCTAAGAATTGGTCAGATGTTGGAAAATTTTACACAGGAGCAAATAGAAAAATATGTGATGCCCGTTGTGACGGGAGAAGCGAGCTGCTGCTTTGCCCTTACAGAACCAAATGCTGGATCAGATGCCTTTGCTATCGAAACAACAGCCGTTAAAGACGGAAATGATTATATATTAAATGGGAAAAAACATTTTATCAGTGCTGCCCCCTATGCTGATTTCGCCATTGTCATAGCAAAAGAATCTCAGAAAGGAGAAAAAGAAAGAATCACCGCTTTCCTAGTAGATAAAAAAACACCACAACATTCGGGGTTTGAACTAGGAGACATTCAAGTTCCCTTATCAGGAGAACGCATACATGCTGAATTGAATTTCAATCAATGTCGAGTGCCTGCCGCCAATATAATCGGAGAACCAGGAAAAGGGTTGCTGCTCGGATTGAAAAGAATAAACACAAACCGCGCTTCCCATGCGGCCGGCTTTATCGGAATGGCTCAACACCTTCTCAATTTATCTATTGAACATGCTAAAACGCGGGTCCAACACGGCCGGCCCATCGGTGACTTCCAGGCAATTCAGCATATGCTCGCAGAAATGGCGACAGAAATCTATGCAGCAAAGTGCATGGTCTATGATGTGGTTGAAAAAATTGATCAAGGAAAAGAGGATCGAGCAGGCACATCCATGGCTAAGCTGTTTGCTTCAGAAGTAAATAGCCGTGTGGCTGACAAGGCTATCCAAATCTTTGGCTCCAAAGGCTTGGTAAAAGGGCATCCAGTAGAAAAAATGTACAGGAGTGCACGGATGTATCGGATTCTAAGTGGAACCTCAGAAATTCAAAAAAATACAATTGCCAAATCACTATTAAAAGGGTGAAACCTTTTTCGAGGGAGGAAAAATACGTGCTGCATAATTTGACATTTCAGTCACTGTTGAATAAAGGAATGAAACGATTCGGCGAGCTGCCCGCCATTACGATGTTGCCAACCGGAGATACAATAACCTACGACGAGTTATGGAAAAAAACAGCACTTATTGCTTCTTATTTACTTCGCATAGGTGCAGGCAGGGGGGTTCGCATAGCGTCCATCATTCCAAACAGTTTGGAAAGTGTGATGTTTGGTTTGGCCATCCAGCAATGTGGAGCTACCTTAGTGCCAGTAAGTGAAAAGCTGGGGAAACGAGAATTAACATTCATTTTAAAGGAAGCAAAACCAGAAGTGGTCATAATAGCCACACAGTCACACTTTGACCCCATCATTGAGTATTTAGAAGAAATGAAAATGAAGAAGGACAGTGTCCATGTCATTGGGCTCCCAGGCTTTAATATTAATTATCCAGAGGAGTTTGAACGGTATGAATGGCCCAGAGAAATAAAAAATCTAGACTTGCCAATAGCTGAAGCGGAAGACATTTCCCTTCTGTCATATACAGGAGGGACGACTGGTACACCCAAAGGTGTCATGCATTCCCAGAAAGGACTCGGCGCCGCCATACTTTCTGCAGCTATCGAAGACCCGCTGGACGACCAAGACCGAGTATTGTTAAGTACGCCTATTGTGCATTCAGCCGGTTCATTACTTTGGAGATCCCTTGTTTCCGGCATACATGTCTATGTGATGGGCTCATTCGACGCTGCAGCATTCATACGGGCGATAAAGGAACATAAAATTACGACGACATTCATGGTACCGACCATGTTATACAGACTCCTTGATCAGACAAAGAAGATGGAATATGATATGAGCTCCATGCGCAATATCTTCTACGGCGCGTCACCAATTTCACAAAAGCGCCTTAAGGAAGCTTTTGAAGTATTCGGGCCTATTATGCGCCAGCAATACGGCATGACAGAGTGTAATATTGTCATTACTAGACTATCGAAAAGCGCTCATCTATGGGCTTATCATAACAATTCGGAAATTTTGAAAAGCTGTGGAAAACCGTGCATTTTTACCGAAGTTCGACTGATTGATGATGAAGGAAATGATGTAAAACCATCCGAGCTTGGTGAAATTATCGTAAAATCACCAGCAATGATGGCGGGCTATTATCAAAGACCTGATCTGACCCAAAAATACATCCGTGATGGCTGGTTCTACACTGGTGATATTGGTAAATGGGATGAAAACGGTTACCTTTTCATTGTAGATAGGAAGAAAGATATGATCATTACAGGCGGGATGAACGTATATTCTTCAGAAGTGGAACGAGTGGTGAATCAGCACCCTTCTGTTGCATTAGCTGCCTGTATAGGTGTTCCACATCCAGATTGGGGGGAATTAGTATGTGTCGTTGTATCTCGGCGAGAAGGGATGAACTGTACTAGTGAGGAATTAATTGATTTCTGCAAACAAAGAACTTCTAAGTATATGGTTCCAAAAGTAGTCTATTTTCTTGATACGTTTCCATTAACGCCGATTGGGAAAATTGATAAGAAAGAAATAAGAAAGATGTTTGCACAAGGTATTCTAACCATCTAGAAGAGGTTATCTTAATACAAGGTCTGCCCAAACTATTCTATTCCTTCGTTTGAAATGAAAGTGTTTTTTATATGCTTTTGAAGGAAGGACTGTTAAAAGAGGCAGAACAAGGGTAAACGGCAGATGTCAGTCATCCCGTCAAGCAAGGGCTGATTCAGTCTTCATTATGCTTACAAGTAAAGTCCTTGAGAAGGGATGTTACTTGTAAGCTTTTTTTCTTTTCCTTCCTTTTTTTATCATTATTGAATATTGCCTCGTTTTTTACACAAAATACCTTTGTCTTTATTACCTGCTGTCAATCAAAATCTGACATGTTGAAATTTGAAAATTAGGAGTGAAAACAATGGATAGCAAGCAATCAAAAAAAGAATCTTCGGAAATTGCCGGAAGAACATATGATGTCAGTGATTATAAACGGGAAGATACATTATCCTCAGGACTGGCTACAACCCACGAACAAGTCTCGGATACTTATGCGGAAGGCGAGATAAAAGCAGTCGTTGATGATGTAAACGGGAGAGATATTGAAATTGAAAAAGAAGGATCTAAGGAATAAAGGAAATGAATAGATTTCTGATATTTTAAAGATATAACGACTAAATCCCCAGCTTGTTGTATGATGAAACAAGCTGGGGGATATGTAATTAATAAATACTTACTGTCTCCATTTTTTGAAGCAACTCTTCCTTCGTTCTTGGAGTAAGGTCCCTTGCTGCGGGTATCTTTGATTGATTAAGGGCTTGAAACATTTCAAATACCCATGGTTTCTCCAGATGTGCCTGAAGCAAAACCTCCTCATCATGAAAAACAGATACAGGATCTCCTTGGTATATGACCTTGCCATCGTTCATGACAATGACTTCATCAGCCCATTGGTAGGCTAAATTAACATCATGTGTGGATAAAATAATCGTTTTGTCCGGTTGATGGATACTGTCCAGCAGAGCCATGATCTGTCTGGAGAAATAAGAATCCAATCCAGCAGTAGGCTCATCCAAAAGCCAGACATCTGGTTCCATGGCGAGTATCCCTGCAATGGCGACACGCTTTTTTTGTCCTAAGCTTAAAAAATGGGTGGGCCTGTCTTTCAACTCCGTTACTTCCGTTTGAGCCATCGCCCATTTTACTTTCTCCTGCACTACATTTATATCCCAGCCTAAATTCATCGGTCCAAACGAAATATCCTGTTGAACATTAGCGGAAAAAAGCTGAGAATCGGGATCTTGAAAAACGATTCCGACTTGTTTTCGTAAGGATAATAATGCTTTACGGTCATATTTCATTTTCTTGCCCTTAAATCTGACTGTTCCTCCAGTAGGCTGTAAAAGACCATTTAAATGGAGGAATAGAGTCGATTTACCGGCTCCATTATTGCCTAATAATGCAATTTTTTTACCTTGTTGAATCGTTACAGATAGATCCTTTAAAGCGAACGTCCCATCTGCGAATCGGTGGGTGAGGCCTTCTATATTAAAAATATGCTCTTCCATTCTTGTATTGCCTCCAATTTACATATATCCATAAATAAAGATTAAGCTTCCCAGTATGACAAATCCGATCAGCCAATTGCGTGAAGAATAGGTGTAAGGATCATCGATATATGTAAGGCTCTCCTGATATCCTCTGGCATTCATGGCCATCGTCAATTGCCCAGAGCGCTGGAATACTCCTAAAAATAAGGATGAAATCAGTAAACCGAGAGATCTAATGCCTTTTTTTATCGAACTATACCCAAGTCGGGAGGACTGTGATCGATGAATGGCTAAAGCTGTATCTAAAAAAATAAAAATAAAGCGATAGGTCAATTCTATTAAATCGATCAATAGGGAAGGCACCTTCAGTTTCCGTAGCACGGATAGAATGACAGTGATGGGGGTCGTTAAGGTTAAGAAATATAAGCAGCTAATACTGCCCAATACGACAGAAATCAAATTGATCACCAAACCAATGCTGTCATCGCTGATGAATATTTGCCAATTTCCGACCTTCCAGGACCACCATATATTCGATATTGAATTCAATTCACTTGTGAAAGACAAAAGGATCGTAAGTGTACCGGATAATATAAAAAAACCTGGTAATAAGAGTAATTTAAGATAATAAGTGAACGGGATTCTTGCCGCAAAAATGATTAAAGCGCTCATTACCGTAAACGTGATAAGTGAAACCTTCATATCCCTTACCGTTAAAGAAAACAGTAAAAGGGAGAGTGAAAAAATCATCTTCTCCACTGGATGTACATCCTTTAGCCCATTGAAATAGGCATACTTATCAATGAGTAGCATGCTTGGATTTTTCGGGCGTTTCTTGTTTGTTTTGCTTATTTCTTTGCCTCATTACGCCAATGAAGTATCCAATGAAACCGGCTCCGATTGCAGCTTGCAGGGCAAATAATAAGCTTTCGGTTTCTGCACCTGGCGGCTCCCAAATGCTATTGAACCAAGGCTTATATTCTGGGTGGATTTTATTGATGGCATCTTTAGCCTCCCCGTCAGCACCTCCAAATTCCGTACCTTGTTGGGTGATTAACGGTATAGTTGCAAGAATGACGACCAGGAAAAGCAGAAGTAAACTTTTTTTCATGTTAACGGACCTCCTTGGATAAAACTCGCAGCAATTTCAATTCGCCTAAATTGTATTTTTTCAAAAAATTCATCACGACGACTGTCAATAATCCTTCGCTGATTGCCAAGGGGATTTGGGTAAGGGCAAAAATCCCTGCAAATTTAGTGAATGAAGCCATGAATCCTCCTACCTCGGATGGAAAAGCAAGTGCAAGTTGGACGGAAGTTACCACATACGTTCCTAAATCTCCAAAAGCGGCTGCCAAGAAAACGGCAAGAGAGAAAGACCAACCCAATTTAGTTGCACCCTTGAAGATAAAGTACGCAATGAACGGTCCGCATACTGCCATGGAAAAGGCATTGGCTCCTAATGTGGTCAATCCTCCATGAGCCAGTAAAACAGCTTGAAATAATAAAACGATGGAACCGATGACACTCATGGCCAATGGACCAAATAATATGGAACCCAAACCAACTCCGGTAGGGTGTGAAGAGCTACCCGTTACGGACGGAATTTTTAAAGCCGACAAAATGAATACAAATGCTCCTGATAATCCGAGCATCATTTTGGTTTCTGGGTTTTCCTTTACTTTCAACCTAATGGAGCGATATCCCAAGATTAAAAATGGCAAGGTCACAGCCCACCAGAATATGGCCCATTCAATCGGTAAAAAGCCCTCCATGATATGCATGGCCATTGCACGTTTTGGGACAAAAAACAGTAAAATGACAAAATAAAGTATCTTCCAATTGATTTTTTTCATTCTTTCTCCTTTCAACACTCATGATTTTCTGTCCAAAGCTTTAGAAGAAAAGCGGTGCCCAACCTAACATAAAAAGCACTTCTCTCAAAAGAAAGAAGTGCGTAATGAACAGGAATTTGCAGCATAAACCAACCATGGGCCATTCTGCCTGATCCGCACACCCATCCTCGTAGGCTGAAACAGTTTCACGCTTCATGGCAGGTCTCCTGGCTTTGGTTCATCATCCTGTTACATCCTTCCCATCTCATTTGACAGTGGATGAATTACGGTAACAGGACTTCCCTTTACAGTGGCGGGACCGCGCCGGATTTACACCGGCTTCCCTTTTAAGCTGAATCCCGAGAAATTCAGCACCATAAAACATATGTAATTATATTGAAAATTCTCGTATAGTGTATCATAAAGAAATAATTCCAGCTATACTCTATTTTTTTTTGCCTTGAGAAACATAGGAAGGAAAGGCATGGGAGCTGGATTAAAACGATTAAACTTTTCTAAACAGTCCGAATAAACTATTGAATTTTGCTAAAGTTGTTATATGATAGATAAAGTTAGCTAGAATTGTATAATAAAACCAAATATTTCATTTTAAAAGTGCTCTTGCATGAAAAGGCAAGGGATAATAGGGAAATCGGTGAAAATCCGATGCAGCCCCCGCTACTGTAAACGCTGATGAAATTGTCGATGACCACTGGCTGAATGCCGGGAAGGGACAAAGTAAAATGATGCGTAAGCCAGGAAACCTGCTTTTAAAATCGTATAATACTTTTCGGAGGGAAAGGTAGAGGAACTATGACGATTTTGGGAGATTCTGCATATTTGCAGAGTGCTTCTCTTTCATATAGTTTTTTTAAACCTTAACTCTAATGTTAAGGTTTTTTATTTTGCCTTTTCCCTGAACTGGAGGAGAAAGAAGATGACAACTTGGAATTTGCAGGGGACAAACTCGCATCTGTTGATTTGTAATGGGAGCAGTTGCATGAAAAAAGGCGGAGAAGAAGTGACCCAAGCCATTCGCGATGAAATTACTTCAAAGGGATTGGATCTGAAAATACATACAACGAGGACTCGCTGTAACGGAAGATGCAAGGATGCCTGCGTTGTGATTGCCTATCCCCAAGGGAAATGGTATCGAGTGGATTCCCCAGACTTTGGTCGGCAGATTGTGCGGACTATTGATGATGGGGAGTTTGTACCTCAAATGATTTACCAATTTACTGATGGGGAAATGGCCCCAAATCCAGATTTTCCTGCTCATACAGGTATTTCAAAGAACAAATAAGTAAAAGGAGATGTCTTAATGAGTACAAACGGTAAATTATTCGTCGTGGGCTTTGGTCCAGGGAATTTTGAACATATTACCAAACGTGCTGTTGAAGCCCTTCAAGAAAGTGACTATATCATTGGGTATAAAACTTATGTTGAACTCATTCAGGGGCTGCTTACAGATCAAACGATTATTAGTACGGGAATGACTGAAGAAGTATCACGTGCACAGGAAGCAGTCAAACAAGCGGAGTTGGGAAAGAAAGTAGCTGTAATATCCAGTGGAGATGCTGGTGTTTACGGAATGGCTGGATTGGTTTATGAAGTATTGATTGAAAAAGGGTGGAAAGAAGAAACGGGGGTAGGCATTGAAGTCATTCCTGGTATTTCTGCCATTAATTCATGTGCGTCTTTACTTGGGGCACCTGTCATGCACGATTCGTGCACCATTAGCCTCAGTGATCATTTAACTCCATGGGATCTTATCGCTAAAAGGGTGGAGGCTGCTGCAATGGCTGATTTTGTCATTGCCCTTTATAATCCTCGAAGCGGCAGACGGACAAGGCAAATAGTTGAAACACAGAAAATTCTGCTTCGCTACCGTTCACCCGATACACCTGTCGGGTTGGTGAAAAGTGCATATCGCGATCGTCAGGATATTGTCATCACGAATTTAAAAGATATGTTGAATCACGATATTGGAATGCTGACCACCGTCATTATTGGGAATTCATCTACCTTTTTATATGACGACAAAATCATCACACCAAGAGGCTATCAAAGAAAGTATACGTTGAATTCGGAAAAACAAACATTGAAGCCGCATCAGCGTCTGCAAAAAGAAGCAGAACCGTGGGCATTAGATCAAGAAGCTGGTTCCATACAGGAATCCTTCACCGAGTCTGTCGGAGGAGTTGGATTACTTACAAAAGCACCAGAAAAGAAGCTCGCTTCCTTTGAAATGGCCATGGAAGCCCTGTCAAGAGTCAAGGGTCAAACCGTTCAGCAATCCATTAAGCCGATTGTTCAGCAAAAAATGGAGTCGGTGTTTGAGCTTGCCGTCAGTCCAGGGGTGGCGAATAAACAATTCACTCCCAAACAAATGATGACACTGGCGGAAGTTGTCGGGGAAAAGGGAACGATGGAATACACGCCAAATCATAAGATCGTTTTAAAGATTCCGACAACGGATCCGGAGAACATCACTTGGAAATTACAATCAGCAAACTTTCTATTATCACCTATTGGAGATGTATTGACATTAAAAGCGTGTGATTTCTGTGATGGTGAAAAAACCGAATCCATTCCTTATGCAGACGAAATACAACGGGTCCTTGGGGGCATGAAATTGCCTAAGGAATTGAACATCGGTTTTAATGGGTGTGGAATGGCTTGTTATAGCGCCGTGATGGATGACATCGGGATTGTCTTCCGAAAAGGGAAATTTGACTTATTCCTTGGAGCTAAACCGGTTGGAAGAACAGCCCATCCAGGTCAGCCGGTTGCGGAAGGCATTGATCCGGAACAGCTTGTTGCCTTGATCACGGACATTGTCGAAGAGTATAAGCAAAATGCCCATCCAAATGAGCGTCTGTTTAAATACTTTAAACGTGCCAAAAAGATTCAGAGTTATTCTTATCAGGACATTGCTCCCAAAATACACATAGAGCCTGCGCCTTGCGAAGACTAATTTTAAGAGGGGGAAAGTAAATGAAAGCAGTATTATTCGTAGGTCACGGAAGCCGCTTGGCTTCAGGAAATGAAGAGGTCCTCAAGTTTATTGAAAATATGATTCCGTCAATGGATGATGCCTACTTGGTTGAAACGTGCTTTTTGGAATTTGCAAAACCAAATATATCCAAAGGCATTGAAAATTGTGTAAACCGGGGCGCTACGGAAGTTATCGTCATACCGATCATTTTGTTGCATGCAGGACATTCAAAATTACATATCCCAGCTGAAATAGAGGATGGGAAAACCAAGTATCCAGAAGTGAAATTCACATATGGTCAAACCATTGGGGTCCACCATGATGTTTTGACAATCCTGACAGACCGTCTTGCGGAAGCTGGATTCGATACAGCCTCTGAACACCCCGAGACAGCAATATTGCTGATTGGCCGAGGTGGTAGTGATGCTGATGCAAATAGTGATATCTATAAAATTTCACGATTATTGTGGGAGAAGCTAAACGTGAAGTGGATCGAAAGTGCATTCATGGGTGTAACGGACCCACACGTTGATGAAGGCATTGAACGATGCATCCGGTTAGGAGCAAAAAAAATAGTGATGCTGCCATACTTTCTCTTCACGGGTGTGTTAATGGAAAGAATGGAGAATATGCTTAAAGGCTACCAAGAGAAATATCTTGACCAAGAATTTATTTTGGCGAAGTATTTTGGGTATCATCCAACCTTACAAAACATCCTCCAAGAACGTGTAACGGAAGCCAGTGAAGGCAGATCAAGCGGGGCGCGTGATATGGAAAATTATCGTCTATATGTTGAGGAACATGGACATGCGCATCATCACCATCACCATGATGAGGAACATGGCCATCACCATCATGACCAAGATCACGACCACGATCATGACCACGATCATGATCATGACCACGACCATGATCATGATGAACAAGCGGTGGGGACGTCAAAATGATTTTGTTCTTGGCGGGCACAAGTGATGCAAGGGAATTAGCGATTGAAATGCAGCAGGAGGGATTCCGGGTTTTGGCAACTGTTGTAACCGATTCGGCGGCGAAGAGTTTGCAAGATGCTGGGATAACCTCACGTATTGGCCGATTAACTTCAGAGGAAATGACCTCTTTAATCACCGAAAAAGGCTTTCAGGCTGTAGTTGATGCAAGTCACCCATTTGCGGAAGAAGCATCGAAAAATGCCCTTAACGGAGCAAAGGCAGCAAATGTTCCTTATATTCGTTATGAGCGTGAAAGTCAACGGTTTCAGAATGACAAACTGATAGTGGTTCGTGATTATGAGGAAGCTGCTAAGCTTGCCGCCGTAAAACGGGGAGTCATCATGCTCACGACAGGAAGTAAAACCCTGGCTGTCTTCGCAAAAGAATTGGTGGGGCTCGAGAATACTAGGGTGATAGCGAGAATGCTGCCACGAATGGACAATATGGAAAAATGCGCGGAGCTAGGCATTGAACAAAAAAATATCGTTGCGATTCAAGGTCCATTTTCCAAAGAATTAAATAAAGCTCTATATAACCAGTATGGCGTCACATTGATGATAACGAAAGAAAGCGGCAAGGTCGGAGCGGTTGATGAGAAATTGGAAGCCGCGTTGGAATGTGGAATCGAGACAATCATGATTTCCCGTCCAAATGTTGACTATCAAAATGTCCATTCCAGTTTTGATCATGTCATTGCCGAATTGAATAATCAGTTAAACGAAAAATAGGAGGAATGCACGATGGATTTTAAAACAGATTTTAAACCACTGACAGTAGACCCGGACAAAATATATGATTATAGCTTTTCAATCATTGCAGAAGAGATGGGGGAGCATGATTTTTCCGAAGATGAATGGAAGATCGTCCGCCGGGTCATTCATGCTTCAGCCGACTTTGAATTGGGAAGAAGTGTCATCATCCATCCCAAAGCCATTCAAGCTGGTGTGGATGCTATTCGCAAAGGCAGGCATGTCATTGCGGATGTTCAAATGATCGAAAGCGGTACAGGCAAAACCCGTTTTCAAAAACATGGCGGGGATGTGCATTGCTATATATCAGATCCAGATGTAATGGTCGAAGCCAAACGTTTGAATACGACAAGAGCGATCATTTCGATGCAAAAAGCGGTAAAGGAAAACGAAGGCGGCATTTATGCCATTGGAAATGCGCCTACCGCATTACTAGAACTCATTCGCCTTATTAAAGAGGGGATTGCCAAACCGGACTTAATTATTGGAATGCCAGTTGGGTTTGTTTCTGCAGCTGAATCGAAAGAGGAACTGGCTAAGATCACAGAAGTGCCATTCATTACGAATATTGGCCGAAAAGGTGGAAGTACTGTCACTGTTGCAGCATTGAACGCAATTTCCCTTTTAGCTGATAGTTAAAAAAAATGGAAAAGAAAGTGAAAAAAGACCCCTCACAAATGCGTCATGGATATACGACGGGAGCATGTTCGACAGCCGTGACCAAAGCGGCATTGACCGCTTTGATCACGGGGGATGCACTAGAGGAGGCAACCATTTCCTTGCCAATCGGCCGAGATGCCACTTTCACGATTGAGAAATATGATATAACGGAAAATTCGGTGAGTGCTGAAACGATTAAAGATGCCGGGGATGATCCGGATGCGACTCATCTGGCCCACATCATCTCTACTGTCAGTTGGCTGGATGCTCCTGGGATTATCTTGGATGGGGGGACTGGTGTCGGTCGTGTGACCAAACCTGGACTTCCCGTTCCGGTAGGGGAGGCGGCCATTAATCCCGTACCTCGTAAAATGATCTTAACCACTGTGCAGCAAACATTGGAAGAATTTAAGATTGATAGAGGTGTGAAAGTCGTTATCTCCGTTCCGGCAGGTGAAGAAATTGCAAAAAAAACATTAAATGGCCGCTTGGGGATCGTGGGCGGAATTTCCATTTTAGGTACAAGGGGCACTGTCGTCCCTTTTTCCAGTTCCGCCTATATGGCAAGTATCGTCCAGGCTATCAGTGTCGCCAAAGCGAGTGGGTGTGAGCATCTTGTCCTAACCACTGGGGGGCGGAGTGAAAAGTATGCAATGGGCCTTCTTCCCGATTTACCTGAAGAAGCGTTTATTGAAATGGGTGACTTTGTAGGATTCTCGCTAAAGCAATGCAAAAGGCAGGGAATTAAAAAGGTATCATTGGTCGGCATGATGGGGAAATTTTCAAAAGTCGCCCAAGGTGTAATGATGGTCCATTCAAAAAGTGCTCCGGTCGATTTCGGATTTCTATCGGAAATTGCCCAAAGCGTCGGAGCTGAAGATGAACTTGTTCTTGAAATCAAGAATGCAAACACCGCTTCACAAGTCGGGGATATGATGTCAGAGATTAATAATTTTGAATTTTTTAATAAACTATGTGAATCATGCTGTCACTCTGCAATAAAGCAAGTGAAGGGTGGCATTGAAATGGAAACGGCGATTTATTCGTTGAAAGGACAATTATTGGGAAGGGCTGTTGGAATTGAGTCAATCGATGAGATTAATCGGGATAGGGGATAACGGTCAGGAAAGCTTACTGCCTCAATATGCCCAATGGATAGAAGAAAGTGAAGTGCTGGTCGGAGGCGAGCGGGTCTTATCCTTCTTTCCAAACTATTCTGGCAAAAAGATTATCATAAAGGGCGGTTTGAAAACAATTGTAGAACAACTGCAGGAGGAAACTCGCCCAACTGTTATTTTAGCATCCGGCGACCCATTATTTTACGGAATGGGAGGCTATCTTTCCAGCAAAATCAACATGGAAGTTTACCCATATTTCAGTTCCATTCAACTTGCTTTTGCAAAAATGGGGGAGAGCTGGCAAGATGCTTTTCTAGTTAGTGTACATGGTCGCAGTATGAAAGGGCTGGCACAAAGAATTGATGGGAAAGCAAAAGTTGCCTTGCTTACTGATGTTGAAAATAGTCCCAATCAATTGGCTAAATATCTTCTTTCGTATGGAATGACTGAATATCGGGCATTTGTGGCCGAAAATCTTCAAGGGGAAACGGAAACCTCAGGTTGGTATGAACTTGATGAAATGATGGAGCGGGAATTCTCCCCGTTGAACGTCGTCATTTTAAAACGGAAAACAGAAGGACCGAGTTGGTCATTAGGGATAGAAGATGAAGAATTTTCACAACGGAAGCCTGATAAAGGCCTCATTACCAAAAAGGAAATCCGGGTATTAAGCCTGCATGCATTGAAGCTAAAGAAAAGCAGTGTAGTTTGGGATGTTGGGACTTGTACGGGATCCATGGCAATAGAGGCAGCTAAGCTTGCACCTGAAGGCCAAATTTATGCAATTGAAAAAAACGAGCCTGATTTAGAAAATTGTTATCAAAATCAACGTAAATTTCGTACCGATATAACAGCGATTCATGGAAAAGCTCCGCAAGGCTTGGAAACCTTTCCAGATCCAGATGCGATTTTTATTGGCGGGACTGGCGGCGAAATGGTAGATCTAATCAATACTTGCTGCAAAAGGTTGAAAGAAGGTGGCAGAATCGTTCTTAACGCTGCAACAATAGAGAATCTTTACCGGGCTAATGAGGCATTTGGGGAAGCTGGATTTGACACGTCCATCATGCATGCGCAAATCTCCAGAAGTAAGCCGATATTGGGAATGAACCGATTTGTACCACTTAATCCGGTTTATATCATAACTGCAAAACGAAAGGAAGACACGAATGAGTAATCTTGGTACATTATATGGCCTTGGGGTAGGCCCGGGCGATCCAGAGCTTATTACAGTAAAGGCATTTCGCGTGATTCAGGAATCTCCGGTCATCGCGTATCCGAAAAAAAGAAAAGGAAGTAAAAGCTACGCCCATCGTATCGTTGAAGTATACATTCGTCCTGAAGAGAAAGATATGCTGGGCCTTGTATTTCCGATGACGAAAGATCAAGCGATTTTGGATCGGGAATGGAACGGAACGGTTGAAAAGGTTTGGCAAAAATTAAATGAAGGAAAAGATGTTGCTTTCGTTACGGAAGGTGATCCGCTTTTATATAGTACGTTCATACATATGATGAAATTGATGCAGGAGTTGCATCCAGAAGTCGAAATCAAGACAGTCCCAGGCATTTCTTCGTTTAATGGATCTGCGTCAAGGCTGGGCATCGCTTTGGCTGATGGGGATGATCATGTCGCGATCGTTCCTGCAAGAGATGATTATGAAGCGATGAAGAAGGCGATTGAAGATCATGATGCCGTGGTGTTCATCAAAGTGGCAAAAGTCATTGATTTAATGATTACTGTTTTAAAAGATTTAGATTTGCTTGAAAAGGCATCGGTCGTAACCAAAGTCACATCCGATGAAGAAGTGATTTGGAAAGTAAGTGAATTGGAAGGACTTGAACTGGAATATTTAACTTTGATGGTGGTGAGGAAATGAAGATATATATTGTAGGTGCCGGCCCGGGCGATCCGGATTTGATTACTGTAAAAGGATTGAACATTCTCCAAACGGCTGATGTGATTTTATATACGGATTCTTTAGTGAATGAAGAACTCATTGCTAAGGCAAAATCCGATGCCGAGGTCCTGAAAACGGCTGGCATGCATTTGGAAGAAATTGTTGGCATAATGGTTGATCGTGTTAAAGCAGGAAAGATGGTTGCCAGAATCCATACAGGTGATCCTGCCATGTACGGTGCAATCATGGAACAGATTGTCTTATTGAAGAAAGAGGATATTGGTTATGAGGTAATTCCTGGCGTAAGTTCGGTATTCGCTTCAGCAGCGGCTATTGGTGCCGAGCTGACGATACCCGATTTAACCCAGACACTTATTTTAACGAGAGCTGAAGGACGTACACCGGTTCCGGAATTTGAAAAATTACGGGATTTAGCGAGTCATCATTGTACGATTGCCCTTTTCTTGAGCGCGACCTTGACAAAAAAAATCGTCAAAGAACTCCAGGCAGCCGGTTGGAAAGATGATACGCCTGTTGCCGTCATTCAACGGGCAACATGGCCGGACCAAAAAATCGTCCGTACCACCTTATCGAATCTTGACGATGATATGCGCAAAAATGGAATCCGTAAGCATGCCATGATCTTGGCAGGTTGGGCATTGGACCCCAATATCCATGATAAAGATGAGTATCGTTCAAAACTATATGATGCGAGCTTTACCCATGGTTACCGAAAAGGGGTCAAGCCATGATCATTGAATTGAAAGAAGAGGAGCTTGCTCCCATTAAGACATCACATTCCTATGCAATCGTGGCAATTACTAAGCATGGTGTCCAGCTAGCCCGAAAATTACATACCGTTTTTTCGAATGCCGATCTTTATTACATGAGCAAGTTTGAAAAAGGGGACGAGGAACGCAAACAGATCCAGCTTTTTTCGGGAAGTGTCCGTATGCTTTTACCAGCTCTATTCAAGGAGTATAAAGGAATCATTTTAATTATTTCA
This sequence comes from Peribacillus sp. NPDC097895, assembly GCF_050277555.1. Taxonomy (NCBI): domain Bacteria; kingdom Bacillati; phylum Bacillota; class Bacilli; order Caryophanales; family Bacillaceae; genus Peribacillus; species Peribacillus sp. NPDC097895. The sequence goes on along the minus strand of NZ_JBNNSH010000001.1, from coordinate 2,310,959 downwards.
CTCGGAGCGGTCGTCAGGATGATTGCCCCCATTTTAAAGGATAAGAAAACGGATCCAGGTGTGGTTGTCATTGATGACAAGGGAGAAAATGTTATAAGCGTATTGTCAGGGCATCTTGGAGGTGCAAATGAACTGACTAAGGAAGTTGCAGCAGCCCTTGACGCAAATGCTATAATCACGACGGCTTCAGATGTACAAAAAACGATTCCTGTCGACTTATTCGGCCAGCGCTTTGGCTGGATTTGGGATTCTGCAGAAAAATTGACGCCAGTAAGTGCGTCCGTTGTGAATGAAGAGCATGTTGCTGTTGTACAGGAGTCAGGTGAACGGAACTGGTGGTCGTATGAAACGGCATTACCTGAGCAAATTATCGTTTACCCATCCATTGAAGAAGCGCTTCACGCAAAGCCACAAGCAGCTCTGGTCGTGACTCACCGCTTGCTTAGCGAGTCGGAAAAGAAGATCTTGGAAAATGGTATCGTTTATCGTCCAAAAGTCATTGTTCTCGGTATTGGTTGTAATAGGGGAACATCGGCTGCTGAAATTGAGCAGGTAATTGCAGAAACACTTACGGAATTATCGTTTTCCATAAAAAGTGTTAAATCGATCTGTACAATATCTTTAAAGAAAGACGAAATCGGCTTGATTGAAGTAGTGAAGAAATTTGGCTGGGAATTTGTGCATTATGAACCGGTGGAGCTTAATCAAGCTAAAATCGAAGCGCCATCCGACACAGTTTTTAAATACACAGGGGCATACGGTGTGAGTGAACCAGCTGTTAGAATTTATACAAAAGCGGAACAATTGGCCCTGGTTAAGAAAAAGTCGGGGAACGTTACCATATCAGTTGGGATCATTCCTTTTTAAGAAGGGGGGGAACATGAATGAACGATAGAAGATTGGTCATTGCGGGTACCGGAAGCGGTGTCGGAAAAACGACATTGACAATCGGGATCATGGCAGCTCTACAGAAGCAAGGCTATACCGTTCAAGGATTCAAATGTGGTCCTGACTATATTGATCCAACCTATCATACCGCAGTTACAGGACGGACTTCACGTAATCTTGACAGTTGGATGTTTGAACACGATACCGTAAACGAAATACTTAACAAAGCAAGTATCGGAGCTGATATTTCAATCATTGAAGGAGTCATGGGCTTTTTCGATGGCAAAAGTCCGTTATCGAATACAGGATCGACGGCTGAAATCAGCATGATCACCCAAAGCCCTGTGTTGTTGATTGTCAACTGTGCCAGCATGGCGCGGAGTGCAGCCGCCATTGTTAAAGGGTTTCAGGACTTTTCAACCGGTCCGAACATCATTGGGGTCATTGCCAATCAAGTGGGCAGTGAGGGGCATTACAACATAGTTAAAGCGGCCATCGAACAAGAATGCGATATTCCGGTGCTGGGATATATGAAGCGGGAATTGGATATTGATATTCCTAGCCGTCATTTGGGCTTAATTCCTGCTATTGAGCGTGGGGAACTTAACCCGTTTTTCGATAAACTTGCACAATTAGTCATGGAAACCATCGATGTCGATCAGTTGTACCGTTTGTCTAAGACAAGCGCCGTTTCAAGTGGAAACTCAAATATATTTCAGCCCCAAAATAAAAAAGGCGTGTGCATTGCCGTCGCAAAAGATGCGGCCTTTAATTTTTATTATCAAGAAAACCTTGAGTTGCTCGAAGCGAAAGGGGCGAACATCAAGTATTTTTCTCCATTAATAGGGGATGAAGTTCCATTAGAAGCTGATGGTTTATACCTTGGAGGCGGTTTTCCTGAGGAATTCGCAGCCGAACTTTCCGGTAACGTGAGTGCTATTAGATCCATCAGAAGCTCCATTGATAAGGGGATACCTACTTTGGCGGAATGTGGCGGTTTCATGTTTTTGAGTCAATCGATTGAAACCACTTCCGGAGAAACGCATCAGATGGCAGGGGTGATTCCAGGCAGGATTAAAATGCAGAAAAAGCTTGCAGCACTTGGATATCGTGAAATTACCGGAACTCCAAGCAATTTTTTAATCAAGGATCATGAGCAGGCAAAAGGTCATGAATTTCATTATTCGACATTTGAAGCAAATGCTGAACTTCCACATGCGTATGAGGCTAAAGGTAGATTTGGCTCGAAACAAGAGGGTTGTGTATTGGGTAACCTTGTTGCTGGGTATACTCACTTTCATTTTGCTTCCAATCCAACACTTGTAGAGAATTGGATGGATGCTTGCTTAAAACAAAAAAACAGATCTAGCAAGGAAAAGGTATTTTTTGAAGATTAAGAGGAGGCACGAGCATGAAACCGGGAAAAGTACATCTGGTCGGTGCGGGTCCCGGAGATCCGAAACTGATTACGGTATATGGACTGGAATGTATCCAAAAGGCGGATGTCATTGCATATGACAGACTAGTCAATCCAGAACTATTAACCTATGCAAAAGAAAACGCAGAACTAGTGTATTGCGGGAAATCACCAGGGAGACATCATCTCATACAAAATGAAATTCATGAACTTTTAGTAGAAAAAGCCTTGCAGGGAAAAAATGTAACTCGTCTAAAGGGCGGAGATCCATTTGTCTTTGGGCGGGGTGGGGAGGAAGCCGAGATACTTGCTGCCAATGGGATTGAATATGATATCGTCCCAGGAATCACAGCGGGAATCGCGGCTCCGGCTTATGCGGGCATCCCGGTTACCCATCGTGATCATGCGTCTAGTTATGCGATTGTGACAGGACATGGACGTGATTACAAGGGGCAAGATAACCTGAATTGGCAGGCATTGGCTCAAGGTATCGATACCATCGCCTTTTATATGGGAATAGGGAATATGCCGTTTATCTGTGAGAAATTGATGGAGCATGGCAGGGACGGTAATACGCCAGTGGCCGTCATTGAATGGGGTACGACAGAAAAACAAAGGACGATTACCGGTACGTTGAATTCGATTCCTTTGCTAGCCTTGAAAGAAGAATTTCAAAATCCGTCAATCTTCCTAGTTGGCGATGTCGTCCAATTAAGAGAAAAAATCCAGTGGTTTGATAGAGTGATTGAATCAGAGTCCATTATTGAAGGGAATGAGTCGGAATGTCCATCATTCAAGAATTGAAGGAACGCAGAGCAATAAGGAATTACGAAGATAAAGACGTGGAAGATGAAAAAATAAGGATGCTATTGGAAGCAGCTACATATGCCCCTAACGATCGACTGCGTGAACCGTGGAGTTTTTATGTCATCAAGGGAGAAGCGAAGCTCCGTTACGAAAGGTTGGCTGAAAGTTATTTACATGAACGATTCCCGACCAAACCAAAATTGATTGACAGTTCACTGGAAGTTGTAAAGACGACCCCGCTAATCATCGTTGTGACTTCTGATTTGCTGCCTGACGATCCGGATTCATCCGAAGACAATGTATTTGCCTCTTGCTGTGCCGTTCATTCGATGTGGCTTGCCGCGAAAGAACTTGGTCTTGGATTCGTTTGGCGTACTAGGGGAGTCGGTCTTGTCAGGGATGAACGACTGCACGGGTTTATCGGTTCACCGGAAAACAAAAAAGTGATCGGCACCATTTTTGTCGGATATCCAAAAGATGATCAACCAGTTCCTGCTACTAAAAGGACTTCATACATAGAAAAAACAGTTTGGCTATGAAGGTGGATTAGATAATGGCACGCAGAGGATTAATGCTTATTTATACGGGAAATGGGAAAGGGAAAACGACTGCTTCATTAGGGGTGACTTTACGGGCAATCGGAAGGGGAATGAATGTTAAATTCCTTCAATTCATAAAATCACCAGAACGTACATATGGAGAAGCGTTGGCTTTAAATAAATTAGGCGTTAACATGGAACAGCTTGGGATTGGTTTTACATGGACCAAGACACCGGAAGAGCATCGCCACGCATTATCGTTAGCATGGGAAAAAGCTAAACAGGCACTTAGTGATCCTGACATCGATTTACTCGTCCTGGATGAGTTGAACAATGCATTAGCCATCTCCAAATTCCAGATTGAAGATGTCTTGCCACTGAATGACATTATCGAAGCGATTCGTAATCGTCCCTCTCATATGCATGTAGTCATTACCGGAAGGGATGCCAAGCCAGAGCTGATGGAAATGGCGGATTTGGTTTCATCCATTGAGGCGACCAAGCATTATTATGACGAGGGTATCGGCGCTGTCAAAGGATTAGAGTTTTAGGGGGTGGTCGAAATGAAGGCACGATCCATTATGATTCAGGGGACGTCATCAGATGTAGGGAAAAGTTTGATTTGTACGGCCTTTTGCCGGGCTTTTTCCAATAAAGGATTACGTGTCGTCCCATTCAAATCACAAAACATGGCTTTGAATTCTTATGTAACCTTGGATGGAGGTGAAATCGGGCGGGCTCAAGGAGTGCAAGCAGAGGCAGCACGAATCACGGCAACCACTGATATGAATCCAATACTACTGAAACCGAAGCAGGATATGGTTTCGGAAGTCATTGTGCACGGAAAACATTTTCTTGATATGAATGCAAAAAGCTATCGAAATCAATTTGTCCAGGAAGCCATGCCCATCATTCGTAAATCAGTTGAGAAACTTCAAGATGAATATGATATCATCGTGCTCGAAGGAGCAGGAAGTCCTGCTGAAATTAACCTTAAGGACCGCGATATTGCAAATATGCGAATGGCAAAGCTTGCGGATGCTGCTGTCATTTTAGTTGCAGATATTGACCGTGGTGGAGTATTTGCATCCATCATTGGGACACTTGCCTTATTGGATCAAGATGAGCGCGATTGTGTAAAGGGAATCATCATCAATAAATTTCGTGGCATGCGTGAATTATTGGACGACGGCATTGAATGGGTCGAAAAGGAAACCGGTATTCCGGTTCTCGGAGTGCTTCCTTATTTAGAAGTGAATATAGAAGCGGAAGATTCATTGGCACTCTCTTCCTTACGCTTTAAAAAACCTAAAACAGCTGAGTTTCCGATCGATGTAGCTGTCTTGAGATTTCCGCGGATCTCCAATTTCACCGATGTCGATCCTTTTTTTGATGAACCCGGAGTGGGTGTCCGGCTTGTAGGAAGTATCCATGAGTTAGGTAATCCTGATCTTCTTATTTTGCCGGGTACAAAAAACACGATGGAAGATTTAGAGTGGATCATGCACATGGGATTGGATGGTCCCATTAAAAAACTACGTGAACAAGGAACAATTATTTTTGGTATATGCGGCGGTTTTCAAATGCTTGGAACTAAACTTTTCGATCCTGACGCAGTCGAAGGCAATGGAGACAACGCAGTAGGACTTTCGCTTCTACCGGTGGAAACCGTATTTCAAGTAGATAAGAAAACGGTACAAATGGAAGGTTTCCTTTCTGTTGGGGTAATGGAAGATGAAATGAATTTGAGCGGTTTCGAAATTCATTTAGGCAGAACGACTTTGGAATCAGAAGTAAGGCCTTTTCTTTTATTGAAGGATGGAAGAGAGGATGGAGCCATATCCACTGACAACAAGGTCATGGGCACATATCTTCATGGAATTTTCCATAATCGCTTGTTTACTAGATTACTAGTCAACCAAATTCGAAAGAACAAGGGGTTGGAGGAAGTGAAGGAAAACGTTCAAAGCGACTCAGAGCGAAGGGAAGAAGCGTATAATCTATTAGCTTCCCATTTGGAAGAAAACATTGATATGGAGACCATCTATCAATGGCTGCAGCTGGAAACCACGGAAAGTTGAAAAATGTACACGGCAAAATCATTTTATCCTGTTGATCAAAGCCTTTTACCCACTGAAAACACATTAGGAAAAGGTTAAACTTCCTTTTATTTAGCCATATTAAGTGACAGACGTATATAAGATATGTTATGTTGTCTTCTCTACATATTTTAAAGAATATAAAAGGATGAGGTGTTCATATGAATAAAACAGAATTAGTGAGCAGTGTAGCAGCACAAGCTGAACTAACAAAAGAAGACGCAAAAAAAGTAGTGGATGCATTGTTTGAAACAATCACGACTACACTTGCTAAAGAAGAAAAGATCCAACTAGTTGGTTTTGGTACATTTGAAGTGCGCGACCGTGCAGCTCGTACAGGAAGAAACCCACAAACAGGTGAAGAAATACAAATTGCAGCCAGCAAAGTACCAGCTTTTAAAGCAGGTAAAGAATTAAAAGAAGCTGTAAAATAAAATATGAATGAAGAAAACCCCGGCGATCAAATATCGCCGGGGTTTTTTGTTGTGACATTTTCGTAAGAGGACTCCCGCTTCCCTTAGTCTTTACTTATCGATGATTAGAATTTAAAGTGGAATGAAATGGAAAAGTTTAACAAAAATCTTTTTTGTTAGGAAGGGGATAGTTATGTAAAGGCCATTAGAAGGTTCTTTGTAAGCAGCAATGGGATGTAACACAAATGAAAAAAAATTATAGTACTTATTAATAAGGTTTATCCGGTGGCTATGTTAGGCTAAATGAATAACAGGCTTTAAAACTAAACAAAAGAGGTGAAAGATATGTTAAGGAAAATAATGAAAAAAATCAAACAACTTTCCCAAGGCAGCAGTGAACGAAGACATGGTCATTATCGCCGAGGCAGCAGTAGCAGCAGCCGAGGGTATAAACGATCCCCCATGAGCGGAAGTGACCGCTATAAGAGAAAAGGGCGGGGCAGCAGCAGCTAATGCAATTTCTCTAATGCAGCTTGCAGATCCAATGAGATTTCACTGATATCTGAATAAGGCTCTTGGATGCTTAATAACCTTTTCAGTATATGCACGGTTTCTTTTTCTAACGAAAGCTCTTCTGTCCAAGGAAGAGCCTTTTTATTTGTGGCTGGGTACGTCGTATAAAGTATATATAAGAGTATCTCTCCCAAGTCGTAAAAATCCTGCCGTTTCAGCTCCAAAATGGATTCCTTTGCAAAATCGGCCGTAACGTTCATTTTAGACAAACCAAAGTCTATCAAAATAGGCTCATGGCTTTTAAGTAAAATATTTGGAATACGCAAATCTTGATGGTATATGTCATGGGTGTGTAGATAAGATACTAATTCGACCAGCTGTTCAAGAAAAAATAGAGACTCTTTCTCATTGAATGTTATATGATTTAAGAAAATATGGTCTTCTAAATTATCCCCTTCAATGAAATTCATCACAAAATAAACATTCCCGTCATCTGAAAATTTTTCGTGAAATATGGGCATGTTTTTGTGATTTAACATACGTATTATGAAAATTTCATTTTCAAACTGTTTCAGCTCTTTTTTGCTGCGGCGTTTACTTTTCCGAAGTTGTTTGATCACTTTATTCTCATTCGTTTTCAAATCCGTGCAATGATAAACGATCCCGTAGCTTCCTGTTCCGATTACAGTAGTGATTTCGTAGCGGTTATGTAAAACCACTCCTTTTTTTAAAGGTATATCTACAAAAAATTGATAAATCTTTCTAATGGTACGCAAAATGGAAACTTCCCTCACCACTTTCATTTATTCGAATCAAGCACACATATAACAATAAGATGAACTGAACATGGATAGTTTAACATTGATTTTTGATCATGCGGTAATGAAAGTCTTTACTTCGGGGAGTTCTTTTATTAATGATTCTTGTAAGTGCTTGTTGCCGTGCTGGATAGGCTGGGTATCCGTACTGATATTGACTTATATAAAATGCTTGATCTTTCGGAGGAGGTTGGGAATACAATCATGCCCAAGCCCCAGGAAATAACAGACTCGAGTTTAATCATGGGTTATAGTGGCGTTTACTCCAGCTTTTTATTGCATGCAAATAAAGCGTCGAAAAAATATGGAGAGGACGCTCGGGATATTTTGATGGAGCTTGGTCGGCAAAAAGTCGTTGGCGGACAGGAAGATACGATCATTGAAGTAGCAAAGCAAATGGCACTGCAGAAAGAAGGGACTATGAGATGAAACTAGTTCAACTAGCAAAAAGGGTAGCCGAATCGCAAAAAAATGGCCGTGAAATGGATAAACTTACATTATCCAATCCTGAACTCACAGTAAATCAAGCCTATGAAATTCAGAAGCTGAGCATAAATGAGACAATCACCGGTGATAACAAATTCATCGGGTGGAAGATGGGCTTGACGAGCAAAGCTAAACAACAGCAAGTAGGGGTAGAGGAAGCGATCTATGGCAGGTTGACATCTGCGATGGAACTAACTAACCAGTATTAAAAGTTGGGGAATTCATTCATCCGAGAGTGGAACCTGAATTTGCTTTTTTGTTCAAAGAAGAATTGAAAGGTGCAAATATAACGGCAAAAGATGTCTGGCCGGCTGTAGAATGTGTATTTCTTGCTTTAGAGGTTATTGACAGCCGTTATAAAAATTTTTCCTTTACACTTACAGATGTAGTAGCGGATAACTCATCTTCAGCCAAAATTCTGCTTAGCAATTAAGCTTATTCACCATATCACACGGATTGGGCTCAAGCAGAAGTTACCCTTTATCAAAATGGTGAAATACAAAAGAGGGGTCGTGGGGAAGCTGTACTCGATCATCCCATTCATTCCATTGTGGAACTTGTAAAAATGATTAGCCGTGAAGGACTTTCCATTCAGGCTGGAATGATTGTTTTAGTAGGCGGGATTACAGATGCCGTTTCCATACAGAAAAATGATGAAATTATAGCAGATTACGGTGAATTGGTGAAACTGACATTACATGTTATATCGTGAAAAATTCGCAAAGAGGAGGGAAATAATTGCGTGAAGTTCATGCTTTGGAAGTGGTGGGGAATAGTAAATTTGGCCGTTTGCAATTAATGGTCTTTATGTGGTGTTTGTTCGCAATTACCTTCGATGGATTTGATATAGCCATGTACGGAGTAGGTTTACCTTTGATGATGGAGGAATGGAGCTTGACGCCAGTTATTCATTGTTCGGAATGATGGTAGGTGCCCTCATTTTTGCACCCCTGGCGGATAAAATAGGGAGAAAAAAAGTACTTGCCATTAGCATATGTATATTCAGTGTGTTTACATTACTTTCAAGTTTCGCTCCAAACCCTGCCTTTTTCTCGTTCATGCGATTTATAGCAGCCTTGGGGATGGGAGGATTAATGCCAAACGTTATCTCCTTAATGGCGGAATACTCACCCAAAAAGTATAAGGTGCTCATTGTAACCACAATGTACTGTGGTTATTCAATCGGGAGCATTCTTGCTTCTTTAATTGGAATGTATGTGATGGAACAAATAAGTTGGAGGGTATTGTATTGGATTGTGGCGCTTCCCTTACTGGCACTGCCATTCTTCATGAAGCAATTTCCTGAATCTCTTTCCTATTATGTTATTCGAAAACAAGGGGAAAAGCTTGCCGGAATTCTGAACCGCATTGATCCAGAGGGCGACGATAAAGACTCGGACGACTATGAGTTTGCCAAGGTCCAAGAAAGGGCAAAAGGCTTTCCAGTCAAGAAACTCTTTGAAGATAAGCGTACTCTTAGTACATTTGCGTTTTGGGTAGCTGCCTTTAATTGTTTACTTATGGAATACGGACTCAATACATGGTTACCGAAAATCATGCAGCAGTCCGGATACGGCCTTACATCCAGTTTATCTTTCAATCTTATATTGGGGATAGGGCAAATTGGCGGATCGATAATTGGAGGGTACTTAGTTGGGAAAATGGGCCATAGTAGAGTGCTTGTATTCTCTGTGCCATTGGTACGGTATGCTTTGTAATATTAGGATTAACCTCAAATGAAGTAGCATTATATATTTTAATCGCTTTTGGAGGTGCCTGTACAGTGGGTACGATGAATTTGGCCAATACGTATATTTCCGAGTATTATCCACGGGAGATAAGGACCACCGGGATAGGCTGGGCCTTGGCGTTTGGTAGAATTGGAGCGATTGTTGCCCCTACATTAATAGGTTTATTGCTGGCTGCAAACTATTCGCCACAAAATGCATTTATGGCCTTCACAGTTCCGAGCATAATGGCGGCCTTGGCGTTACGGGTTGTGAAAGAGAAGTATGGCAGCTATGATAAACCACAGATTGAGGAAAATATAAAACTAAAAGCAACAACAAATGCATAAATTAATAGGTAGCGGAATTCACGAGTAAAACACGCAAACTCACGAGTAAATCAACGGAATTCACGAGTAAATAACGAAATAAACTTCTCAACCTTTTTTTATCAATCCAACCAGCATAGATCGCAGGGTTAGAGGGATATACAAGCTTGAAAGGCTATTAATCCTATATAGTATTAATCTACATCAATGCTTGAAAACTTTTCTAATACGTTTGACAATTGGATTTATCGTGTTAATATAAAGGCAAATGAATTATATATACAATTTGTACCACTAGGGGTGCTTTATTGGTAAAAGTTATTTTACCTGAGAAGCTGAGATTAAAGTATGACTTTAAGACCCTTAGAACCTGATCTGGTTTATACCAGCGTAGGGAAGTGGGGTCTGGAACAATACGTTTCTGTATTATTTCAAGTACAACCACTTTCTTTACGTCAAAGAAAGTGGTTTTTTATTTGTCAAAAAAGAGGAGGTTTTTTCCCGTATCATTCATTGGAAAAATAAAATTTGGAGGTAAAGAAGATGAAGTTTTCAGAGGAAATCCGTCAGGAAGTCGATCATATTTGGGAAGCAAGTTTTAACCATCCATTTGTTGCAGGAATAGGCGATGGCACATTGCCATTGGAGTGTTTTCGTTTTTATGTCAAGCAAGATGCCTATTATTTATCACATTTTGCCAGAGTTCAAGCTTTAGGAGCAGTCAAGGCTACAGATTTACATACAACAAGCAGGCTTGCCGGCCATGCACAAGGAACATATGAAGCGGAGTTGAAGCTTCATGAAAATTTTTCTGAGAGATTAGGCATCACAAAAGAAGAAAGGAAAAATTTCAAACCTGCACCGACTGCTTATGCTTACACTTCCCATATGTATCGTGCGGCATATTCTGGTCATTTAGGGGATGTTATTTCAGCTATCTTGCCATGTTATTGGCTGTATTATGAAATCGGCGAAAAGCTGAAAGAGTGTAAACCGGAAGAACCGATATATCAAGAATGGATAGCGGCTTACGGAGGAGAGTGGTTCCGCTCTTTGGTCGAAGAACAAATTGCAAGGCTTGATGAGATTGCTGAAAAAGTAACAGATGAAGATAGGGTAAGAATGAAGGAGCATTTTATTCTTAGCAGCCAATATGAATACTCATTTTGGGAAATGGCTTATCGTCTAGAGACATGGCCGGTGCATAAGGAAACATTAGAGGTATAAAGGAGATTGAAACAATGAAAAAAGGGTTGAAATTAACGGATATATTAGTCACGATCGTGATTGCCGTGGCATTTGGAATAGTCTATATCGTTTGGGGTTCACTTTATTATTCCGTTAAACCATTAGGATTACATGTAGATCAACTTATTTATGGAATGTGGTTTATAGCTGGACCCGTTGCCTTTTTAGTTTTGAGAAAACCGGGTGTGGCGCTACTGGCAGAGATTGCTGCAGCTTCCGGAGAATTCTTTCTAGGTTCACCTTGGGGGCTAACCGTACTCTTATATGGAGTTGTACAAGGATTGTTCGCGGAACTGGTTTTCATGGCGTTCAGATATAAAAAGTTCAATATGTCGGTCGCTGTATTAGCGGCGATAGCATCCTGCCTGGGATCAGTTCTCATGGATTTTGCATATGGGGAAATAGGTGCGCTCTCTCTTTGGAATCTCTTGTTATTCATGATTGCGAGGTTCATAGGCTCCATTTTCTTTGCCGGTGTGACTGCTTACTATCTAGTTAAAGTCCTGGAAGCAACAGGAGTAACTAATCTTGTACGTCCGGTTTCCAGTAAGGATTATGCAGAACTGGACCAAAAGTAGAGGTTGATGACCATGGAACGAATCGTTCATGTAGAGAAGTTAAGAATGAAATTTCCCGGAGGTGAGTCCTTGCTATTCAAGGACCTATCCGTCTCGTTTGATAGAGGTGAAAAAGTTCTATTGCTGGGACCATCAGGATGTGGAAAGTCCACACTTTTACAAGTGTTAAGTGGATTGATACCAAATTCCATCGAAGTCCCGATGAAAGCGGAAGAATTGAAGTGCCCTTCTTCATGGGGATATGTTTTTCAAGACCCTGATAGTCAGTTTTGCATGCCATTTGCCGATGAGGAAATTGCTTTCGTCCTTGAGAATCTTTCTGTTCCTAAGCAAGAAATGAAAGAGAGGATTCAACATCATCTCCGTCAAGTTGGATTGAAACTAAAGACTATTCATACAAGTATTGATACATTATCAGGCGGCATGAAACAGCGTCTGGCGATTGCTTCGGTATTGGCACTTGAACCAGAAGTGATATTTTTGGATGAACCAACCGCTATGCTTGATCCGGAAGGAACAAAAGAAATTTGGGACTTGTTGAAGGGAATTGGACGAGACAAGACCGTTATTATCGTGGAACATAAAATTGACCATGTTTTAGAATTCATCGATAGAATCGTGCTTTTTAATGGTGACGGTCAAATCATAGCTGATGGTCCAAAAGATACCATCCTTTCCCTATATAAAAATGAAATGAAGGAACACGGAATTTGGTTCCCTGGTGTTTGGGATGAATATATACACGACAATAAACCGGTTCGTGAAGACCAATCCAGTGACGGTGTTCCCCTTATGCAAGTCCAAGGTTTTAGTGGTTTTCGGAAAAAGGAAGAGAAAATCAAAGTTGAAGAGCTACAGGTCCATTCAGGTGAATGGATTGTAATCAGGGGAGAAAATGGTGCGGGGAAGAGTACTCTCTTGCACGCACTGATGCAGTTCATAAAAACGAATGGCACGTATGAATTGATGGGGACCCCTATTAAAAGGGTGAAAAATCTAACCGATCATATGACGTTTGTCTTTCAAAATCCTGAGTTTCAGTTCGTTGCAAATTCTGTATATGAAGAAATTGCTTATTCATTGCGAATTGACAAAAGAACGCAACAAGAAATAGGGGAGAGAGTCCACTCATTGCTCGAAGTGTTCCGCCTAGAGGCGCATCGAGATAAGCATCCGTTTCAATTATCAATGGGTCAAAAGCGTCGCTTAAGCGTCGCTGCCTCAATCGTAATTGAAAAAAAAATCATTCTCTTGGACGAGCCCACCTTTGGTCAAGATTCGAAAAATACCTTTGCATTACTGGAATGGTTTGAGGAATACCGAAGGCGCGGAATAACAGTGATCATGGTAACTCATGATGATCATATTTCAAATAACTTTGCAACCAGGATCTGGACGGTAAAAGATGGGAACGTAATAAGTGATGAAAAGGTCAGCACCCAATCCGGATTTGTGGAGACCAAAGTTTTATCATTATAAAAGGAGTGTCATGTAGGTGATTGTTTCAAGTGCAGAAACATGGCTCCATAAGGTTAATCCAAGCCTTAAACTTGTCGCATTGATTGTATTATGCATTGTGGCGTTATTCATTCATGATCTGAATTATATGATGAATGTGACGCTTGGAGTTTTACTCTTATTTTTGTGTTTTACCGGGCATTCGATAAAACGCATCTTGCTTTTGTCCATCCCGTTTTGTTTCATTTTTATATCCACTTCTCTAGCAATGATTTTATTCGGTAAAGGTGAGACACTTTGGTTTGAGTGGGGTCTTATATCGATTACGGAAGAAAGTTTCATGAGGGGATTACTGGTAGGCTTTCGAGCCTTGCTTTTTGCGGCACTAGGTTTAACTTTTTCCTTGACGACGAGACCCGTGAACTTGTTTTATTCGTTAATGCAGCAAGTTAAGCTTAAACCGAAATATGCTTATAGTTTCATGGCGGCATTAAGGCTCATCCCCATCATGATGGAGGAGTTCCAAACGATACGAAACGCGATGAAGGTACGCGGTTTTGAAAAGGGAAAAGGGATTAAATCGGTATATTTTAAAATGAAAGCCTATTCCATCCCGTTGTTATCCGGAAGCATTAGGCGAGCTCACCGAATCGCGGTTGCGATGGAGGCGAAGCGATTTTCAGACACTCGGGATCGAACATACTATTATGAATTTGGGTTTTCAAAAAAAGACCATGGATTCATTCTGTATTTTATCATCCTGCTGTTGGCTGGGTTTTATCTATCGATTCAATTCCCATTACTGCCTATTTGAATGTATAAGATTGTCACTTTACTAGTTAAGGGGTTATTAGTATGAATGCACAGGAATTGCATATTATTTCAACTGGGAAACAGCCAATTGAAAAGTTCGTGGAGATTGCTTCAAGCATTCAGGAATATGTTGATTTCTTCTATTTAAGGGAAAAGCATATGAGTGCATCAGATCTCTATCGAGCAGTAACCCTATTACATGACAAGAAGATCCCATTATCTAAAATCATCATTAATGACCGAGTGGATGTAGCTTGGGCACAGAAAGTATTTGGTGTGCAATTGGCTTTTCATAGTTTAGATGCCGGAGTTGTAAAAGGATCATTTCCAGAGATGAGTGTCGGCTGTTCGATCCATTCCATGGATGACGCGAAAGCGGCCTTCCGTAATGGAGCCAATTACGCGATTTATGGACATGTTTTTGAAACGGATTCGAAACGCGGCCTTCCTCCCAAGGGAGTGGAGGAACTTCATGCAATCACAAGAAATGTCAATCTTCCGATTATTGCAATAGGCGGAATAACACCTTCCAATTGTCATGTCGTGCGGGATGCGGGGGCACAAGGAATCGCGGTCATGTCAGGTGTGCTTGAAGCTGAAAATCCGGTTATAGCCGTTAAAGAATATTTGAAGTCTTTAGGAAAGGAGACATAAGATGAATTCCATATATGATGCAATCATTGTTGGAGGAGGAGTAATTGGTGGATCCATTGCTTTTCAATTAGCCAAACGAGGTAAAAAGGTCCTTTTATTGGAAAAAGATAGACTTGGTAGTAAAGCATCCAGTGCGGCAGCCGGGATGTTAGGAGCACAATCCGAGTTGGAAGCTGATAACCCCCTTTTTACATTGGCAAGCAAAAGCAGGGGGATGTTTCCAGCCCTTGCAGAAGAATTGAAAGACATAAGCGGGATAGATATCGAATTAGTGAATAAAGGTATGTTTAAAGTGGCATTAACGAATGATCAGGTAGCCGAGTTGAAGAACATGATCAAAATCCAGCAAAACGCCGGACTTGAGGCGGAATGGTTACCGACTGCCGATATAAGGAAATCGGAACCGCTTCTTTCGGATGAGATTAAGGGTGCCATGTATATCCCGAAGGATGGACAAGTCTCAGCAACAAGTCTGTCGCTCGCTTTTAGTAAATCTGCAACTGCCCTTGGTGTTGATATCAAGGAATTTGTCCATGTATCTGATTTTCGTACGGAGAACGGCTCTGTAAAAGGAGTGGTCACTAATATAGGCGAATTCTCTAGTGAAAATGTAATTGTAGCAAGTGGGGCGTGGAGTGCTTTCCTCCTTGAAAAAACACGGATAAACCTCGATACCTACCCGGTAAAGGGAGAGTGCTTTTCCGTCCTGGCTGATCGTCCATTGCTAGAAAAAACGATCTTTTCACATGGCTGCTATCTTGTACCCAAAGTTGGCGGGAGAATCATCGTCGGGGCAACGGTTAAAGCGAACACTTTCGATCAAAAGGTAAGTATGGAAGGGATTTCGACGTTAATAGAAAAGGCAACGCGATTGCTTCCAGCAATAAAAGGAACCGAATGGGAAAAAACATGGGCAGGCATACGCCCTCAAACAGGTGATGGCCTGCCGTACTTTGGTGAGCATCCAGCATACAAAGGGCTTTTCATTGCAACGGGTCACTACAGGAATGGTATCCTTCTTTCTCCAATTACAGGCGTGCTTATAGCGGATCTTGTGGAAAGAAAGACCAAACCTGAATGGTCCGCTTTTCGATTGAATCGTTCGATACAGACCATTTTTTCTTAATGGAGGTGATTGAATTGGAATTGATTATTAATGGGGAAAAAATACGTATTCCTGCAGATGAGTCAACTGTTACAGGACTTTTGCAACACTTTAATTTACATCATAAAGTAGTGATCGTTGAATTGAATGATGAAATACTGGCAAAAGAAAATCAAAGTGAAACACGTTTGTCAAATGGTGACAAGGTAGAGATTGTACATTTTGTAGGAGGCGGATGATATGTTAAAGATTGGTTCTTATGAATTTTCTTCAAGATTATTATTAGGTACTGGAAAATATCCGAATTTCGATGTTCAAAAGCAATCGGTGGAAGTTTCAGAGACGGAAATATTAACTTTTGCAGTCCGGAGAATGAATATCTTTGAAGCCACTCAACCTAATTTCTTAGAAAAGCTGGATTTGAAAAAATATACACTCCTTCCCAATACAGCAGGAGCTAAAACGGCTAAAGAAGCAGTGCGCATAGCCCAGCTTGCAAAGGCCTCTGGTTTATGTGACATGATTAAGGTAGAAGTCATTGGTTGTCAAAAAACACTACTGCCTGATCCTATTGAAACCTTAAAAGCCGCTGAAGAATTAGTGAAACTTGGATTCATCGTATTACCCTATACTTCGGATGATGTGTTGCTAGCAAAACGGCTTGAAGAAGTGGGTTGCCATGCAATCATGCCTGGTGCTTCACCAATTGGCTCAGGTCAAGGCATTATAAACCCACTGAACTTACGATTCATCATGGAACAATCCGAGGTTCCAGTAATTGTTGATGCGGGAATAGGAACACCCTCAGATGCAACAATCGCCATGGAATTAGGGGCAGATGGTGTTCTGCTTAATACTGCAGTATCCGGTGCAAAAGATCCAATCAAAATGGCGAAAGCGATGAAACTTGCCATTGAGGCAGGTCGCTTGGGGTATGAAGCCGGCAGAATAGAAAAAAATGAGTACGCCATTGCAAGCAGTCCAGTTGAAGGAATGAGCATTGGATGAATGAGCGTTATTCACGTCAAGCTCTTTTTGTCCCAATAGGGGAAGAAGGGCAATCGAAAATTCGCCAAAAACATGTATTGGTGATTGGAGCGGGGGCTCTCGGTACGGGAAGCGCGGAAGGCCTTGTACGTGCAGGAATTGGGAAACTGACCATTGTTGACAGAGATTATGTTGAGTGGAGCAATCTTCAAAGACAACAGCTTTATTGTGAAGAGGATGCTGAAAAAAGAATCCCAAAAGCAGTGGCTGCCAAGAATCGTTTAAATGCGTTAAATTCAGATGTTATCGTAAAATCGCTTGTGTCTGATGTCTCGGTTGATGAACTGGAGCAGCTCGTTTGTGGCGTGGATTTAATAGTGGACGCAACTGATAATTTCGATACGAGGATGCTTATTAACGATAGTGCACAAAAATTTAAAATACCTTGGATTTACGGGGCCTGTGTAGGGAGTTATGGGATAAGTTTCACGGTGATCCCTGGGGTGACCCCATGTTTGAATTGCTTGCTGGAAACGGTTCCAATTGGTGGGCTGACTTGTGATACGGCTGGAATCATTAGCCCTGCCGTACAAACCGTCGTTGCCCATCAAATGACAGAAGCTTTAAAAATTCTTGTCGATGATTATGCATCCCTAAGAAACAAAATCGTTTCATTTGATCTTTGGAAAAACGAACATTCATCCATAAATGTAGCGAAATTAAAAAATGACAGTTGTTTGTCATGTGGGAAGAATCCAACCTATCCCCATCTTTCTTATTCGAATCGAACAAAAACAGCTGTTTTATGCGGAAGGGACTCTGTCCAGATTCGGCCGTCGATGAAGCACGATAGAGATTTTGTGGAACTCGAAAAAAATCTGCTTGCCCAAGGTGGTAAAATCGAAAGAAATCCTTATTTACTTTCATTTACAATCGGAACCCATCGGTTGGTCGTTTTTAAAGACGGACGAGCCTTGATTCATGGAACAAAAGATATTGCAGAGGCCAAAACGTTATATCACCGTTATTTTGGCTGAAAAAATTTGATAACAGGAATGGCTATCACTAAATATTCACTATAAACGGTTTTGGGTAAGTGAAAGAATCGCTCAAAAAAACGGGTATATAATAGGAAGTTTTTTGCTATCCGCGTTTTGTTTTTGCGGAAATATCAATAGAAGAAAAGCGGTGTCTGCCTTTTAAAAGGGGGGCACCGCTTCGTTTTGGAACGCATATATAAAAGCTTACATTACATATCGTGACCGCTGTTATGTTTCTGACGGGAGTGCTGTCTATTTTTCACCTTATGTGAACCGCTTAGCGGGGCAGGTTGTCCTGGGTTATTTCCTTTAGGTGCATTTTTTCGAATATCTTTACCATCATTTTTGTTCATGTGCTGATCCCTCCTACTACTTAAGATAATCAGTCCGTGAAATTTTATTCATATACATATATTTGAAAACCTCGTACATCCTATGGATGGATACTAATTAAGGAGCTGAACACTAATGCAGGATAAACAAGATAAGCGAAGGACATTCCAAGAAGCCCAGCAAAGTTACCAACAAGTAAATGATGTATATTCATCCTTAGAAAAGACCGAACCGAACTACGGCACAGAATTGAAACATGTGAAGCAAGAAGTGAACGAGGCCTATCAGCAAATACAATCTGCTTTAGTCACTGCTTCCGAGCATCAGCGAGAACAATTGAAACAATTCGAACAGGATATACAAGCTATCGTCAATGAAGTCAATTCAGAGGACTATTGAGTGACTGGTTCTGTTCAGAATCCATCCTCGTTTACTCGTGAGGTTTATGCACTTTACTCATAAGTTTACGCGTTTTACGTGAGAATGGAATAGGCTTTTTGAGGAATGCAGAGTATCTGCATTTTCAAAAAGCCTTTCCTGTTTAAAACCTAGAGATGAGGAAGATCATTGGTTTTTCTTTCTTTTTTTATTATTTTGCCTTTGCATTTCGGATAATGGCGGTTCATTTCCCAATTCATCATTGAATCCCGCTCCATTACCTTGCGCTTTTGCCGCATTCATGCCTGGTATTACATGATTAGCCTTTTGTTTTGTCATTTCGACACCTCCATCCATAGAATGCGATAATGCTGAATGATTATGTATGCATGAGTAATAAGTTTTACTGGAATAATTTATCAGGTCAAAAATGGGAGGATTTTCAATAAACGGCATATCAGCAAGGCTATCTAAAAGCACTTTAATATGTGAGGGATTTTTTTCTATAAGAGAAACTTATCAAAAACAATAACTTTCTTGATATTTACTTATACTCAATTCTATATTAGTATTAAGTTGAAGGAAGAGTTAGGGTGGGAGAAGAGAGAGAAAATTCGACAAACTAACTTTTTTACTTATATTTATTGTAAACATGGTTTCAGTGAACCAGGTTTTACTTTTATGTGCAGAATACGTTCTGACAGTTTAATAGGGGGTAATATTCATGACGAAAAATGACGTATACCAAGCGCGTAAGTCCTTTGAAATTGAAGGAAAACGCTACAACTACTACAGCCTAGACGCTATTGAAAAAGCAGGGGACGGCCAAGTATCTCGCCTTCCATATTCCATTAAAGTGTTACTTGAAGCGGTACTTCGCCAAGTAGACGGAAGAGTAATCACAAAAGAACATGTTGCGAACCTTGCTAAATGGGGAACAAGCGAGCAACAAGATATAGATGTTCCTTTCAAACCATCTCGTGTTATCCTACAAGATTTCACTGGTGTTCCAGTTGTCGTTGATTTAGCTTCTCTACGTAATGCATTCGCTGCACTTGGTGGAGATCCTGACAAAATCAACCCGGAAATTCCAGTTGACCTTGTAATTGACCACTCTGTACAAGTTGATAAAGCAGGTACAATCGATTCCCTTGATGCCAATATGGATCTTGAATTCGAACGTAATGCAGAGCGTTACCAGTTCCTAAGCTGGGCTCAAAAATCATTCAATAACTACCGTGCGGTTCCACCAGCAACTGGTATCGTTCACCAAGTTAACCTTGAGTACCTTGCGAACGTAGTGCATGCAGTTGAAACTCCAAACGGAGATTTTGAAGTATTCCCTGACTCTGTATTCGGTACAGATTCTCATACTACAATGATCAACGGTATTGGTGTTCTTGGTTGGGGCGTCGGCGGTATCGAAGCAGAAGCAGGCATGCTTGGACAGCCTTCATACTTCCCGGTACCTAAAGTAGTCGGTGTAAAACTGACTGGTCAACTTCCTAAAGGAACAACAGCTACTGACCTTGCATTGAAAGTGACTCAAGTTCTTCGTGCACATGGCGTAGTTGGTAAATTTGTTGAGTTCTACGGTCCTGGAGTAGGATTCCTTCCACTTGCTGACCGTGCAACAATCGCTAACATGGCTCCTGAATACGGTGCTACAGTTGGTTTCTTCCCTGTTGATGCAGAAGCGATCGATTACATGCGCTTAACAGGCCGTGATGAAAAACAAATTAAAGTGGTTGAATCTTACTGCAAAGAAAATGGATTGTTCTACTCTCCTGAAAACGAAGATCCAGCATACAATGATGTTGTGGAAATCGACCTTTCAGCAATTGAACCAAACCTTTCAGGCCCTAAACGCCCGCAAGATTTGATTCCACTTTCTCAAATGAAACAATCTTTCCATGATGCTATCAATGCACCTATGGGTAACCAAGGTTTCGGCATGGACAATTCTGAATTGGATAAAGAAGTAACTGTTAAATTTGCCGATGGTAAAGAAACGGTAATGAAAACAGGTGCGATCGCAATTGCTGCAATCACAAGCTGTACAAATACTTCTAACCCATACGTAATGCTTGGGGCAGGTCTTATTGCTAAAAAAGCAGTTGAAAAAGGATTGACTGTTCCGGATTATGTAAAAACATCATTGGCACCAGGTTCTAAAGTTGTTACTGGTTACCTTCGTGATGCAGGTCTTCAATCATACCTTGATCAATTAGGATTCAACGTAGTTGGTTACGGCTGTACAACATGTATCGGTAACTCAGGTCCATTAGCGGATGAAATCGAAGCGGCAGTTGCTGAAGCAGATCTTCTGGTAACTTCAGTACTTTCTGGTAACCGTAACTTCGAAGGTCGTATTCATCCATTAGTGAAAGCAAACTACCTTGCTTCTCCAACTTTGGTTGTAGCATATGCACTTGCTGGTACTGTGGACTTCGATCTTAACAATGATTCACTTGGTAAAGATAAAGACGGCAACGATGTGTATCTTGCTGATATCTGGCCATCACAAGAAGAAGTTAACGATGCTGTTAAATCAACGGTTACACCGGAATTATTCCGTAAAGAATACGAAACAGTATTCAACGATAACAAACGTTGGAATGAAATCCAAACAAGCAACGAAGCGATTTACGCTTTTGATTCTAAATCAACATACATTCAAAATCCTCCATTCTTTGAAGGATTATCACCAGAACCAGGTTCCGTTAACCCGCTTTCTGGCTTGCGCGTAGTAGGTAAATTCGGTGACTCAGTAACAACTGACCATATTTCTCCTGCAGGTGCAATCGGTAAAGATACTCCAGCTGGTATCTACCTTCGTGAAAACGGAGTGAAACCACGTGACTTTAACTCTTACGGTTCTCGTCGTGGTAACCATGAAGCAATGATGCGCGGAACATTCGCTAACATTCGTATCCGTAACCAAGTTGCTCCAGGTACAGAAGGTGGTTTCACTACTTACTGGCCAACTGGCGACGTAATGGCTATCTATGACGCTTGTATGAAATACAAAGCTGATGGAACAGGTCTTGCTGTAATTGCTGGTAAAGACTACGGTATGGGAAGCTCTCGTGACTGGGCTGCAAAAGGTACTAACCTTCTTGGCATCAAAACAGTTATCGCAGAAAGCTTCGAACGTATTCACCGTTCTAACCTTGCGTTAATGGGTGTTCTTCCTCTTCAATTCAAAGAAGGCGAAAACGCTGAAACACTAGGATTAACTGGTAAAGAAGCGATTGCTGTTAAAATCGACGAAACAGTTAAACCACGTGATATCGTAACAGTAACAGCTACTGATGAAGCTGGAAACGTAAAAGAATTTGATGTACTTGTTCGTTTCGACTCTGAAATCGAAATCGACTACTACCGTCATGGCGGTATCCTTCAAATGGTATTACGTAATAAATTAAAAGGCTAATTCAGCTTTTTAAAGCGGTAAACCTACAAGTGAGGTTTACCGCTTTTTTTTGTATGTGTCAAGTTTATGAAACAGAGGAATAACATGATATGATTATAGGATAAGCACTTTTCCGGATATCCTTTTATTGTTAAGATGGAATAGGAAGTTGTTCTATTTCTGGAAACTGGCAAATATTTTGGTTGTAATGGGACTAGGGGGACGAGTATGGTTAAAAAAATTATTGCTGCGGTTGTCTTACTGTCACTGATTACGGTAGCGATCGTGCAAGCGATGGGTAATGAACCGACCAAAAATGACGAAAAAGATTCCTTGGGAGGATTGAATATTGGAGCGAAAGCGCCGAATTTCTCCCTAGAGACTTTGGATGGTAAACAGGTTGAATTATCGGATTATAAAGGGAAAAAGGTAATGTTGAACTTCTGGGCTACGTGGTGTCCGCCATGTAAAAAGGAAATGCCGGATATGCAGAAATATTCGCAGCAGGCAGGTGATGATGTCGTCATTCTTGCTGTCAATATTGACCCGGAAAACGATGTCCGAGCATTTGCAGAGGAAAATGGGATTACTTTTACCATTCCATTGGACAGTCAAAGTGCAAAAAATCCAGTAAATGAGCTTTATAAGATTCTTAGCATTCCGACTACGTACTTCATCGACAAAGAAGGCATCATCAGGCATAAGGTAATTTCGGCCATGCAACTAAAGGATATGGAACGAAATATCAATAGCATGCAGTAACGGAACCTTTTTGACTTTTTTTGGGCAGTTATAGAGAATAGTGACGTCTTCCGAGGTCATTATCTTTAAAGCGACGCTTATAATTTTTCCCGAACGTTGAGACATCAGACACTTTATCATGAAAACGTAACCTAAAAACCAACGCTGACCCATTTTGGTTTCAACTTCTTTAATCGTCTATCTAACTGTTTAAATAAGTTGATTGGAGCGGGTGTATGAGACTCCTACGGGAATACGCGTCCAATGGAGACTCCGCAGGCGCATAAGCGCCGAGGGCGTACCCGCCCGCGGAAAGCGAGTGCACTCCGTGCCAATCAACGTTCGAATTTCAATACCTATATTATTGACGTTGTACAGTCTGGCGGAACCTTTACACGGTTCCGTTTTCTCATGGAATTAAAATATGTTAACAAAATTGTCAAAAGTTAATGAAAAGATTTAAAAAAATTCAAAATTTTTGGTTAATATTCATTAAAAAGGGTTAAAGTATAGAGGGCGTAGTAATAGAAAATTATCGGTTTGAAAAAACTGATAATTATGACAATTTATGAAATGGGAACCATATAGTCATAATTTTACGTTAATTTGGCCATGCTGAATAATAAACTAAAAATAAGTAGGTGAAAATCATGAAAAAAAGAAAAAGAACATTTGAAGAATTAATTAAAGAAAATAAAAGGGAATTACTGATGGACCTTAAACAAATGGAAAGACTTGAGGAACGTCTTGAAAAAAGACATATGCAAAAGGCTGAATAACATTTGCCAAGGTTTATTTTCGAAAATATGAGCCAGTACTATGAAGGTCCCCTTCAATGTGCTGGCTCTTTTTCTTGGCCTTTTCAAAAACTGGCAATCATGAAATGCCTCCTTTTTATCCATGATAAGAGAAGGAGGCGATAAAATGAGTAATCCAAAAAAAGATTCCAAACACTTTAGACCGAGCCATCTTGGAACACAACCAAGAGCAGCCGGAGGGAATAATGGCAAGCAAATGCAGGACAAATCAGGCAAACATGCTCAGGTAATTCAAACTAAAGGCGAGTAAGGGTGACTTGATTGACGATTTTCAATAACATTATTATGTAAACTAAAATTAAATTGAAGTGAAGTGAAAATAATGGGCTCATATAAACACAATCAGGATAATCGTTTGGATAATGTTGAAAAAATTCAGGATGCGATTAAAAATACTGAAGAGAACATAGCCGAAGCAAATGAAACTTTATCATTCTCGTCAGCGGAGGAGAAAGTGGCAATAGAGGCAAAAAATGAGCGGAGAAGAAAGAGCATTGATGGCATGAAGGAAGAAATGCAAGATGAACAAGAAGCACGGGAAAGCGGGTATAATAACGATAATATTTAAGTGGATAGGCAATGGGGGAGAAAGAAGATCGAAATCTTTCTTCCCCTTCCATTTTCATGTTAAAACAGCTTAAATGAATGTTGTACTGCTGTTATGGTAAAATGTTTATATTGCTTTAGAAATGAAAGTGGGGAAAGAAAATGTTCATAGCAGAAAACGAAATTGAAGTGCGGTATGCAGAGACGGACCAAATGGGTGTCGTTTACCATGCAAATTATTTTATATGGATGGAACTAGGCAGAACAAAATTGATCAATGATTTAGGGTTTTATTATGCAGACATGGAAGCGGATGGAATCCTCTCGCCTGTCATGGATATTCAAGCATCGTATAAAACACCTGTCCGATATGGTGATAAGGTAAAGGTAAAGACCTGGATCGAAATGTATGACGGCATTCGGGTCATTTATGGTTATGAAATCGTTAATGGGAAAGGTGAAGTGGCGGCCACTGGTCATTCCACACACGTTTGTGTTAAAAAGGACAGCTTCCGCCCAATATCCATCAAACGAATGTTTCCAGATTGGCATGAGGCCTATGAGAAAAATAAAAAACAGGATGAACTGGTTTAATTATAATAATTGAGGTGATTTGATAAATGGCTTTTGGCATTAAACGGGCAGATGTAGTGGCCTGGAAGCAGCAAATCGATCAAGGTCAAGTAGCCTTTTTAACTCATTATTGGCTGGATGACCGATTTCCTGGTTGCAAGACGGTCACAAAAGTGGGGTGCAAAGATTTAGATCGATTATCGGAGTGGGGTAAGAAATACGGTCTGAAAAAAGAGTGGATCCATCACAGGAAGGATGGCTACTCGCATTATGACCTATTAGGTGATAAGCAAAAGGAAATTCTTAAAGCGGAAAATATTAATGAACTGCTTCTTGATTAATTAGAAAAAAAGCAACAGCAGCTTACAGGAAGCTGCTGAATGGTCATGCACTTTTTTCATAATGGAATTCAGGTTCAGTCAGATTTTCGTTAAAGGTAATATGTAAATCATGACCATCGAAATACCAGATATCTTTTTCTTCTACATAGAAATTAATTTTATTTATTGTTGATACGGCTGCTGCATTTTCAGGTTCTTCTTGCATGATACCCAATGAAAATCCGCTTTGGACGGAACTATATCCACCATATCTTACATAAAAGCGCAAATGTGAGCCTTCTTGTAGCTCCAACTCATCAATATACCACTTAGCTGCTTGATCGGAAATGGTTAGTTTCATACTAATTCTCCTTCCTAAAGGTTCGTCATTTAAGTATAAAGTAATAATGAAGTAGATGCGAATATTGTGCGTTTCAGAAAGGGAACACCATGGAAATTATATATAATATATGTTTCATAACTCGAACAAGATCTACCGAAGATGAAGTGTTGATGTTATTTCGCAAAAAAGAACCGAATAGGCATAAATGGAATGGTATAGGTGGGAAAATAGAACAAGGTGAAACCATTCTTGAATCGATGGAACGCGAAATTCTTGAAGAAACTGGATTAAGGGTGAAGAGGCTGACCTTTCGAGGGTTAGTGACATGGAACCAAACGGGTGGAATGTATGTCTACCGAGCTGAAGATACTGGGGGTAGACTTAGTACCTGTGATGAAGGAAAGCTTGCGTGGAAGCCATATCAATGGGTAATGGAGGCGGATGAAGTCGTGTCCAACATAAAGTATTACCTAAGCGATATATTATTGGATGACCCACCACAGGAATTTGCTTGTATCTATGAAAATGATCAATTAATATCCGTCAAAAAGAAGCATTTGCCACATGTTGCGAGAAAGTTGACTTTGAACCATTGAAAACCGCCCATGCGCGGTTTTTTTTTCGGTGTTTTGTATTCACGATATCCTTCTGTAGTCGTTATACAATACTTCAAGGATTCCACCAGCCGGGCTGGAAATCCCGAAGCTGTTGCCGCAGATGCAGTTTATACATCACCCAAATTATGGGATAGTTATTTGCAAATGAGATTACACCTGTCTTGCCATATACACAAACACCCACAATAGAAGGATTTTTTCGAAAACATGAATATGTTTACAATGAATTCTATGACTGCTAATGAAGGAGAAATCAATGGCGGCCTCCATTTAACGATACGTTCCATCAACGTTTAAATCGTAAAAACCATAAAAAATATAGGCAAACTTGATGAAAATCAAGTTCGCCTACAGTCTGATAGCTGCAGATTCCTGCAGCTATTTTGTATTTTCATTTTCTTTTGCTTCAGCCTCTGCAAGCTTTCTCAGCAAGATGGGTGTAGGCATATGCATGATTTGCTCCAAGGGTAAGTTAAGGGACTTGGATAACTTTAATGCGGTTTCCGGTGAGATTTGTAATGGTTTCATGGATATTTCTCCTATTAGTAGATTATTAACTAGTTCCAGTTTAGCCTGTGCTCTTCTATTATTCAATCCTAACATGGCCATTTCTTCATTAAACAAGTAACCTTTACCACACCTTTGATGGAAAGTCGTAAATGAATGCAGGAATCGCCTAGTGCATTTAACCTTGACAACGAGTGGGCTGGAGGGCAGTATAAGGTAAAAAGGTGTAGTCTTAACGAACTATTATTTTTGGTTTTTATTACGGGTAAGTCATTGTTTTTAGATAAAACAGGTATAAAGGTTCAGATTGTTTTGATAGTATTTCTTAAGGTTCACCTAATCGCAATCTATAAGAACAGGGGGAGCAGGAAATGGGCTTTTTCATAAAAGCGAAGCCGGAAAAAGCAATCTGGCTTCAAAAAGCAAAAGAAATGGATGGTATATTGAATGTAAGCAGTGTACAAGTGAGCCTTCAGGTAAATATCATTGATTTAAACGAATTCGATTTAAAATTGATTCATGCTTTTAGAGAGGCAATCGAACCTCAGGTCGAAAGAGTTGTGGATGCCTTTTATCAAACGATTTTACAGGTTCCTGATTTGAAAAGGATAATAACGCAGCACAGTACAGTGGAAAAATTGAGGAAAACGCTTATTACTCATATGCTATCCCTATTCAATGGTGTGATTGACGATGAATTTGTTGAATTACGAACGAAGGTGGCGAAGACTCATTATCGAATTGGCTTACAGCCCCGCTGGTATTCATCCGGTTTTCAAAATGTAGAGAATTTATTGCTGAAGATTGTCTATGAACAAACAAAGAATGAAGAAGAGCAACGGGCACTTATAACAGCGATAGGAAAAGTACTCAATCTCGAACAGCAGTTAGTACTTGAAGCCTATGAAGCGGAAAATTTAAAAGCAAGGGAAAATCATTATAATGAAATCAAAGAGGAAGTGAAAAAGAAAATCTCGCTGATTAGTGAAGAAGTACTATTATTAAGTGAAGAAACGGATGCATCCGTTAAACAGTTGATAGAAAACGGGCATTATGTCAAAGAGCAAATTGCAACGCGGGCTGAACAAACACTTCATTCAAGAACGATAGCTGAAGAGGGGCAGAATCGCATGCAGATCTTGACGGAAAAGATACAAAACCTTGTTATATTCATGAAAAATGTCGATGAAAATATCATTTTGTTAAACCAATCCTTCCTAAGCATTACCGAGTTTGTAGAGCTTGTACAGGGGATAGCCGACCAGACAAATTTACTATCATTGAACTCAGCCATCGAGGCAGCACGTGCTGGTGAACATGGTAAAGGATTTGCGGTTGTTGCGAATGAAGTTAGGAAGCTTGCTGAACAGACTAAAAATTCAATCACTGAGATAGATGCAATCGTTCATACTTCCAGTGAATTTATGAAAGAAGTGGTTGATTCCATACACAAGGTCAAGAAAGTTGTTCAAGCAGGTGAAGAAGAATCGGATTTAACCGAAAAGTCCTTCAATGAAATTATAGGATTGATCGAAGGAAATATAAGGGATTCAAAAGAGATGGAAATGACAATACAGGGATTAGTATCTGTCATCCAGGATATAGGGAACTCTACTGAAAAGGTGTCAGGACATGCGGGCATCCTGAACAACACGGCAAATGAATTATAGAATATAAAAAAGCCCGTGCGGACGGGCTTTTTTATATTTGGATATGCGTCAAGACTTCCTCTTAAAACCATTTGACTTTTGGTTCAGTTTTATCGATAATACGTTTGATGTTCGCCCGATGCCGGTAAAAAATGAAAATCGTCAATATAGCCATTACAATAATAAGGGCCCAATCCTTAGTATGAAATACTAAACTGTATATAAGAGCAAGAAGACAAGCAATCATGGAAGAAAGCGAGACATATTTGGATATGTATAAGGTAATGAAGAATATGATAACGGCAACTACAAAAAATAATGGTTCATAAGCAAGAATGACACCAGCAGATGTTGCCACCGCTTTTCCGCCCCGAAAGTTTGCGAAAATGGGAAACATATGCCCGATGACTGCAAAAACGCCGGCTAGCAATAAATTCATATCCACGCCTAGCAATACAGGAAGAAAAGTAGCTAAAGTCCCTTTAAGTATATCCATGATCGTAACGGTAAGCCCTGCCTTGACACCTAGGGTCCGGAAGGTATTTGTCCCGCCCAGATTTTTACTGCCATGCTCCCGGATGTCGATTTTGTAAAAGGTTTTTCCAATAATTAAACCGGAAGGAATCGATCCAATCAAGTAGGCAAACAGTATAGTGATAAATGTAAGCATTCTATGACCCTTTCTTTAAAGAAAAATCTTCTTATTTTATCACGTTTAAGAGGCTGATAGTTCCCTTTTTCAAAAAAAGTCGTGAAATAGCTAAAAACAGCCTTAAAATACCTGATAAGTTTCTCTTATTGTAACATTTTCGTGACAAAATGGTATGGCTGTCCGAAAAAAAATCCTCTAAAAAAATGAATTTCCCTTGATGAGCATGCATCTTTTGATATACGTTTAAGTTCTCTGAATGATAAAAGGTTTATGTTTTCTTATTTTCTTAAATATAAATCAAGGATACCCACTAGTATAAATTGATGAAAAACATGGTAGTCTGTATGAACATAACGATAATTGAGAGGGACATACCTTTAAAAATGCTTTTTCTTTGTTATATAATTGTTTTTCTTTATTATGGTAATAATCAGGTTTTCTCTGTAAAATATCTTTGTTAAGGTATACTCTTTATGCAATTATTACATTTTATTATAAAGGGGATTGATAAGTATGATAGAAAATCTAAGCAGGGAAGAAATGGGTCAGATGTTGAAAAAATCGAAGCGTATCGCTGTTGTCGGTTTATCAAATAATCCTGAGCGTACTTCTTATATGGTATCGAAGGCCATGCAGGATAGCGGCTATGAAATCATCCCGGTAAACCCAGCTGTATCTGAAGTATTGGGAGTTAAGGCAGTGAAAGCCCTGAAAGATATTGAAGGGCATATCGATATCGTCAATGTTTTTCGCCGTTCAGAGTTTCTACCGGAGATTGCCAAAGAATTTGCAGAACTAGATGCTGATATTTTTTGGGCGCAGCTGGGTGTAGAAAATGAGGAAGCCTATAATTTTTTGAAAGAAAAAGGTTATACTGTCATCATGGATCGATGTATAAAAGTCGAACACGCCCTTACTAAGTAATAAAAAAAGAGCGGAAATTCCGCTCTTTTTTAAAGGTTTGCCGATGTCTCAACTGGAGAAAATCAATTAGACCCAGCTATAGCGGGCTATTAGCAAGGCGGGCATAGCCAAGCAAATTTGAGATTAATTTGATTAAAAAAGTAAAAGTATATTTGCCAAATGAAAATTTACCGCTACAATTAGTAGGGTAGCTATGATACGTTTTCAACAAAGGTGACAGGCACAAAAGGTGCTAACGCTAATAAAAGGGACGAAAAAAATAGAACACTTGTTCTTTGTTCGTGAAAGTATTATACTTTTTATATGATATTAACGTATGAATTAATTTGTTAAAGCTAGTGAGTCATTTCATTGCAGTATGATTTGGCCCGGAAATTGTGTTTAGTTAGGAAAGGGGAATTTCTGTGGCAAAGAAAGTAAAAACAATCGAGTACAATGATGATGCAATTCAGGTACTGGAAGGACTCGAAGCGGTCAGAAAACGTCCCGGTATGTATATCGGCAGTACTGATGCACGCGGACTTCATCATTTAGTGTACGAGATTGTCGATAACTCCGTAGATGAGGCTTTGGCTGGTTATGGAGACCAAATTAGTGTGAAAATACATAAAGATAACAGTGTAAGTGTGTCAGATAAAGGGCGCGGAATGCCTATTGGCATGCATAAATTGGGTAAACCGACGCCTGAAGTCATTTTGACGATACTTCATGCAGGGGGTAAATTTGGACAAGGTGGATATAAAACGAGCGGAGGCCTTCATGGAGTCGGTGCTTCGGTCGTTAACGCGTTGTCTGAATGGCTTGTCGTGACAATCAAAAGGGACGGGTTCATATACGAACAACGGTTTTTCAATGGCGGAAAGCCAGAAACTACCCTGGAGAAAATCGGTAAAACCAATCAAGCTGGTACGAAAATCCACTTTAAGCCCGATCCAAAAATATTTTCGGTGACGACTTTTAATTATGATATCTTATGCGAGCGTCTTCGCGAATCAGCTTTTCTTTTAAAAGGCATGAAGATAGAATTGACGGATGAGCGTAACGACCATAATGAAATTTTTCACTATGAAAATGGAATTGAAGCGTTTGTTGATTATTTAAATGAAGAAAAAGAGACCCTTCATAGTGTAGTCAGCTTAGAAGGGGAACAAAATGGGATAGAAGTCGAACTCGCCTTTCAATTCAATGATGGTTATTCAGAGAATATTTTAAGCTTTGTAAATAACGTTCGTACAAAAGACGGCGGCACCCATGAGATTGGCTTAAAGACGGCCATGACACGGGCATTTAATGATTATGCAAGAAAAATGGGTCTATTGAAGGAAAAAGATAAAAACCTCGAAGGTACCGATATACGTGAAGGCTTGTCTTCAATAATTTCTGTACGTATCCCTGAAGAACTTCTTCAATTCGAAGGACAAACCAAGAGCAAACTTGGAACAAGCGAAGCCCGTTCTGCAGTCGATTCCATTGTGTCAGAGCACTTAGCCTACTTTTTTGAAGAAGATCCAACCACGAGCACCCTTTTGGTTAAAAAATCGATTAAAGCGTTCCAGGCCCGAGAAGCAGCGCGCAAAGCACGTGAAGATGCAAGAAGCGGGAAGAAACGGAAAAAATCCGATGCCATCCTTTCAGGAAAATTAACGCCGGCTCAATCGAAAAATCCTGAGCGGAATGAATTGTATCTTGTCGAAGGGGACTCGGCTGGAGGATCCGCAAAGCAAGGGCGCGATCGCCGTTTCCAAGCAGTACTGCCACTAAGGGGTAAAGTTATCAATACGGAAAAAGCGAAACTAGCGGATATTTTTAAAAATGAAGAGATCAATACGATCATTCATGCTATCGGTGCAGGGGTCGGGGCGGAGTTCAATACGCCGGATACCAACTATGATAAGGTGATCATCATGACTGATGCCGATACAGATGGGGCCCATATCCAAGTGCTTCTGCTCACTTTCTTTTATCGCTATATGAAGCCGTTGATTGAGTCAGGAAAGGTTTACATCGCCTTGCCACCTTTATATAAAGTGAGTAAAGGGACAGGGAAGAAGGAAGTCATTGAATATGCTTGGAGTGATGAGGAACTTCAGGGAGCGATAGACAAGGTGGGGAAAGGCTATATGATTCAGCGCTATAAAGGGCTGGGTGAGATGAATGCCGATCAATTATGGGATACCACCATGAATCCGGAAACCAGGACCTTGATACGTGTGAAGATCGATGATGGTGCCCGTGCAGAAAGACGTGTGACCACCTTAATGGGTGACAAGGTTGAACCGCGCCGTAAATGGATTGAAGCCAATGTCGCTTTTGGTCTCGAAGAAGAATCGAATATTTTAGATAATGAAAATATGTCGATTGAAGAGGAGGTCAATAACGATGGTATTTGAAGAAACGTTTAGAGATTTGCCGCTAGAAGAGGTTATTGGAGATCGCTTCGGGCGTTATAGTAAATATATTATCCAGGATCGGGCACTGCCAGATGCTAGGGATGGATTAAAACCTGTTCAACGCAGGATATTGTATGCGATGCATGTAGAAGGAAATACGCAGGAAAAAGGATTTAGGAAATCTGCCAAAACGGTCGGTAATGTAATTGGTAACTATCACCCTCATGGAGATTCATCTGTCTATGAGGCAATGGTGCGAATGAGCCAAGACTGGAAGCTGCGGAACGTCATGGTTCAAATGCATGGTAACAATGGTAGTATTGATGGTGACCCGCCTGCTGCGATGCGGTATACAGAAGCGAGGCTTTCATCGATTGCCTCCGAGATGTTACGTGATATTGAAAAAAGGACGGTTGATTTTGTACCGAACTTTGATGATACTTCGGAAGAACCCATAGTATTACCAGCGATGTTTCCTAACTTGCTTGTAAACGGCTCCACAGGGATTTCTGCCGGCTATGCAACCGAAATCCCGCCGCATCAACTAGGTGAAGTCATTGATGCTGCCATTATGCGAATCGATAAACCTGAAGCGACAGTCGCTGATTTAATGACGCTCATTAAGGGACCGGATTTTCCTACAGGCGGTATCATTCAAGGGATTGAAGGCATTCGCAAAGCCTATGAAACAGGTAAAGGGAAAATAATCATTCGCGGATTGGCGGAGGTGGAAACGATTCGTGGCGGCAAACAGCAGATCGTCATCACCGAAATCCCATATGAAGTCAATAAAGCGAACCTTGTTAAGAAAATGGACGAGTTCCGTCTTGACCGAAAAGTCGAGGGTATCGCTGAAGTAAGGGATGAAACGGACCGTACCGGCCTGCGAATTGTCATCGAACTGAAAAAAGAAGCGGATGCCAATGGCGTCCTGCATTATCTATATAAAAATTCCGATCTGCAAGTAGCTTACAATTTTAATATGGTCGCGATATATAAAAAACGGCCAACATTGATGAGCCTGCCTAAAATGCTCGATGCGTATATCGAACACCGCAAAGAGGTAATTGTGAACCGTTCCCGTTATGAATTGCAAAAAGCACATGACAGGGCACATATCGTCGATGGTTTAGTGAAAGCCTTGTCCATTTTGGATGAAGTCATTGCCGTCATCCGTGCGTCCAAAGACAAACGGAATGCCAAAGATAACCTCATTGCTAAATTCGCTTTTACAGAAGCGCAAGCTGAAGCCATTGTTTCCTTACAGTTATATAGACTGACAAATACGGATATCACAGCACTTGAGGCAGAGGCAGCGGAATTGAAAAACAAAATTGAGGAATTGACCAAGATCCTTGGCAGTGAAAAGGTGCTTCTTCAAGTAATAAAAAAAGAACTTCGTTTCATTAAAAAGGGCTTTGATGATGGACGGCGTTCCAAAATCGAAAAAGAAATTGAAGAAATCAAAATCAATCTTGAAGTTTTGGTTGCGAGTGAAGACGTGATGGTGACAGTGACGAAAGAAGGGTATGTCAAACGGACATCATTACGGTCATATGCAGCATCAGGCGGGCTCGATTTTGGCATGAAGGATTCCGATCGCCTGCTCCAGCGACTGGAAATGAATACAACCGATGTCCTATTGCTGTTCACATCAAAGGGGAACTATCTCTATTGCCCAGTTCATCAGCTTCCTGATATTCGCTGGAAGGAAACCGGCCAGCATATCGCGAACATCATTCCAATTGACAGGGAAGAACAAATCATAAAAGCGATTCCTATCAAAGACTTCACCCTGCCGCAATTCCTGGTGTTCATCACGAAAAACGGTATGGTGAAAAAGACTGAAATAGCTTCTTATAAAGCCCAGCGACATTCAAAACCGTTAGTTGGTGTCAATTTGAAAGGTGATGATGAACTGGTCGATGTCCATCATACAGATGGACAGGCGGATCTATTCCTTGTCACCCATTACGGCTATGGTTTATGGTTTGATGAAGAAGAGGTAAGTGTTGTCGGTGTAAGGGCAGCAGGTGTCAAGGGGATTAATTTGAAAGAAGACGACTATGTTATTGGCGGAAAGGTTTTAGCCAAAGATAGTAAAGAATCTATCCTTATCGTTACACAGCGCGGTGCCATCAAGAAAATGAAATTAACCGAGTTTGAAAAAACGAGCCGGGCAAAACGCGGTGTCGTGGTCTTAAGGGAATTGAAATCGAATCCTCATCGGGTCATTGGATTTGATACCGTTAACAAAACCGACAGTCTGTTCATCCTTTCGGAAAAGGGAACCATTGAAACCATCCATGCCGCTTCATTAAAAAACCATGATCGATACACGAATGGATCATTTGTTTTTGATGAAACCGTTAGTGGAAAAGCGAAAGAATTGTGGAAAATATCATTGGAAGATGAGTCTGCTTTAGAGCAGTGAATCATCTTTTAAACGGGATGCTGATCATGATCAGCATCCCGTTTCATTTTTCCAAATGAAATGTTATTTCGTTTAAGAAACCAATCCCCAAACATGCCCCTCTTAAGTCAAAAATGACTTATTGAGTCATTTTTAAATCTTAATAATACAAACCTAATAATCGTAATGTGACAACAAATAATTCAATTTTGAATTTTCATATTAATAGAATCTACTTAACTTAACGCTTTATTTTTGGCACAGTCCTTGCATATTGATAGTATGACTTCTTTATTTTTATGAATGAAGAAAGGGGAGGACAAATGGATAGACCTTGGAAGAAGCATATCCCGTCCGGAAATCCAATGGAGATTAATATTCCTGAAATGTCTTTGACAGACCTATTTTACCGTTCAGTCGAACAATATTCGGATAAAATAGCGGTTACGTTCATGGAGCAAAGGTATACATATTCAGAGTTAGGGCGGTTAGTGAAAAGATGTGCCCGCGTTCTTGCTGATGAAGGGATTGAAAAGGGAGATCGGGTGGCCCTTATGCTTCCTAATTGTCCGCAATATCCAATCAGTTTTTTCGGAACGCTTTTAAATGGTGCAATTGTTGTCCAAATCAATCCTATGTACAAGGCAAACGAACTGATACATGTCCTGAAAGACTCAGGTGCAAGGTACATCATTGTGCTAGATGACTTATTGCCAATAGTTGAAGCCATTATAGCCCAAACGGATGTTGAAAAGATGTTGAGCGTATCGCTGGAAAAAGGTAAATGTGAAATGACAAAAAAGCTGCTTTCAGTAAATGAGGCAGATTTCTCTGTACCAATTGATCCTGCTAGAGATGTCGCTGTCCTTCAATATACAGGAGGAACGACAGGGCGTTCAAAAGGAGCGATGCTAACCCATCGAAACATCGTGGCCAATACGCTGCAAAGTGCGGCTACTTCAAGAATCAATACACAAAAGGGGCGGGAAAGGGTACTTGCCGTTTCTCCATTATTTCATGTTTATGGCATGACTTCAGGGATGAACCTGACGTTTTATAATGGCGGAGAATTAATTATTGTTTCTCGGTTTGAGGTGGCGGAGATCGTCGATATTATAAAAAAGCGTAAACCGACTATTTTTCCTGGCGTACCTACTATGTATATTGCGTTATTACAATATTACCAGTCACATCCATTTGAACTGGATTCATTGAAATCGTGCGTTTCGGGTTCGTCGCCATTGCCCCTGAATGTCTTGTCAAGGTTTAACGAAGTGAGTGGATCAAAGATTGCAGAGGGATATGGCCTGTCCGAGGCATCACCAGTGACACACCGTAATCCGGTTAGTGGGCTGCAAAAACCCGGAAGCATCGGGATTCCTATACAAAATACTGATGCCGCCATTATTGATAGCATCACTGGTGAGCCATCCCTCTTGGTCAATACTCCAGGCGAATTGGTCATCAAGGGTCCACAGGTGATGAAAGGTTACTGGGGTATGCCCGAAGAGACGCAGAAAACGATTCAAAACGGATGGCTGTATACCGGTGACATTGCCAAGATGGATGAAGATGGCTACTTTTACATTGTGGGACGCAAGAAAGAAATGATCATTGCAGGCGGTTTTAATATATATCCAATTGAAATTGAAGATGTTCTATACAGCCATCCTAAGGTACTGGAAGCTGCCGTGTTTGGTGTACCCGACCAATATCGGGGTGAAACAGTACATGCAGCGGTAGTTCTAAAGCCAAATGAATGGATAGCTGAAAAAGAATTGAAGGAATATTGCCGAAAACAGCTAGCTGCTTTTAAAGTACCTAAAATAATCACATTTCAAAATGAACTGCCCAAGACTGCAGTCGGTAAAATCTTAAAACGAAAGCTTCAAGAAAAATATATCGCTTATTCGGATAAAATATGAAAACGCTACCATTAAATCGTATAAAGGGGAATGCAAATGGATTTTCGTTTAGATGAAGACATCCTGCTTTTAAAAGAAAATATACGCCAGTTTATCGAAGAGCAAATCGATCCGTTTTCCATGCAGATAGAGGATGAAGACCATATTCCAGAATCCATCATAAATTTATCGAAGGATATCGGGTTATTCGGACTTAGTATCCCGGAAAAGTATGGTGGACTCGGCATCGGTATGGTAGGGAAATGTGCTTTGTATGAGGAAATCGGCAAAACACATAATGGATATACCACTTTGATTGGTGCCCATACAGGTATTGGGACGGTTGGGATCGTCGAAATGGGCAATGAAATGCAAAAGGAAAAATACTTGCCAGATATGGCAAGCGGTAATAAAATTGGCGCTTTTGCTTTAACTGAGCCAGCAGCTGGATCCCATGCGACGAATCTCAAAATGACGGCAGTCAAAAGCGACGATAAGTATATCCTGAATGGGACTAAGCATTATATAACGAATGCAGATGTAGCAGATATTTTTACAGTTATGGCCGTAACAGACAAAGATAAAGGCGCAAAAGGAATCACCTCATTCATAGTAGAAAAGGGTTTTCCGGGTTTTAGTGTGGGTAGCTTGGAAAGGAAGATGGGACTTCGAGGTTCACATTCGGCCGAATTGGTTTTTGAAGATTGCGAGGTTCCGGCTGAAAATGTACTGGGGGACGTTGGACAAGGGTATGTAAATGCCTTGAAAATCCTTGCAAATGGCCGAGCAGGTCTTGCTGCAAGAAATTTGGGGTCCTGTCAATACCTGCTAGATCTATCGACTAAATATGCTACTGAGCGTGAGCAGTTTGATGTTCCGATCATTGATCATCAAGCTGTATCACATATGATTGCAGAAATGGCCATGGAGATAGAAGCACTCCGCTCATTCACATACCGAGTCGCTTGGATGGTCGATCAAAAAGAAAAAATCATTAAAGAAGCGGCAATGCTGAAGTTGTATGGTTCAGAAGTTTATAATCGTGTCGCTGATAAGGCCGTTCAAATTCATGGCGGGCTGGGATACATGAAGGATTATCCAGTTGAACGTTTCTACCGGGATGCCCGAATCACTAGAATATATGAAGGTACATCCGAAATCCAGAAAAATATCATTACTGGACAATTGAAGAGAAAATATCAAAACTAGTCTAATTGGAAAGTGGAGGGGTTATAATGGATTTAAGGCTATCGGATGAACAAAAAATGGTACAAAAAACAATACGCAAGTTCGTGGAAAACGAATTGATACCCTTGGAAAATGAAGTACTTCGAAATGAAATGGCAGGGAAACCTAGTTTACCAGAGGGGACATTAAAAGAATTACAGGAAAAAGCAAAAAAAGCGGGTTTTTGGGGCATCAATACGCCGGAAGAATTTGGCGGGGCAGACTTAGGCCAGCTTATGATGGCCATTGTCTTGATGGAAGTATCAAAAACGTTTGTACCTTTCAGTTTTGGCGGCTCAGCGGACAATATTCTATATTATGGAAATGAAGAACAGAAAAAGAAGTATCTGATTCCTACCATTAACGGGGAGAAAAAGTCATGTTTTGCGATGACGGAGCCGGGGGCAGGTTCCGATACACGAAATATTAAAATGACAGCCGTAAAAGAAGGTAACGAATGGGTGCTTAACGGAGAAAAAACGTTCATAACGGGTGGAAATGATGCCGATTTCGTCATGGTCATCGCCGTTACCGACAAGGAACGTCATCAAGCAACAGGCACAGAAGGGGTAACCTGTTTCATTGTAGACCGTGACATGGGTTGGAGATCCGAGTATATCAATACAATGGGAGAATGGGGACCTGCCGGTTTAGTTTTCGATAATGTAAGGGTACCTGAAGAAAACATATTAGGAGAGATAGATGGTGGTTATAAACTAGGTTTGGAATGGATTGGGTTTGCAAGATGGATCGTGGGCGCACGCGCAGTCGGTTCTGCAGAACGATTGCTTCAAATGGCTATAGACTATGCGAAAGAACGAGTTACATTCGGTAAGCCGATTGCTGAGCGTCAGGCTATTCAATGGCAAATTGCTGATTCGGCTGTAGAAATCGAAGCGGCAAGGTGGCTTGTGCTGAATGCGGCATACACCCTGGATAATGGAGAAGATAATCGCCATTTAGCTTCGATGGCCAAACTGTATGGAGCGAATATGGGGAATCGTGTCGTTGATCGCGTATTGCAGATACACGGTGGCATGGGTTATACGAAAGAACTTCCTATCGAGCGTTGGTACCGTGAGGCTAGGCTTTGGAGGATCTATGATGGAACAGATGAAATACAGCGGATGATCATTTCCAGAAATTTAATTAAGGGACATGTTAAATTAGGACAATTCTTATAATAGATTAGGAGGAAATGAGTATGACAGGGAGATTTTCAGGTAAAACCGCATTAGTTACAGGTGGAAGCAGAGGAATTGGCAGGGCGATTGTCGAGTTATTTGCAAGTGAAGGCGCAAATGTGGCCATTATCGATATCAATGAAGAGGTCTTGACATCAACAGGAAATGAATTAAGGGATAAGGGGTATACCATTTTCACAAGGGTGGCCAATGTGGTGGAATCCGAAGAAGTCGAAGCGTCCATAAAGGAAATAGCTGACACATTCGGTTCTCTTGATATTCTGGTGAATAATGCAGGGGTCATCAGAGATAATCTGCTTTTTAAAATGACCGATTCAGATTGGCAAACGGTAATGGATGTACATTTAAAAGGTACCTTCAATGCAGTACGTGCCGCTCAGAAGCATATGGTTGCAAATAAATATGGAAGGATCATCAATATATCTTCCACCTCAGCCCTCGGGAACCGCGGACAGGCTAATTATTCAGCCGCAAAAGCTGGACTTCAGGGGTTAACAAAAACCCTTGCGATCGAACTCGGTAAATTTGGGATAACAGCGAATTCGGTTGCACCTGGCTTTATCGAAACCGAAATGACGAAAGAAACAGCCAGACGGGTGGGAGTGAGTTTTGAGCAATTCATCCAGGATAGGGCGAACAGTATTCCTGTTGCTAGAAGCGGTTTGCCAAGTGATATTGCTCATGCTGTTGCATTCTTTGCCGATGAAGCATCCTCATTCATTAGTGGGCAGGTTTTATATGTTGCGGGCGGTCCAAAAAATTAAGGGAAAGGCGGGAGATTATGTTCAACGAAAGTATTGGAAAACGATCCAAACCTGTTAAAAATATAGTTGAACGGGGAGCCGTTAAAAAATTTGCATTTTCAATTGGTGATCCCCACCCGATTTTCATCGATGAAGAAATAGGAAGACAATCAAGATATGGAGCGAATATTGCACCACCTACTTTCCCCAGGGTCTTTGATTTTGGAACAATTGAAAGCTTGAACCTTCCGGGCAAGGGGTTGATACATGGCGAGCAGATTTACCGCTACAACAGGCCGCTTAAGGTTGGGGAAGAAATCACCTGTTACACGGAAGTGAAGGATTACTATGAGAAAAAAGGAAAACAAGGGGAAATGGGATTTCTGGCCTTTAAAAATTATGGGACCGATGCAAAAGGGGAAATTGTTTTTACAGCTGAACAGCTTGTCATTATTAATGAAACGATCAGAAGGACGGTGATGAGTAAGTGACGACAATAACCGAACTCCATATTGGTGACTCGTTACACCCTATTGTGCTGGAACCTGTATCTCGGTTGGATCTCATTAAGTATGCTGGTGCATCTGGCGATTTCAATCCGATTCATACGATTGATGAGGAAGCAAAAAATGCAGGTCTTCCCGGAATCATCGCACATGGTATGTGGACGATGGGGAACCTTGCAAAGCTTTTCAGTAATCTTTATGAAATCGGATTTATCGAAGAATACAAGATTCGTTTCAAAGGTATGGTTTTCTTGAATGATGTGATAACCCTTCAAGCGGATTTAATAGAAAAAAAAGAAGATAGGTATTTTTTCAAAGTTGCAGCCACTAATCAATCGGGTAAGGAAGCAATCAGTGGAGAGGTTATTTTTAAGGTCTTCTGACGGAAAGTAGTGATGAAATTTATTTCATCACTACTTTTTTTAGGAGTAAAATTCGACAATTTTAAAGGAGATTCGAAATTTTTCCAGAATTGTACTTAAAAAGAATTCTTTTTGCGGCGGTGAAATAGTAATGAATCAAGTAAAACAGGATTCTCAGATTAATTTGCTCAAAGGAATGACCTTTCCTGCACTAGTCCTGGATTCTCAAGACCGGATCAAGGATTGGGGCAGGTACTTCCATCCATTGGTGAATCACAATGGAAATACAACATTAACCGAACTATTTGATGAGTGGCAATTTCTCGATAATAAAAGACTTGCAGCTGCAAGAATGCGTGACAAACGGTATTTATTTTTATTAATGAAACAAATCGATAATGACAATATTCTTTATATAGGCAGTGAAACACAATTTTTGGATGATTTATTGAGTGATGCTCATAAATCGGAAAAACTGAATCGCGCTCTCGATGCCATTATCGAAAATTCCTATGATGGAATATATATCACCGATCAACAAGGGATCACTCTGTATACGAATTCAGCAATTGAACGGATCACTGGCATTCCAAAAGAGTATTATATAGGTAAGTCGGTGGACCAACTAATTAAACGTGGCATTTTGAATGCCTCGGTGACGCATAAGGTAGTAAAGCTGAGACGAACGGTATCTGTCGTACAGGATAATTATGCTGGAAAAGAAACATTGATAACAGGAAGTCCCGTTTTTAATGAAAATGGGGAAATAGAGCAAGTCGTTACGAATATAAGGGATTTATCTGATTTAAATGAACTGATGCATGAGTTGACGAAAGTGAATGAATTGAATAATCAATACAAGCAAGAAATTGAAAAACTGCGGAAGATAACAAGTAAGGATGGAGTCGTCTTTGTCAGTGATAAAATGAAATCGATTTATGAGATTGCTGAAAGAATTTCGGATATTGATGCGACCGTACTCATTCTAGGAGAAACGGGCGTTGGAAAAGATGTGCTTGCACGAAATATTTATAATCGGAGCATCCGATCTAAAAAAGGAGATTTCATTAAAATAAATTGTGGGGCCATTCCGGCGGAT
Organism: Peribacillus sp. NPDC097895; assembly: GCF_050277555.1. Taxonomy (NCBI): domain Bacteria; kingdom Bacillati; phylum Bacillota; class Bacilli; order Caryophanales; family Bacillaceae; genus Peribacillus; species Peribacillus sp. NPDC097895. The sequence continues at coordinate 2,269,375 of NZ_JBNNSH010000001.1, read as the reverse complement.
TTATTGGAATCGGAGCTTTTTGGATACGAAGGAGGAGCATTTACCGGCGCCAATCAAAAAGGTAAACCAGGGATGTTTGAGCTGGCAGAGAGTGGAATCTTATTCTTGGATGAAGTTGGGGAGCTTCCCCTGCAACTGCAAGTAAAGCTACTTCGGGCCCTTCAGGAAAGGGAGATTCAAAGAATCGGAGGAACGAAACCAAAGAAAATCGATGTTCGCATAATAGCAGCCACGAACCGCAATTTATCGGAAATGGTCAAATCCGGTGATTTTCGTGAAGACCTCTTTTATAGGCTGAATGTCATTCCGATTACAATTCCTCCACTAAGGGAAAGAAGAGAAGATATCTTAGCATTGACTGACTTATTTTTAACGAAAGCAAACGAACAATATAAATTTTCAAAAGAAATTGATTCGAGACTGAAAGAATACTTTTTTCAACATGATTGGCCAGGAAATGTCCGTGAATTGATTAATATTGTGGAAAGGCTCGTCGTGCTAACGGATAATCAATTATTATCGATCAACGATCTGCCGGAAGAATATCGACCGGATAAGCTGGATCAGTCGAACTATCATTCACCCCTAACTCTAAAAGAAGCGGTGGAAAAAGCTGAAAAGGAAATCTTGACGAAAGCGGCGGAAACCTACCAAACTACATACGAAATCGCAGAAGCCCTTGATTCGAGCCAGGCAACAATTGTAAGGAAACTTAAAAAATATCGCTTAAAGGTCAGTGAAAAGAATAGGTGAGTAAAAACTGCACCTCCCCTTGTTGGACAACATCTAACAAAGGAAGGTGCAGTTTTTTTTGCCTAAATATGAATGGCGAAATAAAGAAACCCCTTTTTACGGAATATGTGCTCAAGTCTATATTAACGTTATTTTCTTTTGGGCCTCAATACTTTACAAGTCTTTCCTTCGAGGGGTGTGAATAGCCAAAAAGGTGTGCATCTAGGAGCTTACCACGATTTATTCACCATTCTTTTGATAGTTGGCATTATCATGTTGTTGTCTTCCATCGGAAAATAAAAAGGGGAAATTCGTATGAGAAAAGATCGTTTGATAATTACGAATATTTTGGTTATTCTTGTTATAATTGCTTTGCTGGTGGGCGGTGCTTACTTTTATTTTCAAAATGAGAACTTTGTTAAAACCGATGATGCGAAGGTATCTGCAGACATGGATCAAATGGGTAGCACCAGCTTCTGGTATACTCAAAGAATAGGATATTAAGGAAGGTAAATCTGTTACAAAAGGAAATGCAATATCTGCCAAAGTACTTCCTGGTATGAATGCTAAAATCAAAATCTCGTTGTAGACGAAAATTGAAATGACTGCATCCAAGCGTAGTGGAAACTTTTATGAAAATCTATATTGTCTATAATTGCGAAGGTGAACATACAAAGGCATTGGCAGATTCTATAGCAGACGGTGCTCAAGAAGTGTATGCTGTTATTGCAGGATTGTTCAAGATTAATTTTGGTCAAAAAAAAAGCAGAGGCACATAAAACGGCTATAAATGAAATGGGTAAGAAGCTATCCATTCACCTGACAAATCTGAATTGGTTCTAGAGGAGACTCTAACTGGTACCGCCGTTTCAAAAGGGCAGGTTCAGCTCATGAACGATCAGACCTACCGCCGCCAAGCCCTTCAAGGTTTCCAGGACACGACGCAGGAAGATTTGAACATCAGGCGATTGGGCTATGAAGGATGAAGATATAGAAATGCGTTAATAACCATGAATCGTATGCGTGAGAATGGAAAAAAACAGATAAGTGTAGAAATATTCCTAAGGATGAACGTAACTCTAAAAAGTGAGGTAACATAAATCATGAGTTCCTATACTCCCTATTTTGAATTCGATCGAAAAGAGTGGGCATCTTTACGAAATCATGCTCCTCTTCCTTTAACTGAAGAAGAATTAGAAAATGTAAAGGGCATAAATGTAGAAATATCCATTGATGAAGTAGAAGAGATTTATTTGCCCTTGACTCGTTTAATTAATTTATATGTCAAAGCGTCTCAGCAACTTCATACCGCTACTACTTCCTTTCTAAAAAATAACGCTAAAAAAGTACCTTATATTATTGGAATTGCAGGGAGTGTTGCTGTAGGGAAAAGTACTACAGCAAGGATACTTCAGATATTATTATCTAGATGGGACAATCATAGAAACGTAGGCTTAGTTACAACAGATGGTTTTTTGTACCCAAATGCTATTTTAGAAAAAAACGGACTGATGAAAAGAAAAGGGTTTCCTGAAAGTTATGATACTCAAAAATTAATTAATTTTATCGGAGATGTAAAAGCAGGGAAAGATAAAGTAGAAGCACCGGTCTATTCACATTTGACGTATGATATTCTGCCAAATGAAGTGCAAACCATCTGTAATCCAGATATTTTAATAGTGGAAGGTGTTAATGTTCTACAAGTTGACAAAGAAAGTCAAATATTTGTCAGTGACTTTTTTGATTTTTCACTCTATGTTGATGCTGAGGTACGGGACATAGAAAGATGGTATATAGAGAGGTTTCTCTTGCTTCAAGAAACAGCTTTTCAAGATACCAAATCCTATTTTGGTCGTTTCGCAAACTTGTCTAAAGAAGATGCTATTAAGCAAGCGGCTCAAATTTGGGAAGAAATTAATTTAATGAATTTACTTGAAAATATATTGCCGACAAAAGGACGAGCCAATATAGTTTTAAAGAAAGGATCAAATCATAACGTTGAAAATATCTTTTTACGAAAGTTATAAAGCATATTTGTTCGTCGAGGTCCATTACTCTATGTTAACGAATTTTTATGAAAAACTTAATTCAGCGCCGCTTGAACATGCAGTTTCCAGGCAATAAGGAAATTTAAAAAATATCGATTGAAGGTCAGTGAAAAGAATAGGTGAGTATGGGGGTTACTTTATCGGTAACCCCTTATTTTTGTCGATTTGCGCTTAATGACCTTCTTAAGTGTCCCGTAATTTACCGTTTTCAGTCAAATGCTCTAATTAATTCAGAAATGGTTTTATTCAGTCAAAATTGAATGACGGATAACTCATATGGCACCCTTTCATTTCATTTTTACAATTCAATAATGAATTCCACTCCTGGTAAATTTGCTGTTTTGATTGTGTTTTAACTATGGCACGGTACTTGCATTCATAATAGGAAAATTATTCTACGGAATGATTCTGTAGAAAGGGCGAGGTGAGAGGGTTGAACGATCCAGACGTATACCCATGGTTAAGCCGTCATTCAGAGAAGAGTAAAGAAAACTTTACAACACGGACGTGATATTTTGGGATTTGCCAGCATTCATTTTAGAACGAATAATTACTTAAATGAAATGTGTATGGACTGCAGCAGCATGGTATAAGGCTGGGAAATAAAATTGGCTTCCAGCTTGGTCATCATCATGATGTATAAAAGCCCATTATCCGGCGATCAAACTGGGAATGATCTTCATACCATTCAATCCCTTAAGTACTGTAAGGGAAAATCGGTGGATTCCAGAAGATGCGCAATGGATACTTGATCAAAAATGAAAGCGCTATCAAGACAAGGGCTTTATCAGTTACTTCTTAAATGAATATAAGTAGGTGGTGAGCTTCAGTCCCTTTGGACAAGTGGTATATTTATAGCGTTTGTCGTCGCTGGAATCGTTATCGATCAAGAAGCATTAAATGGTCATTGTTATCATTTGTTGAACCATGATAAAGTGTCTTAGGAATTTCATGTAAAAACAAACAACCATTGCCGCGTAATGCTGATGGTAAAACTAAAAGCGCCAGCTGGTCAAGGAAGAAATGGTATGAAAGAGATCCTTTGTTTTAGCGAATAATAATTGGTTTCCTTAAAGGTGAGTGCTTTCCGAATATGGACAGGATCGTGTGCAAGCAGTGAATGAGCGGCCAAGTAAAATTAAATAATTATTCAGGGAGGAAGTAAATGGATATTTTGATCCAGCAGCTTTTTAATGGATTGACGATTGGCAGCGTATATAGTCTAGTTGCCCTCGGACTGACGCTAGTATATGGAATTTTGCATATCCCGAACTTTGCGCATGGTGCCCTATATATGTTAGGTGGGTATATCACATTGTCGATGATGACATTATATGGGGTCAATTACTGGATTGCCATGTTTGTATCCGTTATCGTTGTTGGCTTGTTGGGTGTCCTTTTGGAGCGTTTCGTGTTCCGTTTGTTAAGGGAGGCACCTCCATTGCACGATAAAATTGCAGCAATCGGCATTCTTCTTTTTCTTGAAGCTTTCGCCCAATTTGTCTGGGGTGCCGACTTCCATACAATGACATCTCCATACGGACAAGTCGTCAATTTCATGGGCTTGACATTCACCCTTCAGCGTTTATTGATCATTGTATCAGCCATTGCGGTGATGGTTTTACTTTATCTCTTCCTTAAGAAAACGTATACCGGTTCAACGATAATAGCGATGTCCCAAAGCCGTGAAGGTGCGTCATTGGTGGGGATCAACATTAATAAAGTTGCGATGCTGACCTTCATGATTTCTGGGGGATTAGCCGCCATCGCTTCATCCCTGGCTTCACCGATTAACCTTGTCTTTCCAGGAATGGGGCATTTAGTCATCTTAAAAGCATTCGTCATTATCATACTGGGTGGGATGGGAAGCATTCCGGGTGCGATCGTTGGCGGATATATTCTAGGTTTCAGCGAAAGCCTTGGCGCAACATATATTTCTAATGACTATAAGGACATCATTGCTTTCGTTCTTTTAGTCGTAATATTAACCGTGAAGCCAACAGGTCTTTTTGCCAAGGGGGAGAGGTAGCTTGAAGATTTTAACGAAACGTAATGGACTTATTGCTCTTATCATCCTTGCTTTTTCATTCCCTTTTATCGCACAAAACGACTATTATCTTCACATGCTGACACTTTCATTCATTTGGGCGATAGCTGTTTATGGAATCAATTTATTATCAGGCTATACAGGTTATCTCTCACTTGCACATGCTGGATTTTTTGCAATTGGGGCATATTCGCTCGGCCTGCTGACGGTTAAAACGGGAATGAACTTTTGGCTGGCACTTGTTGGAGCCTGTTTAATCACCTGTGCCATTGGTTTTTTAATCGGTTTGATCGCATTAAGGACAAAGGAACACTTTTTCGCGATATATACCCTTTGTGTGGGTTACATCATCTATCTGGTCATCGATAAATGGGAGGGGCTTACAGAGGGTGTCAGAGGATTGATCGGCATCCCTGCTCCTGGGAATATCGGTCCCATCACATTCGAAACTGCTGCTTCACAATATTACCTAGTCCTCATTTTCTTGCTTGCCGTCATTTTAATCGTCTATCGAATTATCCGCTCGTTGACAGGCAGGACATACTTGGCCATCAGGAACAGCGAGGACCTCGCTCAAACGATTGGCATATCGACCATGAAGAATAAGTTGACCGCATTTGTCCTATCCACATTTTTCGCTGGGTTGGCAGGAGCCTTGTATGCTTCATTCATTCGTTTCATTGGGCCTGATATTGGTTCCACATCCATCATGTTCGATCTTTTGATGTATTTATTGGTTGGTGGAATCGGAACACTTTCAGGTCCGTTGGTTGGTACATTACTGCTTGTGATCCTTTCACAGAACCTTCAATTCCTTCAAGAATATCGAATGTTGATATTCGGTCCATTGCTTACATTGATCATCATCTTTTATCCACGCGGAATCACAGGAGCCGTCTTTGATTGGCAGAGCAAGCGAAAAGGTAAGAAAATATCAGGGGTGAGAAATGAATTTCCCATTAAAGCGGAGGAGGGATGAACTTGCTGATTGAAACGAAGAATTTGACAAAACGGTTTGGTGGATTAGCGGCGGTCAATAATGTGGATTTTATGATTGAAAAAGGAAGAATCAATGCAATCATCGGACCGAATGGTGCAGGGAAATCCACATTTTTCAACTTGATCAGTGGCTTTCATCGACCAAGTTCAGGGACGGTGCTATTTAAAGGGATTGACATCACCAAGCTCCGTGCCAATGAAATAGCGGGCCTTGGGATTTCAAGGACCTTTCAAACGACAAGCCTGTTTGATCAATCGACCGTGTTGGATAATGTCATTGTCGGGCATAGACTTCGAACAAAATCCAATTTGATGGATGCCATCCTAAGAACGAAACGTTTAAAACGAGAAGAAGCAGCATGCCGGGATAAGGCAATGGAAGTACTTGATATTGTTGGATTGACGAAATCGGCCGACAGAATGGTATCTAGCATCTCTCAGGAGGAAAAGAAACGGACAGCCATTGCCCTAGCCCTTGCAACGGAACCGGAAATTATCTTTCTTGATGAACCTGCTGCCGGAATCAATCCGGATGAAACGGAAGGTCTGACGGAACTGATTAAAAAATTAAATCATTCGGGACTGACAGTATGTTTAATCGAGCACAAAATGCATATGATCATGAATTTGGCAGATCACATCATGGTCCTTAATTACGGGGAAAAAATTGCCGAGGGCACACCTAAGGAAATCCGCGGAAATGAAGCGGTGATTAAAGCCTATTTGGGAGGTAGTGCGAGTGCTTAAGTTAACGGATGTTGCAGTGGCTTATGGGAGTTTTACTGCCATTAAACATGTGAATATCGAGGTTGCCAAAGGGGAAATCGTTGTATTGTTAGGAGCTAATGGGGCAGGGAAAAGTACGACTTTTCGTTCAATCAGCGGAATCAGTAAGCTGTCACAGGGAGAAATTCATTTTCAAGGCATTCCCATAGGAGGCAGGGCCCCGGACAAGAATGTAAGGGAAGGAATAGTACAGTGTGCCGAAGGCCGTAAACTATTTCCACAAATGACTGTCCAGGAAAACCTGAGGATGGGTGCCTATATTCATCGAAAGAACAAGGCGGAAATCAGGGGTTTGTTGGAATACGTCTATCATTTATTTCCTATTTTAAAAGAAAAGCACCAGAATGAAGCCGGAAGCCTGAGCGGCGGCCAACAGCAAATGCTGGCAATAGGAAGGGCGTTGATGTCCAAACCGAAATTGTTGATGCTTGATGAGCCTTCGGTTGGACTCGCGCCCCTAATTGTCGAACAGATGTTTCAAGTCATTGAAGAAATAAACCGTGAGGGAATCACGATCCTGCTTGCTGAACAAAATGCGAATGCGGCACTTAGAATTGCAGATAAAGGATATGTCTATGAAAATGGGGAAATTGTCGTTCAAGGGACAGCAGGTCAATTATTAGCCAATGATGAAGTAAAGAAAGCATATATTGGAGCATGAAAAAAAGAATGGGGGATATATATGAAAAAACTGAAAGTATCATTGGTCTTTCTGGTGTTAATTATGATTGTTTTGGCTGGTTGCAATAAAGGAGAGAGTCCCGCGTCCAGCAGTGGCAGTAAAGGGAAAAGTGATAATGTCGTGAATATTGGTTTTAGTGGTCCATTAAGTGGGGCAGCAGCTCTATATGGGAAACGGACTTTGAACGGTGTCGAAATGGCCGTCAATGAAATTAATGATGCAGGCGGATTTGATGTAAAGGGTAAGAAATACACGCTGAATTTAGTATCATTAGATGATAAATACTTACCAAATGAAACAGGGGCGAATGCTAAAAGATTAATTCAGGAATATGATACGCCGATCATTTTTACACCGCATAGCGGGGGTGTACTGGCACTGCAGGTCTTTAATGAACAAGAGAAATTCATCATTGGCGCATATACGAGTGAACCGTCAGTGACCGAAAGCGGAAATTCATTGACCGTTCGAATTCCACCGAATTACGAAGGATATATCGAACCTTTTACAACATATGCAATGAAGCATTTCGGCAAGAAAATTGCAGCATTGCCGACCGCTTCTCAATATGGTAAAGACTGGACGGAAGCGGTTCTTCCACATTGGGAAAAGCAAGGGGGTAAGGTCGTTTATAATTCATCCATTGATTTCGCCAAAGAAACCGATTTCTTTACGATTGTTACCAATGCTTTGAAAAAAGATCCTGATGTGCTGTTTATCGGGGGTGCTTCGGAACCTACGGCAAAAGTGGCGAAGCAAGCTCGGGAGCTAGGGTTTAAAGGTGGTTTCATTATTATGGATCAGGCAAAGCTAGATCAAATGAAGCCGATTGCAGGATCATATGAAACATTGGAAGGTTCAATAGGTGTTCTGCCACTGATGGATTCAGATGAAGAAGCAGTGCCAGCCTTCGTTGAGAAATATCAAAAAAAATATAAGGAAGATCCGAGCTCCGAAGTCGGTTTGAATTATATTGCCATGTATGCGTTTGTAGAAGCGATGAAATCTGCAGGAAGTGTTGATGATGCTAAGGCTATTCGTGAACACATGCAGGATGGGCTTACAAATATCGGGCCAGATCAAAAAATATACGATATTCCTTCCATTGATGAAAATGGCGGATTCGCATCGACCATTATCGTGGGAGCGGTTGAAGATGGAAAAGTGGTGCCCGTTCGCTAAGGGAAAAAAGGGATGGGACTTATCCATCAAGGTAGATAAGAAGCAGCTTCCTAGATTAGCATATTGGTATATTTCTTGTGCGTGTACGTTGTCCCCTCAATTTGGAGGGGCAATGTACACGCTTTTTTTGGAAAAAATAGGTGGTGCCAAAAATAGAAAGTTCCGATGATAGAGTAGATAATGGCAATTCGCTCCATTATTTCAAGCATGGAGTGAATTTAGCTAGATGGCTGCCATGTTACATGCAAAAGAGAATGTTGTTTGATATCGTGATTGCCATCGCCTATTAGGTAAAGAAATGGAACGGCGGCAACTTGATAAAGGTAGGGAGATCCATTTAAGGCTTTTTATTGAATTCTAAAGAGATACGGATGCGCTTGGGTTTTTAAAGGAATAAATGATCTATATCTTACAATTATTACAAAAAATCTTGTCCCAAAGTAATGAAAGCGTTATCATTGAATATAATATGAAATATAATTTCAAATTTATCTATCGAAAAATGAAATTATATTTAAGAAAAGAATAATAGGAGGACTTATTTGTCTATGGAAGAACATCTGCGTTCATTAACGACTGAATTGAGAAATGAAGGGACGATGAACCTCGATCGCATGAATACGTTGGAAATCATTTCAGCAATCAATAAGGAAGACCTAAAAGTTGCAGTAGCCGTCCAGAAGGTTTTGCCAGAAATCAGTACAGTAGTTGAATGGGCTTGTGAATCGGTAAAGAAAGGAGGGAGACTCATATACATTGGTGCAGGAACGAGCGGAAGACTCGGTGTTCTTGATGCCGTGGAATGTCCGCCGACTTTCAGCGTACCACCTGAAATGGTGCTGGGAATAATCGCAGGAGGGGAAATGGCGTTTGTTCGGGCCATTGAGGGAGCGGAGGATAAAGAAGAGTTTGGGGAATGTGATTTAATGGCCGTGGATCTTACAGCGAATGATACGGTTATTGGCATTGCTGCAAGCGGCCGTACCCCATATGTGAGAGGGGCTTTACGTTATGCAAGAAATGTGGGGGCAAAAGCGGTGGCTTTATCGTGCAATGAAAATGCGAGCATCACAGAAGAAGCCGATATAGGGATTGAAGTGGTGGTCGGACCAGAAGTTTTAACAGGGTCCACAAGGATGAAAGCGGCAACCGCTCAGAAAATGGTCCTCAATATGATTTCAACGGCTACTATGATCCGAGTGGGAAAAGTGTATGAAAATCTGATGGTTGATGTAAAGGTAAGCAATCAAAAACTGAAGGATCGTGCCATAAGCATTATCGAAACTGTAACGGATGCTGATTATGATCTTGCCACTAAAATGCTTGAAAAAGCAAATAATCAAGTTAAACCAGCAATCGTCATGATAAAAACGTCAACAGATTATGTTAAAGCAAGGGAGTTACTAGAAAAAGCGGATGGAGATGTCAGAAAAGCCATCTCGATCTGTGAAGATTAAGGAGAGGTCCAATGGCTACAGGAGGATTATCCATCATACAGACGATGTTGAGCAAGCTCCCGCAATCGGAACAAAAACTAGCAGAATATATTCTTCAAAATCCTCATGAAGTGGTGAATAGCACTGTACAGGAATTGAGTACCTCTGCTAAAACAAGCGGGGCTGCCGTTATTAGGTTATGTAAATCGCTCGGAGTTAAAGGATTTCAAGATTTAAAAATACGGATAGCTGGGGACTTGATGAAGACTGTTGAACAGGGCTATCGGGATATCGAGCCTTTGGAATCACTGTATCGGATTGTAGAAAAAACGACGAGTAATTCGATTCAGACCATTCGCGACACATCTGAAATCATCGATCATAACAATCTCAAACATGCGATTACGCTGATGCTGAACGCTAAAACCGTCCACTTTTGTGGAGTGGGTGCCTCTCATATAGTTGCTGCAGACGCCCAGCAAAAATTGCTTCGAATCAATAGAGGGGCAACGGCTTTTACAGATATGCATTTAGTTGCAACCTTGATTGCCAATGCTGATGAAAATGACATCGTTTTTGCCATTTCATTTTCCGGTGAAACACCTGAAGTTGTCAATATCCTGAAGCTAGCAAAAGAACGTGGGGTCAAAACGATCGGACTGACTCATTTTGGTCAAACAACGGTATCTTCGTTGTGTGATGCGACTCTATATACATCCTTTTCGAATGAAGCACCGTTTCGAAGTGCTGCAACATCCTCACGATTGGCACAGTTATATATGATTGATATTTTGTTTTTGGGGATGGCTTCAGAGCAATATGAAGAAACTGTCCAATATATTGATAACACAAAAGCTGCAATTAAATCGATGACAGATCGTTATAAATGAACATTTCGAAATATTGAAAAAGGGGGCTTTTGAATGGGCAAGGGAGAGAAGTACGCCAGTTTAGCAGAAGCGTTATTGGGGAAATTGGGCGGGGCATCAAATGTAGCATCAGCAGCACATTGCATGACCAGACTCAGGGTATTGCCAATCGATCGTTCAAAAATAAACATGGAAGATTTAAAAAATACGGAAGGCGTTCTTGGCGTCATTGAAGAGGAAACGATACAAATCGTATTAGGACCAGGCGTGGTCAATAAGGTTCATGCAGAATTTGAAAAGCTTTTAGCGTTTTCTGATGGCTTGAACTTAAAAGAAATGGCCTCGAAGAACAAATCAGAGATAAATAGGAAAAACGCAAAACCTTTTAAACTATTCTTACGCAGGATTGCAAGTATATTCATTCCTCTAATTCCCGCATTAGTAGCATCAGGTTTGATAACCGGAATTACAAAAGCGATCGTTCAAGCGGGCTGGCTTGCAGCAGAATCGCAATTAGCTATCATTTTAACCGTTATCGGGTCTGGGTTGTTTGCCTACTTGGGAATTTTGGTAGGGACGAATGCGGCAAAGGAGTATGGTGGTTCGCCCGCGCTTGGGGCACTGGCGGGTATCTTGGTCATCAATCCGGCTGTCGGCGACATTTCATTGTTCGGTGAAAATTTACTCCCTGGCCGCGGAGGGTTAATCGGAGTTCTCTTTGCCGCGATATTTATAGCTTTGGTGGAAAAACAGGTCAGGAAATTCATTCCACAATCACTGGATATCATTTTGACGCCAACCTTCGCTTTGCTCATTACTGGGATTGTTACGTACATTGTGTTTATGCCGGTAGGCGGATTTTTATCGGATGCCATTACGACAGGGTTATTGAATGTATTGGATTTCGGCGGTGTTGTAGCTGGATTCGTGCTTGGTGCCGCCTTCCTTCCTCTTGTCATCACTGGGTTACATCAAGGTTTGACGCCTGTTCATCTAGAATTGATCAATTCGATTGGAGATGATCCCCTTCTTCCCATTTTGGCCATGGGAGGTGCGGGCCAAGTAGGCGCAGCATTTGCCATCTATATGAAAACAAAGAAAGCGAGTTTAAAAAGAGCAATCGGCGGCGGACTTCCGTCAGGGATGCTTGGTATCGGCGAGCCTCTTATATTTGGAGTGACGCTTCCACTTGGCAGGCCTTTTTTAACCGCCTGTTTAGGCGCAGGAGTAGGGGGAGCATTCCAAGCTCATTTCGGAATTGCAACGTCGGCCATCGGTGTATCTGGATTGCCGCTTACCTTTTTAGTGCATGCTAACCAAATCGGCCTGTTTTTGGCTGGGTTGTTCCTTTCCTACGTAGCAGGATTTATTTTTACCTATTTGTTTGGATTTAAAGATGAAATGGCGGTTGAATTCAAGTGATCGGAATCTCTTTTTATCTACAGGATCCACATGCAGAATCCCAAATCTTACATGCTGCTAACTTAGGAGTGAAGCGAGCGTTTACCTCGCTTCATATTCCTGAAGAGACGGGTGATCTCGTACAGAGAATGATTGAACTTTTAAAGCTCTCGGAATCTTTTGGAATGGAAATTCATGCAGATGTCTCATCAAACACGCTCGATCATTTGGGAATCTGTAAATTAACAGATTTATCGCCATTAGGAGTTAAAGGAATTAGGCTAGATGATGGGTTTGACCAAGAAACGGTTACATCTTTATCAAAGATGTTTTCCCTTTCACTAAACGCAAGTACGTTGACTGAAGATGAACTTCTAGCCGTGCTTCAAAGCGGAGTGGAACCGGAAAAATTAATAGCTTGGCATAACTTTTATCCAAGGCGTGAAACGGGCCTTGAGGAAGATTTCTTCCATGAACAAAATCGGATGTTCAAGAAATACGGGATACCGATTTTTGCGTTTATCCCGGGTGCAGGGAATAAACGAGGACCTTTGCATGACGGGCTCCCGACGCTTGAAAAACACAGGCTGATGAATCCTTACGCTGCCGGTGTTGAGCTGTTTCACTATGTCGAAGGCGTTTTCGTTGGAGATCAAGGAACGGAGAATGATTTACTTGAGAATCTATCGGCCTATAAAAATCAAAATATTCTATCTGTTAGAATGAAATCCAGAATTTTGCAAAGTGGTCAGTACAAATTGAGGCCAGATGTTTCTCAAGATGTATACCGGCTGCAAAATACCCGGGTTACAGTGAAAATTGAACCGAGTAATACAGTTGCACGCAGCCATGGATCCATAACGATGGACAATCATGCATACGGACGGTATCGGGGAGAGATTCAAATTTGCAGGAAAGATATGAGGGAAGATCATCGAGTTAATGTGATAGGGCAAGTTATAGAAGAAGATCTCCCTCTGCTGGCGCTTCTAAAACCTGGTCAATCCATAGTTCTGAAAAGTGACGGCCAGTGAGTTCCAACGATCAATGATTCTGGGGTAAGCGGGGGTATTTCCCATTTTGACATGAAGGCTTGTTAAAGAAAGGCGGCTGAAATGATCGTGGATTCCACCTGTTTTCTTTAGAGGATCCATACAGGTACTTTCCTTTCTTTTTTAACTCTTTCATCGTAGTGGGCATGGAAGTGTTGATACAAGAACTAAAAAAGTATAAAGGAGGAACCCTAATGATAAAGAAAAAATGGGCCTCTGCTGGGATCGCAGTATTCTTGGTTATATTCTTTCTTGGAGGGAATGCGACAGCAAAGGGTTTAGAGAATGAACAACCAGCAATGGATATTCAGGAGATCGTAGAAAACATGACGGTGGATGAAAAAGTCGGTCAAATGCTCATGCCGGATTTTCGTAATTGGAAGAAAGAAGGAGAAGGGAAGGCCACGGGGTTTATTGAAATGAACGCTGAAGTAGCAAGCATCATTAAAAAATATCATCTAGGCGGTGTAATCCTGTTTGCTGAGAATGTAATCGATACCGAACAAACGGTACGGCTAACCGATGGTTTACAGATGGCAAGCCCAGACCTTCCGCTGTTCATAACGATTGATCAGGAAGGAGGAATCGTAACTCGCCTTCAAACTGGAACGAACCTCCCTGGAAATATGGCACTTGGTGCAGCCAGAAAAGAGAGTTACGCCTATAAAACTGGAGAAATCATTGGACGGGAACTATCGTCACTCGGCATAAATGTGAATTTTGGTCCGTCTGTCGATGTCAATAATAACCCTGGAAATCCAGTTATTGGCGTTCGATCCTTCAGCTCTGATCCAGAACTTGTATCAAAACTTGGCATTCAGACAATAAAAGGATTGCAAAATCAGAATATGATAGCAACGACCAAGCACTTCCCTGGCCATGGAGATACAGCGGTCGATAGTCATTATGGTCTCCCCCTTGTTTCTCATGATAAAGAGCGGTTGCGTTCCATAGAGTTGGTTCCTTTTCAAAGAGCCATCGATGCTGGAGTGGATATGATGATGACTGCACATGTTCAATTTCCTGCATTCGATGACACTACCTATATCAGTAAAAAAGATGGACAAGAAATTATGGTTCCTGCAACGTTGTCACATAAGGTCATCACAGGTCTATTACGTGAAGAAATGGGTTTTGGCGGCGTTGTCGTTACAGATGCTCTGAATATGCAAGCCATTGCAGACAACTTCGGACAGGAAGAAGCCGTGGTCCTTGCCCTGAAATCGGGAGTCGATATTGCCTTGATGCCTGCACAAGTAAATTCGCTTCAAATGGAAAAAAATATCACCTCTGTATTCAATGCGGTGAAAGCAGCAGTGGAAAGCGGGGAGATTCCTCTAGATCAAGTGAATCAATCCGTAACGAGGATACTGGAATTAAAAAAGAAAAGAGGGATTTTAAGCCCTGATAAAACTCCAATCGATAAAAAAATCAAAACCGCGCTTCAATTGGTCGGAAATAAAGATCATTTGAAAAAAGAAAGGGAAATCGCGGAGAATGCCATCACTCTATTGAAAAATGAAGGCAGAACATTGCCGTTCAAACCTAAGAAAAATGATAAAGTTTTAGTTCTTGCTCCTTTTGATGACCAAGTTGAATCGATGAAAAGGAGCATCAGCGAATTAGCTGAGAAAAAGAAAATAAAGAAAGTGCAAGTATCGGGTATGAGTTTCTCGGAAAAATCATTTACAGATCAAGTGGCAAGACTTATTGATGAAGCAGACTTTGTCATAACTGGTTCCTATATTGTCAAAAACGATCCGGCTATCAAGGATGGTGTGATCGATGATAGCATTCAAGATCCTTCAAAGTGGGCAACAGCCTTTCCAAGAGCGGTCATGAATCATGCTAAGAAGAAAGATAAAGAATTTGTTTTAATGAGTTTAAGAAACCCTTATGACGTTGCAAACTTCGAGGAAGCGAAAGCGGTGCTTGCTGTATATGGATATAAAGGTTATTCTAATGGGCGTTATCGACAGCCCAATATTCCTGCAGGCATCTCGACGATTTTTGGAGAATCAAGACCTAAAGGCACTTTGCCCGTCGATATACCATCAGTGACTAAACCATCTGAAAGTCTTTATAAATTTGGATATGGATTAGATGTAAAATCAGGAAAGCCCATTAAAAAATAAGGGGGAAACAAATTGAAAAGAATCATGATCTTATTTACCATTTGTCTGCTTTCTTTCGGCATCGTTTCCTCAAAAAGTGTAACGGCTGTCAAAGAGAAGAAAAAACAAAAAGTCCGTACTGGAATTGAAGTCCTTTTAAAAGAAGAAAAGAACGTGTTAAGAGGAAAAAAAGTCGGATTGATTACGAATCCAACTGGCATCGATTCTAAATTAACCAGTATCGTCGATCTACTTCATGACGATCCGGATATTCAGTTGACGGCGTTATTTGGTCCAGAACATGGAGTGCGTGGAGATGCGCAAGCTGGTGCAAGTGTGGAATATTATATAGATAAAAAAACAGGGTTACCCGTTTATAGCTTATATGGTAAAACGAAAAAACCGACGCCTGAAATGTTAAAAGATGTTGAGGTCCTTGTCTTTGATATCCAGGATGTCGGAACACGCTATTACACGTATATTTACACGATGGCTTATGCAATGGAAGCAGCAAAAGAAAATGATATTCCCTTTATCGTGCTCGACCGTCCGAACCCACAAGGCGGGGAGTCGGTGGATGGACCTGTCCTTGAACCTGAATTCTCATCGTTTGTTGGCTTGTACCCAATACCGCTTAAGCATGGGATGACAGTTGGGGAACTCGCAACGTTGTTCAATAAGGAATTTAATATTGGAGCAGATCTAAAGGTCATCCAGATGAAAGGCTGGAAAAGAGATATGGATTATGACGATACGGGGCTCCCGTTTGTCATGCCATCACCGAACATGCCGACAGTTTCCACTACATTCGTATATCCCGCTACAGGATTAATTGAGGGGACGAATGTCTCGGAAGGCAGAGGCACGACAAAACCATTCGAATTGATTGGTGCGCCGTATATAAACAGCGATGAACTTGCCGCTAAATTAAATGCATTACGGTTACCTGGCGTAAAATTCAGGGCAGCCTCTTTTACACCTATGTTCTCAAAGCATGCAGGTACACTAAGCCATGGAGTGGAGATTTATGTAACGGATAGAGAGGAATTCAAGGCCGTACCTACTGGACTTCATATCATCAAGACCATTCATGATTTATATCCAGGTGATTTTGAATTCCTCAAAGCAAACAATTTCAGTCTATTGATTGGAAATGGCTGGGTAAGGTCAAGAATTGAAGATGGTTCATCCGTAAATGAAATCATGAAAGAATTTCAAGTAAAGCAGAATGCTTTTAAAAAGGTTCGCAAACATTACTTGCTCTATAAATAAAAGGTGAAAAAGGAAAAGTCGATTTGGACTTTTCTTTTTTTTGGGATCACTTGAAGGAGGAGTAATGGTTATATGTAAATTAAAATATGAATTGAAGTTCTAAAACGGAAGGAAGCGTTGTCTAATAGAATATGGGGTTTACCCTAAATCTGTAATGGTCAGGAGGAAAGCGGGATGAAAAAATATCTTCAAAAAATTGGTCGTTCTTTGATGCTTCCAGTAGCCGTATTGCCGGCAGCAGCCATCTTGATGGGGATCGGCTATTGGATAGACCCAGCAGGATGGGGAGCGGGAAGTCCGTTAGCGGCTTTCTTAATCAAAGCTGGTTCTTCCATCATTGACAATATGTCTATCCTGTTTGCAGTAGGGGTAGCATTGGGAATGTCGAAAGGTAAAGACGGATCAGCCGCATTGAGCGGGTTAGTAGCGTATCTAGTCGTAACGACATTGCTTTCTACAGAATCAGTAGCTATGCTGCAGGGAGTCGATGTTAAAGATGTTAATCCAGCGTTTGAGGAAATAGGAAATCAATTTGTCGGAATTCTCTCTGGACTTATCGCAGCTTCTATGTATAATCGGTTTAGTAAGGTCGAGCTGCCGGATGCATTCGCTTTCTTTAGTGGTAAACGGCTTGTCCCCATACTTACTGCCGTTGCTATGTTGCTGGTTTCCCTTATATTATTCTTCGTTTGGCCGCTTATCTACTCCTGGTTAGTTATATTTGGTGAAGGTATAAGTGAATTAGGTGCGGCGGGAGCGGGACTCTATGGGTTCTTCAATCGGCTGTTGATTCCAACGGGTTTACATCATGCGTTAAACTCCGTGTTCTGGTTTGATGTAATAGGACTTAATGATATCGGCAATTTCTGGGCAGGAAAGGGAATAAAAGGAACCACAGGCATGTATCAAGCGGGATTCTTTCCTGTCATGATGTTCGGTTTGCCTGCTGCGGCTCTTGCCATGTACCATTCGGCAAAAACCAAGAAGAAAAAACAAGTGGCTTCATTAATGCTCGCAGCGGGATTCGCTTCCTTTTTTACAGGCGTTACTGAACCATTGGAATTTGCCTTCATGTTTGTTGCACCTGCCCTTTTTGTGGTGCACGCCTTATTGACCGGAATTTCGTTAGCTATTGCTGCAACTTTCCATTGGACAGCAGGGTTTGGTTTTAGTGCTGGATTTATTGACTTTGTTTTGAGTTCAAGATTGCCCTTGGCAAATGAACCATATATGCTACTGCTTCAAGGCCTGGTTTTTGCTGTCATCTACTATTTCTTATTCCGCTTCTTGATCGCCAAGTTCAATTTAATGACTCCAGGTAGAGCTGATGACCCAGATGATGAGCTTGAAGGTGGAGGGGAGCATGTACAAGCGGCCAGCAGTGAAGTCGAGTCTAATGAGAGTAAATTCTTTGCTATGGCTTCTGCGATTTATGAGGGATTAGGCGGAGACGATAACGTAATATCTGTTGATAACTGCGTTACCCGTTTAAGGGTTGAAGTGGAGAATATGGGGGCTGTCGATCAGAATAAAATCAACTCGACAGGGGTTGCAGGAATTAATATCGTTGGTCCTCAAAGCATTCAAGTCATTGTAGGGACGCAGGTACAATTCATAGCTGATGAAATTGAAAAGATCCGAAGACAATAAGGTTTGGGATCAATTAAATTGTGCCTTCCAATTCTACTTATATGAAACTACTGGTTTATGAATGTAAATAGGTGGATACTCTACGATCAGTATTGTGCCTCTGTATCCTATCTGATCGTAGTGGTTTTTATGAGAAATCAAGAACTACAAATATAGAGGTGTCATATTAGGGACATATATAATATTGAAGATTTATCTATATATACACTGCTCTGAAATTAGAATAAAACGAATCGATGTTCTATAATATAATTAGGGCATTAGGTAAAGTTTATCAATGAATCTCTTCAGTCTTTCATTTGAAAGTCAGGATTTCCATATTGTCTATTGTAAATGGCTGAGATTTCCTGTAAACCCATCAACAGAAATGATCCTCAAGATTTGTTTAAGCTGTAGCTGTATACATAAATGTCAACCTCTAAGTTTAGAGCATAGGATAACCTTTTAATTGTACTACTTTTTAGTGTGGGAGGAGTGGTTCCGATCATGTATCAACAAAAAACCAAAAAAACGGACAGCAGTGTCATTGAGTTCATTGAGAGAATCGATAATCTTAAAAAGCGTGAAGATGCATATGAATTATTGGATATATTCACAAAAACGACAGGGTTTGAAGCAAAGATGTGGGGACCGAGTATCATAGGATTCGGTACCTACCATTATAAATATGAATCTGGTCACGAAGGCGATGCTCCACTAGTTGGCTTTTCACCTCGAAAAGCAAAAATAAGTTTATATTTTGCTCCGGGTGACATAAAAAGGGGAGAATTATTGCAGGCTTTTGGAAAACACACTTCCGGAAAAGCCTGTGTGTACATCAATAAAGTGGCAGATATTAACATCAATGTTTTGGAAGAATTAATTAATCAGTCTGTAAAGTTTCTGAGAGGAAAATATCCTGAAGTGTAATAAAGGTAAGTGCATGTTTTTTAGATTGAACAAGAAAGTGAGTGGGAACGAAAATGAGAAAAATTAAAGTGGGTATAGTGGGATACGGATTGTCAGGAGCTACATTTCATGCGCCTTTACTTAGTATATTAGGGCAATTTCAAATAGCGAAAGTAGTCAGTTCCAAACAGGAAAAAGTCCAAAAAGATTTGAAGGACGTGGAAGTGGTAGGGAGCTTGGATGAAATTCTTGAAGACGGATCCATTGATTTGGTGGTTATTACGACACCAAGCGGGTTGCATTTTGAAATGGCCAAACAAAGCTTGTTAGCGGGTAAACATGTCGTCTTGGAGAAACCTATGGTAGTGGAGGCCTGGGAGGCAGAAGAGCTCATTAAGCTTGCCGAGGAAAAGAAACTCCTATTAAGTGTCTATCATAACCGGAGATGGGATAATGACTTTTTGACGGTAAAAAAACTTATCAATGATGGTGTGCTTGGGGAAATCAATACATACCAAGTACATTATGATCGATTCAGGCCGGTGGTCAGGGATAGATGGAGAGAAAAGCCAGGCCCGGGATCAGGTATGTTATATGATTTAGGGTCACATCTCATCGATCAAGCCTTGAATTTGTTTGGGTTGCCGCAATTCGTATGGGCAGATGTATTTTCCCAAAAAGAGAATGCCGAAACGGATGATTATTTCCATGTGATTTTAGCATATGAAAAGCTAAGAGTAATATTGCATTCAGGCTCAATCGTTCCGGTTAATGGACCGCGCTTTCAGGTGCATGGAAGTAAAGGATCATTTATCAAGTATGGTCTTGATGGCCAAGAGGCAGCTCTAAGTGAAGGGGAAAAACCGTTGGATGACTCTTGGGGTGCAGATGATCCTGAATTTTATGGTCACTTAGTTACGATTGAAGGAGAAAATGAGACACATGAAACCATTCAAACTCAACATGGTTCTTATTTAACGTATTACCAGGAAGTTGCTGAGAGTATTTTGAATGGGAAAAAAGCTCCGGTCACTGCTCAGGAGGGCCATTCCGTCATTAGAATCATTGATGCAGCTTTTGAAAGTAGTAAAGGGAAGAAAGCCGTTTATATTAAATGAAATTCATTTTCCCCTTATAACCATATGGAATGAGAAGGACTGTATAAAAGGCGGCCTTTTCTCAATTAGAGGAAAAAGGCCTCTTTTTATTGTGGTCAATTGCACGAATTCCGGTGTATTAGGGAAAAAGCTACCAAAGAGACAATCGGAGCATTTACTCTTGAATTCGAGCGTTTCGTATGATTTTGAACAGAAGAGTTTGGAGCAAGTATTCGAGAGTTGGAAGCGTATTTGTGTATTTGTAACGTTTACTCGTGAATTTTGAGCAAATACTCTGGTATTCGAACGTTTTACTCGTGATTAAAATAGGAAAATAAACATCATAAAAAAAACCCCGAATAGTGAGCGCTATCCGGGGTTTTTCTTTATGGGGTTAAACGGATATTGCTTTCTTCAGCTCTAGGATAATGCCTTCGAATGAAGAGATCGTTTTTGCCAAGCCATGGTGATCATTAATGTAATGATTAAGAGGAAAAGGCCTAACATGAACGGATAGGTAATATGGACATCATACATCATTCCGGCAAGAGTGGGTCCAAGCACATTTCCGATGCTCATATATGCATTATTCATACCCATGGCAAAGCCCTGCTCATTACCTGCCATCTTCGAAATCAGCGTGTTCAGAACTGGACGTAAGATGGACGTGGAAAGGAAGATGATTAGTGAAATTAAAAAGAAAATCAAGTAACTTGAAGCAAAAAGTGATAGGAGGAAACCGATGGCTGCAACACTGATAAAGATATTCAACACATTAATTTCCCCGAAACGGCGTACAATCCGGTCAACGACAAACAGTTGAACGATTACGCTGACGATTCCGGTAGCTGTAACCATGACGGCGATGTCCTTAGGACTTGAATTGAATTGATTATCAAGATAAAGACCAACTACTGACTCATATGCCATTAATCCAAAGCTCATTACAAGTGTAATGATTAGTGGGATGAAATAAGGCATTTTTACAGATAAGGCAATCTTGCGAACCATCGATTCATTCTTAGCTTCCGTAGTTTGGGCAACTTGTGGCGTTTCGCTTTCTTTTAAAACAAAAATAGAAAAGACCACTGCTGATAATGATACAAGCGCAGAAATCAAAAATGGAAACTTTAAGCCAAAATCAGCTAAAAATCCACCAATCCCTGGACCGATTACAATTCCAAGTGACATGGCGGCAGATACTAAACTATTCCCTTTAGCCCGCTGATCAAATGTGGTGATATCTGCAACATAAGCAAATATTGCTGGAATAAGCAAAGCAGCTCCAATTCCACCGATTATACGAGAAGCATACAATAACCAAATGGAATTGACTGCATAAAAAATAAACATGGATAAAGTCAAACCGACCAATCCATAAATAATCATTTTTCTGCGCCCAAATTCGTCAGTCCATTTCCCCGCAATTGGCGAAAAGATAAGTTGAGCACCTGCGAAAATGGCGATCATTAGGCCGGCGGCTGTTCCGCCTTGATTAATGGAGGCAAGGTATGCAGGTAAAATGGGAATGATGATACCGAAACTTCCTATTGCTATAAACATATTGATCATGAGGATTATGATCTTTTTTCGTTGTTCTGCTGACATGGACAGCCTCTCTTTCTCTTTGGAAATCAATAACCAATTTAATTCGCATGGTTAATTTTTTGATACGTTAATTATGTTATAGTTTTAGATAGATAGTTGTCAATAAGAAAGGATTGTCAAACATGAATTCAAGTGAATTGTATAATTTACATATTGAGATCAAAGAGCTAAGTAGACTCTCACAGGAATTGGTGGAACCGTTATTGGTTAAATACGATTTGACTTCTGTACAGTTTCGCGCACTGCAATTAATAGTCTTGGACGAATCCATAGCTGCCAAAAATGTTTCGAATCATTTGAAGATCAAACCTGCTGCTGGAACTGCACTAATTGACCGGCTCGAACGGAAGAATTTGATTGAAAGGGTACATAGTGAGGATGATCGCCGGGTCGTTTACATCCAATCCACCGAAAGTGGACGAGAAACCTATCATTCCATCAATAGGTGCTTCGCCAAAATCTTTCGTGACTTTTATAGCGTCTTAAATGAAGAGGAAACCGTCCGCCTTAAACAAATCGTGGGGAAACTAACCGAACATGTGTCGTCATGTTTAGAGAATAAAATATAGTCTTACTAAAGGGCAATGGTTCCATTATAATAGAAAGAAAAAGCACCATCGTTCATCTCATCAGGTCTTTTTTTAATAAAGCAGTGAATTCTTCTCTAATCTCACTGCTTTTAGGGGGTGAATTGTCGGAATAGTCGATTAACTCTAAGCGTTTTCACTAACTTTTTGTTTTTAACCATCCCCCTCGATTTAATTCTGTTTTCGATTTTTTCCATTCACCGGTGGTCTAAAGGTCAGGTGAAACGGTCTTAGTCATCTAAGGGTTCTTTCTCGGTGACTCTCCTGATAAACGAACCAGGCAGAGGATTGCGCTTCATTTTAATAAATATAAGCAATGAAGATAATAATAGAAGGAGTTGGGTAAAATGTTTTCACCATTAACCCCCATGGATTGGAAGCGCAGGGCCGTAAAATATTATCCTCATAAAGTGGCTGTCATCGATGAAGAGAAAGAGTTTACATACAGAGAATTCGGGAAACGGGTCGATCAACTTTCCAAAGCATTACTTTCTTCAGGAATTGAAAAAGGCGACCATATTGCAGTAATGCTGCCAAATACTCATTATATGCTGGAATGTTTTTATGGCATTTGTCAGATCGGTGCGATTATGGTGCCATTGAATTACCGGCTTTCTGCTGAGGATTTGGAATATATCATTAAGCATAGCGATTCAAAAATACTAATAGTCGATGAGGAATTCACGGCTCCAATCGAGAAAATCTTGACTGAATTATCATTGGAAAAAATCATTATCGTGCCTGTTGAAGGGCATGAAAACACTTTACCTGGAATAGACTATGAGAATTTCATCCTGCATACAAATGATGGAGCTGGACTGCCAGAGGGTGAAATCGATGAAAATCAGCTTTTGACTATTAATTATACGAGCGGAACGACATCAAAACCAAAAGGGGTAATGTTGACACATCGCGGTAATTACATGAATGCTGCCAATTTCATTTATCACCTTGGATTAAAGCATGATGATGTGTACCTCCATACCCTACCAATGTTTCATGCCAATGGGTGGGGCGGTGTATGGGCGATCACGGCTGCTGGCGGGACTCATGTATGTTTAAGAAAAGTTGATCCCCCTCATATCCTCCATTTATTTGAACAGCATAATATTACATTGTTATGTGGAGCACCCACTGTCGTCAATATGCTAGTGAATGATCCTAAAGCAAAAGATACTGATATCAAGGTACGGCCACGGATGGCAACGGCAGGAGCTCCTCCAGCAGCAGCGCTTATTCATAAAGCCCAAGAAATCCTTGGTTTGAATATGATACATGTCTATGGATTAACGGAAACTTCCCCGTTTATCCTATATAACGAGTGGAACGATGAATTTGAAGCAAAATCAGCGGAAGAACAAGCCATAATAAAGGCCAGACAAGGTATTGAATTGGTTTTTAATGGGGAAACGATGGTGGTCAATCAAGGCGGGAAAGAGGTCGCTTGGGATGGGAAGGAATTAGGGGAAATCATCACTCGCGGAAATGTTGTCATGGAAGGGTATTATAAGGATCCGGAAAGGACGGCAGAAGCCATTAGGGATGGCTGGTTTTACACAGGGGATCTGGCAGTGACCCATCCTGATGGATATATTGAAATACAGGATAGGGCTAAGGATTTAATCATTTCCGGAGGAGAAAATATTTCTTCGACTGAAGTGGAAGGGGTATTGTATAAACATCCTGATGTATTGGAGGCGGCGGTTATTGCCATCCCAGACGATAAATGGGGTGAAACGCCTAAGGCAATCATTGTACTGCACCCGAAAGCGGATGTGACAGAAAATGAGATCATTACCTTTTGCCGATCGCAAATGGCTCACTTTAAAGCACCGACAATGGTTGAATTTGTAGAATCTTTACCGAAAACGGCAACAGGAAAGCTGCAAAAATATCGATTAAGGGAAATCCATTGGAAAGGATCGAAAAAGGTAAATTAAAGGCTAATGTAAAAACAGACACTATATTGCAAAAACAAAACCAAGAATGCTCAGGCTTCAGCATTCTTGGTTTTGTTTTTGTGTGTCTAATAGACTTGTATAATGAGAGTTTTTCTATATTCATGGGTACTTTGTATTCCGGGACATATTAGTTAGCACCCTTATTTGATTAAAAGGCGAAGAATGAGAACACACTAGAAGGGAAGGAATTCATTTCATTTGAATTGATATTTTTTATTAACGAAGTTCGTAAATTTAGATTAAACATTATAACGTTATATTGATTAATTTGAGGATATATGATAATCTATTTCTGTAAAGAGAATGAAATGAATCCTCACAATTCATTGGAAACGTATACAAAGCTACTTACAATCGATAGGATTTACCGAAAAGGATGAGGAAAATGACAGGTAGGTTAGTTCTGAAAAATGTAAGGATGTTAGAGGGAAATGCAGCGGATATCATATTGGAAAATGGGACGATTAAAGAAATCGCTCTGCCCGGAACTGCAACTGGAGATGAAATAATAGATTATGAGGACAAAGTTGTTGTTTCCAGCGGCTGGATTGATATGCATGTACATGCTTTCCCAGAATTTGATCCTTATGGTGATGATGTTGATGAAATTGGATATAAAACAGGTGTAACAACGATCATTGATGCAGGAAGTACCGGGGCGGACAGGATATCCGATCTTGTTAGCAGTTGTGAAAATTCAAAAACGAACGTTTTCGCCTTTCTGAATATTTCGCGGATTGGATTGAAAAGGATTGATGAGTTATCGGATATTTCATGGCTGGACGAAGCGGAATTAAGAAAGGCTATTTCCGAGCACGGTGATTTTATCGTTGGACTAAAAGCGAGAATAAGTAAAAGTGTGGTTGGTCCAAATGGTGTCGAGCCATTAAAAATCGCTAGGAAGTTCTCGGCTGATACTGGTTTACCACTAATGGTTCATATCGGTTCAGGGCCACCTGATATTAGGGAGGTCCTTGATTTACTTGAAAAACAAGACATTATTACACATTACTTAAATGGTAAAGCCAATAATTTATTTGATGAGAATGGAGAGCCCTTACCTGAGTTCAGTAAAGCGATTGAACGAGGTGTACATTTGGATGTCGGTCATGGGACAGCAAGCTTTTCTTTTCCGACTGCTGAAACGGCGAAGAAGAAGGGGATCCGCTTCAATACCATCAGTACGGATATATATCGGAGAAACCGAGTGAATGGGCCAGTTTTTAGCATGGCCAGTGTGCTTACTAAATTTTTGTATCTCGGATATCCATTAAAAGAGGTAATCGATGCAGTTACGGTTAATGCCGCAGCTTGGTTGCATAAGCCAGAGCTTGGAAGGATTGCAGTTGGGGATATTGCGAACCTGACACTATTCTCAATCGAAGATGAGTCGACCCTTTTACTGGATTCCGAAGGCGAAAAAAGAATGGCAGATAAAAGAGTTGTCGTAAAAGGAGTGGTTATAAATGGAGAGTTCATTGAATGCTAAATACGGCTTGAAAAGAGTCATCAATGCAAGCGGAAGAATGAGCATATTGGGAGTTTCTGCTCCAACTGACACGGTGATGGACGCGATGAAAAAAGGCGGACAAAATTATGTTGAAGTCTCTGATTTGGTCGATAAATCTGGTCAGCATATAGCAAATTTACTTCAATCCGAAGCAGCGGTTGTCGTAAACTCTGCATCCAGTGGAATCGCCCTATCCGTAGCAGCGATCGTGACTGAAGGGAACAGAAGGAAAAGCGAAAGACTTCATCAAGATCCTATTCAAAAAAATGAAATCATCATGTTGAAAGGCCATAACGTCCAGTATGGTGCACCGGTTGAAACCATGATTTACCTTGGTGGCGGAAAGTTGGTTGAAGTTGGGTATGCAAACGAAGGAAAAGCAGAGCATATTGCGGATGCCATTAATGAAAATACTTCCGCCATTTTATTCGTAAAATCACATCATGCCGTTCAAAAAAATATGATATCGGTCGAAGAAGCATGGGAAGTGGCCAAAACAAATAATATCCCTCTGATTGTTGATGCAGCAGCGGAGGAAGACTTGGCGAAATATGTACAATTTTCCGATCTAGCGATTTATAGTGGGTCAAAGGCCATTGAAGGACCAACATCAGGTATCGTTGCTGGCAGAAAAAAATATATTGAATGGCTAAAGGTTCAATTGCATTGTATCGGCAGGAGCATGAAGGTTGGTAAAGAAACTACCTTTGGGCTGCTTCAGGCTTTGGATGAGTATTTTGTCAAAACGGATAATAGCGAGAAAGAAAAAGCAAGTTTACAAGTGCTCACATCCCTCGATTCAATCGATGGCGTAAAAGTAACGATTGTACAAGATGAAGCGGGTCGTGCCATATATAGAGCACGTATTTCCATCGATCCTTCAATTGCGGAAACAACGGCGAAAGAAGTGAACGAGCAGCTTAGAAATGGCGATATTGCCATTTATACGCGTGATTATGGTATACGGCAAGGGTTTTTCGATATAGATCCACGTCCATTGCAAGGTGATGATATCAACGTAATTGAAGCTCAGTTAAGAACCATTTTAGGAGGAAATCAAGGATGACTAACATAAACAAACGGTTTTTGAATGATCGTGTAGCCCTTAATGTACTAGCTAATAGTGTGGAAAATGCAGTGGAAGTCTTTAAAGCAGCGGAAGGTCATGTATTGGTGGGTGTGCTTTCTAAGGATTATCCAACTGTAGAAGCTGGCGTTACAGCAATGAAAGAGTACGGGGAAGCCATTGATGAAGCAGTTTCAATTGGTTTGGGCGCTGGTGATAATAGACAGGCAGCAGTTGTCGCAGAAATTGCAAAATACTACCCTGGCAGTCATATTAATCAGGTTTTCCCAAGTGTAGGTGCTACAAGGGCCAATTTAGGTGAGAAGGATAGTTGGATAAATTCACTAGTTTCTCCAACGGGTAAAGTTGGTTATGTGAATATTTCCACTGGTCCAGTAAGTGCAGGTGCAAGTGAAACTGCCATTGTCCCTATTAAATCCGCCATAGCATTGGTTCGTGATATGGGTGGAAATGCTCTGAAATACTTCCCGATGAAAGGGCTGAAGCATGAAGATGAATATCGTGCAGTGGCAAAAGCTTGTGGCGAAGAGGGATTTGCTTTAGAACCAACTGGCGGAATCGATTTAGAAAATTTCGAAACCATTCTGGAAATAGCTTTAGAAGCAAAAGTGCCAAAAATCATTCCCCATGTCTATTCTTCCATCATCGATAACGAAACTGGAAAAACGAATGGGGAGGATGTACGAAAATTATTAGCCATAACCAAAAAATTGGTTGAAAAACATGCCTAAAAGAATTGTAGCATTCGGAGAAGTAATGATGCGTTTGCAGGTACCAGGTTATGAAATGCTAACACAGGCTAACACATTACAATACTCCTTTTCAGGCACGGGGGTAAACGTTGCTTCTGCGATGACAAAGCTTGGGCATGATGGGTATCTTGTGACAAAACTACCAGATAACCCGCTTGGGGATTCGGCGGTTTCTTCTTTGCAGCGCTTAGGGATTGGACGCGACTTCTTCTATAGAGGCGGAAAATACTTGGGGATGTACTTTTTGGAAAATGGTTTCGGACAACGGGCGAGCCGTGTCACATATTCAAATCGACTGGAAAGCAGTTTTAATACAGCGTCCTTATCCGATTATGACATGGATATGATTGCGGAAAAAACGGATATCATCCATTTTTGTGGAATCACGCTTGCGATGTCAGAAAACGTTCGAGAAAGTATGAAGGTTCTGGCTAGAAAAGTCAAAGAAAAAGGCGGTACGGTCTGTTTCGATTGCAATTACCGCCCTTCCTTATGGGAGGGAGGTTACGCTGACGCAAAGTCTCATTATGAAGAAATGCTTTACTTGGCTGATATCGTCATGATGAATGAAAAAGACGCTTTATATATTTTAGGAATGAAGTCAAAAGGCTCCACAAGAGAAGAGCAGCTTAATGAGTTAATTCCTGAAGTGGCCAAAAAATTCAATATTCAATCGATAGCAGGGACACATCGTTCGATCAACAATGATAATACCCATACATTGAGGGGATACATGCACAAGGAAGAAACATTTTACTTTTCCGATATCCTATCATTTTCCGTATATGATAGAATAGGTTCAGGCGATGCTTATACCAGCGGAATTTTACATGGCGAATTGCTGGAATATTCCCCTGAAAAGACAGTTCGCTTTGCGGCTGTATCAGGAATGCTGGCGTGTACTGTCGTTGGGGATACTCCTTTGGCAACCGAAAAGGAGATACTCTCGGCAATGGAAGGTAAAATGGAAGATATTAAGAGATAAAAGGCAGGAGATCAGGAATGAATGTGAACAGAAAAAATGGACCGATGTATTTACAGATAAAAGAAATATTGAAGGATCGTATTTTACATGGGGTTTATGCCATCGACACAAACATTCCCTCTGAGCCTCTATTGGAAGAAGAATTTAATGTAAGTAAGGTCACTGTCCGAAATGCAATAAAAGAACTCGTGCAAGAGGGTTATGTTGAAAAGAAAAGCGGCAAAGGCACTAGAGTCATAGCTAATGGTTCGATTGTCAAACTTTCAAAAGGAAAGCGTTTCACAGAGCTATTGGTGGAGGAAGGGCACTTCATGGTAAAGAAAGTGTTAAACATAAGTCAAGTTGACCTTTCTTCAGACTCTAAGCTGCATTCTTTATTTGGTGAACATTGCATACGGATCGAACGAATATATTTATTGGATAATGAACCTTATATTTACTTTACACATTATGTTTCACTTGATTTAAACCATGATGAGATACAAGAGGTCCAAATCAGTTCTTTGTACCGCTTTTTGGAAGATCAAAACGTCAAACTTGAAACATTCAGAGATGAGTTTGCCGTTGCTATCGCTTCAGATAACATTTGCGAAACACTGAAAATCGAAAACAATAGCCCGGTACTAAAAAGGATTCGGATTTCCAGTGATGGGGACGGAAATGTCATGGAATATAGTGAAGGATATTATAACACGGCCAAACAGAACTACATTGTGACATATAACGAGCCGGTACAATAATCGATTTATTGTATGGTTCAATTGTAAGCGATTTCTTGAAGGTGGGAAGAACATATGGAGCTATATTTATTAGGAATCACGCTGTTAGCAATCGTCATTGTTATTTTGGGGGTATCATGGTGGAAATGGCATGCATTCATAAGCTTGACTGTAGCCAGTTTATTTTTAGCTGTGTTTTCCGGTCTGCCTATGGACAAAATTGTAGGAGCTTATGAAACCGGTGTCGGAGCTGTCCTTGGTCACCTTATTGGCATCTTGGCCTTAGGGACCATTTTAGGGAAGATGATGTCCGACTCAGGTGCTGGTATGCAGGTCGCTGACTTCTTCATTCATAAATTCGGAGTGAAAAATCTGCCATGGGCCATGCTTCTTTCTGGTTTCATCATCGGTATACCGGTATTTTTTGAAGTTGGTTTAGTCATATTGCTGCCTTTGGTCATTTCCATTCGTAAGTCAACCAAAGTGAACATCTTATTAATCGGAATACCAGTACTTGCCGGTTTATCGATCGTGCATGGGCTGGTACCACCGCATCCGGGAGCCATGACAGCAATAGGTATCTATAATGCAAACATGGGTCACGTACTTCTTTACTCCTTGATCATCGCATTCCCTACAGCTGTAATTGCAGGACCTTTATTCGCAAAATGGATTCATAAACGGGTCATTCCTGTTGGGGAACCTGAATTAATCAGAGTGGAAACAAAGTCAAGTGGATTACCAGGAACAGGAATTTCGTTCTTTATCATCCTTCTGCCTGTATTGTTAATGGTCTTAACTGTAGTGGCGCCTTATCTGCCACTACCGGGTTCCATTGAAAAGTTCTTATTATTTATCGGCAGCCCAGTGATCGCCTTATTAATTTCTTGTTTTGCAGCTTACTATTTCTTGGGCTACCGACAAGGTATGGACAAATCACTTATTAAAAAGTTAACGGAAGAATGCTTATTGCCATTAGCTTCCATAATCCTTATTATCGGTGCTGGTGGCGGATTCAAGCAAATTTTAATTGACAGTGGTGTAGGGACTGCAATCGCTTCCATGTCTGAAGAAATATCATTATCACCAATCGTCCTAGCATTCTTGGTGGCCGGATTGATCCGGATTGCCACTGGTTCTGCAACCGTCGCTTTGACCACAGCAGCTGGGATCGTTTCACCGGTCGTTGCCAATATGACTGGTGTTAACTTAGAATTACTTGTTATTGCTACGGGAGCCGGTTCCCTTATGTTTTCTCATGTTAATGACGCCGGTTTCTGGTTAGTGAAAGAATATATGGGATTAACTGTTAAAGAAACATTCAAAACATGGACAGTCATGGAAACTTTACTTTCTTTTGTGGCATTCGGCCTTGTTTTAATATTGGACATATTCATTTAGTGAGTATAAGGAAATATTGCAATTGCCAAAGCAAGCTTCCGTGAAATGTCATTGGTGACATTTCACGGGGGCTTTTCAATTTGAAAAATATAAGTGATGGTTCCTTGCTAGTAAATGAAAAGGATTGAATATCTATAACAGTCCGATGCAACTGGCCAGTAACAAATTTTCTCGAAGTGGTAGCCCCATTACAGGGGTATTAAGTATTATCCAGAATATGTTTGTTTAGCACCTCGAAGATATAAGTCCTGACAGAGACTTTTATATTGAAGGATTGACAGCTTTCCGTTTACATATTCTTTCTGAATATAATCCAACAATTCATTGGCATGATTAGGCTTTTGACGTTTTTCCTGGATATAATGGAGTATTAAAACTTCTATAGTCACACACTCACCTTACTTGACTAGTATTTTTTTCATTAACAATATAACACGGGTATTCAAGTAATTATCATTTTTTGAATATTTTAACTATCGACATTTTTATACAAATAAAGAAATGGTTTGAGGGGGACAAACTATTTTCGGCGAATGAGAAAAGAGGTATACCGATAGGGATGAGCTCTTTTTACTCTGCATATCCCTTTAATTAACCTGCTTGATGTTTTCAAGATGATCGAATGAATGGGGGGCTGATGGAAAAATGGTTATAAACGTTAATCTTTATCCAAAAGAAGGTGAAAAAGCCCCTGAGAATTCAAGGGCTGAAAATTCTAACAATGATATAAACCCATGTTCACACTGATTTTACATGGAGCCTACAATCTCACTTCATACTTGGATTTTTTGTTCAGGCAAAGGCGATAAAGATAGTTCTGCCGCTTCTTTTTTTATGGAGAATATATATGCTCCTAAACCTAAGATGGATGCGAAAATCAGCATGGCAATCGATGTACTGAAGTCCCCTCCAGATAAGTCGCGAAGCCAGCCCATAATATAGCTGGAAAAGCCGCCCATGATATTCGTGAATCCTAACAGACCCGCAGCCCGTCCGGCCGTTTCGGGTGTTGAGTATTTTACCATGAGCATATTACTTAGGTGGAATACACCGCCTTGACATCCCATTGCCAGTCCCATACATACCCCGGCCATAATAGGATTGGGGATGAAGACTGCTACTGTTAAAAAGACAGCTGTCAATGAAAATAGAATCGAGGCCATCAAACTCGGACGCCTCGTTTTGTCGGCGAGATAACCGCATGCCACGACAAATCCTAAAGCAAATAACCAAGACAGGGAAGTAATGCTTGACATCCCTTCCTTTTCAAACCCTTTCGCTTCAATAAGATAGGTAGGGAGCCAAATGCTGATGCCGAAAAAAAGGAATGAACATACGAGCATGCCGAACCAGACTATCCAGAAACGATAATCCTGAGCGAAGCTTTTATTCTCAGAAGCATTGCTTTCATTCTCT
Source organism: Peribacillus sp. NPDC097895 (assembly GCF_050277555.1). NCBI lineage: Bacteria > Bacillati > Bacillota > Bacilli > Caryophanales > Bacillaceae > Peribacillus > Peribacillus sp. NPDC097895. The sequence continues at coordinate 2,237,094 of NZ_JBNNSH010000001.1, read as the reverse complement.
TGGTCATATGTTTGGCGAATGAATGCCAATTCTTCCTTACTGATTCGGGGGTGCTCTTCAGGTGTATTTCTAGTCATGAAGATGAACATAGGGATATTAATAAATAAGTTGAAGGCTGCAAGCATAAAGAAAGCGGCTTGCCAGTGGAGTAAAGATATTACGAGAACTAATAAAACGGCTCCAATCGCCGGACCTAAATAGTTTCCGGTAAGCCATGATGCCTGGGCCTTACCTAATTCGCGTTTATTAAACCAGTTGGATATGAATTTCCCGGATACAGGGATCATCATCCCTTCACCAAAACCAAGAATGATCCTGCTTAATAAAAACACTTCATATGAATTTGCCAGGCCAGACGTAATCATGGTAATTGTCCAGACGAATAAACCGGCGATGGCTGTTTTTCGAGCACCTAATTTATCGATGATGAAGCCCCAAAAAAGATTGGACACTCCATAAGCTATGGTGAAAACAAATGAAAGAAGACCAATTTTTGCATTTTTGTCATCGCCTGTTATACCGAGTGCGTTCAAGAATTCTGGATCAGTTTGAATGATGGAAATGCCAACCTTATCAATTTGTCCGAAAAACCAAAAGAAAAAAATGGGAACGGCAATATACAACCATCTTTTTTGCCCATTTAACATAATACCATCTCCTTGTCAATTGTTAGCATTACTTAAAACACACTTAACACTCACCAGTGAAAATAAGTAATTTCGGTTTACCCACTTAAAATAAAGAAAACTACTATTGATGAATTCACTTTAAGGAACAATATCCCACCTTTCTTCAAAAAAATGACAAATGAATATGCATGAGTAGTGTTTTGCTAGGAAAACATAGTTTTACTTTATTAACGATAAAATAAATAGATTTGATTGTCAATTTAATATTTTGATAATTTTTTATATTTAGAATAATAAACGATGATGAATCATTTTTCATTGTATCCTGTATGCAGAAATCTTTTTGGAGAATCAGATGAAGGACCTAATCAAGATTTGATTTTTTGTGTAAAAAAAAATAATTCATATTAAATTATTAAAAATTCCGACTTATTGATATTGAATTTAAAATCAGAAAAATCTATAATTCAGGTATAATGTTTTATATGTGAAATACTTATTATGGAAAATTACAAGGTGTAAATGACGGACCATATGAGTGATCTTTTTTATTTTTTATTTGCATATGGGGTGATCAATTCTATCGGTACGTCAATGAAGGTGGACCGTTCGAATAGTTTTATATATGTAAATATGATTTAATTAATAAACACATAAACTATTTATCCATGAAGAGAAAAGGATTGTGAGGTTGGAAAGGATGCCAATTAGTCAATTAAAAGAATGCTCGATACACTATCGGGAATCGGGAGAAGGTAAAGCTCTCGTTATCCTGCATGGTTTAGGGAATAATTCTCAATCATGGAGTCAACAGCTCAGTCAGATGAATGAAGAATTTAGAGTAATTGCTTGGGACGCACCAGGGTACGGGGAAAGCTCCGATCCTAAAGCAGAATTTCACGAATTTTCACAGTTTGCGGATGTTTTGAAAGAATTTCTTGATAGTCTTGATTTGCAATCCGTTTACCTGCTCGGTCATTCGATGGGCTCGGCAATCGCTATTGATTTTACAAGCCGTTTTCCGGAAATGGTTGATGCCTTGATCATTTCCGATGCGACACGTGGGGCAGCTGGTGTTAGCCCAGAAGAAAATAAGCGAAAACTTCAGAATAGATTACAGTCCATCGATACGTTAAAACCAAGTGAACTTGCAAAAAAAAGAGTGAAAGCGCTAGTGTCGCCAAATGCTTCTGCAGAGGTGGTGAAGGAAGCTGAGCGCATCATGTCGCAAGTGCGTCCTGCTGGATATCGTTCTGTCTCTTACTCTTTATCAAATTTAAACCAAATGAATATCCTTTCTTCCATTACTGTTCCGACATTGGTGATGTGTGGTGAACTGGATCAGGTCACACCTGTGAGTGAATCAAGAATTTTTCATGACTTGATTTCGAATTCCGAATTTGTCATCGTACCGAATGCCGGCCATTTATGCTATCAGGAGGATCCAAGGGTGTTCAATGAATTGGTTACACAGTTTTTACAGAGACAACAGATTGGCCAAAAATGAAGCAAGCAAGATACAAAACATTTACTAAGTAACTTACAGGCTAAGTTGTACATATACTGCAGTTTTTTTCTTTCAAGGTGTCAATTTTGATACAGTCAGCTTAACTGAATAGTTTTTTTACAACGGGAGGAATACTTGAATGGCAAGCGAAGAAAAAGAGAAATACAGTGCGAATTCATTGGTAAGAGGATTGGAAATCATTAAGCTCTTTAATGAACTACAACCGAGTTTATCGCTTTCAGAAATTGCAAAACAACTGGGAGTAAGCAGAACAGTACCCTATCGATTATTATTTACATTACAAAATATTGGATATCTGTCACAGGATGAACATACAAAACGTTATAGTTTAACCCCTAAAGTCCTTGAATTGGGTTTCAGTTATTTGTATAGCTTGAAATTCCAGGAAATAGTCCAGCCTTATATGGAGGCCCTTCGTGATGAAATCGGAGCCTCCTGCCATCTGTCCATTTTGGATGGGCAGGAAGTTGTGTATGTAGGAAGTGCCCCTATCAGAGGGGTATCCGCCGTCAATGTAAACATAGGTTTACGACTGCCAGCACATGCGTTGGCCAATGGGAAATTACTTTTGGCTTATCAGCCGAAAGAAATGCTTATGCAAATGTTCAAAATCTCAAACCTCACTCCATATACAGATAAAACCCTTACCACGCCGGGTGAGTTTCAAAAACAGTTGGAATCCATTCGGGAAAATGGTTATTCAATGACAAGCGGGGAATTTCACCCAGGGATCCGTTCCGTTGCCGCTCCAATTTTTGACCGGGCTGGAAAAGTATTAGCTGCCTTGAATGTCGTGGCAACAGAGTCGGCTTACCAGGAAGATTTCATCGATAAAATCGCCTTGCCGAAACTGTTGGAGGTATCTCGTCAGTTATCCGTTTATATGGGATATAGTGGAGCTAAGCCGTTTCAACATGAAGATTTCTTATAATGATTGAGTGTCAATATGAAAAATGAAATTTTGAAAGTGTGGATACCCTTATAGGGTATTCACACTTTTTTTGTCGTTTAGGAAATGAACTATTCGGTTGAGATGTTTCAAGTTAATCCAAGAGAGTGGATTGTTCGGATTATAAAAATAGTTTTAAATATTCTAAAAATTCATTGACAATGTAAGGGTTTCATTTTAGAATTAATTCATAGATAAAACAATGTTTCGCTAATGAAACACAATGCAAGTTAGAAACAACCAATAAGGGAGGATTTTTAAAATGACAAAAGAAACTTTTTCAGTGAAAGACTTTGAAAAAAAACATGTTGCTAGATTGAAAGACCGTACACTTGATTGGAACGTCTTGAAATTCCAAGAAGAAATCGATCCAGCTTATAAACGTGCACAGATGAGATATATCGGACGTGGGGCCACGGCGAATAATGATACGAATGTAATTGCTGGTGAGCATTTTACACTCAGTACGATGGTGCTTCCGCCGGGATGTATCGGACCTTTACACCTTCACGATGATGTAGAAGAAGTGTTTTTCATTCTTGAGGGTGAAGTTACGGCTTTGATTCAAGAAGATAGCTATAGCGAAGTGCATGAGATCAAACTAAGTGCAAGAGACTGCATCAGCAGCCCGCCTGGAGTGTATCGGGGAATTAGGAATGACGGGGATGTCGAGGCGCGCATGCTTGTAATGCTTGGGGCCGTGAAGCCTAACCTGCCAACATATCCTGAAGGAAGCGCGCTGGAAGAACTACGTATGCAACGCTCCAAAGAAAGAGAAGCCATCATTAAAGACTGATCATTTATCCAAAGAGGGGCACCTGCATTATGAAAATTAATGAGGCGCCCTTTTCGATTAGATTGTTAAATGTGGTCCATGCAACCTATCAAAAAAGCAATCTATTTTATGGGAGGTATAAAAAAGATGCTTGGAATTACTCATTTACGACATATTGGTTTGATTACGCCGAATTTTGACAAGCAAGCAGAGTTTTATGAAAAGGTTTGGGGTCTGGATAGAGTGGATGTTCCAGAAGAAGAGAATACCGTTTATTTTCGCGGCGCTGGACCGGAACATCATATTTTAAGCCTTCATAATGGAGAAAAACGTGGGTTGCACCATATATCTTTCGGCATGGTCGATAAAAACGCAGTGGACCGTGCAGCTGAGTTATTGCAATCAAAGGGAGTTCGAATTATTAAACAACCTGGATATTTGGAGGAAGCAGGTGCTGGTTATGGCCTGAGGTTCATCGATCCAGAAAACCGAGTGATTGAGCTTTCAGCTTGGGTGGAGGTTCAAACATCCATTTGGAACAATAAAAATGTAGATCCAGTGAAACTGAATCATGTTGTCATGAACACAAAAAACTTAGATATGATCGTTGAGTTTTATACAGATGTACTTGGTTTTAAAGTGACTGATTGGAGCGAGCATCAAATGTCTTTTCTGAGGTGCAATAGGAAGCATCATTCCATTGCCTTTAACCAAGATGTACATGCCTCCGTCAATCATATTGCTTACGAAGTCGATTCCGTGGATGAACTGATGCGCGGCATAAGCAATGTTCGAAAAGCGGGGCTGTCAGAACTTTGGGGACCTGGGCGTCATGGTCCTGGAGACAATATTTTCTGTTATTTTCAGGATCCAGGCGGTTTCGTTATGGAGTATACATGCTATTTGGAAACGATTGAAGATGAATCAGAATGGAGAGCGCGTGTATGGAAACGGGTACCGCATTTAATGGATCAATGGGGTATTGCTGGGCCTCCGAAGCCCGAAGCACGCAAAGCTATGGGAGGAGATCCTGATCCGGGCTGGGTGGATGCTGATATAGAGGATTCAGTCTTGGCGGAAAAATGAGGAGAAGTTACATTATCCCCCATTTCCCATGCGCGTGAAAGTTACCTTTTTTTACTATTAAGGGACAGCGTTTAAGGAAAATGGCTTTGAAAAGGAGTGATGAGAATGGATTTAGGATTGAAAGGAAAAGTGGCTGTCATTATGGGTGGCACGTCGGGCGTGGGCTTAAAAACAGCAGAAATGTTTTTAGCTGAGGGAGCGAAAGTGGCTATATGCGGCAGAAGCAGCGAGCGTATGGAAAATGCTCAAAGTCAATTGCTCACATTTGGTGATAAGGCAGATATTTTTGCATCAACTTGTGATGTCACCTCAAAATCGGATGTGGATTCTTTCATTAATGGGACGGCTGAAAGGTTCGGCGGGATCGATATATTGGTGAATGCAGCCGGTCAAAGCGTGATGGGTTACTTTTTTGACATTACGGATGACCAGTGGGATGAACAAATTCAATTAAAGTTTTTTGCCATCATATATGCGGTTCGTGCTGCGCACCCTCATTTAGTGAAAAGGGGAGGCGGTCGGATCATTAATATTAATGCAACACTTGCTAAAGAACCGGAACGTCACATGGTAGCGACTGCAGCAGCACGCGCTGGTCTCTTGAATTTAAGCAAAACGCTGTCCCAGGAACTAGCCTTTGACAATATACTAGTGAATTCCGTGAGTCTTGGATTGATCCGGACTGATCAATGGGAGCGTAGAAGATTGAAAAATGCACCGGATATGGATCCGGAAGAATACTACGGTGATCTTGCGAAGAAACGGAATATTCCACTCGGTCGTGTAGGCGAAGCGGAAGAAGTCGCCAGTGTCATTGTTTTTCTTGCTTCAGACAAAGCAAGTTATGTAGCGGGTTCGACAATTGAAACGGCAGGAGCGATCGGTAAGGCATTATAATCATATTATAAAAAAGGTAGGATAACGCGATGAAAATACAAGAAAAAATAGAGTTCACGACTGCCGATTCCATCGTAAAGGAGCTAGTTCTTGCAGGAGTGGAAGCTGCTTTTGGGATTGTCAGTATTCATAATATGCCTATCTATGATGCGATTCTTAGAGAAGGAAGCATTAAACTCATTTGTTCCCGCGGAGAGAGCGGTGCAGTCAATATGGCCGATGGATATGCCCGCGCTACTGGTAAATTAGGTGTAGTGATTACCAGTACTGGAACAGGGGCGGGAAACGCGGCTGGTTCATTAGTGGAAGCTTGGGCCGCTGGCGTCCCTCTTCTACATCTTACAGGGGAAGTTGCTTCTTCTTATCTTGGAACGGGCAGAGGATACATACATGAATGTAAAGACCAGCTTTCTATGATGAGTGGTGCTTGTAAAAATGCTGTAAGGCTTAGAAATCCTGCCCAAACTGCTGCAGTTGTAAGGAAGGCGATAACTGAAGCATTGACTGCGCCGACGGGACCGGTTACATTGGAGATTCCTATTGACTACCAATCGGCTATCATAGAAGATCTTTCGCTCGATGGGGTACGGGAATCATCGGTTGAAATAAAGTCAAATGCATTCATTCCTGAACAAGCCGTACAAAAAATAGTTGCAGCACGCCGTCCCGTGATATGGGCCGGAGGTGGGGTCATCAGTGCCAATGCCACGCAAGAGTTGCGAAAATTGGCGGAGATCCTGGGTGCAGCAGTAATAACCAGTCAATCTGGAAAAGGTTCGATACCGGAAAACCATGAACAATGCATAGGACATTTTGCGGCTTATGAGCCAACAAAAGAGTTTTTAAGGAATGCGGATTTATTGATTAGCGTAGGCGTCCGATTTAGAGGAAATGAAACGTCCAATTGGAAGGTGCCGGTGCCTGAAGAACATATAGCGATCGATGCGGATTTGCAGGCGATTAACCGAAACTATAAAGCAACGCTAGGTTTGGTTGGCGATGCAAAAGATATGCTTGCTGCCATTAATCAGAAGCTTGAAGAAAATTCAGTACAAGCGGAACTTTCTTATTTAGAAGAGGTCCGTTCGCTTAGAAATGAAGTGCGCGCTCAACTTCGAGAAACGTTAGGTCCTTATGAGCAATTTGTAGATGGCATGAGAGAGATATTACCGTTAGATACGATATTAGTTCGAGACGTAACTGTACAGGCAAACGTTTGGGGCAGCCGTTTATTTGAAATCCATGAGCCGAGAACCTCCATTCATGCATCAGGGGGCGGAATTGGTCAAGGTCTTCCGACAGCAATTGGTGCCCAAATGGGGTGTCCGGATAAAACCGTGGTTCTGATGGCTGGAGACGGTGGGTTTATGGTGAATGTCGGGGAAATGGTAACGGCAGCTGAAGAAAACTTACCAGTTATCATCGTATTGTTTGATGATTCAGGCTATGGGGTTCTTCGCAATATTCAAACAGCCGCGTATGGGCGACAGGTAGCCGTGGATTTATTGAGTCCCGATTTTGTAAAACTGGCAGAATCCATGCACTTTAATGCTGTCAGGATTGGGTCTGGAGATGAATTCGTATCCGAATTGAAAAGGGCGAAAGAAAGACGTAAGCCTTCAATGATCGTTGTTGATATGGAAGCTGTGGGACCGATGGCCAAGCCATTTGGAGGACCTCCAGGAGCTGCGGAAGCTTTCAAGCCCAAAAAATTATAATGGAGGAATTTGAATGATTTCGACGTACCCATTTGTTTCAGGAAAATACCTTGTTGATGGAGAATGGATGGAAAGTGCAGAAAAAGCTGATGTGAGCAATCCTGCAAACACATCGGAAGTGGTTGGCCAGGTGGCAAAATGTTCTGAGGAAATCGTCAATGATGCTATTGAAGCGGCTGAAAAGGCTTTTAGAACATGGTCGCGAACGGATATATGTGATCGGGCTAGTCGAATGAATGCAGCGGCAGCAGAATTATCAAAAGTAATTGAAGAAAATGTAACCATGTTTGTCCGGGAAAATGGGAAAAGTCTTGTTGAGGCTAAGAAGGATTTATTACGCTGTGTTGAAGTCATGAAGGGCAGTGCGACAGAGTTACTTGATTGGTGGAAACCAGAAGTGCTTCCAGGAAAACAAAAAGTCCAAATCAGAAGAAGGGCAAGAGGAGTCACGGCAATTATCACACCGTGGAATTCTCCAATGATATTAACATTTAAACGGGTCATACCTGCTGTTTTAGCAGGCAATGCTGTTGTAGTAAAACCTGCCACGAATTGCCCATTAACGATTATGACTTGTTTGAAAGTAGTAGCGGAACACTTTCCTCCTGGAGTCATCAATATAGTGTCAGGATCAGGAAAAGCTATCGGTGACAAACTTTGCTCGGATTCCCGCGTCCGGACAGTGGCATTTGTCGGGAGTACAGAAACCGGAAAAGATATAATGAAGAAGTCAGCTGGAAATCTACAAAAAGTATATATGGAACTTGGCGGCAATGATCCTGCTATCATCATGGAGGACGCCAATTTGGATGAAGCGGCAATCAAACGTTTGAGGATGGGGATTTTACGAGCCGCAGGTCAAGTGTGTTCTGCGGTTAAACGAGTGTACGTCCAAGAATCACGTTTTGATGAGGTTGTTGAAAAGCTGACTAAAGAATTTAATCGGGTGGTTGTTGGTGATGGCATTCAGCCTGATGTAACAATGGGTCCATTGAATAATAAAGCACAGTATGACTACGTGAATGGCTTGATTGAAAGAACGGTTCATTCAGGCGGAAACATAATCACTGCTGGCATTCAACTAAATCCAGAAACTTGGGATAAAGGTTACTATATGCTTCCTTCTATTATTACAGGTGTCAATCAGCAAAGTGAAGTGGTTCGGGTCGAACAATTCGGACCCATCATTCCAATTTTACCTTTCAATGATATTGATGAAGCTGTAAAATTAGCGAATGATAGTGAGTTTGCCCTGCGTGCATCTATTTGGACAGAGAATGAAGATATTGCTATCGAAATGGCAGATCGCCTTGAAGCTGGTGCGGTTTTCCATAATAATCATACCGTTTTCAGCGACTTGGCTCTGGATTTCCCTGGTTTAAAGGAAAGTGGTGTTTCCCGGGAAACAAGACACTGTGGGTTGGAATTCTTTGCAGATTCATTCGGGTTTGCTGATTGAGAAAGGATGAAACTTCATGAAATTAGGCTTAATCGGATGCGGGAACATCGGGAAATTCCTGCTTCAGGCAATAAATAATGACGGACTTCTTCCAGGTGGGAAAATCGTTTCGATTTATGCACGCCGTGAAGAAATCGCAGCCCAACTAGCTGAGGAATTTAGTACACAGTCCTATAGGGATGTCGACGCACTTCTTAAATCGGATGTGGATGTAGTCATAGAAGCAGCCACGATTGAAGCTGCAGAAGAGTATGCAATGACCGTTCTTAAAAGCGGAAAAGATCTTTTGCTAAGCAGCATAGGAGTGATGGCGGATGCTGGCTTTGCAGAAGAATCAAACAATATTTGCAGAAATAATAACGTTAATATTTACCTACCGTCTGGTGCGATCGGAGGTCTTGATGTACTTAAATCGGCAAAAGCTGTGGATGGACTTGAATCCGTTTGCATTACCACGAGAAAGCCTCCCAACGCATTGCCACCAGGTTCGTCATTGGTAGAAGAAACGGTTTTATTCCAAGGAACGGCTTCAGAAGCGATCAAGCAGTTTCCGAGAAATATTAATGTGGCGATTGTGCTGTCTTTGGCTGGCCTTGGACCTGAAAAGACGAAAGTGAAAATCATTGCCGATCCAAATGTGACGAAAAACATTCACCTAATTGAAGCGTCAGGTTCGTTCGGGAAATTCAGGCTTGAAGTGGAAAATGATCCGATGCCAAATAATCCAAAAACGAGTTATCTAGCCGCGTTAAGTGTTTTGGCTACGCTGCAAAACAAGGAAAAGTGCCTTCAAATCGGGTAATGAATGATAGATCAAGCTAATGAAGGGGGAGGAAAAAATATGCTTAAAACAGATAAATCATTAGAAGAAATGTCTAAACAGCAAGTTGTTAACTATTTGAACGAAACGGTTAAACCAGAGGAAGGCGTCATACCTGCATACCTCCTGGGAGATCAAAAGGTATACGATATCGAACATGTAAAAGTGTTTTTGAAAACATGGGTCTTTGTCGGCCATGAATCTGAAGTTCCCAACAAAGGTGACTTCATGACCCGCGAACTTGCTGGCTACTCGCTCATCATCACGCGTGATGGTGAAGGGGAAATCCGCGCATTTTACAATATGTGCACACATCGTGGAATGAAGCTATGTCGTGCAGATAAGGGGAACAAATCTTTATTTACATGTCCTTATCATGGTTTTAATTTTAAAAACACAGGGGAGCTCGTGGGGGTGCCCCTGCAAAAGGATATTTATGGAGGTACGCTTGACCGTTCAGAAATGGGTCTTCACAAAGTGAAACTGGAATCCTATAAAGGTCTTTTATTTGGAACTTGGAACGAAGAAGCAGAGCCGCTTGAAGATTTTCTTGGCGATATAAAATGGTATTTGGATTTACTCGTAGGGCGCGCTGAAATGGAAGTGATCGGGGTCCCTCAAAGATTCATTGTCAATTCCAACTGGAAAGTGGGTTCGGATAACTTTGTTGGTGATTCCTATCACACGATGGTCACACATGGTTCCATTGCAAAACTGGGCATGGTACCCAACGCAACCTATTCGAAGCGTGGTTTTCAAATCCATATGGATAACGGCCATGGATTAAATTTAGGGACACCGAATCCCGACTTCGCATTCCCGGAAGAATTGAAAGAAGAATTTAAAAGTAATTTGTCTGAAGAACAGTATGAAGTGTTATCAAACTTAAAGAATATGATTGGAAACGTTTTCCCGAACTTGTCATTCTTAATTTCTCATACAAAAATCAAAGAACAGTTTATCTCTAACACTTCCATTAGAATGTGGCGCCCAATTGGTCACAATAAAATGGAAGTGATTGCTTGGATGCTTGTGGAAAAGAACGCCTCTCAAGATTGGAAAGACCGGTCAAGAGATTCGTTTATCTTGACCTTTAGCCCATCCGGTATTTTTGAACAGGATGATACGGAGGTATTTACGGACATTACTGAAGCAGCCCAAGGCCCAATGCCTTTTATAAAGAATTTAACCTATAATTATACTATGGGTCTTCATCGTGAACCTGTTGATTTTATAGGGCCGGGTATTGCTTACGATGATAAATTCACAGAAGCGAGCCAACGTAATTTTTACAAATACTGGATGGAATTGATGACGAAATGATATACGGGAGGAGGAAAGGAAATGAACGTGGAAAAAATGCTGATTAAATGTGAATTTGAACAGTGGTTGTATGATGAAGCAGAATTACTGGATGATATTGAATTTGATGGTTGGTTCGATTTAATGCACTCTAGCTTGCGCTATCAAATGCCTGTGCGAGTTAATAAAGAAGGTGTGGAACGTCCGGATTATTCGACAGACATGTTCACCTTTAACGATGATATCGAGCTGTTGAGGCTGCGTGTGGATCGATTGAAAACGGATTATGCATGGGCCGAAATCCCGCCATCAAGAACACGGCGTTTTGTGTCTAACGTGAGCGTTAAAGACTACATTGAAGGGGAAAAGGCAATCGTGAAGAGCTATCTGCTTATCTATCGAAGCCGCAGCACCGATATTCAACACGATTTGATTTCGGGGGAAAGAAATGATGAATTCATATTTGAAGATGGTAAATGGAAACTTTCCAAACGGGTATTCATTGTTGACCAATCAACGATAAATACTAGGAATCTTGCTATCTTCGTATAATATTGACTAGCACATAAAAGATCATATGGAGGTTGGTTATAATGGCAACGGGGTTAAAGGATAAAGTGGTGTTGATTACCGGAGGCAATTCGGGTATAGGGGAAGCTGTCACTCGACGTTTTATTCAGGAAGGGGCAAAAGTCAGCATCATTGGCCGCTCTTTGGAAACGTTAAAGAAAATGAAAGAAGAATTTGGAGAAGAGATTCTCATTAACCAAGGAGATGTAAGCAAATACGAAGACAATGAAAAGGCTGTACAAGCCACTGTCGAGCAATTTGGAAAGCTAGATGTTTTCATTGCTAATGCAGGAGTCTTCGATGGATTTGCAAAATTTTCCGATGTAACTCCCGATGCACTTTCCGAAGCATATGATTTTCTGCTCAATATTAATGTTAAAGGTTCATTCTTCGGTGCGAAAGCAGCTCTTGAAGAACTGCAAAAAACGAATGGGAATATTATTTTCACCGTATCTGGTGCAAGTTTCTATCCTGATGGAGGCGGCGTATGGTACACAGCCAGCAAGCATGCTCAAATCGGTTTGATGCGGCAACTAGCGTTCGAACTCGCACCGAATATTCGCGTTAATGCTGTAGCACCTGGAGGAACACTGACAGCATTATCGGTCATACCTCCTCTAAGACCATTTGTAAAAATCGTGGATAATGAGACGAAGGCCAGCAGCATAAAGAAAAGAAACCCACTTCAGCTTGCCCAGATGCCCGAAGATCATGTTGGTGCTTATGTCCTCCTAGCTTCGGACGAAGCGCGTGCAATTACTGGCGAAGTCATTTCCAGTGATGGTGGTTTGTCAGTTCGTGGACTTGGTTGATTTTATACCTAAATAGACTTAGAAAGAAGGTTTATAAATATGACTGAACCACTTTTGGGCAATAGGAATATAAATCAATTAGCATTCGTTGTAAAAGATATTGAAGCTGCTAATCTAGCTTTTACAAAATTGCTCGGCATTAAGATGACAGATCCATTTCTAACGGGTGATAGTACAGTATCGAAAGTGACCTTTAGAGGTGTACCAACGGAGTCAAGATCTAAACTGGCTTTTCTAAATACACCAACCGTCCAATTTGAACTAGTAGAACCCGATAAAAATCCAGGAACGATGCGTGAGTTCCTGGATGAAGTAGGTGAAGGGATCCACCATGTTGCTTTTGATGTAGACTCCATCCAAAAGAGGTTGCCTATCATGGGAAAAAGTGGATACCCAACTTTGCAAACGGGTGAATTCACTTCGAGTGACGGCCGGTATGTATATGTGGATACACTAGATGATCACAAAACGTTAGTTGAACTGCTTGAAAGTGATGAGCCAAGAAAAACGGCATGGGAAAAACCAGAAGATGCAAGCGTTCAGCCGTTATTAGGGACTAACAAAGTGGAACAGCTTGCGTTCGTTGTAAAAGACTTGGATGCGGCTGCAGATGCATATTGTAAGTTGTTGGGTATTGAAAAACCTCCCATCATTCATTCTGGATCAACCGAAATTACAAATGTGATTTACAAAGGGAAGCCCACCGAAGGAAAAGCAAAATATATGTTCATCGATACTCCGTTCATTCAGATTGAATTGATCGAGCCGGGCGAATCACCTAGTACGTGGAAAGATCATCTTGAAACATATGGTGAGGGTGTTCACCATATCTCTTTTGTCGTTAAAGACATGGAGGCTAAAATGAAGATATTAGAAGAAATGGGCTATCCGGTCATACAGACAGGGAACTTTTTTAACGGAAAAGGAAGATATGCCTATATGGATACAACATCGACCTATAAGGTGATTATTGAGCTGCTGGAACGTTTTGAAAAGTAAAATCTTGTTCACGTGTGACCATCAATAGGTGTTCTGGCTGCAATTGCCTGAACTCATCACACTTACATAGTTAGGTTAAACTATCGTACAGCCATTTTTCAGCATTCTCCTACTAGCTGATTCACTAGACATGTGAAATCCGTAGAATCAAAAAGCATGTATAAGGCAATGGCATGCAATATTTCCAACCATGAATCGCTATGTTTGGAAATATTGCGAAATGGTGCTACAAATTTATTTAGTTTGATATACACATCATTAGGTCTTATACATGTAATAGATTTATGAAAGCGTTTTCGGTAATGTTCATTCGGTCAGTTTTGTTTTCAAAGGCCATTTTTTGTTTAATTCACGTATAAATGTTTTTACATTTTTTTTGTCTTCCATGATGGGAGAATAAACGTATGAAAGCGTTCTGTTAAAGGACTCATTTTTCAACTGTATAATAGAAAGGATTTTATTTTGAACATCCCTCTCAATGACACTTCGGGAGAGAAGAGCGAGTCCTGAGCCATTTTTTATAAGTGTTTCTTTAATTCCTTGGTTACTGCTTATGGTAAGGATCGATTTAATTTTCAAGCCATTTGAACGTATGACGTGGTTAAGGTATTCACGTGTACCAGATCCAACTTCCCTGGTTACCCATGCTTGGTTATGTAGGTCAGTAATCGCTACTTCGCGTTTACAAGCGAGCTCATGATCGTTCGAAGAAACGACGAATAACTCATCTTGCATAAAGGGGTGTACGGAAAGCTCTTTTTCGTTTGTTTGACCTTCGATTAAACCAATATCCACTTTGTATAACCGAACGGCTTGAACAATTTCTTCGGTGTTTCCAATTACAACTTGAAGCTCAAGTTCCGGATAGTCCTTTTGAAGGTCATTGAGTAATGAAGGTAATATGTATTCTCCTATTGTAAAACTTGCCCCTATCTTTAATTCGCCTTTGATGGACTTATCATGTTCTAAAATGTCTTGTCTTGTCTGTTCATAGATGGTGAGCATTTGCTTAGCACGATCGTACAGGATTTCTCCTGTTAATGTGACTTTTAAGAATTTAGGGGAGCGTAGAAATAATTTGGTTTGAAATTCTTCTTCTAATTTTTTTATGTGTAAACTTACACTTGGCTGTGACATAAGCAGCATTTCGGCTGTTTTTGTAAAATTTTTGACTTCTACAAGGGTCACAAATGTTTTTAAAGCATCATAATACATAGGAATCCCGCCTTGTTATTAATATTCTTAATAGTTGCAATAAATTATATATATTTTACTAATGATGCGCCTTCAGGTAAAGTTTAATGAGAAACTTATTTTAGGAAGAGTCTAGACTAGGGAAGGCAATCGCCCTTAATAACTTTATTTTTATTTATAGCGAGCTGTGAAAAGTTGTTCCATCCTTTAGCGAACGGAATTTTCTAAATTTTTTTACAGTTAAAACCAACTTGGTCTATAGGAGTAAGCGAATTAATGAATTCCATAGATCGGGAAAAAGTTTATACCCACTCGTAATACATAAGAATCAACTAAGATAAGTTTATATTCCTTTGTGAGGTGGAAAACGTGCAACTTCAGGTAAGTAACAGTCCTTTTAATCATGAACAGGCAGAGCTTCTTAACAAGCTACTTCCAAGCTTGACTGAAACACAAAAAGTTTGGCTGAGCGGTTTTCTGACCGCGACTTTGTCAGTTTCCAATACAGGTACAGCAGACGTACAGGTATTGGCAGCTCAACCTAGCGAAAAGACAATATCAAAAGAGGTTACCATCCTTTACGGTTCACAGACGGGAAATGCTCAGGGGTTGGCTGATAATGCTAAAAGAACACTTGAGGGTAATGGATATCAGGTAACCATTTCATCCATGAATGACTATAAAGTGAACAACTTGAAAAAAGTTCAGAATCTTCTTATTGTGGTAAGTACGCACGGAGAAGGTGATCCACCGGATAATGCGTTGTCATTCCATGAGTTCCTTCATGGCAGAAGATCGCCAAGTCTTGAAGATCTCCATTTTTCCGTATTGGCGCTTGGGGACAGCTCA
Source organism: Peribacillus sp. NPDC097895 (assembly GCF_050277555.1). Lineage (NCBI taxonomy): Bacteria > Bacillati > Bacillota > Bacilli > Caryophanales > Bacillaceae > Peribacillus > Peribacillus sp. NPDC097895. Next base: position 2,221,507 of record NZ_JBNNSH010000001.1, on the reverse strand, counting down.
TATGAGTTTTTCTGTGAAACGGGAAAACAATTCGATAAGCGCTTGGAAGAACTGGGCGGGACACGGCTTTTCCCGCGGACGGACTGTGACCTTGATTATGATGAGCCTGCTGCAGAATGGCTGGAAGGAGTCCTTTTTAGCTTAAGTGAGGAGCAAGGGAGTACAGTTTCCGCCGTTCCAGCAACAGCAGCTCCAGTAAATGATCACACGTATTCCAGGACGAACCCGTTTAAAGCGGAAGTGCTGGAAAATATAAACTTGAACGGCCGTGGCTCCAACAAAGAGACACACCATCTCGAATTATCACTGGAAGGCTCTGGCCTAACATTTGAACCTGGTGACAGCCTTGGTATTTATCCGCAGAATGATGAGGTTTTAGTGGATATGCTACTAAAGGAACTCAATTGGGATCCAGAAGAAGTCGTGAAGGTCAACAAGCAAGGCGACCTTGGGAAATTTAGGGAATCGCTCATCTCCGATTTTGAAATAACCGTATTAACAAAATCACTCCTTGAGCAAGCAGCACAGCTTTCAGGGAATGAAGATTTAAAGGCACTTTTATCACCTGGAAATGAAGAAAAACTAAAAGAATATCGTGAAGGCCGTGATTTGCTTGATTTTGTCCGTGATTTTGGTTCATGGGGTGAATCGGCGCAAGAGTTCGTCTCCATCCTACGAAAAATGCCAGCCCGTCTTTATTCGATCGCGAATAGCTTATCCGCATATCCGGATGAAGTGCATTTGACAATCGGAGCTCTCAGATATGAAAGCCACGGACGGGAAAGAAAAGGTGTCTGCTCGATTTTATGTGCCGACGGTATACAGCAAGGGGACACGCTGCCTATTTACATTCAGCATAACCAGAACTTCAAGCAGCCTAAGAACCCAGACACTCCAATCATCATGGTTGGTCCTGGGACAGGAATTGCTCCGTTCAGATCCTTTATCCAGGAGCGGGAAGAAATGAATGGGAAAGGTAAAACATGGCTCTTTTTCGGCGATCAGCATTTCGTGACCGATTTCCTATATCAAACTGAATGGCAAAAGTGGTTGAAAACAGGTGTACTTTCGAAAATGGATGTTGCCTTTTCGCGTGACACGGATGAAAAAGTGTATGTACAACACCGGATGCAGGAGCAGAGCAGGGAATTATACGAATGGCTTCAAGAGGGAGCAGCGGTATACATTTGCGGTGACGAAAAAAATATGGCACATGACGTCCATAATACGCTTATTGAGATCATTGAAAAAGAAGGTCAAATGAGCCATGCTGATGCGCAAGCTTACCTAGACGAAATGCAACAGAATAAACGCTATCAACGTGATGTGTACTGAAAATAAGGTTGAAAAGGAGATAACAACATGGTGAACCTACTATTAAAAGCACCGGAAGGCCCGCCTAGTGATGTTGAGCAAATAAAAGAAAAAAGCAATTATTTGCGAGGTACACTGGGAGAAGTGATGCTCGATCGAATCAGCGCCGGCATTCCAGATGATGACAATCGATTAATGAAACATCACGGCAGCTATTTGCAGGATGACAGGGATCTTCGAAATGAACGCCAAAAACAAAAACTTGAGCCTGCCTATCAGTTCATGCTGCGTGTCCGCATGCCAGGTGGGGTTGCACAGCCATCTCAATGGCTTGTTATGGATGACCTCGCTCAGAAATACGGCAACGGCACTTTGAAATTGACGACAAGACAGACGTTTCAAATGCACGGTATTTTAAAATGGAATATGAAAAAAACCATTCAGGAAATACATGCGTGCATGCTCGATACCATCGCGGCATGCGGAGATGTAAATCGGAACGTAATGTGCAATTCGATTCCATTTCAATCCAAAATCCATTCTGAAGTATATGAATGGTCGAAAAAATTGAGTGATTATTTATTGCCCCGAACAAGGGCGTACCATGAAATCTGGCTTGATGAAGAAAAAGTAGTCGGAACACCTGAATTGGAAGAAGTCGAACCAATGTATGGACCACTTTATTTGCCAAGGAAGTTTAAAATAGGCATTGCGGTTCCTCCATCCAATGACATTGATGTCTACTCTCAGGATCTTGGCTTCATAGCAATTGTTGAAAGTGGAAAACTCGTTGGTTTTAATGTGGCGATCGGGGGCGGTATGGGGATGTCACACGGTGATAAAGCGACATATCCCCAGCTAGCCAAAGTAATCGGATTTTGCCAGCCAGACAAAATAGTGGATGTGGCTGAGAAGATCATTACAATTCAGCGTGATTACGGAAACCGCTCCGTCAGGAAAAATGCACGGTTCAAGTATACGGTTGACAGGCTTGGGCTCGAACCGGTAAAGGCTGAACTTGAAAATCGGTTAGGATGGAAACTGGAGGAAGCGAGAACATTTCATTTTGACAATAATGGTGACCGCTATGGCTGGGTAAAAGGCATGCAAGGAAAATGGCATTTTACATTATTTGTCGAGGGTGGCCGAATCGCCGATATCAATGATTATAAGCTGATGACCGGTTTGCGCGAAATCGCAAAAATCCATACGGGTGATTTCCGTTTGACCGCCAATCAAAACCTGATCATTGCCGATGTATCAAGTCAGAAAAAGAAAAAGATCATAGAATTGCTTGAAACATACGGTTTGACGGATGGTGCACATCATTCAGCCCTCCGCCGTAGCTCGATTGCATGTGTGTCTCTTCCAACATGCGGATTGGCAATGGCAGAAGCAGAGCGTTATTTGCCGGTTCTGCTTGATAAAATTGAGACCATCGTTGATGAAAACGGACTGCGGAACGAAGAAATCACGATCCGCATGACGGGTTGCCCGAATGGCTGTGCCCGGCATGCACTCGGAGAAATTGGTTTTATCGGTAAAGCACCTGGGAAATATAATATGTATCTCGGTGCTGCATTCGATGGAAGCAGACTAAGCAAAATGTACCGTGAAAACATTGGTGAGGAAGAAATTTTAAAAGAGTTGCGTGTACTTCTTTCCCGTTATGCGAAAGAACGGCAGGAAGGAGAGCATTTCGGAGACTTTGTCATCAAGGCAGGCATCGTAAAAGAAGTGACGGACGGAACGAATTTTCATGATTGACTAAAACGAAAGAGAGGCAGGAATGCATTCCTGCCTCTCTTTTCATTCCGATACGCCAGTTTGAATAATGTTAACTTTAGTTTTTACTTTAATGTCCATCGTGGGATATATCTTTTTCCATTGTTCATAGGTCATTTTTTTATTTTTGGCGCGGTATTTTTCCTTTAAGCCAATGGGGTCAATGTTTTTTTTCTGAAATTCTGCAATAAGGCGGTTTGCCTGTCTGCTTAAATCATCTTCCATATCGTGTTCTATCTTTTTAACCATCTCTCTATTAGTAAGGTCATCACTCCTCATTGATTCCTTGATTTGACCATTAATTTTGATGTTAATCGTAATGGAGGGCTGACTCTCTGAGTCGGATATATTATAATTTGATCCGCTTCGGATACTTTCCACTACAATATAGCTTTTTTTCTTGTCTTTTAATTTGAATTTGTAAATTCCCCGTCTGTGAAATTGAACTAAAGTCTTGAAAACAAACATATCTCCAGTTTTCACTTTACTGACCATCTTATTTTCATGAAACAAGGCATTACCGGAAACAGCTACATGATTACCACGTTTTATTATGATAGGAAGATACGAATCACCTCCACTTTCTAAAGAATGTCTTAAAAAAAGGTGAAGGTTTGTATCCGGTCCGTTCCCGGTTATATTTTGTTGTTTAATTAAATCCGATAAAAAAATTCCAATATTCACATTCGAATTTGGTGGTTTCGTATTAATGACGTCCTTTACCTTTCCTTCGACGATGCCCAAGATAATCCGGTTGCCAAGTTGGGGATCACGATAAAGATAATCGGTCAGTTCTGTAATTCCGATTTTATGAACGATTTCCTCACTGAACAAAATGATGCGAGTCTGTCCCAGCAACACCGGCTTATCCGCTTTTTTGGAAACGACAGCCTGGACATCACTCGCCGTCGTGGATTTTCCGCTTAAGATTTGATATTTACCCATCGTATCTTGTTGGAAAATGGGGATGACGAATATTCCTTCGATCATATCATCCTTGATTAAATCGTAGCCAATGGCTTGGGACATATTAACCTCGTCAACCACTCTTGGCTGTGCACAGCTGCAAAGAAGGGAAAGAGCCAAGATAGCAGGAAGTAATTTTCTCATAAACGATTCCTCATTTTCTTTATATAGATGATGACCAATAAAAGAGGTAAGTATACAAAAATGAAAAGCACCCCATATGGGTTGATTATTTTATTCAATACATAAATGGAATCGATATCAAAAACAAAAATATTGATAAGGAGAATAAAAATCGATATCCCCCATAACGGATACTTTTGCTGGACATTGAATAAGCGCTTGATACCCCTGCTGGCAGCCCACAAGGAAATGGTCATGTTTGGAATGATAACTATGGCCCACCATGAAATATCTATATATTCAAACCGTTGAATAAAGGGCAATTCGACAATGCTGGTCATTGTCAGTGTAGGCCATATATTTAAGACCAACTGTTTTTGTGAATAAAAGACCAGTGAAACTACATAAACGAACACGGTTATTAACGTTGTCATAAAAGCTCCGGCGTGAGCATATTTTTGAGAAGTTTCTGCATCTTTGATGAACGGATAAAACATCAGGATCAACTCAAAGCCAATCAGAGTTAAGGAAGTTTCTCTAGTTCCTTTCATAATATCCAATAGGCTGTGGGTGAACATAGGAAGCAAATTGGTGAACTCAGAATATTTCAAGGCATAAAAAAGAACAAATAAAAGCCAGTATGTTAATATATTGCTTAAAAAGGTAATCCCCGTAATCGTCCGGAACCCTCCCGTATTTATATAGTAAATCAGAATCAAGAAAGCCAAAGAAAAAGCCCAAGAACCTACCTCTTCAAACATCCATACATGTATGATATTTATATAGCTGATCATGACAGTCATCCCAAGAATCAAAAAGTAAAAAACGAATAATAGACTGAAGAAATTCCCAATCCATTTACCGAATGCTTGCTTATTGGCTGAAATGATATCACCAGGTACAATACTGAAGATTTTATAGATAATCCAAATGAAAATATGAACGATCAGTCCGGCTAGGAGTATCGACATCCAGCCATCCGTCCCCGTTGACTTCGCTAAAACTCTTTGAAAACTCAACACACCTATTCCTGTTTGCATCGAATGCACTAAAAAAAACACATAGAACGGTGAAACCTTATATTTTTCATTAACACCTGCTTGGTTCATATAGGACCCTCATTCAAGTCATTCATTAAAATCATTTTTTTTGTTTGGTGATTTTTTGGTCTGTGCCTGTCTTTCTGTATTTTGTGTGCGTAAATTTACAGGTCGCGACTTAAAAAGATTAATCGGAAGCCGAACAAAGCTGTCTTTCCAATCTTTCATGCGGAAGGGATATATGGGCTCCAGGTATGGGTGTCCCATCGAAGTTAGCTTGATAAGATGTGTCATCAAAAAAACTGACAATATGGAAATTCCAAGAAGCCCCCAAACTTGAGCCCCCAATAAAAAGGGGAACCGAAGTAACCGAATGGCATTGCCCATTTTATAAATAGGCGTTACAAATGATGCCAGTGCCGATAGGGCAACGATGATCAACAAGATATTACTGGTCAGGCCTGCTACAACAGCAGCTTGTCCGATAACGATACCGCCGACAATACCTAATGTCTGACCAACTTTCGTTGGCAGCCTGGCGGCTGCTTCACGTAATAACTCAATGGAAATTTCTAAAAATAGCGCTTCAATCAATGGCTGAAAAGGAATCAAGTTCCTTGATGTTACAATTGTTTCCAAAAGGTCTTTTGGAATGAGTTCATAATGATAAGTCAGAACGGCTACATAAATGGGAGTAGCAAATATGGAAAAAGCGACCGCGAATATTCGTAATAAACGGAATGCCGATGCTGGAATCCAAGGCATATTATAATCTTCCATCGTAATAAAGTACTCCAAGAAAATGGTTGGGGTAATTAAAACGGAAGAGGACCTATCTACGATCAGAGCTACTTTACCTTCAGCTAATGCACTTGTGATGCGATCAGGTCTTTCCGTATATAGAAAAAGGGGAAACATGGTATTTGAATCATCATAAAGCATTTGTGCGAGATGAGATCCATCCAATATTTCGTCAAAATCTACGTCTTTGATCCTTTGCATAACGGTATCAACATTTTTCTTATCAACAATTCCTTCTATAGATAAAACGGCGATCTTTGTTTTAGTTAAGGTGCCCGCAGTCGTTTCATTCACCTGCAACTCTGGTATGGGCAGCCTTTTTCTGATTAGGTTCAGATTGATATCAATATCCTCGACGAAAGCTTCTTGAGGACTTATGATTCCAAATTCAAGTTCGGGTTTATCAACTTGTCGACCACGGCTGGCGGCAATATTTATCAACAAACACTCATCAAGATTCGAATCTAATCGAATCGCAATTGCCCCTCGCATTATCCTTTCCTCAATCACAACCTTCGTGCTGGTGATGAGGGTGTCTTCTATTGGAATGCTATCTTTCATTTGTTCCAAATTGATCGTTTCCAAAGATGGTAGGACAGATAGAACATTTTTGTGTAGCTCCTGCGCATCAATTAATGAGCGGTAAAAAGAAACCCAATAACCTACGCCATTATATGTTCCTTGATGGTTCATGAAATCATTAGATAAAGAAAGGGCATTAAATAGATCCCTTACATCGGAAATTTTAGTTAATTCGTTATTTATATCGTTTTTTTGTTGGTTTGTTTTATTGAACTTTCTGCGGTTAAACACTGTTGTCACCTCTAACCTCAAGCTTATTATCCTATCATTTGCAATTAAATTACATATTAACCATTTTTGAATAGGGTTGTTATTTTTAATCTCGTTTTCCTTCATCGAATATAAAGATGAAAAAAGGAGGATAGTAAGAATAAAACGCTTTTGATTAAAGAAGTTCACCATGCAAACCAAGACCTTGCATAAAAGATTGGATCAAAAACAGGAAAATTTGAAATCCCTAATGGATATGCAAGATGATGTAGTTTTTAAAGAGGTGTTCATTCCCGGTTATGAATCCACCGGTTTAAGTAAAGCTGTTATTAATTATGAAGTGGACATAAGGATCGGAGACTTTGGTTCAAAAGGAGGGATAAAGTGAATGGTCATACGAATGAAAAACCTTCCGATTGGGAAGGTTTTTTTTGTCAAGTGCTCTTTAGTTGAGTCATGGTCAAATAAGGGGAAGTCCCTTCATTTATAAGGGCACATCGAATGTTTTAGGAAGATTCGTCACTTCATGTGCAACCGCGATTCCGGATTGAATGGCTCCTTCAATCCATGCTGGTACAGTTGAAGTATGCTCGCCAGCGAAGTGGACCCTTCCTTCAGGGGTTGGGATGTATGGAAACAGGTCCGTTTCCTGACCAGGTTTAAACATGGAGAAAGCGCCAAATGCATACTGATTCAGTGTCCAGCTATAAGAAGCTCCTGATAAAAAGTGATCATACACTTGTTTTCCATGGACCTTTGCCAAATTTTTCAACGCGTGTTGTAAACGATCATTTTCTGGAAGTATATCCCATAAAGTGGCATCATCTTCCCATGTATAACTTGCTAAGATGAGACCAGATTCACTCTGGTTGCTCGTTTGGCTGGGGTAATAAGAAAATCTAATGGGTAAATCGGTCGTCAATTTACCTCCGAAGATTCCTTCCTTTTCCCAAAACCTATGTGTGAACTGAAGTCCAATTTTTGTGGACGCAGCATAATGAAGTTCTCTTATTGCCTTCCACTTATTATGGGAAAAGGAATTCCGGGGTTCAATATCTATAAATTGCAGCAATTGAAGAGGGATAGTCACAATGGCAAGGTCACCGGTGACCGTTAAGGGTCTTCTGCTTTGAGTATGTTTGGAATGGATGGTTACTTGATTATCATGTTGAATGATCTTTGTCACTTCATATCTGAAGTTTAGATTATCCTTCAATTCAGGTAGAAAAGCATATGGAAGCCTGTCGTTGCCTCCTTCGATTGAGTAAAAATTTGTCTCTGGATTAAAGATTGGCATTAGCTCCCGAAGTAAGGCAGGAAAAGAAAGTTCAGGGAATCCTTCTATACCCAATAAAACTTTAATGCTTTCAAGCGCGCCGGATGATAGGCTCACCCCTACTGGATTGTACTGCAAAAAGAAACTCATGGAGTATTTGTCAAATTCATTAACGACGATCTTCCAATTATTAATGGGGTCTTGATTGATAAAGTCAGTTACAGGCTTAATTGCCATGTTGAGTAATTCCTCAGCTGTTTTTCCTCTTTCATGGGGAGCTACAGGGTACCTCAGTATATCCGGGTTCCGTTGATAGATGGCAGCGGTCGTCTTGATTCCATTGGCATAAATGGGATCATTAGGAGTGGTGTTCACAAAAGTGTTGACTCGTAAACCATACTTCTTGATATATTCAGCCACTAAGTAATGATAATTCGGAATGCGCATGGCACCGGCTTCAAGGTAGGAACCTTCTGAAAATGGCTCCCGTATGGTCAATACACGTCCTCCGACCCTCCCGGTTGCTTCCAATATCGTTACATCGTGCCCCGCTTGTTTTAAAAGGGATGCTGCAACCAACCCAGACATGCCGGCACCAATGATTATGATTTTTTTTGGGATTTGGGAAGGTCCAAGGCCGTATCTGATCGCAGTCAGCATTTGATCGGGTGAAAGCGAATTTCTGAAAAAGGACAAAGTGTTTTCTCCTCTCTGGGTTACACTTTCCTATTTGGGATTTACGCTATCATATTCCTAATGGGTCTCCATTTATGAAGGATCTTCAATAAATTGTCATGATTGATTATGGCTATCATATTCCACTATGTTTATCCTTTATGTGGAATACTCAGTTATTAGATAATTTAAAAGTGCAGGAAATGAATAATCTGATTCGTGGTTAAAAGATGATCAAGCTATAAAGAAAGTGGATATTAAATACCTGTGGCATCAAGCGTTGCAAGGAAGTTTTTCAAAAATGATTAAATTCATTGTTTCGAATTTCAATAATGTATTTTCAATCTTTGTCTTTTGATAGTGTTTTAAGGATAAAAAGTTCAAAATTTTATCATAATATAACTATATAAAAGTTTACATAGGTGATTTCGGGTCCCATGTTTTAGGAGGACGGGTTTATTGAAGCAAAATATTGCAGAGAATCAAGGGTGATAAGAACAAGTCGTATATTCCCAAATGATGTGAACAATCATAATACATTATTTGGCGGCCGATTAATGAGTGACGTCGATCAAGTAGCGTCGATTTCTGCAGCACGTCATAGTCGAAGCGAATGTGTAACTGCTTCAACAGATTCAGTTGACTTTTTACATCCCATTCGGACAACAGATTCAGTTTGTTTTATATCTTATGTCGCATGGACAGGGACATCTTCAATGGAGGTATTTGTGAAAATTATTGCTGAAGATTTAAAAAGCAGTGAACGCAGAATTGCAGCGACTGCTCTATTAACATTTGTTGCACTTGATGAACATAAACGTCCAACACGTGTTCCAAAAGTTATACCGGAGACAGAGGAAGAAAAAAAATTACATGAAACGGCATTAGATCGAGCAAGGATGCGGAATCAGAGAAAACAAAAAAGCAAAGATGTGGCTACGTTTTTAAATGTAGATTATCCTTAACTTTCATATTGAAACTTCTAACCTATGAGGTGCAAAGAAGGCAAGAGGCAGTCCTTATCCATATCGATCAAGTTGAAAAACCGGACAATAGGCAAAGTGAAATATTAAATTTGCTAAGTTCAACCTAGTCTAATTTTAAAAAAGTAATTTAAAAGTTAGGATATGACATTGAAATGTACGGTTACTGAAATAACCTTTTCGAATCCTTCCTGTACGAATTCTTGTTCGAATGGGTGATGATGATGGTTCAGTAACAGTTTTCACTGGCTGTCGTTCTCAACAAAATGAAATAGTTGGGCCTATAAAGGGACGAGTTCGTTTTCATCCAGAAGTGACTGCTTTATCCATGTGGATGAGTTTAAAATGTGGGTTTTTTGATCTTCCTTTTGGTAGAGAAAAAGGCGTTTAAAGGAAAATTATTCTTGAAATTGGACAATAGTCAATGCTGGCCGCAATACACACATAGACTACAATATTGTAGGGTATGTGTGTATTTTAATGTGAAGGAAATATAAACTGAATAAACAGTTCTTTAGAGAATTTTGAAGAATTCGCGGCAATCCTCGATTCAACTCCTAGTGTTATCAATGGTGTTTAGCAGCAGTGGTACAAGAATCAAGAATTCTTCAACAAAGTATTGAGGAAGGTGCGAAAGTTATCGCTGTTGGTTCAGGCAAGCCAAAAGGTTTGGACGGAGACTTCTATGTGAAATCTACTATTTTTGCTGATGTTAAGAACGAAATGACGATCTAACAAGAAGGAAACTTTCGTCCGGTCTTCGTTACGATGTAGTTTGACAGTGTCAAGGAAGCAATTAAGATTGCAAACGGCACACCGTATTAATTGGCAGCCTTGACGGGGAAATAAGAAGGTACTTTCAGTTTATCGTATACGGGCCGGACAAGTGTATTGATGGAAGCGGAGTAGCTATCATCAACTTGACGGCACCTTTTGGCGGTTACAATATGTCTTGAGATGGTCGGGAATGGGGCGGCCGCTGTATTGAGTGAAACCTTGATTTCAAAGCATACATGAATACACTCGGTTAAGAAGCGATCAACCGAAGTAAATATATCTTAATAATAACCTCGATAGAATATTCAATAAACAAACATCCAAAAAAATCATTAAATAAAATTCTGACCTTCTGTAAAACCTATGAAAACTTAGATTGTGGAATATTATTAAATATTTTCCTTTCCCGCGGAGATACTACCAAGAGACAAAGCTTAGAAAGGAAGAAAGTATGGATCATATACAAATGGCCCGTGCGATGTTCGGGACGAATATGGCCGTACATATCATATTTGCAACGATTGGCGTCGGGTTGCCCATGATGATGTTGGCCGCGGAATTGATGTATCAAAGGACAAAGGATTTACAGTATGTGGTCATGGCCAAACGCTGGACCAAAACATTAGGAGTGTTACTGGGGGTCGGAATCCCGACTGGTACGATTGCAGGTGTGCAACTGTCCCTATTATGGCCTGGATTCATGGAAGTGATTGGACGTGTCATGGCGCTCCCGTTCCAAATCGAGATTTATGCATTCATGGTTGAAGCATTGTTCATGTCCATCTACGTGTACGCTGCTGAAAAAATCAAGCCATGGGCACGTATCGTGAGTTTATTTTTTGTTGCATTCGGAGCGATGGCTTCAGCTGTATTGATATCAAATGTCCATGCTTTCGAGGGGACACCTGCTGGTTTCCGGTTTGAAAATGGGGAAATAGTCGATGTAGATCCTTGGGCGGCATTTTTTAATCCTAGCTTCTTAGTGACAGCAGGACATACGGCACTGACTGCTTATACCACAGGCGCATTTGTCGTAGCGGCAGTTGCAGCCTATAAGATGTTAAAGAACAAATATGGCACTACTGAATATAATTTTCACCAAAAAGCACTGAAGCTCAGTATCGTTTTAGGTTTGGTTTTTTCTTTTTTGACGGCACTCAACGGCCATGCGACAACCCAGCATTTATATAGGGAACAGCCCGAGAAATTGGCGGCCGCTGAAGGCTTGTTCGAAACGAAGGATCATGCAGGTCTTACATTATTCGGTTATACAGATAGGGAAGCCCAGGAAGTGAAGTATGGGATTGAATTTCCATGGGTTTTAAGCTTCTTATCAGGTAACAGTTTCGATACGGTCGTAACCGGTTTGAATGATTTTCCAGAAGAGTATTGGCCGCCGCTTTATGTCCATATCTTATTCAACGCCATGGTCATCATTGGTTCAGGCTTAATTGCATTAGCCTTGTTTGCATTGGTATGGAATAAGTGGCTGAAGAAGGAGTCGTACCCGAGATGGGTTCTCTGGCTGTTTGTTGCTGCAGGTCCGCTTTCGGTGATATCGATTGAATGCGGTTGGATTTTTGCTTGTACAGGCAGGCAGCCATGGACGATATACAGGATGCTTACCACAGCGGATTCAGTAACTTCGTATGAGAATCTTGGTTTTTTATTCACGATGTTCATTCTTGTCTATATCATTTTATGCGTATCTGTCGTGTTTACACTTTTATATTATTTTAAACGTCATTCTGTGATGGATGATATTTATAAAGCCGAACAGAAAGATGTGAGGCTTTTCGATTCGAACTCATAAAAGGGGGGAAGGTCAATGAGTGATGCTCTTCTTGCAATAACACTGGTCTGGGGCTTTATTTTTCTTTATGCCATCATGGCTTCTATGGATTTTGGCGCTGGCTTCTGGGCCATGACTTACATTAAGAAGGAAGAAACGAATGCTACGAAGATAGCGAACAGCTATTTATCACCAACGTGGGAAGTGACTAATACCTTTGTCGTTGGTCTTGTTATTGCGATTTATAGTTTATTTCCAGGTGCAGTTTTTCCGATTGGAGTAGCCTTGATCGTTCCAGCGAGCCTTATTTTGGTGCTTCTTTGTATTAGGAGTGCGTTCTTGGTTTTTTCACATAGCGTAGATAAATATGAAAAAGTGCTAACGTATATATCAGGATTAACGGGATTGATCATACCCGGGCTATTAATCAGCGTATTGCCAATCACACACCTTGGATTTGTCGAAGGCGTGAGAGGAAATGAAGAATTGAATCTTTCTAAACTATTCATGAGTCCTAATGAGTATGCATTTGTGGGGTTTGGAATTATGAGCACGCTTTTTTTATCATCATTGCTTCTATCTGATTACTCCAAACAGGCTGATGAAATGAAAGCATACAAAATATACCGCAGGGATGCGATGATAACCGGACCGCTCATGTTAGTCATGGCACTGATGGTGATGTTCACATTAAAAAATGAAGCGAATTGGCTTTATGATGGGATGATGAAAAACTCAGCATTGTTACTCGTTTCGCTAATCTTTTTTATCATTAGCGGGATAGCTTTGTATCTTCCCTATTTTTCTAAGCGTGAAGTCAAAGGAATGCCTCGCCTTGCCGTAATCGCGATCATCATTCAGTATTTAATCGGCAGCTATGTTTATGGACTTGCTCATTTACCCTATATCATTTATCCAAATGTCACGATCCTTTCAGGGTTTACCGACCCGACATCATTCCGGGCCGTTTTTGCCACATATATCGTCGGTTTTGCGATATTAGTTCCTGGTTTCTATTATTTCTGGTCCATCTTCATGAAAGATCAGCGTCGAAAGTTCAAACGGCGGCAAATGACAAATTAGTCCATCTTGGAAAAGAGAGGTTATCATTATGAAAAAGTTAGATCTGCTAAAATATGCGGTTTTAGTCATCTCACTCTTTTTGAGCTATCAAGCAGTTGAGGCACATGATAAAAATTTTCAAGTCGATGGCACATATATTTCCACCAAAAGAGATGTAACAGGTGACCAGAAAATAGATATCATCCAGGTCCAAGGACTGCCATATGAGAAAGGAAGCAAGTTTCTGAAAAAAATTGAATTGAGCGTTGAAAGCAATCGCCATACAATCAGGGTCCCGCTGGATGCAGGGTATAATCCTGATATAAAGGTTGCGGACTTGAATAAGGATGGGATTCAGGACGTATTGGTCACGGTTTTGATGGCAGGCAAGGATCGTTTGATTACCAGTTACGCCTATACGTTCAAAGAAGGGAAAGTGCAGGAACTGGAAGTACCGCCATCGGTCCCTGTAATGGCCCAATTTCTTGACGGTTACAAAGCAGAAATCATTATTGAAGGACAAAATCCTGTGGTGATAGATGTCAGTTCTAGAAAACAAACGTATGATGAATTGGGCATTTACCACGATGGAAAGCTAAATGAACCAACCGAGCTTTTGGTTGATCCATACTCGTCGCTTGACCTCAAGTCCGTTTTGGGCAAAGGAAAGGGGCTCATGGGGATCCAACATGTAAAAGGATCCGATGAACGTGAGCCGATATTGGAGATTAAATCGGTATGGACTTATGACAAGGGCTGGAAGTTAGTAAAAGCCAAGGTCATGCCAGTCAAGGCAAAAAAGAATGAATAGGCAATGTGTATGGTAAAAAGGATAGGACTCTATTTTGACTCATTGCCTATCCCTCCGTTTTATTGATGACAGCTCTTGTTCATGGGGGCTGTTTTCTTTTGTATTTAAAAATTGACAATTTTTAAATATTTGGTAAAATCTAAATGAATCCAGTTAACTACATAGCCACACTCTTTATGTTGTTAAATGTAAGCGGATACAAAAGGGGGTGCAGTCTTACGGAGTTAAAAGAAAAAATAATTGAAACATCGTTGACGCTCTTCGATCAGCATGGTTTTCATGGTGTCTCCGTTAACGAAATCGTTAAGGCATGCGGAACTAGCAAAGGTGGTTTTTATCACCATTTCTCTTCCAAAGATGAACTCTTATTTGTCATCCATGATTACTTTATTTCATATGTTTTAATTAAAGCACAGGAAGCCATTTCAGAAAGTACCCATCCGACAGAAAAAATGCAAAAGATCATTCAATCATTCGTTAAAGTTTTTGACCTCTATAAACCACACATCTCAGTTTTCTATCAAGAAAGCATATACTTAAAACCACCTTATGTTGAAGACATCAAAAAAAAGCGTCAGATGTATAAAGAAATAATCTTTTCCGTCATCCAAGAAGGGATTGACAAGGGAGTATTCCGCAGCGAATTGCCGGTGGAAATTACCGGAATGTCCATTCTGGGCATGGTGAACTGGTCCTACAAATGGTACAAAAGGGACGGTGGAAAAACGATCGATGAAATCGGTGATATATACGTAGATTTAATTCTGAATGCCCTATTGACAGATAAACAAAAAGAAGAGGAAATCACCCAGCCATTTTTACTGAAGAACCAATAAGCTGTGGATTAAACAGTAAAACTTGATTTGTACAGACCAACTAGTCGGTCTCAATAGAAAGGGGAATGAACATATGGATTTTTCACTTACAAAAGAACAGCAGATGATTAAGGAAATGGTCAAGGAATTTGCCGAAAAGGAAATTAAACCGATTGCGATAGAGTTAGATGCAAAGTCGATGTTTGCGGAGGATGTATTCAAAAAAATGGGGAAACTCGGATTGCTTGGAATTCCGTTCCCTGAAGAATATGGCGGTTCTGGAGGGGATACGATATCGTATGCGATTGCCGTTGAAGAGGTTGGCAAGGCTTGCGGAGGAACAGGCTTAAGCTATGCAGCAGCGGTTTCGCTCGGAGCAAGTCCCATTTACTATTTCGGAACCGAGGAACAGAAACAAAAATATTTGGTTCCCATCACGACCGGTGAAACTCTGGCAGCTTTCGGATTGACAGAGCCTAATGCGGGTTCGGATGCGGGCGGTACGAAAACGAGTGCGGTATTAGAAGGTGATGAATATGTGATAAATGGTGAGAAAACATGGATAACCAATGCCAGCTATTCAAGAACCATCACCGTTACTGCTGTATCGGGCAAAGATTCCAATGGCAAAAACATCATCTCGGCATTCATCGTGCCAACGGATACCAAAGGGCTGACCATCAATAGCAATTATGAAAAAATGGGCGTTCGCGCTTCCAATACGTGTGAAATCATCCTTGATAATGTCCGAGTGCCAAAGGAAAATTTATTGGGTGATCCAGACAAAGGATTCAAACAGTTTTTATTCACGTTGGATGGAGGGAGGATTTCAATTGCCGCTTTGGCCGTCGGCATTGCACAAGCAGCCTTTGATAAGGCCTTGGCTTTTTCAAAAGAGCGCGTTCAATTTGGTAAATCCATTTCAAGTTTCCAGGCGATTCAATTCAAGCTTGCTGACATGGCCATGGAAATTGAATTGGCAAGGAATATGGTATATAAGGCTGCCTGGTTAAAAGACAATAAAAAGCCCTTTGCTAAGGAAGCGGCATACGCCAAGCTTTTTGCAAGTGAGACCGCGTTCCGGGCAAGCAATCAAGCGATTCAAATACATGGCGGTTCTGGTTATATGCGGGAATATGAAGTGGAACGCTATTTAAGAGATGCGAAGTTATTGGAAATTGGGGAAGGCACATCCGAGATTCAAAGAATCGTGATCGCCAGACAATTAGGCTGTTAATCTTTTGGAGCGCAAATGAACAAAAATGCATGGTTCATTTAGGGGAAAAGCAGATGTTATCTATACAGCAAAAAGCGTTCATTCTTACTTTTATTTGATAGGAGGAGTTTGATGTCTGATTTGCTAGATGTTACGATCGGAAAACTGCTTGAAAAGACTGCTGAACAATACGGTGATAATGAAGCGGTGGTTTACCATGAGCTTGGACTTCGCCATACGTACAGCGAATTTGAAAGGATTTGCCGACAGGCGGCCCGGGGGTTCATGTCACTTGATATTAAAAAAGGGGAACATATCGCTATTTGGGCGTCCAATAAACCTGAATGGCTTATATCTCAATTTTCAACCGCGAAAATGGGCGGGGTGCTGGTTACGGTCAATACGAATTACCGTTCAATTGAACTGGAATATCTGCTTAAGCAGTCGGATTCGACGACGATCATCTTGATGGAACAATACAAGGATCATTCCTATATAGATACGCTGTATGAAATTGTCCCTGAATTGAAAACTGCAAAACCTGGAAAATTACAATCTGAGAAACTACCAAAATTGAAAAATATCATCGTTTTAGGCAAAACAAGTTACCCGGGCACGTTTTCGTGGGATGAAGTCATTAGCGGGAGCGCATTCGTTTCGGAGGAGTCATTGGACATGAGGATGGGGGAATTAGCTTCCGATGATGTGATTAATATGCAATACACATCAGGGACGACAGGATTTCCAAAAGGAGTGATGTTGACTCATTCCAACTTGGTCAACAACGGATTGAACGTCGCTGAATGCATGAAGCTTACGAAGGATGATCGGCTTTGCATACCCGTTCCCATGTTTCATTGTTTCGGCTGTTCCCTTGGTACGATGGCCTCTGTTTCCGTTGGGGCCACAATGGTGCCCATCGTGGAATTTAATCCTCGTACTGTCCTTCAGGCCGTTGAAACAGAAAGATGTACGGCGTTACATGGTGTACCGACGATGTTCATCGCAGAACTTAATCTCGATGACTTCGACCAATATGATACACGGTCATTGAGGACGGGAATCATGGCAGGCTCCACATGTCCGATCGAAGTCATGAAAAGCGTGGTGAATAAAATGGGAATCTCTGAAATTACGATTACTTATGGTCAAACCGAATCTTCTCCGGGAATTACGATGACTAGAACGGATGACCCGATCGAGCTTCGGGTTTCCTCAGTGGGAAGGGCACTGCCGAAGGTGGAAGTGAAAATTATAGACCCAGCTACTGGAGAAGAAGTTCCGCGCGGCAAACAGGGGGAACTCTGTTCAAGAGGTTACCATGTAATGAAGGGATATTATAATAACCCGGAAGCTACGGAGCAGGCGATCGATCCTGAAGGCTGGCTTCACACGGGAGATTTGGCCGTGATGGATGAAAATGGCTATTGCAAGATTACAGGCCGGCTGAAAGATATGATCATACGTGGAGGGGAAAACATTTATCCGCGCGAAATAGAAGAATTCCTCTATCAGCATCCTGCAATTCTCGATGTCCAGGTACTTGGGGTTCCAGATCAGAAGTATGGGGAAGTGGTAGCGGCATGGATCATATTGAAAGCAGGAGAAACCCTGACGGATAAAGAATTGATAGAGTATTGCAGAGGGAAAATATCTTTTCATAAAATTCCCCGATACATTCGATTTACCGATGCTTATCCAATGACGGCATCCGGAAAAATTCAAAAGTATAAGCTGCGGGAACAAACGCTTGACCTACTGACGGAACGTACTAAATAAGGAGGATATCGAATGATTCGAAAAATTCTTATCGCAAACAGAGGAGAAATAGCATCACGTATTATCCGGACATGTAAGAAGTTGGGAATACTTACGGTTGCCGTCCATTCCGAAGCAGATTCGGATTCGCCATTTGTGGGATTAGCAGATGAGGCATATTTATTAGGAGGCCCGAGGGTTCAGGAAAGCTATTTAAACGTCGAGAAGATTTTAGAAATTGCTAAAGAAACAGGCGTTGAGGCCATTCATCCTGGATACGGATTTCTTAGTGAAAATGCAGATTTCGCGCGTTCATGCGAAGAAGCCGGCTTGATATTCATCGGACCCAAACCAGAAGTCATCCAGCAGATGGGCAATAAAGTCGAGGCAAGGAAAAAGATGGAGCAAGCGGGACTTCCATTGGTTCCTGGATTTTCACGTCCATTAATCGATAGTGCAGAAGCGGCAGCCGTTGCCGAGAAGATTGGCTATCCAGTCATGTTGAAAGCAGCAGCCGGAGGCGGAGGGATCGGCATGCAGGCCGCGACTAATGAGGAAGAACTTTCCAAAGCCTTCGAAGGGAACCAAAAACGGGCCCAGTTGTTTTTTGGCAATGGAGATATGTTCATTGAAAAATTGATAGATAAGCCTCGTCATATTGAAATACAGGTATTAGCGGATTCCTTTGGGAACGCTGTTTACTTATGGGAACGGGAATGCTCCGTTCAAAGGCGCCACCAAAAGGTCGTGGAAGAGGCTCCCTCTTCATTCCTGGACGAAGAAACAAGAAACAAAATGGGGTTGGCTGCCATCAAAGCAGTTAAGTCCATCGGATATAGCAATGCTGGTACACTTGAATTTTTAGTTGATGCGGATAAAAACTTTTATTTTCTTGAAATGAATACGCGCCTTCAGGTTGAGCATCCAGTCACCGAAGAAATTACAGGACTCGATTTAGTCGAACAGCAAATTAAAATTGCCTCGGGTAACAAACTGGAATTCACTCAAGCAGAGATCAATAGGGATGGACATTCGATAGAAGTACGAATATATGCTGAAGACCCTAAAACCTTTTATCCAGCACCGGGGAAAATCACCAGCATGAAACTTCCGGAAGGGGATGGGATCCGCCATGAATTGGCTGTTCATGGAACATCCGTCGTATCCCATTTTTATGACCCGATGATCGCCAAATTGGTAGTGAGCGGCGATTCGAGGGAAAAAGCAATCGAGAGGTTAAGAGAAGCGTTGGACAACTATAATATAGAGGGAATAAAAACTAACATTCCGCTTCTCAAGGAAATCATCTCACATGAAGCTTTTTCCCAAGGTGATACGACCACGGATTTCATTGACAAATATATTAAAAAATTGACTGTATAGACCTTGTTTAAAAACATTAATGATCAGGAGGAATATAAATGACAGAATTAAAGGCAAGCATGGCAGGAAGCGTATGGAAAATCGTAGCGAATGAAGGGCAAAGTGTAACCGACGGACAGGATATCATTATTTTGGAATCGATGAAAATGGAAATCCCCATTGCCGCAGAGGAAGCGGGTACCATTAAAGAACTTAAAGTAAATGAGGGGGATTTTGTAAATGAGGGCGACGTATTGGCGGTCATTGAATAAAAGAACGGAGTGGTAAGATGATTTGGCCTGAAAATGTGACAATTAAGGAAGTGGGTCCGCGTGACGGGCTCCAAAATGAAAAGGTCATGATACCGGCACAAAGCAAAATCGATTGGATCGATCAGCTCTCTGAAACAGGCCTATCTTATATAGAAGTGACTTCTTTTGTACATCCAAAGTGGATTCCCCAATTGAGTGATTCTATTGAGGTAGCTAAGGGAATTAAGCGCAACCCCGATATCACTTATGCCGCTCTAGTCCCCAATCAAAGGGGACTTGAGTCGGCTATTGAGGCCAATATTGATGAAATTTCAGTTTTCATGTCATCCAGTGAAACCCATAATCTTAAAAACATCAATAAATCGATTTCCGATACTCTTCCAGTAATGAAGGATGTCATCGGCTCAGCAGCAAAAAGCGGGAAAACGGTTAGGGGATATGTTTCAACTGTTTTTGGCTGTCCCTATGAAGGGCAGGTTTCACCCGAACAGGTTTTCCGCGTTTGTGACCAACTTTTTGAATACGGAATCAATGAGGTCTCATTGGGTGATACCATTGGTGTTGCATCACCGAGACAGGTTGCCTTGTTCCTTGAACGGGCTGTTAAAAGATATGATATAAGCAAAATGGCCCTCCATTTTCATGATACAAGGGGCATGGCACTTGCCAATGTACTTCAATCACTGGATTATGGAGTGGAGATTTTCGACTCTTCGCTCGGTGGTTTGGGCGGATGCCCATATGCTCCAGGGGCGAGCGGAAATGTGGCTACGGATGACCTGATTCATATGCTTCATAATATGGGGATTCAAACAGGTATCAATCAAGAAAAACTAATAAAGGCAGCGTCCATGATACAAAGCTTTCTAGAGAAACCTTTGCCTAGCCATCAGATGGCTGTATATAACGCCCAATAAGAGGAATGGAGGGGGAAGCTATGACTTCATTAGTTGAGATCAGTCATGATGAAAAGGGAATTGCCATCGTGACTTTGAATCGTCCTGATGCTGCTAATGCATTATCGACAGAATTGCTTCATTGCTTATTCGAAGGGCTGGATGAACTGAAGAATGATTCCAATTTGAGAACCGTGATTTTAACAGGGGCTGGGGAAAAGTCCTTTTGTGCTGGTGCGGATCTTAAGGAACGAGCAGGGATGAATGATGATAAGGTCAAGGAGACAGTCAAGCTGATTGGTGACACGATTACCGCTGTAGAAAACCTTCCAGTCCCAGTCATCGCAGCAATTAACGGCTCGGCTTTTGGCGGAGGACTGGAGTTGGCACTAGCTTGTGACATTCGCATCGCTTCGGAAACGGCAAAGGTGGGGCTGACAGAAACGGCCTTAGGAATCATTCCAGGTGCAGGCGGTACTCAGCGCCTGCCGCGAGTCGTCGGAGTGCCAACAGCGAAAGAACTGATTTTTACGGCCAGGAGACTGGAAGCAAAAACGGCACAAGCCTTGAATATCATCAGTCATGTGTATCCACCCCAACATTTACTTGAGGAAGCGAAAAAACTGGCTGGGGAAATTGCGGTCAATGCCCCATTAGCACTAAGGGCAGCAAAAGCTGCGATCAACCAAGGGGCTGATACGAACCTGAAAACAGGACTGCAAATTGAAAAAGACTGTTATCAGATAACGTTGCAAACCCGGGACCGACTAGAGGGTCTGTCAGCATTCAAGGAAAAGCGCAAGCCGGTATTTACGGGTCAATGATTTCAATTGAAGGAGGAACATGAATGGTAACGACGGATAAACTAACCGAAACGGTTGAAACGATTAAAAAAGGCGGTTTAGAAAAATACCATCAAAAAAATGCTGAAAAAGGAAAGCTCTTCGTACGTGAACGGCTGGAGTTACTTTTTGATGAAGGGGTTGAAATTGAAGACGCATTCTTTGCCAATTGTGCCAGTGATGGGCTTCCAGCAGATGGTGTCGTTACAGGCATCGGAAAAATCAACGGACAGAGAGTCTGTGTCATGGCCAATGATTCGACAGTAAAAGCTGGATCCTGGGGAGCAAGGACCGTCGAGAAAATCATTCGCATTCAGGAAACAGCTGATAAGTTACAGTTGCCACTTCTATATTTAGTCGATTCTGCAGGTGCTCGAATTACGGACCAAGTTGAGATGTTTCCAGGACGCCGTGGTGCAGGACGGATCTTCTACAATCAAGTGAAGTTATCTGGAAAAGTCCCGCAAATCTGTCTATTGTTCGGTCCGTCTGCAGCGGGAGGGGCATATATCCCTGCTTTTTGTGATATTGTCGTAATGGTTGATGGTAATGCTTCCATGTATTTAGGTTCACCGAGAATGGCAGAAATGGTCATTGGCGAAAAGGTGACCGAAGAGGAAATGGGCGGGGCGAAAATGCATTGTTCTGTTTCGGGATGCGGGGATGTGCTTGTTAAGTCTGAAGAAGAATCCATCGCTTTTGCACGCAGATACTTAAGCTATTTTCCAGGAAATTATCAAGAAAAGCCTAAAGCCACAAAACCTGAGCTGCCTGCTGAATTTGAAAAAACATTGGAAGAACTGATTCCGAAAAATCAGAATGCAGCCTTTAATATGTATGACTTGATCGACAGGATCATTGACAGGCAATCGTTTTGTGAGATCAAGAAGTTATTTGCCCCCGAATTAATTACTGGTCTTGCCAGGATAAATGGGCAAACGATAGGGATCATTGCCAATCAGCCGCGTGTCAAGGGCGGCGTCCTGTTCCATGATTCAGCTGATAAGGCAGCCAAGTTCATCAATTTATGTGATGCCTTCCATATACCGCTGTTGTTCCTGGTGGATATACCAGGATTCATGATTGGGACGAAGGTCGAACAGGCAGGGATCATTCGCCATGGTGCGAAAATGATTTCGGCCATGAGTGAAGCCACTGTTCCCAAGATTTCTGTCATTGTCCGTAAGGCTTATGGTGCTGGACTATACGCGATGGCTGGTCCCGCTTTTGAACCGGACTGCGTTCTTGCCTTACCGACGGCATTGATTGCGGTCATGGGGGCAGAAGCTGCGGTAAATGCAGTCTATGCCAATAAAATCAATGCAATGGAACCAGAAGAGCGCCCTGCCTTCATCGAACAGAAGCGCAATGAATATAATGAAGACATCGATATCTACCGCCTAGCCTCCGAAATGATTGTTGATGGAATCATTCAGCCAAATGACCTGCGTGATGAATTGTGCGCCCGATTTGAAGCATATGTCAGTAAAAAATTGACATTTACCGATCGTAAACACGGAGTCTATCCCGTCTAAAAATTCAAGAAAACAAGCCCGGTCATCTTGACCGGGCTGTTTATCATGCGTAAAATAAATGATTTTTCTAATAATAAGAATAAACTTCTCTCCTTTTTTAAGTTTGTCCTCTTTATATTATGATTTTTTTTAGAGTTTGCTTGTACATTTTTGGTATAGAGAAAGAAGTGAATACGCCCCTAAGTTCATCAAAATCAGCAGCAACCTTTAACAACGCCTAAAACAAAATAATAGCCCTTACTCAAGATGAGTAAAGGCGTTTAATTATGCAGCAAAAAATTCGGTGAAAGTCGCTTTACTTGTTTTTTTATCTACAGTTATCTTTTTGGCCAGCTTAGGGAACTAATGCACCAGTTAGTTGTATAAAAAAGATACCTTCAAGACAATTCGGATCTTAGACTAACGAATATGAAATTTCTTTTTTTAAAACTGTATGCTTGTCCAAACATAAATAGATCTGTCTCCATATGATGTGGTATATGGTTATAAGGAGGTGAAATTTATGGGTAAATTTTTAGATTCACAGATTTCGCAGAATGCTAGCTTTAGAAACTCTATCGCCATCCCCGTAACCACTACACCAGCCCTATTCGGAACACTAGGTTTAAGTACTGCAGGTGCAGGACCCAATATTAGGGTGGAATTTACTTTCACAGCTACCCTAAGCACTTTAGCTGCCTTACTAACTCCTGTCAACGTTGAAGTTTATAGAGGGACAGGGCCCGGTAGGGTTCTCGTATATTCAGGTCAAATAACATTACCAGTTGCAGGTCTAGGAGTCGCCTCCGAAACAGTATTCACTCTAGCTGGAGCAGACTTTAATCCACCTTCCCCTTCCGACTTTTTAATTTATCAATCGTTCATAAGTATACCTGCCGGAATAGTAATCTTACCAACGCGTACGGGTCCTGAAAGCTTTTTTGCTGCTGCATATTCCAACTAATATGAACGAAAACAATAAGTGATCATAAGGGAACTAAGAAATTAATCCCTCAAAGGATAGTCCAACCCTTATAAAATATTATGAAAAATAAAAAACTCTCGGGTTTCCAATTCGAGAGTTTTTTTATATAAGGAGAAGGGATTTGTATCATTGATTTAAAACATCCGATTCCAAGTTT
Source organism: Peribacillus sp. NPDC097895 (assembly GCF_050277555.1). Lineage (NCBI taxonomy): Bacteria > Bacillati > Bacillota > Bacilli > Caryophanales > Bacillaceae > Peribacillus > Peribacillus sp. NPDC097895. Next base: position 2,197,493 of record NZ_JBNNSH010000001.1, on the reverse strand, counting down.
TGGACCATCAATCTTTAATCCTTGCTTTTTCTGATAAACTTTCACTGCCTTTGTAGTTTTAGGACCGAATTTACCATCGACATCTTTTTCGACCATACCAGATGCGCGCTGCACACGTTTAATATCGACCACTTTCATTCCTTTTGCTTTTTCTTTCAATACAATCCCCGGATAAGGAACAATAGGATTTGGTGTAACGTCCACTTTTACATCAGGTTTTTTAATATTGTCAGGTTAAACAACCACGTATTTAGCATTTCCAAAATAAATTTTCTGGCCTATTTTTAATTTAGTAGGATCGATACCAGGATTTGCTTTAATTAAATCCTCAACTTGAACGCCACCAGTGCCGTCCTTATGTGCAATGCTCCATAAGGTAACACCTTCCTGGATAGTATAGACCGCAGGGGCAGGAGCTGGTTTGGATGGAGTTTTTGAACCTTTCCAATCAAACGCATTTATGTAGTTATACTCGCAACAAGCTTTCCAACTATATCCTGGCATTTCATTATGGGCTTTATCATACTTCCCTATTCCACCTTTAATAAATGCGGTGTGAAGTTCGGCAATACTTGCAAGAGTGGCTTCATCCATAGTGTCATATCGATAATCACCAGCAACACAAATACCGAGAGAAAATTGATTGCTGTTTCCCACATGGTATGTCCTACGGTCAATATCATTTGCATATACAACCTAGCCCTTTTACCATTCGGAGTATTAATTATATTCTTAGGCTCAATAGCTAACGCATAACCACATCCAGGCCAACCGAGTGTTTTTACATGGTACTTGGCAAAGCTAGCAGCAACAGATCCACCCAAACTCTTTCTTGTTAATGAATGATGCCATACACGGTGAGTAAATGATTTGGTTCGCTTTGAGTAAGTACCATTTAATTCTAATTCACCTCTCATATCAACTAATTGAGGAAGGCAATTAAAGTTCATTTCCCATCGTCTCCTATTAAATTAAAATTTTTCTTTTTTGTGTTACCTATTTCCTTAATCAAGCCGTTTGTTGAATGAAAAATAATTTAAAACTAATTTGTAATACCCATATACGATTAAATATGCCAGCAAATAACTAACTGCAGACCAATATATATTCCATCCATTTCGATAATCTAATTTTCCAAGTAACACTATTGAAAGTTCCAATAAATCGGTACCTAATGTAAAGATTAAAAATGAAGTTAGAGTGGACAGTTTTTCTAAATGAATACTGCAAATAAATAAACAGCAAGCTATAGGAAAAAGTCCAAGGTCATACGAAAATGAAGCAAGGGTTTTATCCATCTTCCAAAAGTAGGTAAACCCAATTTCATTTATCATAAAACTCGTAGCTGAACCAATTGGATAAAAAATAATGAACAGCCTTCTATGTTTTTTAAACAAATAAATTCCCAAAATCCAAGGCAGAATAAAACCAATAATAATATGAAAAAACATTTTACACTCCTCTACATTTGAAACCTATACAATTATCTTTTCCTATTAAATAAACATACATTCACATTAAACTAAAATTAAAAAGCCACCCATAGGACAGCTTATTTTGAAGTACCTTCTCTTTTGGCAACTAACTCATAAATTGGCACGTACCAAGTCTTATTTCAGGTGAGTGTGACTGAGGCAGGACAACTTATTTTAACTCTTAATGGCGCGGATCTAGCTTATACGGTGGTGGGTCGAGCAACCGGTACTTCTCAGATAGTAGAAATGGCTCTTGTACAAACGACAGTCATCAATTCAATACTCACTGTACGAAATCCTGCTGGCAATTCAACAGCACTAACCATCACTCCATTGGCTGGAGGAACAAGACCTGTTTCAGCACATCTTGTTATCACTCGACTCGCATAGATGTGAAGGTTATATTATATCAAGTCACTATATAAACCTTTTTGGTATTCTCGGACTCCGCATGGTATTAGTTAAATACAAGATACTTCAATTTACTACATTACCTATCAAATTAACACAACAGCTGCACTCGGAATAGGAGCTGGTTCAAGAATTTTGCTAAATGGTACTACTCCAATTCCAGGTTCTATATTAAGACCAGTTATAGGCGTTTCAACCTTTAATAATGATGTCATTGTAAACCTAACTGCTGGTGACACAATTTCATTGCAATTATCTAGCAGTATACTCTTAGTAGCTACTCTCTTATCAGCAGGAGGATCAACTTCAAGTAATTGTTTTCGGAGGTATAGCATTAATTTTAGGTGTGTTAGGTTATTTATTTTTTAAGAGGACAAAGAAAAGGTAATTAAATTTCTAATTTAATTAACGGGTGCTTCGGAGGTGGTTACGTAAAGGCGATGTTTTTCCAAATGCCCATAACAATTTTGATAAAGAAGGATGGAAAATACCAGCGGCGGATATCCAATTATCAAAACCATCGATTAATGGACATTCAAAAACAAATAATCAGACATTAACAGTATCATAAGTTGCTTCTAGACTTGGCAAAAGCGGGGAAACCATTAAACGTTGGCTCAGGTCTGGTAAACAATTCCCTAACGCTTTTAAGAACAGCGACGTACAGGGATGGCGTATCCCTGAAAATGACTTAACTTACATGAATTTCGAACAAGTACCACCCCAATCTCCTTCCGTGCCATCCACCAATGTTAACCATCAAGAAAATAATCAGCACAACAGAGACCTAGTTACTCTTGCATTTAAAGCAGTATTTATAACCTCACCTACAGAAGACATGGTTGTATTGCTATCTCATGTAGGCATTCAGAGAAGTTTGGAAGTACTTCTGATTATGCAGCAATCTCCTTAAAAGGTAAGAAACGTTGAAGGATTTATCAAGAAAGCAATTGAAGAGAATTGGAGTCCTGATGCAGTTCCAATAAAGTTACAAAGAAATCAGAGTAAAAAGATACATGAACTTACGCAAGATGAGTTTTTACAAATAGTGAACAAAAATGAAAATTCTGCTCCCAGTAATGTTCCTTTCTACAATTGGTTGGAAGAGGATTGAGACATAATTATCTTGCGACAACTTTAATGAAATTGCATAATATATCCCATTATCAAAACTAAACATTTCGGTACAGTATGCCTATGTAGGCAGCCAGAAATTTAAATTGCATATTAATCTGAAAAGTTAAATCGATAAAAGACAAACGCACAACTTTTCCCAGAATGCAACTATAATCGGGGATGTATTAGTGGATAGATCACTCCACTCTCTGGCATAGCTTCGGAATCCTGCCACAGACTTACTGGAAGTCAGCCAGAATGAGTAAGTATAGAATCACAAAAAGGTTTTAACAGGTGATTGGACAATCTGTCCGTTGGAACCCTGTCAATATTGTAGCGAACAGCCAGTCCATTGATATTGATAGTCTACAAAGAAAACGCCGGGGAGAATTTGAAGACATAAATCTTTTTTAGGAGGAGAATGAACAAAATGAATATTTTATTTGAAGAATTAATTGATATTAATTTAGTCGGGAAAGCGACTACAAAAAAGCCTAATTTAAAAAACTTAAATTCTAATCCAACAAGTAATAAAGAAGTGGCTGTAATTGGTATTGATTTTCAAAATGACTTCTTGGAAGAAGGAAATCTGGCTGTTACTAATTCTTATCAAGACGTTAGAAACTTTGCTAAGTTCATTTATGAAAATGTGGATGCTATAGATGATATTTTTATGAGTTTAGATATACATCAGCCGAAACAAATCTTTCATCCTGCTTGGTGGGTAAATGATAAAGGACAGTATCCTGAGCCATTTACGGTTATTACTTATCAAGATGTATTAGAAGGTAAGTGGGCACCTATTTACCAAGAGCAAGAAAGTTTAGAGTATCTTCGTGGACTAGAGGCAACTGAAAAGAAGTCCTTGATAATTTGGAGTTACCATTGCCTACAAGGTACATTTGGTGCAGCAATTGAAACGCAGTTATCAAACTTGTTATTTGCCTATTCTTTGTATAAAGAGAAGGATGTACATTACGTGACAAAAGGGTTAAATCCTATTTCTGAAATGTATGGAATAATAAAACCTGAGTATTCAAAAACGGATTTAACAGACAAAAATCTTTTAAGTCAATTGCAGAATTATAAAACAATAGTTATTGGTGGAGAGGCTAAGTCTCACTGTGTACTTGAGACTATCAAACAGATTGTGGAAGAGTTTGAAATGATAAATCACAAGGATTACTCAATTTATGTGTTAGAAGATTGTACATCTTCCATTTCAGGTTTTGAAGAAGTCACAGATGATGAATACAATAAATTAGCTTCAAAATACCCAATTATACTAACTACAATTAAAGAACTTAAATTTTAATTGATACCTGAAGATATACAACTGTCAAACTTCCAAAGAAAGGAGTTCTGGGCTTATTATAACTGGTTAGATCTACAGTACGGCACGTCTTATACTTATGCACAAGTTATTGATGCTAGGTTGTTTATTGAATGGGGGTTAAATGAGTACCCTGATTTTCCAAAGACTATTGACTACCCTGAAGGGCTATCGTCAAAAATAAGTCGTGCTCTAATAGCAGAGGAGGAAAATAGCGAGGGACGTGCTTTTCCGATTGAAGGATTAGCTCAAAGGATAATTGAGGAGTGGTATGCATATGTTCCTGAAACTGAAAGGGAAGCGTTATGTAGGGACTTCTGGCTTATTGTCGGGTCTTGTCCTGTTCGATTTTCTTTTGTTCATAACCTTGAGGTAGACTGCCTAAATCCTATGTTAAACAGTGATAGTTTTTTAGGGTTAACATCCATATACAGAGATAAGGCTGGAAATGTTAATGCTCAGTTCCTTCTGTTTGATGACGTTGGAATTGAAGCGATAAAACGTCTTCAGAAACGATTCCATGAAAATGAATTGGAGGCAATTACTAATCCTAATAACAAGCTGAAGTATGATCATCTTTTCGAAGAAAATAATGTCAACGGACTTCTACCAACAACTGCTTTTAGGGGTTTTTTGAAAGATAGAATTCTTCCTCGAGTAAAAGAGATAGAAGAATATAAGATTAATAATAACGGTTCTATGTTTGAGATTGGTGCTCATGGATTTAGGCATTTTATAGCTACCGTAGTACAGGTCAAAACAAGAAATATAAAGGCTACCCAGTTTGTCCTAGGGCATCATGACGAAAAAATGTCTATGCGTTACCTTAGAAGTAAAATTTCGCGAAACACTCTTCTTTACTCCATCGTTGATGGCTATGAAAAGCAGGAGGTTTCAGGAAAAAATCTATCTGAAAATCATTGAAATGTGGAATGATGAATCCATTGAAGATAGTAGGTTGTTTTTGTTCATCACCAAGAAATTTTACTAAAGAAGACAAAAGGTAGAGTAGAGAAAAGAACGCTTCCGGTAAGGATAGACGACATTAAAAATGACTTAAACCGAGAGACGTTTAAGGAGTTATTCCGAAAGTTTAAGCATCTTTCAGAAAAGGAAGCTGAAGCTGTTGAAAAAGAGGTAAAACAAACTGCGAAAAAATACATCAACAAGTATTATCGGAAGGTTCCGAGTCCAACAGCAAAGCAAATGGATGAATTTGAGAAGAGCGGTGTTATCAATGGCTAAGAAACTAATTTCCCATGCTGATTTAACTCGAGGCACTGCCAGTGCAAAAAGAACGTTTATTAGGAGAGCCCAGAAGGGGATATATCTCACTAAAAAGCTTAGCAAGGAAGAAGTTTTACAGAGGATAGCCTCGACTTTACAATTAACACCGAGGAGCTTGTATACTGGCGACAGAAAGTTATACTTAGAAAAATGGTATCAAACTCTGCTTATCGAAATTGATAAAATTCATGAGGATTTAAGGGGTAAAAAGAACCTTTCTTCGATAAAAGAGCTTAAAAACCTAACTGTAGAACAACTAATGGAAGAAGTTTCTGACCTGAAACAAATGATAATGGCTTACCAAACGAAGTGTGAGGAACAGGCATTAGTTATTGAAAAAATGATGAAACAAGTAGTAAAAAGACATGAAAGGGTTGAAAAAATATAGCTTATTGACCGTTGAAAGGCGGTCTTTTTTCTATACCATTTTGTACTTTTGAAGTAAAATTGTATAATGAGTTAAAAAAACCTTGCCTTGACAGGTGCCCTGCGGGTTTTAGGATATACTATCTATTCATATAAGTGCATTTTACATACGTCAATTGACGCCTACAATTTAGGCTATACTATTTTTATATATGAAAATGCGGTGGCCTCATTCAATGAAACCGGCCACGAATGGGCGCTTGGGCATTTTAAAGGATCTCTTGGAGCAACCATTCTATAATATCCATACACGCAACAGAATAGAAGGGAGGCGAATGCTTCTCTTTTGGGAGGAACTATCCATGGAAAAAAAGTACAACGACGACAGTTACGCCTTACACACGGATCTATACCAAATCAATATGGCCCAAACTTATTGGCAAGATAAAACACATGACCGAAAGGCCGTTTTCGAGATATTTTTCAGAAAACTTCCATTTAACAGCGGATATGCGATTTTTGCGGGACTTGAAAAAATTGTCCATTACCTTCAGAACTTTTGTTTCTCGGAAAGTGATATCGACTATTTAAAAACGGATTTGCATTACGATGAAGAATTTTTGGATTATTTGAAGAACATCCGTTTCACGGGAGCGATTCGTTGCATGAAAGAGGGGGAGCTTGTCTTTGGCAATGAACCGATATTACGGGTGGAGGCACCGCTTGGTGAGGCCCAACTCATAGAAACGGCATTGCTTAACATTGTGAACTATCACACACTCGTGGCAACTAAAGCTTCACGTATCAAACAAGTCATCGGCGACGAATCAGCCCTTGAATTCGGTTCAAGACGAGCACAAGAAATGGATGCTGCAATTTGGGGAGCAAGAGCAGCCTATCTTGCAGGTTTTGATTCTACTAGTAATGTACGAGCTGGAAAGCTGTTCGGCATTCCGGTTTCAGGAACACATGCCCATTCCATGATCCAAGCTTACAAAGATGAATATACGGCATTTCATAAATACGCAGTTTCACACAAAGACTGTGTCTTCTTAGTGGATACTTATGATACATTGCGTTCTGGCATTCCGAATGCAATCCGTGTTGCGAAGGAACTGGGCGATAAAATCAATTTCATTGGCGTCCGCCTTGATAGCGGCGATTTAGCTTACCTTTCTAAAGAAGCACGACGTATGCTGGATGCTGCAGGTTTCCATCATGCAAAGATTGTTGCCTCCAATGACCTGGATGAATATACGATCATCAACCTGAAGCAGCAAGGAGCTAGAATAGACATTTGGGGTATCGGAACGAAATTGATTACGGCTTATGATCAGCCAGCGCTAGGTGCTGTTTATAAAATGGTTTCAATTGAAGGGGAAGATGGGAATATGAAAGATACCATCAAGATTTCTTCTAATCCTGAAAAGGTCACGACTCCTGGCTTAAAACGGGTATACCGAATCATCAATAAAGTGAACCACCATGCTGAAGGCGATTATTTAGCCATGGAATATGAAAAACCGCAGGAACAGGAAAAATTAAAAATGTTTCATCCTGTCCATACCTTCCTAAGTAAATTTGTCACGGATTTCGATGCGGTTGATTTGCATGAGAATATTTTCGAGGAAGGCCGTTTAATCTATGAATTACCATCCATTGACGAAATCAAGGCCTTCACGAAAAAAAATCTTCAAGTATTATGGCCTGAATACCTTCGTGCACTTAATCCTGAAGAATATCCGGTAGACCTGAGCCAGGATTGTTGGGATAATAAAATGAGGAATATAGATGAAGTTAAAGCCAATGTAGAGAGAATGCTTACGAAATGACAAAGCTATTTCATTAGAAAGAGGGGCTATGCCAATGCGTCCATTACAAAAAGAAATCGTAAAAAAATTACTTGTCCAACCCACGATCGATCCTAAAGTCGAATTCAGGAAAAGTGTCGATCTATTAAAAGGGTATTTGAAGAAAAATACGTTTCTGAAAAGTTTTGTACTTGGAATATCGGGGGGGCAAGATTCAACACTGGCGGGGTATATTGCCCAAACGGCTGTCAATGAATTGAATGAAGAAACGAACCAAAGCGACTATAAGTTTGTTGCTGTAAGCTTGCCATATGGAGTACAGGCTGATGAAGAAGACAGGCAACTGGCTTTGAAATTCATCAAGCCAAGCCAAACGGTAACAGTCAACATCAAGGGTGCGGTGGATGCCTCAGTAAAGGCAGTGGAAGAAGCTGTGCCTGAAAAGCTATCGGATTTCTTAAAAGGAAATGTCAAAGCACGTGAGCGAATGAAGGTGCAATACGATTTAGCCGGACTATACAAAGGAGTCGTGCTTGGGACAGACCATGCAGCTGAAGCAATCACAGGTTTCTTTACGAAACATGGTGATGGTGCAGCGGATATCATCCCATTATACAGATTAAACAAAAGGCAAGGAAAGGAAATTCTGAAATTCATCGGTGCTCCTGAGCGTCTTTATACGAAAATTCCAACTGCCGATTTAGAAGATGATAAACCGTTAATCCCTGATGAAGTAGCTTTAGGTGTTAGCTACGATGAAATCGATGATTACCTTGAAGGTAAGGAAATCAGAACGGAGGCTGCCGAAATCATCGAGGGTTGGTATACCAAAACCGAACATAAACGGAATGAAGCCATTAATGTTTATGATACATGGTGGAAATAAAAGAAGCTGAGAAAAGTAATCCCGCATCACATAAGATGCGGGTTTTTTTCAGGACCATACCTAGCACAATGGCCAACACATCTTTAATGAAAATTTTTCCGGCAAAGGGGAAACTAAATGTCTACTTTACATATGGATTTATCCAGGCGAATTAATGAAACCAGCAAGCAAATTGAATTCTCGGGTGTTATTGGTGTGAAAGCGGGAGATGTTCTGATCCATAGCTCAGCCCATGGCTATTCCAATCGCTCGGATGAAATGATGAATACGACTGAAACAAGGTTCGGAATTGCTTCAGGGTGTAAACTGTTTACCGCGATAGCCATTTGCCAGTTAATACAAAAAGGGAAACTTAAGTTTAATTCTCAGCTAAAAGACTGTCTTTCGATCGTGTTTCCTGATTTCCATCAAAATGTAACGATACATCACCTCTTAACACACACATCGGGTATTCCTGATTACTTTGATGAAAACGTGATGGCCGATTTTGAGGAGCTATGGCAGAAAAATCCGATGTACCATATAAAAAGATTAAAAGACTTCCTGCCGATGTTTCAAAATGACATGATGATGTTCGAGCCCGGGGAACGATTTCATTATAATAATGCCGGCTATATTTTATTGGGATTGATTGTTGAGGAACTAACCGGACTTGAATTTTCCGAATATATCGATAATAACATTTTTCTGCCTTGTGAAATGAGAGATTCCGGTTACTTCTCCATGGACAAGCTCCCTAAAAAAACGGCGCTAGGATACATTGACGATGAAAACGGAACATGGAGAACAAATGTTTATTCCCTTCCGATTAAAGGCGGTGCGGATGGAGGGGCATATATTACTGCATCAGATATGTTCAGGTTTTGGGAAGGGTTATTTTCTAATCAGTTACTAAATCAAGAATATACCAATCTTTTATTGAAACCCCATATTTCTACGAAAGATGAAGGGGAATACTATGGGTATGGTGTATGGATAAATAAAAAAAATGACGAGATTTTCAAATATCATCTTATGGGGTATGACCCAGGTGTAAGCTTCAATTCTGCGGTATATCCGGCAAATCGAATCAAAACCGTCATTACCTCAAATGAAAGCATGGGTCCATACGATATTACCTGTGCGATTGAGAAAGAACTATAACAAAAAGGAACCTTTCGATTAGGAAAGGTTCCTTAATATGAGCATTTCTTGAACCCCGAGTTATCAGCTATTCTAATGGACATCGGTTCCAAAACATGTCTTGATGACCGGATTGTCAGAAAGCATGGTAAAGATTTATCGGGATTGATGCTTTTTTTAGTTCTAAAGTAGTAAACAAAGGATTTGTATATTTAAATATCTTAAAGTAGAGTATATTTAATATACATAATTCTAACGGGTATGATCCGATGGAGGTTCTTTTTACGTTATGAAAGCAAGATATGAACTCGCAAACATGAATTTAACACTAAGTAATGTAACTTTACGAAATGCAGCGGATAGCTATGTTCTCTTGAAAGCTGCAGATGATCAAAATAATGAAATCACGATTAAGCTATCCCACGGACAAGCAGAATTTCTAGAAGAGGAATTACGGGAAGTGAATCGCCGTCGCAGGGAAAATAGTTCTGAAATATCCGGATATGAACAGGAACGTAATCATGACGACGATTCTTTTAATCTGTTTAGCATCGATTTATTTACTGAAAATGAACAGAAGTAATTAATATTTGGTGTTCAGTTACATCGTCTCGAAACCTAATTCCCTGAAACCTTACCTTTCGATTTTAGATGGTCCTACAGAGAGTTTTTCCTGATTTCCGTCAATAAAAAATTCGAACCGCTATAAGGAATATCTTAAGCAAGGTGACCTATCGTTACCTTTTTTTTGGTTGCCTGAAAAAATTCTTCACCAAAAGGAAGATGGATGATAGTACAGCAAAAACGATGAAAAATACGATGAAGCCCCAAAGACCTATCGCAGCATCTTGAAATTCCATATTCCCCCTGCTGGTGAGGGCTTGCTGTATTTCAATGGCAAATACTAAAACAACCATGACAGTAAAGGTATAAAGGAAAGAGAGTATTGTAATCCCAAAACGCATCCGGGCAATTAAATTAGATAAAAATAACACGAACAAAAATATGATGATACCGATGATTCCCATTATCCAAAAATGCAGATCTTTGTCTGTAGCATTTGAATTTAATGTGTCGCTTACAAAGAATAGGATGAAATCGTGAAGATTATTGACGATTTCAGCTAATATCTGGATGATTTCTTTCATTTTTTCACACCTCCAATCCTTAGATTATAGCAGGTTATAAATCTATATAGAAGAGGAGAGGTCCTCGGAGTTGCCAGACTGACCTTCGATGGTAGTAATGTGAAATCATAAACATGCTAAGAGAAGTATATTCTGGGAAACGTAAAAAAAGCATAAGTGAATGAAGAAGTCAGGACATGTAAGTTAGTTAAATAAGGGTAGATTGAACAAAATACATAGAAAAATAAAGTAATTCATGGAAAGCAGGAGTGCCTATTTCCAATGTATTTAATGCCTTTAGCAATCTTAGCCATGATTGTTTGATCGGTTTCTTTATTTATAAAGTTAGTAAAACTTAATGCTTAGAGTTGGAGGAAAAAAGAATGAATGATGTACATAATCATGTGTTAACAGTAATTGATTTTATGAAAACCGGACACAAAACTTGTTTTGTGAAAGTAATCGGTTTTGATGCTGAATCCGGACAGGATTTTGAAGGTGAAGTTAAATTTGTCGGTGATTTGCCTTTTGGTGATTTGATTCATCCCGAACGGTCACATTTATCTTCCACTTGCAGGGAATTTGTTCGGGATGATTTGTTGCGCAGATACAGTCATGGGCAGTTTGAATGAACTGGTTGGAATTTTTATAGAGAATCCAATGAGATGATATTTTGCTCACTTGTTTAAAATTGGTAAAATGGCGGGTATAAAGAATATGGTATGTAGGGACTTTTTTATGCCAATCTTCTCTTTCAACTGACAAAATAGCATATTTCTCCCTATTTAACTCTCGGACTATAATCCTTATAATATTAAATAGGAAAATATGACATTTAGTGTAGGATTATACTGTTTCTGAGGTGAGTTTCATGGTTTATGCAGATATTTTGAGTACTATACACTCTGCTATCTCCGGTAAAAAAGCTGATTTGAATGTGAAAATAGAGCGTTTAGAAAATGCGAAGAACGATATTATAAAAGAGCAAAGCATGTGCTTAAGCGAGATTAGGAAAATAAAAGACCCTGAGCTAGGTGGCAGCTGGACAGGGAATCGATCGGAACAATTTCAGGAATCTCGTCATGATGCCTATAATGTGATGTTTAGTATCATTCATGACGATTATGACGATTATCAATGGAAAATCGAGGCGATGATTACAAAGCTGAATGCCGAGAATACGCTACTAAGCATAGCGGGGAATATAGCACATGAAGCCGATTCCCTTTTGAGCAAAGGCGAAGAGGCATTTGAGCAGCTGGAAAGTAAAATTTCAGATTTAAAAAGGCGGTTGTTTTAATGACGACAATCAAACTGAATCATCCTGCCGTAACGAAGCAAGTCGATCAGGTGAAGACGGCACTTGGTACAGTCACGCTTGGAAATTTGCCGGCAGGCGAGCTAGGCAATAATAAATTGGAATTCACCGCGAAATGGATCGACAGGGAAACGAACCTGGAAAAGGTCTTTGAGCAATATATCAAAATCGTCCAGAAAAATGTGGAAGATACCCGTGCCAACATAGACTTATTAAAAGAACAGGATGAAGCCATCGCCCATACGTCTTCACATGGGTACCCTACGCGATGAAAATATATGAAGCCGAGACATTGACGGCCGCAACCAAGTCGCGCGCCAAGCAATATGAAGAACTAAAGAAGGAAGTCGCAGCCCTGAAAAAGGAATTTCAGGGCATCGTCGGCCTGGATAACGAGTTTCAGGGAGCTGGTGCTGCCGCCATTAAAAGCTTTTATGAAGCGCAAATCGAGGTGGCGGACGCCTGGATGGAACTATTCACTACCCAGATCAGCTTTTTGGAAGGCATTCCAGCCAGTCTGGAAGAGGCGGACCTATCCGGAAATACGGTGGTTGAGGTTCCCTTTTTAGATGGCGAAGTCTCAAACGGCATCAACCAAGCGAAGTCGCTTGTCGATGAACAAGCGAACGATCTTCAAAGGATCCTGAACAGCATTGACGATATCCTGTCTCTTGATATGTTCGACCAAAAGGACTTTAATGAAAAAATCACGCTGGCCGGGCATAGACTGGATGACACCGTGACAAAGGTCGAGAATGTCGACCGGCAATTGGTCGAGGAATATGATGTGTCCATCGGGCAGGAAAACGTGGCCGTTGGCCTCTTCCGTGCCTTGCTTGATGCCACCAAACAGGACGGCCACGTTTCGCCGATGACATTCAATCAATCGGCCTTCAAGAATAGTGACGTCTATCAAGTGAAGGATGAAGTGGCCGGTCAGATGAAAGACTATCAGACCTTCAAAAAGCAGCAAGCAGAAGCCCGGAAAATCGAACAGGAAATGGAAGAACTCGAAAACCGCCCATGGTATGAAAAAGCCTGGGATACGACAAAAACCTTTACAGGGGAATTCACGGGATATTATGATTCTATCAGGGCCTCAACCGGAGTCGATCCAGTAACGGGCCGCAAGCTGTCCGATGCCGAACGAATCGCTGCCGGTGCCATGGCAGCCGCTGGATTCATCCCCGTCGTCGGCTGGGCCGGCAGGGCCATCAAAGGCGGCAGCGCCATCTACAAAACGGCCAAAGGGCTCAACGCAGCGAACCACGCGCTCGATGCCTATAAAACGACAAAAGGCTTTAGCCTCCTCCAGAAAACCGAATACGGGATATACGGACTTCTCGCAGCCAACGGACTCGGCGAAGCGGTCACCGGCAAAGACATGTTCGGCAACCAGCTAACTGAGGAACAGCGCCAGAACGGACTGTTGATGGCACTCGGAATCGGCGGTGTGGCAGGTGCGGCGAAAGTCGCCGATAAAGTAGCGAGTGGTACCAAGTTCATCCCTTACAGCAAGGAATTTGCGCAAAAGCAGGTACAGAAAGCAAAAGCATTCGGCCGGCAAATCGGCAATGTGGAAGTACCTCTCCGGATTAGGGTCGAAGAATTAGCCACGGCGTATGGAAACAACTTCAAGCATGTCACTTTTGATAAAACGACTATTAAGGATATTGTACAGAAGTTTGCGGTGAAGAGTGATGGTGGTAAGGGTTTAAATGGAACTGGGAGTAAACCGGGTATTAACATAGGGAAAGAGGATTTGGAAACTCTTAGAATAAAACTAGGTGTTCCTGAAACTCAAACAATTGCTATTGGAAAAACAGATGTAAAAGGTTTAGAAGGTAAAATATTTGAGGGTGGCTCACCTAAAGTTAGAAAAGAAGCAGGTTTACCTGATTTAGACACAGTAATGCCCAATAGGCCAATTAAGTCACCTTCTTCCCATCCTTTATCTACTAGACATGCTGAGGAAGGTGTAATTAATGAATTCATTTTGGAGGTTGAAAGAGTAGGATTGAAGGCAGAGGAGGTTACCGGTACATTAAATTTACATCAATCTAATCCAAAAGGTGCCTGTACAACTTGTATACAAGGAATTGTTAATCCAAATGTTAAACCAGGAATATTCATGCAACTAAGTAAAAGGTACCCTGAGTTAACCATAAAGTTATCTTCTGAGACAGTAGAGGGGGTTAAACCTGCTGGGAAATTATCCTTTATTTTGAAAAATGGAGTTTTGATTGAATAAGGAGGAAAAGTTTGTGATAGAAAAAATTAATGAAATGAACACTGATTTACAGGTAGCATTTCTTTTAACTTTGTCTGAAAAAGTTATTGGCATGCTTTCGAACTCTTCTGGGTATAAAGATGCAGTAGAAGCAATTGACTTATGCTGGAGTTGGGTTGAAAACAAAAACATTTCTGGAGATACTATCTATCAATTTTTAGATAATGCTGATGAAACAGGTCTATTGATTCTAATGCAATTTGAGGAGAACGAATTAAAGATGAAGGCTTGGAACTGCATTATTGATGCAATTGCTTTTGCTGATTGGAAAGCTTACATTGAGCAAGGGGAAAAATATTTACCTGCTCCAATAGAATCAGTGGATGAAGATCTATTCCATCATTTCTTAAATAATTTCTTAGAAATTAACCAAGGAACGGATGAAATGATCTATCGTTTAATTGATAGCTTACAAGATAATTATTCAAATAATAAAATTGATGCAAATATAAGAAAACAAATTTTATCTAGCATTGAATAAGTAATTATACAAAGGGCTGTTCAGCCTTTTGCCTTTAAGTTCTTGTCTTACACGCGCTAATAAAACAACAAAGTAGGTTATGTAAATTGTTAGCAGATGGGTTAACTATGTATATGAGGATATATCAAATGCAGATGATCACGAAAGAAGGGTTATTTGGGAATATACTCGTTTGGATCTTTTACCTGAAACTGAATATGATAAGAGTATTTTAGAAGAATACCTTAAGAAAGAATAATGGAGGACAAGAAAAGCTTGTTCTTTTTATGACCTTAACGCAAAAGTTAAGGTCTTTTCATTGTAGAAATAGAGTATTTATCGTTTTAAGTTATATCGGGCTCCTCAGATAATAGGCCGTTAGGTCTAAAAATATTTATAGATAAGATTATGGATTTACTGACCTCAGGCAGAGTCGTGATCAAATACAAGTAGTACAAAGTTCGTCCCTTACAGCAAGGAATTTGCGCAAAAGCAGGTTCAGAAGGCTCAAGCTATAATAACAGACATAGCGAGATCAGGAAAAACCACGTTAAAAAATATAGCTGAAGCAATCGGTAAAAAAGAAATCCCTAAACGGATAAGTATGGAACAAGTATCCCTCGCAGGAGGAAAAACCCTTCGCCAAGTTATGATGGAAAAGCAGACAATTAAGGAAGCCTATCAGAAATTCACAGTGAAGGATAGCAAAGTAGAGGGTGTTTCAGGGGAGAGTATTCCTAAGGGTACGGGTGAAACAAAGAACCTTAGTAGTACTGGAAATAAGATTGAGGTTGGCAAAGTTGATTTGGATGAATTAAGGAAAAAGTGGAATGTTCCTGAGACTAATACAATAGCTGTGGGTAGAACAGATATCAAATGACTTGAAGATTTAACTTTTAAAGGAGGATCTCCAGAAGTAAGAAAAGAAGCAGGGTTACCTTCATTAGACGAAATCTTACCTAATAGGGATATTAGGGCCCCGTATGTTCATTTAAAAAACCCTAAATTAGCACAGTTCACAAGGCATGCTGAAGAAGGAGTTTTGTTGTCAAAAAAGCAGAAATCGATCCAAGCGATATTACAGGAACTTTAAGAATTCACCAATCTAATCCGAGAGGTGTTTGTAATAAGTGCAGTAAAGGATTGCTGAAACCCTATCCAATTGAAAAAAGTGGTATATTTTATCAAGCTAGCAAGAAATATCCCAACCTAACAATAGTCGTAACATCGGAGATTGATGACAGTATTAAAACCAATGGTTTGCTCTCTTTCGTTTTAAAAGATGGGAAAATCGAATAAATATAAGGAGGAACTCATGGAAAAAAAATTATTTGATAATATACAAAGTGAAGTAAAAGTGGGCTTTGTTTTAACTGTTGCTGAAAGAGTATTTTCTGTAATCAGTAAAGACGATGAAAGATATTCAGAAGGGAGAGAAGCATTGGATAAATGTTGGTTATGGGTAGAATCCCATGCTGTAACTGGGGATGAACTGTATGAGCTTATTGATAATGCAGACTATACAGGAATCTCAGAATTTGCTGAGGAAGAAGAAGAAATGAATATTGCTAGACTATGGTCACTACTAGTTGATGCTGTTGCTTATACATCTTGGGAAGCTTTTAATTTAGAAAAAGTAAAATATTTACCACAATCACTGGAAGGTATTAATGCCGATAGTATCACAATCTTTTTAAATAGTGCAGTTGAAACCAGTTTTCTCACAGTAGATGAAATTGAGAGAATGGAATCAGTTCTTCATGATTATCTGTGTACAGATAATAAAATCCTAATAAATAGGGAAGAATTTATAAAATTATTTTAAACATGCAATAAACCTATGGATATGTCTGTGTTACGTACTTCAAGACTTACAATAGAACTTTTGGTCTATTGATAATTTGGTTTGTTTAAGAAGGTGATAACTGGTAAACCAGTTATCACCTTCTTTATTCCTAAGTATTAACTATACAGATAATAACTTTTGCTACGGGTAAGGGTATATCAGACCAAATAATTAATGGAAGAATAAATTAAAGGCACATATTAAGTATTCGTCTAATAGAAATGATTATTATACAGATTGCATAGTCAGGATTGATAAAGCCAAAGGAAAATAACAATTAGGAAGTACCAATTTTTGATGTTGTTATTGATGATTTTGCAAATCTATTAAGAATATTTGAAAATAGAGGAGGTAGGTAAGTATGAATGAAATTAAACTGAATAGTATTTATCAACTAATAGATCAAACTATTAATGAATTTCTATACCAGAGGAATGGTCAAAGGTATTAATGTACGGTGAAATTGCTGACGGTACCGGTACGGCTTTCTTTTTTTATTATACTCCTAATAGTGAAGTGCCTATTTATAGTCATGATATACCTGAAATATATAGTTTAAACGAAGAATAATATGGTAAAATATGGTATAAATTATTTAGATGAATTAAAAAAATTGTCAGATGAATTTAAAAATAATAATCAAGAACAATGGACCAATTTAACTTTTACTTTAGAAAGTACAGGGAAATTTAAGGTTGACTATGATCATGAAGATCTATCAGATGCAGATGATCACGAAAGAAGGGTTATTTGGGAATATACTCGTTTGGGTCTTTTACCTGAATCTGAATATGATAAGAGTATTTTAGAAGAATACCTTAAGAAAGAATAATGGAGTACAAGAAATGTTTGTTCTTTTGTAAGACCTTAACGCAAAAGTTAAGGTCTTTTGTCTTTTCATTGTTGAAATAGAAAATGTATCATCTTATCCATATCAGGCTTCTCAGAAAATAGGCCGAAAGGACTTAAAATCATATAGATTTACTTTAAGGCAAGGTGGCCTAGAAAAAAGTAGCGAGTGGTACAAAGTTCATTCCTTACAGCAAGGAGTTTGCGCAAAAGCAGGTTCAGAAGGTTCAAGCAACAATAACAGACATAGCGAGATCAGGAAAAACCACATTAAAAAATATAGGTGAAGAACTAGGTAAAAAGGAAATTCCTAAACGTATAAGTGTGGAACAAGTTTCCCTCGCAGGAGGACCAAACCTTCCCCAAGTTGTAATGGAAAAGCAGACAATTAAGGAAGCCTATCAGAAATTTACGGTTAAGGATACCAAAGTAGAGGCTGTGCTTCAGGGGAGAGTATTCCTAAGGGGACGGATAAAAACATTACGCAAGGCGCAAGATACGGCGAAAGGAAAATTCCCAATGAGAGAGACATATGCTAAATTAAGAAGAGCATCGCCGTCTTCTAAAATACAAAGAGAAGTTAACAAAAATATTGATGATATTATTGGAACTGAGGATTTTGCTTTACCTGGAAAAATAATTGATAAAAAACTGCATGAAGACCATATTGTTTCCCTAGAGAAAATAGCTCGTATGGAAGGTTTTGGCACATTAACTTACAATCAACAGAAGGAAATTGTTAATTTTGTGGAGAATTTTATAGGTCTTAGTGAAGCAGCTAATACATCTAAAGGTTCAAAATCATTTGCAGATTGGTACATCTATAAAAAGGAAAATATTCCAGTAAATCCTGAATTTAGGGAAAATGATATTAAAAGAAAAAGAACTAGAAATTGAGATACAAAAGATGATAGATGAATTTAATAGGATAAATAAAAAGGAGTGATTTCGGGTGGATAAATTATCTTTTTTAAAACAATACAGAAAAAGTATCGAGTTTGTATCTAACAAAGACTTACTCAATATTGAAAAGGAAAATATGCCTGAAAAATGGATAGAGATATTTAAAGAAACAGATAAAACTAGAAAGAAAGATAAACTAATAGCTTTATGGAATAATGTGTGTGAAAAAGAATTGAGTAATACTATATCATACTTGAAAGAGAATTTATTAGAAATTGAACTAATTGTAGATAATGGACAATATGCAGTACTATATAGCGTAATGAGTGAAAATGACGAAATTCTTTATTATGAAGGTGGTATACCGACCAATTCTATTAATATTTCAGAAATGCAAAAAAATTGGTCAAATGTTCCAGTATCTATTAAGGGATTTTATGAAAAGTTACACAATGGGTTTTATTATCTGCCAAGTAGAGCTATGGGGCTTGTACCAGTAGACCGCATTACTCATTTTGAGGATTACGAATGGGGAATACATGAAGAATTAGATGAACCATTAGGAATTAATATGGCATCAACATATGGTTTTTTTGAAAATGGCATGGGAGGATATGTTGCTATAGATTTAAAAAACTGTATCGATGACGTAGCGACATTATGGTTTACTAATGATAAGCCTGAGTATAATGTGGATTTCTGGGATATTGTAGATGAATGGATTGTAATAGGGCTTCAAGACAATTAAAAAATATGTAAATAATCTGGAAATAGCAATATTTATAGTCTACCAATCACAAAGTAATCTTAATGAGGTTAGTCAAAATCATTTCTCATGAAGTTTGTACTATCAAGGAGTCTTATAATGATACTTGGTTTATGAAAATAATTGACACTTTAAACATCCAAATATGGGGTACAGGGAACAAGCAAAAAACAAAGCTTTTTAGTATAAAGATAATATTTGTTATGAGTTACTTTAAATAGCTACTAATAGAGCACTTGATTTCCTTTTAGAATCAGGTGTTTTTTTATAAGATATTAATGCTTTTGACAACATGAATGATGCTATAGTTGAGATATATGACGTAATACGTTTTCGAATGCCAATAAATTAGCTCGATTTGCGGCGAGTCCACCTGTTTACTAAAAGGCAAGGCACATATAAGCAAACAAGGAAATCGGGCGCTGCACGCTTTATTTTACAACCTATCCGTACAGCAAGTACAAGTGGCCGTAGGAGCAAACTGCCTAGGAACCTAGTGTTTCATAAAACTATTAAGAACATTTGAAAATAGAGCAGGGGGATAAAATTGAATGAATCAAAACTAAATGATTATTATCAGAATATAGCTCAAACTGTAAATGAGATGATTCCAGAAGAATGGAGTAAAGTAATTTTGTATGGAGAAATTACTGAGGGGACAGGGACTGCGTTCTTTTTCTATCAGTCTAATATTAATGATACACTCATATATAGCCATGATATCCCTGAATTACATAGTATTAGTAGAAGGGAGTATCGAGATACATGGCGGAGGTTAATAAAGGTCTTAAAAGAATTATCAGATGAATTTAAAAATAATAATCAAGAACAATGGACCAATTTAACTTTTACTTTAGAAAGTTCAGGAAAATTTAAAGTTGACTATGATTATGAAGATCTATCAGATGCAGATGATCACGAAAGAAGGGTTATTTGGGAATATAATCGTTTAGGCCTTTTACCTGAATCTGAATATGATAAGAGTATTTTAGAAGAATACCTCAAGAAAGAATAATGGAGGATAAGAAAAGCTTGTATTTTTTATAAGACCTTAACGGTAAAGTTAAGGTCTTTTCATTGTTGAAATAGAATATGTATCATCTCACGTCATATCAAGTTCTTCAGATAATAGGTCATGAGGACTTAAATTCATTTAGATTTACTTCAAAAAAGTGGCTTAGAAAAAAGTAGCATGGGAAATTGTCCAGAATCATGGAAAATGAAGTAACTTACGTTCACGTCGAAAATTTTAGCTACTTGTCCACACCTTCCATCAGACCTTGCATATACAATAGTAAGGAGGGTGTTAGCATGGAGATAAATTGTTGTTTTGTAGAAAAATGTTTTGAGAACAATGACCCGAGTAAAGTATGGTACCCTGGAAAGCGTTGTAAATGTAAAAAATGCAAAAAAAGGGATCATCATTAATCTGTATGCCTTTACACTACAGGGGCAGTCCTAGCGACTGTCCTTTTTTATTTAGTACGCCTTAAGAAAGTGTGAGAGGGATAATAATTCATAAAAACACTCAACCGTGATGGATGAGTGTTTTTGAGCTAATCTTTATTGAGGATTTGTCGGCTTTGCTGAATGATTTCATTATTTTTATTTATGGCTTCAACATTGTTTAACTTAACATGGTCATTGATCAATTCGTTATCTTCCATATATTCAAGTAACAATTCGACGGATTTATCCAACAATCTTTCTAATTTGATATCCCTTTCTTCCGCTAAACGAGTGAGCCTTTTATTTAAATGAGAAGCGAGTGATGATACGAATGGATCTCTACCTTCGTTCATTTGCATTCCCCCTTCAGCTTTAATAGCTCCATTATATGATGGCAAAGTTTGGAAGGCAAAACTTAAGTGATTGAAATAGAGTCAATTTTACGGATTTACGTAATAAATAAAGAAGATTCTATATAGATTATATAATGGGGAGAATGAAATGAATGGGGTGTGCTGATAGCTGTGGATGATTTTTGTGTAGTTCTCCTTCTAATTCTGTTTTTACTGTATAATAATAGTATATTTTACATTTAGGAGGAATTTTCATGGACCATGCCAGCAGTTTAATCGGTCTTTTTGCAATCATACCAATTTTGTTTTATCTGGGACTGCTTGTTTTAAGTATTTATTTTGTCATTAAAGTGATAAAATTCATTAATGCCAAGACAAGATTAGATCAGGAAAGAAATGAAAAGCTGGATGAGTTGATAAGAGTTATTGGTAAGGGGAAAGAAGATCAAAATAACCCTTTATAAAAGAACAAAGCACATTCCCTAAGGGTCGTGCTTTTTTTATTTAACCTCATACTTCGTTTTTCATAAATTTTAAATATAAAGGGATTTTATGATATAAAAATAAGAAATTCGGGCGTTTTTTTGTAACGTCAAGGTAGTTGTACAAGCATTTCCTACTATGTGCCATAACATATTAGGAGGTGATTATATTGACAGTTAAATTAGAAACTTTAATGGATCGATCAGAAAAGAATATGGGTAGCGGGATACACCCAGTCGTTAAAGAAGCAGCATTGGAAATGGTTAAACGGGCATACCAAGAGGGGATTTTCGTGCAAATCAGCGCAGGTTATCGTTCTATGGAAGAGCAAGCTAAGTTGTATGGTCAAGGTCGCCTAGGTTATAGCTACAATGGAATAAACTATAGTGATTTATCGAAACCGGTCGTGACAAACGCGATGCCAGGTCAATCTTATCATAACTATGGACTAGCCATTGACTATTTCATAGTCAGTGATGATGGAAAGAATGCGCTATGGACAGTTGATGAAAAATGGAGAAGGGCAGCGGCTATTGGTAAATCCTTGGGCTTTACTTGGGGCGGGGATTGGTCAAATTTTAAAGATTACCCGCACTTGGATATGACGGGCGGACTTTCTTATTCTCAGTTAAAAGCAGGAATTAAGCCTATTTTAATATCAAAAGTGAATGGAACCCCTCCACCGGTAACACAAGTTGAATCGGAAGTCATTGATAAAGACACACCTCCTAAGGACAGTGGCAATCCAACAATCAAGTCCATTCAAAAGACATTGAATAGCCGCTATCATGTGAAAATAGATGTGGATGGTTATTATGGTCAGAATACTAAAAAAGCGCTGATCAAGGGTTTCCAAACCGAATTGAATAAGCAATATGGTGCAAAGCTTATTGTTGATGGAATATGGGGACCTCAAACAAAAGCGGCTTCACCTAATGTGAGGGAAGGGGCAAAAGGGAATATCACCTATATCCTTCAAGCAGCACTTTATATGGAAGGGTATTATCCACATGGCATGGATGGTATCTTTGGAAGTGGAACGGAAACGGCGGTGAAGGCATTCCAACGGGCTGCAAGATTATCTGCCGATGGTATTGCTGGTGAAGATACATTTGCAAAACTATTCGGATAATATGAAATTGAGTTGAAACAAGATTGCCAAAATGATTTCAGGTGACGGAAAGGGCCCATCATTTAAGAGAGGGCTTTTTTGTTGGGTCCTAAGAAAGATTGATTTGGGTGGGTTATTTTTGGCTATGAACTTGTTCATTCAATATCCCTATTTTTTATCCTTGCTACCTTATTAAAAAGGAAGAAGTCACCTCTAATCTTGACTTTCAAACAAGAAAATTAACAGATTCCTTTTTCATTGAAGAGCATTCAACATACTGTGTCGAACTACTCATATACAAAGGAAGCGCTTTCATTTATAATGATTTCAAGAATAGGAAGCCGAAAGGTGTGTTCAATATGGTGAGTAAACACGAAGGTAATTTCTTGAAAGGTCTTTTGTTTGGTACATCTTTGAGCATACCGTTATGGATATCTTTTTTTGGATGGATAAAATTATTCATTAAGACTTTATTTTAAGAGCCCATATAGGCTCTTTTTTAGTCGGACACTAGTGTAACCCCAGTTGGGGTATGCTAATCTATTGAGAGGCCAAAGGAGTTCATGTTTATAGCAGATCACACCACAACTGATTAAAGAATACCGCGATCATCTAATATAACATGGGCATTGGGCACTTTAATATCGGGTTGCTGACCGTTTTGTCAGCGGCCTTTTTTGTGTTATTTGCCGGTGAGCAGAGGTGACTTAATATCGGCCGCTCATCCGGGAGCATCCTTGCCGAAGAGAGTGAGGGGTAAAGGATACAAACAAGGCATGATGAACCAATTCGTGGGCGGATGCGTATATATAATATAGTATATTGGAAAAGGGGCGGTGCTTTTATGCGATTTTGGAAACAGGTTTTTAGACCTCAGGTTTCAGTCGGTGTATTGGCAGGCGGTCAAGTATTAACCGATCATGTAGAAGGCAAAAAACTCGTTAATAAAATGTCGATAATGAAGGGAAGAGAGCCAGGCCAGGTTATGGTCACAACGGCATTTGGACAGAAGCACTTCACACTTTCACGGATTGAGTGGGAACAAACTCGAAATCGTAACGGTGCTAAAACTAAAAGCAACACAATTCTAAGTACAGCACTTGTAGGATCAGTCGGTGCAATCACAGATGTTGCTGTCCGAGCAATGAAAAAAGACACTTCGAATGCGTATATTTATTTGATTGACGAAGACGGCGAGGAGAACGAAACCCTCATTCAGTGCACAAAGGATCAATTTAAGCAAGTATCCCGCATAGCTTACTAACTTCGGCCAATTGGGCGGAAGTTGGTAAGAAGGAAGACAATATGAAAAAAACGAATGATAAACTATAAAAAGCAAGGTTATGTCGTTTCATCAAAAGAATGTTTGGATTTGTAGTACAAACAGACAGAGAGAATGCTTTTAATATTCCCTCTGTCTGTTAAGGATGTTCTAGGCAACCTTTTGTAAGACTGTTAGTGGTAATATAATGCTCAAATACACGTTTTAATTACCTTTCAAACCTTTCTGCTAATCCGCTCCACAAACTCCATCAAATCTTTAAGCCTAGCGAATTCCATCAGCTGAACACCTTTAGCGAATTGGTTCATATCGGCTTCTATCTTCAATACATATTTCCCGTGAATTTTCCCTGAATGGTTGCTAACGCCGAAATTTGCCAAGAGTCCTTTGGGGGACATACTCCCAAGCTTCATACGGTACTCGGCTTGCTGATATCATTCTCCATCAGTATGCTGCAATCTTACTTTAATATAATGATTTTGAAATACTTTCAGTCGTTTTTAACAATAGAGAGATATGTTGTTCCATCGATTCTTTATTCCATCGAAAGACTGGCCCTGAAATAGAAATAGCCCCAATGACTTTCCCTTTTGCACCGAATATAGGTGCTGATAATGCAGCTACATTCTTCGTGATTTCTTCCTCATTTATTGAGTAGCGGGTATTTACAATCGTTTCCAGTTGTTGTTTGAGTATTTTTCTTTCTTCCTCTGGAAGAATGTTTAATACCTGTGCTTGTAAACCTTCACTAAGGAATGCCAAAATTACACGTCCGCTTGAGCCAAGATGTAGTGGAATCCTATTACCAACCCCTGCTCTTCTGCTTATTTCCTGATTACTTACATGTTCAATTACACACATCCTGATCATGCTCGTTAACATATAAAAACCTACCGTTTCCTGAGTTTCGTCTCTTAATTTAATTAATTGCGGATCAATTATAGAGATAAAAGGTACATCGGTCATTATTTTATTTGCATAATCAATAAAAACCGTACCAAGTGAGTATTTTTTTGATTCTATATCTTGGAATACCATACCATCATTTTTCAACGTAGTAAGCAGACGATGAGTGATAGGGGGAGAAATGTTAAGGTTTTCGCTGATATTTTTAACTCCTTGTGGACCAGGTGTTTCATTTAAATAATTGATAATTTTGATTGCGCGTTGCACCGTAGACGAAATCTTAGTGTTCATAAATAAAATCCTCCAAATAAAATTCCATAATAAAATGATTATTAAAAATATTATATCATAGCAAGGAAATGGGGCAGTTATTGAGATGGATTAGTTCCTTTGTCACTGCAATCATTAAAGGGGATGCTCGAAAAATTCAACGAAAAGTGAAGTGTTGGGCACTTCTTTCTTCTATTAAAAATGTTGTATGAACTCCTATTTCGAAAGAAGCGAAAAACAATATTTCTGTGTTTTAATAATAAATTGACTTTTCTGAATTTTAACTTTATATTCATATTATAGGAATTAGGATTCCTTTATTATGAATAAAATAAGAGAAGGGAGTGAAATAGGAAACGCAAAACGAATAGCTTAATGCAGTGTCTGACTACGGAAACAGAAGCAAAAATGATATGACAACGTAAAGTAAAACATTAATCGGGGAGGAAATTATGAGCGTGAAATTATTGAATTCTAAATCAAAAGCCTATTCTGGAGCGATGCCCGACACGAAAGGATTAAACTTTTTTGAAGAAGATCAAAATTTGTCTTTTATACTTAAACATTATCTTTCTACTGAAAATTATGAACGTGCCCTTCCTCACTTAAAGGAGTTGGGGGAAATAGCTGGAACACAGCTAGATGAATTATCCCGAATGGCGGATAAGCATACTCCTGAGTTAATAAATTACGATGCAAAAGGAGTAAGGGTAGATAACGTTCAATACCATCCTTCCTATAAAGAAATGGAGTCTTTAGGATATGGAAAATTCGCACTTGTCGCTATGTCTCA
The DNA here is from genome assembly GCF_050277555.1 of Peribacillus sp. NPDC097895. Lineage (NCBI taxonomy): Bacteria > Bacillati > Bacillota > Bacilli > Caryophanales > Bacillaceae > Peribacillus > Peribacillus sp. NPDC097895. The sequence goes on along the minus strand of NZ_JBNNSH010000001.1, from coordinate 2,171,480 downwards.
TAAACCGGTGCTAGGTTTTCCCACGAAACTGCCGCACGTGTTAAAGTATGGGTTTTGGTATTTGTTCGTTCAATCTGAGTTTGGTTTAGCTTGCCCGATGAGCATGACTGATTCTGCTGTGCGGGTCTTAAGTAAATTTGGTGATCAGGAATTAAAAGAAACCTATTTGTCTCGTATGACGAGTACAGATATAGATACATTATGGACCGGGGCCCAATTCATGACAGAGAAGCAAGGAGGGTCCGACGTTGGTGCTAACAATGTAACTGCAAGGAAAGTTGATGATCATTGGGAGATTTGGGGCGATAAATGGTTTTGTTCTAATGTTTCTGCAGATGTAGCATTAGTTTTAGCAAGGCCTGAAGGCGCTCCTGAGGGTACGAAAGGACTTGGGATGTTTTTAATGCCAAGAAAACTACCAGATGGATCTCTAAATAACTACAGAGTGAATCGTCTAAAAGATAAATTCGGAACACGTGATATGGCTTCTGGTGAGGTGACATTTGAAGGAGCCGTTGCGTATGTTGTAGGGGATATTACCAAGGGTTTTAAACAAATGATGTCAATGGTGAATTCCTCACGGTTATCGAACGCCGTACGTTCTAGTGCAATGATGCGAAGAAGCTTCTTGGAAGCACTCGTTTCAGCTCGGGGACGTGTAGCATTTGGCAGTTCTTTGTCTGAAAAGCCCCTTATGAAAGAAACAATTTTTGAATTATTACTAGATTGCGAAGCTGCTGCGTCTATCACATTTTACACAGCTTCCGTTTATGATAAATCTGATCAAGGAAACCGGCAAGAAGAAAGGCTCTTACGAATTTTAACGCCATTGTTAAAAGGATACATTTGTAAACGGGCAAGAAATTCCACCTCTGAAGGGATGGAAGCTAGGGGAGGAAATGGATATATCGAAGATTGGATAAACTCAAAACTTGTACGGGATGCTCACGTGGGTTCCATTTGGGAAGGTACCACGAATATTGTTGCATTGGACGTTGTAAGAGCGTTAGTGAAAGACGAAGCAGGAGAAATCTTTTTTTACGACCTATACAATCGCCTAGATGGCATTATTAATCCTTTGTCGAAACAGATTGGGAAGATCCTTATGCAAATTTCCAAAAAAGTTGAAGCGCAATCAAAAAGAATAATGAAACTGAATGGACCAGAAAGGGATCTTCCTGCCAAACAATTAATGAACCGGATGTATCATATATTTACTTCCAGTCTTTTACTGAATGAAGCAGAAGTGCAAATTACAGTTCAAGAAAACTATCGAAAATTATACATGACATTGCAGTACATCTATCGTTATTTGCTTTCTAGTAAATTGGATGAACTTAACTACACTGATTCATCATTATTGCAATGGTTTGATGCTATTGTTGACTTTGACCAAGTACCAGAAAGTGCTGTAAAAGGTTTGTTGGAAAACGTGAAACAAGACGTGAATATCTAAACATCAATATGTATCATAAGTAGCAGGATAACGTAAAAGGATAGAGGCGAGACAATGGATAAAGCATTAAGCCGGATAAAAGTTCTTGATTTAAGTAGAGTGGTCGCAGGGCCTGTATGTACAAGTATTTTAGGTGATTTGGGTGCAGATATCATTAAAGTGGAAGGGCCGGATTTCGTGGATGAAACACGGACATGGTTTCCTCCGGACATTGAAGATATTAGTTTGTATTATATGGCAGTAAATCGAAATAAACGTGCCATAACGGTGAATTTAAAGACAGAAGAAGGAATTCAAATCATAAAAAAACTCATCCAGGAATCTGATGTTATTGTAGAAAATTTTAAGACAGGAACGATGGAGCGGTTAGGACTGGGATATGAAGACTTGAAAACGTTAAATCCTACAATCATTCACTGCTCCATTACAGGATTTGGACATACAGGTCCTTATAAGCAATTGCCAGGATATGACTTTCTTGCTCAGGCAATGAGTGGGTTTATGAGTGTCAATGGCACACCAAATGGTGAACCAGTAAAAGCCGGGATTGCCCTAGCCGATTTATATGCAGGTCTATATTCCACCATTAGCATATTAGCTGCTTTGGAGGCAAGGAATCATACCGGCCGTGGTCAGCATTGTGACATTTCTCTTTTGGACTCCATGGTTGCTTCATTGCTTAACATAGGAACAGGTTTTTTAAACACAGGAAACCCACCTATACGATATGGGAACCAGCATCCGACCCTAGTTCCCTATCAGAATTTTAAAACAAAAGATAAGGAGATAATCATTGCGGTGGGAAACGACAGACAATTCCAGCGTCTTTGTTCATTAATAAATGCAGAGGAATTATCACAGGATGACCGCTTTGTAACGGCTAATACAAGAATCATATATAGAGACGCTTTAATTCCTATAATACAAAAAGAAATATTAACAAAAACAGCAGATGAATGGCTTACAATCTTGCAAGAAAGCAATATTCCTTGTGGTCCAATCAATACTTTAGATAGAGTCTTCACAGATGAACAGGTGCTTGAAAGGCAAATGATTCAGGAAGTAGAGCATCCAACGGTTGGAATTGTAAAGCTTTTAGGATCACCTATAAAACTTTCGGATACACCCGTCACTATCGAAAGGCATCCCCCTTTACATGGGGAGCATACGGAAGAAGTGCTGTCAGAATTAGGGTATAATAAACAAAAAATTGAAATGTTGAAGAAGGAACAGGTTATTTGAAAACATCTGATATCTAAAATATAGATTAATATGAATTCTGTTAAAAACGTATTTAGCTTGTAAAGAATTCCTCTAATTAATCTATATGTAAGTAATAAAATTGTAGCTATTGCCATGTTAAATGAACAAAACTAATATGGGAAAACGAAGCTGTGATGAAAACAATTTCATCATCATACATTCCTATCATCGGAGGGTTTTTCAACTTCAAATTAACGGCGCTTACATTAAATGGATGTTTACCGTTTTTAACAAGTAAATAATCCAAAAATCAGGGGGGGAGTATGAATAATAGTAAGTCAGATAGGACTTGGATTGTGGTATTCGTCGCTTGCTTTTTAGGACTTCTGGTAGATGGAATGGACTTAATCATGCTTTCTATCACGATGCCCAGTCTAATGGAAGAGTTTAATATTGGTAAAGCAGATGCAGGGCTCATTGCTACATGGTCCTTAGTAGGGATGGCCGTCGGTGGAATCTGTGGTGGTTGGTTATCTGATCGCTATGGGCGGGTAAAAATGGCAACCTGGATGATGGTTCTATTCTCAATTGGAACGTGCTTACTTGGATTTACGCAAACATACGAACAATTTATCGTAATTCGTTTCATTTCTGCTATTGGGATTGGGGCGGAATATACCATCGTTACGATGCTTATGGCTGAATATGTACCTACAAAAAAAAGAACAACGATATTAGGTACACTACAAGCAGCTTATTCAGCAGGCTATTTAGTGGCAGCTTTATTGGCTGGTGCAATCTTGCCTGAATACGGATGGAGACCTCTTTACTTTATCGCTGTTGTACCTGTTCTTTTGGCAATTTATATTAGATTCAGGATTCCTGAACCTCCAGGGTGGAAGGAAAGAGCGCAAGTGCAAAAACAAAAGGGTAATAAGAAAAACGAGTGGACAACGATTTTCAAAGATTCAAAAGCAAGAAAGATTTTTATATTTTGGGGTCTTACTGCGACCTTCTTACAATTTGCTTATTTTGGCATTGGTACTTGGCTACCGACGTATATTGTTGCTGATTTAGGTTTTGATTTTAAAAAAATGACAGGGTATATTGTAGGAACCTATACAGCGGCAATTTTAGGTAAGATCATTGCAGGTTGGCTGGCAGATCGATACGGTCGAAAAATGATGTTTATAGTTGGAGGTTTCTCTACGGCAATTGTCTTACCAATCGTTTATCTTTATAATTCACCGTCCAACATTATTCTGTTCCTTACTTTACTAGGTTTTCTCTATGGTATACCTTATGCGGTTAATGCAACTTACATGGCTGAAAGCTTTCCTGCACATATTCGTGGTACAGCTGTAGGGGGATCGTATAATGTTGGAAGAGTCGGATCAGCGATGGCTCCATTTCTCATCGGTATCATAGCGGAATCCTATTCAATTGGATTCGGATTAGCTACGCTAGCCATTGCCTATGTGATATCAGCATTAATTCCAGCACTGTTTATACGGGAAAAAATGTACGATCCATTTGAAATAAAAGAAAATCCTACAATTTACCAAAAAGAAAGCGCTTACGATAATAAATCTATGTAAGCATTATCTATAGTGAGTATTCATTTCTAACGTATGATAGAACATTTAAACACAGGCTCAGAAACACTTTAAATTGGGTGGAGAATATTTCTTCAGGAAAACAGCCCTTTTAAAAAATAGAAGAAGGAATTCTATTAATAAGAATTCCTTCTTTGCATACTAATTGTTAAGAAATGATTTTTCGAAAAATTCCAGAAGATGCTCTAAAGTGATTGGATCACTGTAAGTGGATGCTTTACTATTTATTTCAAAGATACGATCGTTCTTAACTGCAGGTATATTTTTCCACATCTCGGTTTCCACAAACGAATTAACAACATCTGGGTTTTTACTAAAGATAATATAATCTCCAGTATACTCAGGAAGCACTTCCGATGAGAGGACATAAATGCCGGATTTAAGTGCCTTTTCTTTTACTTTTTCAGGCATTTTTAAATGCATTGCTTGATACAATATTTCTGTTCCCCGGGCATAATTATTTCCAAAAACATAAAACTCCTTAGCATCATTTTCAATAACAGAAACGGTTGCATCTTCACCAATTTTTGCTCGTATGGCTTCTCCTGCGGATTCTGCACGCTCTTTGAAATCATTAACCCAATCTTTTGCTTCCTTTTCTTTGTTTAAGACTTTACCGATTTCTACTTGCTGTGATAAATAATCTAATTTTCCCCAAGTGTATACTACGGTAGGGGCAATTTCATTTAATTTATCAATATTTTTCATCTCAGATCCCGCTATGATTAGGTCCGGTTCCAGTTCAATGATTTTTTCCAGGTTATCTTCTGATACGACTTCCACTCCCTTTAGTCTTTCTTTAAAAAGGGGATTCATATTAGTCCATTGATCAATGCCAACGATATTACCCTCTAAAGCCAAAACATTAGGTCCATTGGAGAGAGCAATTATTCTTTTTGGATTTTTAGGAATCTCAATAGGGCCATTTTCAGATTGATACGTAACTGTTTCTTTTTTAGTCTTGGATGCATTATTTTCGTTCACTGTCTTGTTGTTCCCACAAGCACTAAGAATAAGTATGAACAAGAGTAGGAATGGAATGAATAGCTTTTTCATATTGATTTTCTCCTTGCTAATTTTAATGTGTAATTAATAATGATAGTCATTTTCAATGACTACTTCAAATATTAATGGTAATGATAATCATTGTCAATTGCTTTCGTTAGATTGGTGAACTAAATGAAGTAAGGACTCTTAAGTAGGTATATGGAAAAAAGTGATTATTCAATGATGGATTTGCTGTGGCAAGTCTTTCTTTATGCAAATATAGAGGAAGGTAATTTCATGAAGCGTAGTTTAGTCGAACAACGAAGTAAAGGCTTAGCTTACTTCCTTTTTAAGTACACAAATCATATGAGAATCTTTACAAGACATCATAAATGCCTGATTCTTATCTAGGATGATACGACCATGTAACTAAGTTATACTTGGATTATGCTAAAGAAAATGGTTTATCTACTAAATATTAATCTCCAACATGCACTTATTGAAATTTCTTCGGAAGATTTAATTGAATTGAAAGTGAAATAAGATCATTAGAGAAGGAATTACGTATACAATTAGATTTTAATCAAATAGTCATTAACAGCGTCAGCTGCTGGGATACATGCTGCACCGCCTCCAGCAATAGACAAGACTTTAAAACTTGTATTTGGAGCTGAGACTTGTATAAATTAGGAGCTTATTCTGCTAGCCGCAAATGGGGTAAAAAAAAACCTAAAGTTAAAAACGCGTGTAAAGCACTAGGGTATTGGTGAAATATCCGAAACTAAGGGGGAAACTCAATGTTGGATATACCTGACTTTTCGAGAATAAAGATGATGAAATTATCGATACATTCTTTGCTTATTTGCATTTTATTAAGCTTATTTAGTTTAATAATTAACGATCTTTTTTCAATTATCGTTGATAAAAAAATTAATTTAAATTTGTTTTTTATTCCAATAATCATGGTTTTTTGGGTTTTAATAGCAGTTAAAAAACCAACATACCAAAAATAATTTCAGGAAAGGAGTCTGGACACAATGCTCAGTCGTTTTTTATTTGCCCTAAGTAAGAGTGATTTCATTGAACCAATTTATCCATGATATGATTCATATGAACGAAGGGGAAAAGTTCATTCATGTGGTTATGGCTCCAAGTATATTCAATTAGCACAAATGATTATAAAAATCCAGTTAACAGTTCATTATAGAACCCAATAAGACACCTAGTAACCCTAGTGAAAAAAGCTAACGTATTAGGTTACCGATAAATCAGGAAATGTGACAACTGTTAGAAAGATAACTGTTAAACAGAGGTTATATTCTTATACCGTATTGCAAGAGGTTGAAACTAATCATCTTGCAATACGGTTCTTTTATTTTAGGAAATTTATTCAAAAAGCTGAGAAAGCTTTCTAGTTAGGCGGGTATACATACAGCGTAAACATGAAAAGAGTTTTTGCGGAGATAATGTCTCGACATTTTATCATGTAATTTTTTGTCAAAATATAAATGTTGAAATATATGGAAATTTAAGTACCTATGGATTAGTATTGGTGGAGTAAATAGTTCTTTATAATGAATTACAAGGAGGAAAATTGTGCTTAATAAAGGTATTTTGTCATTGGTTGCTGTAGGTCTATTTGCTTCATCATTGTCAGTAGGTTCTGTTAAGGCAGAAGGAAACGAGAACGGGTTGCTAAGGAAAGCTATTGAACGTCAGGTGGAAAAACCTCTTGAAAAAGGAATTTTTGATTCTAAAACAATTAATCAACTTGAAACAGAAGTAAAAGGTTCTCAACCGCACTCAGTTAAAGACTTTAACAAAATGGGTAGAATGAGTAGTTCTTCCAGCAGCGATTATATTCTTGAAACTGAGTACAATGACGACTTTGACTCAGCAGATAGTGCTTCATATGAAAAACCCACAGTCGGTCAATTGCTCCCTTTGGAAGATGTGGATTTTCATAAAGTAGTTGTACCTAGTAATGGAGTTTTATTAGTGGCAGGAGTATCTGACTCATATGTTATTGATCTAGTATTTGCGGCTGTACAAAAAGATTTCGTTAACAATAGTAACTTAGAATATTTAGGTAGTGATTATGAAGAGGGCGTTGAAGTACAAGCGTACCAAGCTAAAAAGGGCACCTACTATGTGGGGGTCATAGACCAAGATAACGATTACATTGACAATAATACAGAAGAGGACATTTATGTTACCGCAACAGGATTTGTAGACAATGTAAAACCATCAAAGCCAACAGTTAATAAAGTTGACAATAATGACAAAGTATTAACTGGAAAGGCAGAGGCTGGCTCTACGGTTACAGTTAAAAATGGAAGTAAAGTGTTAGGTTCTGCAAAAGCAACATCTAAAGGGACATTCTCTATTAATATATCTGTTCAAAAAGAAGGCACTAAATTGACAATCACGGCTAAAGATAGTTCAGGTAATGTCAGTTCGAGTGTGTCGGTAACTGTTCAAGATGTTGTCGCACCAAAGAAGCCAACAGTATATAAAGTCGATGATAACGATAAAGTAGTAAAAGGAAAAGCAGAGGCAAACTCAACTGTAACTGTTAAGGCAGGAAGTAAATCCCTCGGTTCAGCAAAATCTAGTTCTAAGGGCAGCTACTCAGTCAAGATAAAAGCGCAGAAAAAAGGAACTACGCTTTCTATAACTGCAAAAGATAAGGCAGGGAATACTAGTTCAAAGGCAACTACTAAAGTTGTAAAACACTAAACTCAATGAAAGAGTCGAGGGTTAATTCCTCGGCTTTTTGTATAGCCGATTTTTATCGGTGTTATTTAATTTTATTTCAGATCAATTGCTTAAAATCAAAATTTTGAGTGTAAAGTGAAAATTAAGGCACAAAAGAAGGGTTCAACATTAAATGTATACGCTCAAGACAAATCAGGAAATAAGAGTAAGAGCAAAACAATGAAGGTAAGCTAGGTTTAACTAGGATTATATTTGTATCTGAGTATTACCTCTCTTTTTTAGCTTTGTTTTTAACTACCATAATAGAACTCGATATTGATAAAAACTTGTTAAAGTATTAAAAGGACTCTTTCTTTATGCAAATCTTACAAATATGAATGTCTATAATTTATCCTTATTACACTAAATTGCATTTATATTCTTTTGGATTTATAAACATAGAGAGTATACTCTAAAGGTGTAGCCGAATAAGAGGAGTGGTGGATTAAATGGTGAAAGTTCGTAAGGCTTTATTTAATGAAGTAGAAATGATTCGTGAACAGAGAGTGAAGGCCTACGAAGAACATGCTCAAAGCATTCCTGAAGGGCATTGGGATGCTCTGAAAAAAGCTATATCGTCAGATGCCGATGAACAGAGGGGTGTTGAACTTCTAGTTGCTGAATTAGATGGGGAAGTGGTAGGAAGTGTTGCTTTGTTTCCTGCGAAATCAGATGCCTACAAAGGACTTGTTGACATGTTAGATTATCCTGAGATAAGAATGCTTGCAGTCACACCACAGGCACGACACAAAGGTGTTGCTGAGGGATTAATTAAAGAATGTATTCGTCGAACAAAAGAAAACGATTCACAGTACATCGGCTTACATACCGCAGATTTTATGAAAACTGCTATGCGATTGTATGAACGTATGGGCTTTGTACGATTGCCGCAATTCGACTTCCAACCTGCTGATGATGGTATCATTGTGAAGGCGTATCGACTATCTATCGAATGAATAAGATCAAAAAACAATCACCTTATCATAAGGTGATTGTTTTTTGATTGTAGAATAACAAAATAATGACATCCTAAGAGTTAATCATTTAAGGGCAAAACGACAATGACGCAACGATGTGTTCCATAACTTAATATTTAGTCATAAACGAAAAGACAGTAAGCCAAGTACTTTATATTCGGAAAGAAGGAGCCTTTTTATTGTCCATATATATTCAGTGGAATTGGTATTTACGATATCGTTTTCCTATAGTTCATTACCAAAGAACTCTAAGGAAAGTTGAATATTTTTTGTTAAACAATATAAAAGGAGCCTAAGTAGCTGTAACTACATAGACTCCTTTAAAAATGCATTTTTCTAGAAAAGTAACTTAATAGAGACTTTAAAAAGACCATTAAATCCCTAGAAAGTCTAGGAGAGTGATAATTACTTGTTGCAGTTTTATTTACTTTTTGGTCTTTGGAGTACCAACATCATTAATAATATCAACAAGATAACTGGTGTGATAAAAAATAAAGACTGAGTTGATATTTGATTCGGGTTGAAGTATGTGTAAGCACTCAATGTTATGCATGCTACGGCCATCAACACTAACAGAGATTTTAATACCTTCACTTTTCAATCACCATTTTCATTATTTATTGTGGTTTTACCCAGTATGGATAAACCTTGCCTGTGATTGGATTTTTTAAAATCTTGATTTTGATTCCATTGCCATCTGCAGCATTGTAAGAAATAACCGCTCCACCAATAGTGTATATTGCAACTGCAACAATAGCTATTGCTGCTCCACCTGGAAGTAATCCAACAAGAGAACTAGCTCCGCCTCCTCCAGCAATAATGGCAATAATTTTGTTTGTTTTACAAGAATCAACGTATACTGTACCAGCTACAATATTACCTACAAATTTGTTTGTTCCCCCACATTTTGCTTTTGCTTTAATAGAGAATTTGGGTTGTTGTTTCGCTAAATACGCATTAGCATTATCATAATCTTCTTTAGTCTTCTGCACAAGTTCCAACGGCAATCCATCTTCTAGAGCCTTTACATCATCAAATTTAATAAATGTTCCACTATCGTCTATATATGGCTGTGAAAGATTTCCTTCTTCAGCCTGTTCCTGTAACTCTTCACTTTCTACGTTAGCTATTATTTTATCAATTTGCTCTTGAGTGAAACTTTCATCAAAAACATAACCGTTTTCTTCCTCACTGATGTCGTTTTGTGTTTGAGCTGAACCAAAAGGAATTAGATAAAATGAGAGCTCACGTTAAAAGACTTAAGAATGAAAAAAAGAAATAGATAAAGTCTTGTCGTGGTCATCTAGTTTACCCTCTGCATGCAGAGTACCGATAAAAAGGGAAGCAAACAAAACCTAGTCCCGAAATACACCATCCATGTAGTATTTGGGGGCTACTTGACGTTTACCTTTATAGCGAATTTACTTAAAATAATGAACCTTTTTCAAAGCCACACAAACTGGAACGGCAACGATAATTCCTAATATATTTTGAACGAGATCTCCAGGTATCGAAGCTAAAGGTGCAATCCAATTACCGTATAGAATCCCTTCACCAATATAATAAACAGCTATCATAAATGGAATGGAAACGATTGTTGCTATTACATTGAAAGCAATGCTAGTACCGTTGCGACCCTTTGACCAAGCGATTTTACCAACTATATATCCTTGCAAACCACGCGCCACAATGGTGATAGGTGCCCACAATGTCCACCCTCCAACTATATCAAATAACCCCATTCCTATCGCACCAGCAAGAGCTGCTTTTTTAGGACCAAATAAAATAGATGCAATAAAAAGCATAGCTGTTCCTAGATGAACTAACCCTCCATTTGCGGCAATTGGCAGTTTAATATTCAAAAAGAAAGTAGATAGGAACACAAGTGCAATCAACATTGCGGTAATAATTAAATCCATAGTTTTTTGACTTGACCTTGAATAACTTTGTGTATTTTGCATATCTGTATACCTTCCTAACTAGAATTTTCCTATGATTTTAGCAAAAGACTGGTGTCTATAAAAGTGTCAATTTATTAAAAAACTATGAGGTCAGTTGATAAAAAATACAGATATTATACGTATTGAAAAGAGAGAGGAGATGACTGTTTTTAGCTGATTTATGATAAGATAAATAAAGTTTAAAGTGGATAGGCCATATGGAGGTTATTATGAAAAAAGTTGCTGTACTACAGGATTTATCATCTTTTGGAAAATGTTCATTAACAGCTGCAATTCCGGTTCTTTCGGTCATGGGCGTGCAGGCATGCCCTTTACCAACGGCGATATTGACTGCGCAAACCGGATATCCAAGTTTTTTTTGTGAAGATTTTACATCCAAAATGAAATACTTCATAGAAGAATGGAGCAAGCTTAATGTAACTTTTGATGGAATCTATACCGGCTTCGTTACTGGTGAAGAGCAAATTTATAATATTTTCCATTTTTTAGATAAATTTTATACAAAAGAAACCATTTTACTTGTTGATCCAGTAATGGGGGATATAGGAGAAGTCTATAAACTTTTTACCGATGAATTACTGGTACTTATGAGAGAACTGGTGAAGCGTGCAGATGTCATTACACCAAATGTTACAGAGTGCTGTTTATTAACTGGATTGTCTTATGAAAAGCTGCATAGCTATTCTAACGAAGAGGACTATATTAAAGCGATAGAAGAAGCAGGGAATATGTTGCAGCAAGAAACGGGAGCTCAGGTTATCATCACTGGAATGAATCCACCGTCAGCAGATTCAGAGAAGCAGTTTATCGGAAATATGTATTTGGACGGAAGTAGAACCTTTTATAGTGCGACGCAGTATAACGGTGAAAGCTATTCAGGTACTGGTGATTTATTTGCATCTGTGATTATGGGAAGCATGATGCGTGGAGAGAACCTAGAAAAATCCGTACAGCTCGCAGTGGCATTCCTGACTGAGGCTATCAATGATTCCTCCTTGGAGCAAATTTCTAAAGTAGAAGGAGTTAACTTCGAAAAATATTTACGAATGTTATTATGAATGCTGTAAAAAATGGAAAAAATAGAGTAACAAAAGCTCGGCTTTTTGACTAACCGAGCTTTTTGTATAAATCAAATAGTACTTATATTTTGCCGAATATTGTAAAAAATCACTTAAATAATAAGGAAACTTTCTATTTACCTCACAACAGCCAGTATTTATGTTCGTTAAAGTTTGAAAATATTTAACTTCCATAGACCTTTACAAAGATTAAGAAAAATTACTTGAAGAAAAAACAATATTATCTACAATCGAGGAATTAGAAGCTCTATTTCCTGATAAGGATAGATCAGAAATTATAAAGAAAATGCGTCAATTAGGTTGCTTAGAATTAAAAAACGTAAAAATTCCATGGAGTGCAAAAACAAATAAAGAAGATAGACCGCCTTGTAAAATTACTTATGCTAATGAGCCTAATATGGAATTAATGGCTAAAGCATTCACTCACCTATATTATGAACTATTAAAAAAGGGTAAACTTAACGATAAACCTTGGCTTGAAGAGGAATGAAAAAAGCTAAGGAATATACCTCAGCTCAGTTAAGGGGAATTAATAAAGAAAGAAAAGCTAGTGATAATAATATTTTTTACAATAAATTTCCTGTTTATACAAAAGACCACCAGTAATTGCTATTGGTGGTTTTCTTCAGTAATACAAACTTGCTACTATTGACGACCTTCACGATTATGTAGCTGGATCTGGCGAAGTGTTTACATACAACGTAGAAACATCAGAGGGTGTGGTTCAATGGCATGAAGAACACTTTTCTTATGATTCTCCAGTTGACTACATCTGTGAATACAGGGTGATCAACTAATGAATAACAGATATCTTCCTTCCATTACTCTCGCCAATGATGTCCTCCAAGAAATTATCACAGCCACTGAGTTAGAGATTACCGAGTTAAAGAAGCAACTTGATAAATACGATAGGAAAGGTAATAAAGAAGTTGCAAAAGTCACGGTGGAAGTGTTATTCGCTACAATGAGGAAGCTAACATCTTATGAGAAAATGCAAAAGAATCTTCCTAAACGTGGCAGGCAAGGGGAAATTTATAACTTTGGAATACCAGAACGTGAAGTTGTATGAAAACAAGTTCTATAAGAAAAGAGCCTAAGTAGCAGTATTTACTTAGGCTCATGATAAGCATGCATTTCTAAAAAATATATTTAACTTCTTAATTGAAAATAGGACTTAGAAAAAATAAACAAACTGGAGAAACTACTAACAAAAGTTAGTAGTTAGATTTAAGAGTATTAATAGTATTTTAAGGTCTAAAATTGATCACATACTGCTCACATTTTTGCTCACAAAACTCGGGTTATCATCAACTTTTATTTATGATTTTTTCAATTAGTACTTGTAAATCATCCGGCCTATGAAATTCAATTGGGGAAACGCCTTTATCGAATTCTATTGTGTCAGCTTCTATCATTAATACATACTTCCCATTAATCTTCCCTAAATGAATACTTTCCCCAAAATCGGCTAGAAGTCCTTTGATAGATGTACTCCCAAGCTTCATTCGTAATTCAGCTTCAGGTGTATGCTCGACAATCTGGGCAGTGGCTTCGACGACTTGGTGGGTTTCAAGACGTTCTTGGATTTCTCGTTTATCACTGGTTTCCCAGATTTCCAGGTCCTGTTCGAATTTGTGCAGTTCGTCACTGTTTTCTTCGAATTGAGCGGATACATGTTCATGGACCATGTGGATGACCTGGTTTTTCATGATTTCTGGCATCGATTCGCCATATTCGACGAATTTCAAGAAGTCCTCGAAGTAGCGTGCATGTGAGGCCTGGTGGATTTTCAGCTCGCCTTCTTCGACCATTCCTTCTTCGGGCATGTAGGGGTATTGAATCGATTTCATATTTTTTGTGGTGATTGCCATTTCAACGTGCCTGATCAAAGTTCGTTCATCCGAGATGGAAGCAACCTTTGGTTCGAAATCACATTTTAACAAGAATACGAATGGCTCATCAAAATACTTTGTTAATTTTGCTGATGCAATGAGGAATACACCGCCACGGACGGCACTTGTGTCAATATAAGACCTTGTGAATTGTTCATTTTCCTGCTGGAACTCTTCTTTCGATTTAGCATAGCGAACACGGTTAAATACATTGTAATTAGGGTTGGAATCAAGTGCATGTCCTTCTTCGACAATAAAAGAACCGATTTTCGTCGGTATTTGTTCCGTTTTTGGATGACGGTCCACTTTTCTTTTGGAAATCTTCATCAATTCCCCATCCAAAAAATCCTTTAGAGGACTTTCTTCGTATTCTACAGCATCTAGAGTTTGAAAATGTTTAAATCGCTTATCGGCCTGTTCGCCTTTTCCTTCGACTTGAATTAAATAAAAAGACAGATAGTCAATCGTAAAATCCATGAATGTCACCTTCTCTAATTATTTAGCATATTTCCCGTACTTTTTTTAAGACTTAATAAGTATAGAGATGTACTTTGATTCCGTCAAACTATTGGTGTGTCAAGGATTAGATAAATATTGGTTTATTATTTCGTAATAATAAAAATAGAAAAATAAATATTCATTGTAAATAGGGTTAGAAATTTTCAAAACTCACCAAATCGAATCTATTGAACGTATGGGAAAGATGCCAAAGTATCAAATGGAATAGTCAATGCCTGCGTTTTTGAATGTAATGACAATGAACTCATTGATCTCTAGAGGTACGAAATAAATGAATAGAATCAATAACAGAATGGTCGTTATTAAAGTGAGGGTTGATTCAGACTAAAGACAAACTCGGTAATAATTGAGTTTGTGTACAGTTTTTTTAGGCTATGACAATTTGACGGTTGAATTCCACTCCAGGCACTCGCTTTCCGCGGGCGGTCCGCCCTCGGCGCCTGCGGGGTCTCCCTTGGACGCGTATTCCCGCAGGAGTCTCGTACCTTCCGTTTCATCAACTTTGTTTTAACATTTGGATAGGAACCCCCTTTTGTCAACAAACTCAAACACTTCTCAGGAGTGTTGTTTTTTGTTTGAGCATATATGGTTCATAACTATTGTGTGAAATCATCTGCATTAGAGGAAAATTTATCAAATTAGATTAAGATTAACAGGTAGTATGTCGAAATATTATATATGGATAGAAAAATTGGAGGGCATTTCAATAATGAAAAGTATATGGAGAAATAAAAAAAATATAGATTTAATAGACTACATGCAATTTAAGGAACAAGTCGGGATAAACATCACGGAATATCCGAGTGTATTAATTCAAGTCGATATGATCCATTTAACGCTTGGGGATTTATGTATCATTCGTTCTTTGCAAGACAAAGTAAAAGAACATTTAACCCAAATCGTTGATAATTTTTATAAAAATCTAGAAAATGAATCCTCGTTAATGAAAATCATTTCAGATAACAGTTCCGTTGACAGGTTGAAAAAGACGTTGCACCGTCATATGTTCGAAATGTTTAGCGGAACCATTAATGATGCGTATATTAAACAGCGTTACGTTATCGCACATGTCCATGTGCGAATTGGACTGCAGCCAAAATGGTATATGAGTGCTTTTCAAGATTTACTGCAATCAATAATCATTCATGTGATTTCCAATATAAAGGATATTGAGCAATATCAGAATCACATTCTGGCCGTCACAAAAATTTTCAATTTGGAGCAGCAAATAGTTTTAGAGGCGTATGAGCTTGAAAATGAAAGGATTCGTCAAAAAAACTTAGAAGAAAAAGAAACGATTAAACTGCAGGTGAATCATAATGCAGAAGAGCTGGCAGCAATCAGTCATGAAACAAGTTCATCCACTCAATTAATGGCGAATAAGGTAGTAGAAATTCACGACTTTACTCAAAAGGGGTCAGAGATTGCCATAGTTGCAGAGGGGAAATCAATAGAAGGAGTAAAGCTATTACAAGGGTTAGAGAAGAGATTGGTTAAAACGCAGGAACAAATGACGATCATTTCCAAGGATATGGAACAGCTGGCCAAGACCTCAAAGGAAATTGAGCGAATCGTCACGATTATCACATCAATTGCAGATCAAACCAATTTGTTGGCATTGAACGCAGCGATTGAAGCGGCGAGAGCGGGAGAAAATGGTAAAGGCTTTGCGGTTGTTGCCGGAGAGGTTAGAAAGCTTTCAGAAAATACCAAGGAATCAGTTTCAGAAGTAGTGAAACTGGTTAGTGGCATTGCTCATTTTACCAATGTCATGAATTCATCAATCTCTGTGATTACCGGGGAGATTACTAAAGGAACGCAACAAGGAAAAGAAACGGGCATATTTTTTACCGATATAGCAAATGCCATGCTTTCAGTAAAAGAGCAGAATATAAAAATCACCAAAGAAATGACAGAACTGAATGATATATTCGATGAAATTAACGAAGCATTCAATCAAGTGGCCATTTCCTCGGATCAACTGACTCAAACGACGATGAACTTGTAAGTTAAAAGGGGTTTCGTGATATTTAATATTTTATTAAACAACTCGATAGAATATTTTGTTAAAAAATCCCCAAAAAAGTTTTTAGAACAAAACCAAGCTCTTTTTAAATAGGGCCTTGCAATTTGAGAAGTGATGTCGAAATCAACCATTTTAATAATTCTCTTGAAATAATAAAGTGGAAATGTTATATTAATAAAGCGATGAGCTAATTTGAGTAAGTCGAAGAACATGCTTTTAGCTAAACGTCGGGATGTGGCCTGACGGTTCTACGCCTCAAACGCATCAAAGACGCCTGCTGCGTGCAGGCGTCTTTTTCATGTTTTATTTTATCGATTCTTTTCTTGCCGCTTGAACGTCATCCTTGAATTCCTCTTGAATTTCTTCTGTTATTCCCTTGGTTGCATCCTTAAACTCCCTAAGCGAGTTGCCGACTGCGCGTCCGATTTGTGGAAGCTTATTCGGTCCAAAAACGACTAAAGCTAAAAGAAGGATTAAAATTAAACCGGGAAAACCAATGTTTGAAAGCATAACTAGTCACTCCAATCAAATCTGTTAGTTCATATTATAGACTCCTGACAAGTATTTGCAAATGTTATTTACTATTTATTGTAAGGTTTAACAGCTGAAATTATACTTCTGTTTAAGAGGATCTCTACTAGCTAATTTTGTACATTGATTTAGGGAGAGAAAGGGAGCACTTGCAGGAAACCACACGATTGGATTGCACCATTTGATAGGGAGATTCTCCGTATTCCCTCAACAAGCTTATGGTGTAACATGAAAAAAAACTTGCAAGATTGAAGGAAGTTAGGTATTATAACTATACAAGCTGCGTTGTTCGTAATGATAATTAAGTTTTAACCTTTAAGCTGTAATAGGGAGTTTTACATTGAAGCAGGAATGTTATGCCTCGTCACTGACTTGGACAACAGGATTGTTTCTGCAAACACCCACTTTGAGGAGTGGTGGTTTAAAACTTTCTTACTTGAATACGGCAATGGCGGCTTACATATTTAGAATTAGAAACCAATTCCGATAAGGGATTGGTTTTTTGTTGTTTTTAAGGAATGTATATATAGAAAAAAAATGAATGTTATCGAAAATCATGATTCCATGTAATAATCCTGAATGCAGTATATCTTTCATACGGGATATTTTTAGGGCTCCATGATTTATGAAAATATTTTGAAAGTTTTTGTTGAAATATCAGATAATTGCCCATTATAATAATAAATAGATAACTTAGTTCACTATTTATATAAAATAAGAGTGGGAGATTATCTTTTTTTAGGATTTTCGTAAGCGCTATCATTTGGATGGAATTACTGCAGTCACCTTGAGAGGAGAAAATTTTATGGCTAGGATTAACACAACCGAGGTTATTAGTAACAGTAAATTTAACCGCTTTCATTTTGGGTTGCTGGCATGGTGTTTCATAATTATCCTTTTCGATGGGTATGACCTTGTCGTTTACGGAACGGTCGTCCCAGTATTGACGGAGGAGTGGAACCTTACTTCGGTGGAAGCGGGGGCTATGGGCAGCTACGGTCTATTTGGAATGATGTTCGGGGCCATCTTCTTTGGTACCTTAGCAGATCGGATTGGCAGAAAAAACGTTATTGCGATTTCACTGATTTTATTTAGTTTATTTACACTATTATGTGGATTTGCGAATACGCCCACAACGTTTTCTACTTTCCGATTTTTGGCGGGATTGGGGCTAGGGGGTATCATGCCGAACGTCATTGCGTTATTGACGGATTATGCACCGAAAACGATGCGGAGCATGGTCGTTTCGATCGTTTTATGTGGTTATTCATTTGGGGGGATGCTTGCCCCGATACTCGGTATTCTGCTTATGCCAACACTAGGATGGGAGTCAATATTTTGGTTTGCGGGAATACCATTATTATTTTTACCCTTCATGATGAAGCGCTTACCAGAGGCTTCGACGCATTTGATCAGAATTAACAGAAAAGAGGAGTTAATCGGAATATTATCCAAGGTCAGTCCGGAGAGCAACTTCGACATTAAAGATGAAATTGTAGAAGTGAAAAAAACAGATACGAGTATGCCGATTGTTGGATTATTTAAGGACTCTCGCGCTCTAAGCACGTTGATGTTCTGGATTGCCTTTTTCATGTGCCTATTGATGGTATATGGTTTGAATACATGGCTTCCAAAGCTAATGATCGAGGCAGGGTATGCGCTGAATTCAAGCTTAGGTTTCTTGATCGTTCTTCAAGGGGGAGCAATCGTAGGTACGCTGATCATCGCTAAACTATGTGATCGATATGGATCTAAAAAAATGCTCGTGCCGATGTATGCGCTAGGGGCAGTCAGCTTGACACTATTGGGAATGGGCGGAAGTTCTTTTGTGATTTACACGTTGGTGGCGATTGCGGGAGCCTGTACCATTGGCGCCCAAAACCTTGTCCAAGCCTATGTATCCCAGTACTATCCACCAAACATTAGATCGACGGCACTAGGAGTGGCATCTGGGATCGGAAGGATTGGCGGTATGCTTGGACCCCTCCTTGGCGGATTTTTACTGTCCATCACGCTGCCCATCCAATTGAATTTCATTGCCTTCGCTATTCCAGGTCTTATTGCGGCTATCGCTTTATCATTCGTTCCAGTGAAAATGGCTTATTATAAAAATGGTCATGCGGAAACAGATGAAGAAATAGGGATAGAATCCAATAAAGTGAATGTATTATAAAAATCAAATGCATGAAATGTCTTGCAAGGTTATCCTTGCTGTCATTTCATGCATATTTGTTTTAGACGGCATTCCTGCGGCTTTCATCCTATCGTTCTCAGCAGAAATTACGAAAGTTGACTACAAACGGATTGAATAAAAAATCGTTTCAATTATGAAATACACGCGAAAAATTGCTTAAATGTTCATAACTTCGGTATGCGTATCACTCCATTTTATTATGAATAATGTTAGAATGATGGTACGGATAAATTAATTCCTCCTTGAAATGGAGCGAACTAGAAATTAATCTCATCTTTTGAGAGGAGTCATTACTTTGAAAATTTTAAAACATTTTATTTTTTGGTCATGCATTATAGGGGTTTTATACTCTATGATTTATTTCTTTGTAGCGGACATTCCGTTATATATTAAATTGCTAGGCGGAGCCATCATCCTTTACCTTGGTTTTGATCTAATAACTGAATCAAAGAAAAGAAAGCGGAAAGAAGCATTGGAAGCTTGATCCTTATACTCGTTGAAAGCCCTCTTTGATAAGAGGGCTTTTTTATCGTTAGAGGGAGGCTTGCAGACAGATATGGTTCCAAGAGATTCTGGTTACTTTTTTGATCATTGGATTCATTACCCTTACGGTGCTGAGCCTGAAGCTAAGCATGATCATGCTTTATGTACTGATTGGCATTGCAGGAGATACGACAACAGGTACACAAATCGTAACGAATGCATATGTTTTCCTGTATTATCCGAATGATATCCGTTCTACAGGTGTCGGCTGGGCATTGGGTGTCGGCAGAAATGGCGGAATACTCGCTCCCACTTTGTGTAGAGTGCTGCTTGATAGGAAGTTGTCATTGCAAGGCAATTTTTTAGCTTTTGCCATTCCTTGCATCATTACAGCAGTGATTTGGTTCATTCAGGATAATTTCAGCAATATGACCGCAATCAGGCAGGAAGAGAAGTTGATATTATGTATATTGAGGCTGAATCACTGTCTGAAAATGTATTAATGAAAATTGTCCAAACAACAAAGGGAGATTTTTTTACTGTCTAGGACCCCAAATAATGACTGAAACCCCGACTAAGCATATAACAGCTCCAATCCAATCATATAAATCAGGGGTTTTCTTATCGATGCCCCATCCCCATAAAACCGATAAAACAATGAAAACCCCGCCATATGCAGCATATACACGTCCAAAAGTAGGGAACGTTTGGAAAGTTGCAATGATGCCGTATAACACCAACCCGAAACCTCCGACTAAACCTAGATAAATGGATTTTCCTTCCCTTAACCAAAGCCAAATAAGGTATCCTCCGCCAATTTCGGCGAGACCCGCCAAAAGGAAAATAATGGTAGAAACAAACATATATGTATACCTCGCTTTCTCGTTGAAATTTAACATATTGAAACGGAAAATGATCATGCTTGGCAGTGTTATTAAAAATAATCCATATTTCAGAATGGGAGCATCTCCTGTAAAGTATGTGCATAATCCTTCTATAAAAGATAGTTAGATGGACTTTCAAAGGGACTCTATAGCCCGCATATTCATCTAGAAAGATCTTAGCTTTTAAACGGATTAAGGCATTATTATCTTTTAGCTCTAACTTGGATTGCAATTCAGTTACGATGGGTATTATACCTAAAAATAAACGATAGTAATCTAGTTGAGGAGTTGCATCCATGAAATCGCGAACATTTGCATACATGTTGGCCATACTTCATTCAAGTATTGTCGGTCTATCTTTCTTATTCACGAAAATGGCCATTGCTGAATCGAATCCGATGGATACTTTGGCGTTTCGATTCTCCGTTTCTTTCGTCATCATTTTAATACTTGTCGCTGCAAAAGTCATTAAGGTGAATTATAGCTGGGAGTCAGTTAAAAACCTGGTTCCGCTTTCATTGTTATTCCCAACTTTTTTCTTTGCTTTTCAAACTTTTGGACTTAAGTACTCGCAATCAACCGATGCAGGGATTTTATCTGCCGTCACACCGATTCTAACCTTGATGATAGCTGGATATTTCTTGAAGGAAAAAACAACTTTATATCAAAAGCTTTCGATTGTTTTGTCGGTGGTGGGGGTCATTTTTATTTTTGTGGTGAAAGGGAGCACAATCAATTTTTCCGACATGCTTGGTATGGTGCTGATCCTGTTATCCTGTATCGCAACGGCATGTTATACAACGATGACACGCTCACTTGCCAAGGACTATACAGCAGGTGAAATGTCCTTTTTCATGATGGGAACAGGCTTTGTCATTTTTAATGTGGCTGCACTGGTTTCCCATATAAAGCAAGGAACGATGCTGAAGTTCTTTTCACCATTGTCGAGCATGGAATTCATCAGCTCCATATTGTATTTGGGAATATTGGCTTCATTGGTCACATCGTTATTATCGAATACGATTTTATCAAAAATCAAAGCGTCACAAATGAGTGTTTTTGCAAATCTTTCCACGGTAGTAACGATTGCTGCAGGAGCTTTCTTTCTGAATGAAAAGATAACAATCTATGATATAGCCGGGTCCATACTGATCATTTTAGGTGTTGTAGGCACGAATTATTTTGGAAGGAAGAAAGAACATTCCATAAAAGTGAATCTTGAATATAAAGGGGAGCAAAGTGTGAAATGAATAAAAAAGGTCCATCCTTTGAGGACGGACCTTTTTTATTTCCACCAGATTGTTCGCGGGAAGTCTTTTGTCCCAATCATTACTGGTTCGCCTAGTTGTGGGGTACTGACCTGGACATCAAGTTCATTTGCTGCTTTTGTTACCCGTTCTATTGGATCTGTCCAGTCGTGAAAAGACAATGTGAATCCAGCCCAATGAATGGGAATCATCAGTTTTCCTTGTACATCGATGTGCGCTTGTACCGTTTCCTCAGGCATCATATGGATAGTGGACCAGCGCTCATCATATTGACCGCATTCCATTAATGTTAAATCAAAAGGACCGTATTTTTCGCCGATTTCTTTAAAATGGCTGCCATATCCACTATCGCCGCTGAAAAATACCTTTTCTTCATTGCCATTAATTACCCAAGAGCACCAAAGCGTAGAATTGCCATCACGTAAACTTCTTCCGGAAAAATGTCTTGCAGGTGTACAAACTAATTGCAAATCTTTGAATGTAACTTCATCCCACCAATTATGTTCAGAAATCAGCTCTTTTTTTACACCCCATCTCTCAAGATGTCCTCCGACACCGAGCGGTACTATGAACGAACCGACCTTATCTTTTAATTTCTTAATAGAGAAATAATCCAAATGATCGTAGTGGTCATGTGAGAGTAAAACGGCATCGATAGGAGGCAGACTATCCAAATCAATAGGAAGCTCCCCGCTAAACCGCTTGTTCCCAAACCAAGGAAATGGAGTGGGCGCTTTACCAAACATTGGATCCACTAAAATTGTTTTCCCATCTAATTCCAACATGAATGCAGAATGACCAAACCAGGTGACATTATTGGAATTCACAGATGCAGGTCTTTTTGTACCCATTGCGATTGGGTGGTCAGGCCTCCTTCTTGGATTGCCTTTTATGTAATCCCGTAATATGGAACCAGTATGTGTAAGACTCATCGCTTGACTGGCAGGGATCAGATTGAGGAATTTCCCATTGGAAAAATGCTCTATCTCATTGAAACTTTTCGCTTTTTCTTTGGAGGTTCGTCTCCCAAGTGGTGGATAGAGCTTAAGGAAAAGTAACAATAAAATAAAAAAAGAAATGAGGATTTTTAAAATTTTCAGCATGAATATGTTCCTCCAATATGAATCAGACCTTTTTGTTAACTTATCATATCACAGAAAAGGTAAGGTTATTTACTGCAAACTCCCATAAATATTTGCGGTGGCTCCGAGATGGTAAAAATGGGAAGTGTTCTTCAAGCGAGTGAAAACTCCTAAGACCAGTGTATAAGTTTCACACTACGTAAGCAGGGGAAAGAGGTATATATAATGAATAATATATAGATAGTGATAAGTTATGTAACCGGCGTATGAGGGGTAAGGTGATAATACGATTGTTAACGTTTTTCAGAGTCTTTGTATGGGTAGTATTTTTTGCTTTATTGGCCTATGTCATTCTTTCTTGGAAATATAAAGACAGGGTGAGTAAAAAGATTGAAGCGATTCGAAAAACCTGGTATGTCATTTTTATACTAGGAGCACTGATTTACTGGAATTTCTATCCGATGAGTATTTTCAACGAGTGGAAAAACTTTTTGATTATGGCCATTGTATTCATCCTGATTGATATGTTTGTGTTCTTGAGCATGTATATATCCAAAATCGGCGACAATGAATTATCCTATGCAACTAAAGCGGTAGCGGAAAGTGACAAACTATTAACGGACAATAGGGAAAAGGTCAAGAATATGTTTCACCTATTGAAGAAAGAAGGGATTCCTGAGTTTTATCAAACGAATAAGGAATACTTGGCTTATTTGAGCATTCTCCTTCAAGCATATGCAGCCAAGGAAGGGATGAACGTGAAAATTCTTTCTTTCAAAACGGAACAGGACAAGCAATTGGTGATAAATGGGCATCCGAACTTGAATGGCAGTACCATTCGTGCTACATTGGAAAGAGAAGATACGTATTATAATGATGAAGAAAAAATGGCTCTTCAGCCTGTAAGTATTTTGATGGAACCTTATATACTTGACGTTAAATCAGAAAGCTTCGTTTCAGAAGTCGATTGTTTATTAATAGCATTATTGATCATGATGTTCGATATGGTCATAAAACAAAATCCAGGTGGTGAAGATTAAATGAGCATTTATGATAAAGCCGGAAGTGAAGTTTCAGTTGCCGTAATCAAACCACAGGTAAAGATACCAGATGTAGGGTTAAGCCCCCATACTAAAAAAGTAATGAAACAGAATGAACGCATTATCCTGAAACAAAAAGAAAAAACTGCACGCTTCAGCATGTTAAAAAATGTGTTATAAGGGTCCGGGCAGAGGTTTTTCCTTTGCCTGAATGATATTTAGAGAAGAACCCGCATATACTATTCAAAACTACAGTATAGGAAGGGTCTTTTTAGAATATGAACAAAAAACCCGAGAGAGTGAACATCCCGGCCCCCTCGGCTTCACCATCCGAGAAACGGATACATAAGGAAAATGCTGATCTGCTTAGGCTTCTGCAAAGGTTGAAAGCAAAACGTTGGATTTTTTTAAGATAAAGGAAAGCCGGTCTCTCAATGGAGAACGGTTTTTTTTTTGAAAATCGCAATTTGCGAAGTATGAATATTATTGCGACCAAGCTCTTTTGCCATATCATTGTACGATCGGTTCTTTTCATGAGGGCCTTCATTTTATTAGGATAAAAGTTATCTCTGATAGAAACGAAATAATCATTTCCCTTATTAAGATTGGGCATGGTGGATGAATAATAATCATTCAGCGTTTTCCTTCGTGCTTTTCATTAATTACTCACATTGCGATGAATGAAATAATACAATGAATACATCACCACCGATACGTCTGACATGACTGCCTACTTGTAAAGGATGTAAAAGTCATTCAGCCGCATTAAGAACGGCGTCTCCACATCCAAAGGAATATTTCAAATAATTATAAATGAAGTTCCCATTGTAAAGACGTGACAAAAGGACTCCTGATATCTCATTTCCAAGCACGATCGTTTGAACTGTCAAAGCTCCAATGAATTAAACCGTATTTCTCGAATAAACATCATGTACCAATGATTTCAAGAACCTTATAAAAAAAATTTCGTTATAGGGTTGTCACTAGTCAAAGCATGTTCTTTCAAATTTGGAATAATGATTGACTCCAAGCCAATACCGTGACAGTTGTCCGGATTTCCACTAAACTCAAATAAGAGGGTGGATTGATTCCATTGTTGGATTATCGAGATCGTGTAATGTTTTAAATCTCATTTTTCTTAATCATTCATCGTTCAAAAAGGAAGAATGGAATGAGCAGTCACTTTCATCACGATCAATCATTTACTTTGAATCAGCAAACAGTCTAGTTCTCATGTAATATACGCGGTACATGAAATGGCAAGAGTATCTTACCTAAAACAACTTGTCTAATTTTACATTTACTAAAGCCGCGGCCTAAGGTACAGCTGATTGGCGGTTTCGGCTCCTTATCATAATTAATGAGCCGTCTTAATTATATAGAGATAACGAATGTAACGTGCTCATTGAAAAAAATGTTTTGGAGAGAATAAAAGGTAAGACTTACGTACATACAGGATCATTCAAAAGGGGATCATTATGGGAAAATTAGAAAGTATATACCCTATTGCTATAGAGAATACAAAGGAAAAAATCATCCAGGATATGGATTTTTATTTAGAGAATCAAGAGACATTGCCTTCATATGCAACATATATATCCGACAGGATGCCTTTCATTGAGCAAATTTGGATAAATGTTTGGTTAAATAAAGCATCAAACGATGTGCCCAGAAAGGAAAAAAAGCTTTTTCTAAGCGAAAGGGGTTTTGTAACGGAAGGTTCAGATCACAAACTGATCAATAGTATGTTCCGCAATGAATTAAGGAAGTACCGCCCCTTTAATGCTTTATCGTGGATGAACGAATGCTTTGCTGAAAATAAAGATGATTGGGAGAAGAGATATAAAAAGGCAAGGGAAAACTTCTTTAAACGACAAGAAGAACAGCTTAGAGCTAAGAAACGGTGGAAGATACGAGAAAGACTTCATGAAGGAGCTAATGCATTTTTTGAAGAACGCTCACTGCTTTTATATTTACATGTCAGGCATTATATTGCCGGGATTTTGGCAGCTGATCTTCATAATAAACCTAAATTCCAATACGTCGATCCATACTTGCTTGAAGAGAAACTAGTTGAAGAAGGGGGATTTCAAGCAACTGAATATCTAATGGTCACTGATTTTTTTGAAGAGTTGACAGGCGATATCCATTCGTTATTCGATTGGGGAAGGAACCGTTATGAATATGAAAATTACTTCTATCGGTATGAGAGGTTAATATCGGATTTCATTGTAAAAATTGCCCCTGAAAATTACTTGAACCAATTACCTGCTGCACTTCATCATGATTTTTTGGAGTCATATGGGGAGAGGTTGACAGTTGAAGTCCTGCAGGGTATTTTGCGGGATGAATTGGCTGATTTGTCCCAGGCCTGTTTTGACGAACTTCAAGAAGAATACGTTTCTGATTTACTGAAACTTGAGGGAATTCCTTTTAATGAAACATTGCACGAGGAAATATTTGAAAAGGACGAGGCGAACAGAGAAAGAAGAAAAGCTGAAGCATTGGCAGAACTAGCCAAGAAGCAGGCAGAAGAGCAAAGGATGATCGATGACATTATAGGAAAGGCCTATACTCCATCCTTAGGGAAAAAAGTTAGATATGTATTGCATATCGGGGAGACAAATACCGGTAAGACGCATCAGGCCCTACGAAAAATGAAAGGAGCGGAAAGCGGCTTGTATTTGGCTCCCCTCAGACTGCTGGCACTGGAAGTGTATGACAAGTTAAATGCGGATGGAGTTCCTTGTTCATTAAAGACCGGTGAAGAAGAAAAGGCGGTAGAGGGAGCGAATCACATCTCTAGTACCGTTGAGATGTTTCATGAAAAAGACTACCATGAAGTAATCGTTATAGATGAAGCCCAAATGATTGCAGATAAAGATCGAGGCTTTTCGTGGTTTCGGGCAATCACGCAAGCAAATGCAAAAGAAGTACACATTATCGGGAGCAAGAATATCAAAGTGATGCTTCTGAACCTTTTGAATGAAGCAGATCTGGAACTTCACGAATACAGACGGGAAATACCGCTTGAAGTAGAACAAAAGGAATTTGGGTTGAAGTATACCAAAAAAGGGGATGCACTCATTTGCTTTTCAAGAAGGCAGGTATTGGAAACGGCGTCCCGCCTAAAAGAGAGTGGACATAATGTCAGCATGATATACGGCAGTATGCCTCCCGAAAATAGAAAACGGCAAATAGAGTTGTTCAATCGCGGTGAAACATCAGTGGTCGTTGCCACAGATGCGATAGGAATGGGATTGAACTTGCCAATCCGCCGCATTGTCTTTCTTGAAAATGAAAAATTCGACGGGACACGAAGAAGAAGATTGACTTCACAAGAAGTTAAACAAATCGCAGGTCGAGCGGGGAGAAAAGGTATTTATGACACGGGTAAGGTTGCATTCACAGCAGAGATTAAAATCATGAATAAGTTGCTGGAACAAGTAGATGAGCCAGTTCAAACCTTTACGATCGCACCAACTTCTGCAGTATTCGAACGATTTCAAAAGTATTACCGAAACTTAGGAACATTTTTCGAAATGTGGGAGAGGTTTGAGCCGCCTAAAGGCACGAAAAAAGCTGCACTCTCGGAAGAAAGGGAGCTTTACGAGCTAATACGTGATACCGAAATCGAAGCGCGTTTTTCCTTAATGGATTTATATGGTTTCCTGCATATCCCTTTTTCAGCCAAAGAACCAAGTCTCATCAGGCAATGGCTGGAAACGGTCGAGGCGATAGCCGAAAGCAGTGATCTTCCTGAACCGATCATCAAGACTAGAAATCTTGAGGAATTGGAACTTTCTTATAAAGCGATAGGCCTTCATTTATTATTTTTATATCGGATGGGCAAGAGGACTGAAGCTGTTTATTGGGAGCGTATTCGTGAAGAAATCAGTGATGGCGTTCATGATCAATTAAAAGATGAAATGCTGAATTATCAAAAAAAATGCAAGCGCTGTGGAAAAAAGCTGCCAGATGACTCTCGTTTTCATATATGTGATGCTTGTTACCATAGAGGGCATAGGAAGACGCACAGATACAATTAAACCGATTGAACAACCCGAAAAACGGGCACCTTCAGTGTACGGATTCGGGTTGAAGTATGGTTGTATAGATAAGCTTATTCATTTCGTTTCGATTTAGCAATTAGTGCAGCTTGCTGCTTCATTCGCTTATCAGCTTTCTTATCATGCACCACTAAGATGGCATGAATTAAACCAGGGACATAGAAAAATAGGGTGAGGATTAAATTAAACACAGCCTGAATGGGTTTACCCGCTAACAATACGGCTAATGGCGGAAAAAGAATCGCGATTAAATATAGAATAAGAAACACTCTCCAAATATACGGATTTTCACATGACTTAACATGATCATTTCTTTTTGACAAGATACATTCTCTTCATTGGTTTCGTCCAGCAGTTTCATTTTTAAGATGATGCCATTTGCTTGATAAATATATGCTCGGGTGCCCGATTCATTCCCAACAAGCATGATGGATATCTGTGCCTCCGATTAAAGCAGGAGGTAAATGGCATTAGAAAAAACAAAGGAATGCTGTCTTGTGTGTTAGAATGATTAGAAATCTGTCTGGTGAAAGCGGGATGTTCATGAGAAAAAGGATAGGCTGTTTGCATGCTCATTATTCAAATGTAGAATACATAGAAAAAGCGTTCTCCAAATTCGATATTGAATGGCTTCATTTTGTAGACCCAGGATTGATGCAGCGAGTGGGATTAGATGAGAAGTTTATGTATTCGGATGCTCAAAAAAGGGTTAAAGAACAAATTGAATGGATTGCCGAATGTAAAGTGGATGCCATCCTGATAACCTGTACAAACTATATCGCTTTATTAAACGAAGAACAACTATCTTTATCTCAGCCTATTATTAAAATCGATGAACCATATTTTGAACTAATTTGTCAGTTGCAGCAACCGCAAGTCCTCCTATTCACGAACCCTGCTACAGTTGAAGGAACAATTAAACGTTTGCATGCCCATGCAAAAAAAAATGGGGATGTGGGTGTTGATGTTGAAATTATCATCATCGACAATACCTTTGACTTGATTATGCAGGGATTGGATGAAAAATATAACCAGGAAATCGTGAATTTCCTACTCCAATTTAATCGAGAAAAAAAACAGCTTTCGGTAGCGCAACTTTCAATGGTTAAAGCAGCGAATACGTATGAGTGTCTGACCGGTCAGGCGATAGTGCATCCATTGCATGCGTTAGTTGATTCCATGGTCGACCAACTAGAATTAAAGCTCTCAATTAACGGAATTTAACCGGGATCCTTAGGATGAATCATTCAATTGGTTTTATGAAGGTCCTGCTGCTTTAACGGCATGATGTTTCAATAAAATGTTCTGCTATAAATTCCGGATCCTGTATGGCCAAGTTAATCCTATGCAGGTTTTTTTATACTTCCTTATGACGGATTTGTTCGCGGATGGTTTCAAGTTCTTCCAAAGATAAATCGGTCAGGGAATTTTTTATTTCTTCTTCGACCCTTTTTCGATCAAGTTCCCTATAGTTGTTCCACCAATCCCGTAAACCCTCGGTATTTTCAAGAAGATATTCTATATCAATTTCTTCTTGCTCATCATCTGATAAATATCTCATGACCGCTCCTAACAATCGGTTAAGTAGGGCTATTTCACTTTCCTTAACAGGCGAAGCAGGTGCTTCTTTCTCTTTCATTTCATCTTTAACTGGAACATTACGAGGTGTCATAGTATCCTCCTGTTTTTAATAGTAGTGTGCCTAAAAGGACGGGTTTGTATATTTATTTTTGTATTTTTTTAAAAATATTAAAGGCAGAAACGGCTTATAACCGTTTCTGAAAAGGAAAGAAACGAATAAACTGAATAATAATAATTTTAGCGAATACCTCGCCAGAATATACATAATAATCGTCACTCACAATTTTATTGGAATCAATAAATAGGTAAACAAGGGGGGAGAATGGAAGTAAAAAAAGAGGCCGTTTTCAAGAAATTATGAGCCATTATCACGATGCCCTAGCGATAAAAAACACCCCTCTGCCCGATTATTTCTCCTGGAGTAGAAAACTCACTTTTGCTCTTACTAATAATTCTTCATAAATTGTTTTAACTCCTTTTGAATAAGTCTGCTTGTTTTACATAGGAATCTCAAAAAGTTTACTCAAATAAAAAAGTGAGCTGACTCACCTATTGGAGGAGGGAGAAGCAGCTCACTTTTTATCTTTTATACGCAGTAACCTCATGTATGCTATTTAGTATGACCAGTAAGGCAGCACCTGTATCACTGATTACTGCAAGCCATAAGGTTAGCCAGTCTGTGAATATCAAAAGGAATGCAATGAATCAATCATTTAATCCCTTTCCATTGAGAATTTCCTGAATATACTTTTCAACTCTTGATACTCGAGTTTTGGATTGTTTGGGCTCAGAAAAATAACGAATGTATGCTCTTTGCCGTCCCGGCGTCAATGCTTCAAAAGCATTCTTCAAGGCAGGGATTTCATCTAATTTATTTTGAAATTCTTCAGGAATTATGAAGTCTGTTGTCTTCTTAAATTCCACTTCTAAACCGGCTTTTTCAACTTCAATGGCTTCATGTATATAGGCTTTCAAGATGGTTTCCATTTCAACTATTTCTTGAACATTGGTGAACCGAATCTGGCGCGCCGACTGTACATTCTCCGTTTGTTGGATTAGAATCCCATTGGCATCCTGTAACAAGGCACCTTTGTGAAACAAAAGCGCACAATATTCTTTAAATCCATGTATTAAAACTATGTTTTTTTTCTCAAACGTGTAACAAGGATGCATCCACTTAAATTCTTCGGTCAGCTCACAGTCAAGAACGATATTCCTCAACTTCTCATATTCTTCCTTCCAATTTTTAGCTTTACTTAAAAATTCATCGACCTTAGGATTCATTCTACTATTTGTCATCAAGGAACTCTCCTCTTCAATTTTTCGATAAGCTGACAGGCAAGAATGAGCATTCTTAATTTCTCCACAATTGACATCATTGCCTAGTCCCATTAAGTCATCATATTTTGTTGTATCAATAACTTTGAAATCAATTCAATCTAAATAATCTTTTGATCTTAACTTGGCACATTCAATCATTTGGCCTTTAAAAGGATGTAGTGATTTTTCGGTTTATGGCCTTATTAGTGCTCGGTAGGATTGGTGGTCAGCCAGTAATCATCACAATATCCTGCAATTTCATTCCATCTGGCTGGCTATCACAGTCGCCACAACTCACTTAAAATCATGACAAAACCTTCCATTAGAGTATTAAGTCTAGTTTGCTTCAAATGGAAGGTTTTCAATTTGTCTGAAATTAAATTTCTCCACTATTTTAGCTTGGAGGGAGGGGATAGTTAGTACCGAATGCGGTTATTGTTCCAACACCTTTTCAAGCTCGCCGCACCACTTACTCCAGCCATACTTGGCTCCATTGAGGGCTTGAGCATTGGAGAATCCGGTTTGTTCAAGATGAAGGTTAACCTTTCCGTCGCCTAAATCCTGAAGCGTCCAGATGATCGTGTGCTGCTCTCCTCCACTGGCCCACGTATAGGACAACCGGTTTGGTTCATCCACGATAAGCACTTCGCCGTCAACAATTCCATCCCAATATTCGGTCGGTGGAGTGCGAAATTGAAAACGGTGTCCTATGACGGGTTTAAAATCATTTTCCATTGCCTGACCGCTGTGGATGTTGACCACCCACTTGGCAAGCTTGCTTGAATCGGTTAAGGCGGACCAAAGCTTCTCAATCGATGTCGTGTACTGAAAATCCAATGATAATGTTAAACTCATTCTTCTTCCTCCTCTAAAAGTTGCTTCAAACGCAACATATTCGTACTCCAGAACTTACTGTAATCAGCCACCCAATCTTGAATTTCTCTGAGTGGATAGGCATTTAGCCTAAATCGCGTTTCTCTGCCGACTTTTCTGTCAAATACAAGTCCGGCCTCTTTAAGGATTGTCAAATGCTTGGCTACCCCTGTACGGCCCATTTGAAACTGTGCCGCTAATTCATGAAGCGGCATTTCCTCTGCCTCTGCTAACAGACGAATCAGTCGGCGCCTAGTTGGATCTGCAATCGCGTCAAACACATCACGTAATCTGTTGTTCTCACTCACAACACTCCCTCCAAAATATGATTTTCTATTGTAGAGATCTATGGATGGTACGAGGGGTCTTACGTTAGTTTCACCAACTTCCTAAAGTTTGCGGCTCTTCGGACGTAGCGCCCACGAGGCGATATTTAGTGCAGCATATAAAACCGGAAGGATAATAGAAAACCCGAAATCACCATTATCGTTAACATACGCATGAGATAAAGCCGCACCAGTCATTAAAAAGAAGATACCAGAGTGAACCCATTCTTTAAGCCGAGGAAAACCTGGCAAGACGAGAGCGATGGCTCCAAGCACTTTCCAAGTCCCGAGAATGGTCAAGACGTATAATGGGTAACCAAGATTCGTCACTAACTCGATGTTTCCCCCATATTGCATAAGTTGCCCGATACCACTTAACATAACAGATACTGCGAGTAGTAATGTGACTGACCAATAAGCAATCATTTTTCCTCGGGGCTGGGCTTCTACTTTCGCGGTTGTTTCCGTAACGATAATTTTACTCATTTGTTTCCTTCTCATAATTGATTGAAGTGAAACTTATTCGGGTTCCAAACTTTCCAAAAGGCTACCTCCTAATTGGACACCATTTGGTGTTACTTTGATAATACAACACCAAATGGTGTCCTGTCAATTAACTTCCTTTTTATTCTAATGATTATTTGAATTCAAATATTAACAGGGGAAATGAATCATGATCTTTGGATATGGACGGGTATCGACACAAGATCAAAACCTGGATTTACAATTAGAAGCACTTATAAAATTCGGGTGTGAAAAAATATTTCAAGATAAGGTGTCCGGTGTAAAAAAGGAACGAACGCAACTAGATGAATGATTGAAGGTAGTACAAAAGAAGACCTAAATTAGATCGTATTTCACGTTCCGCAAAACACTTCATTTAATTAATTGAAACTTTTCAGGAATTAGTGCATTTGGAATACCGTTTATTTATCAAAAACTATTGAATACAAAAAACTGACGATGAAATGATCAAAACACACTCTCCGTTGGGTTAGGAACATTTTAACTTTTTAGGAGAGTATAATTTTAACTATGATCAAGGAACCAATACTTAATTTTCTCCGCTCGCTAATAAGAAATTAGAAGAAAAACCAGACCACTTATCCTAATCAACACATCTAGCCGATTTACCCTTAGAGTAAGGATTATCGGATCGTACATTATCATATTTTTCGTTAAAATGTTGACTTTACCCGTATTTAACTGATTTATCTAACCGATAGAAAAAAAGACAAAGAAAGCATATTCGAATATGTAAATTCAGTTCTCCAAAAGTGACCGGACAAGCTTGGACTTTAGGGAATGAATAAAAGGATACTAGCATAAATTTAGATGAGGGGAGTGGATAAATGCACATGTTCATTAAATTAAGTGTGGCAAGTGTTTCTGGAGCCGTTGTGTATTTGATATATAATGTCAACCAGACGCTGCGTAAAGGAATGGGTACGCTCGAGGAAACAAATAAGACACTTGCAGAGGTAAGGAATGCCGTTCATGGATTGACGCATGAGTCCAAACAATTGATCCACTCTGCTAATCAAATAACGGCGGATG
The DNA here is from genome assembly GCF_050277555.1 of Peribacillus sp. NPDC097895. Lineage (NCBI taxonomy): Bacteria > Bacillati > Bacillota > Bacilli > Caryophanales > Bacillaceae > Peribacillus > Peribacillus sp. NPDC097895. The sequence continues at coordinate 2,137,798 of NZ_JBNNSH010000001.1, read as the reverse complement.
TAAAAGGCAAGATGGAAAATGTCGATCCCTTGCTGGAATCCGCTCAAGATGTTGGGGAAATGATTCATAATGTAACCAATTCCATGAAAGAAGCCAGTTTGGTTAATACGAAAGATCTTCTGTCCACTCCGACAGTTTCTTCAACTCAAGCAAAAGCTGAGGACGTACAAATAAAAATAAAATAGTACGAGCCACATAAAAAAACAAGACACCCCGGGATCCACTAACATATTTGATTAAACGCTTTTACATTTACTATAGAGGGGAGCGTTATCATGATTATCGAATATAGTGTGGCTGCAATCGCTTTAGCGTTCATTTGGTTGGTTGTTTTTTTGATCAGTACACTTCAAAAGGGAATGGTTACGATAGGAGAAGCCAATCAAACATTGGTTGAAGTGAGAAATGCCATCCACGATCTATCTGACGAATCGAAACAACTATTGCAAACAGCAAACGAAATCACTGATGATGTTAAATCTAAAATGAAAACGGTGGAACCGCTTTTGGATTCCGCGCAGGATGTTGGAGAAGCGATACATTCAGTTACAAACTCTGTTAAAAAAGCTACTACTAACGGGTTTCGCACGGATTTTCCTCCGAAAAAAATCAATCCAATCAATCCGAAGGGCCAAATCAGGTAAAAAGAACAGAATTCAACATGAAAGACACTACCTGGATGGGGAGTGTCTTTTTACTAATATGTATAGCTATTTAACCCGGTTATATATCAAAATTAGACCCATTTCTCTCATACAGATATCTTAACTCCCTGTATGAGAATATGGAACATATGTCTTGTGTGGATTTATTCGAACCAATTATTTTTCAGTCTTGTCACCTGCAGGTTGGCCCGCTGACTTGGAGTCATTGGAATGTTTGACGCCTTTACTTACATATGGCTTGGCGCTTTTTTTCTTGTTGGCACCCGTTTTCCAACGATTCCAGCCCTTCTTGCCCGTTCCTGTGCCGGTACCCTTACCTGTCCCACTCTTAGCCTTAGCTTTACTCATGAAATCACTCCATTACTATTGTATGGTTCGTTTAAACCATTTTACTTGATTATTACCCAAGTATGTTGAAATATACAGCAACTACGGTGATATGTACAGGGGTAGGCTCAATATTTTTATGATAAATCCTTAGAAACACATAAACGAATGGAATTTTGCAGATATACTTGCTTAATTAAAGCACTGGTTTTTGCTGCTTTTGAATTCGATGGATCATCTGCCTATCACTTTATTGATATGGATCTGGATTTCGTTAATAAGATGCTTATCCCAATCTTTTTGCAAATGGTCAAGTAGTGCATCAGAGTTAGCAAAACTGCTCCTGTATTCATTCCTAAGATGATGCCTCCCATATTAAGTGAAGCTTGAGAGCCTAGGATATACATCATTAAAAAGGAAACGATATGGGACCATACTGTATGGATGAAAGCATCTTTCACTAAACCTAAGCCGATAAGATAGGCTTGCATGGGAATGACAAAAAAATGAAACAGGAAATAGGGACATAATAATTTTACATAGTAAGCGGCGGATGTTGAAGAAAAAAAGAGCGAGGTCAAAGGTTCCGCAAAGAAATAAATGAAGAACACCGCAGGAACTCCATATAATACGGTAAATGACATCGATTTTTGCAATAAGACCCTTAATTTTTCCTTATCCTGCTTCTTGTAGGCATTCGATACATTCGGAATGAGCATGATCATGAGGGAATGCGCGATAAAAGCCGGAAAGAAGCCGATTGTCATCGCAACACCAGTAAGCATCCCAAAATGCTCAGTAGCCACGACAGCACCGAATCCTGCTGAAAGAAGGGCTGTATGAATCAAAAAAGGTTGAATCGCATTTGTTATCGCATGAAAGATCCTTAACCCCATAGTCGGCAGCGAAACGGCCAATAACGTTTGTCGTGCATGTTTACCAGTTGTTCGTGAGTTCATACCGCGTCCCATGATTCGCATTTGAAGGATCAGAAGGTTGATCAAGTAAAGAAATACGAGGAACTCACTGCCTATCAAAACAAAAAAGGCCATCAACAGAGACTTTTCTTGGTTAAAATGAAATAAGTTAAAGAGTAGGAAAAGCAATCCGAACTGAATGATATCTTTTAAAAAGTTGGACAAAGCAATCTTCCCCATTTGTTGGACACCCATGAAATAGCCTCGTGCAATCGACGAAAATGCAACGATGGGGATTGAGGCGATGAGCAACCACTTTATATAAGGATGATATTTGTCCATAATCGATGAAAAGGAAAGGATGAAAGGCATGACTACACACATAACCAACACGACGACTGCAGCCATTTTAAGAGCATGAATGATCAGGTTATAATGCAATGCCTGCTTATTTTCGGCAACGAATTTTGAAATGGAAATATGTAATTCAAGGCTGGCAATCACATATATCAAAAAGAAAATAGGCAATAGGGACATATATAACCCCATACCTTCTTCGTGTAACTCCCTGGCTAGGATCATGTTCACTAAAAATTCGATGCATTCACCAAAAAACGCTGCAACAATCAAAATGAGCGTTCCCTTATAAAAAGACTTCATGCTGGCCCACTCCTAACAAGGTGTTTGTATAAAGATATGAGACATGCCATGGATTATTCATCATGAACGCCATTAAGCGGTGATACGTACTCCGTTTTTGTCTAGGGAATTACTAAGATATCCTTTATTTGAAAGATAAAACGGGAAAGGGGAAGGGAGATGAAATGGATTGTTTTTTGTGAAGATTTTATTAACACACCCTGCATCACCATCAAAAAACTTCTTTCATTTATGGTGTTTTCATTTCTTTTGCAGTCAGAGGCATGAAAGATTAATAAAATTAATTTTATACTGCGCATAAAGGGGGCATGTTGGTTCAACAGGCTCAATTCGGGCAGGAGAGCATGATGAATCATGCATCATTCGATGGAGTTTGATTCTTACTTTTCGTTTTGTAATTCATGCTATATTTTGCTATCCTTTAGCAGAGGGGATGATCAATATGAAATTCACATCTATTAGTCAATCAAATATAGATGAATTGTGCATTGCGTTTGAAAGTTGTCTTACAGAACATGACATTACATTTAAATATGTGGACATGACTGAAGATGACGGAATCATTTCGTTTATTTTTTGCAACGATCCGGAGCAGGCGAGGTCGGTCGAATTAGAAAGTGAACGGTTCATTGGATTGGATACTGATTACATAGCCAAGGAAATTTTAGAGCCAATCCTGCCTAGATTAAAAGAATATGCAACAGAAAAAAATCATCGATAAATCTCACAAGAAATAGAACAAAATTATATTGACGGGAAACAGAAAAATTACCTTCCTATTATATATACCATTCCATTGACAGGGGATGTACCATTTTTTGTCCATAAAAATAAAAAATGGGGAACCTCATGTGAAGTTATCTAGTATATGATTGCTACCTAGGTGATGGGTATGTCAGAATTGTAAAAAAATGCCCTGGATTTAGGAAACCTCCAGGGCATTTTTTCTTTCTATAGCATTGAACTTATGGAAGTAGGGTATCAAAGATTATCACCATTTTTTCTTCCCAAACAATCCGGTTACATTTAAATGACCATTTTTTTACCGGCAGTTAATTCAACCTCCTGCATTGGAGATTCCACTTTCTTGTTTTTCTTCACTCTAAAGTGATAAACCGCATAACAAGCAATGAAGAACGTTCCCCCGCAATAAAGGGCCATTCGCTGCTCAGGAACAAACGCTAGACTGATCATGACGATGCAGTTTGCTATCAAGGCAAGCATGGGGATGAATGGATATAGCGGTACTTTGAATTTCAAGTTTTCCACCTGTCCACCTTTGCGGATATATGATCTTCTGAAAGCAAGAAGACAAGCCGCGATGGCAATCCAGCCAATTTGTGCTCCTAATCCTGCAAGGGAGAGAAGAAAAACAAACACTGTTTTGGCGGCTACTACACTTGAAAGTAAAGACAAACCAGCTATTGCAAGGGTGATAAGTAAGGCATTAAGCGGAATTCCTCGCTTATTTACCATGCCGAGCTTTGGACTGGCCATGCCTTCCTTAGAAAGCGAGTAAAGCATACGTGTTGCCGCATAAAGGCCGGAGTTTGCAACAGACAAAAGCGCTATAAGAATGATGAAGTTCATAATATCAGCCGCATAAGGAACACCGATACTATCCAGAACAACAACGAACGGACTTTCAACAATTCCTGCCTGTTCCCTTGGAATCATCGCTGAAAGAACAGCGACAGAAAGAACGAAGAAGAAAAGGGTACGCCAAACGGTTTGTTTGATCGATTTAGGTATGACCTTTTCTGGATTTTCACTTTCTCCCGCGGCAATTCCGATTAGCTCTGTGCCCTGGAAGGAAAAGTTCACTGTAATCATTGTAATAAGCAGGGCCGATATTCCATTCGGGAAGAGGCCTTCGCTGAAAAAGTTGGAGAAAAATGGTGCTTCTTGTCCACCTTTCATATCAATAAGACCAAACATGGCAGCACCGCCAACTACGATAAACAGGATTATGGCCAATACTTTTATGCTTGAAAAAACAAACTCAGATTCTCCAAATGCCTTTGCTGATAATGCGTTCAGTAAAAATATGAGTAAAGCAAAGATTGCACACCACATCCAAACGGGTGATTCAGGGAACCATCTTTGCATAAGCTGTCCTGCTGCCAAAAACTCCAAGGCAACCGTAACAGCCCAACCTAACCAGTAAAGCCATCCTATGGCAAAGCCTGTTCCAGGACCGATGAATTTAGTCGCATATGTCTGAAACGAACCGGAAACAGGCATGGCAACCGATAGTTCCCCGAGACAAAGCATCGTTAAATACATGATAAAACCACCGACTATGTAAGAGAGGATAGCACCGATGGCCCCAGCTTCATGAATGGTGTAGCCTGAACCAATGAAAAAGCCTGTACCAATACATCCCCCTATTGAAATCATAAATAAATGTCTTGCTTTCATGCTCCGTTTTAATTCATTTGGCTGATTTTCTATTGTCTTCATTGAAAAACTCCTTTACCTGATGGGTGCAAACGGTTTCATTTATGTCTGGACGTTATTAGGGAATTTGTGTAATTTACTCACAAATGTAAAAGATTTGATTCGAATCTTAGATGTTGTTGAATTCCCTAGAATAAGAGATTATTTCTGCATTTAGAGATAGATAGGTTCCAATGCAGAATTAATTTCAGGTAGCGCCGCTTATAAAGAAAAGGAAGCCAAGCGTCAGGAAACTAGGGATGAATGGCTCCGTGTGGACCATCCTTCAATGGGTAACATGCACCCTGTTGAAGTAGGGGCTATTTCCACTGGGCCATCTATTTAACGAAATCTCTCATAATACAATACCAGTTATCTATAAAGAAGTTCAACTATTTTACATCAACCAGTAAATCTGAAGTATTAAATTGGTCTTCCGCTCCATAAAGTAATTTTTCACCAAGCAATGAGCCCATTAATGCGACAGCAACTTCAGCAGTTTTATTATGCTCGTCCAATATTGGGTTTATCTCTACAAATTCAGCAGATGTAATGATATTAGCTTCGGCTAGCATTTCCATGGCAAGATGGCTTTCACGGTAACTAATACCTCCCATTACAGGTGTTCCAACCCCAGGTGCGTCATCTGGATCAAGACCATCAAGATCAAGGGATAAATGTACAAGATCCGTACGTTCTTTCAGATAAGCAATTGATTCTTCCATCACTTTTGTCATACCTAATCTATCAATCTCATGCATTGTAAAAACTTTAATCCCTTTTTCCCTGATTAACTCTTTTTCCCCTTGGTCTAAGGAACGGGCACCAATAATGACAATATTCTCTGGTTTGACTTTTGGAGAATATCCGCCAATGTTAATCAATGCAGGGTGGCCAAGGCCCAAACTAACAGCTAGGGACATACCATGAATATTACCAGATGGAGAAGTTTCTGCTGTGTTCAAATCGCCATGTGCATCATACCAAATTACCCCTAAGTTCTTAGAATGCTTTGCTAAACCGGCTAATGTACCGATAGCGATACTGTGATCTCCGCCCAGTACTAAAGGAAAACGATTTGATTGGATGACTTCATCCACTTTTTGACTCAATTTTTCATTGCCTTCTGCTACATCCTGCAGATTCTTTAAATTTGTGTCTAAATCACTTTGTGCTCTCTCTTGTATTTCTACTTTAATATCACCTTCATCACGAACAGTGTATCCTATACTTTCAAGTCTTTCACTCAATCCTGCATATCTGATTGCGCTAGGACCCATATCGACGCCTCTTCTAGTTTGACCAAGATCCATTGGAACACCAATGATTGAAATTTCCTTTTTCATGTATAATTCTCCCCTTTCAATTTTTCTTCCCTAGTATAAGGGTAAAAGTATAGATGACTCAACTCGACATTTTTTTGAATATTTATACGATTGGGAAAAGGGTAAAAGTCTTGGGTTAATATCCCTATTTTAAATATTGCGAAGATGCCGAAACTTTACCAGGTAAGGTATATGAAATGATTAAAAAATGCAATGAAATCCCCACTCCTATTGAGTTTAAAAACTCAATAGGAGTGGGGGAAATCCTTCCATATAACGTTTATCGTTAACGGAATTATAGAGTTCATGAATACATTTTACCAGGTACATTTATTCATTAAATAGGACTATAACTCAGGTAAAAAGATTAATATTTCTCATAATGAATAATAAGATAGACTAAAAATAGGTGATTTTACACCTTATTTCACTTTGTTAGCATAATATATTTTTCCGAAATATATATATTATCTGAAATATCATGTACTTTTTACAAAAAGTAAAAGATGAACACAGCGGGAAAAAGGACTGGAGCCAAGGGATTGAAAGAATTTTATCGAATCGCTGCTCAAGAAAAAATTGATAAAAATCTTTGTTGTGTATTTTATTTGAAAAAATCTCAAACCCTTAAAATGATTTGCTCCAGTCCTCATCTTCCAAAGGCACACCATTCGTACTATCATATGTCCATGTTTAAGCACTCCATCGTTTTTAAGGGCAACAATCATTTTATTAAAGCGGTCGTCATCTGTATCTTGTTTCTTACGTGATAGGGTAATCCGAACGGTCGGTGCAACTTTGTAATCTTTATAGCTGGCTGGTTTGTTCGGGTCAATATTCAATTTTTTTCCAATCGCTTCATCAAAAACCACGGATAATTGAATGGAATCGCCTATTTTTTCTTGAACCCTTTCCCACTCATCACTTTTTACGATATCTCCCATATCCTTTGATATCAACACATTCCCTTGTTCATTTTCAAGATAAGGCCTTATCTCCATTTCAGCATCATCTTTCCATTTATCGGAAATGAAGGGATCCTCCATTTCTCCTGTTTCATCATTAAAGAAAACTAAAAATTGAGTGCCATATTTTTCACGTTTCACTTTAGCTGCATATTCAAAATATCCGCTGTTTCCCATATTATCGAACAGGACATCATATTTTTCTGTCCAATCATCAAAGTTTTTCTCTAAATATTGCTCAGCTTGATTTCTAACCTTTTTTTCTTCATCAGGATTTGCCTTCATACTCTGTGTGAATGAAAACATAAGGATCACGACAGCTGCCAAAATGATTAAAAAAACTATTAGTAAAGTTAGTAAAATCTTTTTGTTTTGCTCAAAATATATCCTCCTGTAAATTTGTACTTCCCTTCAACAATTACCATATTATTCTAAAATTTGTATAGTGTATACATCTATGGAAATTGAGAAATGAAGGAGTGAGCTTTTTTGGTGTAAATTCTATACAAATTTGCTTGCTCTCCACATTATCGGGATACTTTGATACAATATTTTAATTGATAGTATCCCAAAGGGAGAGATTTACTTGGAAACATTTCAAAGAGAAATGAATCATAATCGTGATGAATTAAGAAGGACAAGGTGGACTCAGCATCGTAAACAAGTCACAGGATTATTCGATGCCGTTTTTTCAAAAAAAGCGATTGTTGAAAAAGTGGCGATAGTTGGTGCAGGAAATTGCGATGATTTGGATATTGAGTATCTTGCTTCTAAATGCAGCTCGCTATATTTATTTGATATTGATAGGGGAAGTATGGAAAAAGCGAGGAATAATTTGCCTGATTATACTCGAAAAAAAATCCAACTTGTTGAAATCGATGTTACAGGCCTTGATAAAGTGATGTTTGAAGACCACCTAACATCCATGCTGAAACGCGGTGATAGGGCAGAGGACATTGTTCAGTATGTAAAGGAAATAGAAAATCGGTTAACTCAGGTTTCTGACAGTATTTTCGCCAGCTATTATAATGGATTTGATATTGTTGCAACATCTGCCATATATACTCAACTTTTTTATAATTGGGCCATTGACCTGCTTACTCATTTTGAAAACCAATATCAAGAAAATGACGCAGCTGAGATAAAGGATGGATTTTTAGATCTTAGGGATCAGATAGTGCGTACGTTGAATCACTCTATATCTAAATGTATCAAAGAAGATGGATTTTATATTACATGGTCAGATATGTTAAAGATCGAACCTGAGTATATGGAGACCATTAATGAAGGGCTTAATGCCATCTTTGCCTTAGCTTCGAATGTGGGGTATGGAGCAGCATTGATTGGCATAAAAGATTATTTGGGAAAAGTGGATAAAAGTGAATTATCCCTTCGATATTGGCCGTGGGATTTTAATGCCAATAAACAGTATTTGACCATTGGGATTATCGGCAGATTGAAAGAGGGATATAAATAAAAATAGATTTATGAGGTAGGTACGCGAAGCAGCAGCTGTATCTACCCTTTTTTGAAGGGTGAAATCTAAGATGATATTGTTCTTTCAATACCTTTCTAAGGAATGATAAATAGAGTGTGGACTCCGTGAATCATATGAAATTAAGACATAATCTTATGAAAAGTATAAAATAACGATAAAATTTTTAACGATTTGTCTAATGATTTCACAATCTGATGTAGATATAATGAATCTATTAAAAACTGAATATTCCAATAAGTGGAGTTTAGTCAACAAAAATGTGGAAGTGATTATTGGAGAAATGGTTCGAGTAATATGGACCATCATTAAGGAAGGAGTGAGGGTTTGAAAGCTGATATCGTATTCATAAACGGCGAGGTCATTACAGTTGATCAAAAAAATTCTGTTGCTGAAGCGATCGCGATTAATGGGAATCGTATCTCGGCAGTAGGAACGAATCAGGAAATAAAAGTTTTAATCGGAGAAGAAACTAAAGTGATGGATTTACAGGGGAAGTCTATACTTCCTGGATTTATAGATTCTCATATTCATCTTATATTATACGGTGTCAATCAGTTGGCAATAAGTTGTAAAGCTGAACACATCGAATCTGTAGAGGATTTGTTAAACGATCTTAAGGAAAAAGCTTCTGTTATCCCTAAAGGTGAATGGATCCGCGCCTGGGGTTTCAATGAAACCGATGTGAAAGAAAAACGTTATCCAACAATCTCGGAGTTGGATGCCATTTCAACGGACCATCCCATAATGGTTACCAGAACTTGCAGCCATATAAGTGTTGTGAATCGTAGGGCGATGGAGATTGCAGGACTGGATGAAAATTCTGAGAATCCAGCTGGTGGCATCATTGAAAAGGATAAGGAGGGACGGATTACAGGCAAACTCATTGAAACAGCAAATATGTTAATGGCCGATATGGCAAGTTATACAGAAAGCGAACTGATGAAAGCAGTCAAAATCGCTTCGGAGCATTTCATCGCCTCAGGCATAACAAGCATTCATGAAGCTGGAGCTTTTGGACCTGAAAGTTTCCGTTTAATGCAGCAAGCCATTAAATCTAAGGATATACGTGTGCGCATCTATGCGATGGTCGGTTCATTGAATAATTCGCATGAATTTGTAAAGAAAATGGTAGAGTCGGGAGTCGTAACCGGTATTGGGGACGAAAAATTCAAAATTGGACCAGCTAAATTGTTTACGGATGGCAGCAGTACGGGTCCGACAATTGCAACCCGCGAGCCCTACACGAGTGATCCCGGCTATTCCGGCATTCTTTATTATGAAGAAGAGGAAATCTATCAAATATTAGGGGAAGCACATAAAAAAGGCTATCAGATCACCGTGCATGCCCAAGGTGACAAAGCGATAGAAATGTATTTAAATTGTGTGGAAAAAGCGCTGCAAGAATCTCCAAGAAAAGATCATAGACACAGGATAGAACATGCTGGTATCTCTGCTCCAGATTTACAAAAGAAGATGAAAGAACTTGGCATCATCCCAATCCCCAATCCTCCATTTCCTTATGAATTCGGTGATATATATATCAAACACTACGGCAATAGGGTCAATCACATGTACGCCGCCCGTGACTATATTGATAATGGCATCATGGCTGCTGGTGGATCCGATGCACCCGTTACTGATCATAACCCATTATTAGGTATTCACGTTGCAGTTAATAGAAGAAGTAAGTCTGGTACGAAAATAGGTACTGGTCAATCGATCAGCGTCATGGAAGCCATTAAACTATACACCTGGAATGGCGCTTTTGCGAGTTTCGATGAAGAGGTCAAAGGCAGCATAGAGGTTGGGAAGCTGGCCGATTTAGTCGTATTGAATGATCGTATTTTGAAAGTCCATCCTCAGAACATCAAGGATTTAAAAGTCGAATCAACGATTTTAAATGGAGAGATTCTTTATCATAGAGAAACATTGGTAGAAATATAATCTAGAGCACGTACGTATGTATTTTTAGCAGGTTATCTTGAAGGGGGATATTCGCTATGAAAAAACAAAAATTAGTCATTAATGGTGAAAGGCTGAGCCGTACGCTCGAGGAGTTTGCCGATTTTGGACGCACCGAAAACAACGGAGTCACACGGTTATCTTTGTCCGAGGAAGATCGGTTGGTCCGTGATTACTTTTGCTCATGTTGTAAAGGCTTGGGAATGACCATTAAAGTTGATGATATGGGGAATATATACGCTACTTTAGCAGGTCTTGAAAACAAACCGCCCATTGTAATGGGATCACATATGGATACCGTAAAAAAGGGCGGGCGGTTTGATGGTATCTTGGGGGTAGCTGCAGGCTTGGAGGTCGTGCGCACTCTCGTGGAAAATAATATCCAACCTAAAGTTCCGGTTATGATCGTCAATTTTACAAACGAAGAAGGAGCCAGATTCGAACCTTCCATGATGTCTTCCGGAGTTCTTTCAGGTAAATTCGAAAAATCCATCATGATGCAAAAGACGGATAGTGAAGGAATCTCTTTCGAAAATGCCTTACATGCCATTGGTTATGCAGGGGATAAAGAGTCACGTCTAAAAGAAGCGGCGGCATTTCTAGAGCTGCATATTGAACAAGGGCCCATCCTTGAACGTGAATCATTAACAATTGGTGTCGTTGAATGTGTTCTTGGTATGGTGTGCTATGAGATAGAAGTTACCGGAGAATCCGATCATGCGGGAACCACACCAATGAAGATGAGAAAAGATGCTTTCTTCACTGCGAATAGTTTGATTATGGAGGTTCGTCAAAAACTAGGCATGCTTGATGACGATTTGGTTTTTACGATGGGAAGGGTGAATGTATTTCCAAATATCCATACGGTCATTCCTAATAAAGTGGTTTTTTCGTTGGAAGCAAGACATAAGGACTCCAAGGTCATCAAACGGGTAGAGGATATCATCCAAGGTCTTGCAAGCACAGGTTCAGAGAGTGGCTGTGACATCCAAGTGAATAAATTATGGGATAGGGATACTGTTTGGTTTGATAAATCAATTTGTGATTTGCTTGAACAATCAACCATTTCATTAGGTCTATCATATAAAAGAATGGTAAGCGGTGCAGGACATGATGCTCAGTTCATTGCTAGCATTATTCCTACGGCCATGGTATTCGTGCCAAGCATCAACGGAAAAAGTCATTGTGAAGAAGAACTTACAACTTGGGAAGATTGTGAAAAGGGGGTCAATGTACTATTGGAAACCGTCCTTGCCATACAGTCCACTTAAGGTGAACATATGGTTTGTTGGCTGAAAACAGGAAGTGACTGTAACGAACTTTGATGCTATAAATCCATCAGTATAGTATGAAATTCTGCTTTACTGATGGTTATCTATCAATGTTAAGAAGCTACTAACAGGGAGGGTATAATTTGAATGCTATTAAGCTATTGCTTTTGATTCCATTTATAGGGTTCTTAGCCTTATTGCCTTATGCAAATAAAATAGAACCGTACATATTGGGAATGCCTTTTTTGTTATTTTGGGTTGCATTTTGGATGGTGATGGCATCTGTTATCTTATTGATTGTCTATAAGTTCGATCCTGATAATAAAGGGAGTGATCCTGAATGAATATTTCATTACTCATCATATCCATCTTTTTGGTTTTAGCGCTTTATTTAGGGATCAAAGCAAGAAAAGGGAAGGATATGGATATGGAGCAATTTGCCGTAGGGGGCAGGGGCTTTGGTACATTCTTCATTTTTCTGCTTATAGCAGGTGAAATTTATACCACTTTCACATTTCTGGGCGGAAGTGGTTGGGCTTACTCTAAAGGGGCCGCTGCTTATTATGTTCCAGCCTATATATTCCTAGCCTACGTCCTATCATATTGGTTGGTTCCTAAAATCTGGAGATATTCAAAGCGTCATTCCATTATCTCGCAGCCTGAGTATTTTGCATCTAAATACAAGAGCCGATCCATGGGGATGATCGTTGCGGTATTGGGAAGCTTAGCCCTTGTCCCATACATAGTCATACAGCTTAAAGGTTTAGGTATCATTGTTTCAGAAGCATCCTATGGAGCCATTTCTCCAGTGGCAGCAAGCGTGATCGGTGCTGTAGTCGTAACTACTTATGTAATGATTTCAGGCATTCATGGGTCAGCATGGACAGCCATACTGAAAGATTTCATGATATTGGTAGTCGTGATCTTTTTAGGGATATACATTCCCTTTCATTACTTCGGTGGCATACAGCCAATGTTCGAAACCGTACAAGCTGCTAAACCAGAAATGTTGGTGTTGGCAGATCAGGGATTGAGTCAGTCCTGGTTTGTGTCCACTGTTTTGCTAAATGCACTGGGATTTTATTTGCTGCCACAAACATTCATGGTCGTTTTATCGTCGAATGGAGAAAGAACCCTACGCAAAAATGCGATTGCGTTACCCTTATACACCCTGTTACTGCTTTTCGTTTTTTTCATTGGATTTACAGCCATCATGGAAATACCGGGTTTGCAAGGAGCTGACGGTGACCTCTCACTTTTACGGCTGGCGATTCAAACATTCGATCCATGGGTGATTGGGGTGATCGGAGCGGCAGGTTTATTGACGGCCCTTGTACCGGCTTCCGTCATGCTAATGGCAGCATCGGTAGGTCTGACAAATAGTTTTTTCAAAGTTCTGGTCCCTGCTGCGACTGAAAAACAGCAATTGATCGTTTCACGATTAATTATTATCGGCATCTCGATCATCGCTTTGATTGTAACGGTTACAGGAGGCGAAGCGCTGGCCATCTTGAATATCATGTCATATAGTTTGATCACCCAATTGGCACCTTCCTTGTTTTGCAGTTTGCCAAAAAACAATATGATCAATAAGTATGGTGCGATGTCAGGAATATTGGCAGGTGTAGGAATCGTGTTATATGCGACAATTGCCAATGTTAAGGTTGCAACATTTCTTCCGGATATCCCGTCTGTCATCAATGATATCAGCACAGGTGTCATCGCTTTGTTGATTAATATGATCGTAACATTCGTTGTAAGTGCATTGACTAAACATATCACTATGCAAGAGAAGGAAATGAATGATATGAATAAGATTTCCTGACTTTCATTTTAGTCATCTGAGTCAATGGGAAGGGGTAATTGGAAGAACTATTTGGGAGGTCTTTTGTGAAAATTAAAATAACCGCGTGTCAATTCCGTGTAGAAAAAGTGTCCTCTTTCAATGAATTTCAAATACAAGTAGAAGACTTAATCAGTCAAGTTCCAGAAAACTCGGACTATATCATTTTTCCCGAGCTGGTGACTATCGGGTTATCAGCGGCTTTTGGAGAATTGGATGCTTCGTCCATTATCAAGATTGATGAATACACCAGTCAATATATTAATCTTTTCCGTTCCATTTCTAGGAAAAGAAAGCAGGTAATCATTGCTGGCTCGCATCTGGAACGGCGTGAAAATGAATACTTCAATATTGCCTATATTTTTGATAAAGACGGTTCATACGTTGAGCATAAAAAAACTCATATTTTTCCCGCTGAAGCAAAATGGCAAACTTCTGAAGGGAACGATCTTGAAGTGTATTCCATAGGTCCTGTTAAGATTGGAATAGCTGTATGCTATGAAGCGGAGATACCAGAAATTTCAAGAATATTAGCGGTAAACGGGGCTGACATCATTTTTTGCCCTTCCTACACATTTACAGAGGCTGGTTTTTGGCGAGTGCGCCATTGTGCCCATGCACGTGCAATCGAGAATCAGGTTTTTTTCGTTCATTGTCCCACTGTTGGCGAACCAGGGGCACCTTTACCGAACGGATATGGGCGCGCGAGTATACTAAGTCCTTGTGACAACGCTTGGCCAGCGAATGGTATAGTAGCTGAGGCGGAAATGAATGAACATACTGTGATCACAGGTACAGTCGAGATGGATGAACTTTATGAGAATCGACAAAGTGGTGCAGCTACCACTTTCAAAGATCGTAATCGCCGAAAAGAAATGTATGCGAAATATGAGCCTTATGGAGAACTAAAATAATCATCATGTGAAAAAACACTATTGTTTTAATAGTGTTTTTTTTCTTTTATATCATATGGAGGATTAAAAATGAAGGAATATGGTACCCAAATCAAGCATATAAATACCGCCTATATTGTTAAATTTCATGAATATTCTGACTTATTATTTAAAGAAGAGCCATTTATCGGTTAAAATAGAAAGAGAATGATCATGTTCGTTTTATTGATCGAATAAGAAATCTATTTAGTAAAGAAATGTACAAGTAAAAGTAAATGCGATTAGCAGGGGGAGCTTGCCATGAAAATTTCTATTATTCAATCAAAAGACATCTTTCGAGATTCGGTCAACCATCGTTACCGTAAATAGTTACACTACAGTCGAAGCTAATCCTGATGGCTGTACTTGGCAGTCTACTGGGCACCTATTTTGGCAGTCTTACATCATATATACTCTCAAGCTATAAGGAAGGGTTGTTATTATGAGGATTGAAAGTTTACAAGTATCAGTTGAAAGCTTACCGCTTGTCAAGCCGTTCAAAACTGCGTTGCGAACCGTTATGGAAATTGAGAATATCAATGTTTCTGTGAAGTTGGAAAATGGAACGGAAGGGGTGGGGGCAGCAGCTCCTACAGTTGCCATCACTGGTGATTCTACAAAGGGAATCGTCAGTATCATTGAAGAAGTGATCACTCCAAACCTGATTGGCCGAGATATCGAAAATATCAATGTACTCTCACAGCTGATCCAACTATCCAGTGTAGGTAACACAAGTGCAAAAGCTGCTGTTGAAATCGCTTTATACGACACAGTCAGCAAACGTTGGCAGCTTCCTTTATATCAATACCTAGGCGGTAAGTCGAATGTACTGAAAAATGACATGACAGTCAGCGTGGATGAACCTGAAGAAATGGCTAAGGCGGCATTGTCCCTCATCGATGACGGTTTCTCAACGTTGAAGATAAAGTTGGGAAAAGACTGGAAGGGTGATGTGGAACGAGTTGCCTGCATTCGTGATGCTGTTGGCGACCAGGTTAAGATCAGGATTGACGCAAATCAGGGGTGGACGACAAAACAAGCGATTTCCATCATTCATGAACTCGAGGAAAGAAAGCTGAACATTGATTTGGTGGAACAGCCCGTGGAAGCCCATGATATCGAAGGATTAAAAGAAATAAGGAGATGTGTCCAAGTGCCGATCATGGCTGATGAAAGCTTGTTTTCCCCTCGTGATGCAATGAGACTCCTGAATGAACACGCTGTTGATTTCCTTAATATTAAATTAATGAAAACAGGGGGCATTCGCCGTGCACTTCAAATCGCTGATATGGCAGAAGCAGCCGGAGTGGAATGCATGATTGGAAGTATGATGGAATCATCCGTAAGCGTAGCAGCCGCAGCACATCTGGCAACCGCCCATCCAAATATAACGAAGATTGATTTAGATGCACCATTGTGGATTAGGAATGAACCCTATGAAGGCATTCAATTTATAAAAGATCAACTCCTCATTTCCGATCGACCAGGACTCGGAGTCAAGAGGAAATCCTCTTTTACTCGATAATAACTAATTCGAAAGGGTGATTTTTATTTTGAAAAGGTTAACCGTTTTAGTGCTATCCTTATTTGCTCTTGGCATTTTAGTATTCAGTCCAAATGAAGCTAGTTCAAAAGAGAAGGAGAAAACCGCTTATGTTGATGTAACTGCTGCAACTCTTTGGACGGAGCCGGGTCTATTAAGGGAATTGGATGCCCCTTCAACATCGAACCCCGTCGATTTGAATGCATGGATCGGCTCCATGAAGTATGAAGACAAACTGTGGCTTGTGGGTAACCTTGAAACACAAGCGTTATATGGTTCAAAAGTGACTATTCTTGAAGAACGTGGCGAATGGGTGAAAGTAGCAGTAGCCAATCAGCCAACGCCCCGTAATGATGCAGGTTATCCCGGGTGGATGCCAAAGGGGCAATTAAAGATGGGAAAATCCTTTGAGAATCAGTTTAAGCGAGGATTTGCGCTTGTAAATGCCACAAGGTCCTGGCTTTATTCAGATTCGAAACATCGGTCCAAATTCATGGAGGTAAGCTTCGATACTCGTCTTCCGCTATTACAGCTGAAAAAGGATAAGGTAAAGGTAATGACACCTGGGGATGGTGCAAAATGGATAGACAAAAAAGAGGTGTCTGTCTATCGAAACGAAAGTCAAATTCCAATTCCAACAGGTGAGGACATCGTTGAATCAGGAAAAGAATTTTTAGGGCTTCCTTACCTATGGGCTGGAATGTCCGGGTTTGGATTCGATTGCTCTGGCTTTACTTATACAATGTACCATGCTAATGGAATAACGATCCCAAGGGACTCTTCCATTCAGGCGCAGCATGGCAAAAAGGTGGAACAAGCAGATCTTCAACCAGGTGATCTACTATTTTTTGCCCATGATAAAGGGAAAGGAAAGGTCCATCATGTCGGCATGTATATCGGTAACGGTAACATGATCCATTCTCCAAACAGCTCAACACATGTAAGGATAGATGAAATAAAAACTTCCGGATACGGAGAAGAATATGCCGGAGCAAGAAGATATATTGATTAATTTTTAAAAAAACTGAGAGCACGGTGCCCTCAGTTTTTTTAATATGTAAACAAGCTATCAAGCTATCAAATATCTCTAACGGATGACCAATCAATGCCCTTTGCTTCCTGCATACAGTGAAAAACCATTTCTTCTTGTCTCCTCATCACCATCTATTTCCTCAAAATTGATATTTTGATATACATTTTTATTGTTATTAGGTTCATTTTATTTTTTGTGATGTGTGATGAATTCAAATGGGGTTGCATGAAAATGAATGGATACAAGTTTTGGGAAAAACAGTCATTCAAAGCGAAGGCAAGTATCTTATAATTGAAGATAGGAATAGGATTGAATAACCTGAAATTCTATATAATTTTAGGGTATGTTAAGCTGGAAAAACCAATCTGTGTTTTCATATGGGGGATTTGTCCTTTTATTAAAAAGGACGATAAACATCAGTGAAGAGTACATTAATTTTTGTCGTCCCACTGATGTTTTCTTCATATAAAGTTCTTTTGAGATAATTTACTGAAATATTTATTTGGTAGAATCTATATAGCCTTTTTACTTTATGGTTTCAAAAAGACGCTCTAAATCCTTATCCATTATGAACACTTCAATTCTTTCACCTGTTTTGGTGCTTATATCACTGTGAGAAGAAAGAACCTTACATCCCGTATGATCTTCAACAATTTTTTCGTAATCCTTCGTGTACATTTCACGAAGCAGCGAACGCATTTTCTTTACAAGCTTTTTGCCGGAATTGTGACTCACAAGGTGCTTTTCCTCAACAGTCAGAACACCCTTGAAGCGGGTTATCAACATATCATTGATAATATACGTTTTAGTTTCTTGAGGTCCTCTTCCTATCAATTCGCGCTGGAACTTAATGAATGCCTCACTTATTTCAGCTTCAAGCCTTTTTTTTGTATTTATCATAATGCCTCCAATTATCTGACCAATTTATGGGGTTTATCATAATGCCATGTTTGAGTTCTTGTCAATAACAGTTTGAAAAACTTTAGAAAAAGGCAAAATAGTTAGTATTTTAAAGAAAGAAAGCAGTTTTGTATATTAAATGGTTAAATATGGTCTGTGATGAACGAATATGGATGTTTTTAAAGATTTATATGAGTTTACAAACCTTCGGTGAGGAGCGTACAATAACGTCAAGAAATACAATTTGATATCGGCCAAATCTCAAGTGATTGAGAACGGAGGACCCACTATTTTTGGGGTTAATTCTGCATTTGCAGAAGGGATGAGATACTCTTTCGCCATCCTACCCGTCAGCTAACTTCGTCGGCTAAAGCGAAGGAGGTCATAAGACCACCTTGATTTCGGGAGGCTTTTTTGTTGTGTCAAAGCAAAAGGGCAGCCTGGCATTTCCGTAGGTCTTTTTATTATGCCTATAATTGAAAAGGTTTCTTGGAAGGCGGATCGCAAAGTAAGCTTTATGGCTTGCTGGGCGTTAAGTAGACCAATGATTTCTTTTCTCCATCTATATGTTTGCTTCTGCATATTTTTCTTTTTCTGACGCGTCAAAACTCGTGACGCTGTAGGGATAGAGATCTATTTGGGCAGGGCAGCTGTACTGGGGGGAAGTAAGCATTGGTCTATTTTTTTATGCCTTAACTGACGTTTTCCCCTGCCAAGGATAAGTCAACGTGGTTACAAACCGAAAGAGATTGTCCTATTTCATTCATAGAAATGAGATTTGAACGATTGAAACGATTTTAGGTTTTTAGCAAAACTTCTAGATTAAGATACTTACCTTTAAGGAGGTGGATGGGAATAAAGGTTGTTAATAGCTGTGTGGGAGGAGTGGTACAAAATGGATATTTTAGCAATTTTACTAATGGTTACACCGTTTATTCTCTTTTTAGGGTTCATTCATTTTTGTAATAAAGTCATATCAAAAGAGGGAGAGTAGCGAAATGTTTCTAATGATCATCGTCGGAGCGGTTACGCTGTATTTAATACATGCCTTAATATATCCGGAAAAATACTAATGGTGACTATCGGAGGAATTGTAAATGGATCTATTACAAATCGTTATGGTATTGGCAATTGCAATTATATTAGCCGTGCCATTGGCTAAGTATTTAACAAATGTTTATTCCCTTGAAATAACGAAACAAGATCGAGTGTTTGGAAGGATGGAACGGTATATCTTTAAACTGTCCGGAATTAAGACGCATGATATGACATGGCAGCAGTATGCCAAGGCTCTATTATTGATTAATTTAGTGATGTTCTTTATCTCTTATTTGATTCTTCGTTTCCAAGGGGAGTTACCAGGCAACCCCAGTGATGTAGACGGCATGGAGCCATTGCTGGCATTCAATACCGCTGCAAGTTTCCTCACTAATACCAATTTACAGCATTATAGCGGGGAATCGGGCCTGTCATATTTATCTCAAATGGCAGTCATCATATTCTTGATGTTCACGACCCCTGCTACAGGCCTTTCATTATGTATGGCTTTCTTTAGAGGGTTGACTGGTCAGAGGAGTCTAGGAAACTTCTATGTGGATTTAATCCGTACGATTACCCGAGTGCTGCTTCCCTTATCGATTTTGATTGGTTTAATCCTTGTGTCCCAGGGGGTTCCGCAAACATTCGGACCTACTGCAGTAGCTGAAACATTAGAAGGAGCGACCCAACATATAGCAAGGGGACCCGTAGCGGCACTGGAATCGATTAAGCACATAGGTACAAACGGAGGAGGGTTCTTTGGGGTTAACTCAGCTCATCCATTTGAAAATCCTAATGGTTTTACGAATGTATTAGAAATATTATCCATGTTCCTTATACCTGCTGCCCTTCCGTTGACGTTTGGATATATGGCGAGAAATAAGAAGCAAGGCTGGATCTTATTTTCAGCGATGGGACTTATGCTAGTTCTCTTCTTGGGCATGACTTATTTCAATGAAAAAAATGGTAATCCATCTTTAGAGCAAATAGGTCTTTCACAAGAGAATGGGAGTATGGAAGGGAAGGAGGTTCGTTTCGGGGTGGCTCAGAGTGCATTATTCACTAGCATCACTACAGCGGCCACTACAGGGTCGGTAAATAATATGCATGATACCCTAACGCCACTGGGAAGTATACCTCCACTGGCAATGATGATGTTGAATTGTATATTTGGCGGAGAAGGTGTAGGGACAATCAATATTCTCATGTATTCAATAATGGCTGTATTTCTTGCCGGCCTTATGGTGGGACGTACACCTGAGTTTTTGGGAAAGAAGATTGAAGGGCAGGAGATGAAATTAATAGCTATAACCATTCTTCTCCACCCATTGATCATATTAGTTCCAACCGCCATCGCTTTAGCGACACAAATGGGATCCGCAGCTATTTCAAATCCTGGCTTTCATGGTATTTCTCAAGTAGTTTATGAGTTTACCTCTTCTGCTGCCAATAATGGTTCCGGTTTTGAAGGCTTAGGTGACAATACACCTTTTTGGAATATTTCCACCGGATTAGTCATGCTGTTCGGCCGTTACTTTTCCATGTTCGCAATGATTGCGGTCGCAGGATCATTACTTGTAAAGAAACGTGTTCCTGAGACAATGGGAACATTCAAAACGGATAATGGTACCTTCCTTGTCATTCTTTTAGCAACGGTTTTAATTATTGGAGCTTTGACCTTCTTTCCCATAATGGCACTTGGACCAATTGCTGAATGGCTTACGATTAGATAAATGTTGAAAAGGAGCATTCCAAATGAGTACAGAGCGAATAGCAAATTTAAATAAGAGCATTGTTTATGAGGCAGGTAAAGATGCACTCAAGAAATTGAATCCAAAAGTCATGGCTCGCAATCCAGTCATGTTTGTTGTTGAAGTGGGATTTGTCATTACCTTAATTCTGTCTATATTCCCTGATATTTTTGGTGGAATAGCTGACAGGGGGTATAACGTTGCAGTAACCATCATTTTATTTGTAACGATCATTTTCGCTAATTTTGCGGAAGCTCTTGCTGAGGGACGCGGAAAAGCACAAGCTAATAGCCTGAAAAAGACAAAGCAGGATACAAAAGCAAGGTTAATCCAGAAAGATGGTTCCATAAAAATAGTCGATGCCTTGCATTTACGTAAAGGCGATATGGTTTTAGTGGAGGCAAACGATTTAATACCAACCGATGGAGAAATCATCGAAGGAGTCGCTGCTATAGATGAATCAGCAATCACGGGTGAATCAGCTTCCGTAATAAAAGAACCTGGTGGAGATTTCAGTTCAGTAACAGGCGGAACAAAAGTTATTAGTGATTATATCAAAGTTAAAGTCAGTGCAGATCCTGGGGAATCTTTCCTTGATCGGATGATTAATTTGGTGGAAGGAGCAAAAAGGCAAAAAACACCGAATGAAATCGCACTGGGTACACTTCTGGTCAGCTTGACCATTATCTTTTTGCTTGTATGTACGACGCTTGTGCCAATTGCATCATATATACACGTTACCTTACCCATCGCTACACTTGTAGCTTTACTGGTTTGCTTGATCCCCACAACGATAGGCGGTTTGCTCTCAGCTATAGGAATAGCGGGGATGGATAGGGTGACACAATTCAATGTTATTGCGAAGTCTGGAAAATCGGTGGAAGCCGCTGGTGATATCAATACAATCATCCTTGATAAAACAGGAACGATAACACATGGAAACCGGATGGCCTCTGACTTAATACCGGCTAGCGGTATTAGTCAGGAGGAGCTTACCCAATATGCTGTATACGCATCTTTACATGATGATACCCCTGAGGGCCGTTCCGTTGTAGAATTTGCAAAAAAAATCGGGTTGCCTGAAAATACGCTGAATAAAACCGGTTCGGTAGGAATTGAATTTACAGCTGAAACCAGAATGAGCGGAACTGATTTTTCTGATGGAAAAAGGATCCGAAAAGGTGCGGTTGATACGATCATGAAATATATAGAGCATCAAGGGGGAGAAGTGCCAGCCGGTTTAAAAGATATTTGTGATGAAGTGGCCAAAAAAGGGGGTACCCCACTGGTTGTCACAGAGGGAAACCGTATACTTGGCACAATCTACTTGAAAGATACAGTGAAACCAGGCATGAAGGAACGATTTGATGAGTTAAGGAAAATGGGGATAAAAAGCATAATGTGCACGGGGGATAACCCTTTAACTGCTGCAACTATTGCCAAAGAAGCAGGTGTCGATGATTTTATCGCAGAAGCTAAGCCGGAGGATAAAATCTCCGTCATCAAGCGGGAACAAGCGGAGGGCAAGCTTGTTGCTATGACTGGAGATGGCACAAACGATGCCCCTGCATTGGCACAGGCAGATGTAGGGTTGGCGATGAATACAGGAACAAACGCGGCGAAGGAAGCCGCTAATATGGTGGATTTAGATTCAGATCCCACAAAAATCATTGAAGTAGTATCCATTGGGAAACAGTTGCTCATGACCCGGGGGGCATTGACAACCTTTAGCATCGCGAATGATGTAGCTAAATATTTTGCGATAATCCCAGCCATGTTCATGTTGGCGATACCTCAAATGAAAGCCCTGAACATTATGGGTTTAGCAACACCGCAAAGTGCCATATTATCAGCTTTAATATTTAACGCCATTATCATTCCATTGCTAATACCATTGGCAATGAAAGGGGTTAAATATGTTCCTATGAGCGCTACAAGATTGTTGAAGCGGAATTTGGCCCTTTATGGAGTGGGGGGAGTGTTAGTTCCCTTCATTGGAATTAAAGTGATTGATTTACTTCTTGTCGTGTTAAGAGTGGTTTAAAAATATAAATTAAGGGTGGAATTCCATGTTAAAAAACTTACGTTTGGTTATTGTGCTTCTTCTCATATGTGGAGTGGCCTATCCGGTGCTGATGACAGGTTTGGCACAGTTGACGATGTCCGCAAAAGCAGAGGGCAGTTTAATTAAGAATGAATCGGGAGAAATAATCGGTTCCGAAATGATCGGCCAATCGTTTAAAGATTCTCGGTACTTTCAAGGTCGTGTTTCATCTATTGAATATGATGCAGCTAATTCAGGCACGTTAAACTATTCTCCTTCAAATGAGGAGCTCATTGATCGGACAAAAAAAGATATTTCAAAATTTTTAGATGAAAACCCTACTGTCGATAAAGCAGACATACCATCTGATTTAATGACAAATTCGGGGTCAGGGCTTGATCCCAATATTTCTCCTGATGGTGCCAAGGTACAGGTTCCCCGTATTGCCCATGAAAGGGAATTGTCTGAAAAAAAGATATATCTTCTAGTGGAAAAGTATACGAGCAGCCGATCATTTGGATTTTTTGGGGAACCTCGAATTAATGTTTTAGAGTTAAATCTAGCATTGGACAAATTAAAATAAATTTGTTGTAGAGAGAGATTTACTCTCCGATTGCAATAGAACTAATGAGGAGGTGGGATTATGTCGGAACAATTTCGCCGGAAAACATCGGATGAAATTCTAGAGTCGATTTCCAATATCCAAAGGGGAAGGCTGAAAATCATACTTGGCGCTGTGAGCGGTTCGGGGAAGACCTACCATTTGCTTCTTGAAGGAAATGAATTGAAAAAACGAGGGATTGACGTTGTTGTCGGAATAGTCAGCAAGCCCTGTAGTCCTAAAACGCTTAAACAGTTAGGCAGTCTTGAACTTATACCTGCTATAGAATGGGAACAAAACGGACACACTGGGCAGGATCTTGATTTGGAGGGTATTTACAAGCGGAATCCAGAGGTGGTTTTAGTTGATCGATTAGCACATGAAAATCATCGTCATGCAAAAAATCCAACCAGATTGGACGACGTTAAAGAATTAATTAAAAATGAAATCAGTGTCATAACGACCATAAATATTTATGAGTTGAAAGGAGTGAAGGAAGTTGCCGATCAATTCCTGAAACTTCCCTTTCACCTACAAGTTACAGTGCCCGAAGATACCCTAACAAATGCTGATGAAGTACGTCTTTTGGACGTCACCCCTGAAGCCATTTTAAAACGTCTGCAAAAAGGGGAAATCGAGAAGAAAGAGGAAGGGTTGTTACAGTTTTACAACAATGGTAATTTAGCCACTCTTCGGGAATTGTCGCTTCGGTATTTAGCTGAAGAAGTTGAAGAGAATCTGACTGAACAAAGGGAACAAGAGGGTTTATTGGGTCCTTCAGGTGCAACGGAGCGAATCTTGGTCTGTGTGCAATATCATTTGAATGGTTCTATATTAATTAGACGAGGAGATCAAATTGCCAAGCGTTTGGGCGGTGAGTTCATAATAGCTTCCTTTATCTCAAAAACAAGAAAACTCTCTAAAGAGGAAGAAATCTTTAAAAGGTCCATGCAAAAGCTGATCACTAAATTAAAGGGAACGTTTATTGAGATAATAATGAAGGAAGACGAAATAGCCGATGAAATAGTCCGATTTTCCATGCAGCATCAAATAACCCGAATTATCCTAGGCCAATCCAAAAAGTCAGCGTGGGAGGAGATGATCAACGGTTCCATTATCAATAAAATATTGAGAAAATCGAAGAACATTGATGTATTTATTGTAGCAGAAAGGGTTAAAGCATTTGGGGAGAGAATCATCCCTGCAATAAAGACGGAAAAAAGTAGTGGAAATCCATATCACAGACTCACACCTGATGAATTGCATGAAAAAGTCGAAGGGGTGAAAAGAGGGACATTTAAAATTTATATCGGAGCTGCTCCTGGTGTTGGAAAAACATATACCATGCTAAGGGAGGCAAATCACTTAAAAGAAAATGGACTTGATGTGGTGATTGGATTACTGGAGACACATGGGCGAAAAGAAACTGCCTCCCAAGTGGGGAATTTAGAAATCGTGCCTAGAAAGCTCATTCCATATAAAAACGTATTATTGGAGGAAATGGATCTTGATGCCATTATGATACGAAATCCTGAGGTAGTCCTGTTAGATGAATTACCACATACGAACGCACCAGGAATCAAAAATCGAAAAAGATATCAAGATGTAATGACCATATTGAACTCAGGAATTTCGGTAATTTCCACAATGAATATTCAACATATAGAAAGTTTGAATGATAGTGTAAAGCAAATAACAGGTGTTTCAGTTAGAGAAACAGTACCTGACAGCATTCTACAACTAGCGGATGAAATTGAGTTGATCGATATTTCCCCAAAGGCGCTCCGGCAAAGGATGGTAGAGGGGGATATATATGCCATGGATAAAGTGGAACAGTCACTTAGCCATTTCTTCAAGACACAAAACCTAATAGCATTGAGAGAACTTGCACTCCGTGAATTGGCGGATGAAGTGGATGACAGGTTAGAGTCATTAAAACGTAAGGAAGGTGTAAGGGGACCATGGAGAGAAGATGAAGTGATTTTTGTCAGCGTCAACCTAAAAGCGGATTCAGAGCGTCTAATTAGAAGAGGATTCCGCATAGCTTATCGTCTTAAAGCAAATTGGTTTGTTATTTTCGTAAAACATCAAAAAGAGCTGCGGACTGATGAAGAGATGATTCTTGATAAACTCGTAAGCCTAACACATCGATTAGGAGGCCATTTTGTATTGCATACAACCAGGAATAAACGTTCAGTGGTCCATGATATTAAGAAACAATTACATGACAAAAAAGCTACACAAATTATTTTAGGGCAATCAGCAAGAACGAGATGGCAAGAAATGAAGGGAGGGTCAATTGTTGTTCGTCTTTTAAGGGAAGCTAGACACCTTGATGTTTTGATTGTAGCCGATTAAATTTCATATCATGGTAGGTGTTTATTTTGAGAAGATCATTTGGGATTCAGGAACGCTTTATATGTGTTGATTAGGGAAAATATGGTATAATTAATTACAGATTTTTCATTATATTATAAATATAAGGGGTTGCAAATGATGATCACTTTTCCAAAACATGATGTTGAGCAATTTCTACGAACTTTTTCCATTGGTGATTTTGCGGTTAGTCCAGATGAAAAACAACTTGTATTCAGCACGAATTTAAGCGGCAAGTATAATCTATGGGCAATGGATTTACCAAATTCCTTTCCATATCCACTTACATCCATTGATCAAAGCTGCCAAGAGCTGCTATATGATAAAGAGAGCAGGTTTATCATGGCTGGTTTTGATCAGGACGGTAATGAAAATACTCAGTTTTACGGGATTCCTTTGAAGGGCGGGACAATGAAGGAAATTGTCCATCATGAAAATACACGTAATTTCATGCCAAAATTATCGAATGACGGTAAAAAGCTCTATTACACGACATCCAGAGGAAATCCTTCCTTTCTAAATGCCTATTGTTTAGATTTAGAATCAGGACAGGAAACGCTGGTACTGGAGGGGAAAGATGCAGCGACCTATTTATTTGGCTTCAGTCCCGATGAAGAAACCTTACTATACTATAAACACTTTGCTAATACATATACACTTCTTTATGCGAAACGCGGGAACGAAAATATTCTGGTTACCCCGCCTACTGAGAAACAACACACAGTTAGTGACGGTGTTTTTGTTACAGATTCGATGATATATTTATTGACTGATTATGATTCGGACTTTACCTATTTGGCTTCATACAACCTTGAAACAAACCATTTCAGTAAAGTTAAAGAATTGGAGAATGAGAGTTTTAGTGTCTTGAAATATAGTAAAGAGAATCATCTATTATATGTAACCAGCCAAAAGGGTGTAGAGGATCAATTATATGAATTCAATCTGCAAAATGGAGATTGGAGAAATATCCCTGTGCCGTGCAGCGTCATTAATAAACTTGAGGTTGCTTCAACAGGAACGCTTTACTTATTTGGCATGAGCGCAACCAAGCCACATAATATTTACAAAAAAACAGGTGACGAATGGGTATCACTAACTAAATATACTGTACCTGGGGTCGACTCAAATGAATTGGTTGAACCGGACATTATCAAGTACCGTACATTTGATGGCTTGGAAATTGAATCGTTATTTTTTAGGTCAAAAAAGGAGAATGATAATGGTGAAGTCATTTTTTGGCCCCATGGAGGACCTCAAGCGGCAGAACGAAAATCCTTCAGAGCATCTTTTCAATTTTTCCTGAATCAAGGCTACAGTATTTTTGCTCCAAACTTTCGCGGTTCTACTGGTTATGGTTTGGAATTCAAGAAAATGGTAGAAGGAAATTGGGGAAGCGGACCACGCCTTGATAATGTTGCAGGGCTGGATTGGCTGATCGAACAAGGATTTGTACAAAAAGGTAACATTCTATTGATGGGCGGAAGCTTCGGAGGGTATATGGCACTTCTGCTCCACGGACGACATGCGGATTATTTTAAAGCGGTTGTCGATATTTTCGGCCCATCCAACCTATTCTCATTCATCAATTCCGTTCCAGAAGACTGGAAGCCAGTTATGGATCAATGGGTAGGAAACCCGGAAAAAGATAAGGAAAAACTAATCGAGTACTCACCCATCACCTATTTAGATTCCATGACAAAACCAATGCTTGTCATTCAAGGAGCCAACGATCCCCGCGTCGTCAAGGAGGAATCAGATCAAATCGTTCAAGCTCTGAAGGAAAAAGGAAGAGATGTTGATTATATGCTTTTAGAAGATGAAGGGCATGGATTTTCCAAAAAAGAAAATGAAATTGCTGTTTATCAAAAAATTCTCTCATTCTTAAAGCGATTCACAGCAGTGACAGAGAAAGTATAACCCGCATCAAAATATTTCATTTATTTAAATTAGAAACCCTGCCATTCACGTTCAAAGTGATGAAGCGGGGTTTTTCATGTAGGAAAGCTGGATGTTGTTTTAGTTCGGCGGTTTGGGGATTAGTAAAAAATAGGACTTCCTGATGAGTCGTTTTTAGGGGTTCAGCCGAGATACGTGTAAAAAGGGCAGTAGGCTTGCCTTAATTTCCATATCTACGATATAAAAAAATAAAGAAACACGAATTTTATAGACTAAGATATTTTTTGGAAGTAAAAACCTTGATTATTCTGCTTAGGTTAGAAAAAATCAAGGTTGTTTTGTAGAGTGACAATAAAGTATTTAAATTTTTGATATAGTTACTTCATCGCACTTAAAAAGTCGTTTAAATCTAAGAGTTATTTCATAATCGCGCCCGTTAGTGGAAAAGTGAAAAACGTGAAGGAGTTACATGAATAATCCTCAGTTATTTTACTAAAGCTCCCGTGAACCCCAAAAGAAAAACGTCCCCACATCTTGCAGGAGTGCATAATAAACATTTACTTTTCTGCTGAGATTATTAAGACCATAGGTATACAAAGTTCTTCTTTCATTTCGGGAATACTCTAAAACATTTCTTCGTAAGGAATTGGTCACTGGAAGGAGGAGAAAACCTCATCGTTTTCACACCAGAGAAACCGGGAACCTACTTGTATAGCTGCTGGTTGGGAATAATCCGCGGTGTAATTATTGTGAAAGAAGAATAGGAGGAAGTAAATGCTCCATAAAGAAAATCGGTTGTATCCAATGGAGATAGCTGGTTTTTAAAAAAAAAATTAAAAAAATCAATTTGACAGTCACTCTACTACGTGTTACAGCATACCTTGTAGTAAGTAACACTTGATACCGACAGCACTGAATAGTGGAGCGGCAATAATATTTTTAAGAAAAAGTTGACACCTCTGCTACTCAGTGTTACAGTTTAGAAGTAATAAGTAATACTGAATAGTGTGATTTCCCAAAAGCTATTCAGTATAAATTCCCCT
The DNA here is from genome assembly GCF_050277555.1 of Peribacillus sp. NPDC097895. Lineage (NCBI taxonomy): Bacteria > Bacillati > Bacillota > Bacilli > Caryophanales > Bacillaceae > Peribacillus > Peribacillus sp. NPDC097895. The sequence goes on along the minus strand of NZ_JBNNSH010000001.1, from coordinate 2,108,766 downwards.
CGGAACTACGTTATCATATAAGTCACAAAATAGAGGAGGCTCTGAACATGGAAAATTTAACTGAAATGCTGAAGGGTTCGCTGGAAGGCTGCGTACTGGAAATCATCAGCCGCCATGAAACCTATGGCTACGAGATTACCCGGCGCCTGAACGAGCTTGGGTTTACTGAAGTCGTGGAAGGGACGGTCTACACCATCCTCGTGCGATTAGAAAAGAAAAAACTGGTGAACATTGAAAGGAAACCGTCAGATATGGGGCCACCCCGCAAGTTTTACTCACTTAATGAGGCTGGTCGCCAGGAACTAGAATTATTTTGGGAAAAATGGGATTTTGTATCAACAAAAATCAACGTCTTAAAGTCAATTTAGCTTCATAAGATATTCCGTACGATATTTCTGGAGTGTCTTGTTCAGCTTTATTAAAAAGGAGGAAAAATAACATGATGGAAATGTTCAAAAAAATGATTGGTGATAAAAGGGAGTACAAGATGATGATGGCACGGGTTGAAACCCTGCCAGAGGACTACCAGTTTGTTTTCAAGAAAATTCAAAACTACATGTGGAATTTCTCAGCGGGCAGCGGGATGGATATGCTGCACATGCAGTATGAATTAATCGATTTGTTCGAAGCCGGTGCGGCGGAAGGCAGACAAGTGCTGGAAATCACAGGGGATGACGTGGCGTCCTTTGCCGACGAACTAGTGGCAAACGCTAAAACCTATGTCGCCAAATATCGTGAAGATTTGAATCAAAGTATCATGGAGCGATTGGGAAAAAATAAATTCAATAGATAATGCTTACTGAATAGCTGGTTACAAATGTGAATTGCCACCTTAGCTATTCAGTTATATTTTAACTCGGTAATAAGTTATACAGATTATCAGTCAGACTAAATAGAAGAGAATAGGCAATCTAGCTTCGCAGGGCGCTCGACCGGATAATTACGAAGCTCACAAGCGGCCTTGCTGTGCTTAATATAAGGAGGAAAAAAGTATGAACGATGCAGCGATTTCTGTAAAAGGGTTAAAAAAATCCTTTAAAGACAAGGAAGTCTTAAAAGGGGTGGATTTTGAAGTGCGGCGTGGCGAAATTTTCGCACTGCTGGGCTCAAATGGAGCGGGCAAGACGACGACGGTCAATATCCTCTCGACGCTGATGAAGGCCGATGACGGCGAAGTAAGTATTGGCGGCTTTGACGTCCAGCGTCAACCGGATCATGTTCGCCAGAGCATCAGCCTGACAGGGCAGTTCGCAGCCTTAGACGGCATGCTCACCGGGCGGGAAAACTTGATGATGATCGCCAAGTTGCGGGGAGTTTCCAATCCCGCTCAAGTCGCCGACAATCTGCTTGCAAGATTCAGCCTGACCGATGCGGCCAACCGCCGGGCGGACAAATATTCCGGAGGGATGAAGCGCCGGCTTGACATCGCCATGAGCCTGATCGGGACGCCAGAAGTCATTTTTCTCGACGAACCAACGACAGGGCTTGACCCCGAAGCGCGGATCGAAGTCTGGGATACCGTCAAGGAGCTTGCCGGAGGCGGCACGACCATCTTGCTGACGACCCAGTACCTGGAGGAAGCCGAACAACTGGCCGACCGTATCGCCATCCTGCATGGCGGAAAAATCATCTCGACTGGGACCCTTACCGAACTCAAGGAGATGTTCCCGCCAGCGAAAGTTGAATACATCGAGAAGCAGCCGACATTGGAGGAAATTTTCCTCGCGATCATCGGCAAAAAGGAGGAACTGTAAATGAAAAGCAAAACAGGGGTATTACTAGGGCGTTTAATGCGCAACATCATGCGCAGCCCGGATACAATTATCACGGTTGCAATTACGCCGATTATGATGCTGCTGCTGTTTGTCTACGTATTTGGCGGCGCCATAGAGTCAGGCACGGACAACTACGTCAATTATTTATTGCCGGGAATCTTGCTGATGGCTATCGCATCCGGCGTCGCTTACACTTCCGTGCGGCTGTTTACGGATGTAAAGAGCGGGCTGATGGCGCGTTTCATTACCATGCCCATCAAGCGCTCGTCGGTATTGTGGGCTCACGTGTTGACCTCGCTTGTTTCCAATGCGCTTACTGTCGTGGTGGTAATCCTTGTCGCGCTATTGATGGGCTTCCGTTCCAGCGCTGGTATCCTGGATTGGCTCGCGGTAGCTGGGATACTCGGGCTGTTTACGCTGGCGCTGACATGGCTGGCGATCATTCCCGGATTGACAGCAGGGTCTATGGAAGGGGCGACAGCCTACTCGTACCCGCTGATTTTCCTGCCGTTTATCAGTTCTGCCTTTGTCCCCACCGAAACCATGCCTAAAATTGTCCGTGCGTTCGCTGAGAACCAGCCCGTGACTTCAATCGTGAATGCGATTCGTGCCCTCTTGTATGAAGGGTCTGTCGGCAACGATATCTGGATCGCGCTTGCCTGGTGCGTCGGCATCATGGTCATCGCTTACTTCTTCGCCAGTAAAGTATTTAAACGCCAGTTAGGGTAAGTACACCATTATGGGATTAGCCATATCAATAGTCAGCCGCTGCGATGAATGCATTTGCTATCATATGGAAGACTGCTTACATGCCGGGTAACCATCGATGTAATCATGGAAACCCTCAAAATTGGTGTGAGTGGTGGCTGCTCGATCACTTATCCCAACTCGAGGTTTGCCATGCATGCTTTAGAAGTATTTACAGCGGGTAGTGCTCTTTCGCAGGTGGAGAAATTAAAAGAATAAAGCCCATAGATATAATTGACAGTAAAAGAGTGGATTCCGAGGCAAAACCGCTTTGGTAATCAATGTCATTAACTTAAGGAACTATGGATTACATTTCAGTTGGAATGTGATTCATAGTTTTTTTTCGCTTGAAGGAAAAAATTTTAAGGCCGCACGAAAAGAGAGAGTTTTTCTCCCTTAATCGGATTTTAAGTTGTTTTATTCTATCTTATGCATTAAAAGGTTTTCCTTTTGTATTTGTGATGCCTGTTTTTCGAACTCGTTGTCTGTTCATAGTTCCTTACTAATCTTGTTGTGCAATCGATTATAGAACTGCTCCCGTTCCAATGGCTTTTTCCTCAACCATAATGACAATAAAGTGAATCTCTATTTTTGCACCTTTGATCACCGTATATACACCTTATGACATGATAGTAACAGCTCGTCTGAGCCCACCAATAGTTTGTTTTGTGACTTTTTATCTTCATACTTCACAAAAATATAGTAATCTGAAGTGATGCAATAATAATAAAAGAGCAGACCTTTATGGTGCTGCTCTTTCTTTTTGCTAATATTACAATGCATTAAAGTGTCTGTAATAGATATTTTACAACCTTTCATAATATCCTCTTACGCGAGGGGCAGAAATACTAAAGAAAGTACTGCTGTTTTTTTAATTCTATTTTACAAAAAATTGAAAATCAAATCCTTTATTGATCAATGACGGTCTTAAAAGTTGCTTTTATTGTATTGAGGCTTTTTTCGATATGGGAATGCATTTCCTGTTCGGCTTGTACCGGATCTTTTCTCTGAATGGCTATAAGGATCCGTTCATGATCATCTACAAAATCTGAAAAGTTTTTAAAATGTACTTTTAAAATACTAGTCCTTATATAGAGTATTTTCGTCTTGATAACATCGCATAATTGGATTAATTGATGGTTGTGGGAAGCAAGATCAATAATATCGTGAAATTCCTGATTTAGTTGTGTAAGCTTTTTTGTATCATTCATCTTCACGGCTATTTTAGAGTCATTTATAACTTCAACCAACTTGTTTAATTCTTCGTCAGTGATATTTTGAGTTGCTAATTTAACAGCTAAAGATTCAAGGCTTATTCGACATTGATATACATCAATTATGTCCTGTGCGCTAGGGTTATAGACGGAAATGGCCTTACCATTACGAACGAGTAGGTAATCTTTCAACAACATCTGGAAGGCTTCTCTAATTGTACCCCTGCTAACCCCGATTCTTTCAGCAACCCTGGTTTCGACCAAACGCTCTCCAGGCTGATATTCACCGTCTATAATCATACCCTTCAGGATGTGATATACCTGATTATGAAGCAGTTCAGTTTTCTGTATTTCTTTCATAATAGTGCCCCCTATAAAACATATTAATATCTATTTAACAAATGGCCTTCAATTTATTAGGGTTTTTCAGTTCATAGATATATTTCAATAATAAAAGCTTAAATCCTACTTTAATAGTTCAAATTATAACATATAATATGTTGACGGTTAACCGTTGACATTAAAACAATTGTCAATTATTATAAGAATTATCAAAAAATTAGGAAATTTTTTGTTTGCATTTATATGTAACTATTAAAAAGAGGTGAATGCTCATGGGTGAAGATATAAAACAGGGTGCGTTGAAGGGATTAAAGGTTTTGGAATTAGGAAGTTTGATAGCTGGTCCTTTTGCCGGAAGATTAATGGCCGACTTTGGTGCCGAGGTTATAAAAGTAGAACCTCCAGGAAAGGGGGACCCTATCAGAAATTGGAGATTGCTATATGAGGGCACATCCTTATGGTGGTTTGTTCAATCCAGGAATAAAAAAAGTATTTCATTGGACTTACGCAAAACGGAAGCCCAGGAGATCATTAGGGAATTAACAAAAGAAGTGGATATTATTATTGAAAACTTCAAACCCGGGACTATGGAAAAGTGGGGACTTGGCTATGAGGATTTAAGAAAAATTAATCCTAAGATCATTATGGTCAGGGTATCAGGATATGGTCAAGATGGACCGTACCGAAATAAGCCAGGGTTTGGAAGTATTGGAGAAGCAATGGGGGGGCTCCGTTATTTAACAGGTTATCCTGATAGGCCACCAACAAGGGTTGGAGTTAGTTTGGGAGATTCTGTAACTGGATTATATGCTGTTATGGGGGCACTTATGGCTGTATATCATAGGGACCAACCTGGGGGAGAAGGACAATGTGTTGACGTCGCTCTATATGAATCTATCTTCAGTTTAATGGAAAGTGCAGTTCCAGAGTACGACCATTTTGGAGTGGTTCGTGAAAGAACCGGAAGCACCTTACCAGGAATTGCTCCTTCGAATACATATCCTTGCCGGGATGGGAAATACATTGTAATCGGTGCAAATGGAGATGGCATTTTCAAGAGGCTTATGGACGTTATCAAAAGGCCTGATTTAAGAGATGACCTTAAATTCTCGACGAATGACGGTCGTGTCCAGAATGCTGAGTATCTAGATGAAGTAATTGGTGGTTGGACAATACAACATAATTTAGCTGATGCCTTGGTATTGCTTGACGATTCAGACATACCCGCAGGATCAATTTATAGTGTTGAGGACATGATGCATGATCCACATTTCCTTGCTAGGGAAATGATCTATAAAATGGATGTTGAAGGCCTTGGAAAGCTTAAAGTTCCAGGCATTGTACCCAAGTTGAGCAAAACTCCCGGAAGTATTAATTGGGCTGGTCCAAAACTAGGAGAGCACACAGAAAAGGTTTTAAAGGGGGATTTGGAACTAGCGGAGGATAAATATGATGAGTGGCTCGCTTCCGGGGTTATTTCAGATCATGAAACTATTAAGCTGAAAAAATAGCAGTACAAAATGAGGAGATGAAATAATAATGAACTTACCAAAACGTGTTGAAATCATAGAATCTGGACCAAGGGACGGAATTCAGAATGAAAAAATCTTTATTCCAACTGATTCGAAATTGCAATTGATACATGCGCTGAGTGAGACGGGAATTAAAAGAATGGAGGCTACTTCATTCGTTTCACCCAAACATGTACCACAAATGGCAGATGGAGCCGAAGTTTTTAGAAATATCAACAAACGAGAAGATGTGCAATATATGACATTGATTCCGAATAAGCGGGGATTTGATTTGGCTAAAGATGAAGGGGCAACCAGTCTGGCCTTGTTTGTTGCGGCAAGTGAGACGTTCAATAAAAAAAATGTAAGGATGTCCATTGAAGAGTCCTTATTCCAGTTATCCTCTGTCGTAGAGGAGGCTAAGAAGGAAAATATGTTCATACGATTCCATATCTCAACAGCTTTTTATTGCCCATATGAAGGTCCGGTTCAGGAAGAGACAACCCTTGGTCTAGTTCAGGCATTAGAAAAATTAAATGTGGATGAAATTGTGCTTTGCGATACAATTGGCCGGGCTAATCCTAAGCATGTATATCATTTGTTCGGTAAAACATTGGATCTCTCACCCACTGCAAAAATCACAGCCCATTTCCATGATACTTATGGTTTATCAAAAGCCAACTCATTAGCAGCATTGCAAGCGGGTATCACATCTTTTGATACTTCCATAGGAGGATTAGGTGGTTGTCCCTTTGCGCCGGGGGCGGCAGGAAACGATGCAACTGAAGACTTTGTATTCATGCTTCATGAAATGGGAATAGAGACTGGCATTGATTTTGATAAACTAATGCATTGTGTAACTCTGATAAAAAAAATGACGAATCGTACATTGACTGGTCACCTTCACAAAATAGCAAATCCATTCACCCCAGAAAATAACACCGATGATATTGTAAAACAGAACTCTTAACCGTTTTTCATTCAAATATATATCACTCCCTCCATAAAGAGCAACTTGTGATTTCTCTTCATGATAAGAAATGTAACCGTTTTCTCGGAGAGTTTGAATGGTTTTTAGAAATTTTCCTCAAATCCTTTCGTTTGAAATAGATATGAAGGCTACAAATAAATCATTTACAAGGGGATATGTGAATGGCTATTTTAGGGTTTCTGATGATTGGTACATTTCTTTATTTAGTAATGTCAAAACGAGTTTCAGTTTTAATCGCATTTGCACTTGTGCCGATTATATTTGCACTTATCGGCGGTTTTGGTTTGGAAATAGGGAAAATGATGTTGGATGGAATTGCAAAAGTTACACCGACAGGTATTATGATTGGTTTCTCCATTTTGTATTTTGGTTTGATGATTGATAGAGGCTTATTTGACCCAATGATATCCCGGCTCATTCGTTTTGCAAAAGGAGATCCTCTAAAAATAGTGATGGCCACGTCTTTCATAACTTTAGTAGTTGCTTTGGATGGGGACGGATCTGCAACTTTCATGATAACAGTCACGGCATTGTTGCCAATTTATAAGAGGTTGGGCATGAGCTCACTTACTTTAGCAGGGGTAGTAGCGTTGGGTGCGGGTGTCATGAATATTATTCCATGGGGAGGGCCGCTAGCTAGGGCAATGGTTTCCCTTGGGGCGGAATCCTCCGAATTGTTTAATCCCATTATTCCAGCCATGTTATCTGGAGCTGTATGGGTAGTATTTGTATCGTATATATTTGGTAAGAAAGAACGTAAAAGAATAGGGATTATTAAGATTTCGAACAAAGGCGATTCAATGGAATCGGGAGAAATCGCGGCAACACTAGAAATGTCATCAAGTCTACCGAAACTCTATTGGTTCAATTTAATCTTAACCATTTCTTTGATTGTTGCTTTAATAATGGAAATAATTCCAGTTCCCGTCTTATTTATTGTTGCGTTCGCCATTGCTTTGTTAGTGAATTTTCCCGACGTGAAAAAACAGCAAGAACAAATTGCTTCTCATGCCCAAAGTATGGTTATGGTCTGTACTACCATATTCGCTGCTGGCATTTTCACAGGAATTCTTTCTGGAACTAAGATGATTGACGCAATGGCTGTTTCTATGGTTTCAGCCATACCGGATTGGCTGGGAGGACATCTGCCAATCCTGGTAGCCGTGGTCAGTATGCCCTTAAGTTTAATTTTTTCTCCTGATGCCTTTTATTATGGGCTACTTCCGGTCCTTAGTGAGGCCGGGGCAGCCTTTGGAGTTCACCCAATAGAAATTGGCAGGGCTGCTTTATTAGGGAACGGAACAACGGGTTTTCCCTTGAGTCCATTGAATCCGTCTGTTTTTGTCCTCATTGGATTATGTAAGGTCGATTTAGGAGATCTGCAGAAAAAGATTTTTTTCTGGGCTTTTGGAAGTACTATCGTGATGACAATCGTGGCATTGCTTACAGGGGCAATACCTTTTTAAAAAAGACAGGTTAAAAAATTCAATTTGGGAGTGATTCAATGTTACCTCTTGAGGGAATTACGGTTGTATCATTAGAACAGGCGGTGGCAGCTCCCTTTGCCTCTCGCCAATTAGCAGACTTGGGAGCACGTGTGATAAAGGTAGAAAGGCCTGGATCTGGAGACTTTGCACGTAACTATGATTCAACCGTTCACGGTATGTCGAGCCACTTTGTCTGGCTCAATCGATCGAAAGAATCCTTGACGCTTGATCTAAAACAGGATGGAGCAAAGATGGTTTTGGATAAACTGCTTTCGGAGGCGGATGTATTCATTCAAAACCTGGCACCCGGTGCTGTTGATCGACTTGGTTTTCGTTCCGATGTCCTCAAAGAAAAATATCCTCATCTAGTGATTTGCGGAATTTCTGGTTATGGTACGTTTGGTCCTTATATGGATAAAAAGGCATACGATTTACTCATTCAATGTGAGGCAGGAGTCGTTTCCATTACTGGAACAGAAGACACTCCATCGAAAACAGGCATATCGATTGCGGATATTGCAGCAGGTATGTATGCGTACTCTGGTATATTAACTGCACTTATTTCCCGTTTTAGGACAGGTAAGGGAAAGGTGCTGGAGGTTTCAATGCTGGAGGCGTTGGGAGAATGGATGGGATATCCACTATACTATTCTGGGTATGGTGGGACGGATCCGAAGCGAACTGGGGCAAATCACGCAACGATTTATCCTTATGGTCCGTTCCTTGCAGGGGATGGAAAATCAGTATTCTTGGGCATTCAAAATGAGCGGGAGTGGAAAAGCTTTTGTACACAAGTGTTAGAAAAATCTGAATTAACTACTGATAGAAGGTTTCATAGTAATGCATTCCGAGTTTCTAATAGCAGTATTCTCAAGGAAATGATTGACGCTGTTTTTCAAAAAATGAACTCGAGTGAGATCATTGAAAAACTTGAAAATGCAAAAATTGCGAATGCCCATTTAAATACGGTAGAGGAATTCATCAACCATCCACAATTGAAGATCCGGAAACGTTGGCGAGAAGTCGATTCTCCTGCTGGAAAAATAAATGCACTCATCCCCCCTGTTACCTTCGAAGATGTGGAGCCGGTCATGAATCCTATACCGGATGTTGGCGAGCATACAGAGTCTATCCTAAAGGAGTTTGGATTTGAAAACCAAATCATCGGAAAAATATAAGGCATTCACTTCCTAATGATGGAAACAAGAAAAGGGGTGAGGTTATGATTCCTCGGACATGGATGTTCATTCCTGGATCTGATGAAAAGAAATTAAAGAAAGTGCAGCAATTATGTGCCGATGTATTCATTTATGATTTAGAAGATGCTGTTTCTCCAGAAGGAAAAAAAGATGCAAGAGCGTTAGTAAGGAAATTTATCAAAGTAAATCAGGAAAAGGAAAATTTCATCAGAATAAATGGATTCCACACACCATATTTTTACGATGATTTACTTGATCTAATTGATTCCGGCTTGACAGGAATTGTACTTCCGAAAGCTGAGACCAAAGAAGAAATTATGTCCTTAGATCATTTATTAGTTGAAAGGGAATCTAAAAAGAATCTAAATAAAGGCCAAATAAAAATTGTACCTTTAATAGAGTCGGCTTTAGGATTATACAATTCTTTTGAAATCGCATCAGCTAGTCAGAGAGTTCAGCAGCTTGCATTCGGTTCCATGGACTATGCATTCGATATAAAAGCAATAATAACGAAGAATGCCCATGAATTGCTCTATGCAAGATCCCAATTGGTTGTTACTTCCAGGGCTGCGGGAGTTGGACCTCCTATTGACACGGTTTTTGTTGATATTAAAGATCATAAAGGCTTTCTAGCCGAAACCCAGCTTGTTAAGGAGCTTGGATTTCAAGGGAAATTAATCATTCACCCTGATCAGGTCGATCTTGTAAACCAGGTATTTGCCCCTAGCCCTGAAGAAATCGAGGAAGCAGAAGGAATTGTAAGAGCGTTCGAACAGGCATTAGCCAAAGGGGAAGGCGTTTTGCAGCTTGAAGGGAATATGATTGACCTTCCAATTGTAGAACGTGCTAGGCGTACCCTTCAATCAGTTAATTTATATCAATCGTGACGATCAAGTATTGCTCCAATTCCTACTGGAGCTTGAAGGGAGGACTTTATTATGAAGAAGATTAGAATTGGTTCAGGTGCAGGATACGCAGGCGATCGAATTGAGCCGGCGATGGAATTAATTCAAAAAGGAGATTTGGATTATATCATCTTTGAATGCTTAGCAGAAAGAACAATTGCCCTTGCACAGCAGGAGAAAATGAAAAATCCAGATAAGGGGTACAACCATTTATTGAAGTATCGTATGGATAAGGTTCTATCTCTGTGTGTCGAGAATAATGTCACATTAATCACCAATATGGGAGCAGCAAACCCTCTCGCAGCCGCTAAGGTTGTTAAGCATTTAGCAGAGGAAAAAGGCATCAGTAATTTAAAAATAGCAGCTGTAAGTGGGGATGATATATATCCGAGCATTGGGAAGTACATGGATTGCACAATTATTGAAACTGGGGTCCCATTGAAAGAGTTGAAGTCTTCCATAATTTCTGCAAATGCCTATATCGGTATTTCTGGGATTGTTACTGCTTTGCGGGAAGGGGCAGACATTGTAATTACGGGCCGGGTATCAGATCCTTCATTAGTAGTTGCACCACTTAAGCATGAATTTGGTTGGCTGGATACAGACCATGAGCTACTTGGTAAGGGGACAGCCGCTGGTCATTTACTCGAGTGTGCAGCCCAAGTGACCGGTGGTTATTTCGCAGATCCGGGGTATAAGGAAGTTCCGGACTTATGGAATGTCGGTTATCCCATCGCCGAAGTACAGGAAAATGGGGACTTTTTCGTAACCAAGCTTGAGGATTCGGGAGGCATGGTTACGACTGCTACCGTAAAGGAACAGGTTGTATATGAAATTCACGACCCAACCCGATATCTTACTCCCGATGTTATCGCTGATTTTTCTCAAATAGAAGTGATAGAAAAAGAAACAAACCAAGTGCATATTAAGGGAGTGTCTGGAAAAGAGAAGAGCGGTTACTATAAAACGAGCATCGGCTATTTGGACGGATACATAGTTGAAGCAGAAATTAGTTACGGTGGTTCGGGTTGTTTGGGAAGGTCAAGACTGGCGGAAGAAGTAGTGAGACAACGGTTGATTCAGGCCAATATTGAAATTCAAGAAATGAGAATCGATCATATTGGTTCTAATTCTTTATATGGATCTTCTATTTCGGCACCTTTGAATTACAGAGAAAGTCTATCGGAGGTACGATTAAGGGTGGCAGCCAGAACTGCTGATAAAGGAGCCGCTAATTTAATTGGCCAAGAGGTGGAAGCTCTATATACTAATGGGCCTGCTGGAGGCGGTGGTGTGCGGGTTAGTGTCCAAGAGGTTGTATCAATTGCCTCTATTCTTATTCCTAGCGAAGATATTACAATCAATGTAACGTACGAGGAGGTCGACAAGATTGAAACTCAAGCAAGTCACGCACTCTAGATCAGGGGATAAAGGAAATATTTCAAATGTTTCCGTCATCGTCTATCGTATGGAAGATTATGAAAAAGTAAAAAAACAGGTAACAGCAGAAAAGGTTAAGGAATACTTTCATGAAATAGTGAAGGGTGACGTGGTTAGGTATGAACTGCCAAAAATTGGAGCATTGAATTTTGTCATGCAGAACGCACTAGGCGGAGGCGTTACAAAATCACTTACTTTGGATCGGCATGGAAAAAGCTTGAGCTCAGCTCTAATGGATATGGAAATCGATATGGAAGCCAATGTAAACAACTCAAATTATTAATATTCATACGAAGGCGAGCCAATTCAGGGGCTCGTTTTTTGTATTTTAAAATTTGGGGGACGATATAAGCTATATAACCATTCTAGTAGATATTCTTTTGAACTCCGACCTAATATTTAAGCTTTCAATTTGTTTTTCATCATTTGGCTTATACATTCCGATCGCTACCTTAAAGTTATTCCATCACTGCTTGGTTAGTATAAGTTGAAGAGCAAAGAGAGCTGCAGGGTACCTTTCTCTTTCCGTAAAGAATGAAAATCCATTTTAAAAAAATTGCTGACAAACACAGTTTTACTGAACTTTTTCCATTGGTGATTTTGCGGTTGATGAAAAACAGCTTGTTTTCAGCACGAATATAAGCAGCAAGTATTCTATGGGCAATAGATTTACCAAATTCCTTTCCATATCCACTTACATCCATTGATCAAAGCTGTCAAGAGCTGTTATATGATAGGAAGAGTAGGTTCATTATGGCTGGTTTTGATCAGGAAGGTAATGAAAATACTCAATTTTACGGGATTAAAGGCCGGGACAATGAAGGAAATTGACCATCATGAGGATACCCAAAATCCTGCATCAATCATTCTAGGCATTTATAATATTACAAAACCCTGCCATTCACGGTCAAAGTGACGTAGCAGGGTTTTTACCTTTAGATCCAGCTTGTTGGCAACGGTAGGGGGATTTGATCCCGTTCAAATTAGTAAAACAGAAAAATATTTTTCATCTTACAGAGAAGGGTAAAATATTCTGATATCAATTTTGAATCATGAGCATTTCATTATAGATTAAGTTTTGTCTAAGCTCAGTTGCTGTTTTTGTGGATATTCGATCCTCTTCAACCATTTGCTGAATGATATCCCGTTCGATTTGCATCGCATTCAACTGGAAATGACTCACCATCTCGTGTAAGCGATTTGCTTCTTTAGCACTTAAAGTTCCGAAAGGATTCAGGTAACGATTATATCTTTGAATGACAAACATGACTTCATGTCGGTTTTCTGGTGTAGTTTGTTGTTTGATTAACGAAATGGCTTCCTTTGAAGCTTCTTTTTGAGCTTTACGGAACTCCCGGATCAGTTCCGAGTTTTTATCCAAAGAGTCCTCCAATTTTGCTTCCCATTTTTTATCCCATTTGACATTGAGCTTTTTCTTGAAAAGAAATGCCTGCAAAAAAATCCACGCTCTTTGTAGGTATGATTTTTGCATGTAATTTAATGTTCTTGAAATATACACTTTATATAGCTCAAAGGTTGTTTCCGATACAGTCCCTTTTTCGACTAATCCAGAAACGACTTCCAATTCCGCATTGGCCCCTAGCTCCACTAAGTTCTGTATTGTCCGATTGTCCGGTCTATTCGTAATGCCTCGTTCCAAATCTATCAGTTGTTCATTTAAATCATCCATTACTTGATAAACCGCTTTTTGATTGTCCATGTTGGTATCTTTGCTCAGCTGATTGATCGTTTTTGTTAATACAATTTTATAAGCTTCCTCAGAGGTTAGGCGTTCATCTGCATATTCAGCCTGTGTCTTTACTAGTATCGGCAAGAGTACCGTTGCCAAGAAGACGCTTAACAAAATAACGCAAGCTGCGATAAACAAGACAGTATTACGCATAGGGAATAAGGTGTCATCCGGCATAAAGTATGGCAAGGATAAAGCGGTAGCTAATGTAATGGTTCCGTGAATGCCGCAAACGGATGTCAATAATGCATATCGTGATCTTGTAACATTCTCGGTGACTTTGATCTCTTCGCGATGAATCCGGGACATAATGAATTGCTCTAATGGATTCACTCTGTTTTTTGTGAAAGTATCATGGAGGATGTATACCCAAATGAAGCGGATCACCAATAATAAAAGAACGATCAATACACTTATTCCAAAGAGAGCACCCCTATTTAAGTTGGACTCGATTTCCTGATAAACGCTCGGCAACATAAATCCTAATAAAGTAAATGCAAGCCCATTCAGTAGATAACCTAATACTGACCATGTATTGGTCGATACAATTTGCAATTTAGTTGTGGAACTCTGAAGGCGATCCCGCTCAATGCCATGAATGACACCTGCTGAAACCACTGCCAGGATTCCGGAAACATGGAATTCTTCAGCTGCCATATATATGACAAAAGGTGTAATCAGTTCGATAACGATAGACATGGAGATTTCTTCAAGTCCATGAACCCGTAAAAACAATCGTAATTTAACGATTAAATAGCCGAAAAGGAGGCCAATCATGATTCCGCCTAAGGCCACAAATATAAAATTAAGCGAAGCGTTTTTTATAGAAAAAACCCCTGTTAAAGCAGCTGTCAAGGCAACTTTAAAAGCAACGATTCCGGCGGCATCATTGAAAAGTGATTCTCCTTCAAGGATCGGCATCATATTTCCCGGCAACTTCAAACCTTTTGTAATCGAGTGCACCGCTACAGCATCCGTAGGGGTAATTGCGGCTGCCAAAGCAAAAGCAACAGCCATTGGCATATCCGGTATTAACCAGTGTATGAAATACCCTCCTGCAAACACAGTCACAAATACCAACCCAAAAGCCAATAACAAAATAGGCTTGCGCAATTCAAGCATTTCTTTTCGGGAGGTATTTTTCCCTTCTGTAAAGAGTAGTGGAGCTATGACACAAATCATAAATAATTCCGAATGAAAATCCAACGATAAGCGAAGTGGCAATAATGAAAGGGCTGCTCCGATGGCTATCTGGTAAATCGGTAGTGGAATACGAGACCATTTGGCATTTAATACCGTAGCGAGTATTATGGAAACTAATAATCCGAGCAAAGTGATCAAAAACGACATAGAGTCCTCCTATCTTTTCTTATAGTCTAGTCTGCGGGCCCAACCAAATGTTCCTTTATTAAAAGGATAAAAAAAACAGGGGCATTTTAAAGTGATTATCAATCCTTTAAAAAAGAACCCCTACTATATAAGTATTGTATTTATATTCAGCATCCATCTTACTGACATGCAGGCATATTTTGTTCAAGAAAAGAGTGCTTAGACAAAAACTTATGTTACTAACATACCCGCCTACGGAATCGTTAATCCTGTCAACATCAATAATTATGGATCAAGTCAGTTACGTTGAAGGATGGCCAAGCTCACGAGCTTTGTAGAGTAAATCTTCAGTAATACAGTTGGTACCATATATAAAGCAATTTAAGCGATTCGGCAATGATAAATCGTCCATAATGTATTAATAAGTTTGTAGGCTAAGGAATACAAATCATAAGTGAGGTTCCCCATTAATGGCAGATCATATGTGGCGTGAAGAATGTTATTATTTAACAAAACTCGCTGAATCGACAAACACTTTCTTTAGGTGATTTAAATCATTCATCTTTAGAAGAAACAAAAAAAAATTTTGGAAATTACACCAAATTCGGAAGTGCTTTTGATCACTGCAGATGTATCGGATGAAGAAGCAGTAAAAAACTATGTAGACGAAACAGTCAGGAAATACGGAAGAGTCGATGGATTCTATAATAATGCTGGTATCGAGGGTAAACAGGCACCTACGGCGGACTACGATATTGAGGTTTTCAACAAAGTAACGGACATCAATATCAATGGTGTATTTTATGGTATGAAATACATTCTGCCAATCATGAAAGAACAAGAGTCAAGGGCAGTGGTAAATGTTGCTTCTGTCGGTGGAATTCGTGCTGTGCTTAATCAAACTGCGTACGTTGCAAGTAAACATGCTGTAGCAGGTTTAACAAAAACAGCTGCCATAGAATATGGTCCATACGGAACCAGCATAAATGCTATTGCACCCGGCGTTATCTTAACGGCGATGGTAGAAGGATCATTCAGGCAAATAGGAGGAGAGATATGGGAAGAAGCAATGGCGGATTTCGTCAGTGTGAATCCTAAGAAACGCTTTGGTAAACCTGAAGAAGTCGGCCGTTTAGTCGCCTTCCTTTTACCAGGGGAATCAGATTTCATCAACGGGGCAGTCATACCGATTGATGGCGGACAATCTTCACTATACTAATGAAGAAAAGGGAGTGACAGTATTAGATCACTCCCTTTTTTATAATATGGAAAATTGATGTTTATGTAATGCTTTATAGTTAGTGATAAAACGTCTACGAATAGGGAAATTGACGACTTTATAGTTTTTTGTATTCCAAATAATCAGTTTAGATAAAGCTGCGTATGGACCCAAAGAACAAGTTTCAAGAGGTTCAATAGCGATGAAACTCATAAAAAAACGCCATACAAGGCGCTTAACAAAACTATTAAAGGTACTAATCGTTACTTTTCTTTATCGTGAAGCTTATCCTCATATTCGGTTTCCAACATCCCATACAAACCATTCATTTCTTGTTCATCTGGATCTGCCCCAAAGTCATTCGTATATTTATTCTTATTTTTAACTTCAAGTATTTCTTCTTGATCAATTTTCTTATCCATACATATCACCTCCAACTACTAGGGTGTCTCATTGTCACAAAAATATACTATTGGGACTAAGTCGGAAATTTATGAGGATACCCTTTCAAAAGTGTAAGCAATCTTTTTTTCATGATCAATGTAAATGGTATTCTAAATAGTTATTACTCTTACTATTTGTTAATATATGAATATATAACCTAGGAATAACGGAGAGATATTGTGAAGAAGAAACGAAAGAAACAAAAGAAATCAAAGAACATTTTTATCATTTTTATCCTGATTTTTGCATTTTTGCTCATAAAGGAAATCATGAAAAGCCCGTTTTCAGGCAATGTTTCCACATCGGTAAATTCGTTTAATTCTTTTGCGAACGTCGAAAAGTATCGTTCCCCTCTCAATAACGAATTAGCAAAATATGGCCTCGAGGAGCATACCTCTACATTGATTGCTTTGATGCAGCAAGAAAGTCGCGGAAGGGGTGGTGATCCCATGCAGGCCTCAGAATCTGCCGGACTTGATCCGAATACAATCACAGATCCAACGGAGAGCATTAAGTATGGAGTGAAACATTTCAAGAGGATCAATGAATACGGCAACAAAAAGGACGTGGACTTTGCTACGATCCTTCAAGCTTATAACATGGGAATTGGGTATATTGATTACATTGCAAAGAAAGGGGGCAAACATTCTGAAGAGCTTGCGAAGAAGTTCTCGATGATTCAGGTCGAAAAAA
Organism: Peribacillus sp. NPDC097895; assembly: GCF_050277555.1. Classification (NCBI taxonomy): domain Bacteria; kingdom Bacillati; phylum Bacillota; class Bacilli; order Caryophanales; family Bacillaceae; genus Peribacillus; species Peribacillus sp. NPDC097895. The sequence continues at coordinate 2,091,720 of NZ_JBNNSH010000001.1, read as the reverse complement.
ACCCCACGCTTTATGATTGCGGCGGAGACAAAGGAAATTTCCGTTATCCCTATTGCTACGGAGATTACTCATATAGTGCGAAGGTAAAGAAGAACATAGATGAACTTGAAAGCATATCTGCTCAAGCAGATGGAGAGTAAAAAAACTTTTTCACTTTTTACGTGACATTTTTAAAATCTGTTTCCATACAATGAAGACTACTGGCCTACCAAATGAATGTAGGCCTCTTTCTTTTGTGATGAACCTATTCTATAACAACTATAAATTGTTATCGTTGTTCCACAAGGAAAGAAGGTCTTCATGTTTAAATGAATTCTCAGAATCAGAAATCGTTTGAGAAAGGATACGATCAATGGAATCCAATAAAGCGTTTAGAGATTGTCGGACAGACCCATTCTCAAATCGATCTAAAGGCACAGGCAACTCGTCCTCGTCTAAAATGAAGTGATCCCCATTAGGAAGAACCAAAATATCAATGATCAAATCCTCAAAAGAAACCAACCTATCCGTCATATATGTATTTTTTACAATATTGAAATAGGAGCCTAAATAATTCCCTTCATGATCCCTCCAGATGTACAAATTATAAGGGCGATCTTTCCAATAATATGCGATTGTATAACTGCCAATAGGAATGGTTAATTTTGTATGACCCGCGTTCATCGTGAAGGAATCCATGATTTCATGAAAAAGCACGACATGTTGATTATGTGCTTTTAACAGCAAACAGTTATGTTCTACTACTAATGAGTCGTAGCGGATTTTTCTTTCTATTAATTCATCTCCACGTTGAATGGCTGGTGTAAATATATTGTCCATCGTTTATATTTCTCCTTAAAAAGCTATCTAGATCATTTGCATGAATACTTTGAGAGATGTTTCTTTTCTAATCGGAGTACTCACAGGAAAATGATGTACAACTTAAAAGCACAACTTACAAGATTAGGATCCTATCCCTTGTATGCCTGCATTAAAGTTTTCATGTCAATTTTCTTCATTTGGAGCAGCGCTTTCATAACACTTTCCGATTTTTCACGATTGGAGTCATTTACCATCTCGGATAGATTTGCTGGGACAATTTGCCATGACACACCAAATTGATCTTTCAGCCAACCGCAAACTTGCGCCTTTTCATCTCCGCCTTCGGAGAGTTTCCCCCAATAATAGTCCAGATCTTCTTGATCCTCGCATTGGATGATAAAAGATATTGCCTCTGTAAATCTGAATTGCGGACCGCCATTTAGTGCTACGAATGATTGTCCTTCTAGTTCAAATTCAACGGTCATTACTGATCCCTCTGGCATTCCGTGGATTTGATTTCCTTCATTTCCATAGCGAGTGATTCTTCCGATCTTAGAATTTTGGAAAATAGAAGTGTAGAACTTCGACGCCTCTTCAGCTTGTGTATCAAACCACAAGTTTGTTGTGATTCTTTGAATTTTGTTTTTCATAATTTCTCCTTTTCGGTATATATTTTAGTAAGTTTTTAATAAGTATGCCCTGCTGCCATAGGGGTATCAGTAAAATGCGAATTTATTTGATCAGATTAAATATCTTGAAGGTACCCTAATACTATACACCACTTAATCATGAACCAAGTAAACGATAACCATAAGAATTGCTTAAGAAAAAGGAGTAATGATACGGATTAACAATAGGAATTATCACCAAGTTATTTCTCAAGAACGGTCGATAAGGGATTGAGTGAAGTCATAAACGCTTTGTGTTATTCATCTTTTACTATACCCATCATTTATCTAATTCCTTTATTTTAAAGGCCTTTATATAACATCCCCATAATGTCATCTCTACGGATTAACGAAAGGTATTTTTTTCATATGCTAGTTTCAGGCATTTTTGCCTCATGGTGATGGAAATTCCAAAAAGGATATAAAAGCTTTTCACTAGTGAAAAGCCCCATATCCATATTGAAGATGCCTCAAAAAAGTTACATCACATATATTAGCTACCAACGTTGAATTGCCAATTAATTCCGAATTTATCCGTTAACTGACCATATAGCTTACTCCAGAATGTTTCTTGAAGATCCATGCCAACCGTGCCGCCTTCTTTAAGTTTATTAAAGACCGATATGATTTCATCCAAATCATTAGAAACAAATGCAAGGCTGATATTATTTCCTTCAATAAAAGGCATACCAGGAAACACATCCGAAAACATGACATTGCTTCCATTAATATTTAGCCTTGTATGCATGACTAAATTTTTAGCTTCATCTGGCAAGGGAAATTCAGGGCTAGGTGGTGTTTCTCCAAAGGTCATGATTTGTGGTGTTTCCGTTCCAAAAACCTGTGCGTAGAACTCTACTGCGTCACGACAATTTCCATTAAAATTAAGATATGCATCAACTGACATTTAACTCACTCCTAAACAAATATAGTTTCTTGAATACCTAAGCTTTCACTTTTTTTTATAAATAATTCACAAAGATATTAAGCTGCTTTTAATAGACTCACTTCATGTTCAAATATGCTTATGAATTAGACTATTCCCTGACGAAAAATTCCGGTGGTTCAATCCCAAGTGTTCTAAGATAGATAAAACCCTGTCCCCTATGATGGATCTCATTTTCCAAGGCATATTGAAGTCTCGAAAAATGGCTTTGTGCGGGTCCGAAAAATGGATCCTTTTCAACCACTTCGAGTGTTTCCTCGGTAATTTTCTGCCACATCTTTCTAGTCTCTGCCCTTACTTCTTCACATGCTGTCAGAAGATCCTCTTTTTTAGAAATTGAAGCAATTGAATCTTGAAATTCCCATTCGTTAAGAGCAATTCCACGCATATAAGCTCTCTCGATGTTCATAATTTCTTTAACCATCACTGCGAAAGGACGAAGCTTCTCAGCAGGTGTATAGTGAAATAATTCCTCTTCAGGAAAAGATTCAATCGCCCGGATTGTCAATCTCCTATTTCCTTCCAATATATCAAACAAACCTTCTTTCGATAGAAACATTTTTTCACTCCCTTTTGATTCAATACTCTGTATAGTTGTTCTATGGGAAATTGAAAAGTCCTGCAAATTCTACAATAAATAGCAACATTTCTTATTTTCAGCGAAGACCCCTTTAAAAAGATGTATAATTATAATGGTCGTAACGATTGGATAGTTAATGAAGGAGATATTACATAGTATGTTCGGTTCCTTAAATAAAACAAAATTAATAACAAATGATTTAAAGGGTATGGCTAAACTTATGTATCTGGATGTGTCAAAAGATACTTGGGATCAAGAAAACCTAACGAAGAGAAATTTAGACTTCACTATTGAAAGCATTCGGTATATTGATGTTTATACGAAAAGATTAATGACTACTGAAATGGGGAAGTCACTGTTAGATGCTCATTTTGATACGTTTGTGATAAGAACCGGAGCATATATTGGAGAAGTTATAAAAAGGGAAATCAAAAAGGATTATAAATGGTATGAGTTTGATTCGGTATTTCAATATTCTTCTATACTTGATGGAGTGCCTAGAGCCATTAAAGAAGAGTCAGTTCTATACTCCAAAAAGAATGATATAGCTATATTATCTTTAACTGAGGCAGCGCAATGTCTGACAGCAAAATCGTCGTACCCAGATTTGTTATCATATGTAGAAGAAATGATTAAGCAAAATTCGTAAGTGATTTGATTAGCGGAGCAATGGAGATAAGTTCGCAGCAGATATCTATACATAAACATGAGGAACATTTGAAAGTGTCCTGTTTCTAGCAACAATTTGGAAAGGTTTCAATGAAAATAATGGTGCCGCGTCCTTTATTGAATTACCTAGAAGTGATGGAATATGGTAGAAATTGACTAAAGTTTACATCTAGTATAATTTAGATAAGTAGCTATCTGTTAAACGCATAGGTATAACGCTCAAAAGAAAAAATATTATTGAAAACAGAGCCAATGGAAAGGGAGGAAGCAAATGATTAATCAAGTCGGTCAAATAATGTTATATGTAAATAACCAAGATGAGACATTGAAATTTTGGACTGAAAAAGTGGGGTTTAGTGTAGTTTCTGAGGAAGATAACGGGCAAGGGCTGAGATGGATTGAAATTGCACCAACAAAGGAAGCACAAACGAGTATCATTCTCCACAATAAGGAATTCATTGCTAAAATGCAGCCTGAATTAAATCTTAATACACCCTCTTTAATGTTTTTTTCGGAAAATCTCGATGAATTATATAAAGACTTTTCGGATAAAAACATCAAGGTCGGAGAAATGGTAAATATGCCTTCTGGACGAGTATTTAATTTTGCTGATAATGAAGAAAACTACTTTGCTGTCATGGAAAAAAAGTAACTCAAATAAAAATAAAACGTAATTAAGGAAACGATAATAAGTCGTTTTGATGTTTAACTGAACCACTATAACAATAGTAGTCATTACAAACCGTTATGCGAATCCCCACAAACGTTGACAGATTGCTGTCGATGCTTTGTGGGGATTTTTGTTCGTTAGTGGGCTTAATCTATCAGATGATGCCGGTTAAAGCTTATATTTTTGATGTTAGGCTTTTACGAATGGTCCGCTATATATCGGTTCAATTCAGTCAGCTGGTCTTGGTCCAGCATCAATTCGAGAGTTTTCTACAGTCATGATCGGTCGAATGGTTATGTCTCCACTCACATATATTTGACAAGATAAACGCAAATGGTCTTCCATTCCTTTTTCCTCCAAAGCCTTTTTTTCTTTATTTGTGCCCTCGAAAAAATCACCCGCCAATATTTCTACTCTGCAAGTCGTACATTTTGCTTTCCCTCCACAACGGTGGAGAATATTTATACCGTTATCTTCTAGTGCTAATACTAATTTTTTTCCCATTTCAACTTCAAAAGTTCCCCGGTCAAATACAGTTACGTAAGGCATTTTATACCACCTCAAATTATAGAATATCTTCCAACTACTCTCTAACATGTTTTGGGTCTTAGTTTGCCCCATATGACATGATAAAATGTGAAGCAATTATTGATGGCATTAAAGATGAAAGAAGATTAGAAAACTACTTTTGTTTAACATGCTTATTCCACAATGAATAAATAATTCCCGTAAAGACAAACTTTAAGTACATTAATAAATATTTAACAAGCCTTATTAACGAAACTTTTGCGGCAAATTTATTTATAAGAAAAGGGAGGTGCGTGACTGTGAATAATGCCAATTGCGACTTTTCACCAATGAAACAAATTTTAAAAGAAGATATTCGCCAAGTAATAACGTCCTTACAAAATAATTTAGAAGCAATGGATGATGAAAACTATTGTCTCCTTGGGAATTTTGAGAAAATCAAAGAAAATTTTGTAAACATTGATATGAAAGCTGCAACCTTTTATTTAAACTGTTATTTGTCTCCTTTTACTGACAAATATCCAGAATTAACAATTGGCGTACAAAATATGTCGAATCTGAGACATGGGGGATTAATTGTGATACAACGGGAGGATTCTCTTGAATCTTTGATACAACCAGGTATTCCAATCGGAGCAGAGTTAACACATTCTTTATTGGAATCAATTTTTTTTCCTGGTAATCCGCTGCATGATGGTGCTGTCCTGGTTAGTCTTAATCAGATCAATTCCGCAGCAAATGTCCTTCCACTTTCAGATAGATCATCGGGCGGTAAAAAGCTTGGAACACGCCATCGCGCTGCTTTAGGTTTAACTGAACGAAGTGATGCGCTTGTAATGGTTGTATCTGAGGAAACAGGCAGAGTTTCATTCGCCTTAAACGGGAACCTGTACCCAATTACCAATCATGGGTCTCTATAGATGAAATTTTCTGTGCAACCTTCTTCAGGAGCACTGTAAAGGTATTGGGCCCTTTATTGTTGTGTATAAAATTAGGTGTTTATTAGGGACAGGTTAAGAAGTAATAAGAATTTTTATTCAAAGTAACTAACTTTGGTGGTGGTTTTATCAAAAAGAACGATTCAAACGAATATATGTAGAGCGTGTTTTTGATTAAATTCATTTTCAAAACAGGCTCTTTCTTTTTGTTCGTTATCAAGGATAATCTGTATCAATTTAAGTAAACATTCCATTTCATTTTTTTGTAAAAAATATAGCTTGAACAATATTGACCAGAGAGGTCAACGATAGTACAATTTGATTGACTGATGTGGTCAACCGTAAATTTAGAATGAAAGAAAAGAGGGCTGCACCAATGTTTTCAAAATTTTTGAACATGGATAAAGAAAAACAAGACCGTATAATAAATGCTGCGATAAAGGAATTTGCCCAGAAGGGATATGACAATGCATCCACCAATGAAATCGTCAAGGAAGCAGGAATATCAAAGGGGTTATTATTTCATTATTTTCAAAATAAAAAGCAATTATATTTATTCTTGTATGAACATATGATCGATATTCTAATGGAAAAAATTATGGAAAAAATAAATTGGGAAGAAAAAGATATTTTTGTCCGCTATCGGCAAATCGCATTGCTGAAAATAGAAATATATCAAATTTATCCTGAAATGCTAAATTTCGTTAAGTCAATCTATAAAGACACCTCCCCTGCTGTGAAAATGGACATAAACAGCAGGGGGAAGGAATTGTTCGAAAGCTCCTTTAATAAATTATTTTCCGATATTGATCTTTCTAAATTTAAAAAAGGGATAGATAGTAAAAAGGCGATTAACATAATTAATTGGACAGTGGAAGGGTTCGCGTATCAAATGCAAGAAAAAGCATTGTCCCTATCCCTGGAGCAAATCGCAAGCGATGAGACAATGGCAGAAATGGAAGAATACTTGGAAATACTAAGGGATACTTTGTACGAATAAGGCAGTGATCAATCATATATGAAATTGGTAAATACCGCATACTGAGGAGAAAAAGGGAGGTATTATAAATGAACGTAATAGAAATTAAAAATCTTACCAAAACTTACGGAAAATCTAGAGGAATATCCGATATTAGTTTTAATGTTGAACAGGGTGAAATTTTCGGGTTTATTGGACCGAATGGTGCCGGGAAGTCGACAACGATTCGCACATTATTATCGCTCATTTACCCAACGAGCGGCAGCGCCACGATCTTTGGGAAAGACTGTATTCGATTTGCTCCAGAAATAAAAAAGGAAATTGGCTATTTACCATCAGAAGTTTTTTACTATGACAATATGAAAGTTAAGGAACTTTTAAAATACTCAGCCAGTTTTTATAAAAAGGATTGTAGTAAGAGAATCAAAGATTTAGCAGAAATAATGGACTTGGATCTAAATAAAAAAATTGATGACCTTTCTTTAGGAAACAAGAAAAAGGTCGGGATTGTTCAGGGGCTTCTCCACGAACCTAAACTTATTATTTTGGATGAACCCACGAGCGGGCTTGACCCATTAATGCAGCAAAAATTCTTTGAACTATTAGAGGAAGAGAATAAAAAAGGTGCAACGATCCTATTTTCTTCGCACATCCTCAGCGAGGTTCAAAGATTATGTAATCGAGTTGCCATCATTAAAGAGGGTAAAATCGTAACGGTAGAAAAGATTAGTACGTTACAGGAGAACAACTATAAAAAATTTAAAATCGAGACGAAATCTGCCCTAGACAAGAATTATTTCCAAATCGGCGGAGTCAATAAATTAGAAGTCGACAATAACGTAATCAGCTTTTTATTTAGAGGTAATATCAATACGGTGTTGAAAAGAATCGCGGAAATTGAAATCGCGAACCTGTGGATCGAAGAGCCGGACCTTGAGGAGATCTTTATGCATTATTACGTAAAGGAGGCCTAAGAAACTATGAATATCTTTATGCATGAATTGAAGGCTTATCGAAAGTCTACGATCATATGGTCGCTATCGTTAATTGTGATCATCGTTATTTTCATGTCGATGTATTCTTCATTTGCTGAGGATGCAGAGGATTTTAAAAAAGTATTGGAAAATTATCCAGATACGATAAGAAACGCACTTGGTTTTAATCAAGAAAATTTCTTTACTATTATAGGATTCTATAGCTTCCCATTATCGTTTATTACTCTTTGCGCAGCAATCCAGGCAATGAATCTAGGCACTTCCATTGTCAGCAAGGAAGTTCTTGCAAAAACAGCGGACTTTTTGTTAACGAAGCCTGTTACCCGTTCTAAGATTTTGACAGCCAAGTTATTGGCAGCTTTTGTTTCGATTGTTATGACGAATATCGTTTATTTCGCGGCAGCTAGCTTTGTGGCATTACAAGTCAAGACTGATGAGTTTAGCTTGAAAATTTTCTTTTTGCTATCGCTTACAATCTTTTTCATTCAACTCCTATTCTTAGCCTTGGGGATCATCATTTCTATTATTGTCCAAAGGATCAAATCCGTGCTGACCGTCTCGCTTGCCACTGTCTTTGTTTTCTACTTTGTGGGAATGTTCAGTAATACGACAGGTGATGAAGTGAAACGTTATATTTCGCCGTTTAAATATTTCGACGCGGCCTATATCATTAAACATTCCAGCTATGAAGCAACATTTTTGATTGTTGGCGCAGTTATTATCCTTCTTGCCATAGCAGCTAGTTATGTCGTCTATAACAAGAAGGATATACATGCTGTTTAAGAATGCTCGCTTTACTTGTGGGAAGTTAAATGGAGGGGTTGGGTCATGAATATATTTTTAAAAGAAATGAAGCATCATCGAAAATCGCTCATATTTTGGAGCATCGGTGTCTTCCTTATGGTGACATCAGGAATGACTAAATATGAAGCATATTCGTCATCGGGGCAATCGATTAATGATTTGATCGCAGATATTCCAAAATCGATGCGGGCTGTATTGGGTTTCAGTGATTTAGATTTGACCAAGGCCAGCGGCTACTATGGAATGCTTTTTCTCTATTTATTATTAATGGCCACCATTCATGCGGTAATGCTTGGAGCAACCATTATTGCCAAAGAAGAAAGGGATAAAACATCCGAGTTTTTATTCGTCAAACCAGTATCTAGAAGTAAAGTCATTACAACTAAGCTATTGGCAGCATTCACTAATATCGTAATTTTTAATCTCGCCACATTCGTTTCGTCCATTATTCTTTTAGGGAAATACAGCGATGGTGAGGCGGTTAATGGTGAAATAGCGATATTAATGGCGGCAATGCTCTTTTTACAGGTCTTGTTCATGGTCATCGGCAGCGCACTTGCCGCTGTAAAAAAGAAGCCAAAAACGGCTGCATCAGTAGCGGCTGGAATCCTTTTACTAACGTATATGTTATCAATCGTTATTGATTTGAATGAGAACATTGAAGGCTTAAGATATCTTACCCCATTTAAATATTTTGAAGCGGAAAATGTAATGTATGGCGGCGGTTTGGATGTAATCTTTGTAGTGATTTCACTAATCTTGATTCTTACACTTTTGGTCGTAACCTATGTTTTTTATAAAAAAAGAGATTTGAATGTTTAGTACAAAGACCGTACTCTAATCCAATGGCGTATAAGATGACGAGTTTGTCCAGCAAAAGCCAGAGCTAACAACCCCAGACATGAGAGACGATCAGAAGAAGTATTAGGCATCAAATTATTTTGTTTGTCCTCAGCTGATTATGGATAAGGAAAGGATCAATTTATTAACCCGGTGATTTTAACCGGGTTTTTGGTTGCTTTTTATATGAAAAAAGGCATATGATAAAAAAGGAGTCTCAATCAGAAAAGATATTAAACGAAAGAGGATTTTAAATGATTACAATAAAAAGTGAACGAGAAATACATTTGATGCATGAAGCTGGCAAGCTTCTTGCTGCGACGCATAGAGAAATCGCTACAATGATCAAACCGGGCATCACGACTTGGGAAATTGAAGAGTTTGTCGACAAGTATCTTGCAGAGCATGGTGCAACGCCGGAACAAAAAGGCTATAATGGCTACAAATATGCAACGTGTGCATCAGTGAATGATGTAATATGCCATGGCTTCCCGCAAAAGAAAGCTCTAAAAGAGGGCGATATCGTAACGATTGATATGGTTGTGAATCTTAACGGTGGTTTGGCGGATTCTGCTTGGACATATGCAGTCGGTGAGGTTTCAGAAGAAGCTCAGCGTTTGATGGATGTTACCAAGAAGGCATTATATAGAGGCATCGAAGTTGCACGGGCAGGAAATCGTCTCGGAGACATTGGTCATGCCATTCAATCTTATGCTGAAGGTGAAAAATTTTCTGTCGTCCGCGATTTCACAGGACATGGAATCGGGAAAACCATGCACGAAGACCCAACAGTGCTTCATTATGGGAAACCTGGTAAAGGTGCACGACTAAAAGAAGGAATGGTCATCACGATTGAGCCCATGTTGAATGCAGGAACATGGCATATGAAAATGGACCAAGATGGCTGGACGGCAAAAACGGCAGATGGAAAGCTTTCGGCTCAATATGAACATACTCTCGTCATTACAAAAGAAGATCCAATCATATTAACGGAACAGTAAACAAAAAAAGGAATGGTCTAATCATGGGCTGTTTCTTTTTTTTGGTTGAAACTATTCCATAATAAACCTCGACAGAATATTCTGAATTGATCTATCCCAATATAGAGCAAATCCGCAAAAATAAGTACTACGTAATTAGGGATTAAACACTTTACTAATATGTGGCAGCACAGGATAATAAGGGAGAAGAAAGAAATATTTAATGGATGAGTCATATAACAGGATAAAAAGGAGGTTTTGACAGTGAAGAAAGGGGAAAAATTATCGACAACTGTAGAATCGGTTGGGTTAAGCCAACGAGAATTTTTAACGATTTTTTTACTTCATTCTTTGAGAATAAAAGCGAATTATCCAAGGGCGATTCATCAGGACCTGAAAAATACGTTTACTGGAAAAGTGCATAGCTATGACTATCTATGTAAAATATCCAATACGCTTGTCGAATCCAACCATTTATCATTATACACAAGTAAGGGAAGAAATTATTATCAAATAACGGAAAAAGGAAACGAGCTTTATGCATGGTACCAAAAGAATTTCCTTGAACGGTTTTCAGAAGTGAAAAAGGTCATTGACCGCTTCATGTTCGATTTGAGGGGTTCGGGTGAAAATCCTCCAGTACTTAATGAACTTCCAGAAGAATATAGGTCATATTTCTCGAAAATAATATCGGTGAAGGACCTTGTCCGTTATGTCACTTTAAAAGCGGCTTTTACTAAAAAGCCCATTTACATGGGGGAAATTGGTGATTTGCTTAAAAATCAGTTCGGATGGATTGCTTCTAACGGGTATTTATATGATCTTTCTCATGAGATGGAAGAGAACGGACTTCTTGTTGGCAGGTGGGAAAGTGAAAAACGAACAAAACGTTATTTGCGAATCACCGATGAAGGTCAGCATCATTACAAACAGATTGCGGATTCCGCGGCTTTTCAAGTACAGGAAATCCAAAAATACATGGCCAGTGTCGTAATGTTCCTAAAAGAAAAGTCTTAAATCATTATCAGAAATGGTACCCCTTATTCTTGTGAGGAAGATTCAAGTAACATGCTTAACTTGAATCATTCAAGGGTAAATGTTACATAAAAAAACTTCAAAACAAGGGGGAATGCACGGTGGTAGAAAAACACGATGAAATGGGAAGCATATTCACTTTCATTAAAGGTCAGGTAGATAAGCTGCCAATTTCACAATCGAAAAAGAATAAAATGCTCGACCAGCTCTTGAAGCTTAAAACGATGACAGTTGATGCAAGGGAACCGCGAATTGCTCTTGTCGGGAGACGCGGGTCCGGAAAGTCATCGTTGATTAATGCGATGTTTGGCCAGGAACGGCAATATGTCAGTTCCGTAAAAGCTGGAACAGGTAAGGGTAAATGGCTTTGGTACCCCAGTGATGCAGAGCCCAAAATACGTCTTTTGGACTCACGCGGATTGGGGGAAAGTGAAGCTCCGACAGAAGAATATGAAGAAGAAACACCGATGGATGAATTGATAAAAGCGGTTACTGAAGAACAGCCTGACGTGTTTCTTTTCCTGATTAAAGCAAAAGAAACAGATTCACGGATTGAAGAAGATTTAAAAGAGTTGAACAAGCTGCGCAAAATCGTTAAAGAGATACACCATTATGAAGTACCCGTTATCTGTGTAGTCACACAAGTGGATGAATTAGATCCGCCACATTATAAACAAGCGCCTTTTGATGCCAATCCTAAGAAAAAACAGAATATTGATGAAGCCATCGCCTTGATGTCCAAACGCTTTATCGAAAGTGACATCCCACTATTGAACATCATTCCCATTTGTTCTTATATTGATTTTGATGAAAATGGAAATATTGAATACGATATGCGTTGGAACATCGATTTGCTATCTGATTACTTAATCGAGGCCTTACCCAGTGAAGCGAAACTGAAGACGGCCAAAGCGATACAAAGCCAATTCGTTAAAAAGAAATTTGCGCGGACAATCGTGGGAACGTTTACGGCCATCGCAGGTTTAATTGGTGCAGAGCCCATTCCTTTTGCCGATTTCCCCATATTGACAGGTATTCAAGGGTTGATGATTGTGGTCATTGGTTTTATCGCGGATAAAGACATTAATACTAAAACGGCAAGTGAATTCGTTACAGCATTAGGGATCAATGTTGGTATTGGCCTCCTCGTCAGGGAAGGTGTCAGGGCAGCAGTCCGTTTCATTCCAGGAGCTGGTCTAGCCGTTTCAGGTGCTGTAGCCGGCGCGGTCACCTATGGAATCGGTCAGGCTGCGATCGCTTATTTTATTGAAAACAAAGATATGGATCAGGCGAAGGCAGCTTATAAGAACGCGAACAAAGATTATAAAAATGAAGACATTGACTCTGAATAAGCAGTTTTAGACCATAAACTCCACTAAAGTGATATGATAAAGGGGAGTTCTAGTAGTCACGCTTTTTGCTGCTAGATGGGTCAGGAATATCGTTTATTACAGAAGGGATGATCTTCATGTCTTTTTTTCAATCACAGAAGCAAAAAGAATATCTACAAAAATTAGAGGAAGCGATTCAGTCCTTTTCCGGTCGATCTGAAGCACTTGATGAGTCAAATGGTTTTCCCTTTGAAAACATTCAGGAGTTAAAAGAATTCGGATACCCTAAATTAACGTTAGCAAAAAAGGATGGGGGGTACGGTGGTTCCTTATATGATTTTCTCCTATGCCAAGAAAAAATAGCTCAGCATTGCGGACCAACTGCTTTAGGAATAGGTTGGCATGTCGGAACGGTATTATCCTTAACTGAAAAAAGACCTTGGGAAAAAGAAGTCATGGATGAATTGTTTGATCACGTATCGAAAGGCGCTCTCATCAATACGGCAGCATCAGAGGCGGGGACAGGAAGCCCGACGCGTGGAGGTCGTCCGGAAACATTTGCAATCAAAAAAGGGGAACACTGGTGTTTGAATGGGAGAAAGACTTTTACTACACTCTCTCCGGTCCTTGATATTTTTCTTGTAACCGCATGGGTACCCGAAGATGAACAGCAAGGCACCTTTTTAGTTCACCGTGATGAATTGGGTGTCAGCATAGAAGAAACCTGGGATATGATTTCCATGCAGGGAACAGGAAGTCATGATTTAGTGTTAAATGATGTCAGCCTGCCTGAAAAGTATTATGTCATGAAAAGCAATGGTCAAAAAAGAAAACCTGAAGCGTGGCTCCTACATATTCCTGCTTGCTACTTGGGAATTGCTGTGGCTTCCAGAAATTATGCTGTGGAATTTGCGAAGACCTATTCTCCCAATAGTTTAACGGGCCCGATCAGGGATCTTCCTAATGTCCAAAGAACAATTGGGGAAATGGAACTTGAATTGAACGAGGCACACCATTTTCTCTACTCTGTTGCTGAAAAATGGGAGCAGCACCCCGAAGATCATGAAGAATTATCGAAACATTTGGGTGCAGTTAAATTATCTGTCGTCAATAAATCGATTTCGATTGTCGATAATGCGATGAGAGTTGTTGGAGCAAAAAGCTTACAAAGGAAAAATCCACTGCAACGCTATTATAGGGATGTCCGTGCAGGACTTCATAACCCTCCGATGGATGATGCGACAATCACGTTGCTCGCAAAATCAGCTCTTTATTAATGAAAACAATTCCTTATGGCACTGAGATGACTTTGTCGTTTCAGTGTTTTTTCCCGTTCTTTTTCTTTGGATGATACCACTAAGCTTTAGCTGCCTCTTTTTCAGTCCCGCATGATAATTTTACTAGCTTATCATTCTTTATCTTGTTATTATTAAAACACCTGTCTAAATCTTCGAAAAATATCGAAAGTTCGGTGTGAAAATGAATCTTATAACAAAAGATTTACTGATTAACTTTTTAATTATCCTTTTTCCGCTCTTTTTATTGCAAATGAGCTATCTAGTGAAGTTCGTGTATCGTTTAGATTCATTAAAAGGATGGTTCCTATCCATTTTCCCCATTCTTTCACTTGTCCTATGTATGCTATTTCCAGTTGTCATTGAAGTTGATTTTGTTTGGGATCTTCGATGGATCCCTTTTCTTTTAGGCGGTTTATATGGGGGCTGGAGGTTAGGGATCATATTAATAGTGATCACTTTGCTTATTCGTTTTTTAACTGGGGGGGAAAATGGATTTTATATATCATGCATCACTTTTCCGTTAATTGGAATTTCCCTGTTTTTTATATCTAAATACTATCTCAAAATATCTGTCAGTAAAAAAATCTTCATCGGTGTCTCATTAATCTTTATTGTTCACATTCTTACACAGTTTATTTCCACTCAAATATTTGATCTTACTATCGGTATAAGTCTATGGAAACAATATTTTACGATCCAGGTCATAGGAATCGTCGTCGTCATCATACTATGTGAAGTCATTTTGGCGAATTTCCAGGTTCTCGATGAATTAGTGAAAGCGGAAAAGTTACAAGTCGTTAGTCATCTCGCTGCAAGCATATCTCATGAAGTTCGTAATCCCCTTACCGTTACGAGGGGATATATTCAAATGTTAAGTGAAGACGTTTCTACACAAACAAAGGTAAGGTATGCGAATATTGCGCTGAAGGAATTAGATCGAGCTACGGATGTCATTAATGATTATTTGACGTTTGCTTCCATTAGTCCTGAAAATAACGAAAGATTAAGAGTATCCGATGAAATTCAGCATGTCGTAAACAGTATCATTCCCTTGGCTAACAATAATGGGACTAAATTGAAGTTATCCCTATTTGAAGATGAAGCTTATTATATATTGGGGGACAGGAAAAAATTTCAACAGTGCTTGTTCAATATCTTAAAGAATGGCATAGAATCGATGAAGCATGAGGGAGAATTATACATACATTTGTTTCAAGCTGCCACTAAGATCCAAATAAAGATACAAGATCAAGGAATTGGAATGACCCAGGAACAAATATACCGTTTAGGTGAGCCTTACTTTACGACAAAAAATCAAGGTACGGGATTGGGTATGATGGTTTCATATAGCGTTATCAAAAGTATGGATGGCACGATACATGTGTCAAGTGTACAAGGGAAAGGAACATGTTTCTCTATTAACCTCCCTTTTCATAGCCATGAGCCTATTTGAGTATAGTGTGTAAATTGACGGTTTTATATCGATACCTTACAATTTAATTAAACCACCAATTATTAGGAAAAAATTCAATAATGCATTAGATACCTAAGGGAGATGATTGTATGAAATCGCTTACAGATGGACAAATCATTTGGGAACCGACAAACGAACAAATCGAGCAAACGGTATTGACTCAATATGTAGGATGGTTAAAAGAAAAAAAGGGTTTATCATTTCATGATTATCACGAATTATGGAAATGGTCAGTTGATGAACTGGAAGACTTTTGGGCTTCAATTTGGGAATATTGTGAGGTAAAAGCCGGGAGGAAATATGACACGGTTTTAACGGAACATTCAATGCCAGGTGCGAAGTGGTTCGAGGGGTCTAGGCTTAATTATGCTGAAAATGCATTATTGAATGATCAAGGAGAGAAAACGGCGATTTTTTTTCGTTCCGAACATATCAAACAGCAAGAGATTAGCTGGAGGGAGCTGAAAGAGAAAGTAGCTTCATTCGCGCATTCATTAAGGAAACTCGGTGTGAAATCCGGCGACCGGGTTGTTGCCTATATGCCAAATATACCCGAAGCGGTCATAGCCTTCTTGGCAACAGTGAGTATAGGTGCCATCTGGTCCAGTTGTTCACCTGACTTTGGGGCAAGAAGTGTCATAGATCGTTTCAAACAGATTGAACCGGTTGTATTATTGGCGGTTGATGGGTATCAGTACAATGGAAATGTATATGATAAAACATCCGTTGTTTCACAGCTTCAAAAAGAATTGGTCACTGTCAAGCATACAGTATTGGTTCCTTACATAGATAAAAAGATTTTAAAAGAAAGTCTAGTAGATACCATTCCATGGGATGACCTTTTAATAGAAACAGCGGAATTATCATATGAACGTGTTCCGTTCGATCATCCGCTGTGGATTCTCTATTCATCAGGTACAACAGGAATGCCAAAGCCAATTGTACAAGGGCATGGCGGTATATTATTGGAGCATTTTAAAGCAACAAGATTGCATCAAGACATGACTTCCGAGGATACGGTATTCTGGTTTACGACGACAGGCTGGATGATGTGGAATCTCCTTATGGGTGGTTTGCTGAATGGTGCGAAGATCGTTCTTTATGACGGCAGTCCTTCTTATCCGAATATGGGTGCCCTTTGGGAATTGGCTGAAGATACAGGCATGACTTTCTTTGGAACAAGTGCACCATTCCTTACGAATTCCATGAAGTTAGGCATCAATCCAAAGGAAAACTATGATTTGTCGAAATTGAAGGCCCTTTTTTCTACTGGAGCTCCATTGTCGGGTGACGGATACAAATGGGTATATGAGAATGTTAAGAAGGATATCTGGCTCAGTTCATCCAGTGGCGGAACCGATGTATGTGCCGGATTTGTAGGTGGTGTTCCTACTTTACCAGTAAGAATCGGGGAGATACAAGGAAGAGCATTAGGTGTACGTGCAGAAGCCTTTGATGAACAAGGTCAAACATTGATTAATGAAGTCGGTGAATTGGTCATTACGAAACCGATGCCTTCCATGCCGCTATATTTCTGGAATGACCAAAACGGGACAAGATACTACGAGAGTTATTTCGATACGTATCCTGGGATATGGAAACATGGTGATTGGATAAAAATCGACGACAAGGGCAGTTGTATCATTTACGGACGTTCCGATTCGACCATCAACCGTTCCGGTGTACGTATGGGAACTAGCGATATCTACCGGGCTGTCGAAGCGATCGACGAGGTTATGGAAAGCCTTATTATTGATAGGGAAGTGCTTGGCCGCGGTTCTTCCTTGCTGCTGTTCGTTGTCCTTAAGCCAAGTTTAAGCCTCGATGAAACATTGAAAGCAAAAATCAAGGAACAAATCAGAGGGCAAGTGTCCCCTCGTTTTATCCCTGACCAAATCTATGCTGTTGATCAAATACCTAAAACGTTGAACGGAAAGAAAATGGAAGTCCCGATACGTAAAGTGTTGTTAGGTTTCGAGTTTGATAAAGTGGTGAATGCAGATTCCATGGGGAACCCTGAATCGCTTCAATTTTTCAAGAATTTAGCCATTGAGCTAAATGAGAAAAAAATATTCTGAGATTCAAAGGCGGAGTAAAAAGCTCCGTCTTTTTTAGTTTAATGGGCCTGGTGCTATTTCCCCAACAAGCACTTCTATTTCTGGATATGGGTTTTTATTTTCGAAGTCAACATGAAAATATTTTTACTCGATGTACGAAAAAGGAAAGCTCATTAGCATAAATCCAGAGCTGCAGGCGTAGTAGTTCATGATTATGAATTTCGCTGCCTTTATGAACACCTGGATGACGATAAGAACTATCCAACAGTGTCCCTGTAGGCAATATACCAATAATGACTCATTATATTTGAATAGTATTCTTATAATTGATTTAGAGGAAGCAGGAGAAAGATAAAAGGGAAAAGACGTAATATCTTTTGCGAAGGTGCAATCGCAACTTTCCATGTGGCGGAGGTGGATTTTCATTCTTTGCAATAATTAGTATGTTTCTGCTGAAAGATAAACCAGAAAGGAAACGGTGCCTATAAATTCGATTACACTGGCTTGATCATTTTTACCATTATAATGATTGCCTTGAATGTATTTATAAATTACGGAGCAGAGTAGGATGGATAAGTCCGATTTCAATCGTCCTACTCGTTGCCACAATCATAGGCATTATTGTTTTAATCGTTGAAAATAGCAAAAATATCGTTCTGATTGACTTTGCTGTATTTCAAAATAAGCCATATACAGGTGGCAAGCTCACTTGGCAGTCCATTCGGCGTCCGTGAAATTGAATCATGAAGAACGGGAAATGATAAAAAAAACTCATACGAACATGAGTTGAAGTAGAAGTATATTTTATATGGAATTAAAGTGAGTAATGATTAATAGGATTGAAAAGAAATAGTTTGCTCTACTCCTGGCAACTTTTGAAGAACTTCTTTACTTCGAGCAAAGGATATGTGGTTAAACATTCAATATAATACTACTACTTTACAATAGCTTACCAATAGGTGAGCATTTTTTTGTGTCTTTTTCTGGAATAAGGATAAGCAGAAAGAAGGGAAAAGTTATAAAGATATAGTCAAGTATTATTACCAAGGGGTAGAGATTTCCTCTGCTGATTCATTATTAAACACTATATTTGTAAAAATATTCTAAAGTGTTTTTTTTAAAACATATTAATTTCAGTCGTAGAAAAGCGAAGCTTATTCAAGAATCGGGCGCGATTCTTGAATAAGCTTCGCTTTTCTTATAGAACTAACAGGCTGAAGATCTGAGCTGTCTTTAAGGCAGCTTTTTCTTTACGCAACTATAAGGGCAGGTTTGTTCAATAAGGGACTTGAGTACAGTCTGCTAAAATAGTTAGAAATTGGCAGGGAAGGGTGAATAGTTTTGTTGTTTTAATTACTGGAATCATTCCTTTAGTGGCTTCTTTCTTTTGGAATTCTCCTTGATTCAAAAAAAGTGTACCCAGTTAAACCTTGGACACACGAAAATCCAATTAAATAAATTATTTTATAGAACTAACAGATTTTGCTTCAATAACTAGGTTGTTGCGGCAATCTTTTTCTAATGGAACTAACGGGGCAGTTTAGTGGAAGAATTAAGTTTATATATATAGGAGGCTTCTTTTTATTTTTATATTAAAAAGAACCGTCACCTAGTTTGGGGGCGGTCCAAATCTTTTAACTGTTTAATTGTTCGTATTAACGTTATAAAACTCCTTATATGTAGAGTTACTTTTGACGTTATTCAATCTTGTTTGCATGCAATTACAGTCTCAATAACAAATTGGCAAATAAAGATGCTCTTTCAGCGAGTGTTTCAATTTGAATATGTTCATTTTCTGCATGAATTCCTTTTCCACACGCACCTAAACCGTCGAGAGTAGGAACACCAATAGCTGCTGTGAAATTCCCATCACTTCCCCCTCCAACAGATGCTTCTTCTAATTTCATGCCAAGTTCCGATGCAATGGATTGAGCACATCCAAACAATTCTTTCGTTTGTTCAGTTTTCACCATTGGAGGTCTATTCATACCACCGGTTACTTCCAACTTAATTCCTTTTAAAATCGGTTTTAAATTTAAAATAATATTCGTTACTCGTTTTGCTGCTTCTTCTGTTGAAACACGTAAATCAACGCGAGCTTCTGCGTATTCTGGAACCACGTTTGTTCCACTTCCTCCAGTAAAAGTTCCTACATTTACAGTTGTTCCTTTTTTATAATTGGTTAACTCTTGTAAAACAATAACTTGCCGAGCTAGTTCTTCAATAGCATTAATGCCTTCTTCGTGATGGTTACCGGCATGGGCAGCACGTCCCCATACTTTTATCTTGAAAATCCCTGTACCTTTGCGAGCTGTTTTTAATGCTCCCGACCCAGCCACAGCAGGTTCAGCAACTAATACAGCATCACTTTTTTTTGCTTCTTCTTCAATGTATTCTTTAGAAGCAATTGAACCAATTTCTTCATCTGAATTGCAAAGGAAAACGATCTTTTTATTTAATGAAAGTTTGAGTTCCTGGATGGCTTTAATTGCCCATAGAGACTGGATAATGCCGCCTTTCATATCTAAAATACCAGGACCATACAGTTTATTTCCTTCTCTTCTAAGCTTAAGTCTACCTTCCTGCCAAACTGTATCAAAATGCCCTATGATCAAAATTTGTTGTTCTCCTTCTCCAATTGTAAATTTCAGATGATTCCCCACTTTTGTTTCTTCTATTATTTCGTATCCTACGTCTAAGCGTCTTTGAAAAAGCTGGCTTAAATATGTACCGCACTCATCTACTAATTCTTTATTGTAAGAAGGTGATTCTTTTTTTACGAATTCAATTAAATCATCTAACATGGCTTGTTCATGGTCTTGCAGATAGCTAGAAACGGTTTTTTCAATTAGTAACTTACTCAAAATAATTCCTCCTCTGAACTGTAAAACAATTCTGTATGTTTATATACTGTTAATTAATACTATTGCAAGAACCTTGCCAACTTTGATTTTTTATTAAATCGACTATCTTTAACCTATTAATTTTTTTATAGGGTGTTTTATGGTTGATTAATAACCAATAAATAGACCTATAAATACTAATTTTTTAATGTAAACTACTTTAAAAGGATAATTTATTAATCTTAGAAACTGGCATGTTTTTTGCATTGTGTTTAGGTAGATGGTGTTAGTTATATTCAGGTGAAATTTCTGAATAATCACTATATAAGTGAAGGAGGGATAGCGAGAGTTTCTTAATACCATACAGATTAATTTGGAGGGAAATTATATTATGCAATCTACAGCTCAAAAAACGATTCATAAACCTATTAGAAGAAAGTTATTTAAACCTGATGCTTATGTCCTTTTGTTCTATATTTTAATAATTTGCACTATAGCTACCTATCTTGTTCCATCAGGGGTGTTTGATCGAGTAAAAAAAGGTGACATTACGATGACTGTTCCTGGAAGTTATCATTTAGTGGAATCTACTCCTGTTAATTTCCTTGAAATTTTTACTGCAATTCAAAGCGGAATGGTTGCTGGAGCTCCTTTGATCTTTCTTATTTTATTTACTGGTGGTGCTTTAGCGGTCATTGATAAGACGGGGGCTATCGATACGTTTATTCGAAGTGTTATAAATTTATGTAAGGGGAGAGTTCTTCTACTTATTATTCCTATTTGTTTAATGTTTTCTATACTTGGTACCACAGGTATCATTGTTAACTCTGTTATTGCATTTATCCCTATAGGAGTAATGATTGCTCGTAAATTAAAATTAGATGCCATTTTTGGGGTATCTCTTATATATCTAGGTACTTACGCAGGGTGGAATGTATCCCTGATAAGCCCACAAACATTAGGATTATCGCAGCGAATTGCTGAGCTGCCACTATTATCTGGAATGAGCTTTCGCATTGTCATTTATTTCACGTTCTTACTATGTACTATTTCTTATATATATTGGTATGCACGAAAAATCCAGAAAGATGCTAGTCAAAGTATACTGGGCTTAGAGAGGTTTCCAAATTCATTAGGCACAAATGAGAACAAAATGAAAACACCGAAACTAACATTACAACATAAGATTATTTTATTGTTTTCTGGTGGATCTTTACTAGCATTTATTATCTGTACGCTCATTTTTAAATGGACTGAAAACGAAATGGCAGGTCTATTTATTTTTATGGCTATAGGTGCTGGACTTATTTCCCGTATGAATGTTAATGATATTGCCAAAACATTTATGGATGGTTGCCAGAAACTTGTATATGGGGCGTTAATTGTAGGAATGGCTCGAGCTGTGATAATTTTGCTTGAACAGGGGCAACTTTTAGATACGATTGTGCATGGTCTTTCTACCCTTTTAGCTCCCCTTTCTCCAATTACAGGAACACTTGGCATGTTTATAGGTAGTGCAGCTATTCATTTTTTAATTTCGTCTGGCTCAGGAGAATCGACTATGTTAATGCCAATATTGGTACCACTTGCTGATTTGCTACATATTACTCGCCAGGTAGCGGTACAATCCGTTTTATTTGGGGAGGGAGTAGTAAACTGTATTAATCCAACATCAGGTGTACTAATGGCAATACTGGCTACTAGTGGTATTTCATATGGTAAATGGCTTAAATTTATGATTCCGTTAACACTTATATGGGCCATCCTAGCTGCTATCTTTTTAACAATTGGTGTATTAATAAAATGGGGACCTTTCTAAGTTATTTTAAAATCTGATAGAATAAGAGCAAAATGCAACCGTGTGGTAAGGAGAAGAAGATGAAAAAGCCCACTATACTTCTTGTGACTATCAGCAAAAAAGTATGCAAAACATTTGAAGAAAATCTAAGAATGTTTTTTGGTTCAAAAATCTATATTGAGACATGTTATGAATCCCTACAATTAAATGAGAAGATCATTCATAACGCTGATTTAATTTTATTATCTAGTCCAGTGCTTGAAGACTCTATTAAAGCATTGAATTCAAGTATTCCTGTTATGGTTGCTAGACGTTCTATTCGTATTGCAAAGTTAGAGCAACTTTTAGATTTGGCACCAAAAACAAATATTTTATTAGTTACTAACTATATAAATAATGTTAGAGATTCTATTGATCTTCTGCACTCTTTCGGATTTGGGCATTTAAATTTAATTCCTTATGTTCCTGGGGTTACAAATGTCAAACAGGCAGAAAACATTGATTTTGCTATTACGCTTGGACAAGATGAACTTGTACCTAAACATATTAAAAAAATCATTAATTTAGAAAATCGACCAATTGATTTAACCACTATGCTCGATATTGCTCGTCTTTTGAACCTTTCTTTAGAAAAGTCCCATTTTTATACAGCAGAATTTTTTAGAGATTTTGTGAAGATGGGAAGGAATTTATCATTATCTATTCAAAATGAGAAACAACTAATACAGAAATTAGAATCTGTTTTAAATGCAGTACATGAAGGAATTATAGGGCTAGATGAAAAAGGATTCATTACATTAATTAATGAAGATGCTCATCAAATTCTACAACTCCCGTCTAACTGTATTGGAAAGCATTACAATGAGGTTATACCTAGTTTTCAGATTAATGAGACGTTTATTGATCAAAAGGAACAACTTGATAACTTATTTCAAATAAATAATCGTTCATTATTAGTAACGAAAGTGCCCTTAACCTTTAATAAAAAACTAACAGGCCTTGTGATCACGTTTCAAGATGTTACAAGAGTTCAAAGAATGGAACAAGAAATTAGACGAAAAAGCGCTGAGTTAGGTTTAACTACAAAATATTCATTTGATAATATTATTGGAAATAGCCATTTACTGGTATCTGCAAAACAAAAAGCAATTCGGTTGGCTCAAAGTGATTATACAGTATTAATTACTGGAGAAAACGGGACGGGGAAAGAAGTATTTGCACAGGCCATACATAATAATTCTGAAAGGAAAGACGGTCCATTTGTAGCAGTAAACTTTGCAGGGTTAACTGAAACATTAATAGAAAGTGAATTATTTGGTTATGAAGGTGGAGCGTTTACAGGCGCTAAGAAAGAAGGGAAAATGGGTTTATTTGAATTAGCGCATAATGGCACTATTTTCATGGATGAAATTGGAGATGCTTCACTAAGTATTCAGGCTTCCCTTTTACGAGTCCTTCAGGAACGCCAAGTTATGCGTGTAGGTGGCCATAAGGTCATACCAATAAATGTACGAGTTATTGCAGCCACCAATCAAAACGTACATCAAATGATTCAAGATGGTACGTTTCGTCAAGATTTATATTATCGTCTAAATGTTTTACCGTTACAACTCCCTTCACTTAGAGAAAGAAAACAAGATTTATTTATACTAATAGATTTCTTTTTAAAATTATTAAAGAAAAATCTAATGTTTGACTCAAGTGTAAAAAAACTATTAATGAACTATAATTGGCCAGGTAATATACGAGAACTTGAAAATTTCATCCATTATTTAATGGTCATTGTAGAAGGAAATATGGTCACTGAGAATCATATACCAGAACATATTTTATTATCACAAGAAACTGTTAATTCATCAGATAATTCATTATCAGAGATTGATGAGACACTACTCTTTTTAAAAACAGGAAATTTCATAGAAGATTTTAAATCCATACTACAAGCACTATGGATTTGTAAAAAGAGAGAAATAAGTGTAGGGAGAGGAGTTATGCAAGAATTGCTCCCTTATTTTTTGTCTGATTCACAATTGCGATATCGATTATCAATATTAAATAAAGCTAAATGCATTAAAGTTGGAATTAAAAAACAGGGAACGGAGATTACAGAAGTGGGTGTAGAGATACTTCGTAGATTAAAATTGTGAATAAGGATCTAGTACAAAATATTTAAGTTTCTAGAAAGTAATTCTCACATTTTTTTCAAAAAACAGTTTATAAGAAAACAACAAAGCGACTTTATCAATCCAATTAGAATGATAAAGTCGCTTATATATTTCTTTATTCTATATTTTATCCTTTTAAAATTTTACGAGAAGACTTATGGGTAATTTTCCCAATGGTGTATCATGCTTCCTGCTTTTGTTGTGTCATTCTTAATTGTAATATTTAGTTGATAGAAGGTTGCAGTATCTTAATTGAGCAAACTAAAAACCTTTAACTTCCGATTTTACTTCATTAGGTAAACTTATATTGTAAAGTATAAATTCAATTTTTGGGGTACTTGTTGAACTAACGGGTGTTTTAGCTGAAGATTGGAGCTGTCCTTAAGGCAGCTTTTTCTTATGGAACTAAAGGGGCAGGTTAGTATAACAAGCAAAAGTGATACAATAATAATAAAATAGGTCTTGTTTTCAAGGAGGTAAAAAATGGATTACATTTCACCGAAAGAAGCGGCGTTAAAGGTGAAACGGTGGCCTAAAGATACCATAGCGGCGGGTCGTCGTCATACCGTTGGTCTTAAATCTGACGGAACGGTGACGGCTATGGGTGATAATAAATATGGCCAATGTAATGTAAGCTGTTGGCTCGATATTGTGGCGGTCGCGGCTGGTAATGTTCATATGGCGACGAACACGGGTAATGCTCATACAATCGGTCTTAAATCTGACGGTACTGTGGCGGCTGTGGGTTGGAATAAGCATGACCAATGCGAAGTAAACGAATGGCGCGATATTGTAGCGGTTACGGCGGGTTGGCGTCGTACCATTGGGCTTAAATCGGATGGTTCGGTGGTAGCTGTGGGCCGAAATAATGAAGGTGAATGCAATGTAAGCGACTGGCATGATATTGTGGCGGTCGCGGCGGGTGACTGGCATACCATCGGTCTTAAATTGGACGGCACGGTGACGGCTGTGGGTAATAATAGGTATCGCCAATGCAATGTAAGCGACTGGCGCGGCATAGTGGCGGTTGCGGCGGGTTATCTTCATACTGTTGGGCTTAAATCGGATGGCACGGCGGTTGCTGTGGGTCAAAATAAGGTAGGCCAATGCGATGTAAGCGGCTGGCGCGGTATTGTGGCGATAGCGGTGGGAAGTAGTCATACCATCGGCCTAAAATCGGACGGTACTGTGGCGGCTGTGGGCTGGAATGAGTATGGTCAATGCAATGTAAGTGACTGGTGCGATATTGTAGCAATTGCGGCGGGTTGCGCTCATACCATCGGCCTAAAATCGGACGGCACGGTGGTTGCTGTGGGTGATAATGAATATGGCCAATGCGATGTAAGCGGCAGACGCGGCATCCAACTGCCCGGCAATTAGTTTTCGGGTAAAAAGGATACAGTTCCTGCAACTAGTAAATTTAAAAAAGGATTAAACATAAAAGGTAAAAATTCCTTCTTCAGCTAACGGGTACATTAGCTGAAGATCAAAGCTGTCTTTAAGGCAGTTTTTTCTTTATGCAACTATCGGGGAAGGATAGTTCCATAAGAAATATATTATTTTTAACAAAATCAGAGTAAATTGGTAATTATTAAAATTGTTAAATTAAGGATTGGGGACTATGAGGCAGCTTATTGCATCAATTTATATATCATTTGGTTTTCTATTTTATTTTCTTACTTTCTTTGGATACTATTATCCTTCTAAAATCGTTGAATTTGTTTCCTTTGTATTTATATTTATTGGTTTTGGTTATTTGTTTAAAGAGTTTAAAGAAAGAATTAAAAAGACGTTTCAGTGAATTTAAGATGAATTTTTCTTGAACTAACGGGTGCGTTAGCTGTAGATCGGAGCTGTCTTAAAGGCAGCTTTTTCTTATGGAACTAACGGGGCAGGTTAGTTCCATAAGGAATTCTGTTAAGTGACATTAAAGTTGTTTAATTTACAATAAAGTCGTTTAAAACATAATAAAGTTGTTTAAAAACGTCAGTCATGTTATTCCATTAAAGGGCCATATAATGGAGTAAGTCTTCTAGAACTAACAGGCAGTTGCTTAATAAGAGACTATAATAAATGCCTTAACAGTCAGGTGAAGTTAGGTAGACTATAATGTTCTAAGAAAATCGAAGAGCCAATGACTTTATTGGTTCTTCATCTTTTTGTATGCTTATGTTTATAGGTAGTGGCATTAGTTAGAACCAAGCTTTGGAAAGTAAGTGAACACCTTCATGAATCCTATTCTCATCTAAACTGGCAAATCCAAGAAGCACTTGAGAATATTCTTGAGAAGGTGGTCGCTCATAAAATGAGGACACTGGATACACTAAAACTCCCTTCTCTTTAGCAGTAGCGATGAGCTCTTTCTCTGTCATGTTATTCTGGGGTTTCAAGAGCACGTGTAAACCAGAACCTGAACCAATTATTTGGACCCGATCATTCATGTTAGCTTTAATAGATGTAAGTAAAGCGTTATGCCTTTTCTTATAAATATTTCTTACTTTGTTCAAATGCCTTGACCATTGGCCACTTTCCATAAAGAGCTTTAGAGTATGTTGATGTAATCTTGAAACAGTTTGCATATAACCAATAAAGTTTTCATTGTACTTTACTAACAACTTTGTTGGAAGTACCATATAGCTCAAACGCAAAGATGGAATTAGTGACTTGGAAAAAGTCCCCATGTATACAACATTTCCATATAGATCAAGGCTTTGAAGCGATGGAATAGGCTTTCCTTCGTATCGAAATTCACTATCGTAATCATCTTCGATGACATATCCACCCTTCTCCTTCGCCCATTCTATCAATTCTAAGCGCCGTGATATTGGCATAACGGTTCCTAAAGGGAATTGATGGGAAGGAGTGACGTAGGCAACTTTCGCTTCGCTCTCTGTTAATTCAGTAACATTAATTCCATTTTTATCAAGATGAATGGGCTTAACTGTTCTTCCATAGTCCTTAAAAATAAGGCGTACTCGGTCATAACCCGGTTCTTCTATACCATAAACTAATTCTCTACCAATCATTTTACATAGCATGCTTAATAGGTATTGTGTACCTGCTCCAATGACAATTTGATCTTCAGAACATTTAACTCCTCTAGATTGATAAAGGTATCTAACAATGTGTTTTCGAAGTTCAAATTCTCCTTGTGGATCTCCATACAATAACAGTTGGTCTTGTTCGGCAGCGAGACTTTTCATGGTCAATTGACGCCATAACTTAAATGGAAAATGGGTTAAATCTACATCCCCATACTTAAAATCGTATTCAATCTTTGGTGGTTGATCTTCCAGATGATCAAATCCCCTATTTGCAGTTTTATCCATATCGTTGTTGTTAGAATCTATAAGGAAGAGGTCATTTTTTATCTCTACAACAAACAATCCTTTTCTTTCTTCACTTCTAATATAACCTTCAGCAACAAGTTGTTGGTAAGCAGCATCAACCGTGTTACGACTCACGTTTAAATAATCTGCCAAATTTCTTTGAGAAGGTAACTTACTGTGAGGGGGGATATTTTTTCTTTGTATTTCTTTTCTAAGATACTCATAAAGTTGGATATAAATGGGCTCTTTTTTTCCAACATCTAAGGTTGGCGTTATTTCTAGCATATTAACCTCCTTATAAACTGGCTCTTTAAAATGTTTATAAACTGGCGCTTTTAATAATGCCAGTTGTTTTATTATAATAAGTTTACATTTTGGTGATCACAAAAGCAAAGGAGTGTGTTCTAATGTACATCCCATCGCACGTTAAAATTGAAGATGATGAAATTATTTATGGCATCATTCAAGAGTAAGGATTTGTGACTTTTTTCTCTCAACATGAGGGTGAACCTTTAACTCATATTCCCTTAATGATTGATGAAGATAAGGAATACTTATATGGTCACCTCGCTCGAGCAAATTCTCAACGGAAGGACATTCACAATCAAAATGTTCTTGCAATCTTTCATGGCCCTCATTGTTATATCTCTTCCTCTTGATATAAGTCAAATCAAGCGGTATCTACTTGGAACTATTTAGCAATCCATGTATATGGGAAAGTTGAAATTGTTGAGGATGATGAATTAAAAGAATCTTTAAGTGATTTAGTAAAAAAATATGAAGTACCTGACAGTTCTTATCAATTAGACGAAGTCGATGCAAGATATCTGGAAGGTATGACAAAAGGCGTTGTGGGTTTTAAAATCAAGATTAAAAAAAGAGGGAAAAGCGAAATTGAGTCAGAACCATTCAATCGAACGGAGAAAGCTTGTTATTCAAGAACTAAAGAAATTTGAAAGTGAGGATGAGCGAAAGATTGCATCTTATATGAAAGATTATCTGCAAAAAGACCTACTTAAGAAAAAATAAGGTCTTTGAAACGATCTTCCAGTAACGGTGCAGGTAAGTTGAAGTAGAGATAAAAAAGGATAAAGGAGATAGTATTATGCTAAAAGAAACATTTCACATTGCTGTGCCAACTGCATTTTTTGAAGATGAATCTGTAAATATTCAGGGGACAATAGATCATATAAGAGATTTGTATAAACAAGGAGTAAAGTCTGTTCTTGTCTCTGGATCTACTGGTGAGCAGCATAGTCTGAACCTTAAAGAGAAAATTGAAATAATAAACAGTTTGGTATTGGCAGAAGAACTTATTAATAATATGGAAATTTTATTTGGGGTGTCATCTATTAGACAAAAAGAAGCAGAAGAACTAGCTAAAAAGATTCGTACTACAAAAATATCAGGTATTTTGCTTGGGTATCCACCGTATGTTCTACCGACACAAGAAGAGGCATTAGTTTATACAAAAACCATTATTAATCTTAGTAATAAGCCTACTATCTTATATAACAATCCAAAAAGAACTGGATTTAATTTATCAGTAAACAGTATTATTGAGTTAAGTAAGATAGAATTAGTAGTTGGATTAAAAGAAGCTGGCAATAAAGAAAAAGTTGGACTACTAAAAAACGATATTAACAGAAACAACTTTCATTTTTATGCTGGTGGAGAAGTGGAATTAGAGGAAAAAGTATTACAGGGATTTGATCGTCTTTCTTCAATCGCTGGAAATATTTCACCTATGGAAATCAGTCAATGGTTTAATAAAATGCTTACGAAAAAAAATATTACTCAACAAGAAAGAGTAAAGATAGAAACCATCATTCAACAAGTTTATCAAGGGTCACCTTTAGTAAACCTAAAGAAAAGTATTAATCAAAAGGGAATTCCAATGGGAATTTGCAGGAGTCCAGTTGGAATAATTTAATTAGATAGATCATTATTTTCTTAAACTTGTGTGATTACTACAAAGTTAGCCCCATTTTATAAGGGTAGGTATTTATTTTACTTACTCAAGGTTCTTCAACTAAAGGGTTCTATTCTTTAATAAGAATCGATTTTCTTAATGAACTGACGGGTGCTTTACTTCAATAAGGGAGCTGCTTAGGCAGCTCTTTTTTCTTATAGAGCTAACGGGGCAGGATAGTTCAATAAGGGATATGTTTTTTAACAGAATTAGCATAGAATGGTAAATGTAAATTTATTGAATTAAGGGTTGGGGAATATGAGGCATCTTAAAATAACACTTAAAATAAGCGCAAATTACCTCTTAAGGTGACAATAAAGGCAGGATAGTACGTAAAAAAAATCTAACTAACATAGGTGTAAGAATGTTAGTCCGTTGCAGAACCATTAAAAACATTTTAGGTGTAAGCAGCCAGCAATCATATTTAGAGCCAGTTAGGAGAAAATCACCTCTGGTTTATAATGCTTCTATTTAAAAAATTCGTTTTCTCATGCCAGTCGAAACATGTAGCCTATCAGGAGAAATCTTTGCTCGTCGTGAATTTAAAAACTCCCCAAGCACTTTTATATTTCTGTTTTCCATCCAGATTTCTCTCCTTAAGGTGTTACTGATAATACTAGTATAACGAAAAACTCGTAATAATATTGGTAGCTATTAGAATAAAATCATAGAAAAGAAATTAAACAAAAAATGCCTAGTAATTATCAGGCAAGCGAAAGGGGAAAGAGAAAAAATGAAGGCTATTATCATTCCACAATTTGGAGAAGCATCCGTACTTACACAGAAAGAAGTAGCAACTCCACAACCTGGGATTGGAGAAGTAACAATTGATGTTGCTTATGCAGGTGTTAACTATGCGGAGGTATTATTTCGCAAAGGTGTTGTAGAGGATTTAGCGCTTCCATTTGTTCCGGGAATTGAGGTATCTGGAACAATTCGAGAAATCGGTGAAGGAGTAATGGGAGTAAGAGTAGGTCAACCTGTTGCAGCTCTAACAATTGTAAATGGAGGTGGATATGCAGAGGTAGTGAAAGTGAGTGAGGATTTGGTTATCCCGTTGGATCAAGAAACAAAAACTGTAGATATGCGAGTAGCAGCAACATATCCATCCAATGTAACGACCGCCATGATGATTTTATCCAGTGTGGCACATTTACAAAAAGGCGAAACGGTACTGGTACATGCTGCCGCTGGTGGAGTAGGAAGTGCGATCGGGCAAATGGCCCGTGCCCTTGGAGCAGGTAGGGTGATTGGAGTAGTAGGAAGCAAACAAAAAGTAGCATATGCCAAAAGTTTAGGCTATGACGAAGTTTATTTACGAGATGAATACGCACAAACTATTGCAGGTAGTGGTATAGATATTGTCATTGATCAAGTAGGAGGAGAAGCCAGAACAACAGGATTATCTCTCTTGTCCCCATTAGGACGATTGGTTGTCATGGGCAATGCAAGTGAAGCAGCAGACGTTACCCCATCTGCGAATGAACTTTGGTTTAGTAGCAAAGCAGTCCTTGGATTTAATCTACAGTTACTAAGTGTGTACCATCCAAAAATCGTTGCACAAGCAGCACGAAAAGCCCTTTCTTATGTGGCAAGTGGCGAAGTGAAGGTCGATGTAACAGAAGTACTGGATTTATCTGAAGTAGCAAAAGCTCATGAGAGTATCGAAAATCGGACATCCAAGGGAAAAATAGTGCTTCGGGTGAAATAAACAATACCTGTTTTGAATAGGTGAACTACTCACCGCCTAAGAGGCGGAAGTTTCCTGCTTCATCGACCAACTGTCAACCATTTAGTAGGTCTTACATGATCCCCATAAACGTAACTTTGACGTGAACCATACTTAGAAAACGATAGCAATTTCAATGCAAGATATTTCCTAAAAAATGTCAGATATTCGAGGTGGCTAATGACCACAAAAACCCGCATTCCACAGTTTTTTCAAACAATTATATTTCCTAAATGAGCATCATGCAGTCTTGTTGACAGTGCAAAATGAAACAACTTTAAGGTAAGAATCGAGACCATTACTTACGTAAGAATATGCCTTGAACAGCTTATTTTTAAACGACTTTATTGTCACTGCACAACGTTGTTAAATCAATCAAGCAGCCTTTCCATATTTCAATATTCCAGAATCGGGCGCAATTGTTGAAGCTTAAGCAGATTTAACCGACTTTATTGTTATTTATTTTTTGTAAAAATGAGTACAGGGTGAAGATAATTAAATAACTATTTTTTTGAAAACTGTCCCATTTACGAACGGTGTAATGTATGGAATATTAAAATTAAACAACTTTGTTGTAAGTGAACACTAAAGAAAAAAGTTAAGGTAAATTCAACAACAAAATAAATGAATTCTCCCCAGCTTTTTGTGAGTGGCCCAAAAAAGAACGAATCGTTGCGTACCCCAATTTGTCTTGAACTAAAGGGTGCTTTACTTCATTACCAGGAGCTGATCAGCAGCTCCTTTTCTTATGCAACTATAGGGGCAGTTTAGTTTAATAAGAGAAGGATTATTTGTAATTAAATGGAATATATACTTTGGTCATTATTTTTATAAGAGGTGAATCCAATGTATATAAGAAAAGCTACGCTTGGAGATGCAAAAGATATTGCAAAAGTACACGTTGATAGTTGGAAATCTACTTATAAAAACATTATTCCAGATGAGTTTTTAAAGAAATTATCATATGACCAGCGAACTGACGCGTGGAATAGTAATATCTCCAAAGAAGGAAATTATGTCTTTGTCGCAGAAAATAATGAGGGAGAAATCGTAGGATTTGCAGATTGCGGAAAAAGAGAAAATAATAATGTCAATAATTCTGGTGATTTAACATCTATTTATCTCCTTAAAGAATATCAAGGAATAGGAGTTTCAATAGAGTTTTTGTTGAAGTATTAGAAGACAATAAAACCCGTTATTTCTATACATAAACAATAAAAACGAAAGACATTAAACCCCTTGAGACCTAAGGGGTTTTTAGCATGCTGCTTAATTACATATTAATCGTGAAAGTACACATTTTTCCAGAAAATACGTGAACTGACTCCCTTCAAGTAATACAGTTTCTTTTTTATAACTATCTATTTAGAGTGAATCTACAATTTTTTTCTATTCGTCTTTGTATTTGCACCAAAACCGGTTTTGACACCTCCAAAAACCATCATACAAATACAAAAAATTAAGTCGTTCCACCTTCTAAAAGTTTAACAGGCAGATATGTCTCAAACGGAAAATTGTTAAATTCACCTTCAATTTGTTTTAATAAAATATCAATTGCTGTCTTGGCAATTAAATCAATTGGTTGTTGTATGGTTGTCAATTCTGGCAGTAAAACTTGAACGGCTTCTGTTCCATCATAACCGACAATTTTTAATTGAGTTGGTATATCTTTTCCGCGTTTTTTAGATTCAGCTATAACAGATGCCGCGATTAAATCATCACTTGCAAAGATCCCATCTACTTCTGGATGTTCATCAAAAAGCTTGGAGATTACTTCTTGATGACTTTGATGAGGTGAAACTTCAAATGTAATTGGTAGTCTCTCATGTTCCTTCATAACATCCTCATACGCTTTTCTTCTTAAGTTTGCTGGTGTTTCCAACTCAATTGGTCCATTTATATGAACAATATACTGACAACCTTTCATTAATAATAATTCTGTAGCTTGTTTTCCTCCGCCATAATTGTCAGAGCCAACAACAGGGATGTTTTTCGATAAATAGTGGTCAATCGCTACAACAGAAAGATTCTGCTTCTCATAATTTAGTATACCTCGATTATATGTCACAACGACTACTCCATCTACCTGATTACGTATGAGCATTTCTAAATATTTTTCTTCTTTATCTATACGGTTTAAGCTGTTACAAAGTAACAATTTATAGCCTAATGAAGCGCAGATGCTTTCAATATGAAAGGCTAGTTCACCGTAAAATGGGTTACTTGAATTTGGAATAATTAGTCCTATTAAATTAGTTCGTTTATTAAATAGAGAACGGGCTAAATCGTTTGGAAAATAATTAATCTCTTCCATCGCTTTATAAACCTTTTCTTTTGTTTTTTCACTTATGTAACCGCGGTTATTTAATACACGGGAAACTGTTGTTGATGAAACACCTGCAATTTTTGCCACATCGTGAATGTTAGGCTTCATTTCATGTCCTCCTACCTTATTTAGAAACATCCATTTTATTTAACTTTTTTAACTACTCATTTGAATAAAGTTTACATGTTTTTGTCCATTGATTGAATACTGAGATTTTCTCAGTTGGTTCACAGAGATATTAAACATTAGAATCAATATTGTATAAAGAGCAAAGGTGATAAAAATGAAAAATTCAATAATAAACTGTTTAATAGCATATCA
The DNA here is from genome assembly GCF_050277555.1 of Peribacillus sp. NPDC097895. Classification (NCBI taxonomy): domain Bacteria; kingdom Bacillati; phylum Bacillota; class Bacilli; order Caryophanales; family Bacillaceae; genus Peribacillus; species Peribacillus sp. NPDC097895. The sequence continues at coordinate 2,057,644 of NZ_JBNNSH010000001.1, read as the reverse complement.
TAATCTGTCACCTACTAGGAAAACCCTATAATAAAATAATTTCAGATTAGTCTGATCACGCACCTATTTTAGAGAAAAGTACTAATATGTGCAAGAGTTAGAGATTAATTACAGTTGACTTGAAGTTTTTGTAACTGAATTATAATGATTAACGATCATTTTAAATGATGTGTCGTTCCTTGATGATATTTTTTATCATTTTACACAAAAATAATCATCTGTCCGTTACCAATGAAAATTAATGTTTGATTTTTCAAAAAAAATACATGTCAACCGATTGACATATGCAACCGGTTGACATACAATTTGTTGAAAGCGCTATTATACAACATTGTTTAAAACGAAAGACATAATGAGGGGGAAGTGAAAGGTATGAAGAATCAAGTCATGGCTGTACTGACGATATCCACCGTTCCATTGATTATTATCTATAATGTGGCTCAGCGTTATATTTTAGAGGGGATTGGTGGTTCAGGTACAGGTATTAAATAGAGAGTGTATCATCATTAAAAATCGACAACCATGAATGGAGTTAAAATTCACATTTCTACTTCTTCTTTTTCATATCGTCAAGTAGTTATTCATTTCTTACACATGTCTAGTTAAAGGAGCGATTAAGATGAAAGGTTCAAAAACTCTGTATTGGATGTTAAGTGGGTACTTTTTCTTTTTCTTTTTTACTTGGTCTTCTAGTTACTCTTTATTTTCCATTTGGTTAGGACAAGAAATAAACTTAAGTGGGTCAGCTACAGGTATTATCTTTTCTGTAAACGCTATCTTCGCCTTATGTATGCAGCCACTATATGGTTATATATCTGACAAAATAGGTTTAAAGAAAAATGTATTAACTTTTATTAGTTTGCTGCTCGTATTTGTAGGACCATTTTATATTTTCATCTATGGACCATTATTAAAATACAATGTCTTTTGGGGCGCAATTGTTGGAGGAATCTATTTAGCAGTTGCTTTTCTAGCAGGGATTGGAGCGATTGAATCCTATATTGAAAAGATTAGCCGTAAATATGATTTCGAATATGGAAAATCAAGAATGTGGGGTTCTCTAGGGTGGGCGGCAGCTACATTTTTCGCAGGACAGCTGTTTAATATTAATCCAAATATCAATTTCTGGGTTGCATCTGTTTCGGCCATCATATTAGTGGCCATTATTATGTCTGTGAAAATAGAAATGACAGATCAAGAAATGAATAGAGCCAACTCTATTAATCTAAAAGATGTTGGACATCTTTTTCTATTAAAAGATTTCTGGTTTTTCATGATGTACATTATTGGGGTGACATGTATCTACAGTGTTTATGATCAGCAATTCCCTCTTTATTACGCATCTTTATTTCCGACTGAAGCGTTAGGCAATCAAGTATTTGGATACCTAAACTCATTTCAAGTATTTTTAGAGGCTGGAATGATGTTTCTTGCACCGTTTATCGTAAAAAAGTTTGGTGTAAAGAATAGTTTAATTCTAGCAGGATTTTTAATGTCCTTCCGAATCATCGGTTCTGGAATTGTTGTTGGACCAATCGGAATTTCTTCCATGAAATTAATTCATGCTCTAGAATTGCCTATTATGCTAATTGCTATTTTTAAATATTTAGCAGCGAATTTTGATACACGTTTATCTTCTGTGCTCTATCTAGTTGGTTTCCAATTTGCCTCTCAGGTAGGTGCATCTATTCTTTCACCACTCGCAGGTAGATTATACGACAGTGTAGGATTTCGTCATACCTATCTTATCATGGGAATCATGGTTTTCTGTTTTACCATTATTTCAATCTTTACTTTATTAGGTTCTAAAGAAAGCAAAGGCTTAAATGGCAATGTGGAAAGGTTACGAAAGATAATATAGGAGGATGTTATTATGTTAACAATTAATAGAATTAAAAAGGCTGAAGAGGCACTGAAGCTTGCAAACAAGAAAATAAATAATCGTTATCGATTAGGTTACCATATCATGGCCCCAGCTAACTGGATTAATGACCCGAACGGTTTCGCACAGTATAAAGGGGAATACCATGCATTTTATCAATGCCATCCATATGATGCAAATTGGGGGCCAATGCATTGGGGCCATGTAAAAAGTAAAGATCTCATTCATTGGGAGCATTTGCCTATTGCTTTAGCTCCTGGGGATGCTTGTGATACAGATGGATGTTTCTCAGGAAGTGCCGTTGATAATAATGGTGAACTAACCCTAATCTATACAGGACATCACTATACAGACAAAGAAAAAGATCTCTTCTATCAAAATCAAAATATTGCGGTCAGTACCGATGGCATAACATTTGAGAAAGTTGGAGAAAATCCGGTTATTGCTAAACCACCAATAGATAGTGCACATCACTTCCGTGATCCAAAGGTGTGGAAGCACAATGATGCCTGGTACATGGTTTTAGGAAATTCGACGAAGGAGAATGTCGGAAGAGTTATTTTATACCGTTCTTATGATTTACTGAAGTGGGAATACATTGGCGTTCTTGCACAAAGTGACGGCTCACTTGGGTATATGTGGGAATGCCCAGACTTCTTTGAATTAGATGGAAAATATATTCTACTGATCTCACCTCAAGGTATTAAATCAAATGGAGATTTATATAATAATCTATTCCAAACAGGTTATTTGGTTGGAGATTATAATTACGAAACAAACGAGTTTGTTCATGGATCATTTACTGAATTAGATAATGGACATGACTTTTATGCAGTTCAAACACTATTAGATGATAAAGGTCGTCGAATTGCGATTGGTTGGATGGATATGTGGGAGTCAAACATGCCAACAAAAACAGATGGATGGTGTGGAGCCTTAACATTACCACGCGAAATAACGCTAGGGGATAATAACAAGATTTTAATGAATCCTGTTGAGGAATTAATCTTATTACGTGATTCTGAACACAATGAGTGTATAAATCAATCCATTTCTGAAAGCTATTTGGTAGAAACGAAAGAGGATTTACTTGAAGTGAAAGCTGTGTTTGACTTAACTAATTGTAGTGCTCAATCTGTAGGTCTAAAGATTCGTGGAGTTAACCAAGAAGAAACAGTATTAACGTATCACTTAGATAAACAACAGCTAACACTTGATTGCTCCAAGTCAGGAAAAGTGGAAAATGGTGTTAGAAACACAATACTTGAGACAAATCAAGAGCTTTCCCTACGTGTATTTATTGACCGATCTTCCATTGAAATCTTTGCGAATGATGGACAAACGACCATGACAAGTCGTATCTATCCGAATGAAGATAGACTAGGTATTGAGTTATTTACTGAGAAGGGTGATGTACAAGTCAAGGAAATAACTTATTGGAACCTAAAAGACATTTGGAAATAAAATAACAAGGAACAAGTGTCTAGCACTTGTTCCTAATTTAGGGGTGAATACATTGAAAAAGGTTTTTTGTCTTGGTGAGACATTGATTGATTTTATTCCTATTCAAAAAGAAAAATCATTAAAAGAGGTTACTGGTTTTGAACGTGTTGCCGGTGGAGCTCCTATGAACGTTGCGATTGCAATTGCAAAATATGGTGGAAATTCAGCCATACTAACCAAGATAGCTAATGATAATTTTGGTGATTATTTAATGGACGTGCTTCGAGGAAATAATGTAGACACTTCCTATATTATTCGAAGCGATGAAGGAGAAACTGGATTAGCATTTGTATCTGTAGATAATTTCGGAGAAAGAAGTTTTAATTTTTATCGAAAGAATACAGCTGATTTATTACTTTCACCAGAAGAGGTGAAGTCAGAGTGGTTTAATCAAGGAGATATTCTTCACTTTTGCTCAGTGGATTTAGTTGAAAGTCCAATGAAACAAACTCATATAAAAGTGATAGACAGGTTTAATAAAATAGGTGGAATTGTAAGTTTTGACCCTAATGTCCGGCTTCCTTTATGGCCTGATGAAGAAAGCTGTCGGCGTACCATACTAAACTTCTTGCCTCTAGCTGATATTGTAAAAGTATCCGATGAAGAATTATATTTTATAACAAATATTAGTAAGGAAAAAGATGCGATTAAATCCCTTTTTGTCGGTAACGTGAAAGTAGTCGTATATACAAAAGGAGGCGATGGCGCAAAAATTTATTTGGAAAATGGAGAGGAATATGAAGACAAAGGATTTAAAGTAATTGTTTCGGATACAACAGGGGCAGGTGATGCATTTATGGGAGGTTTCTTATCCGAACTAGTGTCACTTGAAGTATCTAATGAAAATCTATGTGAAAGAGTGAGTGAAAATCATCAACGATTACTTACTTTTGCAAATGCAAGTGGAGCACTCACTGCTTCCGTAAAAGGAGCTATTCAGGCAGCACCTGGAAAACGACATGTATTAAATTTTATTTCTACTCAACGGGCGTGATATAGGTAGAGGAGGATTAGAATGTTCCAGTTACGTACATTGGGCGTTTCAAAATCGCCAGACCTTTGTCATTATTGATATTCAAACTGATTTTAATTACTCGACATGTTTTTCGAACTATCATTCAATTCCTGCAAAATCTCTTCTTTCTACTCAAAATAATCATTTTAAATCCCGTTCGTAAAAATACACTTTAACGAACGGGTATTTTTTATGCAAAATTACCTTGTTTTAATGTTCGTAAAAGTTCGAAAACACTTTATGAACGTTCGTGATTTTGTATACACTTTTACAAACGTTATTAATAAAATAAAAGAGAAAAAAGTAGAAGAAGGAGTAAAAAAACGGATATCAGTAAATTTGGATACATAAGAGTGAGTAGCTAAGATCAAAAACAAAGTGGAAAAATTTCGATCGAGTTCAATATCAATTATTAAAGCGCATGATCTGGAAAGGGGATGTACTTTACACGTTAGCATTTATTTCGGGTGGAATTATTGCTGGATGTGCGGCTCTTTGTTTTTGGGGTATTGTGAAGAAGCCTATTAGGGGTCAAAACCGCAATCTCGGCAGAGAAATTAGGAGTCGATGCCATAATTATTGTAGGGAATGAAACAGGGGGGCATCCTGGCATGGGGGATGTAGGCACGCTTGTCATGCTCCCTAGAGTAGTTGACTCCGTTTCAATACCTGTAATAGCAGGCGGGGGATTTTCGGATGGCCGAGGCCTTATTAGTGCCTTGTCACTCGGAGCTGAAGGGATTGTCATGGGAACTCGCTTTATGGCAACGCAAGAAGCGTCGATTCATGATAACGTGAAGAACTGGATGGTATCAGCCGATGAGCTGGATACGGTTGTCATCCAACGGAATATTGGCAGTCGTTCACGTGTAGCATTAAATGCCGTCAGTAAAGAAGTGGACAAACTTGAAAGTGAAGGAGCCACTTTAGAAGACCTTATTCCGCTAATAACGGGACAAAGGAGCAAAAAAGTATACTTTGATGGAGATTTAGATGGTGGCATCTGGTCGTGCGGTCAATCCGTAGGCCTGGTAAAAGAAGTTTTGACCGTCAATGAACTCATAAACCAAATCGTACAAGAAGCAAAAAACTCGTTCGAATTCATACAAAGCCGTATCGAATCAATTCGAACATAAATAATCTATCAAGAACATGAGATCAAGGTGGATTTCGTGTTTCTTTTTTATAGGTGTTCAAGTATGGGCTTTTTCAAATATTCCTCTTAATGAAGGGAACTTTACAGTTATTTACGACAGAAAGTTGAAGGAAAGACCGGTTTATTCGCCACTATGACGCGAAAAGACAATTCAAGAAAGAAAAAAACACATTAACTCATCCATTACTTGTTAATCAACTTTCAGAAACTTTTTAAAAAATACAGTCAGATTATAATAACCTTGAATTATTCATTAAGTTATCAGATGTAAAAGAACCAAATTTATTGGCGATTAGAGTTTACATAACAATATTATTCCATTTAATCAGACAATGCCTTAGGGCTTTATACAAGTTCATTTCGCAATTTTCTATAAGCTGCTTTGATTTCTGAACTTTTTATATCATTTATTTGTAAAAAGAGAAGTTAGCATTCACGATTAACTTATAAATGAATTGCACTCATGGTAACAAAGGGGGAGTTGCTAAAAAAAGTAGATAGTATTTATACACAAGTTCGATTGAAGGTTTTACCTTATGATTCTTGGCAGATTTCTAATGATTCATTGCATGCTGTTGCAGATATATCTAAGCAGTTCCTTGAAACGCAATTCTTTCCATTAGAAATAAATTTTATATAGAGCGGATTGATCATCATTAAGATTTATAAATCATTTACTTTTTAATGGCATTCATTACATGGGCTATCAGATAAATGAAAAAGGCAAATAGGGGGATTTTGTGGTTAAATAGAGGACCCTATCATCACTTTCAGTAAGAAAGCGGAACTTTTAAGATAAAAAACCTTTTGACTCGTCATTGAAATAAATTATATCTATATAATTATATAAAAGTGTTAACCCGTGATTTTTCTCATATTGCCATTTATTTTATATATCAAAATAATAAATTTTATAAATTAGATCACTTAAGTAGGACATTTCAGATTATAATATAGAATTTTTAGATATCGGTTCTTTGAATTTGTCTCTAGGAATGGAAAAACAAAATAGATTTATATGAATTCCCTGTACCTCGAAATGCAGAATTGGTTCAGTTAAATGAACATGGAAAAAGATATGACTAGTCAAGGGCATCTGAAGAGAATGGTATACCATATGGATATGTATTAGCCATTAAGGCGAATGGATGGAGAAAGGGTGAAAGTGAAGGTTTAAACGAAGGGAAATACTACGATTGATTTGATTATTACAACAAAGCAATTACAGATCCTCAGAGTAAAAGACTAAGTTTGGTAAATAATAAGTGAAATAAAGTATTACTTGATCATTGAGCATCCATAAATTAAAAATGCCCAAAAACGAAATATATTAGCACTTAACAGATAAACGGAGATTTAGAATAAAAATCAGTGAATTAAATGACATTGGTTAACACATTGTGAGATTACCATAAATCCAAGCAAAGCTAAATGCCAATGTTTAATCCGAAAATAAACTAAAATTGAAGATCAATCATTTTTTTAATAATAACAATATTTACTTAAAGTTAAAGTATTAAACCAATGAGTCATTAGGGAAAAAAATGAAAAATAATAAATTAATAATGGTTTTATTAAAAAATTTGTATTCTGTCTCACTAAGTTAAGTATTCTTAAGATATGAGATAAAATCATCAATAAAATTATAACTTCCTATAATATATATTATGTAAACTAGAATAAAAAAATAATTATTTAAGTGATTACAACTTCAGTTCTCATATGCTTCATTAGTATCCCCTAACTTCTCTTAAGTTGACTATCCATGTTGCTTCATATAACTCTCATGATTCTTCCTATAAGTTGGTTGGTTCTCATAATAGATGGTTTCAAACATAGTTCCTTCGGTTGAACTGATTAATTCCAAGGAGTTCAGTTTAAGCTGCAGATGATTATCTCATGTCCATTGAAGAAATTGAACTTGTTCCGTATTCAATTTAAAGCTCTGTGGTGAGTTTTTAATTGCTAACAACCGATCATTTGACTTAGATGATCTTAAATCGTCCAGTATGCGCCGTTTTGATTAGCCAATCAATGCTGTATTTGGTGTTTAAAATCATTAGGTAATTACATTAACTCTGACATCTCAACAGGTATTCAAAACACTTTAAGCTGATGAAAAATGCCTACATCTCCTTATGGTCTTCACACATTATTCAACTATTTAGAACATGATCCGCGGCACCGTAGAATTAATAAAGAGGAATGAGACGCCAGAATGACGCCTCCTCTCCCTTTCATTCTATTGCCTTACAGTTAATGGAGCAGCAAAAAGTGAACCGATCTTTAATAATTAAAAAAGGTAGTAAATTTTCTTTTCTCATTAGTGTAATAAGAAAAAGGCTGCCTTAACGACAGCTCTGATCTTCGGCCACCGCACCAGTTAGTTGATGAAATAAAAAGTTATCTACCTCAGATCAAAGTAGTAATTGAATTATTTTTCTAATGCCATATTAACAGATTCAACGGCATGAATTACCGTGGTATCAAATAAAGGTACTTCTGAATCCTCTGGTTTTACTAATAATCCAATTTCTGTGCAACCTAATATTATTCCTTCAGCTCCATCATCAACTAACCTCTTAATAACCTTTTTGTAATAATCCCTTGATGATTGTTGAATTTCCCCTAAACATAACTCTTCATAAATTACCTTATTTATTACTTTTCTTTCCTCATCATTTGGTATTAAAACCTTAATACCATTAAACTCAATTCTTGTTTTATAAAAGTCTTGCTCCATCGTATACTTAGTACCAAGTAAGCCCACCGTTCTTATTCCGGCCTTTTGAATTTGATTAGCCGTTGAATCAGCAATGTGCAGGATTGGTAAGCTAACTTTTTCTTCAATATATTCGATCACTTTATGCATCGTATTTGTACAAATTACAATAATTTCTGCACCTGCCTTTTCCAAAGACTGAGCAACATCCCCCAATAATTTACCAGAACTTTCCCAATCTCCTTGAGCTTGATAGCGTTCGATTTCTTCAAAATCCACGCTGTATAAAATGCACTTGGCTGAATGTAATCCTCCCAATTTGTTTTTCACTTGTTCATTAATAATACGATAATATTCTAGAGATGACTCCCAACTCATTCCGCCAATAAGGCCAATTGTTTTCATGAAACATTCCCCTTTTCATTGATATATACAGAAAAACCCATTTGCATTCAAGGACTTTGTACAGTTTGGTTATTGCATGGTTATGTATGTTTGTGTACAATAGCAGTTTGAATGGAGATTTCCCCTCTTTCTCTAAGCCTTCGAGGGCTTCATAAACCCTCTTTAAATCATCCATGTCCAATTGCACGGCTATGGGGTTTCAAAGGTTGTCCAAGGACGCTGGATGCCTAAAAGGAGCTCGTCTCGTTATTGGTTCTAGTCAACTAATATCCTATCACCTTTACTTGTCGGCTGAGAAGTCACCAAAAACTCAACTTCATTATTTGACTTGTTAAACAGTTGATGTGGCACCAAAGGAGGAATTTCCACTCCCTCTTGCTGATTTAAGTTAATTTCTTTTCCATCTACCTCAATGGTCGCTATACCTGATAAGACAAAGAAAAATTGGCGTGCGTGTTGATGATAATGTTTTATTTCAGTTGTATGTGCAGTCATACGTTCATGAATAATACTTAAATCTTGATTTTTCACTAAATGCCACCCATCACAATTGTCTCCCCATATGTAATGTTCAGCATTGTGTTTACTTTTTTTCATCATTTCTATTCCCCCTTGTATTTATAATACATTCTTACGCATTCCTTATGGAACGATCTTGTCCGTGAGTGTCGTAAAAAAAAGGCTGCCTAAGCAACCCCTGTTATTGCAGGAGCTGCGTCAGCAACTTTGGTTATCAACATTAAGAATATTTTTATGGCCTTACAACGTTTTTCAGAGGTCTGTCAAGAAGAGGTTATTAGCTTTTTTACAAATACCCTAATTGGACTTACCATTAAAAAAGCGAGCAATAAAGTAATCCACGCATTGCTATATAAAAAGAAACCCATACCAGCCAAAGGTAATCCAGTAGCTGGAAAAGGTAATCCTTTATAATATCCAATGGTTGATTTAACACTAAACTTAGCTAATATTAATGCTCCCATCGTTGGGAAAAGGATAAATGCCAAAGACGTTAAAATCGTTGGTGCTGCTAGAGAATGAAATAGAATGGCAGGAGTTACTCCGAAACTAATAATATCAGCCAAGGAATCCAATTCCACAACAAATTCACTGTTCACTTTTAATTTTCTTGCGCCCTTCCATCAAGAAGATCAAAAAAAGCCGAAAAGAAAATGAAAACCGATGCTACTTCCAAAAATTTAGGTAATTGATGTTTGACAATTAACCCCACATTGCTCCTTAAAGCGACTTTTATGAAATCCCCCTTCTTAATCGGTTTCTTCTCTTCCATAAAAGATAAATGAATATTGTAAGAACCAAGGTACTCGTTATCAAATAAATTCTGTATGTTGAAATATACAGTTCAACATTGGTCCAATTTTCCCCTAATATCCTGCCTAGTGTAATAAAAGTAAAACTCCATATTAATGCCCCAGCATAGGCGTAAATAATAAATTTTCTAAAAGAGAAGCGATTGACAGCTGCCATATACGCTGTAAGGTGGCGCACACCAGGAATAAAATAACCAAATAATAACAGATAAGGTCCGAATTTTTTGAACAAATTCTTTGTTCTATTAATTTTTTGTTCAGTAATGTGAATTTTAGGTCCAAACTTTTCTAATAAAGGCAGCCCAAATTTATAACCAATGAAGTAGCTAAGCGAAATCCCCACCGTTGCTCCTACAAAGGCACTTATTATTGAAATTAAGTAAGATAACTTCCCTTGAAACACATTGTAACCAATATATGTAAGGAGAACCTCGTCGGGTATAGGAAGTCCTACAATACCTCCGATTAAAGCAAATATTATTCCGAAGTACCCATAATGCTCTAGAAGGTAAGTAATTTGATTTTCCACTTTTTCACTCCACCTTTTAGGTAATATCAAACAATCATCCGAAAAGAAAAATATACAAAATGTGTGTGTAAACTATTTTATGTTTAGGTTAAATGAACAAAAAAATTCATGATTCCATTTAACAAAAATAAAGAGGCTGTTAATCATATAACGGGTTAGGAATGCAGAATTCCAAGAAAATAGGCTTTACCTGTTCACCTTTAAGTTGAAATCCTTAACTTTCGACATTGATAACCTCTCTCAGTCTCCTTTGTTTTTTTTCCGCTTTCCGCTGCCTCTCTACCGTTTCATGAGGTCCTTTTCCCATGGTTTAACTGTTTTTATTGCCATACATTAATGAATTCCAAATAGGACAATTCAAATTTACTATCAATAAGTTAACAATCGATAATGATCATACTTATTCTATCCGCTTACGCTAAAGTTTTGCTTTTCATTAAAGGTGGTACAGACTATATTATAAAGAGCAGGTAAAAAAAGTAATCTATATTATTGGCTGGAGGAAGCCCTTGTGAACAATGAATTAATAATGTTAGGCAAAATGATTATAGAAAAGAAACATGAAATTGCCCACACTGTTCATACAGACAGAATGGCTGGAATCCAAATGACCGAACAGGAAAAAAAGGAGTTTCAACAAATAGAAGCACACATTTTGGACATTCGAGGTAATTTAATTAGCTTATTCGGTGAATCGTTAATTGAACATGCGGACAATGAAAAATCCTTTGAAAAAATATTCCAATGGGGGAAAGAAACTGGGGAATACTTTTACACGCTGGGAGCACCACTTGACGAAGCGTTAAAAGATACGAGCTATTACCGAACCTATATATGGAAGGCCGTTGAGAAAGAAGTAAAAGAAAAAAACATGGCTGCATCTACCGTATTTGATGTCATCCATATCTTTGATCCCCTCTTAGACCGAGCTGTTTATAGTTTTAGCCTGACCTATGTAAAATCCTTTCAGAAAACGTTGGAAAATGCGAAAAGTGCATTTTTGGAACTATCAGTGCCGGTCATTCCTCTTACAAAAGGAATAGGTGTACTGCCGTTGATCGGGAATTTAGATACAGAAAGAGCCCATTTACTAATGGAAGAAACACTTAATCGTTCTAATGAACTAAAGCTATCTCACCTCATCATTGATGTATCTGGAGTTCTGCTTGTTGATACGATGGTAGCCAATCAGCTATTTAAAGTAATTGATGCCTTATCTCTTACTGGGGTTGAGACCATAATTACAGGAATTCGTCCAGAGGTTGCCCAGACAATGGTGAGCCTCGAAATCAATCTAACTAAATTAAACTCGAAAGCAAATCTTCAACAAGCATTCAATGAGATTCAATTACTAAAAAAACCTTAATCAAAACGGGAATTAAATAAAATATAAACAAGCAGATGTACGAATTCGTACATCTGCTTGTTTGCAGTGCCTCACTTACCATCATTTTATCTTATAAATGTAATAAAATCCGTGTTAACCGGTTCAATACCATCTAAGCGAAGTCGTAAGTTAATCTGCCCGCGATGATACTGACCATGAAGTGCTATATGAGTTAATATATCTCGTATAGTAGATTTAAACTCTTTTCCATTTCTATTTGTGTAAATTATTATGTTATCTAGGTCAGTTTTTGCGATATCAGTGAGAAATGTTTTGAAGTTTTCTTCATTTTGTTTAATAAGTTTTGCACAAATCGCTATATCACCCTCCGACCAGATGGGCAAATGTAAACTATCCATTCCATTTAATCTAGTTACCCATACTTGTTCTGCATAAAGGATATGAGAAAATAATCTTTTCACCTGTTGGTTGTCACCCCCAACATTTTGTAATGTATCTAGAATGCGTTGATTAGCCCAATTTACATGCTCATACATCTTTTGAATTGTTTTCAATGAGTACCTCCTCGCACACACCATCAATCATCCGGTTTGTATGAATTCTATTAAGCAGCTCTATTCCTTCTTCACTTAACTTTCCTTTGTACAATTAATAACCTTAATATCCGTATGTATGTATGTAGTGGTTGTTTTTGATCGTCATCTGTTGCACATCTTGAATGGAACAAAGAAAAATCGAGTGTTGATCCATTCACCCCTGCGGAATGATAATTATCTTGATGAAACATATAAATAGGGCGCTATTGTTAATCATAGCACCCTCCCTTGTCACCTTTTACCATTCACCGTGATATCAAAAAAATTATTCATTTGACTGATGTTCAATTTGGCGGGTAACCCGTTCCCCCAGTTCCGCTGAAGCATTATTCAGATAGGTCAGGACAATGCTTCGCGTCTCATGGGATATCCCGGCAAGATCGGCGGAAAGGTTGTTTACCAGATGTTCTTGCCCCACAGGAGAAAGAGTTAGATAATACTGGCCGGCCTGAGTGAAATCGTCCTGTTTGGACAGGTCGGACCTTACGAGATGCCCCTCCACATACCTTCCTTCTCCGCTTGTTATAAGTGAAGCCGGTGTCCAGTCTTTCTGATCGTTAACGGGTATTCCCCGAAAATCCGGACCAATCCGCCGACGCTGTGAATCCGTGTAAATATTTGCGCGTCCCTGCAGCATCTTATCGTCTGATAGTTCCGCTCCTTCCAAAAGATTAGACGGCGAAAAGGCCACTTTCTCCACCTGCTCCATAAAGTTATCCGGATTGCGGTTCAACACCATCCGGCCAACCGGTATCAAAGGGTACTGCCGTTCATCCCAGACCTTGGTATCATCCAACGGATCAAAGGGAAGAGTGGCCTCGTCATCAGGATTCATAAGCTGCACATAAAGCCCATATTCAACGGTCTTTCCCGTTGCAATGGTATCATACAAATCCTTGCCTGCAATATCGGGATTCTCGCTATTCCACCTGGCGGCTTCTTTACTGTCTATATACTGCTCGCCAGCAAGAGGAACCCAGTGGTATTTCAGATAATGGCGAACGCCTTGGGCATTTCTCCAGACGTAGGTGTTCACACTATGGCCAGGGATATGGCGCAGACTTTTTACCGTGCCTGCGTCAGAATAGAGCCTGACAACAAAATGAGTGGATTCCGGCGCTCTGGCAACAAAGCTCCAAAACCGTTCGGGGTCGATCAGATTGTTTTTCGGCGAGGGCAAAAAGGCTTTGATGGACTCTGGAAAACGTATGGCGTCACGTACGGAAAACACAGGAATATGGTTGCAAATCAGATCAAAAATACCCTCTTCCGTGTAAAACTTCGTGGCAAATCCGCGCACATTTCGGGAAGTATCCGGTGTTCCTTTCGTGCTAACGGCAAGCGAAAATCTCACCGTGACGGGAACCTGCTGTCCAGGAGTTTGCAAGAAGCTGAGCTTTGTATATTCCGCCATTGAATGCATGTTCTCAAAGTAACCGAAAGCGCCAAAGCCTTTGACGTGTACCGGCCTTTCTATGATTTTTTCATGGACAAAAGTCTCCAGTGTTTCATGCAAAATACTGTCCTGTTCAGTAACGGGACCTCTTTTACCTACAGTCTGTGAATGGAAAGCTGCGGGCATATCCCCTTCCCATTGTGTAGGGCTATTCCTTTTGATAGGTTCATCCTTTACAGTATCCTGCACTGATGGCCTTTGAGGAACCATTTCTTTAGCCTGTATGTTTAATTTTGATAGATTGTCATGCGTGGAATTTCTTTTGCCTGTTTCATTTTTTACAGTATTCTGCACTGAGGGTCTTTGAGGCTCTTTTTCGTTAGCCTGTATTATTGATTCTGATATATGATCATCGGTTCTTTCAGTTTTCTGATCTTGTTTTTGCATGGTTTGCTCCCGAACCGAAGGACTTTCGGATATCGTTCTGTTTAGGGGCGTTGTGCTTGTTAAGGGAGATTTTGCTTCTAATTGAAACCAACCATTGTTTTCTTCCATAATCCTACCTCCCATGTCCACAATTCTTTCTGATATATTTATGTGAACTGTAAGGCAATTATGATTATATACACTATTTGTGAAATGCTTATCCATTCAACAAAATACAATATCAGGTAGGAAATAGCAGATCGACAATTGTTTTTATTATCAGTAAACGGGTGAATGATGCTCTATGAAAATTCATAATCATTACTTTAAGGGTTAAGGGATGACCATTAGTAGTGGTAAAAATAAGATGACCCCTGTTAAAAAGGGTCATCTTTTCCTATCATCACATTGCCCTAAATCTAAGATTTCACTTGATTAAAAAATTGCGGCAGATCTTCTTTATGCGCTTCAAGCATCTCATCCAATATTTTTTTTGCGATAGTGTCTGATGGTACGAGAGGATTAATGGTCATCGCTACCAATGCTTTATGATAATCTCCTGTAACGGCAGCTTCAGCAGCCATTCTTTCAAAAGATTTAATTTGCTGGACAAGTCCCCGGACTGCCACTGGCAGGTCGCCGATGGCAATGGGTCTTGGTCCCTCCTTTGTAATCACACAGTTGATTTCGATGGCTGATTCGTCTGGAATACTCGATATCGCTCCGTTATTACGTGTGTTAACTGGCTGTATATCCCGCTTATCATTATAAATTGAATTGATGAGACTGCACGCCGCTTCACTGTAATATGCTCCTCCGCGTTTTTCTAGTTGAGTCGGTTTAACATTTAGTTCGGGATCCTTATACAATTCGAATAAGTCCTTTTCCAGTTGTTGAACGACCTCAGCCCGCGTTCCATCTGTTACGGAAGATTCCTTTTCTTCGGCAAGCATTTCATCGGTCTTATAATAATAACGATGATATCCGCATGGAATAATGCCGATTCCTTTTATGAAATCACGATCCCAGGCAAAGCCCGCAATGTTTTTCATCGTCATTTCATTGTCCGGATTACCTAGCGCGGTTATTACTTTATCCTTCACGCTTTTTCCGTCCACATATACATCAAGGCCGAACACCATATGATTCAATCCTGCAAAATCGACTTGTACCCTTTCCGGTTCTACATCCAGAGCTTTTGCTATACCCATTTTCATCCCGATCGGAACGTTGCATAAGCCCACAACCTTTTTGATATTGCTATATCTTAAGACGGCCTCGGTAACCATTCCAGCTGGATTGGTAAAGTTCACAAGCCAGGCATCAGGACATAACGCCTCCATATCTCTGCAGATTTCAAGAATCACCGGTATTGTCCTGAGTCCTTTAAAGAGACCCCCAGGCCCATTTGTCTCCTGGCCGATTACATCGTACTTTAATGGAATCCTTTCATCCTTAGCTCTTGCGTCTAATAGGCCGACCCGGAATTGGGTCGTTACGAAATCTGCATCTTTCAGTGCTTCGCGCCGGTTCAGCGTTAAATGGATGTCAATTGGCAGACCTGCCTTTTCAACCATTCTCCTTGCAAGATTTCCTACGATCTCCAACTTTTCTTTTCCTTTGTTTATGTCAACGAGCCAGATTTCATTTACAGGAAGTTCGTCATACCGTTTGATAAAGCCTTCAATCAGTTCAGGCGT
Source organism: Peribacillus sp. NPDC097895 (assembly GCF_050277555.1). Taxonomy (NCBI): domain Bacteria; kingdom Bacillati; phylum Bacillota; class Bacilli; order Caryophanales; family Bacillaceae; genus Peribacillus; species Peribacillus sp. NPDC097895. The sequence goes on along the minus strand of NZ_JBNNSH010000001.1, from coordinate 2,041,635 downwards.
GTAGCTGGAGCCTCCACCAATAGTCACAATTTTTATACCATTCTTCAAAATAGACACCCCACAATTCTTATTTTTGTCGCATTTCCCGATACATTCTGATCATTTCAGCAACTAGGTCAGTTATTGTTTCTGCACTCATCATTTGATCCTCTGCATGCATAAGCAAAAGTGACAATTCCACATTTTGTCCTGATGCTTCCTGCTGAATAAGCCCTGAATGCGCATGGTGGCCTTCGAGCATATAAAAGCGGGATTCTTTCAGCTTGTCCTCTGCCTCTTCATACCGTCCATCTCTTGCTTCATATAATGCTTCCATGATCAAACTCTTCGCTGTTCCAACATTACTGATGATTTGAAACGCTACAGCTTCCAATCCTTCCATGGCTATTCCCTTCTTCCTTGTTGTACATATGTTTGCAGATGATGATACAAAGCACCGATCAACCCTGCATCATTGTTCAAATGGCATGCTTCAATACGATTTCCTTGTATATATCCATTTAATGATTCGACTCTTCTTCTTAGCTCTGGTATCAATTCTTCCCTTGCACTTACAGCTCCTCCAATCAAGATCTTGCTTGGGTTAAACATGAAATACAAGTTATGGATTCCGATTGCGAGACTGTCATAGAATGATTCAACTTCTTCCAGAGCGATAGGATCCCGTGCTTCATACGCTTGAAAAACATCTACGCCTGTTACATCCTCAACAGGAATTCCTTTATGTTTGGCATACCTTTGCCTGATGCCTGATATAGAACCATTCCAGCTCAATGTGCTTTTTAAAGCTGAACCACTCTTGATTCCATCGGTGATCATGAATCCAAATTCACCGGCAGCAAAAGAAATGCCTCTGTATAATTGATTATTTATGAAAACCGCTCCGCCAATTCCAGTACCGATAGTCATGCATAGAAAATGTTCCATTTCCTTAGCATTGCCTAACCATTTCTCAGCAAGAGCTACACAATTCACATCATTTTCCACCGTCACAGGCAGTTTCGTCATTTCTTCCATATAGGTTTTTATGTTGAAGCCATCAAAATCATTAATGGCTCCCCCCATTTCAATAAAACCGGTCTGATCATTTACAAAGCCAGGGGCACAAAGGGCGATTCCTCGTAAACTTGGAAATAAGGAAACTTTAGCTAGAATGGCTTGAAGAATGGCATTCCCATTATTGCGGATCGTTGGAAATCTTCCCTTTTCCAAAATATCTCCCGATTCGGTCAGCAATCCGTATTTTATTTCTGTTCCCCCTATATCTAAGGCTAAGTAGTTGGACATGATTTCTCCCCTCTACGAAATATTTTTAATTGTATAATATAGCCCTGGGCCAAACTTGGATTGCTGAAAGACTTGTTTCAGATGCATCACCGCTTCTCTGATTTGAAGAGCAGTCGTAGCTTCAAATACCGCCTGAACCCGATTGGAGGATAGAAGGCTTGTTTTTATTAGTTCATCTTCATATACCGAGAAAAAATCACAAAGGTACGATATCTGCCCACAATTCATTTGAATTTGATAAGTGTTCATTCTTTCTCCTTTCTATGCCGGTAAGTCGTTATTAGTGGCATCTTCGGATTGCAGTATGGCTGCAGCTTTATTGGATGCTAGCACAAATGGCAGATAGACTAGGGTTGAAACAGCCAGGCATACGAATCCGATAATCAGGGCCATCCAGTTTCCACCTGTTCCAAAAAATGCAATAAGCGGTCCTGGCGTCGTCCACGGCACTGCATAGGCTATAGGCGGGATCAACTTTGTTGTGATCGCAATATATCCGATCAAGATGTTTACAGCCGGCACCAAAATGAAAGGGAAGATCAATATTGGATTTAGTACGACAGGCAATCCAAAAATGATCGGCTCATTGATGTTGAAGATGCCTGGTGCAATGGAAAGCTTTCCAATATCGCGATAATCCTTTCTTCTGGATGCAATGAAAATGGCAATGATCAATCCCAGGGTCATGCCAGATCCTCCGTAGTTGGCAAACGCATCATTGATCGCCCACGTAACTGGGTATGGCGCACCCCATGCCGATCCATGTGCAGCGACATAGTTCAGGTTCTCAAGCCCTGCCTCCGCAAACATTCCTTCCCTGATAGCCGCAACCGTATTGGGACCATGAATTCCGAAAACCCAGAGGAGATTCGAAACAATGGCCAGGACAATCAACGAGAAAATATTGGTTCCCAAGTTTTTCAATGGGGTCTGAATCACTGCATAAATCAATTCATGAATCCCATTTGGATAGATTGCTAGAATGATCGCATTTCCAACAGAGAATAATACGGTAATAATGACGATTGGAAAAAGAACTTTGAATGTTCTCGCGATGGCTGGTGGCACGGACGCAGGCATCGTGATTTGAAGGCGTTTCGATTTGGACAACCGACTGAAGATCTCGCCCACAAGCAAACCAATAATCATGGCAACGAATAGGCCCTGGGCGCCAACCCATTGAGTGGAAATAAAATTAGCCCCATCAACAACGGTATAAGCGGGATATACAATAAAGAAAGTGGATAGGGCAGTCAATCCGCAAAGAAGGTCATCCGCCTTCATGGCTAAGGCTATATTCCTGGCGATTAAAAAGACAATGAAAATCGATAAAATACTGGTTGATCCATTCAAAACGGGTGCAAATACTTGCTGGTAATCTGCTAAATTAGGAAATAACTTATTCAGGAACAGCATCTTTGCAATGAAACCGTCCGGAGCCAGCACAGCAAAATTCAATAGAACGATCAATGAACCTGCCAGCGTGATTGGAAAAGCTAAAATAAACGCATCACGAATAGCGACAATATGCCTTTGAGAGTTCAGTTTAGCGGCGACAGGAACAAGTGCTCTTTCCATTACGCGCTCAAAACCAGCCATGAATCCCATAATATACCCCCTTAATCAAAGTTTGTTTGTTATTGATTTTGACCAATAAGCTCTAAAGCCCGATCGAGGATCGCACTCCCGTTCATCGTTCCATATGCTCTCATTTCTATAACTTCTACAGGTACCCTTCCCACAACAATGGAGTCCACCTGTGCTTTTTGATACCTAACCTGAGGACCTAGTAACACGACGTCCACTTCCTCCGCCGCTTTTGCGCATTCCGAAATGGGTAAGGCAACAATATCTATGGAAATGCCCCTAGCTTTGGCAGCATCATTCATTTTATTTACCAGTAAGCTGGTGGACATTCCAGCCGCACATACTAATAGAATTTTTTTCATCCTTTATTCCTCCTCTTGAAAAGTAGTTTGAATATTCTGTAAATTATTCCCGTTTGTTTCTATTAACTCTTTATACCAGTAATAACTTTTTTTCTTTATACGCCGGAGATCTTTTTCACTATGCTCATCCCTGTTCACATAAACGAAACCATAGCGTTTCTTGTAACCATTCAGCCAGCTTAGAATATCCGTGAACGACCAAGTGCAATATCCAATGAGATCCACTCCATCACTGATGGCGTCTTGACAGGCCTCAGCATGACTCTTCAAATACTGAATACGGTAATCATCATTCACCACGTCCCCTTCAAGGAGTGTGTCATATTCACCTAATCCATTTTCGGTAATGAGGATCGGGAGCCTATATCTGCTGGTCAATCTGCGAAGACCGATGCGAAGGCCTGTCGGATCAATTTCCCAGTCCCAGTTCGTTGCATCTAAGTGCGGATTTCTCTTAGACTTGAATAGACCAGGTATTCCGCTTTCCTCTGATGTGCCTTTCTTTCCAGTCGTATTCATGGCTCCAAGCTCAATGCCGTCAAGCGAATTCATTTCCACCGTTCCCGTTCGATAGTAATTGACTCCGATAAAGTCAGGCCTTCCGAAGGCAAGAAGCTCCATATCTCCCTCCAGGATTGTCGGAGCCAGACCCTTTCTTTCTAGATACTTCATGCTTATCTTGGGATAGGTTCCCCAGCAATAAACATCAAGCCACCAATGGTTATTGAGATCCTCGGCATTTTCAAAAGCAAGGATATTATCTGGGGCACAAGTATATGGATATGTCGGTCCATAGGCAAAGCTTGGTCCAATCTTGCCGTCAGGTACAAATCTTCTGAACGATTGTATGGCTTTCGCATTTGCCAGGTTTGCAATATGATTGGCTTCATACATCCTTCTTGGATCTTTTACACCCGGTGGATGCAATCCAGTGCGGTATCCCAGTCCGATAAATACATTCTGCTCATTCAAAGTGACCCAGTACTTAACCCGCCCTCCGTACCGTTTGAACAGCGTTATGCAATATTCGTTGAAGTCATGGATGATCTCCCTCGATTCCCATGCCCCATATTCCTCCATTAATGCTTGAGGAACATCCCAGTGGTAAATCGTTAAAATGGGTTCAATGCCGTGTTCTAGCAGGTAATCAATCAAATCATCGTAAAATCTTAGCCCCGCTTCATTGATTTTCCCTTTTCCTTCAGGATAAATCCGGCTCCAGGCTACAGAAAAACGATATGCCTTCAATCCCATTTCTGCCATTAAGGCAATGTCTTCCCGGTATCGGTGAAAATGGTCAACCGCCACTTCACCGTTCGTACCTTCATAAGTCGTTCCATCCAATTTGGTGTAAATATCCCAGACGGAAGGACCCTTACCATCCTCATTCCATGCTCCTTCCACTTGGTATGCTGCTGATGCAGAGCCCCATAGAAAGTCATCTGGGAATTGTTCGCGCTTACGATGAATCATTATCTCACCTCTCCTTAAAGAAATTGTATTCGCTTTCACGATTGAGGTAAATACCATTCCCGTTTTCTGTTTTTTGTGTCGTCAGTTGTCACCTGTTACATAAAAGAAACAGGATGTTTCTAATAATCTATTTTTTGTATATTTCTTTTGCAATCGCCTCTAAAAGATACACGACTGGAATTTGCGTGGTTATATTCGATTTACCACTGTATTCCTCTGTCACGAAATAAGAAATATTCAAATCGGAAATCCTTGCAATGGTACTGACTTTATTATTGGTTATGCTGACAATGGTGCTTCCCTCTTCTTTTAAACATTTGATAAGTTCTATGATTTCGGATGTTTCTCCAGATACGCTCAAGGCAATCGTTACACTGTTACTGGAATACTTCGAATGGATTGGAAAGAAAGGATCTTTAATATATAAGGAGGATTTCCCAAGACTGGAAACGTATCGAGATCCATATTCAGCCATAATACCCGAGCTCCCTATACCGAGAAATATGACACTCTCTGCTTTGGCAATCAACCTCGCCGTTTCTTGGATATATGATTCGAAGCTTCCCTTTAACGTCCGCTCTACAAATTCCGACAGAGAATGCTGGGTACTCTTAAGCTTGACATGTTGCTTCTCACTAATATATATCTTAAGTTTCACTTTAAATTCCGAGTAACCAGCGCAATCAACCTTTCTGCAAAAACGAAGGATGGTAGAGGTAGAAACATGCGTCTCATCTGCAAGCTCCCTTATCCTCATATATGTGACCTTTTCTGCATTTTTGGTAATATACCCATACAGCGAACATTCCAATTCATTAAAAGATGCAATGGCTTCTCTAGTAAACATAAAAAAACTCCTTTTGAGTGTCAGTTAACGACCAAAGTCTCATTTTCATTTTCCATACTCGTATCTATATTTCGATTCCTATGCCATTTCTCCTTTTATTACTGTGAATTCATAGTTTATTTGGAGGGATGGTTCTGCTGAATTTGCGAAGTTAATCAACGATACAAAAAAAGCAATTCACATGATGTGAAATTGCTTTGATAAAAAACGGAGTGGATAGCTATAATAATTTCATTTTAACTAGATTTGAAGTTTATTAGATTGATTTAGCTTTACAAATTTATACACTCTGCCTATTTGAAAACCAGTTTTATTTGTTTCTTACTAACGATAAAACCGTAATGGTGATAATAATGCAAAGTGTACCAAGCCACTCGGCTAAACCGAATGTAACATTTAGCCAGATAACGGAAATAAATGTAGCTGATAATGGCTCCACCGATGCAAATAAACTAACCTCGGAAGCAGAGATGTATTTTGTACTTTCCAAATAAAAATAAAAGGCGATGATCGTCCCGAAAATGATGATGAACAGAACGGCAAAAAGGGAAGAAATCGTCCAATTTCCTTCAAATGCCCATGGAGGATGAATGAAACTAAAAGCAATGCCGCCAATTAACATGCCCCATCCCACAACAATCATGGAACCCCATTTTGAAAGCAGTTTATATGGTTGCAATGTATAGAAAGCCAGTGAAAAAGCTGATGTAATTCCCCAAAACACCGCCCACCCCGATATGGAAAGTGCTCGGACACTGCCTCCTGTTACAAGCAAAAAAGTGCCTAGAATCGCTATTATCACAGCAATACTAACAGTACTGGTTGGAAAACGTTTTAAACGAAATGCTATATAACATGTGATTATGGCGGGTGCTAAGTATTGAAGAACAGTGGCAGTAGCTGCATTGCCATGTTCGATTGCTGCGAAATATGTGTATTGGACAGAAAGCATACCCAGAATTGCAAAAAGGATGATTTGAAAGCGATCGGTTTTAGCTTTCCAAATTCCCCAAACTTGTTGTTTTTCCTTTTTATATGCAAGCCCCAATAAGATGACGCCGGAGAGCAATAAGCGAACAACCGTGAGCCACTCAGGACTGAATCCTTGGCGTTGAAATAAATACTGGGCCGCAGTTCCCGATACCCCCCATAATACTGCGCCTGTAAGGACTAAAGCAATCCCTTTATTCCTTGAAGACGATAAAACTAGAGGATCGATTAACATATTATTCTTCCCCATTTTTCTTATCCTCCTGCTGCGATTGAATTCTATAAAAACTTTCTTTCCAATTCTTTTCTATCGTTTCAAGCACCAAAGGGAGATTGCTCTGCCTTAATGCCTGTATGATCTGATCATGCTCATCAATTGAAAGGTGAACATTACGTACTTGATTAAAATAAAACAGTTCAATTCGTATAAGTTTTCGTTTTAGCCCTGAAAGAATCCGCTTCAATTCATCATTTTTCGAAAGATTGATGTAAATGGAATGAAATTCATCATCTTTCTGTACTGCAGTACTTTGATTTTCTTCGTTCATTGCTTTTTTCAGCTGCTGATTGATGACTTCCAACTCATGTATATGCTTTTCTTCAATGATTTCAAAAACTTGTTCCATGGCTAACTTCTCAAGTGTCCATACTATGGAATAGACGTTTAATATCTCATCGAACCGAATAGGGGACACAATTGTTGAACGGCTCGGCTTAGTTTCTACAAATCCCTCATCTTCGAGCCTTAGCAGTGCTTCTCTAATAGGGGTACGGCTAACTCCTAATTGTTCCGCTAATTCTTTATCACGTAATTGTTGACCTGGCAGGAGAGTACCTTGAACAATCCAATCCATTAAAATTGTATAAGCTTCTTCACGTACAGAAGTGCGATTGATTTTTTGTGTTGAATGTACCAACGACGATGTCCCCCTTACTATTATGATTTACCTTGTAATATGCAATATATCACATATTACACGGCGTGGAAATAAATTTAGAAATTTTAACTCTGTACAATTTTTTCAAATGATATCTCTACATATTAATTTGTGCTCTTATCACTTTAACTAGAAAAAAAGACATTTTTCTAAAAAAATGTCTTGAAAATCTCTTGGTGCTGACTGCACTCATTACAGGAATATTCTATTTCAAAAGCATCTTCACTTACCGTATGAACTGTCTCTTTTTTACACGTTTCACAAAATCTCTTTTCGGTAATTTCTTTCATGTATCATTCACACTCCGTTTTCTCATCATTTTTTGTAGACTTATTAGTATATTTTGCGAAAAACTAAAATAAAAATACCTTTTTCCTTAAGTTCCTCAAAATGAGGAAAAAGTATTCGGGAAAAAGGTACCAAGATATTCAATTACCCTTCGGATTCCAATACATCAAAGCGGCATGAAACGGATATTCGTATTCGAAAACTCCTTCTTTTTCCACCACATATTTATTTAGAATCGTTTTTACTTCATCATAGGAAAAATGTTCATCGAGAATTTTTGTTGTATTATCGCGAATCATTTCTTCATAGGTGGAATAGACTTTTTTACTTTTCAATTTAACGATCTTACAGTCCGCCAGTATTCCAAGTTGATATAAAACATTCAAGATGTGTATGTAATCCCTCTTTCTTAAATTGATCGTGTATCCTCGTTGCTTCAATTCCATATAATGAGGTTTTTCTGGTCCAGTTGTCATACCGACGATAACTAAACGGGTTGCTGACTCATTCATTTTTAATAAGGTTTGACCGATTTCTGTCATACGGTAATAACAATTAAAACCAAATACTACATCATATCTGTCTCTTTTGGTATCACTTTCCCACTTATCATGAATCAATTCCATGTTTTCGAAACCTTTTTCGTTCGCCTGGGATTCCAAAAAACTGATAATGCTTTTGGAGCTATCTATACAAGTTAACTTCTTGACTTCTTTTGCAATATCGAATGTATAATTGCCCCATCCAGGGCCGATTTCCAAAACATGATCATCCTGTTTTAATAATGCCAATAACTCTTGCTGTACATGTTTTGCATAAGGATCCGCTTTATGTTGTTTTTTCTCTGCCACCTTGGAAGACCAAAAAGCTTCTTCTGCTGCATCGTCTTTTAGCCTGTTAGGTATCTTCCCTGTATGATCTGCCATTGCCTGTTTCCAAAGTTCGATATAATCAAAATTATCAGTTTTCATCCGCGCGCTCCTCAAATTATATAATTTATGTATAATAATTTTTTCTTAAACTATTCATACCCCATAGTTGCAAAAGAAAAAGAGCTGCAAATCAGCTCCTGATAATGAACAAAGCCTTTTTATATTATGATCTCTCAACATATTAGAATTGGTCATACTCAACTACTTGCAGCGTTTTGTCCAAAGACTCACTGCTTTAGGGCTTTCTATTTCTCTATTTTATAGGTACTCTTTTTAATAATACAATAAGATTATCAATAAAGTTTTGTTAACATTAATCGAAAAGGGGAATACTGACGTTTCATCCGCTTCTCCCATTCTATCTATCTTATAAAAGGTTTACACTTTTTTAAAATGCTGTTGGATATAAGAATTCACTTTATCAGGCACTTCGATTTGGATAAAATGCCCGGCGTTTTGAATAATGTGAACCTGTGCATGTGGGAAACCTTCTCTCTGGAGCTTGTAGGCAAACTCAAAAGGTATATAAGGATCCATCTCTCCCCAAATTATTGTGACAGGTATTTTGATCTGATTTAGTTTTTGATTGTACGATTTTACCTTTTCTATATTTCCGGAACGGTATAAATCTAAGATGACTTTACAAGATTCGGGTGTTCTAAAGACACGAAAGAAGTCTTCCAGAATTTCGTCAACTATGTTCGGAATCGTTTTCTTCAATTCAGTTTGAGCTTGGGGATCATCTGACATGCGCTTCATTATTTTCTCTCCGGCATTTGGTGTTCTCCAAATCTGAGCAAGAGAGTGCCACTTATAATCTACTGATATGGTTGTATTTGAAACAAAGAGACTTAGTATTCTCTCTGGATGATCACATGCCCATTTCAGTCCAATAAGTCCGCCCCAGTCATGTACAATAAGGTGGAATTTATCTAGTTTTAGTTCTCCTGTAAAATCCGATACAAACTGTTCATATCGTTCCCATGTTGAGGATTCATCAAACTGTTCACTTTGGCCGAATCCAGGGAGATCCGGTGCAATGGTTCTAAATCCACAAGACACAATGCATGGAATCATTTCCTTCCACAAAAGGCTGGACTCAGGTACCCCGTGCAATAAAAGAACTGGGGGATCATTAACATTGCCTTTCTCGATATAAGATACCATCTTTCCATTTATTATCATTTTTTTCTTTTCCACTTTTATCTACCTCCTGAATTAAGTATTTTGAAACCTTATTAGCATTAAGCCAGGTCATAGTTCCTGGCTAGAATGGGGATTACTTTAGAATAGACTATGGATAAAATAACTATATAGAGAGTGTAAATGGAATTACTATCAAATTCCCTCTCTCATTTCTATGTTAGTTTGCTATTTAATGCTTGTGTTTTTAGATTTTTATCCAAAGTTTATTCAAAAATGGATTTATCGTGGATATGGACTCCTTCAATTCTTTGTCCGAAATTTATTCGCTTTCATCTCTACCCTATATAACATCAGACAGCACAACAAAAAAAGGTAAAGCCACAAAAAGTCCTTACCTCTGAAATGATTAAAACCTTTATTACTCTAAAAGTATCAAAGTTAATTGGTAAATTGTACTTCCGCTCTATAATGCATGATCTAATCCTTACGGGTGTTTCTAGTTCATTTGAATCCGTAAATGATTCAAAGTTTCTAACCCAATCTTTTCTAGGTTTTAGGTAGGTTCCTTTATTATAATTTAGACATCTGTGGACTTTTGCTGAGTGAAAAAAAATATGAAGATGATAATGGGAATGGCTATTAGAAAGGCATTGTTTCTCGAACTTTTAATTGTAGGAATATCTGTCAATGACATTTTTACTCATTCCCTTTTAATGTAGTTAATAATTCTGGTGGAACGATATAATGCTTCTTTACAATCGTATTAAAAAAATTGTAATCTTCAATTGGCAAAGCCGGAACAACTTCAGGATAACCAAAAATCGGACCGGAAACATTTATTGAGAAATCACCGGACGAAACAAATGTCCCTGTAACATGTATGACATCATTGATTAATAATATAGCTAAAATGATGTCCAATATATCGATAAAAAGATTTCCCATTTGCGAGTGGTCCCTCCCTTCTAAACGATGCCCCCCAAAAAGAGGCCCGCCTAACGAGAGACTAAATCTTCCTGACCTTACAAATACTCCAATGATTGTAATTTGTCCAGTTAATAATAGGATGGCTGTAGTAATCTCGAGACTGCGTTGAAAGGAGTGAATTACCTTTTTTTCTGAATTAACTACACAGGTTTCATTCAATATCACCACTCCCCATGTAGGCATTTTATTCATATATTCGGGCAAATGTCACATAATTGTTTGATTTTTTATTTTCTAGGATTTATTACTGAATGTATAGCTTCTTCAATTTCTTTATATCCAGTGCACCGACATATATTTGAAGAAAGCCATGTTTGAATCTTTTCAGGGCTAGGCTTATTGTCATTGAGGAGTAAAGCAGTGCAAATCATTATAAATCCTGATGTACAATACCCACATTGAAAAGCAAAATGTTCCACGAAAGCTCTCTGTATCGGGGTATTCTCGAGACCTTCAATTGTAAGAATTTCTGTATCAATTGCTTCAATAGCTAACATTATACAGGATTTCATTGGTTGTTTATTTATTATCACCGTACAAGCGCCGCAATCTCCATTTAAACATCCAGGTTTCGCTCCTGTCAGTCCAATTTCATTTCGAAGTACATCCAGCAATGTATCTGATGCCAATATATCCCTCTCATACCGTTCTTTATTTATTTCTAATTGAATGGTACGTTTACCACCCGAAGAATGGCTATTCATGCTCTTCACCACCTATATATGACAAAATATTTAAAAGGGTATTTTGTAAAACAAATAATCTATATTCATTAGATCCTTCTATATCGTTTAAAATGGGGGATGGCACATGTTCAAGAGAAATTAAAACTCGTTCTTTTAAAGGTAAACTCTTATCATTTAGTATGTTTTCCATTTGAATTGATCGAAACGGATGTGGACAGAGCCCGCTGAATGCAAAACGAATAAATCCTTCTTTTTTTAAAGCTGCAACAGTTAAAAGCGGATATCCCGTGTCCCATTGCTTCCGCTTTTTTACACTAATGTGTTTTGCTTTCAGATATTCTTTTTCTGTAACAATTTGTACTAGAAATTCTCCTTCGTCAAGTCGTAGCACTTTATGGAAAACCTCACTAATCAATTCTTTCCTTGTTCCTTTTGGTCCTGCAATAATGACAGTGCTATCTGATAATAAAAATGGAAGGAGAGACTCCCTATAAAAAATTTGACCGCATATGTTTCCACCTATAGTTATTTTATTTCTTGATGTATAATCAGCAACTTCCTTTGAAGTATCCGATAATAACGGGAACAGCTTATTTTCTTCGATTACACGTAAACTCAAAGTTGAGCCAATGATGAGATTTTGGTGTTGCAACTCAAATACATTGCATTCGGGAATCCCCTTTAAATCAATAATGGCATCGGTGTAAACATAATTCAAACGTCCTAATGTTAAAACTTCCGTGCCTCCACCATAATACAATGGTTTTCTTTCTTGTGATTTCAATACTTGATAAAGTTCAATTGCTTCATTTATCGTTCGTGGCTTGTAATAATCAAAATTATAAGGTAACATTACGATTTTCTCCCCCTCTTCCCCCTCCAAATGAGTTCAGGAAGTAACGGCAATTGGTTCAAAGGAATCCCAGCAGCCAAAGATAAACTGTTACCTAAAGCAGCTGGCATACCAAGAAGCCCATGTTCCCCAAGCCCCCTAGCGCCATATGGAGCATCTAATTGTGGTGTATCTACAAATTCACAAACATATTCAGGGTTTTCTCCATATCTTAACGGTCTATAGGTTCTGAATTGAGGATTCAACACTCTGCCCAGGTGATCAAAATAGAAGGTTTCACGTCCACCAAAAGCTAAGCCCATGCTCATTGCACCCATTATTTGTCCTTCTGCAGTTTTTTGATTCAAAACCTTTCCTGCATCAATGACTGATACTGCCCTTATTATCTTGTACGTATATTCATTTATGTCATACTCTATTTCTACCCCTTGTGCACCAACTGTCCATTCAGGACCAGGTTTGCCTGCACCTGTATCGGGATTCAAATTTGTAATGTGTGGAATGGTATAATACCCTCTGCCGATGATCTGACCTCCAACTGAACTTCCGTCAGGATATGTATACCCATATACTAGCTGGTTAAAAGGAATCTCCATATTTGGTTCCCCTCTGACATAGACCTTCTCATGACCAAGGACGATGTCAGAGGCGGGAACTCTTAACACACTGGATGCAAGTTTCTTTAATTGTAAAAGCGCATCTTCAGCAGCCTGAATCGCTGCTCTCCCCGCCATGAATGTCCCACGGCTTGCGACAGTTTTCCAATGTTCTGGAGTATTTTGCGTATTAACTTCCATCTGAACTTTAACCCGATCAATACCGAGCTTTAATATATCTGAAACAATCTGTGCCAATACCGTTTTCGTTCCAGTACCAATTTCTACTAATCCTGATAGAAGGTTTACACTTCCATCAGGATTAAAAGTTAAAATGACACCAGATCCAGCGTTGGTATCAATAGTAGAAGTCTTCCATATACAAGCAACCCCTTTTGCCCTTATTTTATTGTCGTTTACTTTAACTAACTGGCCCTCTTCCCAATTCATTTTCTTCTTTAGCACCTGTATACATTTAGGGAGATTACCTACCGAGCTAGAATTTAATTGAACTTGCGTTGGGGTGGAATCCCCAGGGAGTATGGCATTCATTTCGCGAAGTTCAAGTGGATCTATTCCGAGCTTTTTTGAAAGAGAATCCATAGTCCGCTCAAAGGCAAATAATACTTCTGAATGCGCAAAGCCACGATAAGGCGAAGCGTATGGATGATTGGTATACATACAAAGTGAATCACACCAAATATTTTCAATATGGTAAGGTCCCGTGCAATCAACTGCTCCAGCACGACTTAGGTCAGTTGCCTTGTCGGCATATGCTCCACCATCCCATAAATACGTCATTTCAGCCATCTTTAACAAACCAGATTGTGTACAGCCTAATTTCACAGAAGCGTCTAGTCCGATATGACAAGGTGATGTCAAAATATCCTCTTCGCGACTATTTTCAACTTTTACTAGTCTTCCATTAACGGCTTTTGACGCGATATAGGCTAATAGTTCAAGCTGCACTGAGGCTTTGCCTCCGAATCCACCTCCAACAAGTGGAGTGTTTACGATGACGTTGCCGATTTCCACACCAAAGTAATCACTAATCAAACGCTTAATCATGAATGGTGCTTGAGAAGATGAAGTGATAACGACCTTACCGTCTGAGTGAATTTCTGCTAAAGAACATCTTGTTTCCATGGCTGCATGATCAGAAGGGGAAAAAGAAAACTTCTCTTCAATAATGATTTCACTCTCTTGCCACCCTGTTTTTTTATTTCCTTTCCTAATTTTTGTTCGATTTGCTATATTTGTCCCTGGCTCGGGAAATACCTCGGATATTTTTTTATAGGTTTTTAAATCTGGGTGGAGTATCGGAGAATTAGGGTGTAAGGCTGATCTTGGTGAATTGATAACAGGTAAAAGATCATAAATCACTTGAATGGCGTCTGCAGCCATTTTTGCTTGTTTCGGTGTTTCAGCAACAACAAGTGCGACAACTTCTCCATGATAGCGGATTTTATCTTGAGCTATAGGGTACCGATCTCTAATTTCTTCGCCTGTTAACGGTAAATTCCCACCAGTAATAATAGCTCGAACACCAGCAATTTTTTGAGCCTTCGTTTTGTCTATATTTTTGATATGTGCATGTGCATAAGGACTAATTACCTTTTTAACATGGAGTATTTTTGTTTCGTTATGGTCCCCAGTGTAAATCGCTTGCCCCGTGACCTTATCCCATGCATCTTTACGAATTACTCCTTTTCCGATAATATCCATATAATCTCCTCGTTATCAATATTATTTTATTGTTATTTATTTCGTTTTACCAAAATAAGTATTTTTTCATATTTTCAATATCAACAAACCATTTTTCCTCATAAAAAGGAACAAGTTTCCCCACTTATCTCTTCTCCAATAACTTTATGATGAGTTATAAAGAAAATGTGTTTAAGTAAGAAATAAGCGGTAGAAAATATGGTTTTTATTGGATTGCATTTTATAGACACTTAGTCATTTAATTTTTGTATGTAGGGGATGTCCCATTTGGAGTGTAATAGAATAGGTGTAAGTGGTGTATTTCCATTTTATAAATTTATAGGTAAACATAAGAAAAAGGAGCAAAAATCTTGCTCCCACATCAAATATGACATATTTATCTTTTAGTGGATGAACGTTTATCTTTTCGATAAATCAGACCAAGTGTTTTCAAGCCACTTATCAAAGTCTGCTCCTTTTTCACCTTCATAGGCATCATATATATCCATTCTCATCTTTTGCAATTTCTCTTTGAAATCAGAATACGTGTGATTTTCTGGTAAACTTTTCTTGATCCGTACTAAGATTTTGGTTAATCCTTTCACCAACTCGCCTTTTTTTCTAGCAGGTAGCTGAACATCTTCACCTAATCTTTTCAGATGACGGTAGGCGGCTTCTTGAACTTTATAGACAGCATCACTATTCATGATATGTGTTAAAACATCGATTACTTGTTTATTTTTCGATTGACCTAATTCTTCTATCGCATCTAAACGTTCTCTCCAATTGGATTTACGATTGGCGGATTTTTTCAATTCCTCATAATTTGCAGGTAACTCGATAGCTTTTGTTTCTTTAGTATTCAAATGAATCATTTCTCCTTCTGTCTTTATGAATCGGGATAGTGACGGAATTATTTCCGATCCTACAAATATCCCCTACCAATAATGAATTAGTACTTTACTTATTATACCCTTTTCCATATCTTAATATAGTTATATTTCTTATTAACATGTCGCTTTTTACACTTAATCTACAAGATTTCCCCTTGTTTCCGTATATATGTTCTGCCTCATTGTTCTCCCAGACATGGCAGCATAACCTTTTACGCCTATAGCCATCTAATTTATGGTTAATACCGAAAGATTTAATGAAGAAATAAAAACGTCAGCAATTCCTCCAATGAAGCAGGAAATACTGACGTTTCTTTTTTCAAAATCTCTTTTTCAATCCAAGCCGCAAGCCTTGGCTAGGATTTCAACAAGATGCATGCTTTTAATTTGATTTGCTGCTGCGCCCTCCCTTTGAATGCCAATGCTCATTTGCATTTGGCAGCCAGGGTTAATGGTAACAACGGTCGTGGCTTTTGTTTCTTTTAGGTTCTTCATTTTTTCATCAAGGATTTTCATGGATTCATCAAAATGGAGAAGGTTGTAGATGCCTCCTGATGCACAGCAACGATCGTACCCTTCCATTTCCACATAGGAAATTCCCGGTATGGATTGCAGCAAGGAACGCGGTTCTTGTTGTACCTTTTGAACATTGCGTAAATGACAGGAATCTTGATAAGAAACAATGCCTTGCCATTCTTCAGTAAAGGGGAGTGGCCCCAATTCCCATCACCTGCATGACCGAAAACAACCAAGTTCAACTCGTATTTCTCCCGGATTTGGTTCAATCTCTCCATCATCGCCGGAATTTGACTGCGTGGGACTGTCGCATCTTCAGAAATCTTTGTAGGACCCATTTGTGTAATCGCCGGTGAAACCAATTTTCGCGCACTCCAAATGGTTTGCCGTTCTTCCTCCGTTTCCGCGATTTTGACGTAGGAAGCACCCTCAGCCCTGCATAAATCGGCACATTTATTGATTTCTTCCTCAATGGCCAAAGGGTGACCATCTATTTCAATGATCAGAATGGCTTGTGCATGGAGAGGCAAACCTGAAGGCCGATAGCTTTCAACAGCACGGATACAAGCATTATCCATTAATTCCAAGGCTGATGGTAAAATTCCTGACGATAATATGCTGGTTATGGCATGGCCGGAGTCTATCAAATGATTGAAGTGGGCGACAAATGTATTTTTAGATTGCGGTTTCGGGATTAAGCGAATGATGGCTTCTGTCACAATGCCCAAGGTGCCTTCTGATCCTACAATTAAACGGGTCAAATCGTACCCTGTTACATTTTTCACGGTCTTTCCGCCAGTACGTATAATTTCTCCTGTGGGTGTGACCACCTCTAACCCAATAACATATTCTTTTGTCGTTCCATATTTTAATCCCTTAGGTCCGCTGGAGTTTTCTAATAGATTCCCTCCTATTGTGGCAACATTTGAACTGCTTGGATCTGGTGGGTAGAACAAACCAGCTTCCTCGGCTTTTTTATGGATATTTGCAGTTATCACGCCTGGAGAAACAATGGCAAGCATATTTTCGCGATCAATAATCAATTTATCTCGTAAAAGGGTCATATCAAGAACCATCCCTCCTTTAACAGGTAAGGGACCGCCACTTAGCGATGTCCCGGAACCCCGAGGGTAAACAGGTATTTTGTGTATATTAGCCAACTTCACTACTTCACTGATTTCTTTCGCGTTTTTTGGCTGTATAACGATTTGTGGTAAATATTCACCAAAAGAAGCGTCATAGCTATAACAATACCTTTCTGCCAGGTCAAGGAATATTCTATCACCTGGAATTACGCGGCTAAGGTAGTCTAGGACCTCTTTCTCCATGCTACACACTTCCTTTCATGACTGAACAGATATTATGGAAACTTCATTCACATGTAATATAATGGCATTTCAATGTTTTGCTAGATATAATGGTGAAAAGAGTAGGAGGGTTTTTATTGAAAATCGCACTGATTCACGCAACCACAACAGCACTAAAACCAATTGAAAGGGCATTTCAGGAAGTTGCTCCAACCATTGAACTCCTTCATTTCATGGATACGAGCCTTCTCGCCTTGATGGAAAAAAGCGGCAAGTTAACTCCAGACATCATTCACCGCTTTTCTGCATTAGTGAATTTAGCCTATGATTCCGGTGTTTCATGCATCCAACTGACTTGCTCTGCCTTTAATGACGTTACTACCATTTTACAACCTCTTTATACTGTAAAATTATTTCGTTCAGATGAGGCTATGCTTGACGAAGCACTACGTTATACGAAGATTGGCTTGGTTTCAACCGTAAAAGAAACACCGATCGCCCTTCAAAACTACTTATTGAACAAGAATCCAGACTGTATGATCCAATCATTGGTGGATCCCGGTATCATTCACTTATTATCACATGGAAAAAAGAAAGAACATGACGCCCGCGTTATAAAGATGGTGGAACAATTGGATGGAAAGACAGAAGTGATTGTGCTTTCCCAATATAGCATGGAGCATATCGCAAAGCAGGTTAATCCTTCTGTCCCGATCCTAACGGCCCCACTGTTGGCAGCTAAAAGATGTCTAGATCATTTGAATGAAGAGTATTAATGACATATTCATATGATTGATTGGTACATTACTTTTTATCCGTTCGTATGATGAGAACCACCAAAAACTTTTCCAACACCTTGAATTTTTTCAAGAATGACGATTAGTAGCACTGATATGAAGATAACCACGCTTGATACGGAAGCAACGATCGGATTGTAGGCATCCTGCATTTGCGAGAAAATCTCAATTGGCAGGGTTCGCATTTCAGGTGATACCATAAAGAGAGAGACCGTTACGTTATCAAATGATGTCAAAAATGCGAATAACCCCCCTGAGATAGCTGCTGACCCAATCAAAGGCAGCGTCACTTTCATGAATACAGTCAATGGGTTAGCTCCCAGTATAGCCGCTGCACGTTCAAGATTGTAATCAAAACCGCTTAAACCGGTTAGTACGAGCCGCATTACATATGGGATACATATGACGATATGGGCAATTAAGAAACCAGTAGACGTACCGGCGAGCATCATCGGTGTAAAATACATTAAGAGTGCAATTCCTAAAACTAATTGCGGCACACTTAATGGTGAAGTTAAAAGGGCGGTAATATATGACTTTCCTGGTATATCATATTTTGCGATGCCAAGAGCTCCCAGCGTACCGAAAATGACGGAGAAAAGAGCAGCCAATGCGGCGAACTTCGCACTGTTCAAAAATGCTTCCAAAAATTCAGGACGCTCCAAGATTTTGCTATACCACTGCAACGAGAAGCCGTCAGCCGGAAAACTTGGATAATTGGCACTTGTAAAAGAAGCGGGAATAACCACAATGAGCGGTATCAAGATATAGATTATTGCCAACACGGCTAGGGCAATCCGAAGGCTACCAAACGTTTTCATCATCGGAATACCTCCTTGAATTTCCCTTTTTCAAATACTCTAGTAAAGATGGCAACCGAAATGACAGTTGTTGCTAATAGAATATAAGAAAGGGCAGATCCAAATGTCCAGTGAAGCAGGTTATTTATTTGATCATATATGACAACAGGCATAACTGGTACATTGGCTCCCCCCATCAGTGCTGGTGTAACATAAGCACTCATTGACAAACTAAATACAAGAATGCAACCAGATACGATACCTGGGATACTTAAAGGCAATGTAATGGAAAAGAACCTTCTGAACGGGCTAGCCCCCAGTATGGCTCCTGCCTTGTCCAGGGAAGGATCAATATTATACAAGCTGGCAACGATGGATAAGATCATAAAGGGCAGATAGGCATTGGAAAGCCCAATCACAACTCCGATTTCCGAAAATAATAGTTTCAATGGCGCATTTATTATCCCTAAGGACATCAAGGTTTGATTGATCGTCCCGTTAGGCAATAGCAAGAGGTACCAGCCAAAATTGCGGACCACTATACTTACCAAAAGGGGTGACACGATCAAGAGAGTGATATATCCTCTGATCCGAGCTGAACTTTTTGCCATGGTCAAAGCAACCGGATACCCTAAAAATAAAGCAACCAAGACCGAATATAAACTGATTTTTACAGTCAACCATAAGGATGATAGGTAGTAGCTATCGGAAAATAATTGGGTGTAGTTTTTGATGCTATATACAGCATCATTCGCTCCAAGATTATCTGTGGATATGAAGCTTAAATATAAAATGTATAGCATCGGTATGACAAAGAAACCAAATATAAATAGTAAGATTGGCGTTAATAGGAGTAATCCCGGTACCCAGACTTTCCTTTTCTTTAATTTTGGTTCCTTTTGCGGCTCAATCGGATTCGTTTCCTGTTTTATTTCTTGACTAGCATAACTTCTGATGGGCTCCATCCGATAAACACCTCACTTCCATTTTTCCATGATGAATCGATGTCAGTGGTTAATACTTGTATGCTTTTCCCTTGTAAAAAAACATTGATTTCCCATGAGGTACCAAGATAGTTAATTTGGCTGATATTAGCACGATGGAAATCAATAGGTGATAAAGAGGTTTCTTCAGCAGAAACAATTTTCAGTTTTTCTGGTCTTATATAAATCTTCACCTCATCCCCTGTTTTCAAGTCATTGTCATTCCCCATGATATTATCCGCGTCGACATGAGAAATGTCAGAACCTATCTTGACTGAAATTGTCCTCTTATCCACTGCTGACACTTTCCCTTCAAAACAATTCGATTTACCGATGAATTGAAAGACGAATTCTGTCTTGGGATGATTGTAAATATCAGTGGGAGTACTGATTTGTTCAATTTTCCCTGCATTCATGACAACTACTCGATCTGACATGGAAAGAGCTTCTTCTTGATCATGGGTTACAAAAATGGTCGTTACGCCAATTTCTTTTTGTAAACGCTTTATTTCAGCTCTCAGTTCATGACGTAATTTGGCGTCAAGGTTTGAAAGGGGTTCATCAAGCAACAGGAGCTCAGGTTCAACTACAAGTGCCCTGGAAATCGCAACACGCTGGCGCTGACCTCCTGATAATTCCCTTGGATAACGATTCTCCAATCCAGACATTTTAACTAATTCAAGTGCTTTACTTATCTTCTTTTTTTGTTCAGCTTTACCAACCTTGCGCAGCTTCAAGCCAAAACTAAGATTTTCATAAACAGTCATATGAGGAAAAAGTGAATATGTTTGAAAAACCATTCCTAAATCTCTTTTATAAGGCGGAACTTTTGTAACATTATTTCCTTTAATATGGACTTCGCCCCGATCGGCATCGAGGAATCCTGCAATGAGGTTCAAGGTTGTGGATTTTCCGCACCCGGAAGGGCCAAGAAGAGTGAGTAACTCTCCTTGTTTCACTTCCAAATCAATGCCATTCAGTACAACATTCGATCCAAATTGTTTAAACGCGCCCTTTATCTCCACATCATTTTTTTTCGACACACTCGGGGGGACTGACTCCAGGTGATGCCTTTTGATTTCCACGTCTTTTTTTAATACTTCCATGTGATCAACACGCTCCTTTTTATTTTAGTTTTTTTCCTAATTCAGGAGTAACCTCTTTCGCCCATCTGTCGGAAACCTCTGCACGAATTTCGGCAAACTTGGCAAAATCAGGTTTGAATGTTTTATCACTTTCTTTAAGTCCAATTGACTCTTCATATTTTTCTGCGATTTTCATCCCTTCTACCGTAGGATAAAATCCTTTTTCGGAAATTAATGCTTGTGCTTTTTCACTTATTAAATAGTTCATGAATTCAAGAGCTTCTTCACTATTAGGCGTATTTTTCACAAGCCCCGCGCTGAAAGCTTGAAGCGGCACACCTTCTTTAGGGACAGCCATTTTAATCGGAACTCCTGAAACGGCTAGTTCACCTATGGAGTAACTTCCCATGACCGTTACATCAGCGGCTCCCTGTTGAATGGCCGGCATCATTTGCGTTGAGTTTTTATAAAAAGTATTGGAATAACCTGCAAGATCCTTTGCTTTTTCAAGACCTGGTTCCATGTCCTCCGTGCTGCCCCCGTTTGAAATCGCTAAACCATTAAGTGTATTGAAACCCCAGTCATTCGTAATATCTGAAAATGCCGTTTTCCCCTCATAATCTGGAGAAATAAGATCATTCCATGATTCAATCGGTTTTAATCCTTTCTTTTTAAAGGTATCCGTATTATATCCTGGTGCAATGACTAAGCCGAATACAGGAGCAGCAGCCTTTTCAATCGCAGTGAATCGTGGGTCGACGGATTTCATATTTGGCACATTTGATTCATCAACTGGCACAATCAGATCCTTCTCCTTGGCACGTATTACATCAACCGGTACAAAAAAGGCGATATCTATTTGTGGAGCGTTCTTTTGTAATTCAACTTTAGAAAGGATTTCACCTGATAAACCGGAAATATAATTAACCTTGATACCCGTTTCTTCTTCGAACTTTGGTGCAATCTCATCTCGAATCGTTCTTTCTATGACTCCGCCGTTACCTGCGATCGTTATTTTTTTCTCTCCTTTTTCACCTGCACTTGTTTGTGCTGTTTCCCCTGGCTTTTGCGGAGTGGGATTCCCACATCCAGCAAGGGCAATCAATACGATTATCGATAAAAGACTTAATACTTTCTTCATTGTCATTACCTCCCATTTTTCATTGATTTTCAATAATTCCTTGTTCGGTAAAATAATTCATGGCTCCTGTATGAAAATCGAGTGGAACTTGTTTGGTTGCTTCATTAATTGAAATATCAGAAGCTGCCGGATGTGTATCCTGTAGCTCAGGCAAATGTTCATAAAATGTTTTCACAAGATTGTAAGCATGCAGGTCAGACATTTCATCGTAGGTTACCAAAACATTTTTAATTGAAATCGTTTTGACACTTTTTTTCATCCCCTTATATGTATTACTGGGAATTTCATTATGAGTGTAGACGCCATATTGTTTCTGAAGGCGTTCGATGATGTCTTCCGGAATTGGAATAAATGAGAGTTCCGTTTGTTTGGACATGTAAGCGATATCATTATTCGGAATGCCAGAAGAGAAGAAAGCCGCATCAATGGTACCATTTCGCAATGCTTCTGCAGATTGAGAAAAAGAAAGATAGGATAAATTCAATTGATCAGGCGGTAAATCCGTTTCTAAAAGGATTCGTTCTGCAATCAGCCTTGTACCGCTTCCGGTCGTACCAACACTAATGCGTTTCCCAACTAAATCTTTTAAGGAATCAATATTACTTTGTTTAGTAGTAACAATTTGAACATAGTTGGAATATAGGGCCGTTAAAGCACGTAACTTTGATTTATCGGTTTCAGGCAAATCCAGTACATCTACTGTGGTAAAACCAATTTCTGCTCGATGCCGGCTTACCAACTCGGTATTTTCGATGGAAGCATCGGTGATTCTTGTCCCCGACACGGCTCCGTTATATTTTTCATACATGTATGACAATTTTTGTCCTAATGAAAAATAAACACCTGACATATCTCCGGTTGCAATGATTAGCATCCTATTATTTAAACCCTGTCCTTCTGAAGTTAATTGTCTCTGAATCAAGGTAGTAGCAGGTTTAGATATTTCCTGCTGCTCATTCATAAAAGTACATCCTGTTATAAAGCAAAATAACAAAGCGACTTTTATAAAGAGTGCTCCATATTTCATAGTGGCCCTCCTTTCTTAATGAATTAAAATGCAAGTACTATGCCAAATAGATAAAATGCCCTAAAACGCAAATCTTGCCGAATTATTGTATGGTACACGGTTAAAAACCGGCAATTTTTGCCGGTTTTCCAGAAAAAAATGCCGATTCATACTAAACATCTTTTTTGCCTTTTATTCTCCTTTTGAAATGAGCTTTATTTTATCGCGAAGGCTTCTTTCAGAAATTTTTAGAATTTGAGCTGTTTTTTGCCGATGGTTTTTACAGTATTGAAGAGTGGCCGTTATGACTTTTTCCTCTATTTCTTTCATTGAGATGCCAAGGGGGATCCTAAAACTGTTTGCATCCTCGTCAAGGCTATCCGGCTGAAAGATAAACTTCTGTTCTTGAACATATTGTGGCAAGTCGCTATCTTCCATGATTTTCGAGTTTGATAGAGCAACCGCATATTCTATAATGTTACCAAGCTCACGGACATTCCCAGGGTAATAATACTCCAGCAAAATCCGTCGTGCGCTTGCTGAGAATGTCTTGTCTTCCCGATTCATTTCCTTAGCATGTTTTTTCAAAAAATAATCCATTAGAATGGGTAAATCTTCTTTTCTATCTCTTAATGGCGGCATGGGAATGGGAATGACATTTAACCTGAAATACAAATCCTCCCTAAATTCCCCGTCCATCACCATTTGTTCCAGGTTTTTATTGGCTGCGCTTATAATACGGACATCCAGTGATATTTTTGTATTGGAGCCTAGGGGCGTCACTTCCCGTTCCTGCAACACCCGTAATAATTTGGCTTGAAGGGGAAGGGGCATTTCACTAATCTCATCCAGAAAAAGAATGCCTCCATTCGCAGCAACGAATTTCCCTTCCTTCCTTTGAGTTGCACCGGAAAACGCTCCCTTTTCATAACCGAACAATTCGGATTCCAGCAGCATCTCCGGAATTGCAGCACAATTGACAATCTGCATGGGTTTGTTTTTCCTTCTTCCTAGCGTATGGATGTTCCGGGCCACTAGCTCCTTTCCGGTTCCACTTTCACCAGTGATAAGGACACTTGAATCAATATCCTTCACCCTTTCGATCATTGAAAAAATACGGTGCATAGCCTTGCTGTTACCAAGAAAGTTCCCACCCCCCCTTTGCATCTCCAATTCTTCATGAAGTGTCTCCAATTGATTGGACATCTGTTTGAATTCAGCAGCCCTCATCAAGAGCAGCGAAAGTTCTTCTATATTGATGGGTTTTTCAATATAATAGTAGGCCCCTTTTTTTATGGCCTCGATCGAAGTTTCAATGGATGAATAGGCAGTCATCATGATGACTGTCACGTTAGGCGCTATTTTTTTGATTTTCTGAAGAATATCAAGTCCGCTAATATTTCCAATTCGTAGATCAAGCAAAACAATATCAAAATAGTGATTTTCGATTTTTCGAAGACCTTCTCCCGGGTCCGTTGTTGTCACGACTTGATAAGAATCTTCCAATGCAAAGCTAAGAGCGGTGCAAATAGCTGGTTCATCATCGATCACTAATACATGTATCTTCATAGTACTCGTCCTCCTACATGGCTACTGTTCAATATACAAAGGCAGTAAAATAATGAATGTCGTTCCAGAATTAGGATAGCTTTTGACTTGGATATCTCCGTTATTTTCTTTAATGAGCCTATACGATAACGTAAGGCCCAAACCGACACCCTTTTCTTTATTTGTGAAGAAAGGCTCGAAAATATGGTTTTGGTCCTCCTGTTTCATCCCTATTCCTGTATCGAATATGGTAATCCGTCCAGTCTTTTCATTCTCTTTATCAATGGTGATTTTAATGGTCTTGTCCTTTGTTTCTTCAACGGCTTGAATGGAGTTTAGCACTAAGTTAAGGAGAACTTGGTGAATTTGCTGTAAATCTATATAAAATATAAGGTCCTCATCAATTGCCTGTTCAAAATTAATTTGTTTTTTTTCCATCGTCACCTTATGAAAAGCAAGTAATGATATAAGTTCATGCGCATAGCAATTTGTTTTATTTGGCGGGCGCGGTCTTGCATATTCAATCAAATCAGTAACAATTGCATTTAGTCGGTTGACTTCATTTGGCAAGTACTCCATTAGTACTTGTCGGAATTGAGGATTATCATATTTACTCGGAAGTAAATCAATGAATGTTTTAATGGATGTTAAAGGATTTCTAATTTCATGTGCGACACCTGCAACTAGTTGCCCCAGTGCGTGAAGCTTTTCTTGTGTAACCAATTTTTTCTCCAATGTTTTCTTCTCCGTCTCATCATTCATGGAAAGTAAGTATCCGGTTTGGATTTCTTCAGAATTGAACATCTTATGCATGGAATAAGAAATGACCTTCTGTTCATTCTCCTCATTTATTACCAAGATTCGAAAAGAACCTGTACCGTTTTTCTCTTTTTGATCTTGATGAGATGCTTCGAATAACTTCATTAGTTGTGAATGATTCAAAAGATTCAGAATCATTTCCTTGGAAATGTTAAGAATGTCCGATGCCTTTGCATTGCAACTAGTAATCATGAAATCGAGGTCGAATGTTATGATGCCTGTATTGATATTGTTTAAAATTTGATCTTTGAACGCTTTACTATTAGCGATGTTTTGACGTTGTTTCTCTAAATCCATATTCAATAAATGTAATTTCATCGTTTGGCTATGAACGGATTTTTTTAGTTTTTGATTCCATATGTAAATAATTAGAAGGATTAGGGCTACTGCGGTTAAGATTATGATTAACCAAATTATGAATTGCTCCAACCTGGCGATTTTTTGATTGGATTGTGGCATGACCCATTTATCGATTATCCCGTTTAAATTTCGATTGGCTTTAAGTTGAGTTAGTGTATTGTCCAACATAAAAAGGAGCGTTTGGTTCCCTTTTTTAACTGCAATCGTATAATCGGCGGGCTCAATGACTTCATCGAGAATGATGTACTGCTTTTCTTGGCGGTATTTTTTCAAGTAGAAATCTGCAGTCCATTTGTTTCCGATGAAAGCATCTGCACGGTTGTTCAATAATGTTAAAATACCCGAATATTGATTCGAAACAGTTGTTAAGTTTGTATTCCTCATATTCAGAAAAGTGCTGATGACTGGCGTATTATGATCAAGAACAACATGCGAATCACGTAAATCCGTTAACGTATGAATATCCTTTTTCCTTTGACTAGGGATAATTATTGACTGAGACATTGTGAAATAGGATTGAGTGAAATCAAGCTGATAATCTTTTTCGGTACTATAGGTACTGCCGACAATTGCATCAATGGTTCCGTTCATTAAGGCCTTTTCCGCATCTTGCATCCCCATCGGAATATATTCGAAATCAACCCCATTATATTCAGCTATTTCCTCCATTAAATCAATATTGATACCAGTCAGTTCACCAGCTTCATTTTCAAATGAAAACGGGGGAAGAGCGCTTTCTCCTGCAATGATAAAAGTTCTTTGCTCGGCAAAGGCAGCATGAGACCACGATGTTTGCAAAAAGAAAATAATAAAAAATATACTAAGTAATTTATACAGCTGTTTTTTAATTACTAGCCCTCCTTTTTGTCGATATTCATGCAGTTAACAATCCTCGGCTAAAAAAACATCCTGATAATAATACTTCTCCAATTAGGACTTGAACCCTTTAAAATGTAAAAGATTATTCTGAAAATCTGACACAATCTAACAATTACCTACAAATTTATGTATTTCAAAACGCATGAAACCTATCCTTAAAAGGTGAAAAGCAAATAGACTGGTAGAGTATAACGTAATGTAGACTCTAAAACTAAAAATAAACCCAGCATTCGTTGCTGGGCTTAAGTCAGGAATTCATACTCTATTTAGAAATCCTTATTAGGTTTTATCACTTTTAGTTTCTAACGTCTTTATCATTTGCCTTAATGCTCCAAGGTGATAAGCCGAGTGGGCAATGGTCGCGTTGACATTTGTCAGCCAGTTCTCTAAATCGATTGTATCGATCTCGGTCAAAAGAGAGGCGTATTCCCTGTGTAATTCCTTCCTGATTTCCGACCATTTCTCCTCATCAACTTGAGTTATGGTCCAGCTAGCATCCCAATCCTTTTCAAAATCTATGCCACTGATCAGTGTTCGAATTACCCATAAATAATAACGTATATGGTCTGAGTGAGCAGCTATTGTTGATCCATGTATGGAAAGGGAAGCATCTTCTGCGGTTATACCCTCAAGTGTACCAAAAATACCTGTATTAGGTCTTGAATCAGTATAATAGCTCCCTTGATTTCCCGGCCCCTCAAACGTTTCTTCAAAAGCGTTTTTATTGAACTCGCCCACGTCTCGCTCATCCCTATTCCCCCTCAAGAGTTTTAATCAACTTGCACTCTTTAATAATACACTAGAAAAATAGATAATCGTTTTGGTTTTGTAAAATAAATCCAAACGTTATAAATTAATGAGCAACAAACTCATGTCAAGATAAGATGGGAGAACAACGAACGCTCAAAGTTCTAGGTAACCCTGTATATCAGGCGCGAATGCAAACGATAAAGGGCTTTTACTGCTGGGGACAGTTCAAACCTTCCGTTAAGAGGGGAGAAGTTCGAACTTCTTGGTCGCGTGTTCATAATGAACAAAAAAAAGACCATTCCTTAAAATTGATAAGGAATGGTCTTTTTTATCTGATTACATAAATCAAATCTGGAAAGTTAGCAACGTAATGTAAAAGCCTTAAATATTTTAGTAGCTTTTCAAACGCTCCTCCAGAGACAAAATTCTAAACCTTTGTTCTTGATTCGAATCTAAGCACCCTATTACAATCTGATTATCTTCCGTAATGGTGACATATCTGAAAGTTTCATCACCATGAATCTTTATTTTTGTTTCCAATGTTGTTTCCATTTTTGCAAAGACATGATCTGTGTACGTAAGCGGAAGAAAATCATCTAATCCTTCTTCAGGGCTACCAAGCCATTTAAACATGAAATCTTTCAATGAATATTGTTCTATCATAGATAAATGATCTTTGAAATTCAATTTGTCTATTGTTATCTCTTTCAACTTAACCACTCCTCAACAGTATATAAAGTTTATATCGATAAACTCCTAACATCAAGGGTATTCCAATGACAAAGGATTACATTTAGATTACTTGCTGACTAACTTGCTTACTAAATTGACCATCTATACCGATAAATGGTTTTGGATTAAATGATGTAAATGCCCATAGAAGTATACCAACCATACAGATATCAACATTCCGTGGAATTACTTCCTTCGGGTTTTCACGTTAGGGTAGTTAATGTTCTATGTTTGAGGTATCCGTTCATCAAAATGCTCATTTTTGTCAAAAACAGCCTCCGTTTCGAGCAGGAAATGGAGGCTGTTTGTCAATAAATATTATACTTTACATTAAACCTTATAACTTTTTATTTCCTTTAACACCATTTATAGAATAGCTCATGCTAATATTTGCATTCAATGAGTGGTACACTGAACAGTACGTATTTTTCGATAACTGGATTGCACGGACCACTTTATCTTCAGGCAGTTCCCCCTCGAGGATATAGTGGATATGAAAATCGGTAAACCGTTTTGGATGATTTTCTGCCCGTGATCCTTCAATTTCTATTTGAAAACCAGTTGTTTCAAATCGCATTTTTTTTAAAATCATTACAATATCAATTCCTGTGCATCCCGCAAGAGAATGTAAAAGTAACTCTGTAGGTCTTGCTCCACTATTTGTTCCGCCTGATTCTTTGGCAGCATCCATCTTTATTTCATGTCCTGAGGGAGTTACGCCAGAAAAGGCCATTTCCCCTTCCCATTTAATCATTGTCTTCATTAATGTCATTCCTCCCTTTCTTGTTGCTCGAATAAATCGTTAACATATCTATTAAAAGCAATTAAGAATCGATTAGTCTTACCATAATATTTCCCGCCATTTTTCTCCCCTTCAATAGTACGAAAATAAACAGGGGACCAGTGTAACATTTCAAGAAATCGTCATTTCATGAGGGCCGAAAAAAGGAATCTATACCTTCTATTCTTCCCACAAGCCCTACTTAGTTAGTCATTCATATTCCAAGGCTTTTTAAATCTCCATCTACCATGAAGTTTTATAGGTTCCTTTGCCCTTTACAGGAGTTTTATAGCTATTATTTTCGCCGTCTTGCCATGTAATATTCCCTTTTTCATCTTTCATGACGAACTTGAATTCATAGTAACGATCTGCTGCTAAATGGAATGTTCCACTCCAGCTACCTTCTGGATTTTGAGTAAGCTTATATTCGTGTTCCTCAGGCTTCCACCTGCCGATTTCCCCTCTATCACCAATCAAGTAAACACCATGATTCGGTTTGGCAGGTACATTTTCAACAGTAAATGTAACGGTAATTGATTTCCCTTCCAATTTATCTACCATCATCTTGAATTCATCTGTTGGATTTCCATCTTCATCGAATAAATTAGACATTCTTAAGAAGGTAAAGGCCTCAAAATCATAGTTAAAAATCATTTCTGCAATATTATCAAAGCCCCCTTCCTTATTGATCACCGGGAGTGCATTTTCGCCGTTTAATGAAATCCCTTTTTCATTAGCTAAATGAGCAATTTGGGTAACCAACGTTTTTGGAGCGCTATAATATGGTGCTGTATATGCGTTTTGATCTCCCATTTCCAAACAGGTGAATGTAATGGCCATATTTGACTTCTTAAATTGATTAAGTAGTTGGGAATAGTTATAGTACCCAGCACTATACTCAGCTGAGTGTGGCATGAGCGGATCATTCATTTTCCAATGAACACCCGAGATTTTAGCGCCAATTGGTACGTCAAAGACTTCATCAAAATGTTTATGGGCAAATTTCGAGATTTTTGAAAGGTGCTTTTCAAGAGTACCCTGATACCACTGCATAAAGTCGTTACCGAATTGTGTGTCGATCGCTCCACCTCTTGTGAAAAATTCATCCCCGTTAATAGGCGGTTGAATCTCCTTCCAGTTTTTATACTTTTTGCCCCAAGATGCATTTAGTTTTTTTATAGTCGAATATTTTTCTTTCATGGCAAGCCTGAAATCCCGTTTTGCACCCTCCGTATAAACTTGAAGCTGTCCACGTTCAGGGTATTCCCAACCATCTGCATTTTGATAAGAAGGATATCTTAGTTCCCCAGCTGGACCTGCACTAAGATATATTTTAACGATTAGATCTTTTTTATCAGCAAAGTTCTCTGCGAATGATTTGTACAATTCGTCATATTGAACGGCTGTACCTTCCCACCAAGGTGCAAGTACTTCTTTATTCCAATAACCTCTTTCACTCTTGAAGGCCATGTTTTCGGCAGTGTCTTTCTTCCAGAGCCAACTTGGGATAGGATAGTTGCAATCATCCCCCACATTACCGCCACATTGATGCGTAGATAAAATGGGCACCCATTTTAAACCGGAAGCTTCCACTACTTCCCCATACTTTTTATAATAGGACCAATCAAACTGATTATCCTTTTTACTTTCGACCATTCCCCACCATATATCTGTCGTTATTGCATATACTCCATGTTCCTTCAATTGAACAAGCTCTGCTTTAAATGCATCCCAATCTGTTATTTCGCCCAATGGGGCCATCACATAAAGCCTGTAATCTGGTTTTACTTCTGCAATTACAGGTGAAGTACTTGATGAAGGAACAAAATACAGCATAAAGGTAACGACGCCTATAGATAATTTTTTCAAAAAAAACACCTCTTCCCCAAACTGATAGTAGAAACCGAGACTTAATTAAAAATCAAAACATAGGGGTCATGATGCAAAAGCGTCCTTCTTTATGAAAAAGTTGTTCCTATACAAAAAAGTATATTTCACTTGGAAATATTTATCAATTAATAGTGAGGTTTTGTTCAAATTTCCTTCGCAGTGTATTTGCTAAGCAGGCTTCCCGGTTGTTCATTTGGATGCTCACTTCTCAAAGAAAAGTAAAAATGGGTAGTCCTTAAAAGGACGATCCATTTTTACTTTTTAGATTATATGTTCCCGATCATCCTTTTTCTTTTCCATTCAATTTTATAAAACAATATAAACATTGCCATTGTCTATTTCAACATTGAATGTTTTAACGCAGCCATTATCAGGTTTTTGGACTTTTCCATTCCTGACACTGATCTTCCAGTCATGCATCGGGCAAAAGACGTAATCACCACTCACAATGCCTTCTACCAGAACTCCACCTTTATGTGGGCAACGATTTTCAATAGCTCGGAATTCACCATTAGCTAAATGAAAAAGAGCAATTTCTTGAGAGCCTATGGTTACTGTTTTCCCCAGATTTTTTGGCATTTCCTTTACTGTTGAAACCTTTATCTTTTGAAGCGTTTTCCCCATTTAGGCTTCCCCCATATTCATTTATTTGATATAGCTGGAATTTTCACTTTTTGAAATAAACCGGTTTGGATCGCATTACTCTCAATGATTTCTTTCCATGGTTCTTGCAATACCGATAAAGCTTCATTTAAACGTTGATTAAGCTCAATCCTTTTTTGCTTATCACCAATAATCGCCTTAATGGTTTCGAACCCTACACGCTCCACCCAGACAGACGTTCTTTCTAAATAATTGGCAGTCTCCCGATAATGTTGAATGTATGCACCCGTAATTTCAATTACCTCATCACTTGTTTTTACCTTGCATAATAATTCAGCGGCTCTTAAATGGGTTCCGCCGTTGCCGCCAATATAAATTTCCCACGCACCGTCTACACCGACAACACCAAGATCTTTGATACCGGATTCAGCACAATTACGAGGACATGCCGACACAGCCATCTTAACCTTATGAGGTGTGCCTACACGTTCAAATTTCTTCTCCAGGGCAATGCCCAGCCCGATTGAATCTTGGGTGCCAAAGCGGCAAAAGTTTTCACCGACACATGTTTTCACAGTTCTAAGGGTTTTTCCATATGCATATCCAGAAGGCATATCCAGGTCGGCCCATACACTTGGAAGGTCTTCTTTTTCAACGCCGAACAAATCTATTCTTTGCCCGCCTGTAACCTTAAGTAACTTAACATTATACTTATCAGCAACATTTGCTATTTTCCGTAATTGATCAGGATTTGTGACGCCCCCATACATTCTTGGCACAACAGAAAATGTACCATCCTTTTGAATATTTGCATGCAGTCTTTCATTGACATAGCGGGATTCTTTTTCATCTTCATATTCAACAGGATGAATCATGCCTAAGTAATAGTTCAGTGCTGGTTTACACTTCGAGCAACCATCACTTGTATTCCAGCCGAGAACATTCATGACTTCTCGAGTATGGGTCAGATTTTTTTCGCGTATTTCAGCAACAACCTCATCCCTGGATAAAGTGGTGCACGTGCATATGGATTCCTTCTGGTTTGACTCACTGAAATTAGCGCCCAATGTCATTTCGAGAATATCACCGACTAACGGCTTACATCCCCCGCAAGATCTTGAAGCACTTGTGCAGCCTTTTACTTCCTCAATACTCGTTAACCCATTAGATTCGATTGCCGTCACAATATCGCCTTTCGTTACACCATTACAACCACAGATGATATCTTCATTTGACATCGTTGTGACAAGACTGACACTGGGTCCTTTACTCGCTCCAACTTCTAAATATTCGGAAACTTCGGCATTTTTATTAATCATGCTCAATAGGTTATTGCTTTCCGTTGTGTCCCCGAATAATACCGCACCAGAAATTTTCCCATTTCGAATCATTACTTTTTTGTAAGTACCATTCCATTCATTAAATTCCTTGATTGATTTAGCTTGTTCATCCTCGAAAATTTCTCCAGCCGAAAATACATCGACACCAGATATTTTTAGCTTTGTAGACAGCACTGAACCCTCGTAAGCTTTGCCTTCCAGCCCGCAAATCCTTTTGGCTAATACTTTGCCCTGTTCATATAGGGGAGCGACCAAACCATATACCATCTCACGGTGTTCCGCACATTCACCAACCGCAAAAATATTCGGGATCCTTGTCTCCATATAGTCGTCCACGATAATTCCTCGATTGACAGGGATGCCGCAATTTTCGGCCATTTGAACATTTGGTTTAATCCCAACTGCCATGACCACTAAATCGGCGCTTATTTCCTCGCCATCACTAAAGCGTAATCCTTTAACATCAATTTCACCTAAAACCTCCTGAGTCTGTTTCCCAAGATGAAAATTCATTCCCTGGCTTTCAAGCTCTCTTTGCAGCATTTTTCCTGCTGTTGGATCTAACTGCCTATCCATCAAATATTCCGAAAGGTGAATAACATCTACCTGCATTCCTAGATTTAAAAGCCCCCTGGCTGCTTCAAGACCCAGTAATCCTCCACCAATAACTGCAGCCTTTTTATTTTTTTTTGAATATTCAATCATTTTTTCGCAATCTTCAATATTTCGAAAGGCTGTCACTCCTTTTTTATCCGCCCCCTTTATAGGTAGTATGAAAGGGATTGATCCCGTAGCTAAAATTAATTGATCATATTCGACTTCACGATTTGTGTCTGAGTAAATGATTTGCTTTTCCGTGTCGATGTTCGTGACCATTTCACCTGAAAATAGGGTAATATTGTTTTCTTTGTACCAGTTCCAATCATTTATTGTTATATCATCTATCGTCGTAGCCCCTTGCAATACATTCGATAGTTGGATTCGATCATAATTCGGATGTGGCTCACTTCCGAAGACAGTCACCTCAAACCTTTCTGGTTGAATTTTTAAAATTTCTTCTAAACATCTTACTCCAGCCATACCATTCCCAATGAGTGCCAATTTCTGCTTAGCCATGTTTTTTCCTCCAATAAGATTTTTTTGAAAGGATTATGAGTTTGATTATAGGTGAGGTCACTATTTATAACAACAAGCGTGTTATAAAATCTTACATGATTTTTGAAAATTAATAATTAATGTTAGTTTTCGTTACAAATATTCAGAAAATTAGGATATAATATCCTTATTGATCTAGCATTAATCAAAAATGAGGTGATTTTCATCGTCCAGCAAAAAGAATCTTATATAGACAGAAAAGTAATTTCCATAGGAGTGGTCAGAGAATTAACCGGACTATCAGATAGACAGATCCGCTATTATGAAGAAAGAAAACTCGTTTTCCCCGAAAGGTCTAAGGGTGGTAACCGTAAATACTCTTTTTCCGACGTCAAGGCATTAGTGGAAATCGCCGATAAAATAGAGGATGGAGTGCAAACCAATGAAATTAGACAGGAAAAATTAAAAGAAATTAAAAAAATCGAACAGGAAAAAATGCGAAAAAAAATGCTGCAAGGTCAATTAAATGCACACTTTGGGATGCGCAATTGATTTTACTTGTTCCTTACAGCAATATTTACGATTCAATTATGTTCAATACGCACATGTTTAGACGCTGATAAACCTATTCCCCAATTTATACCATGCTTTTTTCCCACTAGAGTTTGTTTACAAATCTATCATTACTATGGATATAGCATCTTCCATGTCCTTTTTTTCATTTACTGGAGATTCATGGCGATAAAGGGGAGTCTCACTTTGTTTGGTCGATGCATTTTCAATAACGAGGTGAGACTGAATTCTTAAAATGGGATTTTGAACTGACCACTTTTACCCGAGGGAAATAAACAAGCTAGATAATAAAGAATGACCAAATTCATTTCTTTTGTACGAACTCCTTATCTTTCGTTCGTTCTGACAACCATGATAATTCACCGGATAATTTCACTACTTCTCCTATTACAATCATTGCGGGATTGGAGATCCGCTCCCTTTTAACAACCTCCACGATTGTTTCGATCGTGCCTGTAACGGTCCGTTGAAAGCCAGTCGTTCCTTGTTCAATAACAGCTATAGAGGTTTGAGGTTTCATTCCACATGATTGTAATTGACTGCATATATAAGGAAGGTTATTAATACCCATATAAATAGCAATCGTGTCAACACCATGTGCCAAATGGTGCCAGTGGATGTTATCCAGTTTACCGGTCTTACGTTGTCCTGTGACAATTGCAAAGGAACTTCCCCACTCCCTATGCGTCACGGGAATTCCCGCATAAGCTGGCGCAGCAATTCCTGATGTAATTCCAGGAACTATCTCAAATTGAATACCGTGATTTACAAGCTCTTCCGCTTCCTCAGCGCCTCGTCCAAATATGAAAGGATCTCCCCCCTTTAAACGAACGACCATTTTCCCTTCCATTGATTTACTGATTATCAATTGGTGAATTTCTACTTGGGAGACACAATGTTTACCAGGCGCTTTACCACAATAAATGAATTTAGCATCCTTCTTGGCGTATAGCAGCAAATCACGATTTACTAATCGATCATACAGAATAACATCTGCTTTCGCGATGCATTTGGTTGCTTTGACAGTAATTAGATCTGGATCCCCAGGTCCGGCACCAACAATATAAACTTTACCTTTTCCCATACTATTGCCCCTTTTTTCATGAGTCATGAACAAATGCTTTTTCCTCAAAATTTTATTCGGGTGTGTATTTTAATCTTCCTTTGAAATAGCATAGGACCTGCATTGTTATATCACTTTAATTCGACGTTTTCTCAATAATAGGATTTACGTTTACCGCACTGACTTTAAAACCAGGCATTTTGCATGTCGGGTCTAAATCCTGCGACACGAGCCGATTGACATTTTGTGAGTCTGCCCAATGAAAGGGAACGAATATAGTATCATGACGAATGGTATCTGACCATTTACTTCTTACAACAATACTTCCCCTCCTTGATTCAATTTTGACCAAAGAATTGTCTGGAATGTGATATTTCTTGGCTGTATCCGAATGAATTTCCAT
This sequence comes from Peribacillus sp. NPDC097895, assembly GCF_050277555.1. Taxonomy (NCBI): domain Bacteria; kingdom Bacillati; phylum Bacillota; class Bacilli; order Caryophanales; family Bacillaceae; genus Peribacillus; species Peribacillus sp. NPDC097895. Next base: position 2,005,595 of record NZ_JBNNSH010000001.1, on the reverse strand, counting down.
AAATGATTCAAAATTTCTTGCTGCCAATGATGAGCTTTTTCTCGTTTGTACTCCCGTTAAATAATGCGACATGACCCTTCCGGTTGTTAAGTAAAGGGGAAACTCCATACATGTCCGTTCTTTTGGAACAATAGGCTCATTATTAACGACAACCATAGCTGCCTTTCCACCTGGGCGCGCAAAAGACGATTCGAATAACCGTTTTGTCCCTTTATGGTCAAGGTTTGGACACGGCCACAAAATGCCTCCTTCTTTTCTTAGACGATCATACGTTATACCATAATAATCAGCAGTTCCCCCGCGACTTGCCACTCTTAATTCGTTGAAAATCTCTTCTGCAGATTGAAAGGAGAAATGCTCCCCTTTTCCCAGAACTTTTGCTATGTCGCAAATGATTTGCCAATCATGCTTTACTTCTCCCGGTGATGAAAAACTCGCTTCCCTCAAGGTGACTCGTCCCTCTAAATTTGTCATCGTTCCTTCATCCTCCAAATAAGAAGAAGTAGGTAAAATTAAATCTGCCAATCTAGCAGTTTCTGAAACAAACATATCTACTGCGACAAGAAACTTTAATTTTTTCAAAGCCTTTTTGACAAAGTTAGCATTAGGGTTTGAGACAATAGGATTAGAGCACATTAAAAACATGCCGGTAATTTCACCTTCATTTATTTTCTCGATCATTTCGAATGCAGATACACCTTTTCTTGGCAAATCATCTACATCGATTCCCCATATTCTCGCCATATGTAATCTGTGTTCTTCATTTTCGATCATACGATAGCCTGGCAGCTGGTCTGCCTTTTGGCCATGCTCTCTTGCTCCCTGTCCATTTCCCTGTCCAGTAATTGCTCCATACCCCGAATTAACTTTTCCGATTTTGCCTGTAGCAATAAGAATATTAAGAAAATTACGAACGGCTGCAGAACCATCTGTTTGCTGCTCAACACCCCTTGCTGTAAAAATCATCCCTGATTGTTCTTCCCCGAACATTGTAGCTGCTTTACGGATTTGTTCGCTTGGAACTCCAGACATCGATGCAATCTCTTCCAATTTTAAAGAGGAAACATACTCTTTAACTTTCTTAAAGCCATTTGCACGTTCCCGAATAAATGTTTCATCAATAAGCCCCTCATCAATGATTACTTTCAATAATCCGTTTGCTAAGGCGGCATCCATCCCAGGTTTCACTTTCAGATGTAAGTCAGCCATTTTCGTTGTTGCTGTTTCTCGCGGATCAACCGCAATGATATATGCCCCATTCTCTTTCGCTTTCTCAAAGTATGGCATGATTGTCGGCTGACATTCCGCGATATTTGTACCCGCCAAGATAATGCACTTTGTGAACGGAACTTCTGACAAGCTATTGGTCAGGCCCCTGTCCATACCAAATGTTTGGCTTGCAGCAGATGCGGCCGCGGACATACACAAACGGCCATTATAGTCTATATATTTTGTCTTCAAAGCTACTCTTGCAAATTTCCCCAGCAAATATGCTTCTTCATTTGAAATGGAGGCACTTCCGTATACGGATAATGCATTTATACCATCTTCCGTTTGAATCTTAGTGAAATTCTCCTTAATGTGGTTTAATGCCTCCTCCCAAGATATGCGAATAAATTCGCCATTTTTTTTAAGCAAAGGGTATTTAATTCGATCGTTATGCAACGCATGTTGGTGTGCATTCATGCCTTTAATGCATAAGCGCCCCTCTGAGGTTGGATTATCTTTTCCAATTGTCACATACTTTTTTCTTGAGACTATTGTTTGTTCCAGTAACTGCATCTTACATTGCACGCTGCAAAATGGACATTGTGTATCATATCTTTTTTCTGATTGGACTTCAATTTGCTTCATACGGAAATACTTTAATAGTAATTCAGTCAAGTCTCCCACCCTTTACTCATGGATTTCTTTGGAACATTTTCACCTTTTCCAGACATTTACCGTATGTCTTAAAGCATAGGTAGGTACTTGCCACTTAGTGCTTTCTCCAAGCTACGCCATTTCCAATCGTTGAGATAGTTGCTGACTAAGCTCTTTATCAAATAATACTTCCCTAACATGAATTAATCCCACACGTTCAATCCATTGCCAAGTACGTTCTAAATAGTTAGCTGTCTCACGATAATATTGAATAAAGCCGATGATGATTTCTATCGCTTCTTCATTTGTCCCGGCTACACAAAACAGTTCACCGGCACGTACATTACGTCCGCTGCTTCCGCCCACATAGATTTCCCAGCCCCTGTCAATGCCCATAACACCTATATCTTTCGTTGTTGATCCTGCACCGTTATGCATACAAGCAGATATGCCCATCTTTATACGGTAAGGTGTTAATAGATGCTCCAATTTTTTTTCCAAGTCTACAGCAAGTAAAATGGATTGTTGTTTATCACAATGGCAAACATGTTCCCCGATACATGTTTTTACGTTTTGAACGGTATTGCCATATTTCGAACTTAAAGGCATATCTAAATCAGCCCACACACCTGGAAGATCTTCTTTTTTTACACCCATTAAATGAATCCTTTGTTCACTTGTTAAGGCTAGCTGCGATATATCATATTTATCTGCAACATTTGCAATTTTTCGCAAGGCTTTTGCATTCGTCATACCGCCGTACATTTGTGGGATAACAGAGTATCTGTCATCGCTTTGAACAGTTGCATTCTTTTGTTCGTTTATGTAAAGAGTTTCCTGTTCCATTTCATACTCTGGATGAATCATTCCTAAATAATAGCTCAGTGCTGGCCGGCATGTTGCACAACCTTCGCTATTTCCCCATCCCAGAACATCCATCACAGCTTGAACAGACGTTAAGTCTTGAAGCTGCATTTGATACACGACTTCATCTTCCGTTAATGTCGTACATGAGCACATTACCTTTTGTATCTTAGAAGCATCAATAGGATTACTTTGAATAAATGCCAAAAGGTCGTACACTGCCGGCTTACACCCACCGCAAGAACCGGAAGCCTTTGTACATTGTTTAATTTGTTCCACAGTTGTTAATCCTTTATTTTGAACGGCATCAATGATTGCCCCTTTTGAAACAGCATTACAATTGCAAATGATTTCATGATTTGCCATAGATGCGATTACACCCTCACTCGTATCTGATGAGTGAAACAGCACGCTTTTTACCTCTGTCGATACTTCTTGTCGCTTTAAAATCAGATCAAGTAATCGAGAGCTGACCTTTGTATCTCCATAAAGCACAGCACCTATGATTTTTCTTCCTTGAAAGACCACTTTTTTATAAATGCCGTCTACTTCATCAAAAGTTGTGATTGATTTCGTAGTTTCATCCCCTAAGAACTGTCCAACAGAGAATAACTCAACACCTGATATTTTCAACTGGGTTGAAAGAACCGACCCTTGATATCCATGGCATTTCATCTTACAAATGTGCTTAGCCAGCACTTCTCCTTGTTCATATAGTGGTTTCACCAGTCCATAAACAATGCCCTGATGTTCAGCACATTCACCCACCGCATAAATATGAGGGATGCTTGTTTCTAAATGGTCGTTTACAATAATGGCACGATTTGTATCAATTCCGCTTTCTTTGGCCAACTGTATATTCGGTCTGACTCCCGCAGCCATGACTACTAAATCGGCTTCCAGCTCCGTTCCATCTTTAAAACGGACTCGCTCTACACGCTCAATGCCGATTATCTCCTGTGTCTCCTTTTTTAAAAGGAAGTGCATTCCCTGGTCTTCCAACTCTTTTTGAAGCAAAATGGATGCCGTTGAATCAAGCTGCCTTTCCATTAAATGGCTGGAAATATGAACGACATTCACTTCCATCCCAAGATTTAGCAGTCCTCTCGCTGCTTCTAGACCTAATACACCTCCTCCAATGACGACTGCTTTTTTATACTTCCGTGACGTTTCAATCATCCTTTGGCAATCCTCAATCGTCCGAAAGGCAATAACTCCTTCTTTTTCAAAACCGGTAACTGGAAGAATAAATGGGACAGAACCTGTGGCAATTATAAGCTTATCGTAGTGGACTTCCCTTTCTTTGTCTGTTTTTATCTTCCGAGTCTCTTTATCGATTTTTACGACCGTTTCTCCCGAATATAATTCGATATTATGCTTCGTATACCAGTTCCGTTCATTTAGCGTAATATCTTCAAAGGAGGTATTGCCTTGCAGCACAGACGACAATAAGATTCGATTATAGTTAACATGTGGTTCACTTCCGAAAATAGTAATCTCAAAAGCATTCGGATCATTTCTTATAATCGACTCAATGCAACGCAATCCCGCCATTCCGTTCCCTACTAAGACTAGCTTTTGTTTATTCATTTTATCCCCCCAACAAGTAATGAAAGAAGCTAATATAACTACATGGATTTAAATCTTAACTGAATTCTTTCCAAGTACCCATGTTTTTCTCCATGAAAGCTGAGCTAGAACCAAGATCATGAAAGCTACAATTCCAATTGCTGAAAATACTACAAATCCTGTAGCATATGTTCCGGTAATCTGTTTTAATGTTCCAAGTATGTTAGGAACTAAGAATCCACCAACACCTCCGGCAGCTCCAACGATGCCAGTAATAAAACCAATTTCGTTAGAAAATCGCTGTGGAACTAATTGAAAGACAGCTCCGTTGCCCATACCAAGAAATAGCATTCCGATAAACAGTAAGATCGTAACAGTAGAAAAAGAATAAAGAAAGCTAATACCAAACATACAAATTGTAAGTCCAATGAATAAAAACATAAGCAGTTTAACTCCACCTATTTTATCGGCAATAAATCCTCCCACGGGACGAAAAAAGCTTCCAGCGATGACACATAATGTGACAAACTCCCCGGCCCTTACTCTTGTTAACCCATACTCATCAACAAAAAAGATGCTTAAAAAGCTAGTAAACCCAACAAATCCCCCAAAAGTAACACTATAGAGAATACAGAAATACCAAGTATCTCTTATTTTAAATACGTTTAAATATTCCTTGATCGGTTTTGCAGGCGGTTGAGATGGCGCGTCCCTTGCGATTAAAATATAAATGACAAACACGATGGTTAAAGGAATCAACGCTAAACCCATCACATTATGCCAGCCAATAGACTCTGCAATACGCGGTCCAAACAATGTCGCAAACAAAGTTCCACTGTTACCCGCTCCCGCGATGCCCATCGCAAGTCCCTGCAAGTGAGGGGGATACCAGCGGCTTGCCATAGGAAGTGCTGCAGCAAAACTTGCACCTGCCACTCCGAGTAAAATCCCAATTAAATATAGTTCTGCTAAACTTTCTCCGAACAACCATCCCCAAAAAAGTGGAATCATCGTAACAAGCATTCCTCCAATTGCAGTTTTTCGTGGACCGATGCGATCTGTCAAAAAACCAAGAACAAGCCGGAAAAACGAGCCTCCCAAAATGGGAATAGCTACAACCAGACCCTTTTCAGCTGGAGAAAGCCCGAAATCTTTTGTAATATAAACACCAAGCGCACCTAATAATACCCAAATCATGAAACTGATATCAAAATATAGAAATGAAGCTAATAATGACGGGGCATGACCGCTTTTTTTCAAATCAGATATTTTCATTTTTCATCTCTCCTATGCTTTATTAATTGAATATTCGTTTATTTTACTATTATAAAAGAGAGATTTCTTGGTTTATGTAAGAAAACATCACACACTTTTTTAAAAGATATATAATACGGATTCTTTAATGAAGTTTAGTAGAGAGAATTTTCATAATTGCAGGTTAGATTTCCTTTCATAAACCTCTAACTCTGCAAATCTTTAGGATCATGTCAGTATTATTACCTAGGTGACATATAAATTTACAAGACTCTGCCGTTAAAGAAGGCTGCATCATTCATTAACTCCAAATAGATTTTTTCGTAACATCCATGACATTCTTCTCACAAAAAAAATGAAGCACGGGTTCTTGGCTTCACTTCATTACATATTAAATATTAGGAGACGATACCATTCCATTGATGAATATTAAGGAATTATATATCCGTACCATACGATCCCATGAGCCTTCATCAGCAAAGGTGGCTTGTTCCACCAAGAGCTCTAAATTAGACTTTTCATTAAAGATTTTACATCCTTAATATGAGCACATTCTTGAATTATGATGACGACATCTTTATTTGTGGGTTGGTTCTACTTACTGCACGAAACAAGGATCCCCATCATATGATGTATTTAAGGGAACAAGCAGATTTTTTTCAATCGTATTAAAAGTCGGGGAAAGGTTGGGTGCAATAAAATATGAAGCAATATCCATTTCATAATATTCCATTTCAAAATCTCCAGGAAAAAAACATGTCATTTGAAGAGGTATTCGATCACATTGTAGATTTCATGAAATTAAATCCAGCGGGTAACTACCGATTAATGATCGGTACAGATTCGCAAGTACATAAAAAACATACGGTTTTCATAACAGGCATTGTGATACAGCTGGTCGGAAATGGTGTGTGGGCTTGTATAAGAAAAGTGATGATACCTAGAAGGATGACGCAATTACATGAACGTATTTCCCATGAATTGTCGTTAACTGAGGGGATTGTATCCATGTTTACGGAGGAAAGAAAAAATCAGTTAATCGATATTGTCCTGCCTGCTGTATATCAAGGGGCAACGTTCAACATGGAAGGCCACATTGATATCGGGATTGGAAAACGAAACAAAACAAGTGAGTTCGTAAAAGAAATGGTAGCCAGGATGGAGTCCATGGGGGTGGAACCTAAAATTAAACCGAATGCTTTCGTTGCTTCAAGTTATGCAAACAGGTATACAAAGAAAGAGTAAATGTTGCCAAAAGCAATAGGTAAGACGCCTAAGCGGCGAACATTTGGATTTATCTTTTCCCTATCTTTTTCCGTTTGTCGACAAAAGCCATTTCTAATTTTCACAATAATAATGATTCGATGTTAAATTAAATAACAGTTTAAATTTTAGAGTTTTCCTTAACGTTTTCAACCAATGGTGTACAAGCTCAACGGATCGTTATCTAACCAAAAACATATTTCCATTTGGGAGCAGTTACTTTCCAATAATTAACATCATGCAGACTTCCTTAAGAACAATTTACTATTGATCAAAGAAACCGATAAAATCCCCTTTGTTTTTTTCTTGTAGATATAATACCGTTTCTTTGTCAGAAAAAGTAGGCAGGCCAAAATTTTGTTTATATTTCTCCATTCCCTTTCCTGTTATAATAATCCAATCCCCATCCTTCCCTGCTTGTAACGCTTCCTGAATAGCAAAGGTCCTATCTGGAATAACCTTCCCATTTCCAGAAGAGTAATCGCATTGAAGTTTATGGAGTGATGTTTCCATCACCTCTGTCCCCTCCGTATTCAAATCATCCATCGTCAAAATTGATACATCACTTAGTTCTGAAGATACCTTAACCATTTCTGCCCTTTTGGTTGTATCTCGACCACCACGGAAACCAAAGATATGATAAATCTTTTCTGCCCCGCATTCTTTTGCAGTTTGAAGCATGTGATGAATGGCATCAGCAGTATGTGCATAATCGATGACAATTGTCGGACCATCTTCTTTTTTATACATTTCAAATCTTCCTGGAACACCAGAAAATCGATTAAGCGAGGAGAGAATATCCTCTTTTTTAATTGGGAACATCTTCGCTACCGAATAAGCTGCGGCTGCGTTATATAAATTATGAAGTCCAGGCAATGGTAAATTGATTTTCACAGATATATGATTCTCTTTCAATGAAATAAAGGGATTTTTTGCTGTATTATAATTAGTGATCATTAGATCGCACAGCTTGGATTTACCAAAAACGTAGGTACTGACTTTCTTCTCTCGTAAGTATTCTTGTAATTTTTCTCCCCAGAAATCATCTCCGTTAATAATCGCAAGACCATTGGTTTTTAATTTTTCAAAAAGCAGTAATTTTGCCAGGAAATAATCCTCCATCGTTCCGTGGAAGTCGAGATGGTCATGATATAAATTCGTAAAGACGCAGAAATCAAATTCAATTCCTTCTAAACGGTATTGGGCTAATCCATGCGAAGACACTTCCATAATGACAACCATGTCCTCACTAGCAGCCAGTAAGGTATTCAATTCCACCGTACCGGGAGTCGTATTATGAGAATCGACTTTGTTTCCATTGATTATATGTTGTATCGTACCTATGACGGAACAGGATATTCCATTCTCTTCTAATATTTGTTGAAGCATATAGCTTGTTGTGGTTTTACCATTCGTACCCGTAATTCCTATCATTATTTTTTGATTGCTGGGATCCCCAAAAAACCTTTTAGCGATTTCCGCTAATACTTTGCGGCTGTTCTTAACACGTATATAAGGGACATCCACCCCTTTTATATCTCGATCCCCAATCACAACCGATGCCCCTAGACGAATGGCATCTTTAATGTAATTATGTCCATCTGCCTTATAACCGTTTACGGCAACAAAAAGGTATCCATTTTTTATTTCCTTAGAGTTATCGGTTACACCTGTGATGAATATATCTTCAACGTCCTTTGGCAAAACCCAGTTGAATGTGTCTTCTATTATATCCTTAAGGATCATTACCTTTTCTCCTTTTATATTAGCTATTCACCTATTCCAAAATATGCGTCTTAAAAAAATCATATTAACTAACATGCCATTTTTAGTATTCACCTGCACTCCAAAATTACTTGTCATTCAAGAATTAATTTGATTGTAAAAATATAACCTTCTTTTATCTTTTAACAGGGGCAGTGAGAACCTACTTATCAAAGGGTAACGTCTCATATTTAAAATAAAAAAAACTGTAGATAAACTCAATTTTCATCGAGTTTATCTACAGTCTGAGGAAGCCGGCTGCCTTCTTTAGGTTCACAAAGTATAGAGTACATTGACAAACTGCAAGAAACTACCTCATCTTAGGGGAATTCCCTATATTGAAGAATGTAATCTCATAATCTCCAGTCAAGCTAATCACACCATTTACAACCCTTTTTTCAATGCTCCTATTGAACTTCCACGGATTTCGTTTCCATTTTTTGATTGTACAAGGGTAAAATGAAAAACATCCCAAGAATAAAAAAGAAAGCCGCGATTTCAAATATGGCAACGAGTGAAAATTGCTCTTTCAACATACCTGCCGCGCTCATGGTCAATACCATCGAACCAGTGAACAACGGGCTTAAGATTCCATTGACTCTTCCAATGAACTCCCCTTCTGTCCTCTGCAATATCAATGTATTAATTCCGATTTGGATACAAGGCAGCATAAGCCCATTAAAGAATTCGGCGGTAAGTGTAATCCAAAGGTTTGTAGAAAGCCCCATTACCGCTAATCCAATGGCATTCATCAGCATTCCTAAGGCTAATAATCTCTGAGGCGCTACCTTTTTGGCAAAAATCATCACTCCAGCTCCGCCTAAAATCATACCAATGCCATTCACCATGAATAACCATTGAAGATTTTCCTTAGGCAAACCTAATTGTTCAGTAACAAGGAAAATCGAAAGCGGCTGAATGAAACCAAGTCCGAGGCCAGCTGCCAGAAAACATAAACCAAGAAGACTCAGTTCTTTTTTCTGCAGCACATATTTCACTCCACTTTTCATTTCCTGCCATATTGTTGTTTTTACGGCTTCCGCATCCAGTTTGCGATCTTTTGGAAGGAAAGCCAGCGCACCAGCGGAAAGTAAAAACGCTAGACCAGTAATCCCTATGGAGATGTTGATTCCGAATGATTGGAATGCAAATGTACCGAGGATCGGCCCTAAAACCATGAATACAGCGAATACAGTCTGATATATTGACATCCCTGATTGAATTTGACTTTCTGGCAAATGCATCTTAAATAGCTTCATGCCCGATGGCTGTGAAAATTGTGAAAGTATCGCAGAAATCAAAGTTGCAAAAAACACCACTTTCCAAGTCCCGAAGATAAGGGCAATTAGCACAGCAAAAACGGATATTGCACTTAAAATATCACACCAAACCATCGTTTTTTTCGGGCTCCAACGGTCCGCAAACGTTCCTCCAATAAATGAAAAAATAAAAATGGGTGCAAATTCCGCTACTGAAATCATTGAAATGGCAAAGGCATCACCGTTTGTCTGTTCCATGACGAATAACAAAACGGCAAAATTCCGTACCCATATCCCTATTTGTAAAAATAAGCCTGAAAAGATAATGGCCCGAAATACACGATTTGTGAATATGTTAGGTTCCTTATTACTTAATGGTACAGATGCGTTTTTTTCCAATATAAAAACCTCCTGTAAAATATCTGGACAGGAGGCAGTACAATACAAATTAAAAAGGCAAAATATCCCCAATGGGAGGAATACAATGATCTTTGTTTGTATTTTTAAGTACAGACTAATCCTATCCAGAAAAAAAGATCGTATTAAACACGCATTTTTTCTTAAAAAATAGGATTAAATGATCATTGTTTTAAGGTCACCCTTCCATTTTATGTTAAGTTTATAATAATCGAATCAATCGCATTAATCAAGGTAAATTTCATAAAAATCATCCTATTTTTTTTGCCCCAACTTGTTCAAGTCTTGTCTAAATAACGGTCCTTCTTCAAATGAGGGACCGTTATACCCTTACGCTTCCATGGGCAAGAAAGGAGGGATCATTTACTGCCCAATGAATGAACACCTTTTTTCATGACCCTTTCCCGGAATGGCACAAGTAAAAATGAGGATTCTTTTTAATTCTCCATCAAACGTTCATGTTTTGGATTTGTCTGTACAAGTAAATGGGAAGATGGCATTTGAATTTGGTGCTCATGTAAGGCAGAAATCATCTCAAACCTTACATTTCTTGCAGTTTCAAAGTAATCATCTGGTTTCACAAGCCCCACTAAACATAGCTCATATCCAACATATTTAAGATTCGGATTTAAATCCGTGATGCCAATATATCTAAAATCCTCTTCAGGTGTGCCATCTTCCAGTCTTAAAAGGCTTTCACTATACTTCTCGTTGCAGATAAGACATATATCTTCCAACAACCGTTTCACCTTATCAGGATTTTCTTGGTAACTAACCGTGATGCGTTCAATGATTCGCATTTTCCCTTTATTATAATTTTGAATCGTCCTGATTTCACTGTGTGGAATGGTCAGCAGTTTTCCTGACCATTCCCGAATCTGCATGAACCGGATTCCGATTTCTTCAACCGTTCCGGAGCTTGTCCCATTAAACGTCACAAAATTCCCCACTCGGAATTCATTATCTGACAGCCTTACAAACCCTAATAAAATATCCTTTAGCATTTGCTGAGCGGCAAATCCGATAACGACCCCTACAATCCCAGCTCCAGCTAAAATTCCTTTTAGGTCTATAAACTGTCCAATCAGATAAATGAGGAAAAGAGCGGAAATGCCGTACCTAAGAGAAGAACGAGTAACCCCCTGTATCGTTTTTTCGACTTCTTCCTCAAAAAAATGGGACCTTCGAAAGAACCATTCAACCAATTTATTCAAAATGTAATAAATGGCCAATAACATTAAAGCCAATATAAAAAGCCTCAATAATAAAAATTCTTCCAAATAATCAATAGCAAGCTCAGTAAATTTTAAGATATTCATGTTCTCACCTCTATTTCAACTCTTATTCAGAATCGATTAAAATCCAGTCATCATCCTTGCCAATTATCCCTTTATCAAGAATTAGTCTCGTTTTAAGGCGATAGGAAACCCCTCGCTTATTTGGCTCCTTCATAGTAGGCAAACAGAAGTTAAAAGGAATTTCATTACTTTCCCCTGAATTTATTTCTCTTGTTGACAAAATGGTGCTCGTCTTAAGGACTTCTTCCATTCCGGTAGAATGAGTATCCATAATTAAATCACATTCGATCCTCCTTATTCTTTGCTCCAAGGTACCACCCTTAATCAAGAAATAACCATTTATACATTCACCAGATTTATACGTGTTTTTCGGAAGGATTAAATCTATCTGTGCAGACCCTATTCCTAAAAGTAACAAAGATTTTCTCAGTATCAAAGAATACACTCCATTTATCATTATTTTTTTCTTCCAACAACTTATACATTTCTTGAAAGTTTCTATACTACAGACCTAAAAAAACCTTTACCCATTTTGGTAAAGGTTTTTTAACAGAAAATAGACCTTTACCATTAGGTAAGGTCTGGCTAACAACGATATGTTGCCAACAACACCGAGAGTATGTAACTCCGTAATGACGACATTGTTGTAAAAGCTACTCCCCTTAGGAGAATATATTAAAGTATATTGTTTATCATACGGTAAGAATGGAAAGTTTGTCAAACCTTTATATACTATTAATTTAATAATCTGCCCGAAAATCGGGTTCATTGAGCATATGTTTACCGTAATGAAAATATATTGAATGTACTTGTTTGTTTATCATAAAGAATAGGAGATATTGAATATTTCAGAATCGGGTTTTAGGTGAACTTGAAAGGGTAATATGAATATAAGTAACCCCCTCTCACCCATAAATCACTAATGGGCACTTAAAATGGGGTGAACCTTCCTTTTAGAGATATTAAAATGAACAGTTTGTGCATGTTTTAAAGAAAGCTAAAAAAATATAATAAAATTTACAAGATTTCTCTTTTACTTACGGCAAATTTATTGTAATATAAATGTAACATTTGTAATAGTAATTACACTTTCGTTACATAAGTATCCTAATATGGATTGGGGAGAGAAAGTATGAAAAAATTTTCAGGTATGCTATTATCCATCATCATTCTATTTTTCACATTAAGCTCGGGGGTTACAGCGCAAACCACTTCACAGAATTTATCTGACACAAATGCATTAAAGATAGCCGATAATGCCAGCAAGCATTTTTGGAATGCATTACATGGATATAAAAGTCGTACTTGTTCACAAAAAACGTTCAACTATAAAGGAACAGAGTATTCTTACCTTTGCCAAGAATTCAATACAAAAGATAAACTGGCTGACTACTTAGCAGAAACATTTACTAATAATGCAGTTGAAAAAGGGTTGGCAAAATATAAATACATTACCCATAAAGGAAAATTAGCTCGTCCTATCGGCGACGGCGACGGCATGTTAGAATGGAAAAAAGCAAAAATTAAATTGGTCTATCAAAAACTAAACGTTAGATCCTATAATTTAACTGTACCTACTGTCGACGGTGAGTCTGTTAAAAGAACGGTTACCTTTTACAAATCAGGATCTACGTGGAAAGTCAATCAGTTCGATGCAGTTCAATAAGTTCATGTCTTAATTGAAACTCCTCTTATGACGTATAGTTAAAAACTATATGTCATAAGAGGTTTTTTATTTGCATATTTTCCCACCTCACTATTAAAGAGCTTCCCATTATTTATATACACCCTTCACTCTCTAATTGTTGCTTTCCCTTAATTTCGTTGTCGCACTGCCGAATTTTAACACTCTAAAACAAAAAAACACAGCAAGCATGCTGTGCCTTAACGAATGTTTGCTTTACGAAAGCCTTGAAAAGAATCGTATGCTGCAAAAAATGTGGTCAGTAGGATGAGACCCCAATATATTGAAACATTCCATTCAAGAGTTGAAAATAATTTTGACATATACGCAATAAATTCGTCGGTCAATAAATTCGGATTACTGATGATGATGATGAAAGTTATTGTGGTCAGAAGCTGATATCCAGCATGGAACCAGGCAAGTTTTCGGGTCCATTGCCCTGCAAGCAGTTTATAGATCGCCAGAAAGGCGCCAAAGATAATGATGCAAAAAATCAGCGGCCAATAGGAATTCAATACCTCTTGATTAAAAGAAGGTGTCACAAAAGTGAGTCCCTCTTTACTTTTTTCATAGACTCCCAAAAGATTGGCCGCATTGAAATAAAGGGCGGCAAAAATGGATATACCTAGCAAACTTCCAAAAACCTCAATCTTTGGAACCGTTTTTTTCTTTGAAATGTTCGTAATATGTTTTAAATCATCTGGAGTCCAGCGTTTCAAACCTATCGTTAAGGGCAATGGATCCTTTGAAGTATCCGTTCGTTCTAACACGGCAAATAAAAGCGTTAACCAAAAAAATACTTGGATTCCTGTACTGATGATACCTGCTATTCCTTTCCCGATTATGATGATAACAACTTCAATGACCGTTTTTTCACCAATATTGCTAAACAGATTATCCCCAAGTAATGCGATCAGTGAAATAACTGCCGCGATTGGTAAAATCATTTTCAATAAGCTGATATATACGTCATAATAACGTGGTCCAATCAGGTGCATCGGTCGATCTCTATAACCACTTGCCAGTGTAACCGGATCTCCTAATTTTGAAAGAACCCCTTTCACGTCTTCTTCGGTATAATTCTCCGGAAGCATATCTTCAATTGTAGAATGAAGTTCAAGTGCAATATCCTCTCGGTTTTTTTCTGGCAGCCTGCGGGTCACTTCCTGTATATAAAGTTCAATTAACTCCATCTTCATCCTCTCCTTTTAATAATATATAAAGCTCTTGAGACGTTTTTTCCCATTCCTGCTTTAACTGATTGAAGATTTCATCCCCGTAATCACTTAAAGAATAATACTTTCGTGGTCTACTTTCAGAAGTATCCCAGCTGCTGGTCACCAATTCTTGCTTTTCCAGGCGGCGAAGCAACGGATATAAAGTACTTTGATCAATGGGTATTCCTGACTTCTCTAAACGCTGGACAAGCGAGTACCCATACTGGGGGCTTTTGAGCTGACTTAGAACCGCTAATGTCAATGTGCCTCTGCGGAGCTCAGTTGTTAATGAATTAAGTAATGTGCTCATCCAATCACCTCTCTTCTATACTATGTGACGTACACCATACCTTATACTATGCATCATACACTATTTTAGTTCTAATACTAACATGAAAATGAAAATATATTTTATTAAAAGTACACAAAAAAGAAAAGCGCTTTACGCTTTTCTGCATTTCGTTAATAAAAATCAGACAAGATGGCCCCTTATTATCATCTTCGGAATTAACGTACTACTACTTGTAATAGGGTGCCATCCTTTTAACTTTGTAAGCATACGGATTGACTACCGAGAAGTAATCATACACTTGGATTTAAGCCACAAGAACCAGTGGAAAACTCATTTAATATCCGTTTTGGCACCATTGGGGCAATCAATGAAGTGATGACTAGGAATTCAGTGGAAACATGGAACTACCTGTACTTTTGCGTGTCGTAAACAATGATTACCCACTAATTTTAATGGATGCCAAAAATGTGCGCATTACTTGTTCAGCTGAAAGTTCTAAAAATTCAGCTCCTCTTTCCATTGCTTCCTTTAATGTCATAGGAGCGTTTACAAGACTATGGACGCTGGTGATACCGTGGTCATATAAACCATCAATACCAGTTCCGATTGAACCAGCTAAAACAAATACGGGTATACCGTGCTTTTTCGCTTCTTGAGCCACGCCCATGGGTGTTTTACCTGAAGCTGTTTGGTAATCGATTTGTCCTTCACCAGTAAAGACACAATCAGCATCGCACATTTTTTCACTTAGTTTAGCATATTCCATAACAATATCGACGCCCCGTTTTGTTTCTGCCCGGAAAAATGCCTGAAACGCACTTCCAATTCCTCCGGCTGCACCAGCACCTGCTTTATCATGCAAGTGAATACCTGTCTTTTTTTCGACCAAATCAGCCCATGAAGATAAAGCTTTTTCAAGAATGTCAACCATGACAGGAGTCGCCCCTTTTTGGGGTCCGAATACATACGATGCCCCATTGTGACCGACTAGAGGATTTTGAACATCCGAGGCAATCAAAAACTCGGATTCTGCTATTCTTGGATCAAAATCTTCCGTATTTATTTCAGATATACGCAATAACTCCGCACCCCCGAATCCAATCGGTTTACCTTCACCATCCATCACTCTCATTCCCAAAGCCTGGAGCATTCCAACCCCAGCATCATTGGTCGCGCTTCCGCCAATCGCTAATATGAACTTACGACAGCCAGCATTCAATGCCTTTTGAATGAGCTCCCCTGTCCCGTACGTAGTAGTGATCATCGGGTTCAAATCACCTGGATTGACTAGGCATAAACCGGATGCACTTGCCATTTCAATCACACATGTTTCCTGATCGCCCAATATTCCATATGCTGCCTGTACCTCATCAAGTAATGGTCCTTTTACTGCCACTTCAACTTTTCGCCCATTTGTAGCCGCCACAAGGCTATCCATTGTTCCTTCACCGCCATCCGCTACGGGAACCAATTCCGTCATGGCATCCGGAAGCGCCTTCCTGACCCCTCGCTCGATTGCTTTCGAAGCTTCAAATGCTGACAAACTTCCTTTATAGGAATCTGGTGCAATAACAATTTTCATGCTGAATACCTCCTCGAATGGATTTACATTATATTAATTATAATCTTCAGGAATAATTTAATCATCGGTCATCCTATACGAAAATCAGTATGACATGTTAGTTTTTTTTGGCTATACTATATAGAAAAATGATTTTAGAGGGGCTCATGCCATTTTCCCAATTTCATAATGTATAAGAAAGCTGAAGGCTCAAAGTTTGTATCATATTCCTTTTCATAAAAAAACATAGCTTGTTTATATGAAATATTTTTACCATTGTGCTACCAAATAGGATAACTTACTATAAAAACCTTGAAGGATGACTTGTATGCTAACCCAAGAAGTTGCAATGGAAATTGTCAAACAAACCACAATGAGACTTAATAGAAATATTAATATTATGGATGATAAAGGAACAATCATCGCTTCTGGAAATCGTGAACGCATTGATCATTTGCATGTTGGAGCGATCGAAGTGCTGAAGACTGGTAAACCATTAATCATTCATGAAAAGGATCGTCATCTATGGGGTGACGTTTTACCAGGAATTAATTTACCCATCAACTTTCAAAATGTAATTATTGGGGTTATCGGTATCACCGGTGATCCGACAGAACTTATGGAGTTTGGGGAATTGGTTAAAATGATTACGGAAATGATGCTTCATCAAGTTTTTATGGCAGAACAACTCGAATGGAAACAACATATGAAAGAATTGGTATTTGAAGACTTATTAAAGGAAAAGATTAATCAGCACTCCATTGATCAGAGACTAGAACTGATTGGAATGAAATTAAAGCCTCCCTATCAAGTTGGCATCATGGACTTAAAATTAAATCCGTTAAAAAAGAATGAATTGATTCAAATGATGGAAAATGTTTTTGGTACACAACACGCCCTTGTTGGGTTTCTGAACGTGAATCGAGTATTCATTCTCACTTCGGCCCTTACTGAAAATAATATCATCCAAAGCATGAATACAGTCATCGAACAATTAATAGCAAAAGGGTTTGTGATACGAATCGGCATGGGCTCTATTGTCGAAAAAGAATCATACATATGCCACACCTTTCATGAAGCTGAATCTGCCCTTTTACTAGGTGAAGTCAATCAAGCCTTAACGAAATATACTGATGTGGAAACAAAGGCTCTGCTGGTAAAGTTAGATGAACGGACTAAACGGCAATTTCAAGAAAGAATATTAGGCAACTTATCTGATAAATTAATTGAAACGCTGCACCAATTTTTCCTTTGTAACTTAAATATCGGGGAATGTGCAAAAAGAATGTATATCCATCGTAATTCCCTTATATACCGAATTAAAAAAATTAAGGAAACGACCGGTTATAATCCACAGGAGCTGAATGATGCTATAACTTTGCAGTTAGCCATTTGGATATACCAATCGAAAAGGAAAAGTTGAAGGATTAAATTTTTTTCTAGACCTATTAAGTCCGCAGGTTTAGCAAAGCATATTAGCTATAAAGACGATAAAGGGACTGTCAAATCCCTCGAAATATCCTGAAAGAAATTTAGGGACAATTTGGTGACAAGCAATAAGAGTTCCATCCAACTATTAAAACAAAGTTGATGGAACGGAAGGCACGAGACTCCTTCGAGAAAAGTGCGCCTAGGGGAAACCCCGCAGAAGCAAGCCGAGGTTGCTCCCGGACCGCCCGCGGAAAGCAAGTGCCCTACTTTCAATCAAAGTTAAATTGTAAAAGTCATAAGAAAACAGTAGGCAAACTCGATTTTCTTCGAGTTTGCCCACTGTTTGAAAGCTCATATAAAATGAACTTGAATCATATAAGAGATGAGTAAATACGTATCAGATGGATTGATAATACCAAATTCCATCACGCTTAAACTTTCTGCATTGGTCATTCAAAAAGAGATATTCAAGATGAGCCAATGTTTCACCAACAGCAAATCTAGATTCGTGAATGGGTAGATTTCCAAACAGAATCATGCAAGCACTTTTCACAGTAATAGGCTCTTTCATGTTTTCGTGAATGAGGTGCAATCGGTCCTGATGGTGATCCAATAATTCGCTGATTCTTTCATTGGCATTTCGAAACGGCTTCCCATGTGATGGGATAACATATTCAACGTCCAACTTTTGTATTTTTTTCAAAGAAGTAAAAAACTCTTCCAATGGGTTGGAAAACCCTTTAAACCAATAAGAAATATTCGGAGATATCCTAGGTAATATATGATCTGTTGAGAAAAGGACACTATTTTCCTTATTGTATAAGGAAATCAGACCATCAGAATGTCCAGGAGTAAAAATCACTTCATACTCGCACTTGCCAAAACGTAACATCATCCCTTCGTCAAGATGATGATTTACAGTAGGATAGGGTTTTACTTTAGGCATAAAGCTGCTTTCGTCACTGGATAAGGCTACGGCTAAGTCCTCATCCATTCCACATGCATCATAATTTTCTTTAAGCTGTTTCAGTGAATCCGATTCCCAATACGTCGTCCCCGTATGTTCATCCACTTGTGTCATCCAAACATCCGCACCGGTTAATTGTTGTAAAGTTCCAGAGTAACCGAAATGATCTGGGTGATAGTGTGTGATGATAATGTCTTTAATATCATATTTTTCAATAATGGGGTTCCATATATCTCTTGTTGTTTCATTATTTAATCCCGTATCGATGATTGTCCATCCTTTTTTACCTTCTGCTAGGAAACAATGGACATGGTCCAGCCTAAAAGGCATTG
This sequence comes from Peribacillus sp. NPDC097895, assembly GCF_050277555.1. NCBI lineage: Bacteria > Bacillati > Bacillota > Bacilli > Caryophanales > Bacillaceae > Peribacillus > Peribacillus sp. NPDC097895. The sequence continues at coordinate 1,986,560 of NZ_JBNNSH010000001.1, read as the reverse complement.
GAATGGTAACTTGAGTAACTTTCAATTCGTTCAGCAAGTATAACTTCTCCTTCCAATGTAACTTTCAATCTCCCTTTACTTCAAACCAGAATGAAAAGAATTTGCTAAATAAAGGTATATCAATAATCAATTCGACGAATTCTTTCATGTTCCTCTAATCAGCTTCTACATTTATCTCATTGATTAAAATAAAATGGCCAAAGATATGAGCAAAAAAAGACCGCCATCAAAATTGATGACAGTCCTTTGAATTACATTTCTTCCTCGATTGTTTGAACAAGGATAAAAAGAAAATGATGGATCAAATTAAACGCTTCTTCTAATGACAAGTCTACTCGAAACCCTTTTACGTTATCCAAGGCAAAATTCACATCCCATAGACCGTCGCCCTGGTTAAACATTACACTGAATGATCCGATGCCTTCTTGAAGTTCCTTATTTAAATACGTTTTTAGAACTTCACCCATTTTCTTCTGGAATTTCAATCCGAACATCGCGTTATATGTGCCAAAAACATCATCCACTTCAAACGAAAGTGCCTCAACTCCGATTAATTCGAACCATTTAGATTCAAAGTAAAGGAATTCTTCTTTATTATTTTTTAAATAATCGATCGGTTGGGATAAAAATGCAAACTTCTCAACAGAAATCAATTCTTCGCTCTCTTTATTGCTGCGCTCGATATAAGCATCTGTAAAACGAGATGTATTTTCTAGTTCCACTATAGTGACATTAGCAGGGATCAATTCACGCTTTACTGCATAATCCCTCTCTTCTTTAAACAACTCAACCTTGTTTTCAATTATGGATTTTGATATGTATGATTCCAATTGTTTTTTTAACATGGTATGTCCTCCTAGTATCTTTTCAAGCTTATGCCTTTTTAATCATAGCATATTCACTACAGATAAAATAACTTTGTGAAAGAAAATACAATATCGGTTGTGGCAATGGTTCCTTGTCTTCGATATAGTAGTGGTAAGCGTTTATACATATGAGAGAAATGAGATGTTAAATATGCAAAAAATCATTGTAGTCGGAGCTGGGATTTTGGGCGCCTCCACTGCCTATCAGCTGGCTAAAAATGGAGCCGAAGTGATCATAATAGACCGCCAAGATAATGGACAGGCAACCTCTGCTGCTGCAGGAATCGTATGCCCATGGATATCGCAAAGGCGCAATCAAGCTTGGTATCACCTTGCTAAAAATGGGGCGGCTTTTTATCCCGAGCTAATTGAAGAACTTAAACGAGATGGAGAAACCGAGACTGGTTATGCCCAAGTCGGGGCAATTAGTTTACATACAGATGAAGAAAAACTGATCGCAATGAAGAATAGAGCCCAAAAACGGAAAGAAGATGCACCGGAGATCGGGACGATCACATTACTTTCCTCAGAGGAAACAAGTGCACTATTCCCACCTCTCTCCAGTGAATATGCAGCAGTTCACGTAAGTGGTGCCGCTCGGGTCGATGGACGGGCACTTCGTGATTCCTTATTGCGGGCTTCACAAAAAAATGGCGCAAAACTTATATATGGTGAGGCTGTACTTAAATATAGCGGTGCACAAGTGCTAGGTGTAACAGTAAAAGATGAATTCCTACCTGCTGATATTGTGATTGTTTGTGCTGGAGCATGGGCCCCGGAATTACTGAAACCCCTTGGCGTGAATTTTCAAGTCAGCTTTCAAAAAGCTCAAATCATTCATCTTGAAATACCAAATGCAAATACGAATAACTGGCCTGTCGTCATGCCTCCCAGTGATCAATACCTTTTGGCATTCGATCACAATAAAATTGTCGCAGGTGCGACACATGAAAATACGGAAGTGTTCGATAATCGTATGACTGCAGGAGGGTTGCAGGAAGTTTTCAATAAAGCCATGACTACCGCCCCGGGTTTGGCAGATAGTACGTTTGTTGAAGCAAGGGTCGGGTTTCGTCCATTCACGCCCGGATTCCTTCCAGTTATTGGTCCCTTACCTGATTGGGATGGCATAATCGTTGCAAATGGTCTCGGAGCTTCCGGATTAACAATGGGCCCCTATGTTGGAGCGCAATTGGCTAACCTCGCACTAGACAAAGATATTGATATCGATTTAGAAAAGTATGATGTAAGAGGTGCTATAGAAATATAAAAGCCAAATCATCATCTACCTGTCTGAATGTAGGTCTAGTTGCAAATATCTAAATTGAACTATATTACCACATTATCAAAGACGTTAAAGAAGACCATCATGCATCTGTGGTCTTTTTTATTTTTTCAACAATCAAGATTAATTTTGCAGAACCTTTAGTAAACCAACTTAACAGTCCCTCTTATTCAACTTTAAAGACGCTCATCTAACATAAATAGTGACAACTGCATGCATAAAAAATGCAACGTAGAGGACCCAATGGTTACCTTTTTACATTCCTATTTACTAACTTAATCTTTAGTAGAACATTTCAAAAAAAAAGATAAATACTTACCAACCATAAGGGTTGAAAAGTATTTATCTTAAAATATAGTTTGGGGATGGAGAAAAACACTTGGGTTTACAACATGATACTATTGATTGAATCTTCCACGCTGACGAAGTAATTCACGGTTCAGGTTCGGATCCTTTTCGAACGCTGCACGGCCGTGCAGCCAAAAAATATTATTAACAACAACCAGATCACCAACAGGAAGTTCCAATTCTATTACATTTTCATCGTTTTCCAATGAAGCGGATAAATCGCGTAAGTATTTTGCTTGTTCAATGGATTCAGGATATACAAATTGATCAATGAAGCATACACCAGGTTTGTTATTATGATTGAAGAAAGTCAATCTATCAATTTCTTGATCAATATTTTTACTTTTTGGGGCCTTATACGTGAATTTGTGGCTTGATAATGGATGATTTACGTACGTATCAAGCTCTTTCCAGTCGTCAAGGTGCAATAATCGTGATTCGCCACCGCGGGCATTTTGTTCGATCGTCTTCATCATCAGTAACCAGTCCGTTGGTTCATCTACAAAGGTTCCGTCCGTATGAAGTGTAAATAAACGATAGGCCTGACGTAAATATGAATCGCTGCTATCCGTGTCTTGAACACTAAATCGAGCATAATATTTTCCTGACATCGCATCATGGTTTGGCGTTCCCAGCAGGTATGAAATGGCCGTTGCAAAAATAACGTATTCATCCGTATTTTCAGTTACCCCTTCCAAGCCGAGAGTGAAGCCGCCGGAATCCCGATCATGAACGATGTTACGAAGCACTTCGCCAAATTCTTCCCCTACTTGTTCCAATAGATATGATGCAATGATAAGTCGTGCATAAGGTGTATATTCCAGATGTTGAACAGACTGATTATCCTTCGATACGGTTTCTAAAAAGGCGCCAATAGCCTCTTTTGAAATTTCAATATGATATAAACGGCTCGTTTGAGGGTGAACTTTCACCTCGTATTTTTCTGTTTTCCTTTCAAACTTAGCTCTCTTCTTTTCTGCAATGCTCATGAATAATTCCTCCTGTTATTTGTAATATAGGTGACAAAGTTAACGGGAAATATAAAAAGCCAGTCGCACATGATTCCCAAATAATATGGGAATCCAACTGTACAACTGGCTTATATTCACTTCACTGCTCTATGCAAATAGAGTCACAGCGAATATGCAGTTTATGTATGATTTATTTTTCCTGTTTCCAATCATTAAGATCTTTACACGATTCTGAAAAGGTATTTTCCAAAAGGTGTTAATGTCTTAATATTAGCTTAATTCAATTAAAACGTTTTTTTGTGAAAATGTCAACACTTTTCACAAAATATTCCGATAAATCATATTCCTAACCTGGTAGTTTTGTTTTTTCCCCTGCTTTAATTTGCTTAAAGTGGAGATCCAAATCTTTCAAGGCAGCAATCAAGGCATTAGCTGCTTTCCCCCGATAATAGGATTGAATCGATTCTATCGCATCTTCAACACCATCGTTTAAACTGATCCCTTTTAACAAACGCCCAATAAATTCCCGGCCATGCTCTGTTGCGAGTGTACAAGATGCTTCCAGGACAACCCCGTATTTAGCATCGATTTCTGCAGTGATGGTCAATGTTTCAAAGACACTTTTCGCTGCCATCCCTTGAGGTAAACGTGCATGACCTGCAATAAAGATTGTTTTACCATTGAACATGAGGCTTCTTCCTCTCTTTCATGAATTTTATTTTGTCAATATAGCTTCCAATAAGTGTGTTTGTTCTGGAATGCGGTTAACGACCTCTTTTCCAATTTCAATCGATGCTGTTGCAGCAGGTGACGGTGCATTGCATACATGAATGGTCCGTTTCCCCATGATGATATGAAAATCATCCACCATATTACCATCATCCTGTAACGCCTGTGCCCGGACTCCAGCAGGTGCAGGGATTAAATCATCTTCTTGAATCTCCGGAATTAACTCCTGCAGGCTTTTCGTAAATTGCTTTTTACTAAAAGAACGGACATATTCATCCATCCCTTCCTTCATGAATTTACTGGCCAGTTTCCAAAAACCTTTATAGCTTAATACTTCAGTTAAATCTTTCGCATTGAAGTCGGTTTTTTTATAACCTTCCCTTTTAAAACTAAGTACAGCATTTGGACCCGCATCTACTTCCCCGCTAATCATCCGCGTAAAATGAACCCCTAAAAATGGAAACTTCGGGTTAGGTACCGGATAAATTAAATGATTGACGAGGTAGCGCTTTTCAGGCTTCAATTTAAAATACTCACCGCGAAACGGGACAATTTTCATATCAGTTTTATACCCTGCGGCTGCTGCGATACGGTCACTGTGCAACCCTGCGCAATTAATGACCATCCTGGCCTTTATGGTACCGTTGTTCGTTTCGATGATGACGTCATCAACATCTTCGTCAATCTTCTCCACCTTTGTATTCAGCTTGATTTCACCGCCATTTTCCTTGATGATATCCGCCATCTTTTCACTTACCTGTCGATAATTAACGATGCCGGCTTGCGGGACGCGAATCGCACCAAGCCCATTAACATGTGGTTCGATTTCTTTTAACTCATCCACACCGATTTTTTGTATAGCTAGCTCATTTTGTAAACCGCGTGTATATAAATCATCTAGAAGGGGCATCTCATCTGGCTTCGTTGCAACGATGACCTTTCCGCAAATATCATGTTCAATTCCATGCGTTTGACAAAATTCCGTCATTGATTTGCTTCCTCGGCGGGCGAACCGTGCCTTGAAACTGCCCGGTTTATAGTAAATACCAGAATGGATGACGCCGCTGTTATGTCCCGTTTGATGATCAGCTACAACGGCCTCTTTTTCGATGACTACCACTTTTGCATTGGGAAAACGCTGATAAAGTGCCATTCCCGTTGATAAACCTACAATACCTCCACCAACAATTGCGAAATCATACACATTTAACACTCCTTTTATTGATGATTTTTAGTATTCAGTAACTCCATATACGTGATTAAATTATTCTTTGTCCGTAAAATGTGATATTCTACTGCTGCCCTTAATTCTGTTGGATCCCCTCTTAGTGCCGCTTCATATATCATCCTGTGTTCCCGTTGCGTTTCTGGGTAATAATCAATTAGTAAATTGGGAGCAATGGGTGAGATACCTAACGTTTCAACCATTTTTTGAACCCTTGGCCAAGGGCACCCTTTTCGGAGGGTTTCATGAAAAGCCGCATTTAACTGGATATAATGCTCATTGGTTTCATCAGATAACTGTAAACCTTCCATCTCAATCAAAATTCCCTTTAATTTTTCTTTATCCTCCTTCGTCAAAAAGGGAAGTGATTTTTCCACGGCAAGTCCTTCAAGCAGTGACCGGGTATGGTATATTTCTTCGATATGATCCCGGGTGATTGGTGTGACGATAGCTCCTTTATGCGGAACCATTTCTACCAACCCTTCCATTTGAAGCTGTGTAAGGGCTTCACGAATGGGCATTCTGCTTACATCCAGGCGATCGGCCCATTCTTCTTGGATTAGTCGCTCACCCTTTTTCAGCGTCCCATTTAAAATCGCTTTCCTAAGGCTTTTTGTTACATTTTTAACGATTGTTGACTTATCACTATTGGATTTAGCTTTATCCAATTCAACGTCCACCTTTCGATATTGGATACAATTTTAACTATATCAAGTAAATAATGCGTTTACAATACTGAAAATTAAATATATTGTATCCAATTTAAAAAATCCTGGATACAATATGTTTGGAAAACGTCTAATTCATATATAAATATAATTTGTGACACCCGTCCATATATACTATTTAAACAACTTCGTATTTGCATCGACAGCATTAAAATTAACAAAGCCCAAACCACGAACTAGCGACAAGACCAACTCTAAAAATACCATTGCACCAAAAGAAGCTGGTCATCTGATATGAATATGATATCATTGAGGTAATATCCAATTTTATACAAATAAGGAGTTGCTAGTTAATGAGTAAAGAAGTTTACGTGATTGGCGAAATAAGGACGAATAATTTCTCGGATAAGGATCTTTTCGATAAGATCGGATCACTATGGCGCAAAACAAATGATTATAATATTGAAAATGATATGAAGTATGGTATTTACCACCAGTACGAAAATAATTATCGTGGTGATTATACCTTATCAATTGCCATAGAAAGCCCTTTATCGAATGAAAAAATTCTCATTCCTGAAAACAAATACAAAGTGTTTGAATGCATACAAGAAGGACATTCAGTAGGTGAAACTTGGAAAAAGATATGGCAGCTGGAAGATGAAAAAAATTTGAATAGGAATTATAGTCTGGATTTTGAAAAATATTATCCTGATGGAAAAGTGGAAATACATATAGCGATTAAATAATGCCATAAAAAAAAGCCAATTAGGCTTTTTTTTGTGGCCAAAACAGAGTATCATCACAAAATATTATGTCGTCGCTTATTAAAACTCTTAATACGTGATGATTTATCATATCACTAGTTACCATAATATAATTACCGTAACCAATATATTAGAACTCCATTTTACCGAAAATAGACAGATTCATCCTCATTACATGACCTATTCAAAAATAAGAGTACAATAGTGTAAAATGTTTTTAGTATACTAAAGTAAGTATTAGAGAAACAAAAAAAGACTATATTATAGTCTTTATGAGAAAGTTATTCGGTGGATAGAAGTCCCCTGCCAATAAGATTCGCTGAAACAGGCCTTTTCCCTGCTTCCCTTGCCCAAATGGATAATTGTCCTGCATGGTGAATTTCATGAGCAATGACATGCCGCATTATCTCACCCCAAGTATCCGTTACAATTCTCCCATCCGGCATGGTATCGTAAAATAGTTTATCTTCCATTTCATCTTTCCAACTGTAAACAAAGTCCTTTACATCCGTCTGAAAAGCAAGGTCCAGCTCCACTACTTTCCCCAAACTCGCGTAATTTTCAAAGCTCTCATTAAATTCTTTTTTTCCTTGTAAAAGGCGTATCCAACTCCATTCTACATCAACTATATGGAAGAGTGTTTGCAGAATACTCCCCACTCCGCCAGTTCTCGGGCGGAGAAGCTCTTCCTCCTCCACCTCTTCACACCAATGATACCAGTCAGCACGAACCATCCAGTTATATCGAAATAATGTTTGCACGGGTCTACCTCCCTTATTTAGAACGATAAAGAGCAAACGGAAATTACTGAGTAATCAGAAAAAGTTATAACTTCCCCTTTCTATTAATAATAGAAGTCCATCAATGTTTCGTCCATCAAATCTTGTGTGAGTCCTATGTAAATCATCGTATCTTTTGGATTGGAGTGATTAAGGATTTGCTGTAGTAACGCGATATCCTTGAATTTTTGATAATGCAAATAGCCGAAGGTTTTTCGAAGTGTATGTGTACCGACATCCGGAATATCTGCCATTTCAGCTGCTTTATTTAAGACCCGGTAGGCCTGTACCCTGGTGATTGGACCATTTCCTTTTCTACTTGGAAACAAATACTGTTCATTTTTCAGGTTCATTTTCCGGACATATTTCCTTACTTCCTTTCGAAGTTGAGGATTGACAAGGAACCGTTTAATTTTCTCTGTCTTTTGCTCGACTATGACGATATGCGTCCCTTCAAGAATATCCTTCACACGCAACTGCAAAAGATCCCCTATACGTAACCCAATGTTTATCCCGATTGTAAACATCATATAATCCCTATAGCTGCAATATTTTAATAGTGACTTTTTCATCTTTTCTATGTGATCCAGGCGGCGTATCGGCTGGACATTCTTGATTCTTTGAGAGGTTGCTTGCATGAGTGGCTCATTCCCCTTTCCCCTAAATTCATTGTACGTGAACACGCGAAAAAAAGGCAAGTTTTTTAAAATTAGATACTCATAAAAACGTTGATTTAAAAGGATTTTGAATGTATCAATAGAGGTCCTTTGTTACATTCGGAATATTATGTTAATATCAGTCATGCTAATACAAAAAAATACCAACATCAAATAACCTCTCTAAAGATTCAATAGAGACGTTTTAACTCAATCTAGACCAATTACTCTAGTGATTTAAAACAACCCCTTTAAAAACTAAATATGAAGCTCGTTTTTTTGTCTTTTCTACACGTTTATGAAAACATGGCATATGAATATTCTCTATAATTTTCTCATTATTTATAATGTCTGCATGTCCCATTTATTTAGAGGTCGTACGAAAAGCGGAAAACATACACGAAGAGTTATTTCAATTTAAAAAAGCCGATATTCCTTGTGCTAAGGAATCATCGGCTTTTTTAAATTGAATGCAGCTAGTACCTTGATTCCAGCCATTCATATTGGCAAGTCCCGGCCAGGCAGTTGGGTTTTTGTTTTTATTTAAAATTATTATCTAGCAAAATCTATATTAACTGTATACCTTATCAATCCCAGGACTAGTTGTTGTATAAAACACGGATAATTCTTTACTTTTTTCTTTCCTTACTTTACGTATTCTAGCTCGCTCTGGTGCAGTTTCATTTAATTTTTTCTCTTCATCCGTTTCAGGAATGACTTCTGGAACACGAGTTGGACATTGCTCTTTATCTAATGCAACAAAAGTTAAAAGCGCAGTCGCTGCCATTTTACGCTCACCACTTTTTAAATCTTCGGCAATCACTTTAACAAACACTTCAATAGATGATGTACCTGCCCATGTTACATACGATTCAAAACAGACTGCATCTGTTGTTCGGATTGGATATAAAAAGTCTACCGAATCCGTTGAGGCAGTTACACAATCTGTGCGGCTATGTCGTAATGCGGTAATGGAAGCAACTTGATCTATATCGCTCATTAATCGACCACCAAATAATGTATTATGACTATTTACATCATTTTGAAATACGCGACTTGTTCGAACAACTCTTGATTCTCTACAATATTTTGCTTTCATGCTTACCTCCTTCTATCTATACATATCTGATATAACGGTTATGGGCTACATTTTAATATAAAGAAACTAGAAGTTAATAGGACAAACCCATTCAAAAGGACGTGGTAAGCGAAGCTCTCTTAAATCTATGTTTAAGAGTAAATTAGCTTTCAACAAGACGGTTTTATTAATGTAGTTCCGTCCCCGTTTCCTTCATACTAAACTAGTAGAATCTCATTCTATTGCCGAACTATCGATTTCTCTAATATTTCCACGACATCCAACGTTTGTACTTTTTCCTCTACTTCCTTTGTCTTTGTCCCATCGCTGATCATCGTTAAGCAGTATGGACAACCTGTACTGATGATGGTTGGATTGGTTTTTAGAAGCTGTTCGGTTCTTGAAACATTGATACGGATTCCTGTATCTTCCTCCATCCACATTAGACCTCCTCCAGCACCGCAACACATAGCTGTTTCACGTTTCCGCTCAGGTTCTACAACCATAACACCTGGAATAGCTTTTAAAATGTCACGAGGAGCATCATACCCACCATTGTAGCGTCCTAAATAGCAGGAATCATGGTAAGTAATGACTTCATTCACAGTATTTTTTGGTGTTAACTTTCCTTCTTTTATTAATGTTGCAAGCAATTCCGTATGATGATAAATTTTTGCTTCTAAACCAAATTCAGGGTATTCATTGTTAAGTGTGTTATAAGCATGGGGATCTATTGTGACAATTTTCTTCACATCATACTTTTTAAAGACTTCAATATTAGCATTCACTAGTTCTTGGAATAAAAACTCATTTCCAAGACGTCGAGGTGTATCACCAGAGTTCTTTTCTTCATTCCCTAGTATCGCCATCTTCACTCCCGCATGATGCATTAAGCGCGTGAAGGATCTTGTGATTTTTTGACTGCGGTTATCATAAGAACCCATGGACCCGACAAAGAAAAGAAAATCAAATTCTTCTCCCGCTTTTTTCAGTTCTTTTGCTGTTGGAACCGTGATTTTCTCTAATTCATCACGCCAATTCGCCCGTTCCTTACGATTCATCCCCCATGGATTTCCTTGACGTTCAATATTCGTCATCGCACGTTGGGCATCCGGATTTATTTTTCCTTCTGTTAGGACAAGGTAACGGCGTAAGTCGATGATTTTGTCAACATGCTCATTCATTACAGGACATTGATCCTCACAGTTACGGCAAGTCGTACACGCCCAAATTTCTTCTTCTGTCACGACATCCCCTATTAAACTAACTTTTTCAGTTGTTGCTGCTGCTTCTTTGGAACCTGCCCCCGCTAGCGGTAATTGATTGTCCTTAGTATTTTTTATAACAAAAGTAGGCGCCCACGGCTGTCTGGAGGTTACCGCTTCTCCTTTTTCTGTCAAATGTTTTCTCATCTTGACAATGAGAGCCATCGGGGATAGCGTTTTTCCAGTTCCTGAAGCAGGGCACATATTTGTGCATCGTCCGCATTCTACACATGCGTAAAGATCAATCAATTGATGTTGGGTAAAATCCTCAATTTTACCTACGCCGAATTCTTCAGCTGTTTCATCCTCAAAATTAATCTTCCTCAATTTTCCAACAGGGCCACTTTTCTTAAAGAAGATATTAACCATGGCAAATAACTCATGAAATTGCTTCGACTGTGGTACAAACACCAGAAAGGAAAATACAGTCAACATATGAACCCACCAAAATACGTAGTACAACACAGTTCCTGCCGTTGCCCCGATGCTGGAAAACATCAAAGCAATCGCACCAGAGAATGGAGCATATATAAGATCTGGTTCATGACTTAACATTATCGCTTCAAATCCCAATGTAAGCAGGATCGACAAAGTTAGAATGAATAAGGCGATAATGACGAAAGCTGATTTCCCATCACGCATCCATTGCAACCGCTTTAGTTTTTCAATATAACGACGGTAAAATGCATATATTACGGACAACATCATGAGGAACGTAGCCCATTCTTGTAAAAGACTGAAATATTTATGCGCTTCACCTAAGGGGAATTCATACCCTTTAATAAATCCCTTTATGATGAGTTCTATAAGTCCTATTTGGATGATAAAAAATCCATAAAATAATACTAAATGCATCAGACCGCTTTTCTTGTCTTTGAATAATTTTGACTGACCGAAGCCATTGATTAATAGCAGATTGATTCGTTCTTTAAGGTTTAGTTCAAACTCAGCTTTTTTGCCAAGCTTTATAAACAAATACCGGGTGTATACAAGATTGACAAACAAATATACTGCATATCCAGCCAAGGCTAGAAAAGCAAGTAAATTCAGCAATGATAACATCCTTTTCATCCCCTCATGGTTGTTTCTTAATTAGTTTCCTTTTGTTGGGACCAAAATGTCGATACTATTATTTTCAACTATTTTGAAAACTTTTAAATAAATGGGAGAAAGTAAAAATAGATTCCTCCCATTTAAACTCTAGAATCCCGCATCAATCATGCTTTTTTTTTGAATTCCTCCGTTAGCATTGGCACAACCTCGAAACTTATCGTAATTTATTCCTCTGTATCAAAAATTCGTATCATTATGACGAAAATACACATGCCCTTTCCTCCTGTTATTAAAAACGTATTCTATTAACCGGTCATTACTAGTATTAAAGGTTTATAATTTATATCAATAGTTTTTTGCTTTATAGGTAGTGTTGTAAGCCCTTATCCTAACATACTATGCCCACCGGTTATCGATATCACTTGTCCGGTAATCCAATCTGCTGAATCAGATAATAGAAATAAAACCATTCCCTTCACATCATCCGCTTTACCAATTCTTTTTAAAGGATATTGCTTTAAAACCTTTTCAAGTTCTACTTCACTAAAGCCTAATTCTCCTTGGTCAATTAATCCTAACGACACTGTGTTACATTGCACATTATTTCTACCACCATCAATAGCCAATGACTTTAAAAAACTGATCGCCCCACTCCTAGCAGCGGCTGAAACGATTAAATTCCGATCACCAGTCCTTGCTGAATCACCTACGATATTGATAAACTTACCTTGATTCTTACTTATCATTTCAGGCATAAATGTATGCACGAGATTTAACACCCCGTAAAAACAAATATCTACTTCCCTTTTCCATTCTTCCGGTTCATATTTAAAGAACGATTTCACCTGTGCCCAGCCAGCATTGTTTACAATAAAATTGACGCTTCCTAGATCGTGATCAAGTGTATCTTTCATCTGCTTGACATCTTTCAATCTTGCAATATCTCCTTTAATAAGGGCCACTTTCACACCATAATCACTAATTTCCTTTGCAACTTGTAATACCGCCGCTTCAGATTCACGATAGTGCAATCCAATATTTGCTCCTTCAGCAGCAGCAGCTAATGCTATTCCTCTTCCGATTCCTTTTGCGGCACCTGTAATTAAGATGTTTTTTCCTTTGAAACCGATATCCATCTAGTTACCTCCGTTAAAAACCAGAAAATTCAGAAAAATAACCATGCAATTTGATTAAATTATTAACTTCCTGTAAACGATGCCTCTCTTTTTTCGAGAAAAGCCTGTGTTCCTTCCCTCTTGTCACTCGTTCCATATAAAACAGCTTGTGCCAAGCTTTCAATCAGCAATCCCGTATCCATATCAACATCAAATCCACGATTGACTACTAGCTTTGCCATTTGTACGGATAAAGGTCCTTTAGCTAATATTTTTTCAGCCTTTTCTTGTACAGCAGCCCGTAAATTCTCTAAAGGAACGACAGATGAAACTAAACCGATCTCTATCGCCTCTTTCGCTGTCATGAGATCCCCACTTAATATCATATTCATGGCTCTGCCTTTACCGATGATTCGTGCTAATCGCTGCGTTCCACCAGCGCCGGGAATAACCGATAAATTTAATTCAGGGAGCCCGATTTTAGCATTTTCAGAAGCCATTCGTATATCACACGACAAGGCCAGCTCACACCCACCTCCAAGTGCAAATCCATTAATGGCTGCAATAGTTGCTTTCTTACTTTTTTCTATACAGCGATACACATCAGACATATTTTTAGCAGCAAATGCATCAAGCGAGTTCCTGTTTGTTACCTGATTAATATCCGCTCCTGCGGCAAATGACATCTCCCCTGCACCTGTAAAGACAATTACGCCAATATCTTGATCATTTTCTAATTCTTCAAATGCTGACAGGATTTCGGATACAGTTAAATCATTTAACGCATTTCGCACTTCAGGACGGTTAATGGTGATAAAACCTATCCGGTCATCTCTTTCAAGCACAATATTTTGATAGTTCACTATAACTCCCCCTTTATTGATATTTGCGGTGCAACTGAGCAGCAATAATATTCTTCTGAATCTCAGACGTTCCTTCGTAAATTCTTGTAATTCGGGCATCACGGTAAAATCTTTCAATTGGGTATTCTGATATATAACCGATTCCCCCATGAATTTGTACAGCTTTATCTGCAACCCGATTATACGTTTCAGAACCTAATAATTTAACCATGGCTGCTTCTTTAATCACTTTCATATTTTGATCAACCATCCAGGCTATTCTGTAGGTCATAGACCGCAATGCTTCTATTTCCATTGCCATATCTGCCAAATAATGTTGAATAATTTGTTGCTCGAAAATCGGCTTTCCAAACTGGATTCTCATATGAGAAAAATCTAACGACATCTCGAGTAATTTATCACTTGATCCTAAGTTTCGCGCAGCCATTCCTGCACGTCCATTTGCCAGAATCTTTAATGCGTTTACATAGCCTTGGCCCTCTTCGCCTAAAATATTTTCAGCAGGAACTTCACAATCTTCTAAGAATATTTCGGATGAATGTGACCCGTGAAGGCCCATTTTTTTTTCAATGCTTCCAATTTGAAACCCTGGGAAATCCTTTTCAATTATAAAAGAAGTGATGCCTTTTGAGCCTTTTGAAGGGTCGGTCACCGCCATTACGGTAAAAATATCAGCAATAGGTGCGTTAGTAATATAATGCTTACTTCCATTCAGAATATATTTATCCCCTTTCTTTACGGCCGTTGTTTTCAGATTAGTAGCATGTGAGCCTGCACTTGGTTCTGTTAAGGCAAATGCACCAATTCTATCTCCGGTTGCCATGTCGGGTAAATATTTGCGTCTTTGTTCATCATTTCCCATATCAACAATGCCGACACCCCCAATGCCGGTATGCCCACCAATGACTGTTGTATATCCATTATGTGTTCTTCCCAATTCTTCAAGTGCAGCACACTTCCCTACCATATCGAGTCCCAGTCCGCCATATTCTTCCGGAATATGAAGCCCAAATAATCCCATTTTCTTTGATTTTTCCATAATACTTCCTGGAATTTCATTACTTTCTTCAATTAACATCGCCTGCGGATCTACTTCATTATCAATAAAGTTCCGAATTCCTTTTTTTAATAATTTTACATCCTCGGTTAGTTCGAAATTCATACCTTCACGCCCTCTCGATTATATTGCTAAAATCCCTGCCCAAACGCTGCTTTCACGTATTTAACAAGCTAATGCTTATAGTCGATACCAATCCCCTAAACTGTGATAAAGATACTCCATATTTCGGAGATGGATGTCTAAACCAACAAGATCAGCCATTTCCAGGGGATCTATTGGATGATTTAATCCAAGTTTAATCGCTATATCGATATCTTCAGCAAAATCACTTCATTAATCTTGTACTTCTTGATATATGATCGATCAACTACCGCTTGATTAACCTTTGCTGCTAGGTAGTCTACTGCACATCCTTTAAAGTAACACCCATTTTCCAATCGGCGCTCTGAACTGAATTGTCTATATATACCGGATTCATGATCTTCCTCCATAATGAAAAAACTTTTATCCTGGTTTAGCACCAATAAGCATAAATAGTATTGAAAATTCATGCGTGTTATCTGCCTGTCGAGGCTTTCTATTGATATTGATACAAGGCATTTTTGAAATGTTAATTGTAAAAAAGATCTATACCTCTAGAAAGCGATTAACACATCGCTAATCCACCATTAACGGAGAGCGTTTGTCCTGTAATATAATTTGCTTCCTCTGAAGTGAAAAACGCTACCGCATTTGCAAGATCACTTGGTTCTGCCAAACGCCTGAATGGTATTGCTTTTTCTAACGCTGAAACAATGCCCTCATTATACGAGCCAATTTCCTGAATCAATGGTGTATTACTTGGGCCTGGTGAAATACAATTGACATTTAATTTATGTCTCGCCATTTCTCTAGCTAATGTTTTTGTTAAAGCAATCACACCGCCTTTTGCGGCTGAATATACTCCTTCACCACTTGAACCGACTCTTCCTGAATCTGAAGCGATATTCACAACTTTCCCATAACCATTCTCAATCATGATCGGCAATATTTCTTTACAAGTATGAATTTGACCCATCAGATTAATGTCAATAATTGATTTCCATGTGCTTGGTTCGCTTTTTAAGAAAGGTTCAATCTTATCCCATCCTGCGTTATTCACTAAAATATCAATTCGTCCAAAACGATCAACGGATGCTTTGACTGCTTCTTGTACGCTTTCTAACTTCGTGACGTCGCAATATACAGCAAGTGCTTCCGCCCCTTCGTTTTCTAAAATAGAAACCGTTTCTTGAGCATTTTCAATATTGATGTCTGTAACGATTATTTTATTGGACTTTGAAGCTAATGTTATCGCGATCTCTTTTCCAATCCCTCTACCTGCACCGGTAATAAATGCTACTCGTTGACTCATCATTTTTCCTCCCGATTTATTCAAATTTGATTGTTTCTGTCGATAACTTGCTTAGATCTTTTCTTTTAACTTCTCGTCCATCATTTTCCGGAGATGGAATTTCTGAATTTTCCCACTCATCGTACGAGGGAAATCCTCGAAAATTTCGAGATGTTCTGGCCAATATTGTTTTGCGATCCCTTTTTCTGATAGGAATTCCTTCATAGTTTCCATTGTCAATAGCATTTTCCCTGGTTTCATGGTGATGCATGCACATGCTTTTTCTTGAAGACGCGGATCCGGAACGGCAACAATTTGGGCATCAGATATATCTGGATGCTCATACAGGACATTTTCGATATACATGACAGGAATATTTTCCCCGCCACGGATGATGATGTCTTTACTCCGTCCACAAATTCGGATATAACCATCTTCATCCATCGCAGCACGGTCACCTGTCATAAACCAACCCTCATGAAATTCCGAAAGGGTTTCCTGTAATCGTTTTAAGTAGCCAACAAACAAGGAAGGACCTCTAGCAAGCAAATCGCCTTCTTCATGTGGTTCACAAATTCCCCCTTTACTATCAACTACTTTTAACTCCATACCTGGAAAAGGAATACCATCCGTTTCAATCAGCTTTTCTTCTGGATCTTCAATTCTTGTCAAAGTGACCAAGCCATCTTCGGTTTGTCCCCAGCCAGACAAAATTTTAATGGACGTTTTTTCTGTCGCCTCTTTGACCAAATTTCTTGGTATTGGAGCTCCTAATGCAACAAAGATACGAAGTGAATCAATCTTGTATTGATCAAGATTCTTAAGTTGAACTGTATCTTGCAGGAATGGTGTCGCACCAGCTGTAAATGTAATATTCTCCTTTTCTATCAAATTAAGAAATTCACTTGGTTTCCAAATATCCTGGTAAACCCCTGTTCCACCAATATGTGTCGGCAACCTTACGCCATAACCGAATCCAGTTTGATGGGCAAATGTCGACGCCATGAACATGACATCATCAGATGTTAAGCGTAAGCGATCAATCCAATAATTCGTGGAAACACAGAGCGTATTATGTGTATGCAGCACTCCCTTTGGATTTCCAGTCGTTCCAGACGTAAAGATTATTTCCGTCACGTCATTTGGATCATGGGTGATTTTGTCCAGAATAACAGGATCTTTTCTCTCTTCCCACGGTTGATCAATCAATTCAGAAAACGGTTTCATTTCTTTTGGTACGTTATCCCCAACCACATAAACATGTTGCATACTTGGCCACTGATGTTTTAACCTTTCAATCATCGCCGGGTAATTAAACCCACGAAATTCACCTGGAACAACAATCATTTTCGACTCTGCCATTCCGACCGCGTAGCCAATTTCCCGGTCACGGTAAATCGGAATGAGAGGGTTGCTAATGGCACCAATTTTTGTTACCGCATAATGCAGAATAATGAACTCGCTCCAATTAGGCAGTTGGAACGAGATGACATCTCTTTTTTCTATACCAATTTCAAGCAAGCCTAATGCCACCCGATCCACAAGTTTACCAAGCTCCCTATACGTATAGCGGCTCTTTTTATCAATTATGGCCATTTTCTCTGGATGTTTTGTTATTGCATCATTTAAATAATCAATAATCGTTCTATTTGGCCAAATAGATTGATATTTTTCGATATACTCCTTACTCAAAATCGTTTCCAATTTCACAGCATCTAGCCCCCTTTTTATCTTCGGAACTTTTTAAAATCTACTGGTCTTTTTTCAAGAAAAGCATTTTTTCCTTCTTCTGATTCTGCTGTGTTATAAAACATGGCTAAACTACCCATCGATAACTGTGAAATCCCTTGGATGTTGGCACTATCAGCATTAAATGAGTATTTAAGCATTTTAAGTGCAGTCGGACTTTTTTCGAGAATTTTCCCAGCCCATTCTTCTGCTGCTTGCTGTAATTGTTCAGCAGGAACGATTTTATTTACTAGACCCATTTCTTTTGCTTCATGTGCCGTATATTGTTCACATAAATACCAGATCTCCCTTGCTTTCTTTTCCCCAACAACCCTTGCTAAATAGGCAGAACCAAATCCAGCATCATAGCTGCCTACTTTCGGTCCGCTTTGTCCAAACTTTGCTGATTCTGAAGCAATAGTCAAATCGCAAATTACATGCAAGACATGTCCACCGCCAATCGCAAATCCATTAACAGCAGCAATAACTGGCTTCGGTATATTGCGAATCGTTTGATGTAATGTTTCAATTTCTAAGCCCATTCCACCACCTAAACCTCCAGAATAATCGTATCCACCTTCATCTCCTTTTTCTTTTTGATCCCCACCGACACAAAATGCCTTTTCTCCTGCTCCAGTTAAGACAACCACACCAATTCGATTATCGTCCCATGCATCACGGAACGACCAAATTAACTCTTTAATCGTTCTTGCCCGAAATGCATTATAAACGTTCGGTCGATTGATCGTAATCTTTGCAATTCCATTGGTTTTTTTGTAGATAATATCTGTCAATTTGCCAATTCCATCTGTTTTTTCAGATATAGTATCTGTTTGTTTCATTTTGAATCCCTCCATTATTAAAGTAGTTTAAGAATAATTTTTCCTTTAATGACCTGTTCATTTATACAGCGAACCTTCTCCACGATCCGAATTTTTACAATAAATTCCATTTTTTACTTCAGCCCTTGTAAATTCCCTTTTTAGTCTTTGGAAGTTAGAATAGCAATCTATTGTTTTTATCAAAAAGGCGGCCCTAGATTAATAGGAACGGAATTCTTTTCCAATGATATCTTTTGCAATGACCATTTGATTAGCTTGTGCTGTTCCATCACCAATTTCTAGGCCAATTACATCACGCAACCGTTGCTCATGCGGCATCTCTTTCGTATAAGCATAATGTCCATTTAACAATAAACATTCATGAATTGCATCCGCACTATATTTTGGTCCTAACCATTTGACAGATGCTGATTCCTTTGAGTGATTTAACCCTTGATCACGAAGCCAGAGACCCCTATATGCCTGCCACTTTATTAGTTCTAATTGGGTAAAGTGCGTAACGATTGGAAATGATACCCCTTGGTAGGTTGCTAAAGGTTTGCCAAAAGAATGTCTCATTTTCACGTGTTCGATCGTCTCGTCTAGACTTTGGCTTGCAGCACCCACACATTGCAATCCGATTAACAACCGACTTAAATCAAACCCATTCATCACTTGAGAGAAACCTTTATTTTCCATGCCTATTAAGTTTTCTTCGGGTACTTTAACTTCATTTAAATAAACAGATCCCCTGCCTATTGGAATATTCCCCATATCCTCATATGCTTTACATTCAACACCGGGAAGATCTGCTGGAATGATAAATGCACTAATTCCTCTGTTCCCTAGTTCAGGATTTGTTTTTGCAAAGGTAAGAAATGCATCACCAACAGTCGCTACGCTAATTCCAGATTTTTCTCCATTCAGAACATACACGCCGTCTTTATGTACTGCTGTTGTCTTTATTCCTCCAGCATCTGTACCTGCCGATGGTTCAGTTATAGCAATACCAACAATTTTTTCGCCACTTGCAATTTTTGGAAGCCATTCTTGCTTAAGCTCTTCACGTGCATGATTATTGATAATTTCTCCAATTAATCCATTCAACATAACAGAATAGGTAAGGTTGAAATCACCTCTTCCAATTTCTTCGGCAGCTATTCCAGTTGTCACGCAATCTGCACCGGTTCCACCATACTCTTCCGGAATTCGAAGACCATTGACACCTATCTCACCCAGCTTCTTCCATAAATGCCTTGGCGTAATCCCCTCTCTGTCCCACTTTGTATAATTAGGAAGCAGCTCCTCCTTTGCAAATTCTTTTAGCATCTTTCGAAAATAATCCTGTTCTTCTGTAAATGAAAAGTTTAACAATATAATTCCTCCCTTCCCTTACTTTATTTATTGCAAGTATCGTGCCAACTTGTTCCCCTGGAAAAATAGCATTCCTTCCTCGTTCGAATTCGCAAAAGTGATATCGTTCGCAAATTTGCGAAGTATATTTGCGAAAAGATACCAACAAGCACCATATAGAAGGTAACGTGACACTTTCCACTCTTATTAATTTAGAACATTCAGACATTTACGGATGTTAAAGCAAACTATTTATGGTCATGACTACAATCACGAATACAAAAAGACTGTCCCATAAGACTCAAATCGATCACAAAAAATGAAAAGACCCGGCACGAAATCCTTTGATTTTACTGGATTTCATACCAGGTCCTTTCAGGAGAATGACTAAAGCATGTGAGTTTTTACCGTTTGGTAAACGTATTATTTTAGATTATATTTTGCAATTTTACGGTAAAGGCTAGCAAGATGTATTTTTAGTTTTTGTGCAGCCAAAGTTCGGTCTCCATTCGCTTCTTGTAATGCACGTTGAATTGCGTTGATTTCCGTGCACTTTACTTCCTCTTCTAAACTTTGAATGGGAGTCGGCGTTCTTTTTATTACATCTGAAGACACATTAGGTGAAATGTGTAAATCGTCTATCATGAGAGTATCTCCCAAGACCAAATTCATTCCGCGTTCAATATAGGCTTTTAATTCACGTACATTACCAGGCCAATCATAACTTAATAACCTCTCTTGTAGCTTAGAATCGATGAATTTTACGTGAACACCAAATTTCTCATTAAAATGTTCGATGAAAAAGTGGGCTAATGGAATAATATCCTCTTTTCTTTGCCGAAGTGATGGAATTTTCAAATCAAAGACGTATAATCGATAAAATAAATCTTGCCTGAACTTCCCTTCCTGAACAAGCGTTCTCAAATCCCGGTTTGTTGCGGCGATAATCCGAATATCGACATTTTTACTCCCTGTTCCACCGAGTCGTTCGACTTCTCTTTCCTGTAATACACGAAGAAGTTTTCCTTGGGCTTGGTATGGGAGTTCTGATATTTCATCCAGAAAAAGAGTACCATGCTGGGCCATCTCGATTTTCCCTGGTTTCCCTTCCTTTTTCGCACCACTGAACGCTCCTGGCTCATATCCGAAAACTTCCGATTCAAATAATTCATCCGGGATAGCAGCACAATTCACCGCCACAAAAGGATTATTTTTTCTCGTGCTTAATCCGTGTATCGCTTGAGCAAACAATTCCTTCCCTGTTCCGCTTTCTCCCGTCAATAAAACAGTAGAATTACTTGTTGCGATACGGGCTGCCAACTCTTTAATCTGCTCAATCGCCGAACCTTCGCCGATAATCTCTTCAAAACTATATCGATTCTGACCTGTTGACTTTTTCTTCCTTTTTAAGATATCTAGAGAATTCATAAACGAAACCATTTCATAATGATCAACATCTTCTTGACGGACAATCACCCGATAAATCTTATGTTCTTTCATTTTCATTACTCTAATTAAGCATGAATATCCAAAAACGACTCCAAATAATACCTTCGCATGCTTACGGTAATGGGTTCCTTGGATAACTTCCTTTGCATAAGCTCCTAACCAATCTTTTTTATCAATCAGAAAATTTTCACAAAAATCCGAACTAATATCGATCAATAATCCGCCCTCATCAACTTCAATAAAGCCCCAGTCTTCGGTTTGGTCTATCAGATTAAGTTTCTTCATTTTGATCACCTATCCATTTTCTCATTGGATAAAACAAAAATGACAACTTGTCCTTTGATTACTTCATTACCAGCCTGATTGTAACAGGTAACCTTTTGGGTAACCCAGTTCCTCTTCAAATTTAAATCAATAATCTCCAACTCCACAGTAATAACGTCTCCTACATACACCGGATGATAAAAAACCAATTCCTTTTGTAGCAAAATACAGGCACTTCCAGGGAGTTTTTCACTAATGACTTGAGTAATTAACCCTTCTGTCAACAAGCCAGGTACAATTGGTTGACTATAGTAACTTTTCCATATATCTTCATTCAGTCCGTATACTGGGCTATAGTCTCTAGTTAATTCCTTACAAAGTCTTACGTCCTGTTCAGTAAATGTTCGTTGCAAACGCGCAATTTGTCCTGTAAACAACTCCGTCATTGTATAACTCATGGTTCATACCCTCCCTTGTTTAATTATTCAGAATTTTTATTTAAAGGTATAAATGCTAGAATACACTCCCATGCAGAAAAAGACATACCGGGAGTCTTCGGCAAAGATCTATTCGATTTCATTTTATATCGAACTGTCCAATGCATCTTTCAGGGCACTTATATTAACGGCCTGCTTTCCCACGAACTATAATGATTCCGCACTTAAAGTCTAGTTCAAATGTAAATATTATGGGAGCGCATACATTTTTAGCTACCATACTTTGCTTGCTTGTCTGCCTGCAATTAAATATGTGTTCATTATTTGGTCTCCTCTATTTTAACTAATATAAACTTACACAAAGTCCATGAATCATGGTGATTTGCTGTCACCGAAATGACAAAATAATCACGACATTATTGATTGAATTTTGCGATAATTACTGACCGACTTCATGACTTCGTTCCGCAACCCATCGCAGTGTAAATAGATTAACTTATAATAGTGGTGGTGCTTATGCAAAGCTATAAAGCTAATATTGATGGACCTTTCATTGTATTTTATAACATCTTTAATATATCATATAACATACAATCAATACCTATCAAGACGCGGAGGGCTATATATATGGAAAAAAAAACTTTATCAATTCAAATTGGTCAACGATTACGTTTTTATCGCCAACAACGTAAATTATCCTTGGACGACCTTGCTGGACTGACTGGTGTTAGTAAACCTATGCTAGGGCAAATTGAACGAGGCAGCTCAAATCCAACTGTGGCTATACTGTGGAAAATAGCTGCTGGACTACAAATTCCGTTCGGTTCATTTCTTGTAAGAAATCCTTCTATTAAAATTCTTCGAGAAGAGGAGCAACCAAAGTTTCAAGAATATAACGATCTTTTTGAAGCTCATAATACATTTGCCTCACCAGGTGTTCCGTTTGAAACATATCGTATTCGCCTACTACCAGGTTGTACACATTTGTCCTCTCCTATTGAGGGACTAAAATCAATAACCGTACATTCTGGCACTTTAACCATAGAAATAGGCGGGGAAAGTTGCACCTTACAGAAAGGAGATGCCATCTCTTTCTCTCCTGATACTAATCAGGTATATCAAAATCTGGGTGATGAAGTGTGTGAATGTACTCAGGTAGTCTTTTATACCATCCACTGAAAAATAAATAGAGTAACTTATACGTACGTTGAAATAAATTTTGAGGATTGTGGGTGTAAACATATTATGAAGAGGAATATAATAGTATTTAGTTTTTACGAGAAATTATTAATGCAAGATCGCCTAACCCTTACTCCCACTTCCTTTGAGAAATAACCACAATTACTCAACAATAATAATGTTATGTAAACTAATTTTGTTGATAAAGAATCTAATCCAACTCTCTTTATCAAATTTTTGTTATCCAGCGAATCAATGAATATAAAAACTGGCACCATCAATGATCTCTATTTCTTTGTAAGCTTTCAGCTGATCCATCAATTGGAAAAGTGCCCCATCCTTTTGCTTCGCTTCAATCATGCAATCCAATTGCGGTAAGCTTCCTTTAATATGTTGTAAAAATTCCATGAACATACTTGGATCCACATAGTCAGCATGTGCTCGAAATTCTTTATCCGACCTTGGGCTTGAGATATGCATTTTAGGAGGTAGTTTGGAATTCCTCCAGGTATTTAATATTCGGTCCCAATGATCTTTCCATTCTTCGCTTGGTAACTGATGTGCTAAGTAATGGTGATAATCAAATACCATTGGTATCCCCAATTTCTCACATAAGTAAAGGGTTTCCGACAAAGTATAGGTCGTGTCATCATTCTCGAGAATCACCATTCTTTGAATCGGTTCAGGTATCAAGCCCCAATTATGGATAAATTGTTCTAAGGCCTGCACATGCTCGCCATAGCCTCCGCCAACATGCAGTACGCAGCGGTGCTCGGGATCCACCCCCATTTTTTGTAATAAAGTATGATGCATTTTTAACGTTTTTAATGATGTTTTCAATATATCGATATGAGAACTATTCAAAACGACAAAATGATCTGGGTGAAAATCTATTCTTATTTCTGTGTGATTGGAAATGAAGGTTTTTAATTTGTCCAGTTCTTCTGAAATTGGATCTATGTAATCCCATTCTGGAATTTCCGAATGATTGGCTAGAGGAATGAGTTTGGATGAAAGCCTAAAAAACTGAATATTATTGGCTTCGTTATGAATCAGTAACCGCCAACAATTATGCAGATTGGAAATGGAAATACGTTCGAGTTTTCTTATTGCTGCATCTCTGTCTTTAATTTTTGAAAACTGAGCAAATGTCATCGTTTGGGATGGGGAACAGTTTGGTACATGAGTACTCATGGCTACATAACCAAGGCGGATTAATGTCAAAGTGATATCTCCTTTATGGTTTAATGTTTAATGGAAGCATTCCCTATTTTAACCAATATTATATGTGTGAAAGAATCCTTCACTCCAAGAAATGAAGAAATGGCATTTCCCGAATGAATATCGGTCAAAAGCCATTTTCCTAATTATCATTTTCACGCTAGTCTTTCATTTCTTTTTTTGTCCTTACACTCCAGGGGTTGGTGTTGGTTTGGCATATCCACTTTTATATTTTTCATCGACTTTATTCCGGATATCTTTGATACTCATACCGTCATTCAAGTCCAATATGGATTGTGCAGCTATTTCTAAGCAAACCCCGCATTTCGTCCCGTGGTCATCCCAAACCACTTCCCCATTTTTTTTATTTTCATGGATGAAACAATCGTAATTGTTTTTATGGTTAGCTGACTCCCCGCAACCGCAGTAACATGGTATTTTTTCCAGTAAATCTTTGTTTTGAGCAACAGCTAAATAGATTGTCTTCATATCTTCTGGTTTTTCGGCTAAGAAATCCGGTGCTATTTCCTTACTGCTGGTCTCCTCTTGAAGATCTCCGGATACTGTATGTTCTGAATGTCCTTCATGACTGTTTTCGTTTTGAACAACACTTTCCTTTTCACTTGAACAACCTGAAAGTATTAAAGAAGAGCAGATCCCCAAAGTCATGGTCATTAATTTAAGTTTCATTTATTCACTCCTTGATCCATTTGATACTCCCATTTTATGGCATGGAATGCATTTCTACAAGCATAAGGTTCCAACATAATAAGGATTGAAAATGGCAAGTATCAAGTATCCAGACCACATAACCTAATACGAATTCGTGCATATTTTTAAAGTATTAACCACACTTTAAGAAAAAAGAATGAGGTGATATTGTCATGAGAGCGCTACCATCATTGTTAATTTTGTTAGGCACGTATTTACTTATTATACTCCTTGACAGACTGCAGGGCTTAAATATATGGCACTCTTTCTATAGCATCAAACAATATTTGATAGTAGCTCGTGGAGAAGATTACTTTCTGCTCATTTCATTCACCATAATCTATTTATGTTTGATCGTATTCTCAGCCGTCAAAAACCGGCAGACTCCCTCTTCATGAAACTGCTGGTTTCATTTTTTGTTTTATATATGCCGTAATCAATAATAAAATGGGAACGCCAATGAGTAATGGTAGGTGCAAAAGGTAAGGGACGACTTTTAACCCTTCATCTATATGAGCCTGATAGCTAGGTGCAATCATAAGCGAAGAGAAGAAAATAACACCGCCAACCAGATAAATGAATACAGGGGAAGGTTTCATTTGAAATAAGTCCGCAGCGCCAATAATGGCACAAAAGAAAAAGATTGATATCTTAATGAAACCTAAAATGATCATTAAAACAAGAATGAACGAATCCAGTCTTTCTATAAAATCAGCGATATTTATATAACTGACAGCTGTAAGAGCAGGGAAATTTGACCTTAATACCGCCTCTGGACCCAATACAGACAAAAGAATGATCGAATTAAGAGTTAAAGAAACGCCACCTATAATTATCGCAAAAAGGCCCACTTTAACGGCAGAGCTCTTTTTATTCAAATACGGAAGAATCATCGTGAACGTAATCAATTCTCCAAAAGGTACAGTGATACCAGTAGGAATCAACTCTTTCCATACCTTTCCCCATCCATTGCCTAAAACAGGCTGAAGGTTTACCAATTTTGTATATCCTCCTAGTACAAACATAATGTTTAGAATCAAAAGGGTCACGATAATAATGGCAAAGCATAAGCATGTAACACGTGCAAATGCTTCTACCCCTAGGTGAACTCCATAAATTAAAACAAGTATCATGCATATCCCCAGCGTTATAATGGAAGTGCGTCTATAAGTGGAGCTAATTAATAATTCTTCAAAATCCCGTAACACTCTTGATGCCAGATAAACAAAATAGATGATATAGAAAAAACTGAATAAACCGCCAAAATATTTACCCCAAATTTTTCGGACATAACCGGTCATCGGTAAGTCAGGGTATTTTTTAAATAATGAAATATACACGAAATACAGTAAACACCCAAAAAGAGTTGATAAGAGATTCACAATCCAGACATCCTGCTTGGCCCCTTTTCCTATATCAATCAGTAAATTACTGCCAAACATAAAAATGACCATCATACAAAATAACTGAACTCCATCTATTTTTATTTTAGGCAATCTCTCCTCACCTCCTCATTTTTTTATTTCGATTTATAAGGTTCCATTCTCATTCCGGAATTAATAATGTCAACGTTTATCTTCATAGATATCTCCGCATCAGAAAATAGGTTATCCCAATTTTTTTTATGCAGACGCCAATAATCCGGGTTTGTTCGTGACAAGGCATCACCAAAACCAAAAATGTCAGACTTTTCTTTTTGAGCGATTCTAATCGTCCTTTTAATTTGCTTTTTTAGATCATTTTCCATTTTTCTTTCGAACTCTTTTAACAACTTCGGATTGCTCATATCCAGGCCACAAGATGTTTCCATCATTTCTCCCATCACATTCAAACTAGTTTGAATGACAGGTTTTTCATGGTGGATTTTGGTTTTCATTTTGCTTTTTGCTCTAATTACCGTGATCGTGACATTTCCCTTCTCTCTGCAGGGTATCACAACATCTGTCCTGTTTATTTCCGATGTCACAAACTGAGCAGCTCTGCCCGTTTCTCCATCAAGCCATCTCACCATTTTTCCTTTTCTAAATAGGGCTAATCCTTTTGCCTCTATATAAGCCGGGGCAGTCGTCTCAAAATTGCTTAATTGCTTTGCCTCTTTTGAATCATTCCTTATACTGATTCCAGGAAGTGATACATCCTTCCCTTCACTCGTAAGTGCTGAAATGGTTTCATATAATAACACTTCATTAGTGGATCCATAGTCGCTTTGCTCACTTTTAGTTGTGGTAATGATATTTTTACCTGGAGTAATTTCAAGTGGTTCAATTACACCAAACAAATACTCTGCAGTCTTCCCGCGAGCAATAAAGATCGGGACACTTACCCTTTGATTTTTGCCTCTATCGACAGAATCAAATAATAAATCAATACCATTTCGTGCTAACTCTTCCCCGATAATAATGAGAGAAAGGTGTGAAATATTGTTTTCTCTAGGAATAATGGCTGATGCTTTTGCAAAAGCCTCAACTATCGTTTTTGCCGTTACAGTATAGTTGATGACAGCAAGACCTTTACCTCCGGAAGTGCTGGTTTGGGCTAGCCCGCTTGGATTAATGACTTGATAGGTTACTTTGTATGGGTTTTTTGGATCATCGTTATGGTCGATTCCCATCCCTATAATGACCCCAAGCTCGTTTAATTCCCGATAATTTGAACACCCTGAAATCAATAAGCAAATGGCTGCCATCCATAAAAGCGAAATATTAATTTTCATTTTTCATCCCCAATCGTTTTTAGCCGAGTTTTATTTTCTTGATGGTTTTTTTAATAGTGATGGTAGTGGGAATCGAAAAAAACCATCTTTTTGCTCCTTGAAACGAAATGGAGCAAATGGTGCAAAATATGGTACACCAATTGACCTCAGGCTGCTCATATGAAGCCAGATACATAAAGTGAAAAGCAATATGCCATATAAGCCTATGAATGCTGAAATAAAAATCAACATAAATCGAATTCCACGTGTCACATTAACTAGACTGGTATTCGGCAGTGTAAAACTGCTGATTGCAGAAATGGCTACTATGATAACCACTGCCGCTCCCACAAATCCCGCTTCAACAGCTGCCTGCCCTAAAATAAGTGCGCCTACAATTGATACAGCTGGCCCGATCGCTCTTGGCATCCGAATTCCTGCCTCGCGTAAAATCTCAAAGGCCGTTTCCATTACCAGTATTTCGACAATTCCTGGAAAAGGAACATTTTCCCTTTGTGCCATTAAACTAACGATTAAAGTTGTAGGGATAAGCCCCTGGTGATGAGTAATTAGGGCCAAATAAATAGAGGATGCATACATCGATAGAAAAAAGGCTGCAAATCTTAACATCCTTAAAAAGGAGCTGATGTATTGATTTTGATAATAGTCCTCCGGAGATTGAAAAAATTGCGAAAACAACGCCGGGACTATTAAAACAAAAGGAGTTCCTTGAATGATGATGGCGATTCGCCCTTCCAATAAATTCCCTACAACTGCATCAGGCCGTTCCGTATTCAAAAGAAGGGGAAAAATCGTCAATCCATCATCCTGAATCAATTCCTCAATATAATTAGATTCAAGTACTCCATCAATATCAATGCCCTGTACGCGTTTTTTGACTTCCTCCACAATACTATCATCCGCGATTCCCTGAATGTACATGACAGCAATATCCGTTTGTGTGATACTTCCGACTTTCAAGCTTACTAAACGTACATCAGGATTTTGAACCCTAGCTCGAATTAATGACGTATTGGTTCTTAAATTCTCAGTAAAACTATCTTTTGGTCCTCTAATCACCGTTTGGCTTGTCGGCTCAGTTATCGCACGGGATGGCTGACTTTTCGTACTGGCGATGAATGCTTTTGTACTGCCATTCAACAATACAACCGTATCTCCTGTCAAAACTGCTGATATAAATTCCTGCCAACTTTCTTTTACGGTTACTTGAGATACCGTTAAAATATGACTTGCCCGTTCTTCCATCTCTATCAATGTTTGATTATTTTCTTTAAACCACTGTATTAATGGAACCACGATGTTTTCATTAATGATGTTACCATCAGCCAATCCGTCAAGGTGGATTACAGCTGCTTGTACCGGTTTATGGTGTGGAGACTCAATCATTCGAATTGACAGATCTGAACTGTGCCCGAGCTCGTTCATTAATCTCACTACATTTTCATTCACCACGTCGGATAAGGTGTTTACTTTTATATGATTATTTGTTGTAGTTTTTTCTTCAGACTTTTTATGAAAACGTCCTATTCGCACTTTCCTGCTCCTCTTTGATAAGTGTTGTTCGTTCCACTAATGTTTGCTTTATTATTTGTAATTATGTTAAATATATGTAATGAGAGAGATATTGATATTATCCCCTAGCATGAATTCGTTATTGTTACTCATCTAGCTAAATCCTAAATTCAGGAAAAAGCCGATGTTTCCTAATTTAGGAATCATCGGCTTTTATTAAGTGTGCGTCTTTACAGTTTCGAATACGAAACGGTCAAGGTACCTTTCTTTTCGATAAGGTAAGTGGAATGGTTACAAGGGAAACTCCGGCTGCAATCCAGATCCAACTGGAGTTACGTTCTCGCTCTTCCGCCTTTACTGTGTATTTTTGATCCGTATGACTTCCTGGAGGTCGGCCTTATTATATCCGCTGTTTCATTTGCTTTATACAATCGTTGATTCTCTGGTAAATGAACTAAAAATAAAAGTGAGTGAAAGTATTCACTCACTTCAACTTTTATATCATCAATTACAAATTTGTTTTAAAACGAATGAACTTAAAGCGGGAACTGTTATACGCCCCCCTTTTAACCTTTCGATTTCTTCCAGACCCGCCTGCTGACCATTCACTAATACGGACCAATTCCCTTCTTGGGGAAGAGTAATGCTTATCGCGTCCCAATTTGCATTATGAATCACTGCGATTTTTGAATCATCTGCAAGTAGAGTGTATGCAACGACATTCGATGGGGAATCGAGAAACTGTAAATGCGTTTCGATTTCTTCGGGTGTACTTAATCTAAAAACCGAATGGTTTTTTCTTAGCAAAATGAGCCCTTTCATATATTCGACTTCGTGATCAAACTCCGCTCTTCTTTTCCAATCCAAACGGTTAACCCAGTCAGATGATTGATAGCTGTTTTCATCCCCATCCTTCGTGCGCATAAATTCTTGTCCAGCATGAATCATCGGTATGCCCTGTGACAGTAAGACAATGGCGGAAGCTAATTTATGCATCTGTTTACGGTCATCTTCTGTTGCTTCCGGATTCGTGATGTTAAGTTTATCCCATAAGGTGAAATTATCATGCGCTTCAACATAATTGATGACTTGATCTGGTTTTTGATAAGATGCAATATGATCATCGTATTTCAATCCAGCAGCGATACTTTTTCTTATAATATCCTCCATACCTGGCTTCCCATTAATAAATCCTTTATCATGCGCGTTCATCACGAATCCTTTTAACCCATCCCGGATTGTATCATTAAAATGTGCGATGCCAGGCATTTTACGTGCGTTTTTTTGATTCGCTTTTTGATCTTGGGCTAATGGGGTATTCATATCCCAGCCTTCTCCTAAAACAATGATGGTGGGATCAATTTCTACAAGTGCTTTTTTCACTTCATTCATCGTATCCACATCATGAATCCCCATTAAATCAAAACGGAAGCCATCGAGGTTGAATTCTTTCGCCCAATAGGTGACGGATTCAACGATAAATTTACGCATCATTTTATGTTCAGAGGCCGTGTCATTTCCAACACCAGTGCCATTTGATAATGTACCATCGGCGTTATAGCGAAAAAAGTAGGTGGGTACGAGTTTATTGAAGTTTGAATCAGCCACCGAATAAACGTGATTGTATACCACATCCATGATCACACGCAGCCCCTGATCATGTAAGCCTTGGATCATTTCCTTCAACTCCCGGATCCTTACTTTTGGTTGGTAGGGATCAGTCGAGTAAGAACCCTCAGGAGCGTTATAATTTTGAGGATCATATCCCCAATTATATTGCGGTTCATTTAATTTTTTTTCATTGACGGTAGCAAAATCGAATATGGGGATGAATTGAACATGGGTTACACCTAAATCTTTAATATGATCCAGACCCGTTTTCACCCCATTCGGGCCTTTAGTGCCACTTTCAATGACTCCTAAGAATTTTCCTTTATGTTGAATTCCACTTTCAGGATGAATCGACAAATCTCTGGTATGCAATTCGTAGATGATGATGTCCTCTGCTTTTCCGAGCGATGGTTTATTCCTGGTCCACTTTTGTGGATTCGTGTCCGCTAAATTTATCACGACTCCCTTATCTCCATTGACAGTGACTGCACGAACATAAGGATCTACAGCTTCACTCCAGATTTCTCCGACTTTCACCTTGTATGTATAAATCAATCCATCCTGATCACCGGTTAATTCAACTGTCCAGGTTCCCTTTTCCGAACGATCCATTTCAATTTCCATTCCATTGGAATCATCCCAATGTTCATAAGTGACAAGCTTAACTTCAGATGCAACGGGGGACCATAACCTGAATGCCGTTTTATCTTTATGATAGGAATTTCCTAAGTCTTTTCCTTCAAAGAAATATAGCTGATCCAATTCTGCCGGGTTTAGTGAATGAATATTGGCTGTAGGCAGGGATTCCAACTGATTTTCCATTTCTTTATCAGTAGGTTTTCGATTATTGGTATTTTCCTCTTCAAAATAAGAAAGTGAATCATTAATAGGTCATTCCTCCATTGAAATTCCCATTCCAAAACAGGAATTTATTTAATATATTTTTTCATATACCTTGTTAAGAATAGGCTTTATCATACACTATTTGATCCCCTATACCTATGATTCCACCGGAATGACGCTTAAAAACATTCGCACGAAAAATTATGGAGAAAATTCCGAAATCCGTTTCTGGATTATTAGAATTGGAATGAATCAATTTGTTTCCCTTAATTTCTAACCTATTATAGGCCTCTGAAAAATCAAGATAATCAGGAAAACCCTAAAAAAGATAAAAAAATGCCTCCATAACAGTTTTACGGTCTTGGAGGCATTTCTAGTACTCTTTATGGTGTTTTAATAATTTTCATCTGGTTATCTTCAACAATTGCAGTAAAGTTCTTCACTTCAGGCTGCTCAAAGATAAAGTCGGTGATGCCGTCTTCGAGTTGTTCCTGAATGACTCGACGAAGGGGTCTAGCCCCGAATGTTGGATGGTATCCTAATTCAATCAGTTTTTGTTTTGCTTCATCTGTCACGACTAATGTTAATTCTTGTGCAGAAAGTGTTTCGTCAAGCTCAGAAATCATGATATCAACGATTTGCAGAAGATCTTCCTTCTTCAATGCTGAGAATTCAATGATGCTATCAAATCTGTTCAGGAATTCCGGCTTGAAGAAACTGCCCAACGACTGAAGAATGGACGCCTCTTCCACGGCTGTACTTGTACCGAATCCCATTACTTTCTGTTTTTCTCCGACACCAGCATTACTTGTCATGATAATCACAGTGTCTTTAAAAGTAACGGTTCGGCCTTGACTATCCGTCAACCGCCCATCTTCTAGAATTTGCAGGAACATATGCATAACATCTGGATGTGCCTTTTCTATCTCATCTAATAAAATAATACTGTAAGGTTTACGACGAACTTTTTCTGTTAGTTGTCCTGCTTCCTCGTGTCCAACGTATCCAGGAGGTGAACCAATTAATTTGGAAACACTATGTTTCTCCATGAACTCACTCATGTCAAGACGAATCATCGCTTCCTTTTCTCCAAACAATTCCTCTGCAAGGGTTTTTGCCAATTCTGTTTTACCTACTCCAGTTGGACCAACGAAAAGGAAAGAACCGGTAGGACGGTTTTTGGATTTTAGCCCTGCACGACTTCTGCGGACGGCTTTTGCAACCTTTTTAACGGCCTCTTCCTGACCAATGATTTTTTTCATAAGTTCCGCTTGAAGATGAATCATTCTTTCTTGCTCATCCTCCTGTAACTTACCTACAGGTATACCGGTTTTTTGTTCAATGATGACTTGGATATCCTCGACGGTAACGATTGGTTTGACTGAATTTTCTCCAGCTTGCAAGGACTTTTCCAATTTTACTTCTTCATCACGCAGAACCGCCGCTTTTTCATATGCTTCTTCTTTTAGTGCCCGTTCTTTTTCTTTATAGATTTGGGCAAGACGCTCTTTCATATCTTCTTCCTGACCGTCTTCTATGGTCAAGTTCAATTTAGAACCCGACTCATCCATCAGGTCAATCGCCTTGTCAGGGAGAAAACGATCTTGAATGTAGCGGTTTGAAAGTTCTACTGCAGCTTTTAGGGCTTCCTCACTATAAGTGACCCCATGATATGCTTCATAACTTTCTTTTAATCCTTGTAAAATGACAAGTGCTTCATCTGTGGTCGGTTCATCGACCTGAACGGGCTGAAAGCGACGTTCAAGTGCTCCGTCTTTTTCAATTTTTCGATATTCAGACAATGTAGTCGCTCCGACAAGTTGAAGCTCGCCTCTAGCAAGCGCTGGTTTTAAGATATTTCCAGCATCCATTGATCCTTCTGCTGAACCAGCCCCGACAATTTGGTGAATTTCATCGATGAATAAAATGACATTTTTTCTTTCCTGTAATTCACCGATCAACTGCTTCATCCGTTCTTCGAATTGCCCCCGAATTCCAGTGTTCGCAACAAGTGACGCGATATCAAGCATATACACTAATTTATTTCGTAACTTAACAGGTACTGAACCTTCAACGATGGCCAGAGCCAACCCTTCAGCAATGGCTGTTTTACCTACCCCAGGTTCACCAATTAAAACAGGATTATTTTTATTACGTCTATTTAGAACTTCTATGACTCGTTTTATTTCTTCATTCCTGCCGATAACTGGATCAATAAGTCCTGCTTTCGCGGCATCGGTCAGATTGCGTCCATACTCCTCAAGCAATCCTTCTTCTTCGTCTTGAACAGAATCCGGTTGAGGCACTTCATTATAATTAAATGGATTGAATGAATTTTGGAATCCATTATATTGGAATTTCCCAGTATTCATTCCCCCCATCGCTGCTCCAAGTTTGTTAGTCTCTTCTTTATAACAAGTGGAGCACAGTTTCACATCATGCTCCTGACCATTCATATTTAGGTGAACATTAATATTAGCGTGGTTTACATGGCATTTTTCACAAAGCATGTAGTACTCCTCCTTTAAAATTATTACATCACAATAAAACTTTGACCTTCTTTGACTTTCTGACTTTATTATACATTGACCTTCTTTGACTTTCAATAATTTTGAACTGGAATTTTTTCCATAAAGAAATTAGGCATTTTCTTAATTCCAATTAGGATAGGTAAATTCATGAAACATCCGGATTGGTTTGCTAATCATATTAAACTATCTATTTCCAGTCAAATAAAAAGATTCCATGTATGTCTTCTTTTACTGATTACCCCTTTGAGGACGAATCATAACATACACTCTTCTACTTAATTGCATCAAGGTGTCTTAGAGCTAACAAATATGGTTAATGTTGATCATGTCTCATCGGCCCTTATTTATAAACAAAAAAAAGAGACTTCATGAAGTCTCATACTCGTTACTATAAAGATGCTTTCCTTCTATTAAATGCGTTTTGCTCCAATAAACTTTGGCTTCCAATAACTATTATTGGTTTTAGCGTATGACACTCCTTTTGATGAAGAAGAGTGAATGAATTGATTGTCACCTATGTATATTGCCACATGTGTGGGTTTTTTAGCTTTATTTGGTGCAAAGAACATTAAGTCACCTTTTTGTAAGGTCTTAACCTTTGTTCCTTTTTTGTATATATCAGCAGCTGTCCTTGGTAGATTCTTGCCAGCTTTTTGATATGAATATTTCACTAAGCCTGAGCAATCAAAACCTGATGAGGAAATGCCACCCATTTTATATTTTGTACCTAATTCACTTTTGGCTACTTTAATCGCTTTTGTATGATATGAAGCTGCTTCCGCTTGGTCCCCTGCAAAAGATACCAAAGCAAGCATTATAGCTAATGACAATCCGACGACAATTTTCTTCAACAAAATATTTTACCCCCTGATGTAATCTGCTAAACCTAATATACTTGAAAAGCTATATCAATCGCATCACAGGAACTTTACAATTATGTTACATTTAGTAGATATAGGAAGAATGACCATATAAAAACTAAAAAAAAGTCGAATTTTGGTATGAATAAACAACTTTAATTCAATTTACTTTTAAGTATCATTTTCAAAACTAGCAAAGATTAACAAATAAAAAAACAGTGGTACTGGAACCCACTGTTAAAATTCTTTTGAGAAAAATGGCAAAAATAACTTTACTCCTCGCTTATTAAAAGGTAAAAATTTCATGTCAGCGATTAAATGGCTTATGTATCCTAATATACAAGTAGTGAAAATTCCTTCAATCTCAAGGGAAGCTTGAAATTGAAAAGCAATGATGCCAAAGAAAGCGATGCCGACAATCGAATGTGTATAACTTCTATGAGGTGTAAAGGATGCTAGAATAATATAAATGCCTAACAGCCATAACCAGTTTTCCTGTAAGGATATTCCGACACCTAAAACCCCTAATCCAGTCAGGGTCAGCATATGCCTTTGTGTAATGAATGAGGATATTATGATCATTCCAATTCCTGCCCCTACACCAATCCACTTTTCCTTTTCGAAACCTTCTAATACACTATAAATAATCAATAGAATCCCAATCGTTTGCGCTAACGTTCGGATAAACTTGTGTGAAAAGGTAATCCTATTACTTAACTTCCCATCAATATCCATGTCTGGCATCAGGCCTGAAACGCCCCCTATCCCAACCAAAAATAAAGTGGTAGTTGGATCGGTTTGTAATGTGTTTGCCGTTAAGAATCCAACCGTTGCCCCTATTGCCATGTGTGCTGTACCGTTCACTGTCTCTCTCCTGTTCCACTATTGAAGTCATCTTGCCTCAAAGAAACGAATGTTTGTTCGAATTCTTTATTATAACTATACAATACTTTTGATGGAATTTCTTTAATTCTAATTAAAAAAATGCAGGATTTATCAATATTTGAAAAAAAGTGAAAGTATCGTATACTAGGCCGGTTTAGTTTTTGGAGGATAACAATTGATAAAACTCGATCATACTATGTTTTGGTGAATCAAAACTAAGGAAAGAATAATCAATGAAGTCCGCATACTTTTTAATCGTGGAATTTCTTTGGTTATATAGGGTCGGAATATTATAGGTAAACTCTTTTACGGAATGCAGAAATGGTAACTGCTCATAAACAATCGATAAAGTCCTGATGATTCTTTTTTTTGTTTTGTGGCGCTTTGCATCCTCTATTAATCTTTTATAATCAATATCCAGGTTCATAAGTAGGTGTATAATATCAATAAAATACTTTAATGAATCCATGTTATGCCGCCACCCATGGAGACAAATCATATAAAAAAGATGGTAATCGGAAAGTTGTTTCACATAAGATGAATCATTGATGGGATATGCTTCTTTCCAAAACTCGCTGATTTCCAAATTGGCAGTATATTTCTTTAAAATATCCCAATGAAGCTCGACGGTTAAAGGTACTTTCGATTCAGGAAGGCTTTTACTGAATGAAGAATGAAAATGATAGGGTACTTGCTTCTCCTTTTGTGTATACCCTGTTCTTCTAACGATTTCAATTGCCTGCTCAATGTAATCGGCTTTTATTAGTAAATCAATATCAGACGTAGGCCGTGCCCCAAGATGGCCGAAATGTTTTTCAGAAAAAGAAGTTC
The DNA here is from genome assembly GCF_050277555.1 of Peribacillus sp. NPDC097895. NCBI lineage: Bacteria > Bacillati > Bacillota > Bacilli > Caryophanales > Bacillaceae > Peribacillus > Peribacillus sp. NPDC097895. The sequence goes on along the minus strand of NZ_JBNNSH010000001.1, from coordinate 1,949,511 downwards.
CCTTTAATGGAATGACATCTATTTCACTACGTTCAAATTCACACAAAATTTGACCTGTTTGGTTTTTAATCAACATATTTTGATAAAGGATACTTTGGAATTTTTCATGTATTGCCTGCTGAAAGAATGCTGGAGTATCCACAAACCTCCCATTCTTTTTCATTAGGAACAATATTTGCGGATGAATTTTCGATTTTTCTATTTCATTTAGAAGTTGCCAATAATATTCAGAGCCAATTGGCAACTTTACTTGTGATTCAAATAATACCTGTAATATCGTTGGATTCAATGGGAAAGCCTCCCCTTTTCTCTTGCTTGTAGATTTAAGTACTTTCGTAACACCCTCGATAAAAACGGAAATGTAAGTATTAATCCACCCCACGTTTTTGCTAGAAAACCAGAAACATGAAGTTTGGAATGCCGTTTTTGGACATAAACCAGCTTACCAACCAATTGTTCCAGTTGTACTGTGTGATCAAAGCTTACGTTAGTATCTCCTTTGAAAAGGTACCCCCGTTGCTGTTCACTTTTCATTTCCTTATAATATCGGTGGGCAATCAATCGATTCGATGAAGTGTAAAACAAAACAACATCCCCTTTTTTTAAATGAAAAGGATTGCATTCATTAAAGTTACATATATCCCCTTCCTTTATAAAAGGATACATACTACTTCCTTGTGCAGGTAAATTAAGGGAACCCTCTTTTTTCAGTGTCATCTTAAATAATTCGACAATTTCCTTGTCAAATAGCATGCTGAATCAATTCAAACTGTAATAACTCCAATAAATAGGACTCTATGTCATCTTTAGCTATTTCCTCTGCCGTTATATATTGATCAGTTAATGTCTGAATCAAGGAGTCCACTGTTTGTGCTTGGTTTAAAAACCCCCAGCAAAACCCACCGATTTCATTTAGCTTTGTCACTGTGAATTTTTCAGTATGTAAAATAATCCATTCATCACCAAGTTGCGTGGCCTCTACATGATTACTTTGAATATATTGGACCATTACGAAATCAACTCCCAAAATGTATCGTTTTTCTGAAAAAAGAGATTATATATCGGTACCTGGTTAACCATTTCCGTTAACATCCCTAGAATCACTTTCTTATTTGCTGGATGATCTGACCAATAAAACACTTTGTTTATCATTGTTATAAGCGAATCCGATTTAGTAAGTATTTCCCTTTGGTTTTGAAGAGACTGATGCAAGACTTGAATACTCCCTAATGGGAAAATTTCTTCTTTCCCAGCAGCTAGGATTTCACTTCGGAATGGCGAATTATATACTTCTATTTTTTCGGATGAAATTTTTAAAATGGTTGCTTCATCCGAAAGAAGGGTACGCGGATAAGATAATTTTGCTGCCGTTGATTTTCCAGCACCAGAATGACCTGCAAAAATATGAGCTTTACCATTTTCTATTACGCAAGAAGAGTGAAGTAGCAGCCCCCATTCATGGTATACAATGAACGAACTGTATAAATTAATTAATGCATGCTTTAAAGCCAACTCATTATAAGCAGAAATCTCTGCATATTGATATTCTGCATCTACTTCCACTAGGTAATCAGACCTTCGAAAATAAATTCTATCAGCATGCCTCTCTTCTTTCACTTCATAGTTCACAAAAGGTGATCCAAAGTCCATCTGGATTGTTACGGTAAGGTCAGGCCGATCGTTTGTGCCCTCCAATTCTCGGAACATCCCATTTATATATTCGGGAGCATTTTCAAATTGAATGAAATGATCCCCTATTTTAGTGTGGAATATTTTCATAGTTAGCTTCCTTTCTCCCCTTTAATAAACGACCGAAAATGCTTAAACAGAATATCCAACATTAGGATAATACTCCTACACACGCTATTATAATTCATTATTAATTCTTTTTAAAGAACATTTTCAACTCCCTGAATTAAAAATATAAGAATATAACGCACAAGAAAGCTCATACATTCCCTTATTATTTGATTACTTCTACTGATTTCATTTATTTTTCATAAACTCATATTGTTCTTTATGAAGAACGGTGGTATTCTGAAAAAAGTCGGGTATTTAGTTCTAGTAAATACTACAAAAATGAGATGTATCGAATGAGTGAGGAAAACATACCACTACCAACATCCTGTTTTTTCTAGACTTATTCTTTATAAATAAAGGCAACATGTGTGAAAAGGAGGCGATTTCAAAGTAGATTAAGCAATTATAAACATTTAATACAGGGGGAAATTTCATGTCATTTGCAAGGAATTTTAAAACGCTCACAATTTTAACGATTGCCCTCCTTTTTTTATACCTAGTGGGCAACTCGCAGGCATATGCGACAAATGGAGGTGGAAAAGGCAGTAAACCTGTTCATGTGACAGGGATTTCTCTAGTTCCAGAGACTATAAAAATGAATGTTAATGATAAAGATGTAGAACTTGTTGAAACGATCAAACCTTTTAATGCTTCAAATAAGCAAGTGACTTGGTCTTCATCAAACACTCAAGTCGCCACGGTTTCTAACAGCGGTATAGTTCATCCGAAAGGTCCGGGTACAACAACCGTTACCGTCACGACAAAAGATGGGAATTTTAAGGCGAGAACGAAAGTGATAGTATGTGATCCAGATATTGCCGTAAAAAGTGTTACGTTACATCCGAAACTAGTAAATCTAACTGTTAATAAAGAAGCGCAATTATCAGCAAAAGTCATACCGGAGAATGCGACAAATCAGAAGCTTAGTTGGTTTTCTTTTAACCCACGAGTAGCTACCGTTTCAGATGGGACGGTTCACGCCGTGAGCCCAGGAATCGCCATAATAAAGGTTTTTACAAACAACGGGCGGTTAGATTGGTCCTTAGTGACCGTTTGTGCTAGTAAACTAGTACCTGTTGAGAGTCTATCACTTAATCCGAAGAATATAGACATGAATGTTGGTGGAAAAGATGAGATCTTAACTGCGACCATCACTCCATCAAATGCAACCAACAAAAACTTAATATGGACTACATCCGACTCGAATGTGGCAACTGTTAAAAATGGAATAGTCCATCCAGTAGGTCCAGGGTCTGCTACCATCACTATTTCTACAGAAGATGGAAAAATCCAGGAAACAGCTAAAGTGACCGTGACAGTACCAGTGACTGGTGTAAACATTAGCCCGGATTCCTTGAATCTAACAGGTGGCGGTAAAGATAAAACTTTAAACGCCGAGGTGTCACCAGCCAATGCGACCAACAAGAATGTCACTTGGTCAAGCTCAGATTCAAGTGTTGCCACCGTTGATAATGGTATCATCCGCCCTGTCGGACCAGGCCAAGCCATCATCACTGTTACCACGGAGGAGGGCAGCTTCACAGCTTCAGCAACTGTTAATGTTTCCATACCTGTTACGGGTATATCACTTGATCCAGCATCGCTCGACTTGATTGTTGGTGGAAAAGATGGAACTTTAACAGGAACAATTTCACCATCCAATGCAACCAACAAAAACGTCACTTGGTCCAGTTCAGATTCGAGTGTAGCAACCGTTGATAACGGTGTCGTCCATCCTGTTGGAGCAGGTAAAGCCATCATCACAGTTTCAACGGAAGATGGCAGCTTCACAGCTTCAGCAACTATTACTGTTACCGTACCGGTTACTGGAGTAACGGTTGACCCTGACACACTTGAGCTTATTGTTGGCGGAAAAGATAAGAGAATAACAGAAACGGTTTTACCATCTAATGCAACCAACAAGAATGTTACTTGGTCGAGTTCAGATTCAAGTGTAGCCACCGTTGATAACGGTGTCGTCCATCCTGTTGGACCAGGTAAAGCCATCATCACAGTTTCAACGGAAGATGGCGGATTCAAGGATATAGCTACTGTCTTTGTCACAGCCCCAGTAGTAAGTGTATCTCTAGATCCTAAAAGCCTGAACTTCAATCTAGAAGATGCAGATCAAAGTTTAACAGCAAAGCTAAATCCAACCAATGCAACAAACCAAAATGTAAACTGGACTACATCAGATCCTAGTGTAGCTACCGTTGTTAACGGAGTTGTCCATGCGGTCGGTATAGGTCAAGCCACCATCACAGTCACAACCGAAGAAGGTAGCTTTTCAGACTCAGCTATCATAACAGTTGTCGATCCGGATACGATACCACCGATCACGAAAAATAAAATGACTCCTATTTTTAACGACAAGAATACGTATGTAATAGCCTTGACGGTTACCTACAATGCCTCAGATGATAAATCTGGAATAAAAGAAACATTATACCGAATAAACGGGGGCATATGGCAAATCTATACAAAACCTTTTGATGTCACTGCCGAAAAAACACACACATTGGAATACTACAGCGTTGACAATGCTGGCAATAAAGAAAAGATCAATATATATGATTTTAACAAAGGAACATGTTCATGTTCCAAATAAATAGGAGGAATTTAAATGGATAAGCCAATCAAAGTAAAAAAGAATTACGTAGCACCTAAAGTATTGCACCATCAAAACGTTACCTTTGAAACAGCGATCTCTTCTGCAACGGGACATTGGGAATTTCAATATATAGATGGATGCTGGGTAAGAGTTTTTGTTCCTTGATTGATTAATTGTAAAGTAAATATCAAAAAGCGCGTAAAGATCTCTCTAAAGATCTTTACGGTTTTTTTGTGCAATATTTTTATATTTATCTTTTTTTATCTTCCAGCTACTCCATCTTTCCCCCTAACTCTTCAGCTATTTGTTTTTAAGTATACAACTTGAAAAATGATATAAAAAACAGATAACTTCTGCCCTTACATCTTGTCCAATGATGAATATCATAATCATATAGATTCTTTAATCGAAGCTTTGTAAGGATTTCTCGAATTACTATGAAAAATAAAGTGTGAGAAGTCTAATTCTTTTAAATGAAGGAGAATTTTTATGGAAAGCTCATATGTACTAGAATTGGACCGATGGAACGTGAAAAATAATAATACTGACCCTGTCAATACTTCCAAAGGTATAAATAGCGCATTAGACTGGGCAGCACAAGAAGGATATATAGAATTTGTATTACCAAAAGGCGTCTATTTAATAGATGAAAACAATCCCATTCAACCAAAAAGTTTTATGACATTTAATTTAGGCGGATCAGTTTTGAGGATCAGAGATAATAGCTTGATTGGATATGCAATAATCTCCCTTAAAAATAAGCAGCAATATGCACGGATAACAAACGGAAAAATTGAAGGTGATCGTTACACACATAATTACTCTAGTGGTGGGACCCATGAGTTTGGTGTGGGTATTGAATTAAAACAAGGGGTTCGTTATATTACTCTAGATAACCTGGAAATTTATAATACGACCGGTGATGCAATCATTGCCGTTGCTTCTTATGGAGGTATTGGCGGTGGGTACCCCTCAATTCAAGGAAACTTGGAGAGCGGTGGAATAAATACCGCTAATGGGACTTTGGTGAATGACTCAAAGAGAGTACGTACAACTATCAAGCTGCCGATCGTCAACCAGATATTGAACACAGGTTATTTCGGACTATATGGAGACAGCTATGGTGGCATTGGTAATGAAATAACAACTGACACATATGATGTAATTTTTTATTCTGGTAATGACACTTTTTTATCTTCTGTAACGAACGTACACTTTTTTGATGAAGTAGAAATCCCCTCTGGCGCAAGTTATGCGAAAGCAGTTTTACATCAAAGTACAGTCCCCTCAAAAAGTGGGAACACACTTGTTGTTAGAACTCCGGAATTCCCTAAACATGTGTATATAGATAATTGCAATTTACATCATTGTAGAAGATTAGGAACCGCTATTTGTGGTGCTAAGCATTGTTATATCCGAGGCTGTGAGATTCACCATATTAGTGGGACAGCCCCAGGTGGAGCTATTGATATCGAAGATGGTTATGACTTGAACCAATATATATATATAGATGGGAATAACATATACGAGAATTCCAGTTATAACATTATTGCTGTTTCAGGGCGTCATGTGAGCATTACCAATAATAAAATTAAGCTAGGAATATTCACGATAAATTCTGGTGTAAACAAGGCAATTGTGAATAATAACTTTTTTCACGATGCGGGACCCCGTTTAACTGGCGATACACTCTTTTCTGATAATCACTTATTTAATTGTAGATTACTTTTATTAGGAGATAAAGAGGCTCTATTAGATAATTGCTTCTTTCATAACAGTCCTTTATCCATTGATAAAAAGAAAGCCTACGTAGCCCAAGTTAATAATTGTAAATTTCTATACGATGAAGATTTTTACACAGCCTCTATAAATCCTGGTGCACCTTTAATTTTTAGTGTCGAACCTCAAAATATATCTAATTGTGTATTTGAAGGAAATGGGATGGAAGCGTTCACTGTGATTCCAAGTGGCACCTATGGATGGAATTTCACCAATATTACATTTATAAATATTAAACATCGAGAAAATAGGGTGACCGGACTACCAGCTGGTACTTACACTGGGTGTAAATTTGTCAATGCTGGTCGTATAAGTGTAGGATCTTTAGCTGCCAAGTCAGTTTATGATTTTCATAATTGTTACTTTGAATGGGATGGCTATTATCAATTCTACATGGGCCCATCATCAAAAGTAGACCATTTTAAAATCAGTAACAGCTATTTGGCTGGGAAGTCTAATGCTTTTTATCTAAGTGGGGTTTGGGGGAACTTAGAGTTTCATAATAATACGTTTAATTATCCTGCGTCGTCTACTGGCCGAATGATAGAGCTAGTAAATACCCTAGTTGCTGACACTGTTTTAATTACGAATAATAAATTTATATCCACTAATTCTCTTATCGCCGTCTATGCAGAAAAATCTCCGTCTGTCCCCTTAGTCTTCAAAGATAATGTTCTTCAAAATGTACAAATAAAGCTTAATTCTAATCATGTTAAACTAAATAATTTTGTTAATGGAGTTCTGGTTCCTAATTAACTTTGATAATTCTTTTCTTAAACCAAGCTCCATATTAATCAAAACGGGTTTTATTCGATGGGGTGTTCACCAAGGTGAATTTTTAATAATTATTTGAACTCGAGATATAAAAAAATAATCCATCTCTCTTGTATTAGATGGATTTTTTTTACATAACGTTTTTTTTAATACTTTAATGATTAAATTTTCCCATTCAACACAATACTGCTCATTAATTCCTTATTAGGATAATCCAAAATTTGATACTGTTGAATAACTTCCTGAACATCATAATCAACTCTAATGATAGATGTTTGAAAACTATCTTTTTCAATATTAAGTAATGCATATGATGATTTTCTTAGTCCATCAAATGGTAAACCTACACTACCAATATTTATAATGCACTTACCATCTATATATCTGATGTATGGTTTATGAATATGAGCATAAATGTATATATTGGCTGAACTATTTTTCATTAATTTTTCATTTATAATTTCATCATTTTCTGATGGCAAAACAACTTCGAATAAGTCATCTGGAGTTGCATGAAATGCATGAATTTTATAATTTTCATGTTCGATATTTAGATTTGTTGGTAAATTTCCTAAGTATTCATGATCTTTAGTGTTCAGTTTAGACCTTGTCCAATTGACTTCTGAACTCATTGTTTCATATACTTGAACAGGTACTTCTTTTTGTTTTATTCCCCGAACAACCCATTCATCTGCATTCCCTTTTATTACATCTGTCTCCAGAGAGCGGACTAAATCGAGTGATCGTTTAGGTTCAGGCCCACGGAAACAGATATCACCAAGAACATAAATTTTATCTACATCGTGTTTTTTAATATTTGCCAATACTGCCTCTAATGCTATTGCGTTCCCATGAATATCAGATATAAATGCAAGTTTCATATTTTCTCCCTTGTATATAGTTTTTTATAATTGCCTGACTTTTTACTCCATTATAATACCGCATTCTTTTAATTTAAGTGGCTTGATTTTTAACCCTTAACCTAAACTTGTGATAATAATTTCTGGCTGGCACTATGATTAGACTTTTTTCATATTTATTCATTCCAGTAAACCACATACATAAAATATACAGAATTGAAAATACAATAATTTTCACTATTAGAACTATCCACAAGTTAGCTATTATTAAGTTATTAATTGTGGCACCATATATTATACTAATGAAAAGTGGGAAACTCATAAAAAGAATATTAACCCAAAACTTCGGTATGTCCAATTTGATTTTTTTCCAATAAAAAATATTTATTATAATAATATTTCCTAAAGTAAAAGCAATGCCAGTTGCTATAGCACAACCAATAACTCCCCAAAATTGAACTAATATAATACTTATAATAACATTTGCTATTGCAATGAAAATATTAACTATTGATTTAAAACCTTGCATATTTTTGGCTTGTAGTATCACTCCACCCATCCCCTGAATTAGAGAAACAATCATAGGTACTAATATAACTAATGCAACGGTATATGAAACACTATATTCTTTACCGACCCATAAGTTTATGAATTCTTTTCCAAATACAATGAAGCCGCTTAAGGCAAAAGAAATGATTATATATTGAATCCTGCCTATCCTTATAAATAGGTTTGATATTTCTTTATTAGATACTCCTTTAATAACCATTCCAGAAACACGTGTCAAGAATACATTCGATATAGCTGATGAGAATCCAGAGAAGTACCCAGTAAAAGATGCTCCGACAGCATAAACAGACACCGCTACAGTACCACTATAAATACCAAGAATAACTTGATCGGTAGATGTATATAGTTGTCCGATTATTAAATTCAAGAATATATAAGAAGAAAAAATAATAATCTCCTTAAATAATTTGGAATCGAATTTCCCGAAAGATATTTTAATTCTTAGTTTTTTGAAACAATAATACATGTTAAGTACTATAAATAATAAATTTAAGACAGTAGTCACAATTGCCATTGCTATGGAACCATATCCCATAAATAAAAGGGGTAACATTATTAGTGGGGTTATGAGTGAAGAAGCGATCACAATCAATTTTTGGAAAACAAACTTTTCATGTGCTAATACTATTACGCTGAAGACACCTAGCCCAATACCTGTAGATATGTTAAAAACCATGATTCCCATTAGTAATTTAAGTTTATTAATCTCTTCTTCATTTAAAGTATCTGAAAAAATCAAATCTGAATTTAAAGTTAATAAAATACCTGCAATTAACGCTATTACTCCAAGAGTCATATAAATTTTGAAAAATAAACCGTAAAGATTGGAGCAACCTTCTTCATCATTTAATGCTCTGTATTTTGCTGTATATCTTATTACAGCATTTCCTAAACCAAAGTTCAATACTCCAATATAACCCGCTGCTGAACTAGCTAAACTGTATAAGCCATATTCTGATTGACCAAGTTGATTTAACATTATTGGAGTGTAAATTATAGAAATGAAGATGTTAAGGAAAAGTGCAACATAAGATAAACCTGCACCTGCTTTTAATTGATTTTTCATTGTATGTACCTTCCATCCAATTCAAAATAAATCCTGAAATTTTTTTATTACATATTGACTATTTTTTTCACTTCATTATTTGTATTAATGTTTTCACCTGCTAAGTTTCTGGTTAGTTCATTCCTTAAAACAGGATCATTTATCAAATTGACAATCGCCTTATATATTTCATTTGCATCACAATTAACGATAAGACCAGTAACTCCATTTTTTATTTGTTCCTTTGCACCGGTAAAATCCGTAGTTATGATGGGTTTGTTTAAACACCTAGCTTCAGCGAGAGTGATACAGTAACCCTCATGTCTAGAAGGTTGAACATAAATATCACAATCTTTAATATATGGATAAGGATTTGGAGTGGAACCTAAAAGTTTAAAATTATCAGAAACATTACGATCTCTTATTAACTTTTCATAATTGACTCTTGAATTTCCTTCCCCAATACAATACCACTTTACCTTATATCCATTATGAATTAACTTAGTTAATGCCTGAATGGCTATATCTTGGCCTTTTTCGTATGAAAGTCTTCCAACTGTTAAAATTCTTATACCATCAAATGTGTCCCTGAATCCTTTATCTTCTTCAGCTTGATATTCGATTAACTCTTGTGAAACCACATTTGAAAAAACGTCCGTTTTTTTATTTAAAGAAGGAATTTTATTCAATAAACGTTCTTTTCCTTCCTCAGAAACAACAAATATTTTATCGAATTTTATATAAATCTTAGATGCAAAAAATTTATTAAATCCTATTTTGTTAACGTCAAAATGAATCCACTGTATTCTTTTTTTCGCCTTTATCTTATTAGTAACATAATAGCTTATGAAATCCATAGGTCCTGCATATGCTACCGCTATATCATATTCTTGTTGTATAACTGGTAATTCTCTTAAAATATATCTATAATATAAACTTTTTTCTTTCATTAGCTTTGAAGATAAGTAAAAAAGTAATATAATACTGGCTTTAATGAGGTTTCCTTTTTTAAAATGCCGTAAAGCAACTGAATGAAGAGGTTCAATAATTGAAGGTTTTATATTTTTATATCCCTTGACGTATTCTACTCGAATTCCTTCAGGTACATAGTTCAAAAAATCACCATGCTTCTCCAACATTAAAATGGTAATCTTAAATTTATCCTTAGGGAATGCTGAAACCATATTAAGTAAAGCTTTTTCAGTCCCCCCAACATTCATATTGATTACCATAAATAATATCTTTTTCATTGGATGGCTCCCTTTTTTGATGAGTTTTATCCGATTAATTGGTTGATTTTTTCAATTTCTTCTCGATTCCCTTTTTTTTCAGTTTTGAGATAATCAATGATTTTTTCTTTTATATCCTGTTCATTAATCAATCTCATGATTCCCTCCCTAACTCCATCAGCATTCATATCCACTACTAAACCGTTTTTTTCATCCACCATTTGATTATAAACTGCATCAAAACGAGTTGTGACCACTGGAACATTTAGCATTCTTGCTTCGGCTATTGCTAGGCCAAATCCTTCAAATCTTGATGTTTGTACATATATATCTGCATCTTTAATGAACGGGTATGGATTTGCTTCAACCCCTAGTAATTTGAAATGATCCATTAAACCATCCCTTTCAATCTGTATTTCAATATCTTCTCTTAAAGGTCCTTTCCCCAAAACATACCATCTAAAGTTTATCCCTTCCTCTTTTAGTTTTTTACAAGCGGCCATTGCGATATCATAGCCTTTTTGTTGAGCGAGCCTTCCAATGGTAAGTATCCTAATTCCATCAAATTGATCATCATAACTCCTACCTATATCCGCCATTTTCATAATGAAATCAGCATTATTAATGTCATAAATCACCTCTGTATTGTTTGTATATTGATCAAATGTTTCATTAAAAATTTCTTTTGTAGATTCAGAAACAGCAACTATTTTATCAAATTGATCATAGTATTTCTGTTGAAATTTTTTTTCATTTTCATCTAATCGATAACTTACATTTACCCATGCAAGTTTTCTTTTAGCTTTTACTTTTTCTGAAACATAAAAGGTAGGAATTCCTTGTGCATAACTTATTGCAACATCATAATCTTTAGTATTGTTCTCAATGACAGGACTAATAGCCTGCCAAAAAAGCCTTGCTTTTTGCGGATTATTATAACTTTTTTTTCTGATATTAAACGAGTATTTTAATCGGGCTGCAATCATCTTGAAATTTAATTTTTTGACTGAAAAGTTGAATGCAGATAAAAGACTTAAATTTGAAAACTCCGTATAAGTAAGCGGCTTTAAAATATTCACCTCTAACGGAACCAAGTCTTTCAAAATACCTTCGTGGGCAAAAAGCATTAAATCAACCGAGTACTCTGAATAATCAAGAAGTGAAAGCAAGGTAACCAAACTTTTTTCTGCACCAGCACAATCCAAAGAATCAATTACAAAAAGGAGGTTTTTTTTCATTTTTTTCACTTCGCTTTTTAGAATATAGTTTCTTATTTTTATTTGAAAATCTTTTTTTTGACTACATGTGATATACTCAATAAATTTTCATTAAAATAGAATAATAATAGAATATATTTATATTTTAATGATAATGAATCATTCATAATTACCTCTTTTGAATTTATTGCTATACTTTCTCTAATAATTCTTAAATAAGCTTCTTTATTATCTTTGTTTTCAACTTGATTCAGAATATAAAAAATATTATCAACACACCAATATACATAACAAGAGATTACTAGGTTATAAAATTGTTTATAATTTTTCTTCATAAATGGCAAAATTTCATACCAGGCTACATATGCGTCGAGTCTTTTTTTACTGAACTTCGATGTAAGAATGCTGTTTTCAGTTTTTACATAGGTATACCCAATATAGTTGGTATAAACTGTTCACTTACTCTTTGCAAAAAGCTGATAGGTGACAGACAAATCTTCATAAATCCTTCCTTCTGGGAACAAGATATTATCAAAACAACTTTTACTAAATAGCTTGTTAACTAAAGAGAATCTAAACAGGACCCCTTTAAAAAGTTCTTCCATTGCTTCAGAATTTTCCATCTCTTTGATAAATTTAATTGAATTGTTATTAATTAGATTCCCATCTATCTCTCTTCCTAATTGACAAACAGAAATATCACTATTTGTTTCTACGCATAACTGATAAAGTACCTTATACATATTTTTATCGATCCGGTCATCACTATCAACAAATCCTATATACTTACCATTAGCTATGTTTAATCCAGAATTTCTAGCAATGCTGACTCCACCATTTTTTTGATGAATAACTTTTACTCTTGAATCAATAACAGCAAATTCGTCGCATATATCTCCACTTTGATCCGTTGAGCCATCATTTACTAGAATAAGTTCGAGTTTTATAAAAGACTGTGAAAGTATACTTTCTATACATTCCCTTAGAAAATTACCAGAGTTATAAATAGGTACAATTACACTAATTAATGGTTTCATTTACGAATTCATCTCTCAGTTCCTATAGTTTAATTTTATCTTTGACAATTGATGTGGAGACTCCCTTCGTATAAGGGAAATAGATGATGTCTACACCCACCTGTTTAAATTTAATTTCCACTTCATTGAATAGAGGGTCACCTTTCCAATCATCCCCTACAAACATTCGATTAAATTGAAGGTTTTCCCATGCAGTAAATTTATCCCGATTCGTTTGAGAAACTACTTTATCTACATATTTTATACCTGCTACAATTTCCATTCTTTCATTATGGGGGATTACAGGCTGTTTATTTTTATATTCCATCACAAGTTCATCTGTACTTACTCCAACAATAAGGTATTCACAGTTTTCTTTTGCTTTTTTTAAAATATTAAGGTGCCCTACATGAAATAAATCAAACACTCCTGTTGTATATCCTATTTTGTATTGATTCATCAATTTTCCCTCCTGGTATGTTAAAACAAATTTTTTCTATATGATTTAATAAACTTTCACTTGCTTTACCATCTTCATATGTTTCAATTCGTTCTAGAAAGCTGCTCAATTCGTTTTCATACATTTCAGTATTAAATTGTAAAATTCCCTTATTTAAATCAGCATTATTGACTGCGCTTATAAACGGTAAATCCGAAATGTCATAGTACAGTTCTCGATCCGTTTTTGTATATTCCAATAAATCTGGCACATATAAAAAACAGGGACGTTTCGTGATTGAAAAGTCGAAAATCATGGATGAATAGTCCGAAATAAGAATATCCGATATAGATAATAGTTCTTGAATATCGTCATATGCTGTTACATCCATAACATTTTCACCCTTTATTAATTTATGCGCTTCAGAGAGTAAATGAGGATGTAGTCTAACTAAAAAAACCCAATTACCACTGAACTTTTCTTTCAAAGTTTTCAGGGTACTTGAGTAGTCAAGGTTATACATTTCAGTGCTGTTGCCTTTTCTGAAAGTAGGAGCATATAAAATTACTTTAGTTCCTTCTGGAATGCCTAGTTTGGTCAATATTCCTTGTTTTTGTTTAGGATCAAAATGAATAAGGAAATCATTTCTTGGTATACCCTTTTTGAAAATTTCTCCATTATACCAAAATGCTCTTTTGAGAATTTCCGTACTATCGTGACACCCGGATAATAATAAATCACATTTTAAAGAATCCTTTTTAGCCATTTGAATATACTGTTCTGATAAATTTTCTTCAGCGTCTTTTTCAATTTGTTTTAACCTTAAGGAACTGTGCCAAGTTTGAATGTAGTATTGATTTTTCCTTTTTATGAAGAATTCATTAGTTCTATAATTAGTTATGATGACCTTTGAAGTACATAATTCATAAAAATACTTAAAAGTCATGGTTTTGACTTTTCTGATGTTTGTTATCTCTGTTTTAGATTCTAAGTCATTAAAAGCCCAGATTAGATCGAAATAATCATGAGGGTAATGTTTTAGTATATATTCAGTTATATATTTAGGGTTGCACCCATATTGGCTGCCATAATAACTATAAAGAAATATCTTGTTTTTTTTAACAGGAAGCAGATTTAATAAATGAATAAGAAGAAAAGTGATTCTTTTTTTTAGAACTAGCCATAGTGTACCCATTATTCAGGAATCCCCTTTATGTTATTTGATAAATTTATACGTTCTAGTTTAGGAGACTTTGTATGAAACCCTGTCAATCTATAAAATTTGTTTACAGCCAAATATAAAGTATGCAGATAAGGGTGTATGTTAAAAAGATGTAATTGAGTTTGTAATTGGCGATTATATGAAACAGCTTCATTAATTTCACGATAATGAGTCTTTAAATAGTTTTGAAGATCTTTCCTTAACAATCCGCCTTTGTCTTTTGATCGGTTAGCTAAAAGGAGATTATAATGAATAAGAATATTCTTTAGAAGAGATTGGTACGAATCATTGGCCAAGTTTTCATAAAATTCTTCTATAAAACTATGTCTTTCTTTTAACCCTTGTATAATATCCAAGTTCCTTGTGGTATAAGAGGCAACGATGCTGTCCTCTCTTTGAAAATAGTAACTCAAGGGTTTATGAACAATTACATAAGAATTGACTCGCTGCATAACATGATGAGCCCAAAATACATCCTCGAATAAAACGCCCTTTTTGAAAGGTATATCCTTTATAAGGCTGGTCCTATACAGCTTTCCCCATGCAAAATTCTTTACTCTTTCATTAATGACTAACTCAGCCATTAATGCTTGATTGTCTAATATTAATGGGGGGGCATCTTTGGTGAAATATCTATTATCAAAAATTAAATGATCTTCATGGGCATAATAAAAGGCAGATTGAACTATATCTGCTTTAAATGTTAAACTCGTACGGACAAGCTCTTCAATCATAGTAAGTTCTAACCAATCATCACTGTCTACAAAAATAGTTAATTCACCTGTAGCTATTCTCATCCCGTAGTTTCTAGCATCGGATAGTCCCCCATTTTTTTTATGAATTACTTGTATTCTGGAGTCCTTTTTTTCATAATCATCTGCGATTTTTCCACAGTTATCAGGTGAACCATCATCAACTAATATAATATCAAGATTAATGAAGCTTTGATTTACGATACTATCAATACACCTTGTTAAGTATTTTTCCACGTTGAAAATAGGTACAATAACACTTACTTTCGGTAACATTATCATTGTAACCACCTAACTTTTATGAAAGCTTTATCTCATTTATTGGATGTGTTATTTTGCCATTTTATAAAATCAATTAATGGTTTGTACTGAGGAATCTGTTCTTTCTCAAGACCATTCCTTTTTAGTTCTTGAACAAATTCAATCCATTCTTTTTCTAAATAATTTGGAGCGACCTTTGTAGTCTCTTGTTTTAGTAGTGAAACAAAATCAACATTCAATACGTGCGCAATTTTTTCCATTACGTGTAGTGAGGGATTTCGATTGAGATTACGCTCAATGTTACTTAGATAAGACTTCGATATATTTGCCTGTTCAGCCAGTTCAGATAACGTATATCCTCTTTTCTTACGCAATTCTGCAATATTTTTTCCAATCATTTGATTACCTCTTCATTCGTTTTTACCCATTTCCAACTGGATTCCCTAAGGATGGATGGGTGTTATCCATTCCTTCATTTATTGCATTTTTAATTGAATCGATCACTCTCATTTGATCATCTCGAGTCATGTTTGATCCGGATGGTAAACAGATTCCTGTAAAAAATAACTGTTCTGAAACATTCGTTTCTCCATCATGAGGGTAATAGAGATACCCTTTAAAAATAGGTTGCATATGTAGCGGCTTCCAAACATGTCTCGCCTCAATATTTTCCTCCTGTAGAGCCTGCAGTAATTTTTTTATGGAAATTCCAAATTCAGCTTCATTTATGGTCAATGCTGACAACCATCTGTTTGAACGGGTATTTTCTAATTCGGGCATGAATTTTAATCCAGGTAAATCAGCCAATTGCTGATAATAAAGATCATAAACATCTCTCCTGGCTTTTACTCTTTCCCCCAATACCTCTAATTGACCTCTTCCAATTCCAGCAAGAATATTACTCATTCGATAATTGTAACCAACCTCACTATGCTGATAATGAGGAGCAACATCTTTTGCTTGTGTAGCTAAAAACCGAGCTCGATGTATTGCATTAGTATCGTTAGAAATTACCGCTCCCCCACCAGAGGTTGTGATGATTTTATTTCCGTTGAATGAGTAAATTCCGAATTCCCCAAATGTTCCACTCGCTTTTCCTTTATAAGTGGCACCTAATGACTCGGCTGCATCTTCGATGATCGGAACTTCATACTGATTACAAATCGTTAATAGTTCATCCATTTTAGCCGGTTGACCGTATAGATTAACTATTATGACGGCTTTAGGAAGTTTTCCGGCTTTAGCAGCTTCTCTTAACGCTCTTTCTAAAGCGTTAGGAGACATATTCCAAGTTTCTGGTTCAGAATCTATGAAAATAGGTTTTGCATTTAGATAAAGAATCGGATTTGCGGTTGCCACAAAGGTAAGACTAGAGCAAAAAACAGTATCACCTTTTCTCACACCCAATAAAGAAAGAGCCAAATGAATCGCGGCAGTTCCAGAACTGACTGCAAGCACTTCTTTGACTCCTACATATTTGGCTATATCTTTTTCGAAAGCATCAAGATTTGGTCCCAATGGAGCAATCCAATTTGTTTCAAATGCTTCTTTAATATACTTTTCTTCATTTCCGCTCATATGGGGGGATGAAAGTAAAATTCTTTTTTTACTTGTTGCATTTAACACTCTACACACCTTCTATACCTATTTTTTTCCTCTTGGCAGGGGTTCCGACAGCTAAACTATGAGATGGAATGTTATTTATCACAGTAGCCCCAGCACCAATCACGGACCATTCTCCGATATTCACATTTGGTATCAGTGTAGAACCGGCACCTATATGAGTCCCTTCATCTACTTTTACGGCACCAGTTAATGTGGCATGGGGTGATATATGAACAAAATTTCCTATGTCATTATCGTGTTCAATCACAGCGCCAGTATTAATGATTGAGTGGTGTCCAATTTTAGCGTCAGCATTAATGACCGCATTTGGCATAATAACAGTGCCTACACCTATTTGTGCACTAGAACTAATAATCGATGATGGGTGTTTTAATGTTACGTAAAATGATGCTGGTATTTTTAATCTATGAACAATATCTTTCCGTACGTAGTTATCACCAATTGCAATAATGAATTTTAAGTCCGTAAAATGTTCTAATAAATGAGATACAGTTGAAAGAGGTGCGAAAAAAAGCTGATCTTTCACAAGTTTTTCTTGATACTTGTCGTCTAGATATCCAAGTAACTCGAATTCTTTAATAGATTCAATGATGTCTTTAATGACTTTACTATGCCCACCTTCGCCAACTATGACAATTCTCATCCCTGCTCCTCTCTTTCTTTATTGTCTTCTCCCCTAAAAGGAATCATCGTTACATTTTTCTCTGAATTTACTCCTTCAGATCTAACCACTTTTACGATCGTGAATAATAATATTTTGACATCGAGCAAAAATGATTGATGATTTACATACCAAACATCTAATTTGAATTTTTCTTCCCATGATATCGCATTTCTCCCATTTACTTGTGCCCAACCAGTAATGCCAGGACGAACTTGATGGCGTTTAGCTTGATCGTCCGTATATAATGGAAGATATTCCATTAATAATGGCCGTGGACCGACCAAGCTAAGATCTCCCTTGACAACATTCACTAGCTGCGGTAATTCATCTAGACTTAACTTTCTAAGTGCATTTCCAAATCCAGTTAATCTTTGGTGATCAGGTAGTGGTCTGCCATGTGCATCTTTTTCATTCTTCATGGAACGAAATTTGTAGAGAATAAATGGCTTTCCATTTAGTCCTGGTCTCATCTGTTTAAAAAGAATGGGCGTTCCAAGATTAATCTGTATTAAAGCTCCTATTATCAATATTATTGGGCTAAGGATAACTAGCAAAATAATTGAAATTAGTAAATCAAATGTTCTCTTCATGTTTTCACTTCCGGGATTCTTTATTTACAATTTGTGATTACTAACTGTTGCTTGATTTCTTCTATTAAAATAGATGCCTTCATAACTTCTGATTCATTACCCAAATTATAGGCGTACAATAAAATATCTTTAAAATTTTCCAATGTAATTTTTTCTGACTTCATCCTTATCCCCATATTTCTAATTTTTTGGCATTAAAAAAACCTCGCTTCGGATCAAGCGGGGATTTTCCAATTCTTCATTCTTTGTATACCCATTAGGATTACGTGATTGCCACCTCCAAGAGTCCTCACACATATCTTGAATGCTTTTCTTTGCAATCCAGTTTAATTCTTTTTCTGCTTTTGATGGATTTGCATAGCAAATGGCAGCATCACCTGTCCTGGGTTGTGTAATTTTAAAGGGTATTTTCACTCCGGTAGCTGCTTCAAATGCTGATACTACTTCTAACACACTATATCCTTTTCCCGTTCCAAGATTATAAATTTTAACTCCGGATGTCTTTAGCGTTTTGTCGAGTGCAAGTACATGTCCAATTGCAAGATCAACTACATGGATATAGTCCCTGACACCTGTACCATCCACTGTCGAATAACTTTTCCCGAAAATTTGAAGTTCTTTTAATTGGCCTACCGCTACTTTAGTGATGTATGGCATTAAGTTATTCGGAATACCACTGGGATCTTCACCAATCAACCCACTTTCATGTGCACCTATCGGATTGAAATATCTTAGGATCGTAATGCTCCATTCATTGTCAGATATATATAAGTCCTGAAGAATTTCCTCTATCATTAATTTTGTTCTGCCATATGGGTTTATAGCCTGTACGGGAGAACCTTCTGTTATTGGGACTGTATCCGGGAGCCCATATACAGTGGCAGAAGAGCTAAATACCAATTTTTTAACATTATATTTTTGCATAAGTTCACAAATTATAATGGTAGTGGTGATATTGTTTTTATAATATTTCAGAGAATCTTTAATGGATTCACCTACTGCTTTTAGTCCGGCAAAGTGGATAACTGCTTCAATTTGATTGACTAGGAACACTTTTTCTAAAGATTCCAAATCTAAAAGATTCAAGTGATAAATCATGATGGATTTTCCTGTTATTTCACAAACACGATTTAGCGATTCTGGTTTACTATTAGAAAAATTATCTACCACAATAATCTCATAGCCTTCATTCAAGAGCTCTATGCATGTATGGCTGCCGATGAAACCAGCTCCGCCGGTGACCAGTATTGCCATTTATGGATTACCTCGCCTTCATTTAAATTTAATTGTTGATTAATCCATAGATTTTATTGATTTCATTTTCATTGCCGTAATCCTTTGAAAGTACGTTCGATACTATTGCCCCCCTAAATTCATCATCTACAATCATTTTTGCAATCCCTCTGGCAATTCCATTCTGACCGCACTCTGTTATTAAAGCATCAAACCCATTCTCCGCTTGGCTTTTAGCGGTAGGAAAATTGGTAATCACAACTGGTTTTCCTAGCACTTGTGCTTCACGTATTGTTACTGCTTTACCTTCATAACGTGAAGGTTGAACATATATATCACAAGCTGCAATATATGGATATGGATTGGTTTTCTTCCCCAATAAAATAAATTGCTTTTCAATGCCTAATTTCATTATTAAGTTTCTTAACTCGTTTTCGAGAGGTCCATAACCCACCACATACCACTGAATGTCAAATCCCTCGTCTATTAATTTCTTACAAGCTCTTATTGCTTCATCTAATCCTTTTGCATGTGTTAAACGTCCCACTGTTACTAATATGGTTTTTCCAGGTAGATTACTGATTTCTTTTGGAATATCTGCCTTCGCTTGTTCTCTAACAAAATCTGGGGAAAGAATATTTTCAATTACCGTTGTTTTTTCCTTGAAGTCAGGAAAAACATCTAAAAATGTTTGTGAACATTCTTCAGAAACCACTACGATATCATCTATTTTCCTCCACATTTTCTTCTCTATTTTCTTATTCACATAAATATTGGAATAATCGGTATGAATCCAGCCGATTTTCTTCTTGGCTTTGACCTTATCCCCGATAAAATGATGTGGCCATAAAAATCCTATGGCCACATCATATTCCTTATTAAGTTTTGGCAAATGACGGGTAGTTAGCTCCCAACCGTACTGAATGGATAAATAACCTGGTTCTTCAACCTTTTTTACTTTTCCATGAAATACTCCTGAATACTTGGCGATGACTCTAGAGATAGCAATAGGGTAAAAACCCTCTTTTACTATTTGTTGAATGGATTTTCTAAAGGTTGTATACGATGGTTCTTCCGGTAATAAATTTGGACCGTCCGGGATATATGAGAGGAATTCACCTTCATGTTTAAACAATAATAAATCGACATCATATTTAGCATAATCGATTTGATTTAACAATCCTATTAGACTTCTTTCGACTCCTCCAATTGCTAAGTCAAAAGATGTAATCAATATCTTTTTCTTCATTCTAAAGACCTCTTTTTCAAGATACTTCATATAGCTTTAACCAATCCCTAACATTCCCCTGTATATCATATCCATTAGTCGATATTCTTCTTTTAATCGTTTCAGTGTCAGGGGTAGCAATCAATAAGGAATTAATTACTTCTTCACACCATACTTCAAGAGGTTCTTGCAAACTAATAAAGGATGTTAAGCCTAAGCCCATATCGATACTTTTGGATAAAGTATCTGACATAATACAAGGTGTCCCTGATCCTTGTGCTTCTAAAGCGGCAATTCCAAAGCCTTCAAATATAGATGGAAATAAAAATACATCAAAAGCTTTCATTAATCTAGGAATGTCTTTTCTTACTCCTAAAAACCTTATCCTGTCTTTAATACCTAAAGCTGCTGCTTTTTTCTCTATTTCCAATTTCAATGGTCCATCGCCTATTAAAAGAATCATAAAACTTTTATCTTTCTTTAATAACGCTTTAAAAAAATGCAAAATAAAAAGGTGGTTTTTCGAATCCGAAAACCTCCCCACATGTCCAATGATTTTTACATCTTCGCTTAAGCCAAACTCTCTAATGATACTATCCCTACTATTTATATTTGTTTCAGCAAAGTCGTTTACATTTATTCCATTCTTTAATATCGTGACTTTTCCATTTTTTACTCTTTGTTTACCAAACATGAATTGAGCCGCCTCAGGACTGCATCCGCAAAATCTATTGGCAGAAATTTTCATGATTGTTTGAAGGGCCTTAAGCGTAAATCTTTCTTTAAAATGGTTTCCTTTTGCCCAATTATTACTGTGTGAATGGCAGATCCTTATTTTAATACCAGCAATTTTTGCTGCTAATGCTGGAAAGCCTGCTTGATAATCCGTATGGGCATGAACAGCTTGGTATGGATGGGAAGACATGATTCTATTTAGTTCTTTAAGATAGGATATTGGACCAACTTTTCCTAAGCTTGGTATTTTAAACAAGTTTCCACCTAATCTTATTATTTCATCTTCGAAATCTTCTTTCTTATTTGAATGTGTAACAAAGTCAAATTGAACCTTTTCCCTGTCCAGATTCCTATAAATGTTCATAATAATGGTTTCTGCCCCGCCACGATCCATTGAACTGACAATATGTAAAACTCTATTTGGGGACTTTGATTTCTTCACCTAATATAGCCTCCCCACTATTAAAATAAGCTTTCTAAAACATCACTTTTATACAAAATATTCAAACTGGTAACATTTTCATAAAAATAAAGAACCAAAAATAAAACAAGTATCGAATAATATAATAGTTTTTGATCTTTATTACTGAATAGCTCAATAAGCCAGGAAATCAGAATGAGTTGATATAAATTAAAGTAAATGGAAATCCTTGCAAATATCCATTGTTGAGTTGAAACAATCATAAAAATCAGACCCAACAATGCCATATTCACTATATAGTCACTTTTTGGAAATATTTCGCGAAGTTTATCTTTACCTAAATAGGCAATAATCAAGGGAGCAGCACTTACTGCTACTCTCAGTATATTAGCTCCCCCTTCATTAAATTTAGAATAGTCACTGTATTGGGAGTCCTCTATAGCTGAAAATAATAGGGAAGAGAATTGCTCGTAACCCAATACAACAATGACCGAAAAAGATAACCAGGCAAGAGTGGATTTTGTCCATGCTTTTGTTCTAACTAAAAAATAAATGGGTATAAGGATAAGTGCGCTCTGATGAAATGTAGATGCTATTAAAACAATTAATGAGTATTTTACAAAATTTCCGTTTAATAAATATTTGGTAGCTGTAAAAATAATGGCAGCTGCAAGTACTTGCCGTATTCCATTCATTGATACTAAGTGCAACCCACCTGTAATATATACATAGGTGCTTAGTTCAAAAAGTCGTGAATATTTATATAAAACCATGACAATTAAAACATTTGTGACCATAGCAGTTGTAAAAATCAAGATCTGAGGGTCATCCGAGAATTGCTTTAATAACATCTGCAGAATGCCGAATCCCATATCCTTTTGTGAAGATATATACTCCCAAGTAAAGTCATTTTCAATATAAATATTTTTATAATTGAAAGTATCTCCAATATTTGTCCTGAGTCCCGAAACACAAACTAAACATATAACAGCTAAAAAAACCAACATCTTATTTGGTTTAAAGCCATATAATCCAGTCGGTGTGATAAGTGAATATGTTGAAAAATACCTACCTAAATATGAAAAAATAAATACGATGGCAAGATTGATCCAAAGTATGGTCATTTATCATTAATTCCTTTCAATTAACCTAGTCCTAGTTTTACTAATGATGAAAGCATATAAAAGTATGCCTAATGGAAAGGCCAAAACCGTGAGTGCTTTCTTAGGTGTTTCAATGAACAGTTTCGGGTTTTTCATTAGTAGGTTGCTAGATACGTAATGAATGGCTTGCTTATATTTGAAAATTTTTCCTCCAAAAGGTAACTTCATAAGCTCTTTCCGGTAAAATGAGAAACCCCTAGGATTTTTAAGATATTGGTTATACATATTTCGAGAGGATCCATCAGGAAGGTATTCAACATGACACAGTACTTCATTCATCAGTAACATTTCGTATTGCTTATCTAGCATATAGTATTTATAAGCAAGGCCAACATACTTCTCGTTTTTAAAAACAGGATAGGGATATTGCTTCGTCAATTCTGTTCGATAAACCAATTTCTTGTCTCCTGTTACACCATATTTGTTATAGAGATCAAATAATGTAGAACTTTTTAATTTCTCAGGTAACCTTGTTCCGATGATTTGGTTATCGATCGTCGCATCCAGAGCTGCTATTCCACTTACATTGGCATTACCATGCTTTCTCCAAAAAGAAAGGATACTTTCAACTGCCCCATCCGCCATAAAGTCATCTGAATCTATACAAACATTCAATTCCGTCTCGATCAGTTTATAGGCTGTATTATGAGCACCATGCATTCCTTGATTTTCTTGCCAGTAATACTTCATATCAATTTTCTTTTCCTGAATCCATTGACTGGCCATTTCTTTTGTATGATCTGTTGATCCATCATCAATAATTAACCAAATAAAATCTTTATTGTTTTGACGTACTAAGCTCTGATAACATTTTTCGAGACAATAAGCCCTATTATAGGTTGGTGTAAACACGGTTAAAGTTTTCATATGAATCATCCTGACATTGATAGATAAAAATCTTTTAGTTCATTGGCTGTTTCATTTATCGAATATCCCTGTTTGGATAATGAATCCGGTTGTATACTTCTTTTCATATTGGTGGAGGTCAATTTCATTAAATGGGAAATCCATACTGTACTATCATCAATAGGTAAAAATCGGATTAGATTGATACCCAAATCTACCTCTTTGGATATTTGGTCCGAGATTAAACACGGCAGTCCAGCTGCCTGAGCTTCGATAAGGGAAACTGGCAATCCTTCATGTAAAGAAGGAAAGACAAAAACATCGAAGGCTTGTAGGACTCGATTTATATCACTCCGTATCCCAAGGAATTTAACTTTTTTTTCTAATTTATGAGCTTTAACTTTTGCTGAAATTTCTGGTTTCAATGGTCCATCTCCGACTAAAATCAAGTAGGAATTTTCCTTTTCGCTAATAAAATTTGCAAAGATATCAATCAAAAACTCATGGTTTTTTTGATGAGCAAATCTTCCCACGTGTCCTAAAACACATGCATCACTTTCGATATTTAATTCATTTCTCACTTTACTTCTTGTCGCAGTCGAGAAAGAAAATAATTGAAATTCAATGCCGTTTTTTAAAATATTCGCAGTATTTGTCTTATCTTTAAATAACCACTGTGCTGCCTGATTAGAACAAGCTAATAAATTTGTAGCATTGGGCAGGATCAATGTCCCTGCATACCATTTATAAATTCTGGAAGCTAGGCCTCCTTCACTTTGAGTGTTATGGCTATGTGAAATTCTTTTTGGAATTCCTGCTTTTTTAGCTGCCTGAAGAACTATTCCGCTCATTTTATCCATATGGGCATGAACGACTTTATAGGAATGATTTTCCCTAAAGAATCCATCTAAATGTTTTTTATATGCAAAGTGCCCTACATCAGAAATATAAGGAATTCTATGAATCTTACCTCCAAGTCTTACGATTTCATTATCAAATACGCCTTCTTTGGATGTAAGAAAATCAAATTGAATTTTTGTGCGGTCCATATTGCGATATAAGTTCATGATCAAGGTTTCCGCTCCACCCCTATTCATATTGACGACAACATGCAGGATTCTTAGTGGATTCCCCATACTCTTTCCTCCGTATCTTCCATGTATGATTTATAAAGTTCGCTTTTAGCTTCCAGGATTTTTTTTGTACTATATTTTCTTTCCACCATTTTATGGCTACTTTCACCAAGCATTTTTCTCATACTCATATTTCCAGCAATCTTAATGATCTTTTCAGAAAACGATTTTTCATCATTCCTCCTAATTAACCACCCATTTTGCCCATTGTAGACCAACTCCCTATGGCCTCTATTTTCATTAGCAATTATTGGTAGCCCACAAGCCATTGCTTCCATGATATTTACCGGGAGTCCTTCTCTCAAGCTTGACGCTACAGCGAGATCACTGATTTTCAATAATTCATCAATATCTTTCCGAAACCCAAGAAAATCAACCTGATTTCTAATTCCTAAAGAATCAGCAAGCTTCTTGCATTCGTCTAATAAAGGTCCATCTCCGGCCAATAGTAACCTTGCTTTTGAAACCTCATCTTTAATCAAGGAAAAAGCCCGAAGCAATAGCTGCTGGTTTTTGTTTTTATTGAACTCGGCAGCATAAAACATAAGGAAATCCTCTTCACAATACCCTTTTAGTAACCTTAGTTCAGTTTTCTCATTTGTGGAAACAGGATGATATTGATTTGTATCAACTCCAACTCCAAGGATATGAGTAATCTCCTGTGCCTTAAAGTTACTTTGTATGGCAAGTTGAAAATCTTCATTATTAATCGTAATCAAACAATCTGTCATTCTTGCTAAAAATTTTTCAATTGGATAGTAGACCAGCCAGTTTAGGATAGGAGCGCCTTTGAAAAAATGGAAGCCGTGTGCCGTATAAAGCATTTTTGTATCACGTTCTCTCGCTTTCCGACCAGCAAGTCTGCCTAGAACTCCCCCCATTGGCGTATGACAATGAATGATTTGAAAATTATTGTTATCGATGATGTACTTCAGTTCTTTGTATGCCATAATGTTTTCTTTTTTAAATGGAGACCTCTGAATGGGAATAACGTGCTTTTTATCAACGAATGGGAGATTCAAATCACCATGTGCTGCTGTATGAACTTTATACCCCTGCTCTTTAAACCATTTAAAATATGGCAGGTGAAACGCTTCAAAATGATAATCCTTCGTTGCACAAAATAGGACTTTCTTCTCCATCATCCACTATCCTTTCGATATCCTGTTCCTTGTTTACATTTTATGATTCGTGCTTTAAATATCTTCTAGTTTGAAACTGGCACAAGGGGAGGTGCAGTGACACGTTCATTCGCCAGATCCACAAGTATTTTCCGCAGTGATTCTTTATCCATACCTGAAAAGCTGTTTATTATATCCTCAATTTCCTTTGCATAAAGTTTTCCTGTTTTACCTATGTAAATATTGGGATAAATTTGTTTTTCATGAATCTCATCTTGATTCAATAGCTCTTCAAATAGCTTTTCACCTGGTCTAGTTCCAGTAAATTCTATTGATATATCATCTTCAGAATGTCCGGAGAGCTTAATCAAGTTTTTAGCGAGATCTACAATCTTCACTGGGTTGCCCATATCAAGGACAAAAATTTCACCGCCTTGTGCTAACGCCCCCGCTTGAATGACAAGCCTTGAAGCTTCAGGGATCGTCATGAAATAACGAATCATATCAGGATGTGTCACTGTGACTGGGCCGCCTTTTTCAATTTGTTTGGTGAATAGCGGGATGACACTTCCTCTGCTCCCCAGCACATTCCCAAAACGAACGGCTACAAACTTCGTTTTGCTCTCTCTATTAATTTGTTGAATCGTCATTTCCGCCAGCCTTTTTGTGGAGCCCATAACACTGGTAGGGTTGACTGCCTTATCACTGGATATCATCACAAAAGTCTTTACACCGTTCCAACTTGCCGCATTGGCTGCATTCATGGTACCTATTAGGTTATTTTTCACCGCTTCTTCAGGATTTCGCTCCATTAATGGTACATGTTTATGTGCTGCAGCATGATAAACGACATCTGGTTGGTATTCAGCCATAACAGCCAACATTTTTTTAGGATCTTGAAGGTCAGCTATTTCCGTTAAAAACTCAATTTTACTGTTTTTATATGTTTCTTTTAATTCCATTTCTATCGTATAAATACTGTTTTCACCATGACCGAGTAGAATTAACCTTGATGGATTAAATTTAGAAATTTGGCGGCAAATCTCGGATCCAATCGAACCACCCGCCCCAGTGACTAAGATGACCTTTTCCGTTACATATTCTGAAATTATGTCGATATCTAGCTCTACAGGTTCTCTACCAAGAAGATCTTGAACCTGTACGTCTCTAAATTTATTGACTGAAAGCTTTCCTGTTAACAAATCTTCTAACATCGGAAGGATTTGAGTCTTAGCATTTGTCTTTGCACATTCTTGAAATATTCGATTCATTTCCTGTTTGTTCAACGAAGGAATGGCAATGATGATATGATCGATATTTAATGCTTCAACTTTCCTGGAAATTTTGCCCACTCCTCCAACTACCGGGATTCCCAATATATCAAGATTGTGTTTTCGTGCGTTATCATCAATAAATGCTACAGGTAATAAATCAACATCATTATTTTTCAATAATTGCCGGGCCACCATTGTACCTGCTGATCCTGCCCCAATTATTAACGTTCTTTTTTTATTTTCATATTTTATTAAGTATTGGTCTCTATACATTCTCCAGCAAAATCTTGATCCGCCAATCAATAGCATATGAAGCAGCCAAGTTACTGCCAATAAACGATAATAAACATCATGAAAAAGGAGTGCCTGTACGATTGATGTAATAAAAATTGATGCCGTTACAGTTTTGAATATAATGGCTAACTCACCAATGCTCGCATACTCCCACGCTTTTTTATATAGATGAAAAGTAATCGCAAAAATATGATGGCTGAGGAGAATCGTAACAGAGCTGAGCACGATAGGAATAGTAAAAACATAAATGCTGGCATCCACTAGAAATCGGCCCAAAAAAATGGCTGATAGGACGATGCATGAATCTATTAATATAAACAGTGAAAGTCTTTGCTGATAAGTCAAAATTCCCCCCCCCTTGTAGGATCAATTTATTTTGTTTTAATTAAATGGATTTCAATGATAAAGTGCTAATGAATGAAGTCCTGTTAAAGGGCAGCATTCATTAGCACTTTAATAGAATTTAGGGCATTTAACCCTCCCTCACCCCACACTCTTGACGACTGGCGTCTAAGGTCTATTCAACCCACAGCATGATCGAGTGCCTCCGTTTATAATGGCAAGGAGACATCACCAAATACTTTATTAACCTTAGCTTTGTTCGCAATAAAGAACGAAGCTACAAAAAATTTTTCGTCTTTATAGAATTCTCTTCAATAAATTGGTGAACCGATTTTCCGGATTTTCGTTTAAAATGACTCCTACAATCTTCTCTTCAACAAATTGAAGGATTCTTTTTGTAGCTAAAGCTTTTTTTAACTCCGTTTTGCCGTTATTGAACACGAGAATGATCCCATTGCAATAATTGGCCAAGATTTTTGTATCAGTAACCTCCAATATTGATGGGGAGTCTATCAGAACAATATCGTAATTCTCTTCACACTTAGAAAGGAAGTCCTGCATGACTGGCAACCCCATTATTTCGCCTGGATTGAAGGGGATAGGGCCACTTGTCAAAACATCTAAATCACCCATTCCCGTTCTGTATACTGTCTTATCAAGAGATGAGAAATTTGAATCAGATAAAATATTTGTCAATCCTACTTTATTTGGAATCTTAAAAATCGAGTGAATGGCAGGATTTCTTAAATTAGCATCTATCAGTAAAACCTTTTCTTTGTTTTGGGCCATTGAAACAGCCAGATTTGCAGCAGTGGTTGATTTACCTTCTCCAGATGTTGGCGAGGTTATCATGATGATATTCCGTTTTTTCGATACGGAGGAAAACTTAATATTTGTTCGAATCGTTCTATACTGTTCGGAGATTAAAGAATCCGGACTTGAAAAAGCTACAAGATTCCTTTTCTTTAGTCTTTCTCCGATTTTTTGTTTATTCATCGTCATTCTAACCGCCTCACAATTCTGCTCTTGTTTCTTTTGAATGTTTAGCTTGTTGCACTTCTTTAATTTTTTTAATATTGTTTTTACTGACATTCGAATTCTTTTTATTCATTTTTGATACATGTCCTATAACAGGAAAGCCGATGATATCCTCTACTTCCTGCTCGTTACGAATTGTATAATCCAATGAATTCAATAAAAATGTCAGCCCGATGCCCAAAAATAAACCTATAATTCCGCTTTTTATTATTGTTCCATTATTGTCTCCATTAATGGGCACTAAGTTAACCTTGGCCGGGGACAAATTTCGTATTTTTTTAAAGTCCACTATATTTGGAGCCTCATTTTTAAATACTCTTGCCGTCGTATTGGCGATCTCGGCAGCTGTATAAGGATTGGATGATGTGACGCTGATACTGACAACTTCTGATTCCTCTACACTGGTTACGTTAATAGCCCCAGCCAATGCTTCTGGAGATAGTGATAATTCCATTTCATCAATAACTTTCTGTAAAACTGTAGTATCTTTTATTATGACTTGAAGAGTTTTCATTTTATCTTGATTGGCTTCAATAATAATTCTCGTAGATGCTTGGTAAAGTGTGGTTGTTGTTAAAGTTTTCAAATATCCTGCCAGTATGAATAATAGTGTGACAATAATGACGATCCAGAAACGCCTACTAATGATTCCGATCAGTTCTTTTACATTTATCTCTTTGGCAGGTTGTTGATTTTCAAAGTTCCTTTTTGAGTAATTTGTCATTGAACCACCTTTTTCAACTTACTTTTCTTTATTAAGAACAACGATATTACAAACATGGATGTAAAACTGTATCATTCCTCTTATGTGTTAATTTTCCTATGAATATATCCTTATTTTAGTTCTTTATAAAGAACGAGTCAACTAGTTATCTACTTTTATTTTAGAATTATTCCATGAATTTATCGTATCCACTTCTCTTGTTAGCAATTGTTTAAATAATCCTCTTTCTTTAGCTAATTCACTATAATCACCATTTTGCAAAATTTCTCCTTTTTCTAGTACGATGACTTGGTCGGCATTCCTTATGGTGCTTAAACGGTGTGCAATGACAATGATGGTCATACGTCCCTGTAAAGTTTCGATAGCTTTTTGAATTTTGGCTTCCGTGTCGTTATCAAGGGCACTGGTAGCTTCATCCAAAACCAGAATTGATGGTTTACGTAATATAGCCCTTGCTAGAACTAGTCTCTGTCGTTCGCCCCCGGATAACCTAATCCCTCTGTCACCAATTACCGTATCTATATTTTGAGGCAATTTAATAACAAAATCAGCGGCGGCAGAAAATTCTAACGCTTCCCATATTTGTTGGTCGCTTGCCTTCGGATCGACTAAAAGCATATTCTCCTTTATACTTCCATTGAATAAAAATGGATCTTGGGAAACATAACTTATTGATTTCCTTAAACCGATTAAATCTTGTCTAGAGAGTTTTTTACCATCAACTTGAATCTCTCCCGCATCAGGGAGCATAAGGCCCATTGTTAGATCGATTAATGTGCTTTTACCTGCCCCGGATGGACCGACGATAGCCGTCATCTTATTAGCGGGTATTGCTATATTGATATTTTGCAGTGTAAAGTCTGTTTCAGTTTTGTTATAACGAAAATAAAGATCCTGACATTCTAGTTTTTGTTCGATGACAATTGGCTTGATTCCCTCAAGAATGAAAGCCTCATTATGGCCTTTCGCATCACCTTCTATTTTCAGAATGGATTTGAAAGCTGGTAAAGTTGAAGATATATTTTCCATATTGCTTTGAATGGCTGTAAATCTAGGCCATAACCTTGAAAAAATAAGGATAATGAGTAAAAGTTCTTCCTGTTGAGCAGCAAAAAGGGTAATGGATAAAAAAACGAATGATGCGATTAATAAGGCAGATGATACTTTATATGATAATTGAGATTTTGTGTTTAATTTAATATACTCGACTTGCTCGTCATTCATTTCTTTCGTTAAAGAACTGATCCAATTTACATGTGATTTCTCTAAATGATAGCTTTTTATATCCTTTATTCCATTTAATTGGTCGGTAACGCTGGCTAAATATCTGAGTGCTAATTGAGACGTCCTACTTCCTAATGATTTAGCTTTTCGGATGAATTTCCTTGAAAATAAGGCTAGGATCAAACCTGCAACCAAAACGAATATTGTAATTTTCGGAGCTAACCAAAACGCCACTCCAATTTGAATGAAAGTAAAAATCACTGAGGCTAATAATTGTAAGATTAAATTAATTCCTGCACTAACTCGTGCTAAATCGTTTGTCATGACGTTTATTAAATCCGATTTCCGTGTTTTAATGAAGAACTCCCAGTTGGCATGTAATAATGACTGATACAATTCAATCCTTAAATGACTGATATATGCTTGCTGCATTCTCACATCACGTATTGTAAGATTTCGTTGAAGGATGTTTTGGAGAATCACTAAAACAATATAAAAACCTAAAATAATGGATAGGCTTATCTTTTTAGGTATCTCGACTATCCATGAGAGCATGGAAGGAAGATTATTTGATAGATCTATATCTATTATTCCACTAACACTAATCATTGGAACTAATAAAAGAATGCCTACACTGTCCATTAAGCTAACAATGACCATTCCTAGCATATTGATAAAGAGTATTTTCCCTGTGAACGTGTATAGCCTTTTGAAAAAGAACCACAGCTGTTTCATCTTATCCTCCTATGACATTTCGTATTCTCGTTTTTCTCCAAAACCATAAAAAAGGCCGTAAAGGAAAATATAAAAAATGGAACTTTTGCGGCAACGGCAAGGTTTTTGTATCCTCAAAATAAGGATGAAGAAAACTGAGGATGAATAACATTTTATTCTGAAATGACATGAGTGAAAAAAGATGCTTTTTATGATAACTTGCAATCTCTTCAGATAGTGGTTCATCATGAAGGTTAATGAATCGTTGAATATAAAATAGTGCATCTTGCGCCAATCGATTGGAACGGAAGTCTGTTGTAAGATGGTTTACTTCTTTGTTTATCGGTGTATTTAACAATTGGGAAGTCAGGACTAATGTTTGACCTGCAACATGCATATATTGATATTTTTTAAGCAGGCTAATTATTTTATCCCAATCCAATTTTTTTTTGCAAAGTCGGTCGATATCCACTAACCAGCGAAGGCGTGACCATCCATGACGTGCCCCATGTGAAGTTAGAAATAAAAAGAGATCTTCATTCCCTAAACAATATATCGGATATGAAGTAGTTAGTGAGCTAACCTTTTTTCTTTGCCATAATTCATTAAAAGTTGGTTCCTTTGCTGGTCCTGGGTTTAAACGCCAATGAATTTCAAGTTTAATCTCTTTCTCAGAATGAAAATAGACAAAATGATGATGGCGCCACTTCCAATCATTTAATACGGTTTGTATATATTCATCTTTTACATATCCCATTTGAATTAAAAGAGTCTCAATCTTTTTTAGATCATCGATATTGACCAAAATATCAACATCACTTGACGTCCTTTGGGATATACCTCCATATAAGTCAGCTGCCAGTATAGGTCCTTTTAAAAAAAGCGTCGAAATTTCATTTTCAAAAACAACTCGGGAAATTCTTTCGATTTCTCCACTTAGCTTTAACATTTTAAAGGTGTTTTTTTGATAATCGTACGACATCGATTGAGTGATAGGTGCAGGAATATAATTTGCGGATTTTAGTTTTGTATATATAAGTGGGTAAACCCGATGATGCCTGGCTAGTTTCAAAAACAAATTCCAATCAAGGTTTTGTTCAACATTAATTGGAACCTGCTTATTTGTTTCATTTTTCAGACAATCCAATAAAAACTTTAATTCATTAGATATACTTGAAGAATCGAAAATGGTTTTGTCATTCATTTAATTCCCTCTTTTTAAGCTTTTTTTGTTTTAGCGAATTTCCCGACAACTATGAATTTACCCATTTCTTCTGCGCCCGTAACATAATACGGTCCACACCGCAACCAAGCATGAGCAATCAAATCACCTTTTTCATCTCTTGCCGTGCCAAAATAAACTGTACTTTCCATTCCTCTTCTATCAAGCATTTTCATTCCAGCTACCGCCTTAACTAAGCATTGGCTCTCCCAGAATGTATAACGGCTCATGATATGTATGGCATCGGAAATGTTCTTTATTACTTCTTTATCTAAATATTTTAAAGAATGACTGGTTTCTTCCATGTGATTTCCCAGGAATCGGGCACTCTTTATAAATGGAAACAATTTAAAAATACGGCCCACTGCTAAAAAAAATAAAGCTTCAAGCAATAACCCTTTCATGCTCCTATTAAATGATATGAACGTGTTAATTTTTTTATAATGATTCATCTTTTGCCCCTATATAAACTGGAATATAAATGCTTAAATATCAGCTAGTAAGATAATTAACCCCTCATTATATAAATCACTTAAAAAAGATAACACTTCTTCTTCGCATTCTTGTTGACTGACGTCATACTGTGACATCAATTTATCTAGTAAGTCACTAATGGTAATTGGTTTTTCAATTAAACTCCAAATTTCCCCACCAAGAACACCCAGATTATAATAATTCCCTTTTTCAATGCTTAGCATGACTATTTCCCCATCCATATCACTAACAATATTTCCTTGATTTTGAGTAATTACTTTATTTTTTGATAGTACTGATGCGTTAATCATTTATTTTTCTCTCCTTTGATTACACTTAGAACCGTGGTTACAAGATCGTGGGCTGTGAATGATGAGGCTGGACGACTTAATCGATAAATTGGCACAGAATTCATACACTTTGCACAAATCTTGAAATGCCAATCCATCATCTGCATCCTTTCAATTAGAGATCGTCTATAGGTATGCTCGAGCATTACTTGAAATCGATGAAGCTTTTCAATAGGTTGTAAATCTATCGAAACTATATCTGCTCCAGCTAACTCGAATATCCCTCCAAGTGGCAATGGTTTGTTATAGAAATCAGCTTGTACTGGTATCGAAAACTTTGTCATTCTATCGAATAAAGGTTGGTATTCAGTTGAATTCATTCCAAAAGCGTTTAAACTTTCCTGCCATAACTTTTGTTGTGGATAAGAGGGAGTAACCCATGGCTGGTTTTGCTCCGTAATAGATATAGCCACTATATCATCACTTAAAAGTTTATACCCCTTATTTACGAAAGAGGAAGCTAGAGTAGATTTGCCAGCTCCTGATTCACCAATAAAAGCATAGGCTTTTCCTTCAATGGCTATTGCACTTCCATGCAGTGGTAATACCTTTCTTTGCATCAACAAAATTCCTAAACAGCTTCCTAAAATATAAAGCCGAATCTTATCATCTTTATCACTGTCGTAAGTTGAAAACGTAATGGATTTCCCATCTTCTATTGAAAAAACAGCTAATCCCGGCACTTCGAACATTACACGATTTCCTTCAACGACAAAACCTGTACGAATTAAAGGATTTATTTTTGACCAAACATTTGATAAATCTTTCTTTTTAATCGTTATATCGGCTTCCTTTTCAATATCTGTCAATTTCTCTAATTCAGGAAGGGGAAGTACACTTTCTGCAATTAACCCAAATGTGGTATACGTATATGTTTTTTCCGTGCTCAGCATTCTTCTTCACTCCAAACATATCATCACTGTTTTCAAAAGAAACCCTTACACTTACAAGGTGTAAGGGCTTAAATCCTCTAAATTAAACTTAACTAAATTTTACCGGATCATCCGGATCTGGTTGAACCGCATCCGGAGTTTTCCGTCCTGGTCCAGCCATTGTCAAATTAACATTAAGTATTTCTAATTTTGGTTTTTTCCATTCTTTTTTCATCGTTTCACCTCCCTTCAAAAATGTTTTTTTATAAATCGTGAAACGATTAAGGTTCGCATTAATATCCTGAAATCATCATCAAATACTCTTTCTGGTAGGGGGTTTTCTTCGATGCTAGTAAGTGCTTTTTTAACTTCATCCATATTTAAAAATTCAGCCATGACTTCATCTTTACTGAGACTATGCATTTCATCTATAAATGATCTCCACGATGATGCCATTCTATGAATTCCATCAGAGCCTTGGATCCCGCGGGTTTTATCATTCAACCTAACTTTATCAGGCAGATAACCCTTAGTGGCTCTTCTAATTAAGGAGCGATCCTGACCATTTAAGACGTATTGTGATTCAGGAACGGAATTACAAAATTGGATGATACGAAGATCGTTGGTTGGATCACGCTCAGCTATAGAATGCCTTAACGATAGCTTCGTAGAAATATTACCGTTTATATTCCAATAGTATAATTGTTCAAATTGCGTTTTTTTCATCGCAAATGCATTTGTATTGATAATACCTTCAACATCAATATTGTGTTCTTCTAATTTGGTAAATACTTTTGTTCTTCTTGCGAACTCAGGGTTGATTAACATAGGATACGGTGCTTCCGCTGAAGATAATGGTGGGAAGGCTTTTTTTCTTACCGCTGTCATAACTCTTGATTTGTTCACTCCATGATTTTCACTGAAATAATATACTTCTTTGTATAAATGAAACCATTTAAACTGCCTTAATAAACTAGCTAAATAGTCTAAAGCATGGCCCCATGATATGGTCCAATTCCCTCTTTGACCATTAAGAAGCACTCTGATATTTTCTTGTGCTGCCTGCTCATAAATTCCTTTTAGCCAATAACTATTTTCATAATATTTATAAGGCATTTCAAGTACATCAAGCCAATCATCCACCTCTGATAAAGGGCTTTTATCTTTAAAATCCAAATAGTGATCCTTGATATTTCCTACATATTCAACAGTAGAAGAAATAAAAGGCCTTTCATCAGCTACTCTACTTTTGGATGTCCAATCAACAAAATCCTCAACTGGTATATAGCTGTATGTATATAACTGTTTTTTTTGCTCCTTTAAAGCCTTGGATGCAAAGCTAACGACGGATCCTGAGTCTAGTCCACCACTTAAATGTGAACCAATATTATATGTGGTCCTTAATTTGGATCTCACTACTTTATCGAAAACTTCTCGGAAAGCTTCCTCATATTCTTCATTGGTCTTTAACTTTAGCTTTACTTCGTTTTTAATAAAGGAATACCGTGAAAACGTTATATTTCCATCAAGGATCGTTATTGAATGTGAAGGGGGTATCTGTTTTATGTTCTGATAAACGGTTGAAGAGGAATCTACTGATTCAACATTAATGGGAATGGCCAAAAACTCCGATAACCACTCCTCATTCAACCTCTTATCTATATATGGCAATTTAAGCAACGGTTCAACTGTTGTACAAAATGCTAATTTATCTTGATTTTTAAAGTAATAAAGAGTGCGACTTCCTGAAAAGTCACGAGCTCCGAACAATTTACGTTGTTTTGGATCCCAAATCATGAAAGCGAATTCACCCACTAAATACTTTGGTGTTTCCTCTTCCCACTTATAATAGGCAAGCAGAATTAATTGACTATCCGTCATATTCAGTCGGTCAGAATTCTTAACCTGTAATCGTACAAATAATTCTTCCCGATTATCAATGATTGCGTCGGCAGTAATGGCAAGCTGTCTCGCATAATCATAAAACGGCAGAGTTTCATTCACCGACTCAGGGGTAATCCATTGGTTATGACAGCCAAATAGGACTCTCTCATCATTCCATATTTGAATGCTGTCGGCGGGAAATTTATGTAATGATTTCATTAATATTTCTCCATGATGGAGATTAATCGGTTCTTGGTTTAAATGATAGAGGCCAGCGATTGCGCTCATTTTTCTCCTCCTGCCGGTGAACATTCATGATAAAATAAATCACAAGATTTGTACTTAAAAAAGAACTTCACTAACCATAATTCTTGTAACCTTTCAAAGTTTGTTCTTTATAAAGAACATCCTATGTATAAAGTACCACCTTAGTTAATCAACTGTCAATATACAACAAATAAATTTTATGAATATTTTGATTTTCCTTTTTTATTGACATTTATTTTATTTTTCGGAAATCATCTTTTCATACTATATTGAACGCGGAACATCATAAAGGAAACCACATTAACATTTTTTAATAAAATGGGGGTTTTCATGAAATTTTATCCAAAATATGAATATACTAATCTATAAGGGGAGTGATTCAGATAGCCTTTTTAAATGCCTTCAATAATTTTAAAAATGGGAAAAAGTCTAAGAAAATAAAGAACATGGATTTTCGGGAACAACACGTAAAGAAATCGTCTGAGCTCATTGGTAATAATGTAATTGTCCAGAATATAATTAACAATCATCTTTCCAAAAAAAATAACCACTTGTAGGGTGGTTTTTTTATTTACTTTGGGAAATCTCTTCATTCTTCTCCATCTTCTCGCTTACTTCATAAATATAGTTATACTGAAGATAGTAATCGTATATGACATTTTGCAGGATCTTGAGTAGTGATTTATCGAACGTATCAAATTCCGTTTGATAGCTATTAAGGACGGTGACAAATTTCCCATCCATGTTCTCAAAATAATGCAGGAGGAAGTTCTTGTAATATTCACTATCACTGTTACTTTTGTTCGTGATGCATGGATCTCCAGTTTGGATCGACTTATCAAGCATCGCTTTAATGGATTTAGGCAGTTTTGCTTTCTTGAATTGGTTCAAGGTATATATATCATAAGTGAAGGTAAGTCCCAATTGATTGGAATAAAAGTCCACTGCGCTGTCCAGTGTATAGATTAAGGGTGATTTAAAATCCTTGCTATTGGCAATTTCCTCTGATATCTCCAATTGATATTCTTCAGAAGTTAAATACGCTGCAAATTTCATTTTCGAACTGCTCATGCTGAATACTTCATAAACGGCTGCATCTTGTTTTTCAATTTCAATTTCGATATTAAAAAACTTAAAGTGCTTTAATCGGTAAAAAGCAATCGGTGCTAATAGGAAAAGCAGTATCCAAACAAGGTAAAGAAATAAAGTGTTAAAGATGATTTGATAAAATTCAGACGTTACGATCGGTTCGATGATTAATGTTATCAATGTATATTCAAAGCCCTGAGAAATTGGAGGATTTGTGGCAGGACCCACGGCTTCCTCTGGCTTATTCAAAGTTTGGATACCTAAATGAGCCATCGCTACTAGCGTATATACAAAAATTAAAATGGTTCCTATCACATAAAATTTTGGCATGAATCCTATAATCCTGTCGAAAACAGAAATCCGCTTATCTTTCTGCTCCTCTATAGCCAATGTGGTTGCTCCTTTTAAGATTATTAATATCAGGAATAGTCAAACAGGGACTTTAAAGTTCCTGGAGATTACCTATTTAATTTATATGTTTGCAATAATGTGAAAATACGTAAAATTAGCTTATTGATTGACATATTCCAAAATACTTTCGACGTTTTCATTAAATTTAAAAATATTTCGTCATTAAAAATGCCCACCCTCTTCATTATGAAAGGATGAGCAAATGTTTAGGTTTTTTTTAGGAGGGCCCTTTTATCGCATATTCTTCGACCTTCCTTAAGAACAACTCCATGGCTTTTGATGCTTCAAAGTCTTTCTTTTTCACGATGGAAAAAGGTCTGATAATGGGTTCATTTTTCACATGAAAGGTTTTCAACTCATTGGATTTCAATTCTTTTTGTACAGTCAATCTGGATAACAGGGCAATGCCAAGTCCTGCCATCACCGCTTCTTTCACTCCTTGGATACTGGTGAAAATAAAGCTTCGCTTGATGCTTAGCTCCAGGCTGCTCAGTAGTTTATCCGAATATGTACGAGTTCCCGATCCATGCTCCCTAAGTATCCATATTTGGTTTTGCAGCATGGCACCCTCAATAATATCCATCTGTGAAAGTGGATGGACTGGAGGAACGACGACAATCATTTCGTCTTTCATGAATGGGATGACATCGATATCTTTATAATCCGTTTCCCCTTCAATCAAACCTATATCAATCTGATTGGAACGTATCCCTTGGATGACTTCATTAGAATTCGAGATGATGATTTGTATGTCCACCAGCGGATATTGAGCTGCATATTCTGCTAAAACTTTTGGAAGGTAATATTCCCCTATCGTGAAGCTTGCCCCAATTTTCATCGTTCCGCTAACCACGTTATTAAATTCATTTATTTCTCTTTTTGCTGTTTCATAATGATTAAGCATTTGCTTTGCATGTCTATACAAAATTTTTCCCGGCTCTGTTATTTGTACTTGTTTGGGGGAACGATAAATTAATTTCGTTCCTAACTCGTTTTCCAGATTTCTTATATGAAGACTGACTCCTGGCTGCGACAGGTTCAGAATATCCCCTGCTCTTGAAAAGTTTTTCTGTTCGATTACGGTTACGAATACTTTTAACGGATCCATAGTTACCTCCCTATTTACCTATGCGATTCATTTTATCATAAGTAGGAGTAATCATTGATATAGCAAAAATATATTTCACTTATTTTTAATTAAGCATTAAAGTTAAGGCATCAACATTGATGGAGTGATCACACTGGAACAAACAAACGTTAAAACAAAAAAACTTGGATTTACAAAAGGAATAGCATTGACTTTGCTAATTGCACTTGCAGCAAAATACTTAGCTGAGCTTCCATTTCTTCATATAATGGGACAGTTAGTCATTGCGATAATGATTGGTGTTGTTTGGAAATCGATAATTGGCGTCCCAGCTTACGCCGTTGCAGGGACAAATTATTCAAGTAAAGTACTTTTGAGAATGGGCATTATCTTATTAGGAATGCGCTTGAACTTAAAGGATATTTTTAATGCCGGTCCGAAAACATTTTCGGTTGGTGCCATTTGTCTTGTATTTGCTATATTAGTAGTTTATGGACTGACGCGCCTATTTAAAGTTGAGAAAAAGCTAGGCATATTGACCGCTTGCGGAACGGGAATTTGTGGAGCTGCTGCCATCCTGGCAATCTCCTCTCAAATAAAAGCAAAAGAAAAAGATACCGCAATAGCTGTAGCGACGGTTGCTGTATTAGGTACAACCTTCACTTTCGGCTATACGATCCTATATCCATTATTGGAGTTATCCAATAATGGATATGGTATATTTTCAGGTGCGACACTCCATGAAATTGCTCACGTCATCGCGGCAGCAGCACCAGGGGGAAATGAGGCAGTGGATTTAGCTGTCATGGTCAAGTTAACAAGAGTGGCCCTACTTATCCCTGTTGCCATGATAATTGGATTCATCATGAATTGGAAAGAGCGATCCCGGGATAACGGAAAGAAATCTTCTTGGAAATCCATTCAGATACCTTGGTTTATTTTTGGATTTTTATTCATGAGCGCTCTCTATTCCTCAGGTGCTGTTCCTGAGTCTATAGCCGAAAAGCTTGTTATGCTTTCTTATATCCTCATGGCTATGTCAATGGCCGGACTAGGATTGAATATTGACCTTGTAACCTTTAAGAAATATGGCGGAAAACCTTTTGTCGCAGGGCTGATAGGCTCTATTCTATTAACATGCCTCGGGTATGGATTGGTCCTGGTTTTCCATTTAAATTAACATTAGCTAAACAAGCATCCCCTTATTAGGGATGCTTGTTTTTCTCTAATGGATGGGGAACATTTGCACCATAAAAAATTTCATCCATCTCCGTTTGAAGCCTTTCTATTATTTCCTGCCGTTCCTCTGTATTTAGTTTTTCCTCGGTATAACCGAATAAATAATCATTAATATCGAACCTTTTTAGTTTACATTTCGTATGGAATATATTTTCCTGATATACATTTACATCTATCATGTCATATAACCCCTTTACTTCTTCGGGGATATAGTTTTGAATCGAATTAATATCATGATCAATAAACAATTTCCGGCCATTTTTATCTCTGGTAAACCCTCTTACACGGTAATCGATCGTGATAATGTCAGTATCGAAGGAATGTATGAGATAATTAAGGGCTTTAAGCGGAGAAATCTCACCACAAGTAGAGACATCGATATCCGCCCTGAAGGTGCTAATGCCTTCATTTGGATGAAATTCAGGGTATGTATGTACAGTTATGTGGCTTTTGTCCAGTTGCATGACCACATTATCAGGTAGAGGCCCTGGTGATTCCTCATAAGTCCCAGTAGGTACCTCAACGACAGGACCTTCTGAAACAAGTATGGTTACACTGGCGCCTTGTGGGACATAATCCTGCTTGGCCGTATTTAAAACATGCGCTCCAATTAAATCGGAAACGTTATGCAAAATCTTCGAAAGCCTCTCCGCATTGTATTGTTCATCAATATAATCAAGATAAGCCTCTCTCTCTTCCCTCGTTTTTGTATAACAAATATCATACATATTAAAGCTTAAAGATTTCGTAAGATTATTAAATCCATGAAGTTCAATTCGTTGCTCCGGTGTTAGTTTCATGATCGATTCCCCTTATATTTTTTTTACGACTACCCTTATAGTTACCCTTTTTGTAATATAAAAAACAAGACAGGATAAGTTCAACTTCCAATTTCTAATGGTACTAGAAATTTTCGCTAAAAATACGTTAGAAAAAAGCCATTGCATGAAACATGCAATGGCTTTTTTTCTGTCGTGCTTTGTTTAGACTGTATGAATTTTTTTCTTTTTTATCGGTGAAAGCACTCGTTCCAGCCAACCGAGTAAAAGATCTGACAGAATGGCCATCAAAGCCGTCGGGATTGCTCCCGCTAGTATGATTGCAGTCCCATTTGAAGCATTGGTTCCCCTGACAATGATATCCCCGAGACCGCCTGCACCTACGAATGTACCAACGGCAGTTACTCCTATTGCCACAACAAGCGCTGTACGTAAACCAGCCATGATGACAGATAGGGATAATGGCAGTTCGACCATTCTTAATAACTGGAACTTCGTCATGCCCATTGCTTTACCGGATTCTAAATACGCATGATCTATATTTATAATTCCGACATACGTGTTCCTCATGATTGGCAGCAAGGAGTATAAAAACAATGACAAAATTACAGTACTTGTTCCTAATCCCATCACTAGCATAAGTAGAGCAAGCAGAGCCAATGCTGGTGTAGTTTGGATGACATTTGTGATCGAAAATACCCACTTACTCAGTTTATTATGTTTTGCGATGAAAATGCCTACCGGGATCGCTATGATTGCTGCAAATAATACACCATAAGCGGACATTAAAAAGTGACGATAAAACTCTGTAAGTACATACATCCAATTTTGGGAATAATAAGTTCCCAGCTGTTGTAAAGTTTCCATTAGTTTGCACCTCCCATTTATTCAAAATATTTATGTGCTTTGAGGAATTCCGTTGCTACGACCGATGGTTCTTTCAAGTTTCCATCGACTTCATAATTCAATTCCTGCATGGTTTCGGTATTAATTTCGCCAATTAACTTGTTAAGTTCATCTTCTATCTCCGGATACCGTTCCAATAAGTCTTCAGTAACGACTGGAGAACAATCATAGGGAGGGAAATATTGTTTGTCATCTTCTAATAGCTTCAAATCATTCACCTTAATCCGGCCATCTGAGGAATATGCAAGGACAATATCCATCTGCCCATTTTTGACTGCATCGTATACCAGTCCAATCTGCATCGGATACGTTTCCCCAAATTCTAAACCATATGTATCGACAAACCCTTGATAGCCATCCCCTTTTCTTTTCAACCAAGCGCTATCGACACCTAACCTTAAATGATCGGCATCCTTTTCCAAATCAGATATTTTCTGATAACCTTTTTTCTCTGCCAATTCATTTGAAATCGTAAAGGCATATGTATTATCAAAGCCATAAGAATCAAAAAATTTAAATTCATATTGTTTTTTAAATTCCCTTTGAACAATCTCCATTGCCTTT
The DNA here is from genome assembly GCF_050277555.1 of Peribacillus sp. NPDC097895. Taxonomy (NCBI): domain Bacteria; kingdom Bacillati; phylum Bacillota; class Bacilli; order Caryophanales; family Bacillaceae; genus Peribacillus; species Peribacillus sp. NPDC097895. The sequence goes on along the minus strand of NZ_JBNNSH010000001.1, from coordinate 1,906,422 downwards.
ACTGGATCCTTTTCAATTTCTTGTCCAAGAACGCTCGTTAAGTCCGTTCCCGTATAGCGTGTGGCGGCTATATCTATATCACCGCTCTCCATCGCTTTTTGCTGAACGAAATTCGACCCTAAATTTTTGATGATTTTCGTATCATGTTCCGTATTCCGCTCAAGGAGTTGAGCAATCATATTCGCCAGGATTTCGGATTCGGTCATACTTTGAGCACCAATCTTTACCGTCGTTTCGGAAGATGACCCTAACCCAGGCAAGGAGCAGCCGCTGATGATTAATGAACAAACTATCAGGACGATTAAAACTGAACTTCTTATTTTTTTATACATGGTATCCCTCCTCAAGCAACATCCTTCATACCTTTTAACCCTTTTGGTACGACTTTTCGTTCAATGATCGTGAATACATAATCCACAAGGATAGCCATGATGATTACGGGAACGGCACCTGCGATGATATATTCTGTTTGGTATAAATTCAAACCGATAAAAATGTAATCGCCAAGTCCTCCGCCTCCAATAAAAGAAGCCAAGGTGGCCCATCCAATCAAATAAACGGAAGCCGTTCGGATACCAGCCATAATGACGGGGAGCGCAAGCGGGAATTCAACCAGACGAATTCTCTCCCAGCTTGTCATCCCGATGCCACGTCCGGATTCCAGCAGATTTTCATTTACGCCTTTGATGCCTGTGTATGTATTCCTGAGTATGGGTAAAACAGAATAGAAAAATAACGCAATAATTGCGGGTGTTTTCCCGACACCGAGGAAAGGAATGAAAAAGGCGAGAACTGCAAGGCTCGGCAGCGTCTGCATAATATTTGCAATTCCAATTATAATGGAGGCGCTCCTTTTCATTCGAGTCAACATAATGCCAAGTGGTACTGCGACGATTATTCCAAGGAACACAGCGATCATGGATATGTATAAATGCTCCCATGCTTTATAAATCAATTCTTGCCAATTCGTTTGTAAAAAAACGAGCAATGTTTCCATCTCTACACCTCCTAGAACATTTCAGCCATTTCAGCCATTTGATTTTCTTCCTCTCCCCATATACTGTCATATACGATGTCGACCAATGTTGCCCTGGTGACAATTCCGACCAAATGTTTATTCTGGTCAACTACCGGCACGTATTTGAATCCCCGTTTTAATATTTTCTGAACGGAATCACGGATTAGGGTATCTTGTTTCACTGAATAGACTTCAGTATTGATGACTTCACTGATAAATTTAGCTTTTTTCCGATATTCACTGATCGTTTCTACATCTACGAACCCTTTCAGAACATTTTGCTCATCGACCACCAGTAAAGAATCGACCCTTTTCTCTCGCATGATCGTAATAGCATCTGTGAGTGACTTTTCCTCTGTAATGGATATGGGATTACGACTCATGATTTGTTCAACCAACTCAACATTAGGTCTCGTTTGAAGCAATCGATCTTTCCCGATGAATTCTTCAACGAATTCATTGGCTGGGTTTCTGAGGATTTCATCCGGTGTTCCCACTTGGACGATTTCACCAGCCTTTAATATAACGATCCTGTCGGCTAGTTTAATGGCTTCATCCATATCATGGGTAACAAAAACAATCGTTTTATTAAGTGTGCGTTGCAGATTTTTAAATTCCTCCTGAAGGGCATCTCGGGTGATCGGATCTAGCGCTCCAAAAGGTTCATCCATTAAAATGAGAGGTGGATTGGAAGCAAGAGCTCTGAGGACGCCTATCCTTTGTTGCTGCCCGCCGCTCAATTCATAGGGATACCTTTCTAAGTATTCCGGACCCATATCAACTAGCTGAAGCAATTCTAGTGCACGTTCTTTTTTCTTCTGATCATTCCATTTAAGGAGTTTTGGAACGAGGGTGATATTTTCAAGAATCGTCATGTGAGGGAAAAGTCCGATCTGCTGGATTACGTACCCGATCTGTCGTCTTAACTCGACTGGATCTTTATCCATTATATTTTCACCGTTTATTAGAATCTTACCTTCAGATGGTTCAATTAGACGGTTAATCATTTTCATTGTCGTTGTCTTACCACAGCCACTCGGACCAATGAAGCAAATGAACTCCCCTTTTTTAATATCCAATGATATGTCATTTACAGCTTTCTTTCCTCCCTTATAGATTTTCGATACGTTTTCGATTTTTAACACAATAAGCACCTCCATCATTCGCATACAATTACAAATTTTACAAATACATTTCGCTATTATATGCACAGTCTCTTTTACCCATATGATAAATCGATTAAACCTTTTTAATAAAAAAACTAGTCCTTTGTAATTATTTTGAATATATGGAATAAAAAAACTACCTCATAATGATAAAGGTAGTCTCAAAATAGGATGATTCCCCCATTTTTTAAAGGGTTTTTGTAAATCCTTGTCTTGTTAAGATTTTTTAATTGGACGCTTTATATTAACCTTATTCTATAAACAGCGATTACCATGATAAATTGGATAGGAATAGTTAATTGTTTTCTATTAGAAAAAATGAATTAAAACCCGATATTTTTGGTGATGAGGATTTTCACGATTTCATCCGAACCTGTATAAATGGTTGTCACAGGAATATCTCGATACTTTCGTGTAATTTTATAGTTACTCATAGTTCCGTACGCATCATGTAACTGCATGCACTTTTCAGATATTCGCTTGGACATCTCCGTGATCCAATACTTTGCCATCGATACTTCAGTGAAGATATTCTCCCCATCCATATGTTTACAGATCAAATCATCGATAAACGTTCTGCCCAATTGAATATCGGTTGCTACTTCTGCAATGGTAAACTGTATATTTTTACATTGATTTTTTTTCTTTCCAAATGCTTCTCGTTCTTTTATATGGTTCATTGTTAAGTGGAACATGTCTTTTGCTGTCACTATATTTTGAATCGCACACATAAGTCTTTCCTGCTGAAGTTTTTGCATGATATATGAAAGACCTTTTCCTTCCTCCCCAAGGAGGTTCCCAACAGGAACTATTGCATCATCGAAAAATAGATCTGCTGTGTCTGAGCTAACCTGACCACCTTTTTCAAACTTTCTACCTCTAGAAAAACCTGGTGTATCGTTGTCAATGAGCAACAAACTAATCCCGTCATAAGAAGGAACATCATCAAGGGCAGTTTTGCATGCTACAATCATTAAGTCCGCTTTAAAGCCATTTGTGATACATGTTTTGGCCCCATTGACGATATAATATCCATCCTTCTTAATGGCTGTGGTTTGGATATTCGCTAATTCCGAATCCAAGCCTGGCTCTAACATTGCAACGGCAGAAATCAAATCTCCTGTAATGAACTTCGGTAAATATTTTTGCTTTTGATCAATTGTACCGAATGATGATATATAAGGGGCCACAACATCAGAATGCAGTGATATTCCCCCTAAATCCCTTCCAACTGTCTCCAATTCTTCTGCCAATACAACTGAATATCCAAAATCGATTCCTAACCCACCAAATTCTGTATCAATCCAAGGACATAAAAACCCGTTGTCCCCAAGCTTTTTCCAAAAAGAGTGAGGTATTCCCCCCTCTTTTTCCCACTGATCATAAAATGGGACAGCTTCCTTGTTTAGAAAATCACGAAATGACTGCTTAAAAAATAAATGTTCCTCGGTTAGAAACGAACGTGAACTATCCTTATTGATCATCATTGTACTAATCATAGGTTTACCTCCATCATATAATGATTTTGTTAAGTACTTCAATGTGAAAATATCATATATTCTCCTACGATGATCAAGATTGATGATGTTTGATATATTGTTGCAAGCGGTTTCAATTGGTCGAGCTGCTAAAATTGCCCATGATATTCATTTCAACAAAAGATTAAATTCCCCTTTAAAAAACTAATTTTTTCCATCCGGAGTTCATCTTTGATTAATTTATTGAAAAATTCCTCACGAAAGAATATGATTTATACTTAACTGCTTAATATGGTTTGTATGTATATTCTGGCGAGGTTATTTTTAAAATATTTAATGCCTTAAAATAAGATTTGATTAAAAAACCCCCTTTTTGGTGACTGTTCGTTATTTAGAGTATCATAGACTTCTAGAAAGAATTTGCGATATACTGACGAAATTCTTTTGATTTTAGTCTTCTGTCTTGCTTTATGATATTCTTTTTTGTCGATTTCAGCCTTTTGCAAGATGTTTACTTCTGCTATTACTTCGTACTCTATTCATCTGCACCGTAACTTAAGTCCATGCTCGTCTCCCTAGTAGAGAAATCCAGTTTAGATTTACATAATATTTTTATATTTTACCGCCTCTTCCCTCCAACATATTAAATAACTGGAAGGTGAAAGTTCCCTTTTGTTCGATTATCTTGTCTCATTATTTCAACAAATAAAGATACCTAAGTGAAATCTCCTATCTTTTACTTAAAAAACAGTTAAAGAAGAAAATTGTGATAGTATTCTCACATTTCCCATCTAGTAATTACTTAAGAGTTGCAGATTAGTTTTCATTTAAGGGTCTTAGTTTCTGGTAATCTATTTGAGTCAAATTCATATTCTGCAAGAAAATTAATATGTTCCCACCCTAGAGGTAAAATATGTGGAAGTCATTCTTCTTTTAGGTCTTTATTTTTCTTGAATTCCTTTGTCCCTTCAGTTAAATAGCCCGTATTTCATACACTATTGCATAGATTAATCTATTGAATGCACTGCCTCTTTGTAGTTGATTTACATCAATTTGTTTAACTACATGTAATAAGGTTATCGGTATTTCTAACATATTAGTTTCAGTACAACCAGGGTATCTAAGATGGCATAATTGAAGTTCGGACCCCAAACGATTATGGTCTCTTCTATGACGATTCATACTATCAATATCCTAGACCTATCGACTCTAATAAGAAGTAAATTCAAATTCTGATAAATGAATAAGGTCCAGAATTTCCTTTCTGTGTTCTGAGGTTAGCGGTTCTTTCACACTCAAGATCAATCAATCCTTATAAATATTTTTTTAATCCTAATCATATTTAAGTTATGATTTGTTCCAAAACTCGTCCTTTTCTGAACACACTTATTTGAGCAAACGGGCAGTTCAGTTGCATAAGAATAGATTCCAACAGATCGTCATTTGAGTCGATCTTTTTCTTTTCACTGTTTCAGATAAAAAAGTTACTATTTTTCAAAGCACGTTGCAACCAAATTTATAGTAATAATATTTTATGAATTGGAAAAAAATAGTGTTTAAGGAAGGGGGGAATGCGAATGTCTGTGAAAAAGTGGGTAACAGGATTGGTCGTTGTGCTTGCAATGGTTGTAGTTGTGACAACTCTAGGCTCACTCTGCGTATTTGCCGAATCCGTTGTTGTAACTCAGCCAGTGGAGACGGAGAAATCGATTGAGGTCGAGTTGAACGATGATTACTTTAATCCGAAAGTCATCACTATTCCGAATGGAACAAGCAAAACGTTGATATTGAAAAACAAAGGGAAGAAAAAGCACACTTTCACACTGGAAAAGCTCGGAATTGACGCCGAAGTCCAGCCAGGTCAAGAAAGAAACATTACCGTGAAACCGAATCAGCCAGGTACATATGACCTGATATGCCGGTACCATTTCCAAGAAGGAATGGTTGGAAAAGTAATGGTCAAATAAAAAGCAGGGCCAATTAGGCCTTGTCTTTTTAATAGGCAAAGGAGATTACTTATTATTACCCAGACAACATCATAACAGCCCAACAAACAGACGTTCCCCTACTTGTATGATCGGTTAAGTTTTAGAGAGATTTTTCATTACACAGGATATTGATGTTTGGATTATTAATAATTGTTCCACCTCTAATAAATGGTAAATATAATATTATGTATGGTAACGTATAAACCATATAGAATGAGGTGGAAAGGTGTATTTTTTTAATCCTATTTCTGATGAGGTTCGTTTATCTCAAATAATATTCAATAAACATAAAAAAACGATGAAGCTCATTTTAGGGTCTATTTTTGCCTGTATTGCTGCTATTCTACAGTCTGCTGCTGGCTTTTTACCAGGAATCGGATATTTTTTAAGTCCGCTAGCCACTGCACCTATTCTGTTATGTTCCATGTTTTCCATTCCAATTGGAGTAATGTCCTACTTTCTTACAATTATGTTGTTATTCATCCTACAGCCAACTGAACTAATTGTATTTCCTTTTACAACAGGATTGTTAGGACTTGGCATAGGGGTATCTTTTTACTTTTTTAGGAAGAGATTAAGTATTATCGCTACCGGTGCAATTCTTTTAATGATAGGAATTATTTGTCTAATATTTATTTTTCACTTTCCAATTTTAGGTCCAGCCGCCCCTGTTTCCTTTTCATTTCTTACAATTGGCTTTTTGTTTGCTTTCAGTTATAGCTGGTTATGGGTTGAAATTGCTTTAATCCTTTTTAAAAGATTAAAAATGATTATCATTTAGTGATTCTCCATCACTTGGTTTAAATTTCGATTCATTAAATCCATGTAAGAAAATTATCAAGATTAAGTAGTTGATCGTTATGTTTCATGGAACGATTTCAAAAACTTTGCCTTGGTTAAAATCAGTCACTTTCATAGAGCCATAAACCGCTAAATATAATTTGGTTTGATTCAGATTCGTTCCCAAACTAACATAATAGGCTGATTGAGACCCAAAATCATAATTAGTTTGTATCACACTAAAATCATTTTGTTCACCATTTGGTATTACGGTGGTATAAGCTAAAGCCCCTCTAACCTGAAGTTGAGATTCTTTCCGGGCAAGATCGGTAAACACAACGCTTCCTGTTAAACCAGGGATTCTTTTCCCCATATAGGCTTGCACTCCTGTAAGTGCAGTTCCTTCAAACTTACCGGTTTTGGTATCTTTATGAAAATAGCTAGTTAAAGGCTGAAGACGACTTTCTGAAAGTGCTACTGCTTCATTGTAATAAGCAATTGTTTTCTCATCCAAAGTCGGATTTTCAGTGCAGCCTCTTATAATCGAAGTAGGAAAAGCACCTTCCCAACCTCGCCAGCCAAAGTTAATAAATCCTTCTTTGTCAGGTTCAGAATTCATGATAGAAGCTTGAATAAGCTGAGTAACCGGTATTGGTTTATAATGAACGAATGAAAAAATCGACTCGACCAAATCCTGACCGACATTTCCCGCATATTTTATATACTGATTAGAAAACCTTTGAAATGAAATGCCTGGTATATTTCGAACCCCTTTAGCCATTACCATGAGCGTTTCCTGAATAGTTGTGGGAAGTTCATTAAAACGTGAGACAATGGGTGGATTATTGATGGATATATTCTTACCTACATCAATTTCAATTATTTTGCCAGCGATTTCTAGATCATCCTGGCTTAAGTTAAATGGATCATAGCCTGATCCACCATCTCCGGTTGTTAAAACAAGTTTTCCTGTTTCAGGTGAAAAGTTTAAACTATTGATCCCATTATGATTTGAAAATGGTCTTCTTAAGTTAAGTAATGTCCGTCGTTTTTGGGGTTGACCATTCGATTGTAAAATCCATTCTTCAACTGTATCAATATGATCAAAATAAGTTTCTCTATTTATCCACCTTAGGTTTAAAGTTCTAGGATCACACGGGTTAGGATTAATAGATTCAGAAAGAGCACCTGGTCCTTGTGTTCCAGCTACTGAATAATGAAGATAAAACAGACCGTTATTATAAAATTCGGGATGAAATGCTAGCCCTAGCAATCCACGTTCATCATAACCGCCACCAGAAACACCTAGTTTTAGGATTCGCGGGCGAATATCTAAAAAAGTCCTTATAACTCCGTCTCCTATGTAAAAGATCTCTCCTACCTGGGTTGCAATAAATAATCTTTCAATTGAGTCACCTGGAAGTATAGTTGTTTTCAAAACAGTTGGTAAATTTAACTTACTTACAATAGGCCGTAAACCAACCTTAACTTTTATCAAATGACTTGCACCCCTTCTTATTGTTTTCTTTTATAAGAATATGATTAGAACTGTCTATTAGTACCAAATTAGGTCGGGGAATCTGATAAGGCATTGCACCACTTTCCTCCCAAGCATAATGAAACTAAAGAAGTGAGTTAGTTGAACTAATGAAATATTTTAGAATGAGGATAAAATCAAGTTATTCCATTAAAGGACGTGATTTCTAAAAAATGAGCAGTCTCTTTTTTACTAGTTGGATTCGATAAGCTCTATAAATAATTTGGATGCAAATAATTAAGAAACCCAGCAACCTTCTCATGTGAAGGTTGCTGGGTTTTAAAGGTATATGTGCAAAATTAATTCTAAAGTGACGCCTCCAAGTTCACAAAAACTCTTAATATCGGATCTCAATACTATTAATTTTATCAATGCTATTCCCATTCCAAAAAAACAAAGACGTACCGTGTACGCTTTTTTTATTAACTTAACTAGAAAACTGCCTTTATCTTAAAAATTGGAGTCAGGTATATTTTTTGATTTTAGCTTTATGTTGACAAACAAAATGCTAATCAAAATAAATAAAAGACCAACTAATAAATTTAGTGTAATATTTTCATGCAACATAACTGAACTGCAAAGGATCGCAATCAGGGGGATGAGGAACGTAAATGAACCTACTTTGCTCGCGTCTCCTGAACCTACAAGTGTAAAGAATGCCAGCCACCCAAATGCAATTACAAAGATAGAGATGAAGAGTAAATTTACAATAAACGGCATTTCCCACTTAATATTTGACCAGCTTTCTACACTGGTACCTACACTTAATAAAAAAAGCCCTCCCATAATAAGTTGTAACGTAACCATCCAAATTGAATCAACACGATCACCTGTTTTCTTAATAAAAACAGTACCTAATCCCCAGGATAATGCCGAGCCAAGGGCAAGAATGATTCCAATTGTTGAAACATCTCCTGTAAATCCTCCTGCACTTATAATGGCAACTCCTGCGAAGCCAAGAATCAATCCGATAATTTTTAATCCATACATCGATTCCCCTAACCAAACCCAACAGAATATCCCCAGTATAACAGGCTCAATAAACACAATGGCCGAAAACAATCCTGCTGGTGCATATCCCAGACCTACCGTTTGAAGGCCGTAAAAGAGAATAATGTTAAGAGAAGCAGAAATTAGGTAAAAATGCCATGTTTCTTTAAACCGAAGTCTTTCATATCTCGGTAGTGCAAAAATCAGTAAAATCAGACCACCCAATACAGTTCTAATTCCCGCAAATAATATCGGGGGTGTATAGTAAAGAGCCATTTTAGATAATGGCCAATTGACGCCCCACACAGTTACAAGAAATATCAGCAGTAACGCTGTATTTGTTCGAGAAATTTGTTTCATGGTTGTGCCTCCTTAACGTTCGTACCTAAATCATATTACTACTTAAAATGATTAATACAACATAAACGATCATAAATGGGGTTCTATTTTTTTAGAAAAATAGTTTATAAACTAAGTAGCTTTCGAGATTCTCGAGGTATATGAAAGGGATTTCTTCACATGATTATAAAATCACTACGTAAAATTTGTATTCAAGTTAAGGATATTTCCTGATATACTATGGTAAATAAGAAAACGGAGTGATTTACTTGGGATTAAAAATTGAAGCAACTGACATTGATTTTCATCAATTGATAGAGTATTCACTCAATTCGATTTGGATTGTAAGTCAAGAAGGAAAAATCGTTTACTGTAATAGAGCTTGTTTGGAATTGCTAAAGTTTGCTTCTACTGAGGACATTTTATATAAAAACTTGTATGACTTTCTCCCCTCAGATATCCATGCTGGTTGTAAAGAACGATTAAAAAGGGTCCTTCAAAAGCAAGAGATAGTAGAACGGGCGGAGCAAAAAATGATTTGTAGCGATGGAGAGGTTATTGATATTGAAATAACGGCTGCCCCTTATTATTTAAAAGACATGATCTTGACTCAAGTCATTATTCGAGACATTACAGATCGTAAAAGAACAGAGACTCTTTTGAAAGAAAGAGTAAAATTAGCCTCAATTGGCCAAATAGCGGCTGGAATTGTTCATGAAGTTAAAAACCCTCTTACATCAGTAAAGGGATTTCTACAGCTTTTAAAAGAATCCCAGCCTCATCCTTATATCAATACGATGGAAGCTGAATTAGAAAAAGCATTAGAGACTCTGGAAAACCTATTACATGTTTCTAAACCTGATTTACATGAGGAACCTTTTGTTCCCATTGATTTATGTAAGGAATTAACCTCTGTTTTATTTTTATTCCAAGAAAAACTTTATAACGTGGAAATTGAATGGGATTTAAGAGACTCAGAGAAAAAAGTATTTGGAAAGAGAAATTTATTTCTGAAAGCCTTTTTTAATCTGATGAAGAATGCGATTGAGGGGATTCAAGGGAAGGGGAAAATTAGAATTGAACATTATTATAAAAGTGGACAGATTCATATAAAAGTGAGTGATACAGGAGTTGGAATATCTGAAGATAAGGTAAAGCTGCTAGGAACACCATTCTTTTCCACCAAAAGCGAAGGAACAGGTTTAGGCCTAACGCAAGTATTTACAACGATACATAAACATGGAGGAAATATCTCAGTACAAAGTGTCGTTGGAAAAGGAACTACCTTTCATATTCAGCTTCCTGTTAAATAAATATGTATTCTGATTCAATTATGACTTTTTTAAATGGAATAAAAACCCATCAGGATAACCGCCTAATCAAGGCGGTTATCCCATAATGTAGACAAACTCGATAATAATGGCGTTTGTCTACAGTTTTTTTAGGCTTTTAAAAATATGACCGTTGATTGGAGTGTAGTGCACTCACTTTGCGCCTGCGGGGTCTCCCTTGGACACGTATTCCACAGGAATCTCGTACCTTCCGTTCCAATCCACTTTGTTTGAACAAGTAGATAAAACTCATATTGCCTACAGTTTTAAAAAAATAGAAGGATTAAAACTTGAGTTGATATGGAAGCTTTCAGATCAACTTGAAATGATTACTTAAGATCAACTGGAGCGATACCAACACATCTTGGTCTTCTAGAGAATTGGAAAGAACCTCACTATTTTCCCCAGAAAAATGTTGTTACTAACGGAGTTCCCAATATTCCTTAATCCATAGTTTCAGCCTAATGTTAAATAATATACAAACGAAGAGGCTTAATGATGGCCTGAGCTCATCATAAGCCTCTTTCTATTGTACAAATTATCGCTGGAAATGCCATGTGACGATGTTTAATCTTATTAACTCGCCATTTTATCTGAAACTTGTCCTCTTTTACGATTTGGTAACTTAGAGTCTATAGATAGAAAGCTGCTTCCATTTAAGCCTAAGTGAAGTGCAATTATCATTAGAACGAGGTCTAGTTCGAATCCTGTACCTTCTCCATTTCCCATAAAGCCTGCTGGTAATTTCACATATAAAATAGCACCAGCCATAATGAATATAAGGAGGACAGAAATTATTCTTGTTCCGAGACCAAAAATTAAAGCAATTCCTCCAACCAACTCAATTGTACCCACTACATACGCCATGAATCCCGGAATACCTATACTTTGAAACCATCCAGAAATGTTTCCCAAACCACCTTGGAATTTTGACAAACCATGCATCAAAAATGTAAATCCCAACATTACTCTTAATAAAAAGGTACCGATTTCTTGTTTATTCATTTTACATCTCCTTTTATTATATTTTACACTACAAAGTGTAGTGTAAAATTGTAAAAAAATCAAGTGAAAGTCATCCGACAATCACTATAGATATTCCCAATAGAATAATCAAAACATATATAGATACAGAAATCGTGGTAATATCAGCCCTCAAAGGAATTGTTCTTTGAGGATCAACCAATTGCTGAAGTCTATAGTTAACTGATTCATTCGAGAAGTGTACAAGGACAGGAGCGGATTTATCAAAGCAACCATGTTTAATTAGCTTTAACAAAGCAGCGCTTATACCTAATTCAGTCCCCGTTTTATGTATGGCGTGTTCATCGGCTAATAATTCACTTATGATTTTATGATTTTCATAACACCATTTTGTTAGTGGGACAAACCATAATGCATGTGCGATCACCTGTAAAATAAAGATGACCAATGGATCATATTTTTTTTGGTGATAAGATTCATGCTCTACTACTGCCTGTAGCTCGTCAAAGTCCAATAATTCGATTAAGCCAGTACTGAAAACAATGAAAGGTCGTCTGAAACCGATGGTAAACGCAAGAGGTTGATCCGCATTCACAACTAAAATATCTTTGTTGACCTGTTTGAATGTTTCATTTATAGATCTTGTTTTTTCAACGTTTTTATGGATAAAAAGCTTTTGTTTAAACCTTCTGGACAGGAGGTATTGCTCTGCTATTTTGAATAAGGTGCTCAAAATACTATAGGATATCAATATATTGATCAGTGTGATGACCACAAAGTAGTATACTGACCCTTCCTTGAATAGACTAAAGCAAAATTTAAAAAAGTTAGCTTTAATATTCACCCCAAAAAAGATGTGTACCAAAAACGCGCCCATTTGGCTCCATACTACACAGGCAATTAAAAGACTCAGACTTATCACAAAATAAGACTTTTTCTTCCACATTATAATTTATCCTTTTTTAACGATTTAATTTTTTGTTCCAATTTCTCAATTAAAGCTTGGTCGGCGTCCTTCATGGCATCAAGCATATGGCTAATGACGGCACCCCCAAATTCATCCAGCAAATTCTCAGTCAGTTTCTTTGACTGCTCTTCTAAAAACTCCGCTTTAGACTGCACAGGGCGAAATAGTGAAAGCCTTCCTTCAGACCTCTTTCCAAGTATGCCTTTTTCAACTAGACGATTCATGACTGTCATTACAGTATTAAAATTGATAGGCTTGTCAACCTCCAAAGACTGCTGTACCGATTTAATACTCTGTTCATTGTTTTCCCATAAATATTCCATAATATTGGCTTCCAATGGACCAAAGAAACGATTCAGTCCAACTTCATCATATTTAAAATTTTTAATATTCATCTTTTATCACCCCACTACAAATTGTAGTGGAATTCCTTATTACAATCAAGTTTCATCCGGAAGATTAGGAGAACGAATCACTTTAGATCCTGCTCCATAGAATTTGTACCCCTTATTGGAAGAATAACAGCAAACAATTGATAGGCTTAATTGGCTTTCTGACTTTTACAAGTGTTTCTCGTTCGCACCTGCTTTTACACTCCATTTCCTTTTTTCAGTTCCAAATGTTCCTCCGCTGACAGACGCATCTAACACGAATCCCTTTTTCCTTTTAGCGGGCATGAAAATTTGCTTTTATATAAAAAAACGAGCCTATTGGAGACTCGTTTCAGACAGTAAGCAACCTCGATGAAAATCAAGTTTGCCTACTGTTTTTTTGAGGGTTAATAAAAATTAGATTTCCACTCCACTTTGTTTTAGAAATATAGATAAAACCCCTTTTGTATTCAAACTATCTTGAATCCAACGTTGATTTCCACTCCCTTGGACGCGTATTCCCGCAGGAGTCTCGTTCACCCGTTCCACTCCACTTTGTTTTTCGGTTAGATAGAAACTCCTTGTGCAAGTTTCTCTATTTCATCAGAATTGTAATAGTGATACCCGAGGTTCTTCGTTTGGGCGGCAGCATACATTGCAGCAGCTACATTCTTTGCTTCTATGGCACGATATGGACGTAAAGGGCCAACAAAAAGAAATTTAGTAAAGGAGCTAAGCATACCGGAAATCTTTTCACCGGCCCTATATTCCTTTCGTTCGCCAAGAAGTAAGGAAGGGCGAAATATATGTACAGAATTCATCTCTAGTTGTTGCAGTGCTCCTTCCACATCGCCTTTTACACGACTGTAGAAAAACTTTGATTTGGAATTTGCCCCCATTGCTGTTATGACGAGTAATTTCTCAACATTGGATGTTTTTGCTACTTTCGCTGCTTCAATAACATACTCAAAATCCACTTTACAAAAAGCTTCTTTCGATTTAGCCTTCTTGATTGTTGTGCCTAAACAAATAAAAACATCGGTCACGTTAAATGAATCGGCATAGTTTGATAATTTATCGAAGTCTGCAATATGTACTTTGCATTTGGGTTCTTTACATTCCATTTTCCTTCTTGTCAACAAGTGGACTTCCTTATAGATTTCGCTGTTGTTTATCTCTTTAACCAGCTGGGTACCAACCAAGCCAGTGGCCCCTAAAACCAATGCCGTCTTATTAGTCATGATTTCCTACTTTCCTTTTTAAGCTGCTGCAAAATATCCATTCATTTAATTCTCATTTTATCTCTTGGGGTTTTAACTATGATAAATGAGTTACTTGATTAAAGTCATCTATGATCCAAGAATCGGCCTCGAATCTAATCGTACTCAAACATGCATTAAACAATCGCATTTCGGTGGATACGATTGACTCGTTTGACATCAACCGTAAAATAAAATGAATCACAGCGCCATGTGCAACAAGTATAACTCTTTTCTTTGGAAACTCTTTTTGAATTTCTTGGAGCCCCTTCATCAGCCTGTTTCGTAAGGATTCCTGGCTTTCCTGACCAGGATATGCTTTATCTATGTATTTCTCTTCCCTTTCAGCTGCTGTCAACCCTTCAGCGACGCCAAAATTCTTTTCAATGAATTCATTTTTTTCAATCACCGTACCATCAATATAATGGGCAATGATTTCTGCCGTTTCCCTTGCTCTTTTTAGTGGGCTTGAAATAATTACATCCCAATCCTCTTTAGACAAAAATTCACCACATTGATGTGCCTGTATTTTTCCTAGTTCATTTAATGGAATATCAGTCTGTCCTTGCAATTTCCCCTGGGCATTCCAATCGGTTTGACCATGCCGCACTAAACAAATAGTAGTAATTGTCATCAAGCCTCTCTTTAATAGTTTATTTTATTATTTCTTCAATGATGGAATGCCCTTCACTTTGCTCGAGATCTGACCATTTCCATTTTTCATGCAAGCGTATCCTTCCATCAGGCAACATTTCTGGCGTGGAAAGACAGCTGCCTCCTCTAATTTCACCTTTTTCATTGATATGATTATACCTAAATTCTAGAGATTCATCCTTATTGACAAGCCCTATTAATGTCCCTTTAACAATCTCTCCACCCTGATAACTTGCTGTAAGAATAGAGCCTTCTTGTGAATAATGAAAGGTAGTATTTCCTGACACTTCTCCATTCTCTGAATTGACTTTAGCTTTGAATATCCGCCCATCATAATTAAACATCATCATTCCCCCAAATGAATTAATAAGGATAATGATACCAAATTAATAAAAAAAAGAATATTGAAAAATCTTATATTATTTTAATTCTGTGTTCATGGATATGACACAAAAAATACATAATATTCCCCATTGAATTCTCCTATTATAATGTGGTTAGATTATGGAAGATGTTACTTATGGAATGAACATAACCCAAGATGAAACATCTAATAATACTGGAAGATATTGGTGAGGTGCTCAATTGAAAGAAATACTTCTGATTCTACTATTGCAACTTATTTATGTTCCGATTTACACGCTGCGAACCATTTTCTTAGTAAAAAATATTACCATACTTGCCTCGATACTGGGTATCGCAGAAATGTTAATATACGTTTTTGGTTTATCCCTAGTATTTGGCGGTGACCAAAGCATACTCGCCATGGTTGTATATGCAGTCGGTTTTGGAATCGGAATAATTTTTGGTACGAAAATTGAGCAAAAACTCGCCATCGGTTTTATTAATGTAACCGTTAATACTCAAACCAAAAATGAACAGTTAGTTGATACATTGAGGAACAACGGATTTGGTGTCACTCTTTATACGGGCGAGGGCAGGGATAGCAACCGTTATCGGATGGAGATCTTGACAAAACGAAACCGAGAACAAGAATTGATAGCAACCGTTGAAAAGTTTGAACCTAAGGCCTTTATCATTTCATATGAACCCCGTTATTTTAAAGGAGGATTTTTACTGGACCGGTTGAAAAATAAAGCAAGCTAAAATAAAAGGCAAAAGTCCAACATTTTAAAGATGGGCTTTTGCCTTTATTTGTTTTTTGATTTTCTTAACTTGACTGCCTTCGTTGCAGGTTGCTTTTTAATCCACTTTACATATTTTTTTAATGATTCATCATCTTTTAGCAAATCTACGTTATATAGTCGGATGGCTAGCTCTCGGTTTGAGTACAAGGCGTGTATCTGTTTATGACAAGATTTACAGAGATAGGCGATTGGTAAATGGCTGCCGCCTTCCTCTCTAGGTGTTAAATGATGAACGGTCAATTCAATCTCAATCCTGTTACAAAGCTCACAAGTACCTTTCATCACATCACAAGGCCGTTACGGCTTTACGGATTTTCCTTCTTCGACAATATGAAACATCAAATGGGCAAGATGATGGATTGGCCCATACTCTTCGTTGTCCTCATCTTCATCATCTTCCGCTTCATCTTCATCCATGCCTTGTAAATAAAGGGCCATGAATTCATAAAAATCATTTTTAGAAAAGGAGTAACAATCACTTGGATCTTGATTATCTTCTTCATACTGTAAAACTAGATGAGATAAATCCCCCTCATCATCTTCTGCATCAAAAAAGACGAAATACCCAATATTTGTATCCAATTCGAATAATCTGCGAAATCCACGCGATGTTGTTTTTTCAAACTCAGCTGCCGTCAGTTTTTGCACTTGCATGGTGTCTACATTATCTTCTTGATGAAAGCTCACGATGAATGTGTTCATAATCTAACCTCCTGTTGAATATGGATAACAAATAGTATCCCCATTTAACCGAAATTATTCGATTTTAAAGGTTTGTTTCCAAGACAACCGGGCAATGATCACTGCCCATTATATCGCAGTGAATGTTAGACTCTATTAGAGAATCAGACAAACGTTTTGAAACAATGAAATAATCGATTCTCCACCCAATATTCCGCTCTCTTACTTTACTCATATAAGACCACCAAGTATAGGCACCTTCCTGGTTCGGATAAAAATGGCGGAACGTATCGATAAAACCTGCATCAAGTAATTCAGACATCTTCCCGCGTTCCTCAGTAGTGAAACCGGAATTCCCAATATTAGGTTTTGGGTTCTTCAAGTCGATTTCCTGGTGTGCGACATTTAAATCGCCACAAAAGATAACTGGTTTCACTTTATCCAGTCCTTTAAGGTAAGCAATCATCTCATCTTCCCATTCAAGCCGGTAATCAAGTCTCGATAAATCCCTTTTGGCATTGGGTGTATAAACATTCACCATATAAAATTTCTCGTACTCCAGGGTTATGATTCTTCCCTCCGGTTCCTCATCCTGCCCTCCTACACCATATTTCACTGAAAGTGGTTTTTCCTTAGTGAATATGGCTGTACCGGAATATCCTTTTTTCAATGCATAATTCCAATATTGATGATATCCTTCCAATTCAAGCGAAATTTGTCCTTCTTGCAGCTTAGTTTCTTGAAGGCAAAAAATATCGGCATCCACTTCTTTAAAGTAATCTAAAAACCCTTTTTTAACACACGCTCTAATTCCATTAACATTCCAGGAAACCAATTTCATAATCTCTCTTATTCTCCTTATAGCAAACTGATGATTTCATTACATATCAACTATACTATTGTTCTTGTATTTTTCCCATTAGAGTACATTCGAAAACAACCTGGCAAATGATTCTTTTGAACGTTCAAGCAGCCCGCGATTGTTATACATGATTGGATCCAGTTTGTCGCTATCCTTCATATCCTCTTTGTAATGGTTGACAAGGTCATCTATGGAACGTGTTCCCATAAGAAAGACATTCACTTCGAAATTCAAATGAAAACTCCTCATATCCATGTTTGCCGTACCTATAGAAGCGGTATCACCATCAACAATGATAAGCTTTTGATGTAAAAAACCTTTTTTATATGAGTATACCTCTACACCGAATTGAAGTAGCTCACCGAAATAGGAGCGACTTCCATATTGGGTTAAAAAACCATCATTTACGGCCGGAACCATAAGTCTAACTTGTATCCCCTTTATGGCGGCATGTTTGATTGCCGCTTTAATCGCTTGGTTAGGTACGAAGTATGGACTTGCAATCCAGATTGATTCAGTAGCACTAGTGATAAGTGAATAGTAAAAATCACTCATGATTCCCTGTTGTGTATCCGGTCCGCTTGCTACAACCTGTACAGCTCCATCCCCTTTTTCGATTTTATTTTTAATTTCCGGACGTTCTTGCAATACACCTTCCCCGCTGACATATTCCCAATCCATAAGGAAAACAGTATGAAGCATATATACAGCTTCCCCTTTAAGGACCATGTGTGTATCTCTCCAAAATCCAATGTTTTTATTTCTTCCTAAATACTCCTCACCTACGTTCAAACCTCCGACAAAGCCAATTTCGCCATCAACGATGATAATTTTTCGGTGATTCCTGAAATTAAACTTTTGATTGAAAAAACCGTGTTTCAAGGGGGAAAATGGATAAGCTTTTATCCCTGCATTTTTCATTCGCTTAACTTCATTATTTGAAAGGCTTAAACTGCCGGCGGCATCAAAAATGAATAAAACTTCCACACCATCTTTTGCTTTTTCAATCAGGATATCTATAATTTCCGTTCCAAGCCTGTCCGATCTAAAAATATAATATTCAATATGGATGAATTTTTCAGCCTTTTTTAACTGCTTAATGATTTCTGTAAATGTTTCATTGCCATTTTTCAAAACTTCTGTTTGCGATGATGTACTTATGGTCGTCTCAGATGCATTTTTGGCAAAATCAGCAAATGATTGCTGATGATTATTCAAGAACGATAAATCTGGTGAAGTTACATGCGTGACAAGACTCTTCCATTCTTCCCGGTCCTTTTTCCTTTTGCTTTGAAACAAATACCCCTTTAAATAGAGCTGACCAGAAAATAGATAAAACATATATCCAAATACCGGAATAAACAAAAGCACATACATCCATAAAAGCGTTTCGTGAGCAAATCTGTTTTCCAGCATGAGTGAAAACAGCGTAATAAACATAACAAAAATATATAATCCAATAAAAAATAGCTTCACGTCGAAGCTAACTTCAGTAAATAGGATCATATACACTGCAGCAATTAAAATAAATAAAAATACGAACTCCATTCTTCTTCTTTTCATCTTTTCATTCTCCTACACAGCAATATTTTATATATATCTATACATATACCCATATTTGATGGTAAAAAAACAAAACACTCGCGAAGGCTTATTTTCGCAAGTGCTTTGTGTAATGCCTATCCAATTATCACTTCAATACAGGAGTCAAGCTTTCATAAAGCTCCATATATTTTAAGGATGATGATGTCCAACTGAAGTCCAACTTCATTGCATTTTCGGTCAGCTTCCTCCATCTCTTCGGCTGGAATTTGTAGAGCCCAACAGATTGTTCAATTGTATGGAGCATGTCATGTGCATTATAATTCGTAAAACTGAAGCCATTCCCTTCACCAGTAAATTGATTATAGGGGATGACTGTATCACGAAGTCCACCTGTCTCTCTCACCAATGGCAGAGTCCCATAACGCAGCGCCAGAAGTTGGCCAATGCCACACGGTTCGAATTGCGATGGCATCAGAAATAAATCAGATCCTGCATATATGCGCCTAGCTAAACCCTCATCAAAATATGTATTTACCGAAACTTGATTTGGATACTGCTCAGCTAAATGACGAAAAGCTGATTCATATTGCTCTTCACCAGTTCCTAAAAGAATGAATTGTATTCCTTGGTTCATCATTTCATGGAAAACATGGAGGATAAGGTCTATTCCTTTTTGATCAACTAGCCTGGTCACCATCGATATAACCGGAATGCCATCATTGACTGGAAGATTCAACGATTCTTGTAACTGACGTTTATTCTCCATCTTCCCCTCATAGGTATCGAAAGGAACTGCAAGGTATTCATCTGCGGCAGGATTATATTCATCATAATCAATTCCATTGACTATACCTTTAAGGTCACCATTTCTTTTCCGTAAAAAACCATCCAAATTCTCCCCAAAATAGGGACTTTGAATTTCTTCTGCATAACTTTGGCTTACAGTTGTGACTATGTTAGAGAAGGCTAAGCCTGCTTTCAAATAACTGACATTTCCATGGAATTCAAGACCATCGATATTAAAATATAGCTCACTCAAATCCAGTAATTCTGCTAAAACAGATTTAGAATAAACTCCTTGATAGCGTAAATTATGTATGGTAAATATCGTTTTAATATCCTTGTAGAAAGGATGATTTTGATAATGGGCTTTCAGTAATACACTGACAAGTCCGGTTTGCCAATCATGACAGTGAATGATATCCGGCTTTTCTTCTAAATAGGGTAAAGCCTCCAATATCGCACGGGAAAAGAATGCGAATCTTTCGCCATCATCGAAAAAACCATAACTCCCATGTCTTTTGAAATAATATTCATTATCCAAAAAGTAATATGTAATTCCGTTTGCAACAAGTTTTTCTATCCCGCAAAATTGCTGGCGCCAGCCAACTGGAACTTCGATACTCGTCATATGCTTCAGTTCTTGTTTGTAATGGTCAGGAAGATCCCCATATTTAGGTAGGATGACACTTACATGGACTCCCTGTTTTTTTAGCGCTTTCGGGAGCGCGCCTATTACGTCTCCGAGCCCTCCCGTTTTTATAAAAGGGGCGCATTCTGAAGCAGCAAATACAACGTTCATTGCCGCACCTCCTCTATTAAATTACTTCCGCTTTTTTTATTACAGTCGGCTGTTTCAAACCAATGACTGTTTTTTCACTCGTAATTTTCACTTCTTTATCAGTTATGATATTTTCTACTATAGCATCCTCTTCAATCTCACCTTTTTGCATGATGATGCTATTTCTTATGATCGCGCCCTTTTTCACCTTCACCCCTCGGAAGAGGATACTGTTTTCGACAGTTCCTTCAATAACACAACCGTTCGCTATCAAAGAATTGGTAACCTTTGAAGATCGTGAATATTTTGTCGGTGCTTCATGTTTGATCTTAGTATAAACATCCCATGTATCACCAAAGAAAGAACGGATGACCGTAGGGTTCAAGAAATTCATATTACTGGAATGAAAACTTTCAATGGAATGGATGAATGGCATATCTCCAGTAAAATTGTATCCTTTGACTGTAAAACGATGGAGATTGGCTTTCACAGCATCTTTCAAAAAGTCATATTCTCCACTGGCAACACAACTTTTGATCAAGTTCACCAATAGGGCTTTACTAATGACAAAGGTTTCTAAACAAACATGGTCACCAGGTTTTGGAATGGTATAAAAGCTAATGTCCGTGATATCTTCATCGGAATCTACTGAGCAGGTGTTATAGATTGGTTTTTCAATTAGCTCCCCTACATAATCCTTATATACGACTGTGATATCCGCTTTATGTTTTTTATGGTAATCAAGCACTTCATTAAAATCCAATTTACACACATGGCATCCAGGGGAAATGATGACAGTATCTGCCTCTGCCCGCTCGAAAAAGCTAAGGTGATCATAGAATTGCTTCATATCTCCTGTTACTTTTTCATCCGGATGGATCGGTGGCAAGATGTGTAATCCTCCTGACCGCCGATCTAGGTTCCACTCTTTTCCTGAACCTAGATGATCCATAACTGAAAGATATTTTTCTTTTGGAAAAACGGCTACTTTTGATACATCTGCATTTATAAAGTTCGACATCGTAAAGTCAATCAAACGGTAGCGTCCACCAAATGGCACAGATGCTACATTACGGTGAGCGGTCAGCTCTTTTAAATGTTGTTTTTCATTGATTAAGTTAATAATACCCAACACATTTTCCATAGCATCTTCCCCTTTTTCTAGTTAAGAGTAATCTTTTTTTTGTTTGGATTTATAATGGTTTGATTTTCGCCGATTAAAGTAATATCGGATGTAACCGCTGAATTACCAACTACGGCACCATTTTCAATAATACAATTGCTGGCTATGATGCTTCTTTCTATATGAACGTTTTCACCAATCGTAACATTAGGCATGATGACTGAATCTTTTATGGTTGAGCCATAGCCCACCTGTACATTATAGGATAAAACAGAATGTTCAATCTTACCATGTATCATGCACCCTTCATTGATAAGCGACTGACTAACCTCAGCATCTGATGAAATATATTGCGGAGGATGATTTGCATTACGGGCAAAAATTTTCCATTGCTGATCATCCAACTGAAAGTTTGGCGTTTCCTCCAATAAATCCATATGGGCCTGCCAAAGGCTCTCGACCGTACCAACATCTTTCCAATAATCATTAAAACGATAAGCATATAGCTTTTTTCGATCTTCAAGCATTTTTGGAATGATATTGCTACCGAAATCATTAGAAGAAGTTGCATCTTTTTCATCGTTTATTAAATAACGCCTTAAAGTCTTCCAATTGAAAAGGTAAACACCCATGGAAGCGAGGTTGCTTTTTGGATATTTTGGTTTTTCGTCGAATTGGGTGACCTTATCATCATCATTAGTATTCATGATTCCAAAACGACTTGCTTCTTGCCATGGCACTTGAATGACAGCTATGGTAGCCTCTGCATTTTTTTCGATATGATAATCCAGCATCTTACTGTAGTCCATCTTATAAATATGGTCACCAGAGAGAATCAGCACATGTTCCGGATCATAGTTATCAATATATTGAATATTTTGATAAACGGCATTTGCCGTTCCTTTATACCACTCACCGCCTTCTTTCCCTTGATAAGGGGGAAGAACGGAAACTCCGCCAACATCCAAATCCAAATCCCAAGCTTTACCGTTCCCAACATAATCATTTAGAATTAATGGCTGATATTGGGTCAGTACCCCAACCGTATCAATACCAGAATGAGTGCAGTTACTTAATGGAAAATCGATGATTCTATATTTACCGCCGAAGGGAACAGCTGGTTTTGCCAAACCAATGGTTAATTCACCTAACCTTGAACCCTGGCCTCCTGCCAATAACATTGCTATCCATTTTTTCGCTCCCACTATTCGTTCACTCTCCCCCGTCTTTTTTTTGTTTGCTTCATATAGATCGAAATGCCTAGTGGAGGTACAGTTATTTCCATACTGAATGGTTGATTATGATAAGCTTCTTTTTTGACATTAATGGGTTCTTCATTCACCTGACCAGATCCTCCGAAAGCTGCTGAGTCACTATTGAACACCTCAATATATTTCCCCTGAGATGGTACACCAATTTTATAATGAGTATGAGTCTGTGCAGAAAAATTACAGACCACAATACAATAATCGCCTTTGCGTTTACCTTTTCTCATAAAGGTAATGATACTCTGACTACTATTGTTTGGATCTATCCATTCAAAACCCTCCTGGACATGATCAAGTCTCCACAAGGAGGAAGTTTCTCTATAAAATTTCTGTAGGGTGCGGAAGTAATAGGACAGTTTTTCATGAGATTCATATTCCAACAGCAGCCAATCCAATTGTTCCTCATCTTTCCATTCTATGAACTGGCCAAATTCACCGCCCATAAAGAGAAGCTTCTTTCCAGGATGCGTCATGAAATATCCAAAGAGCAAACGCAAATTCGCAAATTTCTGCCAATAGTCACCAGGCATCTTATTTAATAAAGACCTCTTGCCATGAACTACTTCATCATGTGAAAAGGGTAATACGAAATTTTCTGAAAAAGCATAGAAAAATGAGAATGTTAAGAGACTATGGTGATATGGCCTTTCACCAGTTTCAAGTTTCATATATCGCAGGATATCGTTGGTCCATCCCATATTCCACTTGTAATTAAACCCTAGACCGCCTATATCGGTAGGTGAAGTGATAAGTGGCCGATCTGTTGCTTCTTCAGCCATCATTAATGCATTGGGATATTTCTTGAAAACCACTTCATTAAGTTTTTGCAAGAATTGTATGGCCTCCAGATTTTCCTCACCGCCAAACTGGTTTTTTAGCTTGACCGGCAAAGGGTTGTCATGATTTAAGTAAACCATTGACGATACAGCATCGACACGTACCCCATCAACATGGTATACATCCATCCAAAACATTACATTCGATATTAGGAAACTGACCACTTCCGGTTTGGTGAAATCAAAGTTATATGTCCCCCATAACGGCCGATCTGCTCTGTTATGATCGATTGGTTCATAAAGAGGGGTACCATCAAAACGGGAAAGTCCATGATCGTCTTTACAAAAATGGGCTGGAACCCAGTCTAAGATGACACCTATGCCATTCTGGTGGCAAAGGTTAATCAAATACTTAAAATCTTCCGGTGAACCGTAACGACTAGTTACAGAATAATAGCCCGTAACCTGGTATCCCCAAGATTTATCAAATGGGTGTTCCATTATGGCCATTATTTCTATGTGTGTAAAACTATTATCAATCACATAATCAACTAATCTATCAGCTAAATCACGGTACGAGTAAAATTCACCGCTTTCCGTCTGTTTCCATGTACCGGGGTGCACTTCATAAATGGACATGGGTTTATGATAAATATTTTCCTTTTTCCTATCAGCTATCCACTTCGAATCTTGCCATTCAAAATTATCCAGCCTTTTAATGATCGAGGCTGTTTTTGGTCTGACTTCCGAATAAAAGGCATATGGATCGGCTTTAAGGATACGTTTATTTCCAGGTGTATGTATTTCGTATTTATAAAGTTCCCCTTCTTGTAATCCTGGTACGAACAACACCCAGATACCTGAACGCTCGATCCGTTTCATCGCATGATCTTTTCCGTCCCAATCATTAAAATTACCGACTACTGAGACTTGCTTGGCATGGGGGGCCCAAACGGCGAATCTTACTCCTTCTTTACCTAATGATGTTACAATGTGTGCCCCAAGCATTTTATAACTTTCATTAAGGGTGCCTTCATGAAATAAAAACAAATCAAAATCGCTTGGATAGTTCTCTTGTAGCTGGTCGATAATTGTATTCAATAAAACCCCTCCATAAATATGAACTCGAAAGTATTTTAACCATCCTTCCCCAGTTATTATATATATTCGGTGAAAATGATGTTAATCCTTCAAATGGAGGTGAAGTTATTGTAATAAATGCCCGTTTTTTTCAAAATTAAAACATTTTTTTGAGAAAAATAGCCATTTTATGTAAAAATAATGTTATTTCAATAAAAGCTCTCCCTATTTTTTAGGAAGAGCTCTACGTAATCCAGTATGAATACTTCATGTTACTTGTTCGTTGCGAATCATGTGAGTTTTCGTTAAGAATAAATAAGATAAAGAGACGGACCATGCCAAGGGAGTATTCCTGTTAGGAATATTACTGCCTCCAATATATAACTCAGGGACTTCCCAATTTTCTGGAATGATCATTTTCGTTTTATCTATATATTCCTTTACTTTGTTCATTAAACCAAGTTCATGATAGCACAACCCCAACCACGGAAGTCCGAAGCACCATTCCGCCTCTTGGCCTTCATTATAATAAAGGTCCTTTTCATATCGTATACAGCCGTTTGTTCTCTCAAGCCGCTCTGTGACATCCTTCAATATTTTAAGCGCAATATTTCGATCGACGAGTCGATAAGGATAAATTAAGGATAAAAGAGCTAAATCCGTATCTTTTGAGTAACTTTCTCTTGGAAGTAGGAAACGGAGTGTTTCTTCTCCCTTTTTAATTAGTTCCTCCTTTACGTTGACCAGCATCTTGACTGAATTCAGACCAGCGACACATGCACCGATGCTTGAGGCGTGAATTTCGACATTTTCCTCCCACATTCCGTTATCTTCCGACTGCCAATAATGCAGGCATTCCAAGTAATTGACCAACTTTTGAACGATTTGTAAATCACGTTCATTTCTTATCACTCTTTTCCCATGCCTGTATCCTTCTCCAACACCCCATAAAAAGGCACCTACCGCATCATTTTGAGCATGCCCCCACTCATCAGGCAGCTCTTTCAGCTCAGGGGAGTATCGGGCATGGATATATTCATATAGATATTGCGGTTTCTGTTCAGTATGAATATCTATCTTCCACTCATAGGATTGAAATAAGTCGAATAAAGCGTGATATGCTTTCTCATAACGATTGGATGGGTCATTTATAAAAGGCAATACTGTATAAACGACATCCCTTATCCAGACATAATTATAATCATTGGAAACGCTCGCAGTGTACGCACCATTAGGAAGCCGCATACGATCAAGAACCTCTAGGGCACCATTTATATTCATTAATTGAACACCTCCATAGTTACTTGCTTATTCCCATTGTTGACAGACTGCCGTTTTCTAAACGTTGGTTCATTCATTTTAAATTAGAAGCGCTTTCAATTCAGTTAAGCTAAACTGACGTTTCAGAAGTTCATTCACCCTAGTTTATGTAATCACTGCCCTTTTTGATAATCAAGCTTCCAATGTTCATTAAAAAGCGTTATATGCCTAGCCAATTTGAACTGATTCAACTAGAAGCTTGTGAAGATGCTTTTCTTTTGCAACTGCGAATATACGCTCTATCGTTTCTTTGCTTTTTTACCATCTCCATCACCACAAGTTTTAATGCTTCTATTTAAAACAAAAAAGACCGTATGCAAAAGAACTAACTGTTAAAACAAAGTTGATTGGAACGGGTGTTCAAGACTCCTGCGGGGAAAACGCGTCCGAGGGTGACGGCGCCGAGGAGGCTTCCCTGACCTCCCTAGGAAAGCGAGTCACCGGAGCGGATATCAACGCTCAAATTTTATAAAAACTCAATTAAACTGTAGTCAATATCAATTATTATCAAGTTTGTAGGAAATAGGATTTCTATCTAACTGTTATAACAAAGTTGTTTGGAACGGAAGGTGCGAGACTCCTGCGGGAATACGCGTCCAAGGGAGACCCCGCAGGCGCAGGGCGCCGAGGAGGCTCCCGGACCGCCCGCGGAAAGCGAGTGCCTGGAGTGGAAATCAACGGTCAAATTTTACATACACTCAATAAGTCTATAACAATATCAATTATTATCGAGTTTGTAGGCAAAAGGAGTTCTATCTCATACAAAGTTGTTTGGAACGGAAGGTGCGAGACTCCTGCGGGAATACGCGTACAAGGGAGACCCCGCAGGCGCAGGGCGCCGAGGAGGCTCCCGGACCGCCCGCGGAAAGCGAGTGCCTGGAGTGGAAATCAACGGTCAAATTTTAAAAACCTAAAAAAACTGTAGACAAACTCATTATTATCGAGTTTGTCTACAGTCTACATACACGGTAGCGAAAGCAAGCATCGCATGTATCGACAATTTTTTAGTCTCCTTAACGCAGTCCATTGCAAATGGACTTGGAGAGGGCCAAATGTGGCCTAAATAATGACCTCGGATATGCCACCACTTTTCCTTTCAGCTTTATCCTGATCCATCTCATCTTTTAATAAATTCCGTTAACGGGATTCCAACTTGTGGAGCAGAATCGGCAACTCCCTATATATTTCAATGATTTCTTCTATCCGCATTCTCACTAATCCACTGGATGAAGGGGCAACGAATTCCATGCTCCTTTTTGATAAAGGATCTTCTTGCAGCCCCCATGCGACTTTACGTAATTGCCGATATTCCTGATAAACCCCCTTGCCTACGAAACAGACAAGTTTAGGTTCATACTTTTCAATTTTCCTTTTTAACTGCTTCCTTCCTTTTATGTACTCTTTTTTTGTGATTTCGTCAGCACCTTTTGTAGGCCTGGAAACGATATTTGTAAAACCATAACCTAAATCCAGTAATGAAGAATCCTCAGTTGGGTGATATTTCCTTGGTGTCAGCCCTGACTCGAAGAGGATTTTCCAAAAACGGTTGTTAGGATTCGCATAATGATGACCTGTCTCTCCTGACCGGATACTTGGATTGAATCCAACAAATAATATTTCCAGATTTTCCTTTATATGATCGGGTATGCCCTTCATTTTTTTAACTCCTTTTCTAATCCCTAATCTAATTATTGTACAAAACTGAAAAATATTTAACTACCTTTTCCACCATTTCTCAGTACCTTACGCTTATATACAAGAAAAAAGTTCTAACACCATTGAAATATTGACTTATAATGAACATAAGAAACAGCCACCTGATAGATGGCTGCTTCTTCATATAAACTATTGCGCGTTATCTACGCGAACATATTTTATTTTATCTAACGGGATGGTAATGATATCCAAATTATTTTCATAACCTGGGGCCGATTCTGTTATTCGAATGATTTCGTCGGTTACCGCGTGTAACACTCCTTCAAATAAATCACTGCCCGTAGCCACTGTGACCGTGTTTCCAATGTAATGTCTTAATTGTCTATAAAAAATACTAGATAACAATGCTTTCTCCTCCTTATATAGGCTCTCTAACTGAATTGATTTCTCTTAGTGGAACAAATACAACAGTTCCGATGGCTTCGCTAATTACGATATAATCCTTTTCAATAGCACTTAAGATCCCGGTCACTGGGGCAAAATCAGTGGAAACCGTTACTGTTCTTCCTATTAATTCTTTTAAAACCTTTTTTAAATCATGATACGATTCACCTGTTTCAGGAGTTCCAGGTCTCCCCGGACGACCATTTTCAACAAGCCATTTATAGAAGAGATAGTCTGGGGTATTGTTTGTACATTGCTTCTCACTTTGCTTCTCGTTGCTCATTTTTTTACCACCTTTTTGATTGTCTATTTTATTTCTTTACCTTAATGCTCGCATTTCTTTTTCTAATCTTCCTTTCGGTCCCCCTTTCTTTTCTTTAATACAGCAATGAACTCATTCTCGATCGAAAATGTGAATGCTGGTATGGATCAAACCAAAAATGAATTTTCAGTCTGGATTTGTGCTTCGATTTTTGCCTAGATTCGATCTTCTTGAATTCCCTGATCCACTAGAGTCACTTGATTTCTTTGAGGATCTTGATATTTGCTGCTCCTTTCTTATATAGCTTCAAAAGTAGTATATTGATGTCTTATCTTTTTGGCTTGGACTAAACCACCCTTTTTTTCATTACTTGAATTTATATTTGAAGGTTTTACAAAACCATGTCCAATTCTTAAAGAACTGAATATGATACGGTTGAGGTGATGATAATGGTGACATATAAACGAATAAAGGATTACGAAAGCATTGTTCCAACAGATTATGCGGACGGTAATAATGGTTGCGCCTTAATAAATGGGATGGTTCAAGATGCCCTCACTAAATTCTTCATTAAAAAAGGTTCAACTCAAATAAAAGTACATTCATTTCATGAATCGGACGAATTTTGCCTAATAGGTAAGATATCATGAAGGCCACAAGAGTTCTGATGGTGTTAGATACAATGGATGTAAGTGGAACGGAAACGCATGTGCTAAGTCTTGTGAAGGAATTACAGTCTAGAGGGATATACACAGCGGTACTTACTGGAAATGGAAGCATGATAAGTCGATTACGTGAAACGGGATGTACCATTCATGAAATGAATTTCCCCGCCACATTAACACTTAAACCAGAGACGGAATCTCTATTGTTAAAAGGGCTAGTTGATTTAATACGTCAAGAACGGATAACACTAGTGCACGGTCACCAGATTACTTCCGGCCACATCTCTGCCAAGGCAGCGAAAATCTCCAATATTCCGTTCGTTTTCACACTTCACGGGACATACTTCCCTGATTGGGAGATTAGAAGTGTCTTACAGTTTACAGATGCCGCGATAGCCGTAAGTGAACCGGTGAAAAAATATATTCAGCCTTTTTTCCCTAAGAATATATCAGTAATTGCTAATGGAATTGATATTACCGATTTTTCCCCTTCCCCTTCATTGGAATTAAGAAAAAAAATGAATATTCCTCTGAATGCTAAAGTAATTGTTTACTGTAGCAGGATAACTCGTCATAAAGCAAAAATCTGTATGCTTTTAATCAAAGCTTGCAGGGATTTAAAATTAAACGATATTTCCAATCTCCATGTAATCATCGTCGGTGACGGTAGCCAACTCAAGGATATAAAGAATATGGCAGCAAGTATCCAATCTTCATGTAAGGAGGAATTCATTCATTTCACTGGGGAACAAAAGAATGTAAGGGACTATTATGCATTTGCTGACTATGTCGTTGGTACGGGGAGAGTGGCATTGGAAGCAATGGCATGCGAAAAACCCATCATTTCTTGTGGAAATCACGGCTACTTCGGAACGGTAGATGGGAATAATTTTCAACAAGCGTGGGAGTGCTACTTTGGGGATCACGCGGCAAAACAAACGTGTAACCAAGCCATTCTATATCAGGACTTACGCAACCTTCATCAATCAAATACCGGTGTTCAAACAGGCAAGGATTTAAGAAAGTTGGTAGTAAAACAATTCGATAGTAAAAAAAACATATTACCGCTTATTGAATTATATGAAAGTACAATTCAATCATTTGAACAGCAGCAGGCCATAAACTAATGGTCCTGCTGCATATTCCATATATGGGATAGATAAAGTTGTGCTGATTTTAGGATAGGGGAGCTTTTCATGCTTTATTAGGAGAATAAAGCTATATAGAAACTAGCGGCAGAAGTTTCTCCATTTTCAAGACAGCCAAAAAGCGAGAAAAATATCAATATGATCTAACACTGCTATGATCTATATTAGGAACTATAGGGATTCTATCTATGAAACGAATCTAGGAACCCACTTACAAACCTTTCATTAAATGACTTTTCTCGTAGGTATTCTATGAACCTATGATTATTTACATAAAAGCTGCCACTGTACACCTCGGTTTTTAGGAGGCATTCCGCTGTTGTTCGATATGACCATGTTTTTTTGCTGTGGACATCTTATTGATGGTAAAAAGGATTCCCGAAATCCAAAAAATCACAATACCAGTATAGATATATATATGGGATTCAACCGGAACCCATGCAGTTAATAGTGTTCGAACATTGATTAATATAATGAAGCCACCTACTAAGACACCCATTAGTTGAGCAGGAAGCATCCTGACGAGCCAAGCTGCGATTGGTGCGGCAACCACACCACCTATTATCAATGCTACTACCCAAAGCCAATTGACCGCTTCCCATCCAAGAGAAATGATAAAACCGAGACTTCCGAAAAAGGCAATGGCAAATTCACTCGTATCTACAGTCCCTACGGCTTTTCTAGCAGTCATGCCTTTTTTCGACAATAAAACGGGCGTTGCGATCGGGCCCCAACCACCTCCGCCTGTTGCATCACAAAAACCTGCAAAAAGTCCTAATGGAATGGATTGTTTCGCTGTTAATGGTTTTACGGTTTCATTTTCCTTTGACGGTTTAAAAATAAATAAAAAGCGGAACAAAACGTATACCCCCAGAACAAATAAAAATATGGCAATATACGGTTTAGCTAATTCGGCAGGCAGATTGCTCAGGAAGCATGCACCTACAAAAGCGCCTACCGAACCTGGAATGATCAAACGGTAGACCATGTTCTTATCCACGTTCCCAAACTTTATGTGGGATGCTCCTGACACAGCTGTCGTAACTACTTCCGATAAATGAACAGATGCTGATGCTACTGCAGGGGCAATCCCAAATGTCAACAAAAGGGAAGTGGAACTCACTCCATACCCCATTCCAAGTGAACCATCGATTAATTGGGCTAAAAACCCGATAAAGGCTAAAACGATTAACTTTTTCATGACCTTCCCCTTTTTTCACTAAAATAGAACCTTGATATCATAGATCCGGATGGCGGTTCAGTTTGCCTGAAAAGAACATTCAGATTTCATTTCAGACACAAAAGGCACCTAACCAATGTGAAACACATGTTGGTTAGGTGCCTTCAGTTTTTCTGATCAGCCCAATGATTTTATTCAGTTTCTACTGGCAAAAGCCTGGCTAAAAAACGATATCTTTCTTTATATGAATATTTATAAATATCCTCTATGGAATCTCTCAACAACTTAGATTTTTCCTCTTTTGAAAAAGAACCCTTTTTAATGATCATCCTTGCTTCGAAAAGAAATTCAAGATATTCTTCATATGACTCATCATACATGTCCCCTAAGTTATTCCGGATTTTTTTTGCGAGCGCCGGACTTGCACCTTGAGTAGAAACGCTTATGGAAAGCATACCCCTATTCAATGTTGCTGGTATATGAAAATTACCCAGCTCATGATTACTAATTACATTGATCAATTGATTTTGAGATGCATTCTCATACACTAGTTCATTAACTTCAGTAGAATCTGTTGCAACAATGATTAAAAAAGCATCTTTATAGTCATACTTTTCCACTTCTCTAAGTAAAATATGAACTTTCCCTTCTTTTTCCAACCGTTGAAATCCTTCGCATATCTCAGGACTTACGACTGTCACTTCAGCACCAGCTTCTATTAAGGGGCCAGCTTTAAAGTAACCTATTTTACCACCGCCGATGATGACACACTTTCTGTTTTCAATATTAAGCGTAATTGGATACATAAGCTTCCTCCCCACTCACTTCATGAATTCGTTCCGATATAGCTTGTTCAATCTTTGGATGATAACCCAGATAACGGCAAAGTATGATTTGTTGTTCTCCCTTTTTCTGGATTTTCTTCAAACTGCTTTGGATGGACTGCATTAAGATACCGGTAAACAATAGATACGGAATGATAAATATTTGGTTTGATTGAGAATTCTCTGCAATATCCAATGCTTCTGCAAAGCTTGGTGATGCAGCGGTCAAATAACATTCTTCCACTTTGCTTTTTGGTAACCTGTTCCTTAGTAAATCCGCAATTTGACCTAAATCCCGTTTTACATCGGGATCACTGCTGCCCCTTCCAACCAATAAAACCAATGAATCCTCCGTAACCTTTTCATTTGTTTCTTCCAACCGTTCCACTAAAATGTCAACCATTTTTTCACTGACACCTATTGGTCTTCCGTATTTCAAGACTACATTTGGGTACCGTTGTTTCATTTTGTTCAAAATGACCGGAATATCATATTTTGCATGTACAGCAGTTAGCAATAGAACTGGAATGGCAATGATTCTAGTCGCACCTTGTTGTATACATCTTTCGTAAGCTTCTTTGATCGTAGGAGTTTCCAATTCTAAGAAGCAATACTCCTGAATGGCATTTGGCTGTGCTTCCATACAAACTTTAATAAAATCAATGGCTTGGGCTGAAGCTTCTTTAACGCGGCTGCCATGACAAATATATAAAATGGCTTCCATTAATAGGCCTCATTTGCCAACAAATTTTCGGCTTGTTTTGCTTCAAACCATTTGATTTTTTCTCGTAAATGAACGACATCGCCCACTACTATCATGCAAGGGTTGGAAATCTGTTCGTCATTGGCCGTTTCCAATACCTTAGCCAATGTACTGACAGCCGTTTTTTGCGTTTTTAATGTCCCCCAGTGAATAAGAGCTACAGGGGTTTCTGGACTTTTACCATGCTCCAAAAGTTTCCCTTGAATATATGGCAGGTTTTTTACTCCCATGTAAATGGCTAATGTATCGATCCCTTTTGCCAGGGACTCCCACTTGATATTATCCTCTTCATCCTTTTTTCGATGACCGGTAACAATCGCGAAGGATGAAGCGTGGTCTCTATGGGTAACTGGAATTCCTGCATAGGCGGAAGCAGCAATTCCAGCCGTAATTCCTGGTACGATTTCAAAGCTCACACCACTTTTGGCAAGGGCTTCCGCTTCCTCTCCACCTCGTCCAAAGACAAATGGATCGCCACCTTTCAATCGGGTGACGACTTTTCCTTTTTTTGCAAATTTGACTAAGAATCGATTGATCGTTTCTTGCTGCAACAAATGATAATTTGGCAGTTTACCGCAATTAATCAATTCCACGCCGTCTTTTGCATAATTTAGCAGTTCCTTATTGACAAGTCGATCATATAAAATGACATCAGCTTCTTGAATACATTTTAATCCTTTTAATGTAATTAAATCTGGATCTCCGGGACCGGCTCCTACTAGATAGACTTTTCCCATTTTTGCAACCTGCCCTCCCTTAGAGAATTGTTTCGAATTCCGCTAAAACGAAACCTGCTCCATTTTTAATTTTCTTTTTTTCATATAAAGAGATATCATCAACTGCCGGCATTTTCAAATAATGCTTTTCCAGCTCAATATCAACAAGCTGAAACGCTTGTTCATCTGAATCGGCGACAATGATGACATGGATTGGTTCTTCATTGATCGTGACTTCAAAACGATATAGATTCATAAATAGCTTACCTTCCCTATTATACGGCCACTTCTTCTAATATATCATCAAGCTTGCTTTGTAACTCTGTTTTCCCTACCCTTTCCACAAAGTCTAGGAAGGTTTCGGAGAGAAGCTTTGTTTCTTTGAAAAATAGGATAAGTTCTTTCAGAACATAATAGAGCTGTTCAGCCTCCACTTTCCCTTTAAGTTTTTCATTAAACTTACCGCCCTCATTCAGGGTACCACCGATGTATATCTCAAAAGCTTCCACCATCTGTTTTTCCTGGTTTTTCATTTTTATGCCTTGCAGTCCTATTTCGGCAATCGCTCTTTGACCACAGTTATTAGGACAACCTACCATATGCATCCTTACTGGTACATCCAGATCGATTTCCTTATCAAGTGTTTCAGAAATGGTCCTCATTCTGTTTTTTGTTTCGACGAGTGCAAGGTTACAATACTCGATGCCTGTACAAGATACGGAATAACCAATGAATTTTTTTGGTTGATAAGGAAATCTTTCAAAGATGGGTTCCTGTTTTAATTCCTCAAGTTTTGCATCCGGCACATTGGGAATGATTAGATTTTGAGAATTACAGTTGCGGATTTCACCATTTCCATATTTTTTAGCAAGTTCTGCAAACTCAATAACTTCGTCTGGAGTTAGACGACCAACTGGAATATTGACTCCAACATAGTTGAGTCCTTCTTGCTTTTGTTTATGGATGCCGTAGAAATAACCTGCATTCCATCCCTTTACTGCACTTTCTCCTTTTTCAGGAAGCGGACCGGTGTATTCCAGTAATTTTTCCTTGAATTGTTCAGGACCCCAGTCAGCTACAAGGAATTTCAATCTCGAGCGATGACGTTTTTCACGGTACCCAAAGTCACGGAATATCGTCGTGATGGCGGCCGCCACTTCGACTGTTTTTTCAGGTAAAATGAATAAATCAAGTTCTTCTGCCAGCATCGGAACGGAGGATAGCCCACCCCCCACTTTTACGTGAAAACCAACTTCCGTTACTCCATCAATTACTTTAGTAGCTGGATTGAATGAGACACAGTTGATTTCAGCATTGGAAGCATTGTGAATATTAGCACTAATGGACATTTTATATTTCCTTGGAAGGTTTGAATAGTCTTCGTTAAGGCGGAAATACTCAAATACATCATATAGTACATCGCGTGTATCAAAAAGTTCGTCAGGATCGAGACCAGCTAATGCATTCCCGATTATATTACGTGTGATATCACCACATGCACCGGCCGTAGTCATTCCAACCTTTTCCAAACGATTCAAGATATCCGGGACTTGTTCGATGGTCAACCAGTGGAATTGAATGGCTTGACGGGTTGTAATGTCATATACATCCCTCCCATAATCTTTAGCGATGTTAGCTAGAGTTATCTGTTGATCATATGTCAGGATACCTCCGGGAATAACGACACGCATCATCCAATAACCGGCTTCTTTTGGCCGTTGCAAGTATAGACCTGCCCACTTGAACATATCCCAATTCTCTTTAGGGATGGATTCAAAACCATTTTCAGCGTAATGTGGAATATCATCAAATATCTTCAATCCGTCTTTTTCCAATTTCCAGATTTCCGTTTTATTTTTAGCGATTAGTGGATTTTCCGACCAAAATTTCTCGTAAACCATTACATTTCCTCCTTGATTAAATCGCTTTCTTTGATGTCAAATAACCGATTACCTGTTCAACACACTCTTCAATACTGTATTGGTCGGATTCTAAAATGATTTCTGGCTGTTCAGGTACTTCGTATGGAGAATCGATACCGGTAAAATCTTTAATGATTCCCTTACGCGCCTTGTCATAAAGACCTTTTGGATCCCGCACTTCACACTCTTCGATTGGACACTTTATGTATACTTCAATAAACTCCCCGTCTTCAAGTAAATCACGCACAATCTGGCGATCTGCCCGAAAAGGTGATATAAAAGCGGTTAATACGAACTGTCCACTATCCACGAATAACTTGGAAACCTCACCGATCCGC
Source organism: Peribacillus sp. NPDC097895 (assembly GCF_050277555.1). Lineage (NCBI taxonomy): Bacteria > Bacillati > Bacillota > Bacilli > Caryophanales > Bacillaceae > Peribacillus > Peribacillus sp. NPDC097895. The sequence goes on along the minus strand of NZ_JBNNSH010000001.1, from coordinate 1,870,278 downwards.
CTAATGTTTTCTGTTCGATCCTCTTCAGAAAAACCCAAATCTTTATTTAAACCATGACGGATATTATCCCCATCCAAAACATAACTTCTAATATTCCGGTTATATAACTCCTTAGCCACTGCATTCGCAATCGTTGATTTCCCTGACCCAGACAGTCCTGTGAACCATAGAACAGTACTCTCATGACCGTTCTGTTTTCGGCGAAGTTCCTTGGTCAATGACGATTCATGCCAAGTTACGTTAGTATTTTTATTCATTATTATCCCCCTCTTACTTCATTCCTTCAATTTGAAACTATTTAGTTAAAAACTTCATTCTTCTTTAGACCTTTGATCAACACCTCGATGACTTCTTTACGACTAAAGGTAGCTGGAGGAATTTCACCATTACGTAACATTTCCCTAACCTTCGTACCGGAGAGGATGACATGGTCTTCCTTACCATGCGGACAAGTTTTAGCAGAAGCCATATTGCCACATGCTTTACAATAAAAACTATGTTCAAAGAATAATAGCGTGATCCCTAACTCATCAGCGTTAAAATTCCCAAAGATTTTTTGAGCATCATATGTGCCATAATAATCGCCCACACCTGCATGATCACGTCCGACAATAAAATGGGTGCAACCATAATTTTTACGGACCATCGCATGGAAAATGGCTTCCCTCGGTCCTGCATAACGCATTGCAGCAGGGAAAACGGCAAGGGAGACGCGATCCTTAGGATAATATTTTTCAAGCAGAACTTTATAGCTCTCCATTCGTACATCTGCTGGAATATCATCGGATTTTGTGGCACCTACAAGAGGATTCAAGAATAAACCGTCGACAATCTCCAGTGCTGTCTTTTGTATATATTCATGTGCACGGTGAACAGGGTTCCTCGTTTGGAATCCAACAACCGTTTCCCATCCTTTTTCTGCAAAAGCTTTCCTTGTCTCAACAGGATCCAAATAATGATCTTGAAATAACGGACGCTCGATTCTCTTAACTAATTTTATTTCTCCACCAACATATACATTTCCGCGGTTATATAAATTTTTCACACCTGGATGCTTCTCATCATCCGTTTGATATACTAAAGTTGCTTCCAATTGTTTATCAGGAGTGAAAATATCGGAAACAAGGAGAACTCCGTACGTTTCACCTTCATGATTCAACTTTACTTCTTCTCCGATAGTGATTGTTTTTGCAGATTCTTCGGTTAACGGCAGTGTAATCGGTATGCTCCATACATGACCGCTGCTAAGCCTCATATCCTTGACAACTGCCTCATAGTCACTTTTTGTGAAAAATCCTTTAATCGGACTGTAGGCACCAGTGCCTATCAATTCAAGATCACTTAAAGCAATTTCATCAATTTCGATTGAATTTGTTATTTTACTAAAATCATATTTTGGTTCCCAAAGATCAATTAATGTTCCTCCGTGCGGTAAACTGGTTGTCATGCTAATTTCCCCCTATGGTTTCTATTTATTTAAGATAAATGTAATCCGCATTCTGTTTTTTGAGCCCCTTGCCAACGGCCTGAGCGTAAGTCCTCTGCACTGATGGCTGGTGCCGTACACGTTTTACAGCCAATGCTCGGATATCCATTATCATGTAGGATATTATATGGAAGTCCATTTTTGTGCGCATAACGCCAAACATCTTTCCATGTCCAATGAATGAGTGGACATATCTTAACTGACTTGAATTTATTATCTTTATTGACATACTCGGTAAGAGCCCTTGTTTCTGATTGCTCCCGCCTCAGTCCTGAAAGCCAAGCTGTCGCCGTTGATAGCACATCGGTAAGCGGAATGATTTTACGGATATTGCAACACTTGTTGGAATCATTCAGCCATAATTCATCTCCAAATTCCGCTGCTTGTTCCTCAAGCGTCAATGCAGGTTTCTTCATCTCTATGGAAAGCTTTGGATATCGCTTTTTCACTTGGTCGATCAATTGGTAAGTTTCCTCAAAATGAACATCGGTATCCAGGAAAACAATCTTGGCCGAAGGATTGACCTTTGCCAATAAATCCGTAAGGACTATTCCTTCAATTCCAAAGCTACATGCATATATGAGTTTATTGCCATATTGTTCATTTGCCCATTGCAGAACTTCCAAAGCCCCTTTTGTCTCACTATCCTCAGGAAAAGCAGGTAAAACTTCAGTGTTGAAATTTTCATAGTTTATTAATGCAGCCAACTTTATTGCCCCCTCTAAAAACTTGCAGTATGTTTCACTGGTTAGAGTAACTGGTGATCAATATCCGCTGTAATCTTCTCAAGTTTATATGACTCTAGGAAAAAGAGACGAATTTAACCAATACTCTCTATATATTAGTTAAACACGCCTCTAGTTTTTCTAGTCAGCAGATACCTTATTTAATTCTCAGCTTTTCATTTCTTTCCATTTGAATGATTTTACCATCCTGGACAATTAGTGTGATGGACCCATATTTCATTGAATGAAGCATTTCTTGAAGTCGTTCAAATATTTCTTCAAGCTGATTCTCTTTTTCCAAACCTGTTCCTCCTTTAAGAAAATCCGCGAATCATTTATTTCACCGCTGATTAATTGAATTCTTAAATTTATATAATTCCAAACAACCTTACATTGTTATGGTTTACCAATGATTTTTTCAAAAACAAAAATCTTTCCATGATGGAAAGATTCCTAGGTAAATATTCTTTACCTTATCTTCCAAAATGATCAACATTTTGTTGGATGTAGCACCTTGCATCCATCATGCAGGTTGCTGGACTTCAAAGGGCCAATTCCCTCCGTCGCTCTGGATAAGTTTTATTATTTTAAATATTAACATAAATTTATTCCTTGTCAATGGAGTTTTCTTATAAAGTAACTTGGATTTATAAAATGGATGAACTGTTATTATTATACACACTATTCCACGTGTAATTATATGTTCTTTTTCATATGAAAATAGACTCATTTTTTTAGAGAAATCCTCCAAAAAAATGAGTCTATTTTACAATTCTGGCAATCATTTAAAGTATAAACACTCAAATATTCCTTATCTGAATCGCTTCTACAAATTCTTGAACCTGACTCTGAACGCGATCAACTAAATTCATATCCTTAATAGGACTTTCCGGATCCTGTTTATCAATTTCCTTATCTACAAAATAGATGCCCTGCAACGGCTCACCTTTTAATATAGAAATTAATGGTTTAAGTGCATAGTCAATTGCCAATAGATGCCTGTTACTTCCACCAATCATAATTGGCAGCACAGGCTTTCCCTTAAAAGCTCCTTCAGGCAGCAAATCAATCAAGGCTTTCAACACACCTGTGTAAGAAGCTTTATATACCGGTGAACCAATAATAATTCCTCTAGCTCCTGAAATTTTTTCGGAAAGCTTTAAAATATCTTCGCTATTATATCGCCCTTGGAATAAATCATCTGCTGAAAAATCCGTAATTGAGAAATATGCCGTGGTAAACCCTTCTTTTTCAACCAATGATTGAATATGTTTCAGTGAAATGTCCGTTCTTGATGGAATCGCTGGGCTTCCTGATAAAATTACGATATCGCTCATATTTATCCCCCTATTTTGCATGATTTCCTGATAAGAATTCTCTAAATAGCTTTTCATGAAGCATGCATTTATCGTAATAGTCTGAAAAATATATGTCAAATCTTAAACTCCAGTTTATTGATATTGGCACGGATTTCACCAGTTCATCAGCTTGCTTGATTGCTACCTAATCGAAAAAACGGTCATATTTGTGGCATGATCCCCATGCCTTTAATATGACCGTTTCATTATGTATGATTTTATTTTCCATGGATACCATAAACTAAAAGCTGAGCAATGCTATTGATTCGTTCAGAACTAAAATATGGTTCCTTTTTCTGGTGATGGATCTCATTATGAGTTGATAATGCCAATGTAAAAGAAATAATCCCAACATTAAATAGGGTGATATCAGAGATATATTGTATCTCTCCGTTATCTATTCTCCTCTGTATTTCAAGATGCTTGGCATTCGGCTTAAAAATTTGTTCAATATATTGTTTTGAAATATCTTGATCGAGTTGTGTTTCCCTGAATAATATTGAAAACTGTTCTTTATTTTCAAGAATTTTCTTTATCATTGTGGAAACGTGATTCTCCATAAGATCATCTGTAGATAGATGGCTGATCCCTTCTTCAGACTCTTCTTTTTCATTAGGTGTAATTGTAGCCAAAAGTAAATCTTTTTTACTAACAAAATATTTGTAAATAGTAGCTTCGGAAACATTGCACGCAGAGGCAATTTCATTCGTCCTGGTCATATCAAAACCTTTAGTGGCAAAAAGAGTCCGGGCTACATTAATGATACGTTCTTTAGTTTGCTGCCCTTTTTTCAAAAATATCAACCTTCTTTTAAAAAGATAAATCCGTTTCACCCATCATTTTTTCATTATTCTTATATGGTACTTAACGGTCATTATTACCTTTGATCTTTGAGAGATCCCATTTGTAGAAAAGAGTGTCTATGAAATGTTTTCTTTTCCAAAAAATCATGTATAAGATGCATAGCCATCATCAACCATGACTACGCTTCAACTGATCATATCCGTTTTTTAAGATAGACAGACTTTGCAATCGCTTCAGGGCACATTATTATTCCGCGCATATCTCTTGCATTCTTTATAACCTTGATTAAAACGAGTATCCCGCTCCATTTTTTCATTAATATATGCTACAACGACATGGTCCTCTTCAATGATCTATACTAAATATGTGAGTGACCACTCACTTATTTAGTATAGATTTATCGAATGGTAAATTCAAGCAATATATTTATTTTTATCGTACCCTTTTTGGATAGGAGCATACAAAAGCTGTCCTAATAATAGGACAGCTTTATGATGTTTAGCAGGTTTTCAATTCAGCTTTATTTATAGATGTCTTTACCATTTGAATAAAAAGTTGCATAAAACGATCATCCCCTGTTAATTCTGGATGAAACGCACTGACAAGGACATGTTCTTGTCTCGCAGCCACAACATTCTCTTCATATACTGCCAATATTTCTACATCTTCTCCAATACCCTCCGCGAATGGCGCTCGGATGAAAACAGCTTTAAATGGTTCATCCAATCCTTCGATTGAAAGATCGGCCTCGAAACTATCCCGTTGACGTCCAAATCCGTTCCTTTTCACGGAAATGTCCATTAGTTCAAGATAGGCATCCTCATCACCAGTCAAGTGATTGGCCGCCAATACCATCCCCGCACATGTACCGAAAATAGGTTTTTTATCTTCGAAGAAAGTTTTAATTGGTTCCATAAATCCGTATCGATCCATTAGTTTTCTCATCGTAGTGCTTTCTCCGCCTGGAATGATTAAGCCATCGATTTCTTCCAACTGTTCTGGTTTTTTTACTATGATTGCTTGTTCGCCAGCAGCTTTGATTTGGTTCAAGTGTTCTTCAACTGCACCCTGTAATCCCAAAACACCGATCGTTATCATATTACCAACCACGTTCCTGCATCCGTTCTGCTGGAGCTAGTTTGGAAATATCAATTCCTTTCATTGCACTGCCCAACTCTTTAGACAATCGGCCTATCAATTCATAATCAGTGAAATATGTAGTCGCTTGAACGATTGCCGATGCGAATTTTTCTGGATTATCCGATTTAAAAATACCAGATCCGACAAATACGCCATCTGCTCCCAATTCCATCATCAGTGCTGCATCTGCAGGAGTGGCAATTCCGCCAGCTGCAAAGTTAACTACCGGCAATTTACCTGTCCGTTTGATTTCTCTTAAAATTTCAAAAGGGGCACCAATATTTTTTGCTTCTGTCATTAATTCATCTTCACTCATGATACTTACTTTACGAATTTGTGACTGTACCTTTCTCATATGACGCACAGCTTCCACAATATTCCCTGTTCCTGGTTCTCCTTTTGTACGAAGCATCGATGCTCCTTCGCCAATACGGCGTGCAGCTTCACCTAAATCACGACAACCACAAACGAAAGGAACTGTGAAATCACTTTTTAGAATATGGTATTCTTCATCAGCAGGAGTCAGCACTTCACTTTCATCGATATAATCCACTCCCATTGATTCCAGGATCCTTGATTCTACAATATGACCAATTCTTGCTTTAGCCATGACAGGTATGGAAACAGCATTCATTACTTCCTCGACAATTCGCGGATCTGCCATTCTTGCTACTCCACCAGCAGCACGAATATCTGAAGGTACCCTTTCCAATGCCATAACTGCAACAGCACCAGATGCTTCTGCGATTTTTGCTTGTTCGGCATTAATGACGTCCATAATTACGCCACCTTTTTGCATTTGTGCCATTCCTCTTTTTACTGTTTCAGTTCCTAATAATTTTTCCATTTCTCTTCCCCCTAATATTTGCATTTTTTAGATTTGTTAGGCTTAGTATAAAAAAATGTTGACCGCATTGAAAGTGTCAGTTTTAATAAATTTAATAGGTTCAGTATATTTTATCTAAAAAGGTGGAAACAAAATGAATATGCTTTCATGCGATTTAAATCGGTTTAGTGATGTACCTTTGTACGAACAATTATATTCACATATTAAAAAAGAGATTATTGATGGCCGTCTTCTTTTTGGTACAAAGCTGCCTTCAAAACGTAAATTGGCAGAGTTCCTTCAGATCAGTCAAAATACTGTCGAAACTGCATATGAACAGTTAACTGCTGAAGGATATGTTGAAGTCATACCAAGAAAAGGGTACTATATTCAAACGTACGAAGATTTGGAGTATACGCAAACGAACCAAGTTTCCTTGGAACAAATGAATCGTACTGAAGGGGAGTTGCTGTATCATTTTCATCCCAGCCAAATTGACACGGAAAACTTCCCATTTGAAAAATGGCGAAAATATACAAAAAATAAAATCGATGAATCACATCAAGATTTGCTTTTACTGGGCGATTCCCAAGGGGAATATGAATTGCGGTGTGAAATTGCGCATTATTTGTATCATGCACGTGGTGTTCAATGTGTCCCTGAACAGATCATCATTGGCGCAGGAATGGAAATTTTATTGCAGCAGCTTGTCCTTCTTTTCGATAAAAATACGATATATGGTGTAGAAGATCCTGGTTATCACTTGATACACCGGATTTTACGAAGCTACCCTAATGAAGTCCATCCCCTGCAAATTGATGAGGAAGGTGTAAAGGTCAACCCAATTGAAGATTCAAATATCGACGTAGTGTATGTCACGCCATCCCATCACTTTCCCTATGGGACGATCCTTTCCGTTAACAGAAGGACGCGATTGTTGAACTGGGCTCAAGGAGCAGCAAACCGTTATATAATCGAAGACGATTATGATAGTGAATTTCGTTATAGTGGAAAAACAATTCCTTCCTTACAAAGTATGGATGCTGGAGAAAAGGTGGTTTACTTAGGATCATTCTCCAAATCATTGATGCCTTCCATTCGGATCAGTTATATGGTTCTTCCCGCTCCGTTGTTACAAAGGCATCAACAGGAATTATCTTTTTACCATTCTACCGTTTCAAGGATTGATCAACATGTATTGACACAGTTCATGAAGGAAGGGGATTTCGAAAAGCATTTAAACCGGATGCGGAAAGTATACCGGCGCAAGTTGGATAAAGTGATCGATTTGTTTAAGCCCCATTCACAAATATCCATCATTGGTGAGCGGTCAGGTTTACATATCGTCCTGATCGTGAAGAACGGCATGGATGAGCAAACACTCATTCAAAAGGCAAACGAACACCATATTAAAATTTATGGCTTATCCTCATATTCAATTGAAAAATTTGACGAACATCCTCCCAAAATCATATTGGGCTTTGCAGGGATCCCAGAATCTGAATTGGAAAAAGCGATTCACCTTTTATTGAACTCATGGGGTTTATAAAGAACAAAAAGTTCACGACTGTGATCTTCTCAGACTGTAGACAAACTCGCTGAAAATCGAGTTTGCCTACAGTTTTTTTATGGCTTGTTCTATTTGAACGTTGATTTCCATTGCAAACGCTCGCTTTTTCCATGGGCGGTAGGCAGCCTCCATGGCGCCTTTGCGCCTGTGGGGTCTCCCCTTGGACGCACTTTTCCCGAAGGAGTCTAAGGCCAATAAAGAGATATATACGGACAAAGCCTATCGCTTGTTTTGGGTACCGGCTTTCATGATAAAGTTTCTCTTCTGTAAAAACTACGAGCGTCACTTTAAAGAGTGCTAAAGAGATACAGCTACTTGGTACAGAAACACGTTTTCGTTGATTCCACACAATTGAAGGCGAATGGAATAAGCGTAAATTTGAAAAGCGGATTGATCAGAAGAAACGGGTGCTTATCAAAAACTCCAAAATAAGATGAACGAAGACCGTAAAGACCACTTCAAAAAAAAGTTTTGATACGTAAGTGCGACAAATACGAACGTACAAAACAATTTGCTTATTCATTCCAACCTGCTTCAAATCCAATAAAAAAATCAAAAGGGTTTCGGAATGAGACCATTCCAAAACCCTTTTGTCTTTAAACTGAGAAAATCAACACTTTGGACATTTTTTTATCTTTTAGATAAATATTGTCCCATCATAGCTTTTGGTACCATGCTGCCGTATGTCGTCCAAATGATATGAGTGGACTGGTTCATTTTATCCAACAGTTTTTGTTTCATAAGATATTCCCTTTCTTCCAAATGTGACAAAAGTTGGACGGGACCAAATGCACCTGCGAGAGCAGAAAGCTCTAAAAAATACCCCTCTATCTCAGCCCTTTTTTCAGAGCAGTTCAAATAACCCACTATCCTGTATGGTAGCTACAGCTTAGAATGGGGGTCATCAATTTTGAAACTTATTCCGAAGACCTTTTATTGCATGGAAGGAATCTCTGCTAATGGTGATTCAATGATCCCCTCCATCCGCCTGGTTTCGGGAAAAGCCTCAACGATAAAATCTGCAAACCTATCCTAGCTGTCTTCAGCCATGTTCTGCTTGAACGACTGTGTTTTCCTGATTAGAACCGTAATCTGGATTCACCAAGAAGACTTCATCCATCTCCATAGTTTTTTTAGTAATGGATATCTAGCCTTCATCATCAACTATAACTCAACAAATTGCTATGCATATCTAACTATTCTTTTTCAGCACTACATATCCATTTAGAATGTTAAATGTACTTTTAATCTCCCCCGCACACTATTAATAAACCAAATTTCCTCAGCCATATTAAGATCAGCCTTTGAAATTAGTTTTTCCTTGATTTCCTTCTTCCTTATTAAGTCCTCTCGAAAAGTGCCAGCAAGTAAACCTGATTCAACCGGAGGGGTATAAAGGTCCCCATTTATCTTCACCACAACATTTCCATTCGTGAATTCCGTGATGTCTCCTTCTTCATTCCAAAGCAGAACGTCATAGAAGTCAGGATTATACTTTTGAAAACTTTCATATACTTCACGATTCGTCGTCTTATGAAAAAGAAATGGATTTCCACTTGATATGGGAGTTTCAGCCACGATGACCTTTAATTCTGAATCGAGGGGCTTGATTGCTTGTCCGGATACTTCAAAATCCCCATTTTCATTAAGTAATACCCTTACTTTTTGCACTGTTCCTTGATTTAAATCCGCATACTTTTGCAGTTGATCTCTAAGATCCAATTCAGGGAACCGATAATTGAAGTAATCAGCAGATTGTTTCATTCGATCGATATGATCATTCAACAAATAATATTCTCCATCGCTGAGCTTCATCGATTCCAAAAGTTCGAAAGCGGGCCTTTCCACAGTCAATAATTTGGCCTTTAAAAAGGCTTCGTCATATTCTTCCAATAGCTCAGAATCCCAAGTGATTCCACCGCCTACTCCATACTCAGCTTTACCTGTCCCCTTTTCGATTACAACCGTACGAATCGGCACATTAAAAACAGCTTCGGACTCCGGAGTGATGAATCCAATTGCACCGCAATACACTTCACGCGGTGAATTCTCTATTTCAGAGATGATTTCCATCGTTTTTATTTTAGGTGCTCCTGTAATGGATCCACATGGAAAAAGCGCCTTGAATATATCAATGATTGTTGTTTCTGTTTTCGTTTTAGCTGTTATCGTGGATGTCATCTGCCATACGGTCGGATATTTTTCAATTTCCTTAAGTTTTGGAACCTCTACGCTTCCTTGTTCTGCAATCATACCCAGGTCATTTCTGAGCAGGTCAACAATCATATAGTTCTCAGCTTGATTCTTTTCTGAGGCTGCTAACCAGTCTGCATTGACCTGATCCATTTTTAGTGTCGTTCCCCGCTTCACCGTTCCTTTCATAGGTCGGGTAATTAGCTGATCATCTTCCCAACGGAAAAATAACTCGGGGGAAGCTGAGAGTATTCGATGTGTTCCCACATTCAAATAAGCACTGTAGTTCGATCGTTGTGCTCTCTTTAAGCGTTCGAAAAAGGCAAAATCGTCCCCTTCGAACATGGATTGCAAACGCATAGTATAATTCACCTGATACGTATTCCCTATCTCGATTTCGGACTTTATCTTTTCAAATCCTGAATGATAGGTTTTTGAATCCGTTTCGGATTTCCAATCAGCCAATTGAAAAGTACCGGGCATTTTTTCCGGTAATTCTTCCGGATTCTCAAAAATCCCGAACCATAATAAAGGCATTGTGGCTCCGTTTTTTACCTTAAAAGACTTTTCAAAAGCAGGTGCCGCTTCATACGAAACATATCCTGCTGCATAATATCCCTGTTCAATCGCTTCCTGGACTTTTTGAAATTGAGGAAGGACTTCATCGATTGAATGGGCAATACACACTTCTTTCGGGTTCGTAAAATATAGCGGTTTGCTGTCTCCTTGTTTATCAGTGAAGTGAAATATTAATGATATAGGATCTTCTCGTTTCATTCTTCTCTCCTGCCTTTTTCATAGGTCTATCGTTATGTATTTTATAAAAAAGCTTGCAGACACATCATCTGCAAGCTCATTGACACTTATTTCATTCCAGTAACTTCTGCAATGATTTCATAAGAACGAAGGCGTGCATCCTGATCATATATGGCAGAGTTTATTATCATTTCATCTGCCTGTGTTTCATTTAAAAAGGTCTGCAACTGTTCTTTTACCTCTTCCTTGTTTCCTATGATCGAAGCATTCAGCTGTTTCATGACAATGGACTTTTCATATTCTGTCCAAATGCCTTCCATCGTATCAACTGGAGGAGCAAGTTGACCAGGCGTGTTCCGTATCAAATTCAAGAACTGCTGTTGATAAGATGTAGCAATCCTTTGCGCTTCTGCAGATGTATCAGCTGCAAAAACATTGACGCCTACCATCACATACGGTTTATCCAGAACTTCTGATGGCTGGAAATTATTGCGATAACGAGCTAAAGCTGGTTGAGTATTTTCAGGGGAAAAATGGCTTGCAAAAGAAAATGGCAGACCTAACTGTGCTGATAATGCTGCACTGAAACCACTAGACCCAAGCAGCCAAATCGGGATGTCCTGTCCCTCACCAGGGATGGCACGGACTCGATTATGTTTTGAATCTGCATCTAAATAACTCCGTAGCTGTGCCAATTGTTCCGGGAAATCCTGACCGTTATTTCGCACATCGCCCCGGAGTGCCATGGCAGTAAATTGGTCGCTTCCTGGAGCACGACCAAGCCCCAAATCTATTCTACCAGGATACATTGCTTCCAATGTTCCAAATTGTTCTGCGATAACCAGTGGTGCGTGATTCGGTAGCATTATGCCGCCTGAACCCACGCGAATTCTTTCTGTCCTTCCAGCAACATACCCTATTAGCACTGACGTTGCAGAACTTGCGATCCCAGGCATGCTATGGTGTTCGGCAACCCAGAAACGATTGTAATTCCATTGCTCCGCATGTTTAGCCAATTCGACTGTATTTTTAAAAGCTCCCGAAACTGTACCACCCTCGACAATAGAAGCCAGGTCCAGAACGGAATAAGAAATGTCGCTAAGTTTTTTTGCATGGTGATCAGCATTCATATCTTCAACTTCTTTCTCTTATTTATGTTTAAAAGGACGCAAAGCCATCATATAGAAAATGCAGAAAAAATGCACACAAAATGCTCGAAGTGATTAGCTGTTCAGTAGTTCCCTAGCGATCAATCGATACGAATTCAGCCTATCCTCCAACTTATGAGTGATGGTTATGATCATTATTTCATCTGCTTGATATGCCTCCTGAATTTCCAAAAGGCGAGACTTCACTTGAGAAGGTGTACCAAATATCAGTTTTTTTTGCATAGTTTCCTTCTGTACTATTTCTTTTTCACTCCAAACATGTTCCCTTACCTCTTCTATACTTGGTACCTGTTTTCTTTCCCCATGACCACTTTGAATTTTCCATAGTGTCTCGCTAAGAGCGATTTCTTTCGCATGTTCCTCGGTTTCTGCACATATGGCCGAAACAGCAACGATCGTTTTTGACCCCTTAAGCACTCCTTTTGATTGAAAGTGTTCTCGATACTGCTGAAAACTTTGCATTCCATCATTTTCACTCATAAATTCACCAAATGCGTATGCAGTACCATTCTCTGCAGCAAGTTTTGCACTTTTTTCGCTTGTTCCCAATATCCATGGTTCAGGAGAAATCTGTGGGACAGGAGCAGCAGAGGTCTTTGTAAACAAATGGCCTGTCGGAAAATCATCTCTTAGAAAATGCAACAGTTCCTTAACTAGTTCAGGCATTTTGTAAACATTCTGCAGAAAATTATCGGATAATGCCATCGTAGCTTCGGCAGATCCCCCAGGAGCACGCCCCAGTCCCATATCAATCCTGCCTGGAAAAAGAGTGGCAAGCATATTATAGGTCTCTGCTACCCGAAATGGCTTATAATGCGGAAGCAGCACTGCACCTGATCCAATTCGAATATTTTTTGTTTGTGCACCTATGTAGCTGATCAAAACCTCCGGAACGGAACAGGCTAGTCCCGGCAGGTCATGATGTTCAGTTAACCAGATCCTGCTGTAACCAAGCCTGTCTCCTTCCTGTGCAAGTTGAAGTGATGCCTGCAATGCTTCTTGAGCTGTTTGACCGGTTGCAATTGGTGATTGATCTAAAATGCTTAGCTTCATTTTTGCGCCCCCTCTTTTCTTTCGTAACATAATGGTAAAACATAACCAATCGAAAGTCGCTTAAAAAGCTTGCTTGGATATTTTAGTTTGCAGCCTTTAGCTGATTTTATTAGGAGTTAAAACGAGATTTGAGAGTAAGAGTGTATTATATATTCTAGCGAGGTTATTGTTTCAATATGTTATATTCGTATGTAACTCACAATTAGCCTATATTCTTACGAGGTCTTTTAAGGAATATACACGTTATGACAAAAAGACCCTGAAAATAGGGTCTTTCAAAGTACTATTCACTTTTTTTGAATTGAGATAGTAATTCATCAGCCATTATTGGCGAATCCAAGCGAGCCGCTAAAAAAGGGGGCTGAACCCGATCATTCGCCTCAACAGGCAAACCTAACCAGATAACTCGTTTATCCAAGATAAAAAATGAAAAGGAAACGGGCAAACAAATGAATTGATTTGAGATGACATCAGGATTTCTTTTTGATGAAATGATCGTAAATTTCACTTCGGGGTTTCGTTTCATCAAATATTGCTGCCATTCTTCTGACAGGCTGTTCAAATCAGGCACTGCCATAACGATCTCTTGTTTTGAGGATTCGATATCTTCTAAAAAATCCCCCAATTTCCGGGCATGCATCCACCGTAATTTCGGGTGCTGATGGTTAACCCATTTCCCAATGTCTTTCTTTGCCACAAGTTGATCATTTTGAATTTGATGATCGACAAGCTGACGAAGGGTTTTACTGCGATAAACGTGTTTATTAACAAAAGAAGTGTCACTAACATGCACGAACTTCCCTTTTGTCCTTGTTATCGCCACATTTATCAGCCTTTCACTTTCTCTTCCAGTCAATAGCATTCCCGCCCTGTTTTGCGGATAACTATCAACTGAGTCAAAAATCATCATATCACGTTCACTACCCTGGAAACGATGTACAGTTGCAGCGATGATATCAGATGTTTGCCGTTCTTTTTCATATAAATCATCCAATAATTTTTCCATCAAGTCTGACTGTGCACGATAAGGAGCCACATAACCAATGGACCTTGCCCCGCCAACATAGGCCTCATGAATCAGTTGAAAAGATAAAAGTAATTGCCAAAGATTCATTCGCGAGTGAGAAGTACGTTCAGTGATGCAATATTCCCCAGATAAGCTGGTATCGACAAGTACTGCTGCCTTATTGGCGAAAGGTTCAGCCACCATTATGCTCTCCCTGCTAGTTGAAACACTTTCATGATCACCGACAAAATTGTTATAGACGACACGATTAGTAAATGCTGAAATATCAGGATGCATGCGGCGCTGTTCTTTCAATAGGAATAAATGAGGGTGAAGTTCCCCTTCCTCCACTGACTGAGCGACACCTGCCCGATGAAAGATGTCTTCTTTCAGCCAAAGTTTCACGAGGGAATCACGTGCCGAAGCAATCGGTGGCAATTGTTTGAAATCACCGCAAACGATTATATGTTTTGATATCGCTGCTGCAAAAGCCACCTGTGGTACGTAAGCCATACTTGCTTCGTCCAAGATAACCAGATCATACTCCTTTTGATAAACCGTTTCATCATTTGCGGCTTTAGCCAATGTCGTACCAATGATTTTCGCCTCTTTTACGAATTGCATCTCTTTTAGGCGAATTTTCTCCAATACTCTTGCCAGTTTTTTCTCTAACTCGATTAATTGATCGGTATCTCTTTTACTGAAGGAGCCTGACAGCTCGTGTTTTAATAATCGTTTCTCTTCTGCAAGCTGTTCTTTTTCCTTAACTAATATCGGTTCATGTTTCCCTAATAATTGCCCCGTAACAATATCTTCATGAAGGGCTAAAGATTCACCTGCTTGAGACCCATAGCGAAGCACATCACCTTCTTTGAAACGATCTTTCTTTTTAATGAAGGAAGAAATTTCAGCCATCAAAACATCAACAGCCTGGTTGCTATGAGACAAGACCAACACTTTTTTATCCTGTAAATAATGATTGGCCACTGTTCGTGCCAATGTATAGGTTTTTCCGGTTCCAGGTGGTCCCCAGACAAAAGTGACCGGATTGAACTTCGAACGGGCATATAATTCTTTGACACTGCTTTGACTTTCGATTACAGGATGCTTTTGCGGCATGGAAGGATCCATCAGGCGTTTGATCCTAAGCCTTTTCTTTTTGCTTCGTTTGATTTCATCCAAGCGGATAATCAATTGTTCAAGCAATTCCCAAGGATCATGATATAAAAATGCTTCGCTGATCATATCGCCTAACGAGCGTTCAAAAACAATGATTATACTTTTCCCTTCCGAAGAGAGAATCCTTCCATCCTGTTTAATTCCTCCCCATTCCAGTCGAACGATCGCACCTACAGGAATTTTTATCGATGAACCTGTTTCAAAGTAATAGCTGAAAGAACCATCACTAGTAAGTAGATGGCCGTTAGAAACCAAGTATTTTGTGCTGCCGTATTTTTTCAAATGCAGGATTTCAAGTTGAAGGGCCTGCTGCCATTCTTTTATATAATTAACTGTCGAATTCATTTTTCACTTTCCTCACAATATATGCCATTTAATGTATAAAGAAACTGGCCCTTAGCTGGGCTCCGATGTAGAAAATACGTTGATCCCTATGACTTATATCGTGCAGGTACGTGTTTCTTTAACATATAAAATAAGGCCCAATCAAAAAGATTGGGCCTCTCTTTACACCAATAGTCTAACTATAACATTTTTTAAACACACATACCATGGGCTCTTTTGGAAGAAATGGTTTTGATTAGACCTTTGTCAAATCCGTGAATTGGTCGACCAGTTCACTGAAAATCCTCATTGCATTTTCGATCGGTTTAGGTTTAGTTAAATCTACGCCCGTTTTTTTAAGCAATTCCAATGGGAAATCCGAACTCCCGCTTTTCAAGAAGGCCAAATAACTTTCAAGTGTTTTTTGATCCCCGGAAAGGATCTTATCTGCAATCGTAATCGCTGAAACATAACCCGTAGCATATTTATACACGTAAAACGGTCGATAAAAGTGAGGAATCCTTGACCAGCCATACTTCACTTCTTCATCGAAAATTATTTCATCTCCATTATAAGTGCGGAATATCGATTCATAAGCTGTATTAAAAACTTCGGCATTCAAGGGTTCATCATTTTCAGCTTTCTCATGTACGATCTTTTCAAATTCCGCGAACATCACCTGTGTAAAGAATGTACCCTTGAAACTATCTATGAAATGGTTAAGTAAGTGCTTTTTCTTTTGCACGTCCTTTGTTGTCTTAATTAAATGGCGTATAAGCAGAATTTCATTCACGGTTGATGCTACTTCCGCCACGAAAATGGAATACCCTGCAGTTATTTGCGGCTGGTATTTTGAGCTATAGTAGGAATGCATGCCATGACCAGATTCATGTGCAAGTGTAAATACACTATCTAAATCATCACGGTGATTTAATAAGATGAACGGATGAACACCATAAAGACCTAAATTATAAGCCCCTGAGCGTTTTCCAGGTGTTTCCCTAACATCGATATATCTTTTTTCCTTAAAAGTTTTCAAAATCGTGATATACTCCTCGCCAAGAGGCTTCAGTGCCTCCACCATCAAAGCAAAACCATCATCATAAGAAATTTCCTCTTTAGCACCCTCGACCAACGGTACACTTAAATCATAAGCCCGTAATTCATTTACTCCCAGCAGTTTTTTCCTTAAATGAATGTATTTATGCATCGGACCGATATTTTGCTTAGTAGACATAATCAAGTTATCATATACTTCTTTTGGTACTTGATCGCCAAATAAGGATTTTTCCAATGCAGACGGATAATGTCTTAGTTTCGAAAGGTTCACATTATTTTTGATGGCAGTGGAAAGTGTGGATGCGATAGTATTTTTTAATTGTATATATGGCTGATAATAAGCGATATACGCTTCTTTTCTTTTGTCACGATCATCGTCTTCAATTAATTTAGAGTACATCCCTCGAGTAAGCTCTACTTTTTCTCCCTCTTCATTTGTGACATCTCCAAATTTAATATCCGCGTTGTTGATCATTCCAAATGTCTTTTGAGGTGCTGAAAATGCCTCGCCTATTTGGGAAAGTACCTCTTCTTGTTCTTTCGTTAACACATGGTCTTTATAGCGATATGAATCAAGTAAATCTTCTTCGAAATATTTTAAACCCTCAACTTCTTTTATGTACCCTTTTAATGTTGATTCCTCCAAGCTTAAGAGAAACGGCATGAAAAATGAAGATGCATTACTAATTTTCTGTCCTAGCTGACCAGCTCGATCAAGTAATGCCTGTGATGATGTAACCCGTGTATCCAAGTCTGTTTGCAGCATGGCATACACATATAACTTGTTATAAATGTAACCAAGCTCCTCACTTAAACGTAAATACTCAAATAAATCTTGAGCAGATTGAATATGACCATCGAAAGTTTTTAATTTTTCTGTCATCTCCAGGACTTCTTGATAGTCTTTTTCCCAATTAGCCTGATCACCGTAAATATCCTTCAAATTCCATGTTTCTTCACTCTTTATTTCGTCACGCGATTTATACGTTTGCATATTATCCGCACTTCCTTTCATGCTTATAGGCTTACCCTTTATTATAATCGACTTTCAGAAAAATCTGCATAGAAAAACCAGTATGCTAAAATTACATACTGGTTTTTCTTTTTTTTAATTAGAATTTTGCTGCAGTTTCAGCAACTTTCGCTAATCCTTCTGCAACGATATCTTGTGTACGATCTGGATATTGATTATGTCCTTCGATAACGACAGTTTCTGGGTTTGTAATACCCCATAATCTTAAATTCATCGTTACGTATTTCACTGCCATTTCGCCAGCATCCATGCCTGGCAATGCATAATCCGATCCCCTTGCATTTAGTAAAGCCACTTTTTTATCTCCAACTAAACCGACAGGACCTTCAGCTGTGTATTTGAATGTTATACCTGCTTGAGCAAGATAAGAAATATAAGTTACAAGCGGTGCAGGAACCGTTGAATTCCACAATGGGAAGGCAAATACTACTTTGTCGGCAGCAAGGAATTGATTCAAATATTGTTGCACGATATCAGCAATTTCCACTTCTTCTTCAGTCAGTTCCATGCCTTGGCTACGTTTATATAACGCAGTAATTGCTGTATTACCATAGTAAGGTAAGTTAAGTTTAAATAAATCCAATTCAGTTATTTCATCTTGACTATTTGCTTCCTTGTATGTGTTCAAAAACGTTTCATACATTTTCACACTAATAGCTTGTTCCGCTGGGCGGTCGTTTGATTTAACAAATAATACTTTAGACATGATCTGTTCCCCCAATAGTTTGTTTAGTATTTCAAATAGCATTTAATCCATATATCTCGAATTAACTGCAATTGATACATTCACATTATATGACTGAAATTCAAATAAGGCAAGAAATATGTTTCTCATAAAGTTTTTTATTTTTAAGGGTCATTTTTCGAATTTGCAATAATGTTTGTCCTGGATTCCCCCCTTCCTTCCATTTAATTTTAGTTCTGCAAAAAAAATAACGAGAGCAATTTGCTCTCGTTTAAGTTAACTCTTTATGATGAAAGGGACACTGACCTTTTATCGGTTCAATATCATCCCCGATGAAAAATTGTTTCCATTCATTATGGTTTACATCACCAAAGTGACTGATATCAGGATGTTTAGGGAGATTATCCCATTTTCCCACCCGTTCACGGACCTTTTCACGTGACATGATACCGCCTTTTTCCGTTCCTTCTAAACCTTCAAAGATCATACGGGGTTGGAAACCAAGAACAAGGCTATTTCCTAAATCACGGGTTTTACGCTGTTTATAAGCAGGTGCGTTTCCAAAAACAAAAATGGGTTCACCTGCAAAATGATAGTCCCATAAATAATGTTCAGGATCTTTAGGCTTTTCAATAGGCCAAGGTTTCTTATCCTCATTATGCAGGAATTGCAGAATATCCCAAAATCGTTTTCGGTAAAGTTCTATATCCCCTTCAATCGATTCAGGCTCCATAAAGACAAACAGGCCATGCCTGATGTATGGTGGTTCTTGAAATAACTCAAGAAAGCTTTCCACGGCCTTTGGGAGGTTGGTCCAATCTTCCTGTGTGATATACGCATAACGAAGTTCCCCTTTATTCTCAGCTTTCATACCAAAATAACAAGGAAATGTTTTATCCGTCACTGTTTTATGGAAAGTTTGATATTCGTTAATTAGCCATTGTGGCACCCGAGCGGGATTTGTCATATCCTCTTTCGTCAATAAACTAGAATTTGCAGTTTGCATCACTGTTCTCCTTAATCTTTTTACTATTTATTACCCGCTTAAAATAAACTAAAACTTTCTCCAACTACATATCACCTCAATCAATATGTAAATACCATACTTCTCTTTACATAAGCATATTTCTTAATTTACTTTTAATGATTGCTTATTCGGGAAATTCAACTAAAATCAACAATCTTGTGATAATCATTTTCTTTACCAAAGGGTAAACTAAAAAAAACTTAGGAGTGATGCTTGATGGCTAGAAGAAAAAGAATCCTGGTACCAGAAGCAAGAAAAGGACTTGATGATTTAAAGGCCAAAGTTGCTGGTACGAAAAATCCAGAAGAGGCAAAGTTTGAAGCAGCAAAAGAAATGGGCGTACCGTTGAAAAGAGACTATAACGGTCTATTGACAGCGAAAGAAAACGGAAAAATAGGCGGAAAGTTGGGTGGAAGCATGGTTAAAGAACTTATTAAAATGGCTCAGGAAAACTTGGGAAAAAAATAATAACAAAAGTGATCTTATTTGGATCATGGCTGCAAACATTAAAGAATGGATGTTCGTTTTCCTTCAGCAGGAAAGGACTTAACCGTAGGGATAATGCAAGCAAAAAATGCCAACCGAGTTGGCAGGCCCTTTTTGCTTTAATTTAATTTATTCTGACAGGTGAAACTTGAGAAGCTATTGACAGTATTATTTCGGATGATATCGGAAAATTAGCGGCAGCCGGATCCGTCTTGACGGCTGTAAGGATTCTTTCCAAATCCAATTGGGTAACACCATAGTCACAGAACCCAGAAGACAGGCCAAGATCATTCAGGAAGATACGCAGTTTTTCAATTACTTTCGCCAGTATCCCTTTTGCATCCTCATCGTGGATTTTCACTTTAAAGGCCTCCGCTATCAGATGTATCTTAGGCAGATATAACTCTGGAATGGACTCCATGACAACAGGTAGGAAAACAGCATTGGCCAATCCATGAGGAATACGGAATAAAGCTCCATATGCGTGGGCAAAGTTATGAATCGGTATCGCATTTAATGCACTACAAAAAGCGGTGATTCCCATCATGCTCCCATGCAGCATTTCCATTCTGGCCTCAATATCCCTTCCATTCTTTACTGCCCTTGGTAAATTTTTTTCGATAACTCGAATGGCTTGAAATGCATAAGCATCTGTTATTGATGTTGCAGCAGGTGAAACAATCGCTTCAATCGCATGTGTCAGTGCATCTGCACCAGTAAAAGCAGTGATATTAGGTGGCAATCCGACTGTTAACTCAGGATCCAGAATGGCCACATCCGAGCTTAAAAAGACATTGTATATATTCATTTTTACTTTTTTATGTTCATTATATATAACAGCAATCGGAGATACTTCTGAACCGGTCCCTGCTGTTGTTGCAACCGTGATATGCGGTATATTCATTGGTTGCGCTTTTGGGACACCCTCATACAGATATCCATTTGGGATTGCATCGTTTATATCGGAAATTCCTTTATATAGTCCATATTTCAATGCTTTCGCAGTATCTATGACACTTCCGCCACCAACAGCAAGTATCGCATCTGCATTCACTTCGCGTGCATATTTCAATGCTTCGTTTACACAATTACTTGCTGCATCTTGTGTAACCTCGAGAAATTCTCCTACTATTTTCGCCCCATTCCCCAAAGTTGATGACCCAAAAACGTTGGCAACTTTTTTAACGATTCCTGCATTTTCTAAACCTTCATCACTTACGAGAAGAATCCTTTTTGCTCCAAGCCCAATAAAAAGTTCCGGAATGAGTGAACGTGTATTAGCACCACTGTAAACCGAAGACCTTAACCAAAAATTAGAATGAGTATTTACTGCCATCTTCTTTCACCTCTGATAAATTAGACGTTTAAGATAAGGTTGTACAATTAGTGCGTCCAAGTTCAATATTCGCTTTAACATAGAAGCATTCAGCAGATCATCCATCGATGTTTAATTACTGGAAACATCACGGTAGGTTTGTAACGTAACCTTCAGGCATTCATTACAAGACGCCATATTCCATCTCGGTACTTCGATAGATTTCTTCAATCCCCTTTCCTTTTGCCCTTGCCAAAATCTCCATCCTTACTGATAATTGTTTCATCGTGAAATTCAACACAGCCTGTTTGTCATGACCAAATGGATTGCCTAACAAATCATATCCCTCTGTATTTAACTGGATGGCCAATGGTGAAAGTTCCGCCATTCTCTTCTCGACTTGCGTAAAAATATGTGGATGTTCACTTATAATTCTTTGCAGCAGGAATGTCCCATAAGCAATATGGCGTGATTCATCTTTCTTCAAAAGACCCACACCTTTTAATAAGCCAGGCATCATTTCATTTGCTTCGAGTGTTTGATAAAACCCAAAATATCCTGTTTCCGCAAGAACTCCCTCGGTAAACATATTATAAACCGTGGCTGCTTCCGCCATTGCTTCAGGGGATTGATCGGTTAAAAGTTTACCCATTGCTTCAGGCAATATTTCATAAAAAATGGATTTATAAGTGTCTGAGTGATAGACCGTCAGATCACCTGTTTCACCAATTTGATCTAATGTATAACGAAAGAACTCCATATGCTTCGCTTCCTCGAACAAGAATGTCGTTAAGTACATTTCTTCTTCGATCCTGCCTTCCTTGGCAATCGTCATAATGAGCGGCAGCAAATCCAAAGTCACGGCCTCCTCTCCACCCTGAAAAAGGGAAATGATCCGTAATAACACTTCCCTTTCAATATTGGTAAATGACTTCCAATCTTCTTTATCCTGGCCGAAATCAATATCACGAGGATTCCAAATACCGAATTTCTTGGCCTTTTGATAAAGTTTAAATGGAAGGGTATCTTCTCTAAAACTCCGGGTGGTGGTCGATAAAGTCTCTCTTTTCATTTTATTGCCTCCTTGAATTTAGGAATGCTAAATTTCTGAACCACTAAGGAATCATTTAAAAATTTGTAAGAGTTTTCATTTCATTGTAAGATATTAGTAGTATTTATCCTAGCACTGAAAATGTAGGGAGGAATAATGTCGAATGCTTGAGGAAACTCTGATGAATCATGTCAAAAAGATTTCCCATCAAAATGATATGGCAAATAAAACACAAATGATAGTAAGGGGCTGTGTGGATTTTTTTTCATTTCAACGAGCATCTTTATTCAGTTACTCATGCTTAACAGGAATGGGTGAAGGAATATGTGCCTGTACAAGTGAAGATATCTTTTCATTACATAATGTTAAAGAAAATATACATGATATATACCCCATTCACCAGGCAGTCATCAATAACCAACCCATATACTTAACAATCCAACATACGAAATCCTCCATCCCTGCGAAATATGTTAAAAGGTTTGCCCTCTCTTCACTGGCAATCATCCCGATAATCGTGAACGATATGGTCATTGGCTTAGTTCTAGTTGACCCTATACATGCTGACGAGCCTGTTACCAAGAATGATTTAATGAAGCTTTCCCATTATTTGAAACTTGCTGCAAGTTCAACAATCGATTTCGCTTCTCCCACTTACCTTCTAAGTAAACGTGAAGTGGAAGTCTTACAATACTTAGCTAATGGTTTAGGAATAAAGCAAATGGCACCAAAAATGAGAGTAAGTGAATATACCGTTAGGGATCATATTTCTTCTGCAATCAGGAAATTAGGGGTCACACACCGGACTGAGGCAGTAGCTGTTGCTTTAAGACAAAAAATGATTATGTAAAAGGGAATAAACAAAAGAACCTTTAATGAAGGTTTCAGACTAGACAAACTTATAAAGCAAAGACACTGCCTAACTCGATAATAATTGAGTTTGCCTACAGTTTTTTTTGAGGGGTGTAAAATTGAACATTGCCGGGAATTTCCGCGGGCGGTCTTTGCGCCTCGGGGTCTCCCTTGGCGCGCTTTTCCCGCAAGAGTCTCGCCCTTTTCGTTTCAATCAACTTTGTTTTTCCTTTAGATAAGAATCCTTTTCCTTACAGTCATATCAAGAAACGTCTCCAAAATGAGTTGAACCAAGATCGCGAAGATCACGAAAAAAGGCGAATCTCTCCAGAAAGTTCGATAAGGAAGAAGTGAAAGTAACCAATCCAGAGGTACTACGCTCAAAGACGAATGTACAAAACAGTTTGCTTATTCATTCCTTACTGCCTCCGGTTTTGTAGTAGGATGATTGTAACAAAAGATCATACACATAAATCCAATAAAAAATCAAAAAGGCTTCGGAATGACTTCATTCCGAAACCTTATCTGAAACCTTCAGTATTATTGGGTAACTTTTTCTTCCACTTTCGTAGTCCAGTTTAGCTCATCAGCAATTTTGCCTGTTTGGACACCTGTCAATGTATCATAAAGCTTTTTAGATAGTTCGCCAGTTTCCCCGCTTTGAACCACCATTTCTTCACCATTCCACAAAAACTCACCAATTGGAGATATTACCGCTGCTGTTCCCGTTCCGAAAGCTTCTTCCAAGTGACCTGATTTATAGGCTTCATAAACTTCTTCCATGGAAATGCGTCTTTCTGTCACGGGCAGATTCCAATGTTTCAGCAATTCTATAATGGAATCACGAGTAATACCAGGAAGAATACTGCCATTTAACGCTGGTGTGATAATTTCACCATTAATTTTGAAGAAAACATTCATGCTTCCAACTTCTTCAATATATTTTTTCTCCACTCCATCTAACCAAAGAACTTGAGAGTAACCGAGCTTTTCGGATACTTCCTGGGCTTTGAGGCTTGATGCATAATTGCCACCTGTTTTAGCCTCTCCCGTACCACCATTCACTGCACGTGTGAAAGCTGATTCAACTGCTATTTTAACAGGGTGAATGCCTTCCTTATAATAAGAACCTACAGGTGACATGATGATGATGAACTGATATTTATCTGATGGGGAAACTCCA
The DNA here is from genome assembly GCF_050277555.1 of Peribacillus sp. NPDC097895. Classification (NCBI taxonomy): domain Bacteria; kingdom Bacillati; phylum Bacillota; class Bacilli; order Caryophanales; family Bacillaceae; genus Peribacillus; species Peribacillus sp. NPDC097895. The sequence goes on along the minus strand of NZ_JBNNSH010000001.1, from coordinate 1,845,998 downwards.
AGATAAGGCTCAGTAGCTATGATGAAAGGCCTGATATATAGAGATGTCCCTTCTTCCTGAGGAATCCATTCTTTATCCACGCTAATTAAAGTTTTTAAAGCATTCAACGCAAAATCGACATCGACATCCGGGATACATAATCGACTATTTGAACTATTTAAACGTTGAAAATTCTTTTTAGGACGGAATAAAATAATTTCACTTTCTGGTGTTGCATATGCTTTTAATCCTTCAAAAACAGATTGACCATAGTGAAAAATCATCGCGGAAGGCTCTAATGTGAGCGGTTGATAAGGAACAATTCTTGGATCATGCCACCCTTGCCCTTGTGTGTAATCCATAATAAACATATGATCGGTAAACTGCTTACCGAACTCAAGCTGGTCCGCCTGTGGTTTTTCTTTCTTTGCTGTACTAAGCGTGATTTGCATGTCATGTTCCTTCATTACCAAAACTCCTTGTTGAATAAAATTTACAAGATTTCACTTCCATAAAATCTATCTATAATTAGTTTACTCCTATCAGGAATCATAGTTCAAGCCCTTAAGACTAAATTTTCGGAATTTTTTCAAAATATTTGGGATTTTTTTGATTTCCTTACGTATGATTCCTGAAAAAAGAACTGATTATTCCTAAAACCACTCAAATAAATAACAATTCCGGTTGTTCGATTACCCAACCCCAGTCATTCTGTTTATTTTAACAAATCATCTGCAATAATGCCAATGTAATAGAAATCCACTTATAAATAATGAACTAATTGACTTTATATACCATGACCCTTTTGGGATTAAACCATATTAACAAGTCATATCATTGCCTTTTTACCATTTTTCATCTAATTTCATCAATCCATAAAAATGGATCACTATTGATTTTGGCAATATTTCAAATTTTATTACATTCTAGAATATAGCGACAATTTTTTTAGATAAAATTAATTTAGTAGTTTACTAGTAAAAAATATTCTTATATACTTATTCCACAAGATAGATAAAATGCATACAACTTACTATATTATAGATAAAATGCATGCAACTTTCTTATTTTTGACGAAAAGGGGTAACAACATGACAAAAAACAGGTGGTTAATTGCTTTATCCGCAATCGCTATTCACCTTTCCATTGGTGGAGCATACGCATATAGCGTATACAAAAAGCCTTTGGTTGAGACTATGGGGTGGTCAGAAACTGAAGTCACTTTAGCCTTCACAATAATGATGGCGCTTGCAGGAACTTCTGCAGCCTTCTTTGGGAAATTCGTAGAAAAAAATGGTCCCAGAAAATCAGCATTGGTTGCAGCCGTATTATTCGGTTTAGGGCAAGCTGGCTCTGGTTTAGCTGTAATGATTGATTCACTGCCACTTTACCTATTAACATATGGGGTTTTAAGTGGGCTAGGTATGGGAATCGGGTACATTTCACCGGTATCCACACTAGTCAAATGGTTCCCCGATCGCAGGGGATTAGCAACAGGAATGGCTGTATTAGGTTTCGGTGCCGGAGCTCTTATAACAGCCCCAGTCGCTGCAAGCCTTATGGAATCCGTTGGCATTTATACTACATATTATATTTTAGGTGCAGGCTACTTCATTCTTATGTTCTTAGGTGCTTCCTATATTGCACCTCCAAAGGCAAACTGGCTGCCTGAAGGCATGAAGAAAGATATTGAGTCAGGTAAGAAAGAACTGAAGAAAGATCTAAGACAGTTAACTGCAAAGGAAGCGGTTAAAACTAAACATTTCTGGATGCTATGGTCAATGAAACTGATCAATACATCTGCAGGGATCATGATGATTTCTGTCGCTTCTCCAATGGCCCAAGATGTAGTTGGATTATCTGTAGCCGGAGCAGCAACATTAGTCGGAATCATGGGAATTTTTAATGGTGGAGGCAGACTTGGCTGGGCTGCAGCCTCGGATTATATTGGTCGTCCAAATGTTTTCGTCATTTTCTTTATCATTCAAATCGGGGCGTTCCTACTACTTCCAACTACTACAAACACACTTTTGTTCCAAGGACTTATCTTGTTAGTCGTTAGTTGTTATGGCGGAGGTTTTTCTAATCTTCCTGCATTTGCAGGGGATTTATTTGGAACAAAAGAAATTGGAGCCATCCACGGTTACCTTTTAACTACATGGTCTCTTGGTGGAGTTTGCGGACCAATGTTGGTTACTGCAATAAGAGAAAGCACAAACAGCTACATTCCAGTCTTTTATGTATTCGCTGTATTAATCACGATTGCTTTCATTATCTCCATCTGGTTACGTTTAGACATTAAAAAAATGCAAAGAGATCAGAAGCAGGGATTAAAGAATACATTAAGTAAAATATCGTAATGTAAACCAGCTCTTATAAGCTAATATAAAGGCATTATCAAGTAAACTTCCACACTCGGAGTTAACTATGATGATGCCTTTTCAATTATATTTTTGACAAATGAATCGGACCATGAAAGCAACATACAATATTACACCTTTTTTTCCCTCGAAAAGTTTTGTGACCATCATTTTATCCATGATTGCAGAAAATAATATAGTACTGGAGCTTGCTAATTTACTTCGCATTTATAAATGCACAACATAGGATCGACCAAGAGTTTTAAAAAATCGCAAATTTATTATTTCATCATAACTTTTTTAACATTTATAAAGTTGTTATGCTAGTGAGCAAACACCACTATATACATTTTCAACTTTTTGAAACTTATGAAAAAAAGGAGCAAAGTGAGATGTAATACCCCGCAATAAGTGTATAGTTCACGACCTTTCATTCCCCGTATTCCAGGCAATTCAGTTGACGGTGCTGCCATTCTTGCAGGCGGTATTTATTATGGAGCTTTTGCACGTAAACATTAGAAATAGCAAAATGAATAATATTTTAAAACAAGGGCTTCATGATCATGAAGCCCTTGTTTTCTATCAATGGAGTTCTCTTCTTACGTTTCCGATGATGGGAATTTCGTAGCCTTCCATCTTTTTTATAAAAGCATTTTTTTGCCTATTGTTATCGGTCAGCTAAGTACTTCATTAATTGATTCAAAATTGAATTAAGTACACTCCTTTTAAAGATAGGTCATTATTTCACTAATAAAACTCAGCTTAATCTGTTAAAAAGTTTAATATCTAGACGATTCAGGGAATTAAATAAAGACTGGAATGAGGGGGGATTTTCTTGTGGATCAATAAACCGTTTTTTAAATATGCATGCGCGATTATTTTGATCATTATCATTATATTTTTACTTGGTAAGATTGATTATGTTCTGCTACCGATACAAAAAGTCGTGGCTGCTATGTTCTTCCCTATTATAGCGGCTGGTCTTTTATATTACATTTTACGACCAGTCGTTAACTTTTTGACTGAATTTATCCCTAGGACATTAAGCATTTTCACTGTCTTTTTGATAATATTTGGTTTGATTGGGACAGGATGCTATTTTGGAAGCCCTGTAATTGTGGATCAATTTCAAAAATTATCCGAAAAATTACCGAGCAAAGTCAAGGAATTTTCTAAAGAGTCTGAAGTCATGATTGAAAAAAATGATTTTGGAATGGTTAACACTGATGATTTGAAGGAAAATGTCGTTACACACTTGAAGGATTATTCTGAAAAACTCTTGGTGAATGTCAGTACTATTTTCTCCACGATTACTAGTGTATTAACAGTCTTGGTCATTACTCCCTTCATTTTATTTTATTTCTTGAAGGATGGAGAAAAACTTAGACCATTTCTATTAAAGTATATTCCGACAGATGTTGAACCAGAGGGAAACAAAATTTTAAAAGACGTCGATAAAACACTTTCAACTTATATTATCGGTCAATTCATCGTATCCATCGTAATTGGGACTTTGATGTATGTGGGCTACCTAATTATTGATCTTGATTATGCCCTCGTACTAGCCCTTTTCGCCATGATTTTTACAGTCGTTCCATTTCTAGGACCGTTAATAAGCATTCTCCCTGCCCTTTTCATTGCCCTTCAGCAAGACATAGGGTTGGCAGTGAAAGTACTCATTGTCCTTACTGTCGTTCAACAAGTCGAGGGGCACTTGGTTACACCGAACATTATGGGAAAACGTCTTAACATACACCCATTGACCATTATCTTATTGTTGCTTGCTGCAGGTTCGATATACGGTTTCATTGGCATTTTAATAGCTATTCCTACTTATTCCGTAGTAAAAACGATAATCGGTAACTTTAGGAAGTTTTATAGATTAAGACAGAAGGTTACATAAAATGGCTATATGATCCCTGTTACGTAATCAATAAAAGGAGGCCTACCCTTGAGTGGATAGGCCTCCTTTTTAATTTACGCGTTGATGAATCTCTTAGCGTTTGTTCAAGATTTTTTTAACCCATCGTTTGAAAAACGATTTGACACTCCTCTTTTTTTTAACTTCAAACACTTGTTTTTGCTTCTCTATATATATTTTTTCTTTGTTTATGGCATTACTTTCTGCTAATACTAGACCCAATTCGGAGTTATGGTCTTTGTTTAGGACAATTTTGTAAGGAATATTATGGCTCATAGCCAATTTAATATATTTCCCAAGATGTTGATAGTCCATCTGACCATTTAAAAACAAATTTGAACGGGGATGCCGCTTCATCATTTGCTCAATTTCCGGATATACATTCATTTCAAATACTTGATTTTTTTTTAGGACGATCACGACGCGCTCCCGTAATGTGCCCAGAAATTCCCTTCGTTCACCAGGTTTGATTTCTTTAGGACCATAAATCCCTTGTTCTAGATAGTCCTCCACTTTTAGGCGTGACAATGCTTACCCACCTCCGCTTTCACTTCAATAATGTATGTAATGTGGCCACAAACAGTGCCCACCAATCTTTAGGAAAGCAAACATGTGAAAATTAGTTTGGGCCAGCTCTTCCCTTTTTTAGTCTACCCTTCCTTTAAAAAATTGTCACTTCTACTTCACTTCATGCATAGGATAGTATATGCGTGAATATGAGGTTGCTTAAAAAAGGGACGGGGAAAAACATGAAAAAACTGATTGTATGTGTATTGATATTCGTCTTTAGTTTTGTTGGGTTCAGTCATTCTTCAAGTGCGGCACCTAGACAACTGATTATCATCAATAAAGCCAATAATCAGCTGGCCTATTATGAAAATGATAAATTAGTGAGGGTGTTTCTCGTAGCGACAGGAAAGAAGGCCTCCTATACTCCAGAAGGAAAGTTCAAGGTAGTGACAATGATTGTGAATCGTCCTTATTATAAAGGCAACATTAGAGGCGGTGACCCAAGAAATCCTCTCGGAAAACGATGGCTGGGGATAAATGCACGAAATACACCAGGTAATACGTATGCAATACATGGCAATAATGACCCTAAATCAATCGGGAAATATATAAGTGCCGGTTGCATTCGCATGTATAACGAGGATGTTCAATGGATGTATGATAGGGTGAGAATGAACACTGTAGTCTTAATAGCCAGTTCGAATAAATCATTTGCTTCCATAGCTGCCACGAATGGATATAAGGTTACTGGATCCTCTAGTCTCCCTGTACACAATCCCAACTCAAATTTAAAAAAAGGAAGCAGCGGTCCTAAAGTAAGTGAACTACAAAAAAGATTAACTGAACTTGGATACAGCACGAAAGGAATAGATGGGTCATTTGGGAAAAATACCGAAACAGCAGTAAAAAAATTTCAAAGAGCAAAAAATCTTACGGCTGATGGGGTCGTCGGACCTCAAACGAAAAAAGCGCTTAATATTAAATGATAGATGCTAGTGATATCCTCTTATTGGAGGATATCTTTTTTTGTCTAAACTATAACAATCGATACTTTATTATCCATACTTACAGTAATTTTCCACCATCGCTTATAAGCTTTATGTTATAATTTATACATAAACAGCTAATCATAATCGCACTGTCCATCATTACATACAAGGAGGTAATACAAATGTACGATGAACTTCTCATAATGATCATTAAGGCAACTTTTGTTATCGGTACCATTGCGATGTTTGTGATTTTAGGATTCGTAAAAGGACGCAAGTTTTAGTTTATCCACTACTTAACATCCTCATCGCCTGATTACTGTTACAAGTAATCAGGTTATTTTTCCCTCAGAAAAAAAGCATATCCTCACAGGGCATGCTTTACCTTACCAATTCCAGTTATCCGTTTTATCCAAAAGCTGATCAATGTCAAATGTATCAAGATGGAATGGAGCTGATTCTTCTGCAATCTCCTCAGTAGCTAGCAATAGTTGGTCTATATCAATAATGGCCAAAACAGTCCTCCCCTTTTTTAATTGGTCTTTACCCTCATTTTTAATATGTTATACAATTCGTTCAAAAGATATTTTATTAGAGGGTAGCCTTTTAATTTCCACATTTGACATTTTATTTACGGTGCAAATGAACCGTTTTTTTCAGATTCTTCCGGAGCGAGCGTATGTATCAGTTTAACCAGCTTATACAATGTCCCGCTGCAAATGGTTACCTCGGGCAGATTATGAAAAATTGATTTTTTATTAATATGATAATTGTCTTTCTCTGGTGAATATACAACGATTTTCTTATTTAACGAAAGCGCATATCCAAGCTCAGAAAGATTACCTTTTCCGGCTGTCAGGAAGATTAACATAAAGTCAGCTTCCTCAATCCCCTTTTTTTCATAATCCTCTATTCCTTCTGTCATTTGATTATCTTCATCATCCGCAATTAAATTCCAGTCATTCACACATGTAAACCCTTTTGAAGTCAATTTCTTAATCAATGACCTTACTTGCTTCTTGTTTTTTTCGTCTGATGCTATATAATATTTCACACACACACCTCCTAAATCTATAACTATTGATACTTTTTACCTACGTTACCTATACTATACATATTCGTTATAAAGAACTCAATATCCTTTCCCCAAAAATAAAAAAATTTAATATAAGTCACAGTCACTAAGGCAAAACAAAACCATCACCCTATACAAGTAATGACGGTTTAATGTTTCAAAATATGATATTCACGGATCTTCTTGCATTAGTACTCAATTAGATTCAAATACAAGTACCTTCGCCTTAAATTAATTTATGTAATCCCTTTACTAATTTTTCTGATCAACGGATGTCGCTGTCCGGTCGTAAGCGTTTTTTCTTTTTCATTCCAAAATAACTGAATGTCCCTTAAACAAAAGATTCAGATCCTTCAAAAATCCAAAATAAAAACCTTGTCCCCTACTCGGCAAGGTTTTTTTATTTTTCATATGTGATATTTTCTATTTCAATTCGGAATGGGGCTGCCTCACATATATTAATTCCCCTATCAAGATTTACCTTTTCCATTTCAGTTGCATCTGGTATTGTCTTTTTATCGTGAATAAAATGTTCGACCATGGTTTCCAACAGTTCTTGAGCACAAGCTAGAGCATCTATCCGATTCTTACCGCTAACTGATGAAATAAATCCTTTTCGCTTAAAGTCCGGGAAACAAACCTGAACGGAAAAAGAGTCAATAATCAACGGGTGTTTTTCATAATAGAATACAGCTGGATACTCAAAGATTTGAATGGTCAAAATATCATCCCTTCTTGAATATTTAGAATTTTAAGTTAATTATAGCATACAATTTCATTAAAAATAGGTTTAACTGATATTTTCTTTGATTGTCAAGTTTAGATATACAATCAAAATGTTGTTCCCTCATTTACTATAAAAGTAAAAAACACCAGGAAAATCAAAATCATGATAACATTCAAGATTATTCCAATAATACTGCACACTTTTCCAGCTGTCATTAATCCCTTCCCGGTTTCCCCACTAAGATTGATTTCTTGTTTACTCTTCGATGCAAATATTAATCCTACAATTCCTATTATGATGCCTAAGACTGGAATAAGCAGGGATAATACCCCCAGGATCAGGGCTACGATCGCTTTGCTATTGCTCGTTTTCATTTCCGACATATTATTCCACCTTCTTTCTTATGCTTATATATACGGTTATTGAAAGCAAAAGATTCTTTTTTTATGTACTTATTAAGTATTCATGATTCCTTGCCTCTTATGCTGTAGAAATACATGCACTGGACCTCAAACTTAACAAAAACGACTCATATAAATGAGTCGTTTTTGTTAAGTTCGTTTCAATTCAAGTCTCTGTGCTACTAAAGACAGACTATAGTTAACGATGAAATACATGAGAGCAACCAGGATTAAGATGGGTATCAAAAACTTTTGACTTTGGCCATAGATAATTTGTCCATGATGTGTCAGCTCCGGTAATGAGATGACAACCGCTAAAGAGGTATCCTTTAACAAAGAAATGAATTGGCTGACAATAGGAGGAACCATGCGGCGCAGCGCTTGGGGCAGGATGATGTATTTCAATGCCTGTGTATAGCTCAAGCCTGATGAACGGGCAGCTTCCATTTGGCCTTTATCAACAGATTTCAAACCACTTCGAATGACTTCGGAAAGCATGGCTGACTCGAAAATTGTCAAGGCAACGATAGCTGCTGGAATGATTTCTAATTTTATCCGTACCTCAGGTAAGGCAAAATACGTAAAGAATATTATTAATAACAACGGTAAATTACGAACCGTTTCTACAATCAAGGCTAATATTTGTGATAAAACCGGCACCTTTGCGTAACGTATTATACCCACTAGCCCGCCAATAATGAAACTTAGAATAATGGATATAAAAGCTACCTGGAGCGTTACCCAAAATCCCTCTAATAAAAACTTTAGATTATCCGGTGAATAAGCACCTGCAAAATCCATATCTTATCCTCCCTCAATTACTCTTAGCCAGACGTTTTTCTAAATAACCAACGCCAAGACTTAAAGGAATGGTAAGTATTAAGTAAAACGCTGCAACGAAAATGTAGACATCGAACACGACAAATGTCCTTGAAGAAATCAAATCTCCATGGTACATGAGATCAAGTCCTGCAACCACGGCTAAAATGGAAGAATTTTTAACTAGATTGATAAATTGGTTTCCAAGTGGAGGGATGACTATTTTGACCGCCTGTGGCAAAATGACGAGCCTCATTGCCTGCCCATATGTCAGTCCTGATGAACGGGCAGCTTCCATTTGGCCTTTAGGAACGGAAAGGATGCCAGCACGAATGGCCTCAGCTATAAAGGATGAAGTGTAAATGGTTAAGGCTAAGGTTCCTGCGTATAATCCACTTAGTTTTAGACCAAGAAAGAAGAAAAAGGTAATAATCAATAAAGGTATATTGCGAATGAACTCGACATAGGCGGTTCCAAGCCAGTTTAGAGGCTTTATCGGCGCAATCCGCATGATAGCAACAAACACACCAAGTATCAAACTTGCTACCAGCGCGATTAAACTCGACATGATCGTATTTTTAAAGCCTAATAAATACATATCCATATTCTCTGTTAAAATGGAGAAATCAAGCACGGCATACACTCCTTTAACTAGTAAGGATGAGCAAATCGCTCATCCTCACATACAAAAATGTTCAAATGTTTTTAAGGTCATTTATCCGTACATATTTGGTAAAATGAATTAATGTTTAATCCATTTATCATGGATTTCATCATACTTGCCAGAATCTTTAAGTGACTTTAGCGCTTTGTTCAATTCGGCAACAAATTCTTCATTACCTTTTTTAACAGCAATTCCATACGGCTCGTCTGTAAATGTTCCGCCAACAAGCTCATAATTTGGATCTTCATCTGCCATTCCATAAAGGATGGAATCATCCGTAGTCAATGCATCCCCCTGCCCGGATTTAAGTGCGGCAAACGCTTCTGAATAATTTTCAAATTCTAGCACTTGTGCGTCAGGTGCTTTTTCACGAATATTTATGGAAGAGGTAGAGCCTTTTACAGCCAATACTTTTTTACCTTTTAAATCATCAATACCCTTTATATCGCTGCCTTTTTTGACCAACAAAGATTGTCCGGCATCGAAATAAACATCAGTGAAATCAACTTCTTTTTTACGATCTTCCGTGATGGTCATGGTTGCTACAATCGCATCGATATCCCCATTATTCAACAATGCCATCCTTGTTTTTGAAGTCACTTCTTTAAATTTAACTTTATTTTCATCACCAAGAATTTCAGCAGCAAGAGCTTTGGCGATATCAATATCAAAGCCTTCCACTTCACCAGTACTTGGGTTTTTCAAACCGAATAATCTTGTATCATTTTTAACCCCAAAAACAATCTCATCCTTATCCTTCACTTGTGCAAGGACATCTTTACCACTTTCCTTACTTCCACCCTCTTTACCTTCGTCCGTGCTTTTCCCTCCGCCGCAACCAGCTAATAAAATGACAGCAAGTAGGGATAGCAAAGATGCCTTCAACCATTTCTTTTTCTTCAACATGAAAAATCACCCCTGTTTTTTATTTAATGATTTAATATACGGCTGAGGAATAAACGGGCCCTCTCCTCACGAGGATTCGCGTAAAACTCAGCCGGTGTTGCCTCTTCTAAAACCCTGCCTTCGTCCATGAATACGATTCGATCAGCCACTTCTCGGGCAAATCCCATTTCGTGCGTGACCACCACCATCGTCATCCCTTCATGGGCAAGTGTTTTCATTACATCCAGTACCTCGCCGATCATTTCTGGATCCAAGGCTGAGGTAGGTTCATCAAACAGCATGATATCAGGCCCCATTGCCAAACCTCTAGCTATGGCAACCCGTTGCTGCTGCCCTCCTGAAAGCTGAGAAGGAAAGGAATTTGCTTTATCTCCAATCCCTACTTTCTCCAGATACTTTTGTGCGATCTTTTTCGCTTCCGCTTCGGATTGTCCTAAAACTTTCCGCGGAGCAAGCATGATATTCTCGAGCACTGTTTTATGGGGATACAGGTGAAAATGCTGGAAAACCATACCGATATTCCGACGCAGTTTGTTTATGTCCGTTTTTTTATCCGCGACATTTAAACCATTGATGGAAAGGGAACCTTCAGAAATGGTCTCTAGGCGATTAATACATCGAAGCAGTGTACTTTTCCCTGACCCGGACGGACCGATGACAACTACCACCTCCCCCTTATTAATTGTCAGGTTAATATCTTTCAAAACTTGAAAGTCACCAAAATACTTATTCACTTGATTAAAAACAATCATAATTAGCCTCCCTGCCCCATAATCAATCCTATTAAACTTAAAATTTATAATAATCAGAATTTAACATGTATAAACTATCATTCTCTCACCTTATGTATTTAACCTATCTTAAGTTATTATTTCCCAATTAAAACGAAACGTTAGTGAAAAGGCAACTTTATATTGTTATTTTAAACTAGTAATTTAAATAATTTATTCAATATTCACATTTTTAATTATATCTAATATTGCTTAAAATTACCATATAAACTTTAAATTGTTAAAAATGATATTATATTCATATTCAAGTCGATTTTTCATGAACACTTCTTTTATTAAAATATAAAAGTATTTATTTCCCGTAATCCTTATGGAGGCTAAAAATCACATATATATAATGAACAATAAAAAAAAGACAGCAATGGCTGTCTTTTTTATTCATTTATAGCATCTTCAAATGGCGCTGAAAATAAGCCTCTTGGTGCAAGCATATCCGTATCGGATTCACGACTTTCCCCAGCAATCGAATATATGCCTGCAGGAAAAAAATCAAACATATCACTTTCCTTATGTATGATTTGGAAATAATCGAATAAATCATCCATCAGTTCTTGATGTTCATCAACCTTAATAATTTCACCACATTCATCAATTTCAAAATTTTCATTAATGGCATCTTGAAGTTCTTCATTATTTGAAGATGCGATATAAAGATCAACATCGCCACACTCCATACAAAGCAGAAGTTTTTCTTCCAGTGCCTCATCATAGGATTCTTGAACGATTTTCTTCAAAATGGCATCAATCTTTTCAGGATTAGATAGTTTAATTTTTGTTTGAAACACAAAATCCCTCCCCCAATTTAGTACAATGGCTGAGCCAGCTGAACGAAATGTAATAAAAGCAAGCTTAACTGAGTACTATTATAAACTGTTAAAACTAGTTTCGTTGTTACCCTTACATTCTAATGAATTCCAATCTCCCTAGTTCGTCCCGTAACCGGGAAGTGCAAGATATTCACGAATCCTGTCCACTCACTATTGTCTATTCAATAAGTTTGCCCACATATTTTAAATGGTAATCTCTTATAAAACGAAGAAAAAGATGATTGGAAGGGTAATCAGGCTTAATGATGTACTTATGAATGTAGCACTTGAAACGAATTCAGGCTCTGTATTGAATTGGAGCGCATACATCGTAGTGTTAGCCGCCGTTGGCATGGCAGCTACGATAATCATGATATGCCTGACCATTTCATTCACTGGCAAAGCAAGTGATAAGAGGAAAGCAATGGCCGGTGAGACGGCAAGTTTAAGCAGAAGTGAAACCGATAGCTTTCGATAAGGAATTTTTTTCAGCGAAATGTTGGCAAGTTGCATCCCAAGAGTAATCATGATCGTTGGAATCGCCGCACTTGCCACAAGGTTAATGGCTTCCAAAACCGAATTGCTTAGAGGTATGTTCACAAACTGAAAAACCGTCCCTCCAATGGCACCATACACAGTTGGCATCCTGCACACTGCTTTTAGCGCAGTTTTAACTCCATTACCTTCCGGGCTGCCCTTCGCTGCGAAATAAATGCCGATCGTGCACATCACTAACTGCTGGCCTACCATAAGGATGATTGCATAATCGAGTCCTGCTGCTCCGAATAAAAGGAAAATGACTGGTGTTCCGTAGTTCCCGTTATTCATGAATGCGGAAGCCAATATCATGCCGCTCGTTTCAGTCACAGAATAATTACGGAAAAAAGATATGATATAGACCGCCAATATAAGAGATAGACAGAGTAGTATCGTAAATAAGAACAGGTAAAGATAATTAATCGTAAATTCTGCGGAATAAAATGTTCGGAACACAAGAAAAGGTGACATTAAATATAATGCCATTGTGGAAATGGATTTCGTATCAAGATTAAACTTTTTCTGACCGACGAACCCTAAAACAAAAATACCGAATATCGGTAAAAGCACTCCCAAAAACCCCATACATTTCACCTTCATACTCTTAATGATTTTCTTCTTACAATATCAGTTTTCATATTATTTGTAAAAATTTTTTAAACGCAGCCCTTGGTGTAATGTCATGTATTCTAACGTTATATGATTTTTCTTTATTTTCAGGAAACAACATTCCATTTTCACCTAAATATGGTATATTATTTATTATATTTACGTGACTAAACGTAACACCGAACTTTTAAACTATAAATATACGAAGGGGTGTTGTTATATGGATATAAAATTCATGGAGATGGCTGTTCGACTTGCACACGAAAATGTATTGGCAAAGAACGGAGGACCATTTGGTGCTGTAATCGTTAAAGATGGCACAGTTATAGGAAGAGGATGTAATAATGTGACAACTGCCAACGATCCTACAGCTCACGCCGAAGTACAGGCAATTCGTGATGCTTGCAGAACTCTCAATAGCTTCCAGCTTACTGATTGTGAAATATACACAAGCTGCGAACCTTGCCCCATGTGCATCGGTGCAATTTATTGGGCCCGTCCAAAAGCCATTTATTATGCATGTACTAAGGAAGATGCTGCACGAATTGGCTTTGATGACCACTTTATATACCAAGAACTTGCCATACCGATGGAAAACCGCTCCATAAAAATGGAACAAATGTCATTCAGTAACCATGATTTACCTTTCCGGACCTGGGAGACCTATGTTGAAAAAGTGAAATACTAATCTGCAATAGTTATCAAAGGAGGTTTGCATTTGATAAAAAATTTGCTTAAAAAAAGAATAAACGTGGCTGCAGGGACTATACCTGCAGATTGCGTCATTAAAAACGCTCGAATCATAGATGTATTCAATGGTGAGACCTTTTCAGGCGACATTGCAATTGTAGATGGTTTTTTCGCTGGCATCGGGAGTTATGAGGGAATTTCAGAAATCGATGCTACTGGAAAATTCGTTGCCCCTGCTTTCATTGACGGTCATGTCCATATTGAATCCTCAATGGTTCGGCCTTCTGAACTCGCAAAAATCCTCCTTTTACACGGAGTGACCTGCATTGTTGCAGATCCTCATGAAATCGCCAATGTTTCTGGTAAAAAGGGCATTCAATATATGTTAGAACAATCTGATCAGCTTCCTTTCGACTTCTATTTCATGATGCCATCTTGTGTACCAGCTACGGAGTTTGAACATTCTGGTGCTGTCCTAAAAAGCGAAGATTTACTTCCCTTTTACCAAAACCCGAGAGTGCTTGGTTTAGCCGAAGTGATGAATTTCCCTGCCGTTTCACATGCCGAAGAGGATATGCTGCAAAAATTATACGATGCTAATAAACTTGTCAAAAGCATTGATGGCCACGCGGCTGGATTAAGTGAACAACAACTCGATGTTTATACCAGTGCCGGCATAAAAACAGATCATGAATGCACTACAGTGGAAGAGGCAAAAGAAAGACTACGAAAAGGAATGTATCTAATGATCAGGGAAGGAACTGTTGCCAAAGACTTAATAAACCTGGTTCCAGCCATCAACGAGAAAAATTCCCGCCGTTGTTTATTCGTCACAGATGACCGTCACCTGGATGATATTATAGCTGAAGGAAGTATCGATCATAACGTTCGCCTTTCCATTGAAAAAGGAGTCCCACCCATTACCGCCATTCAAATGGCGACCATTAACGCTGCAGAATGTTTTGGTTTAAAAGAACACGGTGCCATAGCGCCTGGATACAAGGCAGACTTCCTTCTATTAGAGGAACTTGATTCAGTCACCATCCACTCGGTCTTTAAAGACGGGGAACTTATTGTTCAAAATAATCGATTACTTAACTTTCCGGCAGAAAAGGAACAAGTTATTGACGATGGTTTAAGGCACTCTGTTAAATTTCATGAATTGACGGAAAAGGATTTGGAGATATCCTTCAAAGGTAATCTGGCTCTGGCTAATATTATTGAAATAACACCTAACAGTTTGATTACAAAACATTCAATTGAACCAGTTAAACTAAAAGACGATCATTTCCTGTTCTCTGAACAGGTTGATCATATTAAACTTGCTGTTATTGAACGGCATCATATGACTAATCAAATAGGTCTTGGAATCGTCAAAGGACTCGGTTTGCAATCAGGTGCTATTGCCTCGACGGTTTCCCATGATTCCCATAATTTAATCATTGCGGGTACGAATGACCAAGATATGCTTATGGCAGCAAATGAAATAAAAAAAATGCAGGGTGGATTGGTCGTCATTCAAAATGGAACTATACTCACCTCCCTTCCGCTACCTATTTCTGGATTGATGAGTGAATGTACATATCTGGATGTAGTTCATTCATTGAAATGTATCGATGGAGCCCTATTGAAACTCGGTGCAAACCGGAATTTCAACCCTTTCCTTACACTCGCTTTCTTGGCGCTACCTGTCATTCCGGAAATTAAACTGACGGTTCAGGGCTTATTTTCCGTTTCTCAGTTTACGCATGTTCCTATCGAAGCCGTACCAGTCGATAATATGGAGTAAATCTGCCCTCCTAGAAAAGGGGGAAGACTGTAGACAAACTCGATAATATTTGATTTTCCCTACAGTTTTTTTGAAGGGTTTTAAATGGTGAACATTGAATTCCTCTCCAGGCACTCCCTTTCCGCGGGCGGTCCGGGATCCCCCCTCTGCGCTATTTGCGCCTGCGGGGTCTTCCTTGGACACGGTTTTTCCGCAGAAGTCTCGCACACCTGTTCCAATCAACTTTGTTTTAAAATTTATAAACCCTTTTGTCTACAAACTCTGCCCCTATTAGGGGGATTTTCTTATTCACCCCAAAATTTTCTAAATAAAAAAAGGTTCCAACTCAACTTGAACCGGGAAAAGAATAAAATGGATGCCATCTATGTTAAAATATAAAATAAACACAAATCTTTCTTGGAGGAGATAAATATGGTAAAACATGATCAACACGCCATAATTGGATATATTGGAACGTACACAAAAGGGAACAGCGAGGGCATATACCGCTTTACTTTAGATACAGCGGAAGGAAAACTCAGTACACCGGTTCTTGCAGCAGAATTAACCGATCCGACGTATATCACAATCAGCCAGGACAAAAAGAATCTATACGCCATCTTAAAAGAAGCAGGAAGCGGTGGTGTTTCAGCCTATTCCATTAATGAAGATTCAGGTGAGCTTACTTACCTTGGCAAGCAACTGACACCCAATGGTTCTTCCTGCCACATTAGTGTTGACAGCAAGAAACAAGTCTTAGTCACTTCCAGCTATGGCGAAGGTCTGATTGAAACATATCAGCTTCAGGACGATGCGACCCCAATGCCTGTAGCATCCACCATTCGTCATGAAGGCCACGGACCGAATGAAGATCGTCAGGAAAAGGCGCATACTCACTTCGCTGGTTTCACACCGGATGAAAGATTCATTGCTGTAGTCGATCTCGGAATCGACAAAGTGATAACCTATAAATTACATAATGGGATATTGGAAGAAGTAAACAGTTTATCTGTAACGACAGGCAGCGGACCGCGGCACCTAACCTTCCACCCAAACGAAAAATTCGCGTATGTGATGGCAGAACTTGTACCCGAAGTCATTGTTTTAAGCTTCGATAGTAAAACCGGGAGCTTTTCTGAATTACAAACGGTTCGGACCACACCGGAAGATTTCAAGGAAAATAACCAAGGAAGTGCCATTCATATTTCTGAAGACGGGCAATTCGTATATGCAGCAAACCGCGGACATGATAGTATTGCCGTCTACAAAATCAATCAAGAAACAGGCAAACTAACATTCGTCGAACTTGTTTCTACCGAAGGACATTGGCCGCGTGATTTTTCAATCGACCCTAGCGGAAAATTCCTGGTTGCTTCAAATGAACAATCCGGAAACCTGACACTTTATTCTCGGAATGAAAATAGTGGAAAATTAACTTTATTGCAACAAGATATTCAAGTTCCCTTTCCTGTTTGCGTTAAATTCCTCTAAAGCTCTTATTATAAAAAAGGATTGAAGCATGTAACCATGCTTCAATCCTTTTTTTCATAAGTCGTTTTTTAGCTCCATTTCTCCGCCATTTCAGGGAAATCAATAAATGGATTTCGGTTGCCCTGAATTTCATGTATCGCTTGATTTCTATGTTTTTCATACGTGCTGACCGGAAAAAGCCGATGCCATTCCAGAAGCAGCGCCATGTTAACTTTGCTGGTATCAATGATTCCCTCATATCTGAGTAAAAAATACATGGTTGCCCTAGCTACGACACCTTTGCCGTATTCAGGTTCGAATTTGCCTTCCTCTGATTTCCCGCAACCTTCTTTTATGCCTGCAGCAGATGCCTCTGGCTTATAATCTTCAAAATCATGGTACGGATAGTTACCTCGGCTACTATTACAAGTTGGTTCACAGGCGAACAGATGATGCAAATCCCCTCTCATTGGTTCTTTTTTATTAAACCATGACTGAGGTACGACATGTTCACAGTTAACGAGCATGTCCTCATTCTTCGTTGATTGGACTCCTTTTGTCAACATTTCAAGTATCCGAATATCTTCCTCAATGACTTTCACAGGATCCATCCCTTTACCGGAATACAGACTTTTCAGTTTGCCATTTTCCTGCAAGTCCACCCAAGGGTAAACATGACGATGTGGTGAGTAGTTAAGCTGGTTTTTATGGGTGGCTACTAGTAGGTCCTTCAAGTCACCTCGGTCCAAGGAACCATCTTGGTAGTATACTCGCTTAAGTTCCTGATCTTCGGTTTCATTGTAGTATTCGCGATTTTCACTGTAGTTCACAAGTGCAGCCATTGCCATTTCCCGTTCTTTTTCAAGTACTTCAAAACTATTATTCATCCACTCATCCCCCCGCTTCTATTAAACCTAACTTTTACCATAATTTAAGTTTAATAGAAATCAAATGAGAAAAAAAGGTGCTTTAGAAGGGTCTAACGAAGAATTTCAATAAAATGAGTAAGGATTTTGGCTGTCATCCCCCAGATTACTCGATCGTTATATAAGTAAAAATATTCTTCCATCTGTTTGGGCTGCCATTTATAATTCTCCCCGCCAACGATTAAATCATGGGGGAAGTTTTCATGCGGTTCGATTTTATAATTCACATGATAGATCTCTGGCGGTTTTTCCATGAAAAAGGAAAGCGGTACCGTAAAAATGGTTTCTACCTCAGCGGGATTAGGCATTATCCGTTGATGGTTACGGACAAATCCTGCATAAGGATATACAATCATCCCAAAAGGGGATACCAAATAATCAATTGGAAAGACATTATAGATATCTTCTTTTTTCAAACCTAGCTCCTCATGTGTTTCCCTTAGGGCCGCCGCCTGCTCATCATGGTCAAATTTGTCGATTTTCCCACCAGGAAAGCAGATATCCCCTGGCTGCCTCCTTAGTTTGTGTGAACGCTCTTCAAAAAGAACATGGATTCCGTCTTCTTTTTCTATAAGCGGCACCAATACAGCATACTTGGAAAAATTCCCACTCCCTAAAATTTCAGGATTATGTAAATTGAGTTTTTTTGATATATCTTCACTGTTCATTTCCCACACCTCTTCTGACGGATAATATTGACGATATGAGATCGGTTTACCTTCACCCACTCCTTATCATTCCATTTTCAAACATCCGTTAAAACTAATCAAGGAAAACGATTCCAATAGGTTCTCTATATTGCGCAGGGGAACCCAGCATTTGAATTCTTTCATCCAGAATTGCCTTAGTTTTAAACTACCCCTTTGCATAATGAAAAAGTCACAGTTCATGAATAAAATGTTATTCCACGCATAAACCGCTCTCCTACTAAAATCATTGAATCGAATTTATTTTACTCATTAACCTCTATAATAATCTAATTGATGTATGGACAATCCGATGATCTTTGGCCACCCATAGACTTTAATCCACAGGAAAAACACCGTACAAATTTTTGAACGGTGCAAGGAGATAAAAAAGCGCTAAGAAAAAACAACAGTTACACATAAAGACTCTTATAAAAATAACTAAACTTCTTGGCCAAAAGGTTTTTTATTTTATAATTCAGCCAGCGTACGTTTTACCGTCGCTACGATGAAAGAGAAATCTTCTTCTGTAATGCTTAATGGGGGAGAAAGAGTAAGGACATTATTGAAACCTGCAACTGTATCACCATTTTTACCGATGATAAGCCCCTTTTCTTTACATGATGCAATTACTTTATTGATTTTGGAGAGAGCTATCGGTTGTTTTGTCTGTTTATCTTCCACTAGTTCGATTCCTACCAGCATACCTTTCCCACGTACATCTCCAACATTAGGATGAGATTTGATTTCTTCAAACTCTTGCAAAAAACGAATTCCTAATTCTTTTGACCGTTCTATCAGTTTTTCATTTTCATATATTTCAATATTCTTCAAAGCTACTGCACATGCAGCAGGGTTACCACCGAATGTATTCACATGTCGAAAGCGGTCATAATCATCAGAACCAATGTATGCTTCATAAATATCACGTTTGACTGCTGTCGCGGATAATGGCAGGTAAGCGCTGGTGATCCCTTTAGCCATTGTGACGATATCCGGTTTTACATCGTAATTCATAAAGCCGAATTTCTTTCCTGTTCGCCCAAAACCGCAAATAACCTCATCGGCAATAAGAAGGACACCATTTTTCTCACAAATTTCTTTGACCCGTTTCATATATCCATCAGGTGGCATCAGAATTCCACCTCCAGTGATGATTGGTTCCATAATGACCGCTGCAACCGTTTCGTTCAATTCCCATGTAATGGTACGATCAATTTCCGCCGCACTTTTTTCACCGCTTTCATCCTCTGGGTTTCGGTAAGAATCCGGTGGCGATACATGAAGAAATCCAGGGGCAAGTGGTTCATATTTATACTTCCGTTGTGCCTGCCCAGTAGCAGCCAGGGCTCCCATTGAATTCCCATGATACCCGCGATAGCGGGAAATGATTTTATAACGTCCATGTTCGCCTTTTTGCTTATGATATTGGCGAGCTATTTTAAAAGCAGCTTCATTTGCTTCTGAACCACTGTTGGAGAAAAAAATGACATAATCCCCGCCAAGCCAATCGTTTAACTTTTCTGCTAGTTTAATAGCCGGGATATGACTGTTCGTTAAAGGGGCATAAGGAAGTTCCTTCAATTGCTCGTATGCCGCTTCCGCAAGTTCAGTCCGACCGTAACCAACGTTGACACACCATAAACCTGACATCCCATCTAGGTACCGATTCCCATCAATATCGGTAATCCATGCTCCTTGCCCTTTTTGGACCACCATTGTCCCAGGGTTCGGTTCAGCCCCTTTCATATGATGCCAAATATATTTCCCATCCGTCGTTTTAAGATCCTGACCCTTTTTTTCAACCTGCATAAGCCACACTCCTCCTAAAATAATGTATAAAGGAAGGTCGACCAAAGATTGCGCCGACCCCCTTTTCCATATCAGTATCTTGCCGTTAACATTTTCTTTCTAGTGTAAAATTCCACGCCGTCTTTCCCATTGGCATGAAGGTCTCCATAAAATGAACTTTTATAGCCGGAGAAAGGAAAAAATGCCATCGGTGCCGGTACACCAAGGTTAACACCAAGCATCCCTGCATCAATTTCTTCACGAAATTCCCGGATGGCTTTTGCGCTATCCGTATAGAGGCAGGCACCATTGGCAAATTCGGATTGATTGGTCAATTCAATTGCCTCTTCTAGGGTATTAACCCGTACTATGGATAAGACAGGGGCAAAAATTTCATCCTTCCATATTTTCATATTTGTTTTTACATGATCAAATAATGTTGGCCCAACAAAATAGCCATTTTCCTGATCTCCTTCATTCCTGCCATCGCGAAGGAGAACAGCTCCTTCTTTTTCCCCGATCTCAATATATTGTTCTGTTCTCTTTTTATGAGAATCACGGATCACAGGTCCTAGGAAAACGTCCTTATCCATCCCATTTCCGATCTTGATGTCATCGGCTGCAGCCTTTAATCTTTCAACAAGCAAGTCTCCCACTTCTCCTACTGCCACTACGACCGAAGCAGCCATGCAACGCTCGCCTGCAGATCCGAAGGCGGCATTCGTGATGTTCGTTACGGCATTGTCGAGATCGGCATCAGGCATTACGATAGAATGGTTTTTCGCACCCGATAAAGCCTGGACCCGTTTTTTATTGGCAGCTGCCGTTTTGTAGACATACTCAGCAACAGGCTGGGATCCAACAAAAGATACCGCTTTAATGTCCTCATGTTCCAAAATCGCATTCACGACATCGTGAGCACCGTGGACAATATTGACAACACCATCCGGGACACCTGCTTCCGTCAATAATTCCACAAGACGATTGGCAAGGAGCGGCGTACGTTCAGATGGTTTTAAGATGAATGTATTTCCACAAGCTATCGCAAGCGGGAACATCCAACATGGCACCATCATTGGGAAATTAAAAGGTGTTATCCCTGCAACGACTCCCAATGGATAACGGTACATTCCAGATTCAATTCCTGGAGAAATATCAGGAAGTTGGCTACCCATCATTAGTGTAGGTGCACCTGCGGCAAACTCCACACATTCAATTCCACGCTGGACCTCCCCATATGCTTCTGTATAGCTTTTTCCGTTTTCGATCGTGACAAGCTTTGCTAGCTCATCCCAGTTTTCGATCAACAACTGCTGGTAACGGAATAAGAAACGTGCTCTTTTAGGCACGGCTACCTTTTTCCACTCTTTAAATGCTTTTTTTGCAACCTGCACAGCTTGGTCGACATCTTCCTTTGTGGAAAGAGGTACGATTGCCAATGCTTCTCCTGTTGCAGGATTAGGCACTTCTTCATGTTTGGACGTTGTGGAATCTACCCACTTTCCACCAATATAATTTTTCAACGTTTCTACATCATTAATAACGGCCATTTTGAAACCCTCCATTTTCAACCCGATTTCATAGTTTTATTATATTTTTCAATTGAATATTTTTCATTAGACGTTTTGTATAGTTTTTGATTCAATATTTGCACATATTGTTTGTTTTTTGATTTTCCTATATTCATAAGAATCATGGGATGAAATCCTCATTCATCCGATCCCAAACTAAATCAGGATTTCGAACGCTTCATTTAATGATGGAGTATAGCTTAAGGTCCTCATGCTTCCCTTTAACAAACATCCCTTTTCTTATGATTCCTTCAAAAGACATTCCAGCCTTTTGCATGACACGCTCCGAAGCCAAATTTTCAACAAAGCATCGTGCTTGTATGCGCACAAGGTTCATATTTTCGAAACCAAAGGCGATTATCGTTTTGGCTGCCTCTGTCATCAAGCCACTTCCCCAGTATTCGGGTGCCAGCACATACCCTATTTCAGCACTATGATGATTCACCTGCCATGAAACGAAGTCAATCGTTCCAATCAGCTTGCCACTTTCTTTGTGTTGTATCCCCCATGGTGCGATTTTCTGATCCTCATAGCTCTGTAAGACAAACTGGATAAAGTCCTTAGTATCACATAAGGAACGATGTGCTTCCCATGTGACAAAACGGGAAACTTTCCTATTGGATGCATAAGCGAACATTCCTTCGGCATCATTCATGGTGACTTTCCTCATAACTAAACGTTCTGATTCTATAGTAGGCAAACGTCCATATATTTCTTTCACATTCATGATAACACCCCATTCCATTTATTTGTATTATAACAAGATTGATAAACAATCACAGTTCCCAATTGAAAAATAATCTAAATCTACGTATAATTCAGAAAAATGACGAAGGAGGATGCTTATGTCAAATAGAAAACTCGTAATCAGCCAAAATTTGAATGAACCTTTATTACAAAAAGTTAAAGAATTGATCCCTGAGTGGACTGTTATCACTGGAAGATCACCGGAAATATGGAAGGAACATATAATTGATGCGGAAGTGATCGCTGGCTGGAAATCGTCCATGTCTGCGTCCGTTCACACAAGCGAAGTGAAATGGATCCAGACATGGAGTGCTGGAGTTAATGCTCTACCTTTGGAAACGTTAAAACAAAGGAAGGTGCGGATTACAACGGCAAATGGCGTTCACGCCTATCCCATATCAGAAACCATTTTTGCGCTAATGCTTTCCTTAACTAGAAAAATAGATACATATATAAAGCAACAGCAGGAAAAGACTTGGCATCATGCGAATATGAAGCAGGAAATTCATGAGAAGACCATAGGAATCATCGGAGTTGGAAAAATCGGAAAGGAAACAGCTAAGATTGCAAAAGCTTTTGGTATGACTGTTTTGGGAATGCGCCATTCTGGGAAATCTGAAGAATATGTCGACGAGATGTTCACACAGAAACAATTGAACACTCTCCTTCCAAGATGCGACTATATCGTCGTGACTTTACCCTTGACCCCAGAAACACAGGGGATGTTCGGCAAAACCGAATTCCAGTTAATGAGGCCTTCCGCTTTTTTCATTAATATAGGCAGAGGAAATCTCGTTGTCGAAAACGAATTGGTCCATGCGCTTAACGACAATCAAATTGCAGGAGCTGGACTGGATGTGTTTGAAACGGAGCCACTTCCGGAGAAAAGTCCGTTATGGGAAATGAACAATGTCATCATTACGCCACATACATCCGGAAATACGGAATTTTACGATCAACGGCTGATTCAGGATATTTTCATCCCGAATTTAAAGGACTATCTGGACTGTAAAAACCCTTCAATAAATTTACTTGATTACAAAAAAGGCTATTAATACCTATTCTTCTTAGGTTCACAATAAATATTCTGCTTTGTTTACTTGCAGATTCCGACATTATCTGTTATATTTAATAAGAATTATTTTTGTTCGGGAAGATTGATAAGTGAAACACTTTTCGTCTAATGATTGAGCAAGGGTAGTAACACAATGTGTGGATTCACACTAGGAGGCAACAACAATGGAACAAGGTAAAGTAAAATGGTTTAACGCAGAAAAAGGATTTGGCTTCATCGAACGCGAAAACGGAGACGATGTATTCGTACATTTCTCAGCTATCCAAAGCGAAGGATTCAAATCATTAGACGAAGGTCAAGAAGTTACTTTTGAAGTTGAGCAAGGTCAACGTGGACCTCAAGCTACAAACGTTCAAAAAGCATAATTTTAAATACAATATATAACAGACTCTACTTGTAGGGTCTGTTTTTTTGTTTTATAAAATAAAAAAAATCCAAATAAAAAAGCCCCATTCACAAGGAATAGGGAACATGAAACAAGTTTAGTAAATGGTAAACACAGTATAACACACTAAGAATGGAAACCCTAATTTATCCGAAAAGTAAAAATTATCAAGCACTTCCACACCGATTTCCTAAATGCATCAATCATTTATTTCTTATCGACTTCATAGGTTCGATCCGTGCCCCATGGATAAAACGGAGGCATATCCGAGCTGCTTTTCATTTTAAAATCAGCTTTCCTTTTTTCCAAGAAAGCATCGATCCCTTCTTGTGCATCCGCTTGTTTTCCTGTCCAATGAATCATTTTCGATTCAATTTTATGAGATTCAACTGGGTGGTTAGCACCTAGCATGGTCCACATTAACTGCCTGGATAACGTCACTGAGACGGAAGATGTATTTTCTGCAATTTCTGATGCGATTTCCATTGCCGCTGTCATCAATTCTTCCGGCTCGACAATCTTGTTTACCAGCCGGCCTTCATACGCCTCGCTGGCGGTGATCATTCTACCAGTAAAAATCCATTCGGAAGCTTTACCCATCCCGACAAGTCTAGGTAAGAACCACCCGCTGCAGGCCTCCATTGTAATTCCTCGCCTCGCAAACACAAAACCCATTTTTGCATCAGTTGAAGCAATTCTAATATCCATTGGTAAAGTCATGGTTATTCCAATTCCGACTGCCGCTCCATTAATCGCCGCTATCATGGGTTTCTTCATCTCAAAAATCCTTAAAGACAAAATCCCACCACCATCGCGGTATTCAACCAAAGGAGTGTGATCCATAAAGGTTTCTGCGCCTTTCTCCAAATCCATTCCTGCACAATATGCATCTCCGGCGCCAGTTAATATAACAGCACGTACGTCATCATTTTCATCCGCTTCATCAAAAGCTTGAATTAATTCCTGACACATCTTTTCATTGAAAGCATTCATTCTCTCTGGACGATTAAGAGTAACAATCATGACATGATTGACGATTTCACTTGTTATCGTGGAATACAATATCAGCCCCTCCTTCTCTCACAAATTGAACACACTTTACAAACTTTCTATTTTTACATATAATTACATTTTATATGTTTTATTTTCATATTCCTAGCTATTATTTTAATAAGCCGATAAAAATTTTAAGTTTGCAAGAATATCACTTATATTTAAAGCGATGTTAGATGTAAAAAAAAGACCAGCCGCAATATGCAACTGGTTTTTTTGTTTACCAATATAAATGACAAGCAACGAAATGCCCGGGTTTTTGTTCTTTCCATTCTGGTACAGCACTTGAGCATATCTCCATCGCTTTAGGGCACCTAGTTCGAAATACACAGCCACTCGGCGGATTGATCGGACTTGGCACATCTCCTTTTAGTACGATTCTTTCCCGTTTAATAGTCGGATCTGGAATCGGAACGGCAGAGAGCAAGGCTTGTGTATATGGATGAAGCGGATCCTTCGTTAAAGAATCACTATCCGAAAGTTCCATCATTCTCCCAAGGTACATGACTAAAATACGATCAGAAATATACTTGACCATTGATAAATCATGGGCAATGAATAAATAAGTCAAGCCCATTTCTTTTTGTAGCTCTTTTAATAAATTAACTACCTGAGCTTGAATCGATACATCAAGTGCAGAAATCGGTTCATCACAAACGATGAATTTAGGATTTAATGCCAATGCCCTTGCAATACCAATACGCTGGCGTTGACCACCACTGAATTCATGTGGAAAACGAGTGATATGTTCCGGACTTAAACCAACAAGTTTTAACAGGTCTTCCACCCGTTTTTTTCGCTCTTTACCCTTAGATATCCCATGAATGGCAAGCGGTTCCCCAATCAATTCCTCGACCTTCATCCTTGGATTCAAGGATGCGTACGGATCTTGGAAAATCATTTGAATTTCACGGCGGATATGTGACATTTCCCCCGGTTTGTAATCAAAAATATTTTTCCCCTGAAAAAGAACTTCTCCTTCCGTCGGTTCATACAAACGGGTGATTGTACGCCCTGCAGTCGATTTACCACATCCGCTTTCCCCAACTAGACCAACAGTTTCCCCTGGGTAGATTTTGAGATCCAAACCATCAACCGCTTTTAGCGACTGAGAACCAACTGGAAAATATTTCTTCAGGTTCTTTATTTCAACAAGAGGAGAATTTTCGTTGAATGCCTTTTCTTTTACTGACTTATTTTTTAGTGAAACCATTGTCTCTCCTCCTTTAAACATTAGTCTGTGCTTGTGCCAGTGCTGCCTTTGCCATTGGATGGTGAAGCCAGCATGCAGCTGTCTGTCCATCTTCCACTACCTCAAGTTCCGGATCATGATCTTTACACACTTTCATTGCTGATTCACATCTTGGATAAAATGGGCATCCTTTAGGCGGATCCAACAAATCCGGTGGTGATCCGATAATGGGTACCAATGGAGCCGTTTTTTCCATATCCAGCCTTGGCACCGTTTTAAGCAGCCCTCTTGTATATGGATGCTGCGGGTTTGAAAATATTGCTTCCACTGTACCGGTTTCCACAACCTTACCTGCATACATTACGACTACACGTTCGCACGTTTCCGCAACCACACCTAAATCATGAGTGATTAGAATGATGGAAGTATCCATTCTACGTTGGATATCTTTCATCAGTTCTAAAATTTGCGCTTGTATCGTTACATCCAATGCCGTTGTAGGTTCATCCGCAATTAATAATTTCGGTTCACAGGCTAGGGCCATCGCTATCATCGCCCGCTGGCGCATACCACCTGAAAACTCATGTGGGTATTGCTGCATCCTTTTTTCAGGCTGAGGAATCCCTACTAGTTTAAGGGTTTCTAACGCTCGGTCATATGCATCTTTTCGGGAGATATTATTATTATGCTTTAGGATACCCTCCATAATTTGGCTGCCAATTTTTGTCGTTGGATTGAGCGAAGTCATCGGATCCTGGAAAATCATGCTGATTTCATTTCCACGGATCTTCTGCATTTCCTTTTCACTCATTTTAATAAGGTCTTTACCGCCAAAATTTATTGACCCTTTTCCATACTCTGCTGGAGGTGTTTCCAATAATCTCATGATTGATTTCGCAGTTACACTTTTGCCACATCCGGACTCCCCAACAATGGCGACGGCTTCCCCTTTTTTCACTTCAAAGTTCACGCCGCGCACAGCCTGCACTTTTCCTGCATACGTATGGAAGGTGATGTGTAAATCATTCACTTCTAATAGGTTCTCCATCATCGTCCCTCCTATTCTAGTAATATCAATTCTTTGTGTTAGGACTCATTTATTTCCGTAGTTTTGGATCCAGGGCATCCTGCAGTCCATCACCAGCTACATTGAACGCGAACATGGTTAAGGAGATCAATATTGCCGGGATTAAAAGTTGATAGAAATTCCCTACCAAAATGCTTCCCAGGGCATCACTTGTCAAGGTTCCCCAACTTGCCTGAGGAGCTGGAACTCCAAGTCCCAAAAAGCTTAGTGTAGCTTCAGCAAAAATCGCAGTAGGTACAGTCAACGTTAAATTGACTAGGATGGGTCCCATTGTATTTGGAATCATGTGTTTTCTAAGAGTCCAGCTCGTATTAGCACCAGAGATGGTTGCTGCATGAATATATTCATTCTCTTTTAGCTGCAAAACCTGTCCCCTTACTAGTCGTGCCATAGGAATCCATCCTGTAATCGACATGGCTATGATGATTGGCAATATACCAGGTTTTAAAACGACCATCATCAAGATAACCATCAATAGGTAAGGAATCGCATAAATCACTTCTGCAAATCGCATCATTATATTATCTGTGCGCCCGCCACGAATGGCTGAAATTCCGCCATATAGGACACCAATCAAGAAGTCTATCAACGCTGCCATCAAACCAATGAACAAGGATATCCTCGCACCATACCAAGCTCGCGTAAATAAATCCCTTCCTGATGAATCCGTACCAAACCAATGCTCGGCATTGGGGCTAAGATTCTTTTTCTCGAAATCTTGACCATAATAAGTATATCCATTAATATATGGACCAAAAATCGCCAGCAAGACCAAGAGGATTATTAGAACAAATCCGGTCATTGCTAGTTTATTTTCTCTAAACCGACGCCAGACGTCAGACCAGTATGAAACCGTTGGTCTTGCAATTTTTTCAGCTTCCTTAAAGTTTCCTTCAGCGGGTTGGAACATATCTTCAGTAAAATGCATTTTATCTGCCATTATTTTTTCTCCCCCGTCACTTTAATTCTTGGATCAATCAACGTATAGGCTATATCAACGATGAATATCAATAGGATAAGCACTGCACTATACACAATTGTGGAGCCAAGAATGACCGGGTAGTCTCGGTTGGATATTCCCTTTACGAACATATCTCCCATGCCCGGAATACCAAAAATACGTTCAATAATGAAGCTTCCTGTCACGATATTAGCAGTAAGGATACCTAGAATCGTAATAATCGGCAATAACGCATTCCGAATCGCATGTTTGATTATGACACCGCTCCGTTTCAACCCTTTTGCCTTTGCTGTCAAAATATAATCCTGCCCCATTACTTCGAGCATGCTCGTCCGCATTAATCTAGCGATGAAAGCAAGTGGCATCATTGACAGGGCAATGGATGGTAAAATGGTATGCTGCCATGTCGCCCATGTAGCTACCGGAAAAATGTGCCATTTTATTGCAAAATAATTGATTAATATAGTTGCCAAAATAAAATTTGGAACGGAAATCCCTACGATGGCAATGACCATTGATAGATAGTCAGGCCATTTATTTCGTTTCAACGAAGCCACTACACCCAAGATGAGCCCAAAGAAGATGGCAATCACCAAAGCTTGCGCCCCTAAATGCAAGGACACTGGAAAACCCTTCAAAATGTAATCATTCACTGATATGGATGAGGATTTCAAAGATGGGCCAAAATCAAATTGAACGACTTCCAATAAATAATTCCCATATTGGGTCAACAAAGGCTTGTCCAATCCATAGTGGACTTGAAGATTTTCATAAACAGCTGGAGGCATTGCTCCCTCTTTCGCAAATGGATTTCCCGGAATCGTATGCATTATGATGAACGTTAATGTAATAACCGCCCACAAAGTAATAATCGCCCATTTAAAACGATTTAATGTATATCTCAACATGGTAATCACCCCAATCATCGATTTTCTAAGGAGTTGAAAACGGAAATGAATTCATGAAATATTCAAATTCGCAATTGAAAATGGGGTATGTCCTAATTGGACATACCTTCCATTTCACTTTAATCCTTCTGTTATTTTTTATCCGCGTAAATAAAGTTCGGATAAGCGTTTATCGGTGCATAAACTCCAGTAACATTCGATTTAACCATATATGGTTTTGTGTAGAAATAAACCGGAAGGATCGGCATTTCGTCAATCATAACTTTCTCTGCTTTATGTAAAGCAGCCATGCGTTCTTTCGGTTCCATTGTAGATTTTGCTTCTTTTAGTAAACTATCATATTCCTTATTTGACCAGCCAGCATCATTATAGGCTCCGTCCGTTTCCCAAAGCATGAAAGTCATTGGATCAACATAGTCACCAACCCATCCTGCACGGGAAATTTCAAAGTCACCAGCTTTTTCACGGTCTAGCTTAACTTGGAATTCAGCATTTTCGAGTGTCACTTCAACACCCAGGTTATCGCGCCACATACCTTGAACGGCTTCTGCAATTTTCTTATGTGAATCCAATGTATTATACAAAATTGAAAAATCAGGTAATTCTTTCATGCCTTCTTCAGCAAGACCTTCTTTTAACAATTTCTTAGCTTCAGCAACATTTTCCTCAAACAAGTTGCCTGTATTCTCCTGGAAATCTCCAGTTGCATCAGGAATACCCGGAGGGACTACTCCAAAGGCAGGCTTCTGGCCGCCTTGAGCAACATTTTCCGTGATTTTTTTACGTTCGATAGCCATTGAAAGCGCTTTCCTTACTTTTGCGTTGTTGAAAGGTTTTACTTCTGTATTAAAGTTGTAATAGTAAACAGCAAGTTCTGCGCCGTTTTTGAATTCTTTGTCGCCAGAATTAACCAATTGTCCTTGCACGTCCACTGGAAGTGGATAAGCGATGTCCAATTCACCACTCTGGTACATTTGCCAAGCTGTATTTTCATCTTCAATTAGAGCAAAGTTAACTGCATCCAATTTGATTTTATCTTTATCGTAGTAATTTTCATTCTTTTCGATTTTCAGGCTTTCTTTATGTTTCCACTCCGTTAATTTGAATGGACCGTTTGATACGTGAGTTTTTGCATCCAATGCCCATTTAGGATTTTCTTCCTGTACCTTTTTATCGATTGGATAGAAAGTATAGAAGGAAGTCAAATCTAGGAAATATGGTGTAGGCTGCTCCAATGTAACTTCTAATGTAAGGTCGTCTGTCGCTTTAACTCCTACATCCTCTTCCTTACCTTTGTTACTGTTGTAGGCTTCCCCACCTTTAAGGTAGTAAAGTTGGTAAGCATAATCAGCAGCAGTTTCTGGTTTCAATGCATACTTCCAAGCATATTCAAAATCATTCGCTGTAAGCGGATCCCCATTTGACCATTTCAAACCATCTTTCAATTTAAAAGTCCATGTTAATCCATCATCACTGATTTCCCATGATTCTGCAGCACCTGGTACGATTTTACCTTCTTCTGTTTTCTTTGTCAGACCTTCAAACGTGTGTTCAAGGATCCATGATTCATGAGTACCTTGCGCATTTGCAGGGTGTAGCGAACCAGGTTCACTCGAGTTGTTTACGTTTAATACTTTTGATTCCGCTGAATCACCTGATCCACCTTCTTTTTCATTCGAAGTTTCCTTCGAGCCGCCGTTGCATGCCGCTAGCATTAGCATGATGGCCATAAGAAGAGCAAGCACTGAAAATTTAGACTTTTTCAAAAAATATTCCCCCTCATCTTTAATCTTTATTCGAATAATTCCATTAAAGGGATTATCCTTCTACCACCTATTAATCCTTCGTATAGTACATGTTTGATGTCAGCGAGGACAGTCAGGAGCATTCATTGCAGAAATTCAACCAAAACAACTAGCGAACCGTTTGCATAAATCTACGTTTCTTCCTAAAAAAATACTAATTACAGTAGTTTACTAGTTAAAAACCACCCACTTTCAAACCTCGCTAAGGGTACTATACCTCGAATTAAAGATGTTGAATTTTAAGTATATTACGAATAAATCAAAAAATCAATAAACCAGTGAGTACTTTTTCACAAGATAATAATTAATTGCTAATCATTTCGATCTAGATGATAGGTAAAAAGAATGTATAACCCAATCTACCTTTTACTTCCTATATTTTTTTTCGCATGAATACCCCAGGATCCATATATATTCGCTCGACATCAAATGATTAATTTTTTCTGAATATTCAAATTACGAAGATGAATCTTTCTTTAAGACAAGATTCCTAGAAAATTGTTTTCATTCAAATTATATATTTTGGTAGAATAATGCATGTACCAAAATATATAACGAATTATTCATTAATCAATTCCATATAAAGGGAAAACACTATAGGGGAATAGAAATAGT
Organism: Peribacillus sp. NPDC097895; assembly: GCF_050277555.1. Lineage (NCBI taxonomy): Bacteria > Bacillati > Bacillota > Bacilli > Caryophanales > Bacillaceae > Peribacillus > Peribacillus sp. NPDC097895. The sequence goes on along the minus strand of NZ_JBNNSH010000001.1, from coordinate 1,814,174 downwards.
ATCTTTCTCTTTCATGTTCAGTTTCTCATGATCTCGATGGGTATATTCCCCTATCTAATCGCCCTTCATTTACAATAATGCCCCTTTCATTACTTCATTTATGATTAAATAAATATAGTGACACGAAAAGTAAACATATTCCTGCCACCTTTTTCACATCCAACGGGATGCGTACCCCTCCCAATAAACCGAAGTGGTCAATGACGGCCCCAATCAGTACTTGGCCTACAATAACCCCAGCCATTGCAGGGGCCACTCCAATCCGAGGTACGACCAGGACAATGACAATGACGTAAAACGCTCCCAATATGCCACCTAACAATTGCCATTTAGGCACAGTCGCTATGGCTGAAATATTACCATTCCCTGCAAACAAAACAATGAATAATAAAGCCAGTGTCCCGATTCCAAACGAAATGAATGAGGCTTCAATGACCCCAACTTTTTTCCCTAAACCACCATTGATTTGTCCTTGAATGGCAATGGTGATACCCCCTAGGACTGCAAGCAACGGAAATAAGATTTTCACAATGATTATGCTCCTTTTCATGTCCACCCGGACTGATTATGAAATCGCTCCCTAATTTTAACATGATGAATATACATTTTGTCCCTGATTTAATTAAAATGACCAATCACGAATGGGATTTTCTTTAATAAAAAAACTGACCATATTGGCCAGTTCATCATCTATTATTACCTTGATTTAAAAATGGAATAAGACACTAAACCGGATTACGCAGCTGCAAATATTCTTCACATAACAAGGAAAATACCAAGGCATCATGCGATTGGTCACGAAGAAATATATAACTTCGGAGACTGCCTTCCTCTTTAAAACCAAATTTCTTCAATAGGTTTGCTGATGCCAAATTATCCTTGAAAATTAAAGCAGCCATTCGATTTAATTTCAATTCTTGAAATGAATAACGTAATACTTCATTGACTGCTTCGGATGTGAAATGTTTTCTCCAATAATCCGGATGGATTTCATACCCGATTTCTGCGCGTTTGTTGGTGAGACTCAATTGATTAAGTCCAACGGTGCCTATGAATTTCTCGGAATCTTTTAAAACAACTCCCCACCGTATCCCACGTTTATTTAAATACGCACTTTTAAACAAGTCGATTAAGCGACGGGCATCATCAACAAGAATTAAACTTTCTATCCCATCATATTTGGTCACCTCATCTTTAGAGAGAATTTCAAACAGACTCTCTGTATGCTGGTGGCCTATTTCGATTAAACGCAGTCTTTCTGTTTCCAATGCCTTAAACGCCATCGAAGAATCCCCCCGTTAATTCAGCTGACTATATATTCTATTTAAGAAGAGAAGATACCTGTCTTAATGGACAATACTTTTCGAGAAATTTCGCTCCTTAAGATACAATGCGGAGTCCGGATGCCCTCCTTTTGTAATTAGATCCCTAATGATTTGTGAAAGAATGACACTATAAACCGTCCCGTTCCCGCCATAACCCAATAAGAAATAACAATTTGGGTGATCAGGGTATATTCCTATTGTCGGTAAACCATCATGGGTCTCTCCAAAAAAAGCACCCCAATAATAATCAGCCTGGATCCGATTCTCTAATTCAGGAAATAAAATGATAAGCTGCTTCAATAATTCATCTCTTTTACGTATAATCATTGAATCCCTTTTCTCCAGATATTTCGTTGATTCATCCAGACCACCTATGATTATCCGGTTATCAAATGTTTTTCTCGCATATAAATATGGTCGCGCCGTTTCCCATATCATCATATCTTCATGCCATTTAGCTTGATCGGCAATTTGATTCGTTGCGATGGCATATGAACTAAGAATCTTTGCATTTTTATCCCTCACCTCTTCTTGGGCCTCATACCCTGTAGCGAAAATGACCGACTGTGCTCGTATCATATGCCCGTTTTCGGTAAAAAGATGGGTTTGATTCTCTTTTAAAATCTTTCCATTGATTTTAGTATTTGAATAGACCCGTACGCCTTTCTGATATGCCTTTTCAATCAAGAAATGTGCATGTTTATATGGATTTATTTCAGCATCATTTCCTGTAACCAGCGCTGCTAATTTCGAAAATGAAAATTTACTTTCAATATCTTTTTCTGCATAATATTCTACTGGAAAATCACGAGATTTAAGATTGTCATATTCTTCTCTCAGCATCGATACATCCTCAAGGCTGGATGCGTAATACAAGCTTTTTCTGATTTTAAAATCCGGATTTCCATCTAAACTCGGAACAACCTCTTTCTCAAGTGTCCGAATGGCATCCAAACAAAGCTGAACATGGCGTGTACCCACATCTTCTCCAAAACTATGAATAAGGGACGTTAATGTTTTATCATTTGAATATTGTAAAAGTCCAGTATTTGCTACCGTACTGCCTTCACTTATATCACGTTTATCAATCAGGATCACATTTAAACCTGTTCCAGCTAAAAAATATGCACAGTGTGCCCCCGATGATCCACTACCTACAATACATACATCACATGATAGATCCTCTTCCAAAATGGGATATGTCCTATGTTCTTTAAATGTATCCTTCCAAAATACTTTTCCTGCTTTTAAATCCATATGAGCTCCACCTTTACGACGATTTATCATTTCCATCATTATTTAGGTCCATATTGCTACTTAACGTTTTTAACACCCTTCTTATTTACCCTGACAAACATAGCTGGCAAACGTAAAAATGATTCTTTTTCTACATGTTATAAATCTTCAGTTCTATCAAAAAGCCCTATTATTATCATAACCAGACTCTTATTTCAGGTTATATGGACCCCCATCCTGTACGTTTTCATTCGATACCTTTCTCCCATTCCGATAAAGAATGAGAAATACCTAATTTTACACACACCGATTTTTATAGGATACTAGACTTCCAATCCAGATATCTTACTAGGAGGAAACAAAATGAAGAAAATCATCCTTTTATCAGCACTGTCCTTATCCTTATTTTCTCCGACAGTTGCCCTAGGAGCCAATACTTACCAAGTAGCAAGTGGTGATACCCTAACGAAAATAGCAGCTGAATATGAAGTTAGCCTTTCCGATTTACTTAAAACAAACTCTACAATTAAGGATTCTAATCAAATTAAAGTTGGACAAAACATAACTATTCCTACAACAAAACATGAGAGCAATCAAACAGTTCCTACAACAGACCAAGAGAACAGTCAATCAGTTGAACAGCAGATACTTCGTTTAGTTAACGAAGAACGTTCAAAACAGGGACTCCCTTCCCTTGAAATGGATTCAGCCATTTCCCATGTTGCCATCCTGAAATCTGAAGATATGCGTGATAATAATTATTTCAATCATACAAGTCCGCGTTATGGCTCGCCTTTCGAAATGATGAAATCCTTTGGAGTCAGCTATAATTATGCAGGGGAAAATATTGCAGCAGGTCAACCTAGTGCAGAAGCCGTCATGAGTTCATGGATGAACAGTCCGGGACACAAGGCCAATATTCTAAACAAGAACTATAGCAAAATTGGAATTGGACATGCGACAGGAGGAAAGTACAGCCACTATTGGACCCAGCAATTCATTGGAAAATAAAAATTCGTGAGGGGTGGCAAATTGCCGCTTCTTTTTTTATCTTTATCCCTCCCTTTCAAATCTCCAGCTTCCTTTCAAAATAATTCAATCCAAAATATTTTCAGCGTTGAAAAAAAGGAAGAAGATATACATATAGAACAAGATAGCATTTAGCTGTGCTTGTATCGTTTACTCATTATTGAAAAAAAGATAGAGATACTCGATAATAATTGATTTTGCCTACAGTTTTTTTGGGGGGGATTCCCTTGGACTTGCTTTTCCCCCAGGAGTGTCGTACATTCCGTTCTAATCAACTTTGTTTAACAGGTAGATAGAACTCCTTTTGCTTACAGTCTTAGCCGTTCTATCTCTTCTTTAACTAGCTTGTTACACCGTGTTTTAAGTAGTGTTGTAGAAATCTTTACCTGGATCTTTCCAACAAGACCATTTAATACAATGCCTCACACTTTCAAACGCTATCATATGTCAGCTATAATAGATAAATGAAGCCAATTGGAGGAAAATAAATTGTCTAATAGATTAGGTTTAGTGCTAGACGTAGAAACGACAGGTTTACGTCCCACTTCTGATGAAATTATCGAACTTGCCCTTATACTGTTCACTTATAGCAGTGAAACAGGGGAAATTATTAATCTTATTGATCAAGAATCGTTTTTAAGAGAGCCTCTCTCCTATCAAGCAAGAAGAAATTATGATCAAGCGTATAGGATTCATGGTATTCCATACAGTTCAGTCGAAGGAAAAAAATTTCACGATGAAAAAATTAAATCTTTCATAGCACGTACTGATTCGATTTTCGCACATAATGCCTCATTCGATAGAAGTTTTCTTTACCAAATGTATCCGGAAATCAATGACCAAAAGTGGTTCTGCACAATGCGGAATGTACCTTGGAAGCAATACGGCTTTGAAAATAGTAAACTGTTAACCTTGCTGCAAGCACATAATATCACCAATTTCCAAACTCACAGGGCAATGGACGATATATCTTACCTTATGGAACTTATGAAAATACCGGGTCCTTCCGGTCATCCATATTTAAAAGATGTCATTGCTAAAAATCCGATGAAGAAATACGCACCTGCTTCCCAAAAATCGAGGGTGTAGTGTTGCATTAATTTTACAATCTCTCGTAAACGTTGGACGCAGTTATGACACATTCCGTTTTTTTATAAAATGGTTCCTTCATAGAGGACGGAAGTACATATAAAAAGTTCATTACGACGGATGTGAAAAATTCTTACAAAAGACAACACGATCATAATAAAAAACAGCGTCCCGTAGGGGGCGCCGTTTTTTTATTATACTGTTGCATCTTCCTGTTTTTCGGTCATTGCATCGTTCAATTTTTTAAATCGATAAATAAAGTAAAGAAGTGATAATACTAATGCCACAACAAGGAATATGGCTAATATGCTAAGATTATGCCACATGAAGCTATAATCTCCTGTTGAGATGACTGCTCGAAAAGCATTTATCGAATAAGTCATCGGTAAGAATGGTGTGAAACCTTGCAGGAAGCCGGGAACCAATTCATTCGGGAATGTTCCGCCACTGCTCGTCAGTTGAAGAATTAAAATTAATAATGCTATAAACCGACCCGGATTATCAAGGGCTGATCCTAGGAACTGAATGATAGCCATGAATGTACAGCTTGCAAGGATGCTTACTGCAAAAAATAACGGGATACTCGTGACATTGATTCCAAGTCCTAATATTAATATGGAGTCCACCAATATGGCTTGACAGATTCCTATGAGAGCCATGACACTGTATTTACTAATAAACCAGCTGAATCCATTAGCAGGCTTAACAGCAGGCTCTCTTAACTTGAAGATGATCGTCAGAACGATAGCCCCGATAAATAAACTCAATGAAATTAAATATGGTGCAAAACTAGTGCCATAGTTAGGTACATTATTTATTGGCAGTTTATCCACTTTCACTGGACTTGCAAACATGTCATATACATCTTCATTGGATTTTATATTGCCTGCTTCGTTGGCCCCATCCTTCAATTCGTCATGTAATTCTTCCGATCCATCAGAAAGTTTGGCGATTCCATCTTGTAGCTTAATGGCTCCATTCGCCAGTTCTCCCATACCACTCGTTAGGCTGGATGAACCTTCTTTCAACTTATCTGTTCCTGTAATCAGGCTTTTCGAACCTTCAGAAAGCTGTGAGGTTCCACTAGATAATTGCTTGGAGCCATCTTCTAGCTGATCAAGCCCGCTGACTAAGTTATTGCTGCCTTCGGTTAACTGTCCAAGCCCACTCTGAGCTGAATCTATGCTACCGCCAAATGTTGTCAATCCTGACACTAATTGACCTTGACCGTTTTTCAGTTCATTCGCACCATTTGCAAGTTTATCTTGAGCTTGTTTTAATTGAGTGAAACCACCGCTTAGCGCACTTGTGCCTTCTCCCAATTGTTCTGCTCCATCACTTAGACTGTTTCCGCCTTTAGCAATTTCAGAAGCACTCGCCGAGAGTTTCCCTACCCCTTCAGAAACACCTCTACTACCTTCGCTAATACGAGACAGAGAAGCAATCACTCCATCCAAACGTGCTTTCTCGTCAGGATCATCCGTAGCTCCGGATTGTTGTTTTAATCCTGAAATAACTTCTTCCAAGCCTGCCGAAACTTCAGAAGCTCCTGCTTTCGCTTCACTCGAAGCTGCACTCCATTCAGACAATGAACCTGAAAGCTGGCTAGCGCCAGCAGCTACCCCATTTGCTCCCTCTGTCAAGGCTGGCAGCTTTTCTTCTATCTGGTTGAATCCTTCTAATGATTGTTGCAGTCCAGAGGCCAATTCACCAGTTCCCGCTTCAGATTTTTGGGCTCCTTGTAAGAGCTTGGTTTGCCCATCTTTCATTTGTCCAACACCAGTGCTAAATTGCTGTAACCCTTGATTTAGCTCTTTTGATCCCATAGCTGCCGAACCGACTCCATTGGAAAAGGTCAGTGATTTTTCAGCTAGTTTTTCCAGATTTTCGTGGATTTCAACAGAACCTGAATGGACGGAATCTATTCCTTCATCCACTTTTTTGGAACCTTCTTTAGCAGAGTTAATCCCATCTCCAAGTTCACTCGAACCATTTTTCACTGTATCGGTACCATCTTTCAATTTTCCCGCACCATCACTTGCACTTTTTAGTCCGTCAGCCACTTCGTTCAAATTGTCGAACATTGATTCGGCATAGGTTTTCGTAACGGCTGCCGAAACTTCCCCTTTGATTTTCTCGGAAGCTGCGTCACCAATCTTAGTAGATATATAGTTAAACCCTTCATTGGACGTGTAAATTAAATCGAGTTTTTCCGGATTGTCCTCTTGCAAGGTCGTTGCATTTTTCGAAAAGTTTTTCGGGATTTCTATTTTCATGTAATAATCTTGATTTTCCAGACCTTCATTCGCTACTTTTTGACTGACGAAATGCCAATCGAAATCCTTTTTTTCCTTGAGCTCTTTCACTAAGTCTTTTCCTATTGTCAGTTCCGATTCATTAAACTCGGCACCCTCATCCATATTGACAATGGCGACAGGCAATTGGTCGACCTTACCATATGGATCCCAAAACGCCCAAAGGAACGTTCCGCTGTATAGCAAGGGAATCATGATGATCCCTATTATGGAAATGAGTATCATAGGATGTTTTATTATTGCTAAGAATTCACCCTTTAAAGATTTTAACACACCTACCAAGTCCTCCTTAACGACGAATATGCCGTTTAATTTAATAATTTTCATCAGTGAAAAATGGATTGAAGAATACATGAATTAAGTCATTTGCTTCTGCAATATATAGTTTGGATTTTTTTCTTGACCCTTTATATATATTACTTTCCAAACAAAAAATGACTAATGACTATATTGTTCATTCGGTCATTAACACGAAAGTAATATAACATTTATCACCCTTTTTATCAATATTTTTTCACTTTTTACAACCTGAATTTACTATTTTCAACCCTGATATAACACGCAAAGAAGGACATCCATTATGGATGCCCTTTTTCCACTTATAATAAGCTATATTCAAATATCTAAATGAAGCGCTTTCATATCACTTGGAGATGATTCCTTTTAATTTATCCGCCTGCCCGGTCAATTTCTCTAGAGATTCCTGATACTCTTTTTCTAGTTGTTTAATGATGCCGGCAGCGGTATCTATTTTTTTTATTGCCCCTACACCATGCCCTGCAGACCAAATATCACGCCACGCTTTAGACTCAGATGATTTGGACATGCTGTCAAAATCGACATTTTCTTTTTTGGTTAATTGTTCAGGGTCCATGCCTGCCTTACTTATACTCGGTTTCAGCATATTACAATTCACTCCTGAAAATGCATCAGTCAAGATGATATCATCATGATCCGAATCGACAAGCATTTCCCTATATTCATCATTTGCCCTGCTCTCTTTCGCAACGATAAAACGTGTGCCCATATAGGCTAGATCAGCTCCTGCAGCTTGAGCAGCTAAGATGCTATGGCCTGTACTTATGGAACCAGCCAGCAAAATGATACCATCCCAGAATGTCCTTACGCTGTCCACGAAAGCAAAACTATTTATCTCACCCGCATGACCACCAGCCCCCGAAGCAACTAAGATCAATCCATCCACACCTGAATCAGCGGCTTTTTTTGCAAATTCCACACTGCTGACATCCGAAAAGACCAACCCGCCATAGTTATGTACGACATCGACCACGTGTTTTGGGGAACCTAATGATGTAATGACGATGGGAGGCTGATGCTTTTTGACCAATTCCAACTCTTCTTCAAGGCGGCTATAAGTACGGTGGACAACCATATTCATTGCCCATGGAGCAATCTTTCTGTCTGGTTCTTTATCCTTTGCAGCGATCAATGTGCCGTTTATGTCACCCATCCATTGATCCAGTACCTCTATCGGCCGTGCATTCGGCGCTGGAAAAGAGCCTATCACGCCATTCAAACAGCATTCTTTCACTAACTCAGGACCGGATATTAAAAACATAGGTGCTGAAATAACTGGTAAAGATAATTGATTCCACCAATGTTCAGGCAAAGTTCTTCTCATCTATGAAACCTCCCATTTTTAATATATTACCAAAATATAACACTACAAGATTATCATACTTCTTACATTCACAATTTTCAAGAATTAATTCCGGGGGCTTAATTTCATCATTACGCAGAATGCATCTATAAAAAAAACTGCATATGGAAAGCACTCCATATACAGTTTCGATTTAATTTGTAAGCACCCATTTATGAATGGCTTTCGCCACACCATCTTCTTCGTTGGTTACCGTGACCCAATCCGCTTTTTCTTTCACTATTTTCTGGGCATTCCCCATCGCTACTCCCACTTTAGCTTCAGAAATCATGGCTAGGTCATTAAGGCTGTCTCCTACTGCCATTACATTATCCATCGTAATATTTAACAATGAACAAACAAGCTTTATCGCTTTCGCTTTATTTACGCCCATAGCATTCACTTCAATATTCGTAGGGCTTGAATTGCTAATTTCAAAATTACCTTTTGATACCAATTCATCCATGATGATTTGGCGGATCGCTTCATCATCTGTATCAAAACCAAATTTAAGCCATTGAGAATCATGGATTTTTTCTGGCATTTCAGCCCTGTAAATATTATCACAGCTTATTGCCCAAAAATGTGTACCATGTTTTTGGCTTAATTCCCACATCCATTGTATAGACTCACTATCGACGATATTCCTTTCCACCAGTTTTCCTTGATTATCGTAAATTTCGCTTCCATTTACCGTAATCAGATATGATTGAAGTTCCATTGACTTTGCAAAATCACTGCATGTCGCATATGATCTCCCTGTGCTCAATACAACAAATACCCCCTGATTTTCGGCATCTTTAATCGCTCTCCGATTTACTTCAGAAATCTCTCCTGCGAGATTTAAAAGCGTGCCATCCATGTCAAGCGCAACTAATTTAATATCCGGCTTCTTCATTTTTATTCACCCTTTCATAATCTATCAATATGTACCTGATTACATGATAGCTTATTTTTCATATTCTTGGAAAGAACGTGAAAAATTGAACAGGTCCTATCATGTAAAGGAATGTTGAAATTTTCAATTCCAAAAGAAGATGTATGCGCTGCCATGGGGACAAGCATCATTAAGATAAAGAAATTTAGAAACCGAATGTTTTTAATGATTGAGAATGGAAAAAATGTGATTTAATACGTTTGATACTATTTAAATCATTTAAAATTTTGAACTGAATACTTGCTATTCCTTTTCTTTTTCCAGTTGATTCAATTCTTTTTTTATCTGATCTTCCCATTTAGCAACACCATCATTTTCATCAAATTCTATAATCACATCCGTTACACCTCTTTCCTTGAATATTTCATCAAACAGACGATCCTTTATGTCATCAGCCTGGGCGATTGAAATATGGGGATCAAGTTCTACCTCAAGTTCGACATGAAAGTCTTCCCCTTCCTTTATTACAGCCAGTTTCTGGATATCTCTAACATCCGGATCATCCATGACCATGGTTCCAATTTTTTGACGCATTTCTATATCCGCTTCCCCTAGTGCACCCGCTGCATTATCAAGAAAAACCCTTCCAACCACATAAAACATCCCCAGACCAATCATGACAGAAGCAACCCCTTCTGCTTGTATGAACGGGGTGAAGTTTGCTAATAGAATCGCAAGTATCGCAAGTAATCCACCGCCGGTTGCTACCATATCTTCCATGAATACTAATTTCGTCGCTGGTTTAGCTCTTTTTAAACCAGAGAAGCTCTTAAATATGACTGCTGCTCCTTTAGCTTCGATTCCAGTCTCATGGACCACTTCTTTCATCGCCTTAAATAATACATATGATTCCAACACAACGGCTAACGAAAGGACGGACAAGTTAATAAGGATCCCAGTTGATTCTGCAGGGTGCATAATATGATGGAACCCTTCTTTAATCGTTTCATAAGACATGATTCCGACAACCAATACTGCCCCTAATAAAACAAGGTTAACCAATCGTCCAAAACCATCAGGGAATCGATCAGTTGGTGACTTTTTACTTAGTGCAGAACCAATGAAGACGAAAAACTGATTCGCAGCATCGCCCAAAGTATGTAAAGTTTCAGCAAACATAGCGACATTCCCTGTCATGAAATAAGCAATCCCCTTTAGCACAGCGATGATACTATTCACACAGGCAGCAATGAACGCCGATTTATTACCTTGTTTTAATAACCGGAATAATTCTTTCATATAAAAATCCCCCCTAATCTTTTTATAAATCCATTATCATAATGTATTATCCCCAACACTGGAATATATGAAACCACAAAAGCGAAACCCCACGATATACGAGTGAAGAAGGCTATAAGTTGAATCTCCCACAAACGAATATATTCCAGGGTTGGCCTCATCTATTCTAATAAGTTCACAATGAGCGGTAGGTAAATGATTAATGCAACAAAAAAGGGAGTAAGCGGCGGCTTACTCCCTTTCATGCAAGAACTCCAGCGTTTAAGCTTCCATCTCCTTTTTTACTAACTTAGATGGATTATTTACTTTATACCGTATTTCTTTATTGTATTTTTTGTCGACCACTTTTCCATCAAATTCGATTGAGTCCCCTTCTTCGAGCTCAGCTTTTTTTAATGTCTTGCTATATCCACACCAAGCATCTCCGATTGTCAGTTCAGGTTCCGTTGTCACTTTGACATTCTCCAAGAGTATGACTTCATCTTCTTCACCAGTGAAATGGTTCATTTTCGCCGTGAACTCCTTGACGGTTGCGGTGAAATGCACTTTTTCTCCAGGTAAGTCCAACTTAGGTTTTGCTGTCGTCTTTTTGGTTTTGGTTTTTGCTTTTTTTGGTTGTTCACTTAGCTGATCGGAGTTTTCCGTAATGGGAGCTTCTATAACCTGCTCAGTTTCACTTGGAACAGCGGGTGGTTCGGAAACCGGTCCACTCAACAATTCTTTTCCGAAACTGGAGCTTTGCATTTCCTTTAAATAGGAAGGGTTAATGCAACTTAGTTTACCATTTTCAAATTCAACGACTACAGTGTCTAGACCGTTGCCATATTGTTCATAACCTGCCAATTTGACTTTTGCTTGAAAACTGCCGTTTTTATATAATAGTTCTCTTTTTACCGATCGGGCAGTGAATAATTTCCATTCCATTCCTTTAGCTATATAGTCCGTATCATCTAAAAAAGGGATATACTCTCCTTTTGGTGCGATATAATGAATCAAATCTTCAGCTGGAGTTTCAGCCATAATCACCACTCCTAATCTTTTCTATAGATTATATTCTAGCAAAGGAATTCAAAGTTGCAAATGAATGCGAATCATATTCAACCGTCCGTTCTAAAAAAATGCCAGGACATGTTGAAATCAAAAAAGCTGCTCACTAAGAGCAGCCCAGATTGCTGACAAAAGAGGTTCCATTTTTCAATACAAAGTTGGTTGGAACGGGTGTGCGAGACGCATACGGAATACGCGTCCAAAGGAGACCCCGTAGGCGCAAAGAGCGCCGAGGGCGGACCACCCTCGGATAGCGAGCGCCTGGGGTGTAGATCAACGTTCAAATTTTACAAGCACTCTAAAAAAGACTGTAAACAAACTCAATTATTATCGAGTTTGTCTACAGTTGCACTGTACTTCTTTACATCTGACTTCTTTATCAATATTTGATTATTGAATTTTTTTTAGTTGTTCATCTAGTTCAGGATTAATAACCTGTTTCTTATGATAAAACAGAAAGTATGAACCTATAACTAGAATCGTAAGAAGGCTTGTTAGTAAAAATTGTAATCGCATGGAATCAATAAAAGCTTGAGCAACAAAGATAATAAACAACATTGCAATAGTTGCGTAGGTTAAGTATGGGAATAGCCACATTTTCACTTTGAGTGTTCCCGGATTCTCTTTTTCAGTCTTTTTCCTTAAGTACAGATGAGAAAAGGCGATAAAAATATACATGATCATAGTGACTCCTCCCGAACTATTTGCGAGAAAAGCAAACAATTTATCAGGAGATACAAATTTAAATGTCGTACACACATAGGAAAAGAAAACACTTGCCATCAACGCCCAAATCGGAATCCCCCTCTTATTCACTCGGGATAAAATTTTGGGAGCATCGCCTTTTTTTGATAAAGAATATAACATACGTGAACTTGTATATAGACCCGAATTCAAAACAGAAAGCAATGATGTGAAGATTACGATATTCATCACTTGACCGGCGGCTGGAAGGCCTGCCATATCAAATACGCTGGCATAAGGGGTTTTCAGTAAATCTTCTGCCCCCTGCGGAATCACGATAACTAACACGGCCACTGAGCCAACAAAGAAAAGAAGGAGACGCCATACCACAGCGTTAATCGCTCTTATAATATTTTTTTCAGGGTTTTCAGACTCACCTGCTGCAATGGCAGCTACTTCACTTCCCGATAAAGAGAAAGTAATAAATATTACACTTAGGAGTACAGGAAGAAAACCATTTGGAAAAAAACCATCCCCAGAAATGTTGGAAAGGCCCGGTGAATCAAATCCAGGAACAAACCCAAAAATCATGGCTGCACCTAGAATTAGAAATATTACAATGGCAGACACTTTAATAAAAGCTAACCAGTATTCAAATTCCCCATAAGCTTTGACGGAATAAATATTCGTTATTGTCATTAAAATAGGGAAAGATAAACTAGCGACCCACATTGGTATCGCAGGAAACCAATCATGAACCATACTACCCAATAAAGTTGTTTCAATAGCAATAATGATAACCCAGTTGAACCAGTACAACCAACCGATCGTATATCCGGCCCAAGGACCAAAAGCTTGATGGGCGTAAGTGGAAAAGGAACCACTATCGGGATTTACCACAGCCATTTCACCAAGCATCCGCATTATTAGCACGATCATTAACCCCGCGATTATATACGATAAAATAGCACCAGGCCCTGCGGAACCAATTATTGTTCCACTCCCTATAAATAGGCCTGCCCCAATAACACCACCAATAGAAATCATTGTTACATGTCTTGTCTTGAGACCATGTTTCAGTTCATTTGTTTGAAAAGCCACTATTGTCACCATCCTTTAAAACTGTCAATATGCCGTTTTGCAAGCAAAAAAACTAAATTTCCTTTTTTTTGCTCATGGGTACCCTAGTAGAAATCTTTCATTCAAAAAGAATTCATGCAGTCCTATCTACCTGTTTCTCCAATACTATAAACAAGATAAATTTCACAATTGATAATTAAAGTGTTATATGTACATTCGTTAAAAAAGAAAAGCATTATAATTTACTAGTAATCGCTTTCAATTAAAAATTCCTCAATAGCTGTCAAAGCCCATAAACGAAACCCATAGGAATTACAGTGATTCCTCATGCCATTTATGACAAAATGGTGTCCTTTTATTTATCATTATTTACATCATCCTATGTTAACCCTTTCCTAATTTACCCTTTAAATTTATTAAGGCACCCTCTCTCTAAAATTTTATTTATATATTTATAGTAAAAGCAATATCCATGCCAAAAAAAGGATAGGTAGTTTATAAGGGTTTAACGCGTGTAATCATTAAATACGATCCATTATTGAATTATTATGGCGTTTTATGATTCATATATTAATTATTTTCATTTTTTGATTCAAATTTGAATCAAAAACCTCAAATTAATTGATTTCTTTTTAAAATTCGACGCATTTCACTACTGACTTAGCTCAAGTTAAATTTGATGAGGTAAGGAAATGCGTGAAAGGTTCTAGGAAAGGAAAGTTTCTCATTAATCTTGATGTAGTGGAAAATAAAAATAGACGAAGGAGATAAAAAGAAGATGCCTAAATTCAAATGATGAATATTGACATCTTCCAGATGGTTTAGTTTTTAAGTTAATGATTCGGCAACCCCCGAGAGGTTCCTCCGCTATAGATCTAGTTACAGGCTAAAAAAGTAATACGAGTATGTATGAATAAAAGAATGTAAAGCTTCGTTAAGTAAGCGCCTTATAAAAATTTAGTACCGGTCGATTGGGAAATGGATGCTGAATGTGGTTAAATTTTCATTGGATTCACAATTCATATACCCATCATTACTTTCAATGATTTTTTTACATACGTATAGCCCGATCCCCGTTCCTAACTCTTTTGTCGTGACAAAGGGCTCAAAAATTGATTCGATCATTTCACTGGCAATGGCAGGTCCATTATTTGAAATACGAATTATTCGTTCGTTCCCCTCTATTAAAGACTGAATCCTTAATATTCTCGGGTGTTCTTTATCCTTTAATGCATCAATGGAATTTATAAAGAGATTTAGAAATACTTGTTTTAACCCGTCCTTACTCGCTGTCATGACTAAGTTTGGATAAATCTCGATTTCTACATTAACGCTGGCATCCACAATATTTGCATAAGTCAGTTCTTGAATTTCTTCAATTAACTTTAACACGGAAACTTCCTCTCTTTGTTCCTCATTAAAATTAGATTTAGAGGTATGGAGGAATTGGGTTATCCTGAAATTCAACTGATTTAATTCATAATCAATGATATCCAAATATTTCAAGTTTGGGTTCTCCCTTTTCAGTAATTTATTGAAACCCATGATAGCTGTAAGCGGATTACGGAACTCATGTACAAAGCTTGATGATATTTGTCCCAGTACCGCTAATTTATCTTTATGATTTTCACTTATGTAAGACTTCTTTTCCTCAATCAATTCATTTGTAAGATTCGTATATTTTGTTACAGCATGATAGCTGAAAGTATCAAAGTGCAAGTTGATGGCATTAATGAATTTCTTCATATAATCAATGGGAATATTGGCCCCAAAAACATTTCTGATTATGATATTTCTTCCTAAATTAATATTATATAGAAAATCCCCGATGTTAATATTCGCTTCAAGACGTTCTTTGGCTACCTGATGAGCCAATTTTATCAGCACTTCTTCAGACAATGCCTCCTTAAACGTTTGGATGACCATGGAGTACATGCCATATCCATTTTCTTTAATCTTGTCTTTGTAGGGATCTATTTCATTGATTTTAATGGTCTCGTTCCATTCATTTAAAAATAAGGATTGATTTTCTTCCAGATAATGAATCAATACTTTTTTATACTTCATATTTTCAGATGACAACTCCATACTCGTGACCACACATCCCCTTGCGGAATTTTAAATACTATATCAATAACATCATTCTATATGAGATTTTGTTTTCTTGCACTTCATAAATTATTGTTTTTTGAAAATCTGTTAATTTTTCCATAGTTTCCCTTAGCGAAACAAAATGAACACATGAAAAGCTGCTGATACGGAGGCAAAGTACTACACATGTATGGAAATAGTGCTTACGATAACAAAGAAACCGACCAATTTGGCCGGAATCAGATATGGTAAAAAAGGGAGTAAGCCATGGCTAAAATGCCTTAATAATTCTAATATAGAAGAAACAGGACAAACAGTAACGAACAGTCGCCCTAGCGCGTTTTGCATCTAAAGAATTCTTCTGGCCATGTATACCGCGAAAACCATGAAGCTAGACTGAAATCGGTTTGAATGGTACCGTTTCTAGCACACCTTTTTTATGCTAATATTGAAATACATTTAATGAGTCCCCCGAAGACTATCCATGTCTTTTTATTGTTCCGTCATCCTTCATGAAAACATTAAGGAAGTTTACAGTTTCAATGAATAAAGGGTTCATTTATCTAATGTGATTATAACAAAAAATTCAGATTTTAACTAAAAAATACTAACTGAAGTCAAAGATTAACCTTTATTATTCTACTGATTTAAGATTACTTTTTCTAAAAAGTGTGTGGTTAAATATCGTTCGTTAACACTTCCCATGACTTTAACTGCTGCAAATTCGTTTCCAATTTTACATCTAACTTATCAGCTTCTACTTTAGTCACCCATTTTTGATTGCATCGTTTGTAGCTTCATATCCATCATACTTGTAATTCCATTTTAAAATTTTGCGTCCCCGAGGTAAGGCTGTCTATCTCATCTTAATTGATTAATTTGGCCAAGTGTCCTTCATCTACATAAAAAAATCCAGCTCCAGCCAATGTAGGTAAGTAAGTTTCGATATAAAAAAGAACCAATTGCATGGAGTCAATTGGTTTAGAGAGAATTTCATTTAAATTACCTACTCACAAAGTCGAATTAGCCACTTCTAAATTGAAGAAAAATGGGGTTATTTCCAAACTTCCTCTAAGGCTGCTTTAAATAGTTGGTCTAATGCCTCTGTCGGATCTTCTATTTTAATATCTATTGTTTTAACATAGTTGGCCAAATGTTCGATTTCATTTTCCAAAAATTCATTAATAACATCAATTCTAGGTTCAAGGTCTAACTCTTCACCACTTATTTTTCTGGCTAATAATTTTCTAATTTCAGTTTTTAATTGTCCGTCCGGAATGATCTCTTCCAATAAAAACGGAAATTCTAATGGAGGGATCGTGTTATATTTTTCGATCCAAATGCAAGCAAGTATTGGGCGTAAAACATAAAAATATTTTTTAATTTTTACTTGTTCATTCTGCAAATAGTCTCTATAATTCCCCTTGGCCATATTCAAGTAATGATATAAAGCTGCGGTAGGTATATAAACCTGGCTGCTCATTTCCTTCATCTTGTCAATGACAGAATAAGCTGTATGATATACGATCCCTGAGTTTAACCATTCGAGTAGTGGCGGGTTGGATTTTCTATATAAACGTAAAGCTTTAGTTAGTTCCCATCCGTTAATATCCAATAATTCATTAATCGGCAGTTCGATTACATCTCTTTTTTTATCAATTGACAAATACCAATCTTTTTTATGTAAATAGATAAACCTAACATCGTAATCGCTATCTTTTGATGGAAATTCCCATGCACGACTTCCGGATTCACAAGCGTACAAGACTTTTACATCATAGGTTTCTTCAATACTCTTTAACTCTTCTACTATTTTTTCTTTCATTGCATTCACTCCTCCGCATGATTATTAAAACTATTATCCTTTTCTCCATTATTCAAAATAAGGTTGATAAACGAAATGTCTGGAAGTAGCATTCAGTTCGTCGTTTTGTACGCAGAGCGCTAACAAAAAATAAAATGAACATTAGTTTTTACTTACCCTTTTATACTTTATGTTCACCTTCAATCAGTCGAGCCTCCATTACATATCGCTCAAAAAACAGTGAAGGATACAAGTATCTTACCCTTTCATGGTTAATAAAGGAAATGTTAAATTAGTATCGTCTTAACAACCACCGTTTATATCATGGAATTAGTTCTACCGGTTTAACAGCTTCTCTTTTGCTGTTATATTAAAAAAAAAGAGACTTTTCATTTTCGAAAAGTCCCTTTTTGCCACACATTATCCATTTCGTTCGATTTGCATTTTATCTCTGTTCGCTTTTTCTTTTTCTACTTTTTGCTGTCTCGTAGTTCCGGCCACTAGGATCCCGATCACTACTAAAGCTTCAAATCCATATTTCAAGAAAGGATTAGCAAAATAGTTGTGCATGAAAGGTTCAGCTACGATCATTTTAGCAGCTGTCCAGCCTAGTATTCCCGCACCAATAATTATAATGAATGGGAAACGTTCGATCAGTTTCAAGATCAAAGTACTTCCATACATCACGACTGGAATAGATACAAGTAAGCCAATTACCACTAAAGTGAAGTTACCATGAGAAGCACCTGCTACAGCCAGGACATTATCCAATCCCATCAAAGCATCTGCAATAATGATCGTTTTAATGGCTGCCCACATGGAGTCCGCAGGCTTTAAATCAGGTTCTTCTTCATCGATAAGGAGCTTATAAGCTATCCATACAAGAAGTAATCCCCCTATTAAATGCAGTCCAGGCACCTTTAAGATTACAACAACCAACAGCGTTGCTATGATCCTGATCACGATAGCCCCGACAGCTCCCCAGATTATCACCTTTTTTTGCTGATCTTTTGGTAGCTTTCTTGCAGCCAATCCAATAAGGATAGCATTATCACCAGCAAGAACCAAATCTATCATAATGATTGCTAAAAGTCCTGAAATAAATTCACCAGTTAAAAAATCCACCACTTCTTCCTCCTTTTATACAAAAATAAAGAGACCTCTGCCATAAATGGCAAAGGTCTCGCTAAGCACTAAAGTAATTAGGCCAATAAAGCCGGTGGAAATTCCACGTAATGACGACTTTATTTCAGGTTATACCTGACGCTACTCCCCTTCACGGGAATAAAGATTTATATAGTATTCATCACTTTTGGTACCCTTCCCTAAGGAATATACCAGGTAAATCTATCACTCATATATTATACCAGAATTACGAATAAAATAAAGGAAAAATAATGATAGGATAGACAATTATTTTTATTGCATCATTTTGAACATACGTACATGGTATGGGAACGGTGTCGGGCTATTATATAAGAGCCCAACTCCTCTCAGCCAGTCAGTCAATCATCGTTTCTAAGTAATGGCCTAATTCATCTGCCAGGTTCAAGATCTTATTCAGATCCTTTCCCCATAAATATTGATTACTTAATGTCGATTCTATCAATTGTCTAAGAGAAATTTTTTCCATTTCATAACGGTGCCATTGTTCTTTAATAAATTCAATTGTCTTTGTATCGTCTTTAATGACATATTCTTTACCCTCAAAGCTTTTCCCTATATATCTCCCCTCTACTTCTTGTACCTTATAAAATCGAATCAGTCCCGCAAAGCCTCTAACTATAGAGGCAGGCAGTTTACCTTTCATTTCGGAATAACCTTCTAAGGTAGGTAGGAGCCGAACCTTAAACTTCGAAACACTATTTAATGATATATCGGCTAGCTGGTGGTGTACGAAGGGATTCATAAATCGCTCCAGAACGCTTTCCCCATATACGATCATCTCACTTTGATCAAAAGGTAAAGATGGAATGATTTCCTCTTCGATTGCCTTACGGAGAAATCGATTGAAACCCGGATGATCGATTGCCTGTTTTACTTCTTCCAAGCCAGATAATATTCCCAGAGGAGCCATTAATGTATGCGAACCATTTAGTATCCTTACCTTTCTCATTTGATAAGGTACTATATCCTTTACCCAATGCACATTTATGCCCGATTGTTGCAAAGGAAGACGCTTGTCCATAGAAGGGTCGCCTTCAATAGCCCATAAATGATAAGGTTCAGCCGTATTTAGCAGCGTATCCTCATATCCCCATTTCTCAAATAGTTTTTCCGACTCATTAGCCGGGAAACCTGTTACGATACGGTCTACGAGCGAGTTAAGAAATAGATTGTCTTGCTCCACCCAATCCATGAATGACTTTGGTAAACCCCAATCCCTGCTATGCTCTAGTACGCATTGCTTCAATGTATCACCATTTCTCTCCAAAAGCTCACATGGAAGCATGATTAGACCTTTGTCCGCTTCTCCGTTGAAATATAGATAACGCCGATATAATAAGGCCGTCAGCTTTCCTGGAAAAGATTCAATCGGTACGCCTTCTTCCCAAGGAATTGGCACATATTTGATTCCGGCTTCGGTGGTGTTGGATACTACAAATTCCAATGTAGGGTTTTCCGCCACCCTCAAAAATTCCATCCATTCTTCATATGGATTTATTACCTTTGAAAAAACGGAAATGATTTCTGAATGCTCCACTTTCTCGCCATGATGAAACCCTCGCAACAATAGCGTATAGAGTCCATCTTGCTCTTTTAATTCTTCTATTTTTCCCTTTCCAGTGGGGCGTGGCTGTGTAACAGCGATACTTCCTTGGAAATGACCTTGCTTATTGCATTCAGAAATCATCCAATCGAAGAAACCACGAAGAAAATTACCCTCACCGATTTGCAACACTTTTATGGGATAATCCATCATTTGTGAATATTGAACAGTCTTGGTATCTTTATTAATATTCTTCAGGTGGCCTTTATTTATGTTCATGATGGCTTAACTCCTTTCACTCAATAATTATCTAATCTTCATGTGGTTACCTGTACCTTTAAGCTTATATTTCGACGATGGCTTTGATCACTTTAGCTTCAGGAGTTAACCATCCCTCGAACTGATGGATCATTTCATCCAGATGTGTGCGGTGTGTAATATATTGACTCAAATCCAACCTATTATGTTTCAACGTATTCACCACATAATCAAAATCTTCCCTGGTAGCATTTCGACTTCCCATTAATGTAAGCTCTTTACTGTGGAATTCAGGATCATTGAAGGAAATATCGGATTTCACTAGACCTACATAAATCAATTTTCCGCCGTGAGCAGGATAATTAAATGAATTCATCATTGATTTAGCGTTACCTGTTGCGTCAAACACCACGCTTGGCATATCCCCATTTGTCAACTGGGCTAATTTCTCCATTGGATTCTCCAAAACGTTCAACAAATGATCTACATTTGCCCATTTGCCAGCAAACGCAAGACGTTCATCGTTTACATCCATTGCAATTACTTTCGCACCTTGTTCTTTAGCAAATGCCATGACTCCCAAGCCAATTGGTCCCGCACCAATGATAAGTGCAATATCCCCTTCATGAATGTCAGCACGTCTAACCGCATGAGCCCCTATACTTAAAGGCTCGATCATGGCTGATTCGTCAAGTGAGAGGCCGTCAGTTTTCACCAAATGATCATAGGGAACCGTAATCCATTCACACATGCCACCTTCTGCATGTACACCTAACACTTTCATATTCGTACAGCAATTCGTTTTTCCATTTCTGCAAGCGCTACATTTTCCACACTCTATATAAGGAATGATCGATACTTGATCCCCGACATTCAGTCCCGTTGCGTTTTCTGGTATGGCTTCAATATTACCTGATAGTTCATGGCCAAGTATTCTTGGATAGCTAAAGAAGGGTTGATTGCCTCCGTAGGCATGAATATCCGTTCCACATATCCCTATGCGGCGCACCCTGATCAAAGCTTCCCCTGAATTTGGAACTGGTTTTTCAGACTCGATCATCTTAAATTCATAAGGTTGTTCACAAACGATACTTTTCATTGAATAACACTCCTTTTTATAAAAAAATATAAAATTCGCGAAAATTACGTCAATTAAAGAATGACTCCTTCTTTAAAAATGCTTATCTCCCTATATCCGAATTTTTCATTATTCGTTTTCTTTTTACCGGATGAAAGCTCAAGTATGTATTGGAATAAATCGCCCTTCAATTCATCAATCGTTTGACCTTCAATCAACTGTCCGGCATTATAGTCAATCCAGTGTTTTTTACGATCGGCCAATTCTGTATTCGTAGCTATTTTCACAGTTGGCACCGGTCCGCCAAAAGGTGTGCCTCTTCCTGTAGTGAATAATACGATATGTGCGCCTGCTGCTGCCAAGGCCGTCACCGAAATCAGATCATTACCGGGAGAATTAATCAAATTCAATCCTTGCTTCACAACTCTTTCTCCATATGGACTAACGTCAACAACAGGGGCATGACCGCCTTTTTGCGTACAACCAAGGGATTTTTCCTCAAGTGTACTAATGCCGCCTTCCTTATTTCCAGGTGAAGGATTTTCATAAATTTCCTGGCCATGGCGAATGAAGTATCTTTTGAAGTCATTAACAAGTTCAACGATTTTATTAAAGGTTTCTTCATCCTTTGCCCTGTTCATCAATATCGTTTCAGCTCCAAACATCTCAGGAACCTCTGTCAAAATCGTTGTTCCGCCATTTTCTACAATAAGATCGGAAACTGCGCCCACTAATGGATTAGCTGTAATGCCTGACAAACCGTCGGAGCCTCCACACTTTAATCCTATTTTCAACTTGGAAACCGGTACGGGCATCCGTTCAAATCCTTCCGCATATTCCACTAATTCTCCCATTAAACGTAGGCCGCTCTCCAATTCATCTTGAACCTCCTGGGCTTTTAAAAACTTTATGCGATTTGGAGGAAATTCGCCGATTACTTCCTTAAATGCTTCGATCTGATTGTTCTCACATCCTAATCCTACAACCAATACTCCAGCTGCATTCGGATGTTGAACCAACGCCGCCAATAGTTTCTGAGTATGTGTCAAATCATCTCCCAATTGAGAACAGCCATATGGATGGGAAAAGTGATGAACCCCATCGATTTGTCGATCTTTAAACTGCTCATTCCCCATTTTAGCGAGAACCTCACATGTTTTATTGATACAACCAACCGTGTTGATGATCCAGATTTCATTCCGGATACCCACTACCCCATTTTCACGGATATATCCTTGGAAAGTTTGATTGGAACGATCCGCTTCTGTATATGCAATGCTGGGCTGATAGGAATAATCCAATATACCCTGCAAACCGGATACTAGATTATGGGTATGAACCCAATCGCCAATGGCGATATCAACTTTAGCTTTTCCGATCGAATAGCCGAATTTGATTACGTCCTCCCCTCGTTTAACCGGTTTCACTAATATCTTATGCCCTTTAGGAATGTCTTCACTTGCCTTTATATTGATCATTCCCCTATCTTCCGTTTGAATCTGGAGGCTCTGTCCTTTATGAATCCCCTCCAAGGAAATAACAACATCATCATTTGAATTCAATTGCACAAATTTATTCATTTTGTCCCCTCCTTATCTTGAGTGATGGCGTCCATCGACCAAAAGTAAATATGTAGAAAGCCCTTTCATTTTTTAAAAATGAAATAGCTTTGTATGGAATCTATTATCATTTTAACATCAATTTCTGAAATCTAAATTGCATATTTTGCTATAAATATACTCATTCTTGTTGTATTATACTTTCAGGAGATGAACGAAATGAAAAAAATCCATAATGCATTAAATCATGATTTACTCTTCCCATTTTCTTTTGTCTATCAAGATACGAAAAGCCCTCAGAATGAATTGTCCGATCATATGCATGACTATTATGAAATTGTTTATGTTTATAACGGTAAAGGGACCTTTTTTATCGGTGATGTGTTTTATGATATGCAGCAAGGGGATGTATTCCTGATCCCGAATAATACCATTCATAGGGCTTTACCCAATAAGGACGACCCTGTTACATCCACTATTATCTTTTTCAGTCCCACATTGATATATAAAGATATGGTTGATGATTCTTTTTCCTATTTACATTTGTTTGACCTGACAAAAAAGAGTAAGAATTATAAAATGTCGTTGCCGGAAAAGAAACAAGTAAAGATGGAGGAACAGCTACAACTCATCCTGCAAGAAAAAACTAGCCAATCACTGGGCTCGAGGCATGCTTGTTTGCTAACCGTTCACCAGATCATACTTGATTTATCCCGTACCCGGATAAATGGCAGAGAAGATTTACCCGAAGGCAGCAGCTATAGTTCAGAATGGATCAAAGATATTTTAATCTATATTAATGAACATATCGATGAAGCATTGACTTTGACGACACTTGCACAAAAAGCATTGGTAAGTCCCGCTCATTTCAGCAGAGTTTTTAAGGCAACAACTGGAATTGGCTTAATAGTATATTTAAATACGAAAAGAATCATCAAGGCAAAGGAACTTTTACTGGAAACGAATCACACCGTTGCTACTATTGCCGATATGTGTGGCTTTGAAAGTATGCCCCAATTTTATCGTACATTTAAAAAGTACACTGATCTGACACCTGCTGCATTTCGAAAAGAAAATCAAATTGGCTAGGCATGGCTAGTAAACATGAATAATATTAATCCATTAAAAATGGAAGTGTCTTTGGGAGACACTTCCATACTAACAATCTATTACACAGGCTTTACTATCGGTCTTACAAAACGGATGACTGCAAGCGATGCAACGATGGCCAATCCACCTGCAAGCAAGAAGGCAACTGTGTATGTGCCTGACGTATCGACAATGTATCCTGTCAACGTCGGTCCGATGATTCCTGCTGTATTTGCCAAGAAATGCATAAAACCTCCAACAGATCCAACATTGCCAGGGTCGACAACATCGTTGACGATTGCCCAGTAAATGGCACCAGTCAAATATAGGAAGAAGACGGAAAGTGCGACAAGCGTTACAGCACTGACCGTGGTGGTTACAAGTCCGGCAAATCCGATACATACCGCCGATAAGAACAAACATGTTACAAGCACGAGCTTCCGTGAGAATAAAACACCTTTTTGAGCGAATTTTTTATAGAAGAAATCCGACACGAATCCACCCAAAGCAAGTCCGATGAATCCAAAAATCCAAGGAATCACTGTAATGATACTCATATTTTCTACACTTAAGCCGCGTGCATCCACCAAATAGCTTGGGAACCATGTTAAGAAAAAGAATAGAATATAGTTGTAAGAAAAAAACGCAAGTGCTGTAAATAAAACGGTTTTTTGTTTTAAATAAAAGGTGAATTTCAACTTACCTTCCGTTGTTGCAGCTACATATGATTTACCCATATTATCCTGTACTTTGGAGTCTTTAGGTTTTTCTTTAGCAAATTTCCACCAGCAAATGGCCCATATAAGACCAATCACCATAATGGCAATGAATGAAACTCTCCATCCATAGGAGATCGCAATAAAACCAACTATTGGACCTGCAATGGCACCACCAAGCGGTGTTCCACTATTCGTCAAGCCAACGACGGATGCCCGTTGATTAGCAGGGAACCAGTTATTGACCATTTTATTGATGGTTGACGAAAGAGGGCCTTCACCCATTCCAAACAAGATGCGGATGACGATCATACTGGCAAATCCGACAACCAGTACAAGTGCACCACTGAATAAAGACCAAACGATCATCGCTACGAAAAGCGTTAACTTTGCACCAAATCTATCGGACGCCATTCCACCAAGGAAATTAAATATGGCATACCCAACGGAAAAACTACTAAAAATAATCCCCATCTGTGTTGCTGTTAAAGATAAATCATCTTGAATGAACGGAGCTGCTATTGAAAGTGCAGAACGATCGAGATAATTTATTACACCAGCCAAGAACAAGAAAACGATGATCATTCCTCTACCATTTGAAAACATGAAGTACCCCCCTATACGCTTCAATAAATGCAACTGCATTTTTGGAAACGCTTCCATTTATTAACCAAGAGTAAAGCCTATACGACCTTAAACTAAATCGGTTTAGAATTTTCGTAAAAAAGCGCTTTCTTTTTCACGAAAATTCTTACATCCGGCTCTAGCAAGAATTCCTTGAAAGCAAAGTCGGTTTCAAGCGATGCACACTTGTATCCTCTTTTCCTGTTTTATTGATTTGGCTAAGCAGTAACTTTGCTGCCAAGTTGGCCATTTCAATGGCTGGCTGATTAACCGTTGTGATGGTCGGTGTATAGAAACTGGCATACGGTACCTCATCGATTCCTATGACCGCCATGTCATCCGGTATATTGATTTCGTGCTGTTTCATATAACGCAATACTTCATTAAGTACGATATCATTTCCTGCCAAAATGGCTTGAGGCGGCTTTTCCAATTCGAAAAATTCTGAAAGCGCAACCGGAATTTCATCTGCGTTCACTGTTTTAATATATTCAGCATTGAATGGTATCCCATGTGTCGCGAGTGAATCCTTGTACCCTTGGATCCGTTCGATTCTAGGACTGATATCGCGTATTATTGAAGTGGTTATGATAGCAATGTTTTCAAAACCCTTTTCAATAAACCGATCGATCGCTAACTTGGAAGCAAGGTGATTATCCAGCATGACTGTTGCAATATCCAATTCTTCGATCGTCCTATCCATGAAAACAATCGGGAATTGATCACTCTTCATACGTTGATATAAATCAAGATTGTCCCCTGTAGGGAAAATGATGATTCCATCCACTTGTTTAGCTCGTAGCATTTCAATATAATTCTTTTCCTTTTCAGGATTGTCATCTGCATTACATACGATAATATGAAACCCTTGTTCATAAAAGTAGTTTTCTATCGCTCTAATAACTTGAGTTGAAAACGTGTGAAGGATATTGGCAACCACTACCCCAACAGTAAAAGTGGATTTTTGTTTTAAACTGCGCGCGATTATATTAGGCTGATAGTTTAACTCTTCTATAGTTGCTTCAATTTTTTTCCTTGTTTTTTCACTCATATATTCGTATCGCTTGTTCAGGTATTGGGAAACTGTGCTTTTTGATACTTTCGCGTGATTGGCGACATCAGTAATTGTAATGGTTTTCATTTCATTCATTCCTGTCATGTGGTTTCATTTCTCTGCCTAATACCAAAATGGCTTAGATTTATAAGGAATATTCTATTATAATAAGTAAAGCTTTACAATCACCTTCTGATGCAGTATTAAAGTCCATTTCCCATACCGTGGAACTAATTTAATCAACTAACGTACAATCGGTCACTCGATTCCTTGATTATTGAATCTGAATTCAGACGCCTGAGTATGCCATGAAGCCGCCATCGACTGGTACCGTAATACCTGTGACAAAACCCGAATAGGATTCATCAACGAGCCAAAGCAAGGTACCAAGTAAATCTTCTGGTTTCCCGAAACGCTTCATGGGTGTAGAAGTAATGATTTTATTGGACCTTGTCGTCAGACTGCCATCTTCATTTAGCAAAAGATCGCGATTTTGCTTCGTCAAAAAGAATCCTGGTGCAATGGCATTCACCCGTAAACCTTCTTCGGCAAAATGAACAGCCATCCACATGGTAAAATTATTTATCGAAGCTTTGGCAGCACTATATGCTGGCACCTTAGTCATTGGAGCGTAGGCGCTCATGGAAGATACATTTACGATAACTGGCGCTTCCACTTGCAATAACTCTTTCCCAAAAACCTGACTGGCCAAAAATGTACCGGTGAAATTACTGGCAAAAACTTGGGAGAAACCATTTTCATCCAGATCAAAAAATGATTTTCCTTCTGCTTCCTCCCCATACTTCTCTGGAGCTGTAATGGCATCAGGGTGATTGCCTCCCGCTCCATTTATTAATAGATCCACTCGTCCGAACGTTTCTATTATTTTCCCTCTTGCATTCTCCAATGAGGTTCTATTCAAAACATCTGCAGCGATGGATATCGCAGTGCCCCCTGTTTGTTCAATCAGTTCGACCACTTCTTGCCCTTTTTCCGCCGTTCTGTTCAATATAGCTATCTTGACACCATGACGGGCCAATTCCACAGCCATTTTGGAACATAGGACACCGCTGCCTCCAGTGATCACTGCCACCCTATTCGTTAAGTTTTCATGGATGGGAATCATGATCGTTCACCTAATTTAGTAGCCTCATGAGCATCCCATAATCCAAGCAAATACATGATTCCTAGGGCCCGATCATATAAACCGTAGCCTGGGCGGCAAACCTCTCCCCATATATGGCGGCCGTGGTCTGGTCTGACATATCCAGAATAATTTTGCTTATTCAATTCTGCTACAACACCCTGCACATTGATGGATCCATCCTGTGTATAATGGGATGTTTCCACAAAGTCACCGTTTTCATAAATTTTCACATTTCTGATATGGGAGAATGGAGAACGATTAGCATACTTTTTAGCTATTTGAACCATATCATTTTTAGGGTTAGCACCCATCGAGCCAGTGCACAACGTAAACGCATTCGATGGTGAGTCCGAAATCGAGATCAGTTTTTCATAACTCGATTCTCCGGTGATGATACGTGGCAAGCCAAAAATGGACCACGGTGGATCATCCGGATGGATTGCCATTTTAATGCCGCATGCTTCCGCAACAGGTAATATTTCCTTTAGGAAAATTCCCAAATTCGCCCATAGCTGTTCTTCATCCACACTTTTATATGCTTCGAATAATTCAGAGATTATCTCCATCTTTTCTGGTTCCCAACCAGGCAATGTTAAATCTGAAGCTTCTGCTACAGTACGAATTAACTCTTGTGGATCTAACGTATCCACTTTTGCTTTTTCATAAAATAGGGCAGTTGAGCCATCTTCCAAAGGATGAAACATTTCTGTTCGGGTCCAATCAAAAATCGGCATAAAGTTATAACAAATCACTTTTACTCCAGCTTCTGAAAGGTTACGGATCGTCTGTTTGTAATTCTCGATATATATCATACGATCTTCATTTCCTAATTTAATCGATTCATGAACATTTACACTTTCCACCACATCCGTATGAAAACCAAATGATTGGATATACTCGATTTCTTTTCTTATTTCTTCCTTTTCCCATATCGCACCAACAGGTTTTTGGTGCAATGCCCAAACAATTCCCTTTACTCCAGGGATTTGTTTAACATGCTCCAACGTTACGGTGTCATTGTCTTTCCCATACCATCTGAATGTAATATTCATCATGCACCTCCATCATTCCGCAATTTTCTGCATGTACTTTCTACTTAATTCAACAACCGCTTCATAGCCACCATTCTTATATGCTTTATTCAAGTCACTTCCAATTCCAGTTGCCACTGCACCTGCATTCAGCCAGTCATTCATATTGTCCATATTAATTCCGCCGGTTGGCATAATCCTTACATTAGGCAGCGGACCATTGACGGACTTGATGAAAGAAGGTTCAAAATGGTTTGCCGGAAATAACTTCAAAACATCACAGCCTGCTTCAAGCGCTATAGCCATTTCCCGAATTGTCATACAACCAGGCATATAGGGAATGCCATATCGATTGCAAAGCGTCGCAACACTTTCTACAAAGTAAGGACTGACAATAAAATTGGCACCAGCCAAAATCGCATGGCGTGCTGTTTCAGAATCCAATACTGATCCTGCTCCTAAAAGCGCATCCGTATTTTGCAGTTCCTTGAAAGCATCTTCAATTCTTGGTGTTGTATAAGTCAATTCAATTGCCCGAATACCGCCTTCCACAGCTGCTTTAGACAGTAGTGCCGCTTCTGCTGCATCCTGTCCCCTGATAACAGCTACAACCTTCGTTTCCTTTATTTGATGAATTATTGAATGTTTATCCATTACCTCAACCCCCTTAATTAAATACGATGATCGCTTTTCGAACCTGTTCTGGATGACTTTCAACAAAATCAAAAGCTTCTTGGACATCATCTAGGGAAAAAGAATGGGTAACTAATCCTTCATGCCTGAGTCTGCCTTCATTTAAAAGCTTTACCACTTTTGGGAACTGGTTGGTTTGCAATCTAGAACCTTTAACGGATACTTCCTTTTTAGTGATTGGAAGCTGGGAAATCGATGCGGGACGTTCATCAAAACCGAGTACGACAATACTGCCAGCCGTTGAAACGACTTCAAAGGATAATTCAAACGTCATCGGCAAACAGACAGCATCAATGACGACATTTGCCCCTTCTCCCTTCGTCCATTCCTCTACTCGCTGTCGAACATCTTCATTTCCCGCATGAACGGTGATATCAGCACCACATTCTTTAGCAAATTTCAATCGCTCATCACTTAAATCCGTGATCATTACCGATGCACCTTGAAGCTTTGCCATTTTTAATATACATATCCCAATAGGGCCTGCTCCTTGGATAAGTACTGTGTCGCCTTCCTCTACGTCACCTCTCCATACCGCTTGTGCACCGATTGTATAAGGTTCAGCCAATACTATTTCATCCCAAGCTAAATCTGGATCCACAACATGTAGTTGTTTTTCGGGAAGAACGAACCATTCCCTCATCCCACCATCCTCATGTACACCAAAAACAGACAGAGTTTCACAAACATTTTGGCGACCTTTACGGCAGGCATAACACTCTCCACAATAATTGATCGGCTCAATAACCACGTGGTCCCCAACTTTAATGCCCGTGACACCTTGCCCAATTTCCTCAACTTCTCCGGCCACTTCATGCCCAACCACTCGCGGCAACGTGGCAAGAGGATTCGTGCCGTGGTAAATATGCATATCCGATCCACAGATGCCGACTCTTTTTACTTTCACAAGGACATCCGTTGTGTTCGAAATCTTTGGTTTATCCATTTCTTGAAGAACAAGATCACGTGCTTTCCTTACTTGAACCGCTTTCATAAAACATCTTCCTTTGTAAGAAATTCATGAACACTTGAGGCTATCGTAATACCTTGTTTCAGGTTTTTTTCTTCATTGATTTGTTCGATCTCACCCGGTACATATACCCGATCGAACCCTGGAGCAGGTTCAATCTGTTGCAGCTCTTCAATCATTTGATCCATTTGCTCTAAAAATGAATCAGTATCGGTAAAGAACGAAGGATTGATTACACAAAAGTAATGTCTCAGCTTCCGCTTCTTATCAAGATCGTCATACATTTTCCCAATATGCGGGCCAAATGCCGCTCCTGCCAATAATCCAGAAAATACATCCACAATTACGGATAGGCCATAGCCTTTCGGTCCTCCAAAAGTGGAAAGGGAAACGACTTTATTTGGATCCGTGACTGTTGCTCCATTTTCATCCACTCCCCAACCTTCAGGGATTTCCTTTTCTTCTTCGCGCGCTTGAAGAATTTTCCCCCATGCAACATTGGAAGTTGCCATATCAAGAATAAAAGGTTTCTTTGTTTTTGTAGGAACCCCATAAGCAATAGGGTTTGTACCAAGAAATGATGTTTTTCCTCCGAATGGAACCACAATTTTATCAGTATGTGACATCGCTATGCCGATTAACTTTGCATCAGTGGCTTTTTGAACGAAATAGCTTAATGCTCCGCAATGGCTACTATTAAAAACGGTCACCATGCCTACACCATTACTTCGGGCCATTTCAATGGCATGTTCCATGGCCACTTCACCAATGACATGCCCAAATCCATCATCTCCATCAACCACACCCGTTACTGGCCCTGTCTTTTCGAAGGAAATCTGCGCGTCAGGATTTATGCCTCCTGCCTTTAAACGATTTACATAATGCTCCGTTCGCAATACACCATGGGAATTGACATTTCTTAGATCTGCGTGAATCAATACCTCTGCGACTTTTCCGGCATCTTCCTCATTTAAACCCACTTTGGTCAGCTTTTTTATGACTAATTGTTTTGCTTCCTCCGCTTGTATCGAAACTGTTGTCATTTTCTATCCCCATTTCCTTTTTTCTTCTATCTTTCAATCACAGCCTCTCTCTGTATGAAAGGCATTACTTCATCCAAATATGGTAAACCTTCATTATCCCCTGAAACTGTGGTGACAAGAGCCCCCACACCATTTGCAAATGTCAATCTTTCATCGATGGACAAGCCATGAAGAAATCCATATATATAACCGGCATCATAACCATCCCCCGCACCAACAGTATCCACCGGTATGACTTGAAAGGCTTCTTTTTTATGCCATTCACTTTTTGTATAGAGTTTTGAACCATGTTTCCCGTCCTTGATGACAAGCTGCTCAATGTCAAACACTTTTGCGAATGCCGCCAATGATTCTTCAGAGTCATTTCCGGTGATCAATCTTATTTCATCTAAACCTGTAAGTAAAATATCAACATATGGAAAAATATTGAAATATACTGATCTCGCTTCCTCGATGGACCATAGCTTTAGGCGGATATTCGGATCAAATGAAACGGGAATATCTTTTTGTTTTGCAATGTCCATAACCCTCATGGCAATATCTACATTTTTAGGGTCTATAGCCAAAAAAACACCAGTGAGATGGACTATATCAATCCCTTCAAACATCTTCTCCGTAATATCTTCAGGATTTAGTGTTAAAATGGGCGATTGATAACGGTAATAAAAGGTCTTTCCTGAACCATCTTCGCGAATTTCTTTAAAGTTAAGGGATGTTGGGTATCCATTTACATAGGCAACATCACTCATGTCAACGCCTTCCCCACGAGCGAAATTATATATAACCCTACCGAATTCATCCCTTCCTAAACGGCTTAACCATTTTGCCCGCATCCCAAGCCTTGCACAGCCAATGGCAAAATTCAGTTCAGCCCCTCCTACTTTTCGCTCAAATCGGGTGACAAATCGTAAAGGTCCTGTTTCTTCCGGATTTAGCGTAATCATGGCGTCACCCAGCGTTAAAACACCATATTTTGATGACAATACAGTACCTCCTTCTTTCGAACACTCACAAATAAAGGTAAAACATTTGATCATATCGAATTTCTATCAGATCCTAAATCGGTTTAGTAAAGGACTAAACCGGTTTGGTAATTCATAAGGAAATTGTAAATGAAAACCCT
This sequence comes from Peribacillus sp. NPDC097895, assembly GCF_050277555.1. NCBI lineage: Bacteria > Bacillati > Bacillota > Bacilli > Caryophanales > Bacillaceae > Peribacillus > Peribacillus sp. NPDC097895. The sequence goes on along the minus strand of NZ_JBNNSH010000001.1, from coordinate 1,781,543 downwards.
ACCAAAAACAATAGAAAAGTTTGATAATTTATAATTTTATTATTATTCATCACTTTAAATTACATATATCGGTAATTATAAACGAATAAAACGTTTTAATGGGAAAGCGCATTCGCATTTTTCGTCCCCTATTTTTATTGATTAGCAGTTTCTGATTTTCTCCATTTGGCTTGTATCAAATTTTACTCTTTGCTATTAATTTGGAGAAAGTTGTATAATATATCAATTGTTAATAATGTTGAAAGGTTGTTTTGAATGAGTTATGTGAAAATTTATATCTTGCTTACCGTAATTATGATTACATGGGGATTGAACGTTTCAGTTATTAAGGTTTTAGTTGCAAATACACAGCCCGTAACTATAACATCTTTAAGAATCTTTACAGCTGCACTTATAGTCATTACATTGTGTTTCTTTTTTGGTCTAATACGTCTTCCTAAAAAAAGTGAACTTTTTTACGTTTTTGGTGGGGCATTTTTGAGTGTCGTTTTTCACCATTATTTTTTAGCTGAAGGATTAACGAAAACTTCCGCCTCGAATGCTGGTCTGATTTTGGGCATGGGTCCCATATTGACTGTCATCCTGACGATGATTTTCTTTCGTAATAAACCAACATTAATTCGTCTTATCGGCTTTATTTGCGGTGCCTTAGGTGTGAGTTTTACCGTTATGGCAGGAAGTGGAGGAATTCATTCTATTAATCTGGGAGATGTGGATATATTGCTATCCATTCTTTCACAGGCTTTAAGTTTCATTCTTATTAATAAAGCCTCTAAAACAATGGATCCACGATTATTAACCGGCTACATGATGCTTATCGGGTCTTTTATTCTTTTTGCCATCAGCCTATGGAAGGAACCCGATGGCTTATCGTCACTTGCATCTTCCCCCCCCTCCATCTGGGGAGCTTTCTTTTTCTCCGCTATTATCGCCACTGCCCTTGGGCACATGAGCTATAATTATGCAATTGGCATGGTAGGTGCAGCCGAATCATCTATATTTCTTAATTTAAACACCTTATTTTCTCTTGTAGGTGCAGCCATTTTTCTAAATGAAGCAATTGTGCCTGAACATTTCATTGGACTGATCTTCATTGTTTCCGGAGTATTGCTTGGATCCGGGGCAATTGAAATCTGGATTCTTCAAAGAAAGAATAAAGATATCTCTGCCTAGTGGCAGCCGCAATACCAGGATTCCATGTCTTACTACAATTATAAAAATGACAGACTTCGTACTAAAAATAATAGACCCTATGAAGCTATTATCCCTTTTTTAGAGAAGGAATTTAGTTTCATAGGGTCTTGGTTTTTTACTAGGATTATTAATACATATAAAATAGACTGTCCTTACGTTTCGTTTAGTCTCCAATTTTACGTTAAAGAGAACATTTTAATTTGCCCAAAACGCAAACAATCCTTCTGTTACACCCAGTTTATATATATATAAAGTCCGAATGCACAACATACCAATAATCGTCTCTGTTCCAAATATGATGATAGAGATGGATCCTTCACCTAAACCGGTTACGGTCGACAAAACTTTTTGCTCGCAGTATTACCCCAATGCCGAATTCAAGTGTCATGCTTAAAGACCCCGGGATTTCACCCTTCAACCAAATAATCAGCATCCCTATAAGAAAAAGCGTACATGTATGGCCTATTCCCCAAGACACTTCCATACTTCTTCATACACCCGTTTAAGCGGGATATCGTTCTGTACGGCAATTTTCCGGCAATCTTCATATTCAGGTGCATGCTGCATGGGCAAGCCCTGATGGAACCCTCTTTTTATCGTCACGTTCCCCCATTGTGTATGCACATTGAAAAAAGAGCGTTCGAGCCGGTGTACGGTAAGAGGATAGTAGCGTATCCCCAGCGTCGTTGTTTCAGCAAATAATATCTTCTTCATTTTTGGTATCATCTGCTGTGAACAGAGAAGTTGCAATAGTATCCCCGGACGATTTTTTTTCATGAAGATCGGCGTATAATATACATCATTTGCGCCTGATTCAATCAGTAAATCCAAAACATATCCAAGCCATTCACCAGAAATATCATCTAGATTCACTTCCATTTTGACCATTTGTTCATCAATATGCTCATGATCAGGAGGGCCGTTCATTGAATTTCACCGATGATGATGCGAAGGACATTTGGATGATTTTTAAATGTTTTTGTTCCCGCACCATAGCCAATTGATTCGACAGTCATGGCCGGAAGCGGGCCAAATGTTTCAGCTAAAACCGCTGCTATGGCAGCACCAGTCGGCGTAGCTAATTCCGAACGAATATCGTTTGCCGCAATCGGTACCCCTTTTAATATTTCAAGTGTGGCTGGTGCAGGAACCGGATATATGCCGTGATCAATATGTATACTTCCAGACCCGGTTGGAATGGCTGATGACTGAATGGATTCAATACCTAGTTGATTGATTAAAATGGCCGCACCTATTATATCTATTATTGAATCAACTGCACCTACCTCGTGAAAGTGAACTTTTTCGAGAGGTAGCCCGTGAATGTGCCCTTCCGCTTCACCAATCTTCTTAAAAATGGCGAGCGACATGTTCGATACCGAATCATTAAAGGCGGCCTCTTTGATTGCCTCGACAATTTGTTTGTACGTACGGCTTCCATGATGATGATGAACGTGGTTGTGGTTGTGGTCGTGATTGTGTTCATGGTCATGGCCATGATTGTGGTCGTGGTCATGATTGTGGTCATGTAAATGGCTATTAGTGTGGTCGTGGTCATATGGTTGCTCTGGTTTTCTCGTGAGCATGACATCAAATTTAGTACTGGTAATGCCATTTTTGACAACACTTCCCCATGACAGGGTATATTCTTCTTCTATGTTCAGCTTTTTTAACTCTTCTTGCATTTGAAAAGGATCTGCACCTGCATCAATCAACGCACCAATTACCATATCTCCGCTTATGCCGGAAAAGCAGTCAAAATATAATGTCCTCATCATCATTGATCTCCTTTTTATGTACAAGTTTATATATAAGCGCTGCATTGTAGGCTGCACCAAATCCATTATCGATGTTCACCACACTCACACCTGATGCGCATGAATTGAGCATCGATAAAAGTGCCGATAATCCATTAAAGTTCGCACCGTACCCGACACTTGTCGGCACAGCAATAATTGGATTCATGACAAGCCCTCCTAACACGCTCGGTAGTGCCCCTTCCATTCCCGCGACGCAAACTGAAACAGTAGCACTTCGTATCTCGTCAATATTATCAAGGAGGCGGTGCAGTCCAGCAACACCAACATCGTAAATACGGCGGACTGGTATACCTAAAGTTTCTGCCGTTACAGCAGCTTCTTCTGCAACGGGCAAATCTGATGTCCCTGCGCACACAATTGCGATATATGAACTACCAATTTTCGGCTTTTCCTTAACCCATGCAAGTGTCCGTGCAATCTCGTTATACTCAAAATCACTACATTCTTTTTGGACAAATACTGCTTTTTCCCGAGTAATACGTGTCACAAGTACAGAATCATTCCTTGCCCGTAGCGATCGGACAATCGCTAAAATTTGTTCAGCCGTTTTCCCTTCCCCAAACACAATTTCGGGAAACCCTTGTCTCCTTTTACGATGATGATCGATTTTTACAAACCCTAAATTTTCATAGGATGCAAGTTTTTCCTTTGCTTCCGCTGCAGTCAATGAGCCATCTTGGACCTGTTCCAAAATATCGTCAATCATAACATTTCTTCCTTTTCAAGCACTATATTCATACTTCCGCTTGTATAGCCCGTGAGATCCAATGATACATACTTATAACCGAATTCCTTCAGCCGTTTCGTAATCGCAACATGAAATTGAAGCACTCTTGGCATATCTTCGGGTTCAACTTCAATCCTGGCTGTATCTCCATGAGTCCGAACTCGTACTTGGTTAATATCTAATGATTTTAAGTAAGCCTCTGATTTATCCACTTTCGTCAATTTATCCTTCGTAATAATATCTCCATAGGCTATGCGTGAGGATAGGCAAGCAAATGACGGTTTATCCCAGGTTGGCAAACCGGCTTCCTTTGACAAAATTCTTATTTCTTCTTTAAATAAATCGGCTTCCTGAAGAGGGCCCCTGATCCCTTTTTCTTTTGCAGCTTTCATGCCTGGACGAAATTCGTTAGCATCGTCAGCAATAACCCCATAAATTATTTGATTAAATTGATATTCTTCAAGAATAGGAAGCAAGTGATCAAATAAACTACTTTTACAAAAGTAACAGCGATTTTGGTTATTTGCTGTATATCCGGGAATGGCTAACTCCGAAGTTTGAATGATACGATGGTTGGCACCAATCCATTTTGATAGCATGAGGGCATCTTTCAATTCGCTAGACGGATAGGTTTCCGAATCTGCTGTAACGGCTAACACATTATCATAACCCAATGTATCAATCGCTACTTTAAGCAAAAAAGTGCTGTCCACCCCACCTGAAAATGCGACCACAACTTTCTCCATTTTTTGGATAATATCCTGCAGGTTCTTGTACTTTTCTAGTAACATACCACCTTGTCTCCTTTCTGTTTGGGCATTTCTGAATTATCTGCTTTGCTCACAAGCAAAAACACACATATTGGACTACTTAAAGATTAAATGATGTTCAATTGCCAAAATTGTCGTAAAGGGAGGTTTTATTTCAATCACCTATTTAAGGGACACCCGCAAAAGCGCCGGCTTGCTTTAGCTCTTTAGTACGATGGCAGAAAATTTTTTTGCCGTTTCTGTCAACATCGTATAGTCTTCATTTGAAATCAATTTCGTTGGATTGATCAAAGAACCACCAAGTCCCGCCGCGATGGCCCCTGCCTTAAAAAAAGAAGCGATGTTTTCAAGGTTGACACCGCCAGTTGGCATAAGAGGGATGTGAGGGAGCGGGCCTTTAAGATTTTTAAAGTAGCTAACCCCCAGTGTATTTGCCGGAAAAACTTTGATAATGTCCGCTCCATGCTCGTAAGCAGTCAATATTTCCGTTGGCGTGAGCGCCCCGGGGATGCTTATCACGCCATAGCGCTTCGCCATTTTAATCGTTTCGACATTTACGGTTGGAGAAAAGATAAATTCCGCTCCAGCCATGATGGCCGCACGGGCCGTTTCCGGATCCAATACTGTTCCTGCCCCCGCTATGATATCATCACCGAACTCCTCTTTTACTCTTTCAATTAAATGGCACACTTTGGGTGTTTCTACTGTAATTTCAAGTGTTCGGATGCCTCCTTCTTTCAGGGCTCGAGCGATTGGTATGATTTGATCGGGGCGTGCACCGCGAATAACGGCAACCAGTTTCCTATGTTTAAGCTCATCTAGTTTAGTCATTTTTTCCTCCTATTCTACCTCGTCACATCATCGGCGCCGCCACTCATGAACAAAGCGAGGTCGGCACGGACCGGCAAACCCTCAACGTCGCCATTTGCCATCGTTGCCATTGCTCCCATGGCATTTCCACGCCGGGCAGCCTCCTGTAGCGACAATCCATCAAGTAGGCCTGAAAGTACACCGGATGCAAAAGCATCTCCAGCACCGATAGGATCAACGACTCGTTCTACAAAAAAACCAGGTACAAATGTTTTCGTTATAGGTGGAGATGAAATGTAAGAACCTTCTTTGCCCAATTTCAGCAAAACTGTTTCGACACCGAGTTCATGAAATCGATCGACTAACACCTCCCGAGTGTGGGAACCGAATAAAAATTCGGCTTCGGTCACACCAGGCATGACGATATCACTTTCCGATGCGTACTTTGTAATGAAGTGACGTGCTTCATTCTCATCTGCCCATATTTTCAAGCGAATATTTGGATCGAAGACGACTTTTGTTCCATTTTTTTTGGCAATGTGGATCGCTTTGTCCAAGAGTAACTGGCACGACTTCCCAAGTGCAGGAGTAATACCGGTAATGTGAAGGTATGAGGCGTCTTGAATTGAATGTTCCGATAATAATTCGGCCGTCATTTTGCTAGCTGCCGAATCTTTCCGGTAATAATAAACACGAGTATCATTCAGCCGTCTGAATTCTTTAAAAAAGACTCCTGTAGGCGCATCAGGGTCTCGTGTCACATATGAGACATCAACCCCTTCACCACGAATGAACGCCTGCATGGCATGGCCAAATTCATCCTCTCCGAGACGGCTAATCCAACGCGAACTGTGACCGAGACGGCTTAAGCCGATTGCGACATTGGATTCCGCACCTCCGAATTTCATTGAAAATGAGCTTGCGTGGCGAAGTGGCCCTCCTTCATTCGGCGTAAATAATGTCATCGTCTCTCCGATTGTTACAACATCCATGTCATCATCTTCCCTCTCTTTTCGTCAACCTATAACATGATTAGAAAGCATTCCGATCCTTTCAATCCTGACATTCATCTTGTCACCGTTTTTCAACCAAACTTTCGGGTTACGTCCCATTCCCACGCCTGGAGGTGTACCTGTGGCAATTAAATCACCTGGCTTTAGAGTCATCGACTGCGATAAAAATGAAATGATTTTCGGAACCGTAAAAATTAAGTTTCCCGTATTGGACTCCTGCATCATTTCTCCGTTTAATTCAAGGGAAATCGCAAGATTATGCGGATCATCCACTTCATCTTTTGTAACGACCGCAGGACCGAATGGAGCAAATGTGTCCGCCGTTTTCCCTCGTGACCACTGGCCGTCTTGAAATTGCAAATCTCTGGCACTAATATCATTCATGATTGTATAGCCAAAGACGTAGTCATTCGCCTCTTCTTCTGACACATGTTTCGCTTCTCTTCCAATGACAATCGCAAGCTCTGCCTCAAAGTCGACTTCGGTTGAATTAATTGGGATTTCAATGGCATCATTATGGCCGACTATCGCATTCGCATATTTTGAAAAAATGACGGGCGAATCTGGTGGCTCCATACCAGTTTCCTTGCAATGATCCATATAGTTAAGCCCCACGCAAATGATTTTTTCCGGCTGTGCGATCGGCGGGAGGATCTTTACTTCTGACAGTTTGAATATTGCATCATCATTTACCCTTTTCTCGATTAACTTTTCAGCACGTGTTCGCAACTCACTGCTTCGATCTATAAATGTTTTCAAACAAGCAGGAAATTCATCTGGATCGAGTGCCGTTAAGCTAATTATTTGTTCATCTTGGACAATCCCAATGTGAGAATCGGATTGTACGGAAAAAATCGCTATTTTCATATATTCTCCTCTCTTACGTCAATGCGTAGGGTGTTTTTTCGCCGCTTAAGACTTGAATGATATTTCTCGCAGCCTTTTGACGAAGTTCAACCATCGCTTCCTCAGAATACCAAGCGCTGTGCGGTGTGATGATGACATTGTCCATCCTGAGAAGGGGGCTATCGTTGCTGACTGGCTCATTTTCTGTCACATCAAGTGCTGCCCCAGCAATTGTCCTTTTTTCAAGTGCTTCAATAAGTGCTGTTTCATCGATTATCGGTCCACGCGCCGTGTTAATGATGATCGCGTTTTTCTTCATTTGTTTGAGGCGATCTTCATTAATCAGATGGTACGTTTCGTCAATAAGTGGTACATGGACCGACAAATAATCGGCTTCACGTATTATTTCATCGAGTTCCATTTTTTGAACGCCTACCGCTGCCATATCTGTTGCCGATACGAATGGATCGTACGCAGCAGTCTTAAAACCGAGCGGTTTCACCTTTTCTATGAAACGTCGCGGAATACGACCAAAGCCTAGAACGCCAACCGTTTGCTCGTTAAATCGATGAATCGGCACACAAACGTTAAAGTCCCAGTTACCTTTTTTCACTTCCTTGTTTAACAGTGTCACTTTACGTGCAGATGAAAGTAATAGCGCCAAAGCATGATTCGATACTTCTTCCATGCCATAATCCGGCACGTTGGCGACAGTAATCCCCTTTTCCTTAGCGGCGTTGAGATCAATCGTATTGACTCCAACACCATATCGGGAAATGATTTTAGTGTTTTCAAGTGACTCAATGACTCGGCGTGAGATAGGAGCATATTGATTTAGAATCGCATCCGCATCTTTCGCCTGCTCAATAACTTCTTCCTCTGTTTTGCATTGCGCCTTGATGAAATCGATTTCCAAACCGCTTTCTTGAAAAACGTCTTCTTCAAATTGCAAATGCTCAAATTCGTAATCCGTTAATAATATTTTAAAGGCCATTTGATCTCAGCTCCTATATATGGTAATGAACTCCTGTAAAACAAAGGGATCTATCCCGTTCAGGTGAAAATCATCTATTTCGCTGTTGCTTTCTCAACTTTCGCAATACCGAGTCCTTCAGCACCGAGCTTCGAGGTTTTTGCTTCAGGAAAGTATCGTTCGATCATTTGAATACCAATTGCGGCACGGCGTACACGTTCTTGAGCGAGTGATATGTTCGTACTTTCCCACTGTTTACCTGACGGGTATACATCAGGGTGATTACGAAGCCCAAATTTGATGTAAACAGGGGCCAATACACGGATAATTTCTGGTATTTCATAATAACGAAGAAAACCGCCGAAAGTATCCGGTACTTCTACATATAAATCAATTGGAATGTCTATAGATTGTCGGATCGCTGCAAGTTTAGACAGCGTTAATGCTGGTGGCACGTTGTAGGTATCCGCACCGATGTCTTCCATTAATTTAACGGATACTGGATTGGCTGATCCCATCTGGACCGATACTTTTACCACAAAATCTTCGGGTAGCTGTCCGTATTTTTTCATTTCTTTCGTTAAAAGAAGAAGTCCTTCATCCGCAACCAAAGCACCGCGAAGACCAAGTGCAGCTCCTCTTTTCAGGTCTTCCATGGCATAAACTAGCTGGTCGGAACCTTCATGGCGGATTCCCTGTGATTTGCCTCCTGGCGTAAGCGGTCCCGCACTGACATCCCACGATCCCCTAGGGCCGACAAACAAACTTAGCTCCATGCCACGTTCTGCTGTCAGCTCACACATTTCTTTAATTTCTTCATCCGTTTGAAGCATGATGCCGCTGCCTTGAGATATTCGGTGTATGGTCAAACCGAGTCGGTCAATTTCTTTCAATGTTTCTTTTAATGCAGTCGGACCTTCTACACTTGGGAGTTCAATGCGGTATTGCGCACCATCTGGAAATCTTTTCGTTGATGTCGGAAGTTCTTTAAGATCTGTTGATGGATATCCTAATTGTTCGAGCAGTTCTCGTGATTCCTTCATTTTTGGACGCCTTCTTTCATATCTATATTTTTTAAAAGAGCAGCTACTTTGTCAGGCAAATCAGCTGGATATACATCACACGGAGCACGATGTCCAGCTGCCACGTTAAACCAGCGCTGATGAACGGCTTCTTTCATGGCAGTAAAAAATGTCGGACCGTAATTGTACACATCCATCAGTTTTGAAATAACTTGATGATTTTTCTGTGCTTCAGCAAGATCGCCCTTATGATATGATTCATATAAATCCACGGATATTTCCGGCGCAAAGACAGCGCTTCCATTAATACTCCCCGCTGCACCTATCATTTGTGCAGGTAGCAAATGCTCGTCAAACGCAGAGAAGACGCGGAAATCACTGCGGACCTTCTTCATCTCTGTCAGCACTTGACGAAGATGGCCGAAATCACTGACCGTCTCTTTAATACCAGCAATGTTTGAATGATCTTCGGCTAATTTTTTTATCAACTCAATTGATAAATTTTGTCCAGTTAAGAGCGGTATGTTATAAATGAAGACTTGTAACTTCGTATGATTCGCCACACTGGAGAAATGTCGGTATAATTGCTCGTCAGACAGCTTCCAGTAATACGGGTTAACTACCAGAACTCCGTTCGCTCCATGCTCTTCTGCATAAGATGTTAATTCAAGTACCTCTTTCAATGCGGTATGGCCGACGCCAACCATAACCGGCACTCGACCGTTAATGTGCTTAATCATTTCGCGTACGTAGAGCTTTCTTTCTTCTGTTGTAAGTGATGAGAACTCACCTGAACTTCCCATCAATAAAATACCGTCAATATTCCGTGAAATTAATAGATCGATATAGTTTCTGTTCAGGGCTAAATCTAAGTTCCCCGCTTCATCAAAAAGTGTGACTACCGGTGGAATGATGCCATGAAAGTTCATTGTTTTTCCTCCTTTTATTACCATTCAGCGATACTCCCGTCTTCATGACGCCAAATTGGGTTTTTCCAATCATGTCCGTTTTCTGCTGCTTGCTTCACTTTTTCTTCATCAATTTCCACACCAAGACCCGGCTTTTCTGGTATGTTCACATAACCATTTTCATAGTCGAATAATTCTGGATTTTTCATATAATCGAGAATGTCCATGCCTTCGTTGTAATGAATACCCAGGCTTTGTTCTTGAATAATGAAGTTCGGTGTCGTTGCGTCCAGATGAACCGATGAAGCGAGAGTCATCGGGCCGAGCGGGCAGTGGGGTGCAATAGCTACATCATAAGCTTCTGCCATTGCTGCAATTTTTTTCCCTTCCAAAATACCACCTGTGTGAGACAGATCCGGCTGAATAATATCGACATAACCATCTTGAAGAAGTTGTTTAAACCCCCAGCGAGTATACATCCTTTCACCCGTCGCAATCGGGCAAGTCGTATGCCGGGCAATCTCCCGAAGTGCTTCATTATTTTCCGGCAGCACCGGCTCTTCAATGAACATCGGTCTGTAGGGCTCAAGTTCTTTCACAATCGCCTTTGCCATCGTTTTATGAATCCTCCCGTGAAAATCCACTCCAATGCCAAAGTCTTTGCCAACCGCTTCCCTGATTGATGCTACGCGTTCGATGACCGCTTCTACTTTCGAAAAGCTGTCTATGTAATTCATTTCTTCTGATGCGTTCATTTTGACAGCAAGGAAGCCCTCGTTCTGTTTTTCTCTCGCGGCAGCAACGACATCCACTGGTCGATCTCCGCCTATCCATGAGTACACTTTAATTTTTTGACGTGCTTTTCCGCCGAGCATTTGGTATACGGGAATATTGAAATGTTTTCCTTTTATATCCCAAAGTGCCTGCTCAATGCCAGAAATGGCACTCATTAATATAGGACCACCTCGATAAAATCCACCTCGATAAAGCGTTTGCCAGATGTCTTCAATGTCGTTCGGATTTCTCCCGATCAAATAATCTGTCAGTTCGTTAACTGCTGCTCTAACCGTGTCAGCACGGCCTTCAACAACTGGCTCTCCCCAGCCAGAAATGCCTTCGTCCGTATCGATTTTTAAAAACAGCCAGCGGGGTGGGACTTTGAATAACGAAATTTTTGTGATTTTCATCAAGCACCTCACAATGTTTTATGGTAGGAGAGAGATTTCCAAACAAGGAAACCTCCCTTTCACTTTGTTAAGAACCTTTAATAAAAACCGTTTTTATGGCTGTATAAAATTCTTTCGCCGCTTCACCTTGCTCTCGTGTACCCGAGCTTGATGCCTTCATGCCTCCGAATGGTGCTTGCAACTCAACACCTGCGCTTTCTGCGTTAATACGGACAAGACCTACCTCAATATCATCGATGAATTCTAGAATGGAGCTAATATTTGATGTGAAAATCGATGCACTCAATCCGTATTTCGTATTATTTGCCATGTTAATCGCTTCGACAAGATCGGCTGCTTTAATAAGCGAGATAACGGGTCCAAAAATTTCTTCTTGGGCTATCACCATATCCGTCGTCACATCTTCAAAAATCGCTGGTGTTATGAAAAAACCCTTTTCGTAGTCACCGCCCGATAATACCTCGCCTCCATGTATGAGTTTAGCTCCTTCCCGCTTACCTTTTTCAATGTATTCTGTCACCGTATTGAACTGGCTTTCGCTCGCACAAGGCCCCATCCAAATTCCCTCTTGCAGACCGTTTCCGACCGTAATTTTTGCTGTTGCTTCTACTAGTTTTTGTTTAAATTCATCATAGACCGCCGATTCAACGACAACACGACTTGAAGCTGTACATTTTTGCCCGGAAGAACGAAATCCACCGCTGATCACCGCCTCGACTGCTTGATCAATGTTTGCATCTTTCGTCACGATAACTGGATTCTTGCCACCCATTTCAAGCTGATATTTAATGCCACGCGCGGAAGCTGACTTTGCTACACTCTGCCCGACACTCTCAGAACCAGTAAATGTGATTGCATTTAAAAGGGGGTGGTCGATGAGACCTTGGCCAATGATGGAACCCTTACCGGTAATGAAGTTCACTACCCCCTCAGGGAAGCCTGCTTTTGTGAAGCATTCCATCACCTTCGCGGCTGTAACGGCTCCCTCCGTAGCAGGTTTCCATACGATTGCATTACCATATACAAGGGCTGGGGCCATTTTCCAAATGGGAATGGCAACAGGGAAGTTCCATGGCGTGATAACGCCGACGACACCTAGTGGGGTACGTTTTGTAAACATAAGGGCATCCTTATCAGATGATGGGATAACATCGCCGTCCTTGCGCATACCTTCCCCTGCATAGTAACGCAGGATTGCAACACCTCGAGCCGTTTCTCCTTTTGCTTCTGGCAACGTTTTACCCATTTCACGAGTCATTGTTTCGGCAATTTCATCTAGGTTTTCTTCTAATATATTGGCCGTTTTGAAAAGGATTTGACCACGTGCAGACTGCCCGAGCTTGCGCCAGGCTTTCTTTGCTTTATGCGCAGATGCTACCGCTTTGTTCAAGTCGTCTTCCGTTGAACTTTGAACGTAGCCAACCGGTTCTTTGTCTGCAGGATTAATACTTTCGATCGTATCCCCGGAAGAGGCGTTCACCCACTCATTATTAATAAAATTTTTATATGTTTTCGTTGCAAATGTAGTTGTCATCATTGTCTTTAGCCCCTTTTCATTTTAGAAGGTCGGTCCAATTCTCCAAATCCCAAAGTCATGCTGTTTTAAGATTTCCGCTTTTGTTAGTTTACCGTTTGAAACGTGTTGAATTTCTTCCATAATGCGCTGGCCCACTTCATCAACGGTTTCAATACCATCGACAATCGTACCTGCATTTAAATCCATATTTTCATTCATTCGGTCAAACATTGGCGTATTGGTTGAAATTTTTATGACAGGTGAAATCGGTGAACCAGTCGGTGTGCCTCGTCCACTTGTAAAGAGAACGATTTGGGCACCGCCTGCGACCATGCCGGTCAATTGCTCAATGTCATGGCCGGGCGTGTCCATCCAAACGAGCCCTTTTTTGGTGGGCACCTGTGCATAGTCAATGACTTCTTCCAGCCTGGTTGTACCTGATTTTGTTGCGGCTCCCAGTGATTTTTCTTCGAGTGAGCTGAGACCACCCTCAATGTTTCCTGGACTTGGATTTCCCGTGCGGATGTCTACGCCCATTTGAATGGAGCGGTTTTCCATCATATTAATAACCGCATAAGCTTTTTTAGCGACCTGGTCGTTTGCTGCCCGATTAGCGATCAAATGCTCCGCACCGATGAGTTCGGTCGTTTCCGCTAATATAGCGGTACCCCCCTGTTGGACGACCAAATCGCTCGTACGTCCAACTGCCGGGTTCGCCGATAAGCCGGAGCATGCATCCGACCCTCCGCATTCTGTACCGACGATCAGCTCGCTAAAATCACATAATTCACGTTGCACCATTGAGGCATCCTGTACCATTTTGACGGCAATTTTAGCTACTTCCGCAATCGTTTGAAGTGTGCCGCCATTATCTTGAATCGAAACCGTTTCTACTGGTTTACCGCATTTGGCAATTTCATCACCAATACGATGCGCCTGATGTGTTTCACAGCCAAGTCCCAGTACAATGACACCGTATACATTTGGATTCATTCCCATTCCTGCGTAGGTTCTGGCCGTTTGATCGTAATCTGTGCCCACTTGCGCGCAGCCATGCTGATGAATAAATGTAACTGTTCCGCTAACGAGCTCTGTTACGCGCTGCGCTGTTTGAGTTGCGCAAGTTATCGTTGGTAAAATCAGTACATGATTCCTGACACCTACTCGGCCATCTGGACGGCGGTAGCCCCAAAACTGCATTTTTTCATTCAGCAATTTTGTCACCCCTTCCCCTTTTACCTTCTAAATTGTGTACATGAACGTGTGCACCAGCGGGAATAAAAGCTGAAGCTGCCCCTATGACTTCCCCATATTTAATGATATCTGCCCCCTGATCAATGTCTCTGACTGCGAACTTATGTCCAAAACGAATCGGTTCCAATACGGATACGACGAATTCTTCTTGGCCTGCCATCACAACTACTGATGTGTTTTCAGGGATTTCGGCTAAAGCGACAGCTACACTATCTTTATTACTTAAATACAGTGTTTTATACTCGCTCATTTTGTCACCCCTTAAATTGTTTGAACGGCTTTACTTTGGATAACCGGGTTGTTTAATACACCAATACCTGGAATTTCAATTTCTATCCGGTCTTTGTCATTCAAGGTAAATTCATTCGGTGGAACCACGCACGTACCTGTAAGCAAAACTGTACCGTCAAAAATAATGTTATCTAACACTAAATACTCTACAAGCTCTTCCAGCTTCCGTTTCAGTTGATGTACTTTTGCTTCACCTTCAAATACCTTTTCTTCTTTTCGATAGATACGGCAGATTATTTTAAGCTCATATGGATCCGGAACAGCCTCTTTTAATAAGATGGCAGGTCCGATGGAACAAGAGTTTTTCCATACCTTTGCCTGTGGAAGATAAAGGGGATTCTCCCCTTCAATGTCCCTGCAACTCATGTCATTTCCTGCGATGTATCCAAGTATTGTACCTTCTTTATCGATGACAAGACCAAGCTCTGGCTCCGGGATTTGCCAGTTGGAATCTGAACGTAAATAAACTGGATCATTCGGTCCCACAGTTCTTGCTGCCGTCGATTTAAAGAAAATCTCGGGACGAACTGCATCATACACTTTGTCATAGAACGTTTGGCGGTCTAGCTTTCCTTGTGTCGCTTCGTAGTTACGTGCTTCCTTGCTTTTTTTATACGTTACGCCTGATGCCCATACTTCTGGTGCGTCGATGGGGGTTGTTAATTGAAGACCTTCCAATGGCTTTTTCTCTCCATCGGCCACAAATTGTTTTACAATATCAAACGCTGTTTTGTTGTTATGACGTGCCGTTGTAATCAACGACATAAAATCTGTAAATGGGAGGTCCACCACATTATTTTCATTTGCTATCACTGCAAGTTGTTTCTTATTTTCTTTTACATAGCGAATTATTCTCATTTGCTAGTTCCTCCTAAATGGCAGTCCACTTATTATATTTTTTGATATTCATAACCGAGCTCCTGCGAAATTTTACTGCTGCATTCCTTTAAGATACTTACGTAATACTCTCGTATTTCTTCGCTTACTTTCGAGGCAGGCATCGATACACTCATAGCAGCGATTACCTTGCCTGAATAATCTTTTATCGGTACAGCCAAACAGAAAATGCCCGGTTCGTTTTCTTCATTATCCATTGAATAGCCAGCAATGCGTGCTTTTTCGATTTCCGCCAAAAACTGCTCTTTGGATCTAATTGATCTTTCAGTCGGTCCCGTATAATCATAGCCTTCCAAGAGCAAATCCAATTCACTATCCGTTTTGGTTGCCACAAGTGATTTGCCAACGGCACTCGTATGGATCGGAACACGCCGGCCAATACGTGAATACAAGACCGTTACCCCGGCGCCCTCCACTTTATCGATATATACACCCTCATGCCCGTCCAGTATGACAAGATGTAGCGTTAAATTTGTTGTCGCTGAAAGCCATTCAAGATGTTTTCTTGCTACATTGCGCAGATCGAGATGGGTCACAACAACGCTTCCTCTCTCCAACAGCTTTAATCCTAGCGAGTATTTTCCATTTTCTTCACCTTGTGAAATATAGTGATGCACCTGTAAGGTTTTTAATAGCGAATGAACCGTACTTTTATGTAAATTCATTCGTTTACTTATCTCTGTGATAGTTAGTTCGCGCTCTCGCTCATCAAATAAATCCAATATTTTCAAGGCACGCTCCACCGATTGGATGATAGGCATCGTTCCTCACTCCTTCTATTCTGTCTACCTTTATCTTATCGGATTTATGACAAGCATTCCTCACTTTATTACTACTTTTTTCTCCTGAAGCAAAATATCCTGTTCATAATCAAGCACTGCATCATCAATGACAGCGATTGGGACAACCCCATTTGCTGCATCAGTATGTCCAAACATCCTGTTACTGGCCGCAACCATTTTTTGTCGAACTTTCATACGCTGCTTGCGTTCCTCTACCAATGATTGTCTTTCTTCTTTAATCAGATCTGCAAAATCATGAACGACCTTCCCCAAATGCAGTTGAGCGGAATCGACAAAATCAATACGTCGATCACGAAGCTGAAGATGAATGACATCACCTGATTTGAGTGAACCAATGCCGCCACCTTCATACGCTTCAGGGGTCATATGTCCGATAGCAGCACCATATGTGACTCCTGAATAGCGGCCGTCGCTAATGATTGTTGCGATTTTTTTCATAATACGGTTTGCATTGATGTGTTGCATTGGAGTAAACATTTCAGGCATCCCAAATGCTATTGGCCCCTGCCCCGAGATAATGACCGCAATTTTCAAACTGCCAGCTTCAACCATCCTGTCAAATAACTCGTCATAGGTTGCTTCTTTAAGAAGCGACCATTCCGGCTCATTGTTGTATTTAAGAGATTCTAGCAGTAGATTATGCTCGAAAAGCTTTTGCTCCTTAATTTTCCCAAGCAGATTTGAATCGAGCAGACTTTTATTTGCATCATCTTCATTTTCGTAATAAAGGACAAATGCCAGCTTATTATCGAATTGGTCAAGCTGTGGTGTCGGCATTCCGCTGATTTTCACAACGGCGCTTTCAAAGAAGTTACCTTTTAATACATCTACACCGCTGAATCCACGGCGTGGATTGGATAAAATAACTTGGTTTTCCTTAACGTTAACCGCTTTCAGGCTACTTGTAATTGCAAGCCGTTCTTTCCAAGTTTTTGCGGCTACAGTCGGCGCATCCTGATCCATTGGTACGCCATTTTCAATCAGTTCATAAAAAAGTGTTTCCATTCCCCTGCTTTTCCCGCTGCAACACTGCATTGCAAGTGAATATATGTCCCTTCCTTCTGTCAAACTGTAATCAAATAAGTCAGGAATTGGATGTAAATGGTGAATGCGGTCAAGGTCCCATAAACTGAATTTGTATCCCGCATAAAGCATGCCTGCGACAATATGCATCATTAAGTTAGTAGAACCACCCGAAGCGCTGTGAATACGGATTGCATTTTTTATGTTCGCAGCGACAATGTTGGCCACGCCGTAACGCTCATCGTTTATCATACCTGCAAAGCTATCAAGTACCGAGTTAATCTGGCGTTGTGTTGGTGGATCCGTTAATAGCTCAACAGCTGGATGAACGAGACCCATGCCTGCCACTAAATGACGTGAACTATTCCCCGTACCATTGAAGGCACATACACCTCCCTGCCCGTCACATGTTGCGACTGCAAGTCTCATTTCAAAATATTTATGCTGTTCCTTCGTCAATATTCCTCGTTCATAGGCCCGTTCAAACACGCCCTGAAATGCAGTATTCGATGAACATTGCAATATATATGCCATCGTATCTCGTAAATCAACGGCTACATCGGCTGCGCCTTTACTTTCAGCTTTTTTCGCAAGAGTTTCCAATTCCTCAATAACGTCTGCTGGAATCGAACCGCCTTCTAATACGTGAGCAGGTGCGAATGTTGCAAAAAAGGGTGCTTCACCACGGTTGCGGCGTACACGATCAACATGAGCGAGTGCACTCACTACACCAAGAGGCTGCTTATCACATCCTTGAATGACGAATGCACCATGATAACTGTGCGCTTCTAGCTGGTTGACAACCATTTGTGCAACCGCGTTTCGGCTCTGGAGAGAGTAACTCATTCCTTGATTGTTTTGCGCAGTGCCATCACACATTACAGGTGTCGAGAAATGAAACGGGACGCCGCCGTTTTGCCAGATGCGGATGGCTGCCCGTGCTGACGTTTGGTAATCCATTATATGGGCTGGGTGATCGGATGAACCACCGATAATTGCGATACGCGGGGCATTCCTCTCTAGCCGCATATAAATTTCTTCCAGCGTCCAATCCGGCTTGCCACCTTCATATGTGGAGCCAAGCGTCAGCTTTGAGCGGTCCAACAGCCCCGCAACCGTAATAGGTTCATTTGCTTTTCCCTGTACATTATCGCGGTAAGGGTTTACTTCATTATCAATGAGCGGATATAGCTGTGTCATTTAAGCACTCCTTTTCTGATTCCTAATCGATTCTGCCATTCTATAAAAATATATGAAGAATGGTCGGAGTTTTCTAATCTAGTATCAATTTTTCTGGTTTTGACAAAATCTCTATATTGTCATTTTTTAAAGCTTCTTCGATCATGCTTTCAGAAATCCAAATTTCACCGATTTCAAGTGTATTTTTTATTCTTACGACCCTTACTTTATTTAAATCGAAGGCATTGCACGTTTTGATGGCAGCTTTAACAGCCAATTCCTGAGTATTTAAAAACATCGGCAGCTTTACTACATCTGTCACTGTGCTCGTTAGTGCATTGGCATACCCTTTTTCCCATTCGATTTCATCCATGACGGCTTTCGTCGTCATATCAGCCATGCCGATGCCGTTTGCATTCCCGTGAGTTTTTTCAGTAAGCCCCAGAACAACGGTCCGTTTAACATCTGGCCCCCCGGTTGCATATGGGGTGGCGAAGTTGCCCGTTATGTTCGGATCCATCCCATCCCCAGAAATGTCTTTTCCGAGTTCATTTACAATAAGCACATCCATCGAATCGAAATGTATTTTTGGCATCAATGATTTTGCTTCATGCAATAGTCCCGGCTCTACTTCTTCCAGATCCTCTGCTGGAACAACGACGATTTTCGCTGGTTTATCATAGGCATTTTCAATGGTTGCAAGGCCGAATATGATAGGAGCTTTTTTTAAGGAAATTTTCGCCATTCCAGGCACATGTTCTGCCATATATTTAAAGCTGTATGCGTGTGCAGCTTCGGCTCCCTTTTGCTTGCCTAAACCGATTGTAATCATTTTCATTAGTCCGCTCTCAACCGGCCCACGAAATGCAGTATGCGGTTTTATCCGATTAATGACTATGATTTTATCAGATTCATATGCTAGCTTATCAATATATACAGGGAGCCCATTTGGCAATTCACCCAGTTTCACAACTTCCATCGATGACAATATTGGTGCTCCAACCGATTCATTTGTAATACCTAGTTGCAGCAGCACATCAATTTGCCCTTCCGCTGTAGCACCCCCATGACTTCCCATTGCAGGTACGATAAATGGATCGCCACCAGCCTCCATGACCGCAGCTACCGTTTCTCTTACTAGTATAGGAAGGTCCGCCACCCCTCTGCTTCCTACTGCAATCGCCACCCTGTCACCATTCGTTATTCTTGATAAGACACCTGCAGCTTTTATCGCTTTCTTCACCTCACCAGCTACATCAACTAGTTGAGGTGTACGAAATTTCTGCCTCACTTTGACCATTTTTGGTAATGGGATTTCACGTAAAAGTTCAGAGATAATATCCATTTTCATTCCTCCAAACTGTCTCTGGATTATTGACCACGTACTTTTTCAACTTCTTTCAACATTTCCTCTACCAGATCCGGACCGAATTTTTGAGCATATTTTTCCGTTACTGGTTGAATGGCTTCCTTCATTTTTTCAATTTCAGCCGGCTCGACTTCATTGATTTTCATTCCTTCTTCTTTTAGATATTTAAGTGCCTTTTCATTTTCCTTTTGATTGATTTCCCGTTGGTATTTCCCTGCCTCTTTTGCAGCCTCACTCATGATTTTTTGCTCTTGCTCAGATAAGTCATCCCAGAACTTTTTACTTACAAGGAATACAAATGGTGTATAAACATGATTAGTTAGACTTAAGTAGTCTTGCACTTCATTATATTTTTGCGTTTGAATGGTTGCGAGTGGGTTCTCTTGACCATCAACAGTACCTGTTTCCAACGCAGTAAATACTTCAGAGAAAGCCATCGGCGATGGATTAGCACCCAATTTAGAAAATGCATCTAAATGCACTTCATTTTGCATGGTACGAATTTTAAGGCCTTTGAAATCCTCAACCGTTTTAACAGGGTGTTTACTGCTGGTTATGTTTCGGAAACCATTTTCCCAATATCCTAGACCTACTAAATCATGTTCCGGTAATTTATCCAAAAGTTTTTTGCCTACTGCACCATCAAGTACGGTATAAGCTTCTTCTTCATTATGAAAGACAAACGGAAAGTCATAAATTCCAAATTCCTTAATCATTCCCACAAGTGGAGAGGTTGAAGGAACAGTTACTTCCTGTAAACCACCTTGAAGTGCTTCTGTCATTTTCTGATCATCCCCGAGGGTGGCATCAAAAAAGTTTTGGACCTTCATTTTCCCCCCGCTTTTTTCTTCAACCAGTTCTTTAAATTTCTCCATTCCTTGCCCTTGTGGATGCATTTTACTATTCCCGATTCCTGCTTTGATTGTTCGTTTTTGAATACCGTCAGCTGAAGCGCTTTCATTTTGGTTTCCGCAGGCACTTAATAGCAATACGGCTGGCAGTAAAACCCCCACCGCCAAACGCTTGAACATATTATTCATTATCATTTTCCTCCTATTAATTAAAATGAATATCAGCATACAAACCGAATTACTAGTTTAATTCCGTTAGGAGGTAAACCATCCTAGTGGAACCAGCACTAAGGAAGGGAACAGAATCAACAAGATCAATACAATCACTTCAACAAGCAAGAAAGGCCAAATTCCCTTCATGATTTCTTCCATACTAATTTTACTTATGCCACACATGACATTTAAGACGGTTCCGACCGGTGGGGTAAGTAAACCGATTGCATTATTCAGGATGAACAGGACACCAAAGTATACTGGATCAATTCCTGCAGCATTCACCAGTGGCATCAAGACAGGTGTAAGAATAAGGATTGTCGGCGTCATATCCATTGCAGTTCCAACTACGATAACCAGTAAGTTAATCATTATTAATAGAAGGAATGGGTGATCCATAAATGGTTCCAGCAATCCAATTACCTGACCAGGTAAATCAGCTACAGTAATCAGCCACGATGACACAAGTGCTGCGGCGACCAGAAACATGACCACACTTGTCATTTTTCCAGCATGAACAAAGACATCGTACAAATCTGTCACTTTCATTTCGCGATAGATTACTAGACCGACAAATATTGCATACACGGCAGCTACTACCGCAGCTTCAGTCGGTGTAAATAATCCGAATTTCAATCCCCCAATGATAATGACCGGCAGAAACAGAGCCCATATACCTTGTCGGAATGAAGTAAGAATTTCGTTTGCTGAAGCGCGAGGATTAACGGCGACTTTATCTTTTCGTGCAACAATGGACCAGGTAACCGTGAGTCCTACTGCAAGTAAAATACCTGGTACGATACCTGCCATGAACAGCTTTGTTATGGACACACCACTCGCGACCCCAAAAATGATAAAGCCAATACTTGGCGGAATGATCGGGGCAATGATACCACCTGATGCAATCAAGCCACTTGACCGGTTCACATCATAACCAGACTTCACCATCATTGGAATTAATATCGCCCCAAGAGCGGCCGTATCGGCAACGGCAGATCCGGATAAGCTTGCAAACAACACACTCGCAATGATTGCTACATAGCCAAGGCCTCCCTTGATATGGCCAACCATCTTCATTGCCATCTCGACGATGCGCCGTGATAATCCGCCCCGATTCATCGCCTCTCCTGCAAGCATAAAAAACGGTATCGCCATTAGAGGAAAGTTATCCGCACCACTGATCAGGTTTTGTGCGATGATCTGACTATCAAAAATACCAAGAAAGTACATAAGCACTACGCTGCTCACAAGTAAGGCAAAGGCAATAGGTATTCCAAGTCCCATGGCTCCCAGTAAAGATCCGACAAATACACCTATCATCCCTGTTTCTCCTCCTTACCTATCCTAATATCCGAAGCAAAGTCATCAGAATGGAGAGAAATTAACTCTTCTGACTCACTTATCATTACTAATTCTTCGTCTTTAATTTTATTGAAGAAAATTCGATATAAATTGAAAATGATCATACTGCCCATTGACACACTTACAAGAATACCTGTCCCATATACAAGTGCCAGTGGCATTCCAGTAGCTGGTGCTGTACTATCAATGTTTATCAACGTCATTTTCCAGCTACCATCCAGGATAAGAATGAGAACGAATAACATCAACAAATCACTAATAACAAGGACGACTTTTTTCATCTTATTTGGGAGCCGTCTGATGACCATGTCAACACCTAAGTGTTCTTTATTTTTGAAAGCTCCGATGGCGCCGAGAAAAGTCAACCAAATGAAGAGATACCTTGACATTTCTTCTGACCAAGTAATCCCTGAATTAAAGAAGTAACGAAGAACTACATTACCAAACACGAGAACGACCATTATTGCTAACGCAGCAGCCATAATAATATTCAATGTATTTTCTAAGATTCTGGATATTTTATTCACCTACATCTCCTCCTTCCAATCTAAAGCACCTGCTTTATTGTGCTTTTATTTTTCCAACGAGATCCTCTGCCCAGTCATTTTCCTCAAAGACTTCATCATAAACTGGTTGAGACGCTTTTATCATTTTTTGTGTAAATTCTTCGTCAGGCGTTGTGAACTTTATTCCATTTTTCTCGAGGTATTTCTTGTCATCTTCATAACCTTTTTCCATTAAATCAAACTCATATGCAGCAGACTCTTTTGCTGCTTTTTGAATGATTTTTTGTTGCTCCTTTGTTAGACCGTTAAAGAATTTGCTATTTATAATGTAAATATTCGGACTGAACATATGCTTGGATTCCAGTACATCACTTTGAACTTCATACCATCCCGAGGACCTCAGCGTAGCAATGGGATTATCTTGAGCATCAACTACCTTTTGTTCAAGTGCAGTAAAAACCTCTGAAATAGGTAATGGGTTAACGTTCGTTCCTAATGATTCGCCTAATTTTATGTAATTCGGGATGTTTGGCATTCTGAGTCTAAGTCCATCAAAGTCTTTCAAACTATTAATTGGACGATTGCTAGAAAACATCCTAAATCCATTTGCACTCCATGCGAGCGGGGTTACTCCATGTTTCGGATCAAGCTCTTTTGTCAATTCCTCTCCGATTGGTCCATTCAATACCTTCTTTACATGGTCGTAATCCCTAAAAAGGAAGGGCCATTCCGGGACGCCCATTTTCGGAATGTCCGACTGCATAATTAATCCTGGAACACCCATTTCTATGGTTCCGTTCCTGACCCCGTCATAAAATTCTTTTTCAGCACCTAATGTACTGTTTGCATAAATCCGGACCTCTAGTTCACCATTACTTTCCTTTTCAACCATTTTTTTAAATTTTTCTTTTAATGCAATGTTCTGAGGATGATTTTCAGCAAAATAATTTGCCACTTTAATCGTTTTCTTTTCAACACCAGATCCGCTAGTTTTTTCTCCCTCACCTCCACCACAGCCTGCTAAAAGTAATGTCATTGCAAGAGTGAAGCCTGTGGCGAATACAAAAAGCTTCCTTTTTTTCAATTAAATCCCTCCTTATTTGTAAGCGCTATCATTACTAACTGATATTAAGAACTTTTCCTTACTCTTTGTTTAAGCAAAAGGTAAATTGTTTTATAATATAAAACTCCGTTTTCGTTTTATTCGGAGTAAGGAAAACACTTTTCCGCTCATTATATTTACTGTTGTTTCATGATTTATTAAGCGATTACATTCCTAATTAGAAAAATAAAGATTTAAATTGTTCTATAATATAAAACTCGGTTTTATATTTGATTTCTTACGTTGATTATAAGCTTCCATTTTTACTAATGTCAAACCATTTTTTTGAATTTTATTACAATTTAAAACATACTCTTTTTTTCACAAATCAATTGCTGAATCATCTACTTTTTTTCAGCTCCTCCTTACCTGTCAGATATTTTGGAATCTGAAGAGGAAAGGTAAAATTAGTTTTTTTACTATACTACGATACTTAAAGGATAGAAAATTCACAAATCAAAAAGGGACCCTTAAAGTACATTATCCTACACACTTTTACTGAGGTTTTAATCGTGAATGTTGTTTTACCTAATCTGACTATAAGGATTTGCTTTACTTCCATTTGGATAGGGCGACATAATGGACTAATGATTAGTGCACATCGATAGTTTTTTTTAAAAGCCATTAATCTTCCTGTAAAAAGATAGACCTTTCGAAAGAAAACAAGATGTATTTATAGTTACATATTGTTTTTCGGGATATCAAATAAAATCTGCATTTTTGACTTTCCGCTTCAATTGCGGGAAAAACGCTTGTTTCATTTTTCCTTGTCAATAAGTATAAATTGGGAATCTGCCTTTAATATATAAAAGTACAGTGGAATGCCTTTACCTCCAAAGGCTGAAATGATGACTGGAACTATAATGGTTGTTGGAGGAAAAAAATTGGCCTCCATACACGAGACACAATTAAACAGACGATAAAAAATTTTTAAATCACTTTTGTATTCGGATTCAAGAAATATTCACTATTATGGAGCAAGTGTCACAACCAACCGAACAACAAGCAAAATCCATGGAGGACATCCCCTTTTCAGCCTCTACATGGTAAAGCTATCAAATGACCCAGAAACAACTATTTACGCGTGGATATCTTGATCCACTATTCTATTACTATATTAAAAAGGGAATTTGCCATTAAAGCAAAATCCCTTTTTAAATATTTTTACTTAGTTAATTTTAATTTCAAATCACCTTCATAAGGTATATGTTCGACCGTTATCGTTATTTCTTTTCCATCTTTATCTTTACCGATTCTTTTATAAGTGAATTTATTTTCATTAAGCTCTGTAAGTTCAAGAACTGCACCATACTTATTCTCCCCTTGTGAAACATGGGCTCTTATCTTATTTCCATGAACAATATCGTAATAGCCGTAATCACCGCGGCTTTCACCAGTTTTAGCATCAAAAAATTCATACTTATTCGTTTTATCATCATATTTTGCTAGCCCTAGATAATTCGAGTTATAGCTTGATACGTCATTTCCATTTTCATCCAACGCCACTGTTCCTTGCCATGGGGTGCTAGATAGAATTTTGTCTCCATCAACGTCTGTATCTACTTCTCCTGTGAAAGATTCCAAGGTTTTATCTGGATCAGTAAATGAAAGTTCTGTTTCATTATAAGGAATATGTTCAACAAACACCTCTACGTCGTTACCCTTTGCATCTTTCCCCATTCTTTTATAGGTAAACATATCCTTATTTAGTTTCGTTATTTCAACAACGGCTTGGTAACCCATTGATTCTGAAATTAACACTCGAATCTTATCATTAGTGATAAAAAAAGTTCCTTTATCACCACGACTTTTTTTTGTATTTTGATCAAAAAATTCATATCTAGATGTTTCTTCGTCATATTTTGCAAGACCAATAAAGTTTGCATTCTCCTTTGTTACGTCATTATTATTCTTATCATAAACTTTTGTACCTTGCCAATTCGTGCTACTAAGAATTTCAGTCATTTCCTGTCCTGCAGTTAACTTATTTTCTTTTTTATTCTCTTTAGCAGTTTGTTCATGCTTCTGTGCACTAGGATTGTCTTGTGCGTTTGTGTTACATCCTGTTATGACCAATGTTAACCCGAGTAAAATAGATGATGAGACTTTAGCTTTTTTATTCATTTTGTCTGCTCCTCATTGTATAGTGTGGTTGTAGATATTCAGTCCTGCAATTTTTTTATATGATCTATTCTCTGATTATTTTGCTCCTGCTGTTAGTAAAATTTGTTCCATTTCTTTAAATTCTTTTTCGCGTGCATGTTGTAAAGGGCTCGCATTATTATTATCAGGAATGTT
Organism: Peribacillus sp. NPDC097895; assembly: GCF_050277555.1. Taxonomy (NCBI): domain Bacteria; kingdom Bacillati; phylum Bacillota; class Bacilli; order Caryophanales; family Bacillaceae; genus Peribacillus; species Peribacillus sp. NPDC097895. Next base: position 1,755,609 of record NZ_JBNNSH010000001.1, on the reverse strand, counting down.
GACATCTGCCCCATGATCTATTAGCAATTGCACTGTTTGCTGCTGTTTTCCATCACCATCATTCAAAATGATAGCTTCCAGCAAAGCTGTCCAACCGAGATCATTAACATGATTTACATCAATATCAGTATTCGTAACAAGTTCTTTAATAACATCAACATATCCATGTTCCGAAGCAGGGATTAAAGCTGTTCCTCCGTACCGATTGGTTATTGACGGGTCGGCACCTGCTTCAATCGTAAGTTTTAGAATATCTACATAACCTTCTGCACCGGCATACAAGAAGGGGTTATTTTTCATGTCATCTTGAATGTTGACATCTGCACCCGCTTCAATTAGGATTTTTGCCGACTTTACATCATTGTTATAAGTCGCTATCATAGTGGCGGTTCGGCCTTTTGAGTCCTGTGTATTAATATCCACACCTTGCTCAATCAATCTGCTTATCGTTTCCGTTTCTTTACTTTCTACAGCTTGAATCAGTTGTTCATTCATACCCTTTCCTGCCTTCTTTTCTTGTATTTTTAGTTCTCTTTCGTTATCTAAGACACAGCCTTGAAGGATGAAAAGGCATCCAATGACAATTGTTAGCCGTATCCACATGAACACACCTTCCTTTCCATGCATCATTAGTGCCGATACCTCGTGTACATCTACAGCACCAAAAAGATTTTTAGTTATTATAACGTGTCAATAAAATGGCTTGTTCAAAAAGGTTTTTGAGGTTCCCATGCGGATTTTTTACTCCCTTTTAATTTTTAGTCAAGCTTTGTTATTCCGTCTTCATTATGTTAGTACTTAACCTTAAACTCCATCTAAACAATTTCTTAAAAAAAGATTAACTTATTCATAAAATTTCTTAATGTTTAGAAAAAAAAATCCCGCCACCTTTGTGACGGGACATAAAAAACGCTATTTAACTATTGAACGATACCCTGCCTTCCAAACGGTTTCCAAAAACTTCGGATGTGGAGGATCTCTTTCAATATTTTCAGGTAATTTCCTGTAAGGGACGATGTCTGTTAAAGCTGCTCTTTGCTTCCGCCTTCCATGTAAAGTGAGCTTAATGGAAAATTTACAGGTAACTACTTAGTTTGAACCAAGACAATTTCTTCAATAATCGGAATCTCCCTTTTTAATAAAGGTAAGAGTGTGTCCTCGATCATATTGTCAATCTCACAAATCGTTATGGCAGCACCATTGATTTTGGAACGTTCATTTGCCATACGGGCTATGTTAAAGCCTTTTTGATAAAGAATATCCGATAATTCAGCAATAACCCCTTTTCGGTCAGAATGGCGGATCACAAGTGTTGGCCGTTCTCCTGAAAATTTAAATGGATACTCATCGAATTCCTGAACCTCCACTTTACCACCGCCTAAAGAGCTGGCCAAAACCTTTACAGTACGTGTAACCCCTGTCAATTCGACGAGAACGGTATTCGGATGATAGCTTCCAAGCACCCGTTTCGTGAATTCATATTGTAAGCCATTTTCTTCAGCAATTTTTTTTGCATCTGGAATGCCATCATCCATTGTAGATAACCCAAGAACACCTGCTAATAGAGCTAGGTCTGTTCCATGGCCTTGATAGGTTTCGGCAAAAGAACCCATCAGCGAGAATTTTACATATTGTGGATTTTCATTTAATAGCTGGCGGGCAATATTCCCGATTCTTACAGCCCCAGCTGTATGCGAACTCGAAGGGCCAACCATTACAGGACCGATGATCTCATACGCACTTTGATATTTTGCTGGTCCACAACCACTAGTTTTTCCGCTAAGAATCTGCTCTTTTAATTTTTGCCCTGTTGGAGTTCCGGCAAGACCTCCTATCCCGGTTTCTCTCAACGATTCAGGCATTTGCTGTCCAACTTCATGCATCACATGGATCACTTCATCTGGTGGGATTACGCTGGCTATTCCAGCTAAAGCCATATCTGCAGCAGCTTGGGCTGTAATAGCATGTAAACCGTTGCGGATGATGCACGGGATTTCCACCAGGCCAGCAACCGGGTCACAAACTAACCCCAGTGAATTTTTCAAAGCAATTCCGACGGCATTTCCAACCTGCATTGGTGTTCCACCGGCAAGCTCTACTAGTGTGCCGGCAGCCATTGCAGTCGCTGAACCGATTTCAGCTTGGCACCCGCCGGCTGCGCCTGATATCGAAGCTTTATTTGCAACTACCAGGCCGAGGGCTGAGGCAGTGAATAGGGACTGTACAATCTGCTCTCTAGTATATTTCCCGGTGTCAAAGGCGTGAACGAGGACAGCTGGCAAGATTCCCGCGGACCCAGCTGTTGGTGTCGCTACTATCCGCCCCATTGCTGCATTAACTTCTGATACCGCGAGCGCATTTGCTGCAGCATTTAGTGTACTAGGATTCACGAAGGAATTCCCGTTTTGGGCATACTGATAAAGACGGTTTCCATCTCCTCCCGTCAAACCAGTACGTGACATAACTGGACTCATTGTTCCTCTGCGGACAGCCTCCTCCATTACAGTAAATTGTTCCGACATTTTTTCGATAATCGTCTCCCTGGAATAACCTTTCTGATGTACCTCCGTTTTGATCATCAATTCCGAAATAGTTGTTTTATCTTGCTCTGCTAGTTCAATTAACTCTTTTAAATTTGTAAAAGACATATAATCACTCCTGTAAAGAAGAAGGCTCCCACGCTGAAAGCATAAGAACCGTCCCCTTTTAACTTTATTTACTCTTGTCCAAAATATTCTGCAACAACTGCTGCCATTGCTTTTGCCGCGATGATCAGGCTGTCCTCATTAATGACGAATTTAGGATGATGGTGAGGAAAAGCAGGACCATCATCCGGCTTTGCTCCAACATAAAACATACTACCAGGAACTTTTTGCAAATAGTATGCAAAATCCTCTGACCCAGACATTGGCGATGTTTCTACCAACGATTTGATTTCGGGAATTCCAGCCTTTTTGATCCCATTTACAACCAGTTCAGTCATGGCATTATCATTCACTAAAACAGGATAATCATGTGAGTATATTAAGTCATAGGTAATGTCAAATTCCTGGGCAAGCCCCGCTAAAATACGCTTGAATTCTTTTTCCACAGTAGCACGAACTTCACTAGACATGGTTCTGACATCCCCTTCAAGTTCCACGCTGTCCTTTATAACATTAAAAGATCCCTTTCCATCAAACGAGCCAATCGTTACTGTCGCCATATCAAAAGGATTAATCCGGCGACTGATAATCGTCTGGGCTGCCACAACAAAATGGCTTGCGGCGACAATACTGTCGTTGCTTGTGTGCGGCATCGAACCATGTCCGCCTTTTCCTTGGATTTTCACTTTGAAATATGAACGTCCGGCCTGCATTTCTCCAGCACGATAAGAGACTTCCCCGGTCACTGATGGGGACATTAGGTGAATACCGAAAATACTATCCACACCTTCTAAACATCCATCGTCAATCATAGCAACTGCTCCACCAGGAGGCGTTTCTTCCGCAGGCTGATGCAAAATAACAACGTTTCCTCTTAATTGGTCTTTTAGTTCGATTAACGCTTCGGCTAAAATCATTAAATAGGCAGTGTGACCATCATGACCGCATGCATGCATAACACCTGGATTACTCGATTTAAATGGTACATCTGCCTCTTCCATAATTGGCAGCCCATCAAAATCTGCACGCAAGGCAACCGTTTTACCTGTGAGTCCACCTTCGATTGTCACAACCACTCCATATCCGCCTACATTTGTCCGTATTATTACATTTTTATCTTTATAAAAATCAGCAATGTATTGAGCTGTCTTTTCTTCTTTAAAAGATAATTCAGGATGTTGATGGAGATATCTGCGAATTTCTATCATTCTTTCTTTTTTCTCTTCAAGTTTTTGGAATAGTTGATCTAACATCATTTTCCCTCCTATTATTTTTCTGTTTTAACGGTAAGTGCCACTAGACCGCATATCACTATGGCTATTGCCAAGGTGATAAATACGATTGAAAACGATCCACCAGCAATCGTAATTAAAGCACCGAATGCCATTGGAGCAATAAAACCACCAAGCGTTCCACCCGTATTGACAATCCCAATTGATGACCCAATTACTTTCTCAGGCAATATCTTGTGCGGCCAAGAGAAAATCCCCACAAAGATCGTGGTCAGTAAAAATGTAAGCACATATAGGAAAGCAATGGAAAGGGCCAATGAATCTGAAAATACTAAACCAAGAAACAACAAGGAAGAAAGGACTGAACAGCCCATAAGCAGGACTTTTTCTTTATTGGCAAAATATTTCGTCAATAATACACCTGCAAATATGGAGGCTAGTGTTCCTCCGATAGCGTTCACTGCAAGGATGACCCCAACCGTACTGATGGAAAGTGAAAATTTTGTTTTTAAGAAAGTTGGCAGCCATGACATATTTCCATAAAAAGCCACATTCGCAAGCAGCATAGCAACGAATAATACGATTACATTACGATTAGAAATCACCGATTTAAAACTAACTTGCTTCTTTTCAGTCTTCGTTTTGGCAGTTGGGATGGTATTAGGTACCAAAAATGCAACCAAAAAGAACGAGATGGCAAAGAATGTCCCCAGAGCATAGTAGGCATAGTGCCAATTTAAGTCAATCAGCCTTGCCCCAATCACAAAAGCCAAAATTCCGCCAATTCCACTCGTTGACAAAATGAGCGATTGAACAAAAGTTCGTCTTTCTTTCGGAAAATTTTCGGCGATTCCTTTTGAACAGCTTGGAGGGTAGCCTGCATGGCCAATACCAGCCAAGAAACGAATCAAAATGAACATCAATAAACTTCCAGCAAGGCCAAATGCGAATGAAAATATTGTAATAAGCGAAAGCGAAAGCATGAGTACCTTTTTGTATCCAATCTTATCCGCGAGCCATCCCCCAGGTATCTGCATTAACGAATAGCCCAGGAAAAATAAACTCATTATCAAACCGGTTTGACTTGTTGTTAGATGGAATTGTTCTGCAATCGGGATAATGGCAGTAGAAATCATGTTTTTGTCCATGTAAATCATGGAATAACCAGCCATTAAAGCTGTAGTCAACAAAACTCCACCGGTATTTTTCTCCTTTGATACCGAAATTTTTGCTTCGCTTTGCTTCTTAATCGTTCCTTGAGAAACAGACATAAAAGGCTACCTCCGAAATATTATTTATGTAATCGCTTTCTTGACCTAATTATAAATTTTTTAAGTATTGAAAACATTCCATTCATTGTCGAAAACATACCCTACTTTTGCCCTTTTTCATTACTTGGCTTAACCAAACAACAAAAAAAGACCATTAAGTTTTAACCTAATGGCCTAATTTCGAAGAGATGAATGGCATTTAACGTTAATGTAGATTGTAAAAAGAGCTCCGAGTCAATGTTCTCCTCATAGATTTGTAAATCTGGATAGGCTCGTTGCTTGAGAAACGTAATGATTTCTTGATCATAGAGGTACTGCTGATTGAGATTGAGCCAGTCAAAGTAAAAAGCACCGTTATTTCTATCGAGAATGTATTTGCGAATTTGATATGTGCCAGAAGGCAGCCCTGAAATCATGATTTGCTTTTCCTTTGTCAAGGAGCGCAAAAAGAAACTTTCGACAGAATAAGTAGGATTAACATAGGAATTGTTATAAATGGCTAATTGGTACCCTTGTTTCCCCTTCGTCAGCACAAAGTCCTCACCTTCGGCTAAAATCTGCAGGCCAATTTTTGCAATTAATTGTAAGTTAAAAAACGCCGGACGCTTTATTTGATAATAATAAAGCAGGGCAATTCCATTCATTGCAATATTTTCATTATCCATATTATTTTTTTCCAATGAATGGGTATCAACCCAAAATCCCAAACCGGAAATCTCTTTTATAACATCCAGCATGTCTTTAAAAATGAGGGCTGAACGAAAAAAAGATCCACTTAAATTTACTGTATTACCGTAAAGTGTATTCCAATTTGTCAGGTAAATGGGTGTGCCAGCCAACCCCGCTGACGAAAGCTTTGCTTTTAATTCGATACACGATTTTTTTATATAATCTTTTACTCCCTTAAAGGAACTGTTATCCATATCGGTAAAGTCAACTTGTTCATTAGGATTGCAGCTAAAGCAAACCAGGTCAAATTGATCCGACATTTGCTTTAAAAATTCAGTAACAGGGACTGATAATCCATTTTCTAAGGAAAATGGCAGATGAACCCCGACTTTTGCGGTGGAAGCCCTTTTTTTCACAGTTTGAAAATATTCTTGATAAAAGGTGCGGGATGTTTCTTTCCACTCAGAGAAAACCAATTCAAAATGCCACTTTCCTACAAAGTTATCGCCAAAAAAATTGACAGCATGCTTTAAAAATTCATCTAACATCTTTAAATAATCAGGGACGCTTTCGACTTCCTTTTCAATCTCCACGCTAATGAATGGAACTAAACCCAGCCTTCGAAACTCGTTAAATAACGCATCAATCTTATAATACGGCCCTCCTATTTGCAAAAGTGGGTCCACTGTCGTAAAAGTGGGCGAAAATAGGTTCGTGAAATAGGCATATTCAAAATCGAGATGCTCCTGGATAAGCTTTAATTCTGCTTGGACTTCTTCATTTAAGGCATAGTCCAGCTGTCCAATCACTAGTAATCGCTGCGGTTTATCCCGTACAAGAACAGGCTCTTGCGGCAGGTTGATTTTTACCGCCGACCCCCCCGGTTCTTTCACCGAATCACTTCGGTCCTTTGACGAAATATACTTGCTCAATTCAATTAAAAATTGTGGCGATTTCACCAATGTATATTGATCGCTTATTTTATTTACTTCCTGTAAATCTAAAGGTTCTTTTTTATGTAGACCACGATATTCGGCAGGTGTTTGATTGTACATTTCCTTAAAAGCTTTGTTAAAGGCTTTCACATTTGGAAAACCATTATTTAACGATACTTTCATAATGTTATGATCCGTATATAACAGCTCATGTACAGCTGACTTTAACCGGATTTGTTTTACATATTGTGAAAAACTTACACCTACTGCCTGCTTAAAATAACGGGACAAATAGTATAAGGATAGATATTGCCGCTTGGCTATCTCTTCAAATGACATCGGTTTGCGATAATTTTTTTCAATAAAAGTAAGGATGTCCCTAATTCTTTCATCCTTCATTTCAATAAATCGATTCTGCCCGAGATGTGTGGTTTTAAAATTTCTAATCAGGAGTGTTACTAACTTGTAAATCAAGCTGTTGATTTCAAGTTCGCTCCCATCCTGTTTTTGGTAATATGCAATCAAAATTTCAGCCAGGAGTTGACGGATTTGATCAATAAGAAGGTATAACCCATTATCCACTTTGGTTGAATGGCAGTCGAAATAACACATATGAATATCCTGATAATGCTGCTCGATGGAACGAAGGGGAATTTGCAACAATAAGACTACATTGTCCTCATGACCCTTAACGGTATGAACATCATTCGCATTAATAAGCAAAAGATCATTTTCCGCCAATGTGTAGGAATCTTGATTGACCATAACCTCAATTTCTCCTCGGATAACGAAAAGGATTTCAATTCCTAAATGGATATGCTGTGAGTGATGGCGAATATTTTGCAAACTGATTTGATAAGAATCTTCGATTACTGGTTCAGACATGAACATTCACCTTTTTTACTGGGATTTTACCACTGCCCATCAAACTTTAGCAAATCGTTATTAAACGCTATTATTATGTAATATCATGGTAAGTGTGTTTTATTATGTAACGAGATTCCAATTGGACTTATTCTTTGGAAATACAAAGATCTTTGTCCCTATAAGTTCTCCAACAGCTAGCGAAAAAATAAATAACTTTCAATTTTAAGTAAGTTTCAAGCCCCAGGTTTACTAATGCGGCAATGGAAGACATCTCAACAGAGAACGTTCACGATCTTTATTGTTTACGTTTGCTATCTCTTTTTAATTTCTTTACCTTCTAAACCCTTTCAAGTCCACCTAATAAACGGATAAGCAGATGTTTCGATATAATTGTTGTTTGATTCTTTTCGAATGGTCGTGGTTACGTCACGGTCACGGATTTAGGCTGCCAATTTTATTAGTAGGAAAAAGCCGCAGTAACCTCCCTTATTGAATTAAAGATGTTACAACAATGGGGATGGAGCTGTAAACATTTACAAATAATAGCACCTTTTTAGATAACATATGTTGTGAATTTTTCATAACCAGTGTTTTGGATATTGCCTTTTTTGAAATAAATTATTATAAATCATTGATATAAAAACTAATAAAAAGGTTCCTATTACAATCGAAATCAGGAATCCCCTCCCAGCTTGAGAATTGATAGAAACAATGGCACTTGCTGCTGCTGGAGGATGAACAGTTTTTGTAAAAGTCATGATAATTAGTACAATAGCCAATACCAGACCGATTATGAATAGGCTTTTACCAAAGATGCTCCAAATGATAAGTGCTGAAGTAGTGGAGATTATATATCCTCCAATAACATTACGAGGTTGAGACAAGAGACTTTTATGGCACAAAAAACAATGACACAGCTCGCCCCAAGAGGTGCTAATGCCATAGGATATCCTATATAGACAGCTATAAAACTAATTATAATAATAGCTATGAGCCCACCTATAGCTGAAACAAAGGAATCTACATAATCAATCCTGTCTTTTTCTCTAGCTTCTCCCTTCATTTTCTGTAAATGCGCTGTTAAATCTATGTTTTTTTGATTACTCCAATTTTTTTCAAAACTTTTTTCAAAATCCATAATTATGTTATCCTCATGGTTTCTAAGTAAGTCGACAGGGAATTTTATATATGGTTATCTTACAGGAAAACAATGAATATTTAAATATATATATCTGAATTTTCTTTTTTTTGAAATGAGGATTTTACACTCCTTCATCCTGAATTTTCCCATAAAACAGATAACCATCTCCCCTTATGTCTGTGAACCTATCAATTTCCTTTGCGAGTATCCATTATAAATCGTTGTGTGGCGAGACCTTAAATAATAGGAAACGATGGAAAGCTCGGATTTGCTTAGCGTATGTTATTCGGTCAAAAAAAGCACCATTGCAATAATGCGATCCTTCCCTTTCAATTCACCATTTAATTCTACGTTTCTCATCAAAATCGTTTGAAAAATTCGTAATAATTTGCTTTACTTGATCTGTATTTGTAAATCAAGTTTGCACATAATATAAACCTTTTGATGCGCAAAAAGTATTTAATTTTAATACCTAAAACAAGCATAACCCCGTTTTAAATTTAGGACGGGGTTAAAGTATTGTTGTTTAAATTTCGATATAAGATATTTCACTGTACTTAAAAATATATCAATAAAGTCGTTTAAAAGTCTAAGTTTTATTCAACAATAGCGCCCTATTCTGGAATAACTAAAATAAAGACTATGTCCTCAAATAACTGCATAATCGGAGATTAATCAACCCGTAAGTTCAAGTTCTAAATCATTAAATGATACATCAATGCCAACGACTGCTGAATCAACATAGTTGGAATATTAATATCAAATATCCATGGTTATTAATCAAGCATCTCAAAGACTAAGTAATCGTGCTCATTATGCAACTGGGTAATTTCCCCAAGAGGAATGTCAACAATTTCAACCATTATGGTAAATATATATTATAATTGAATGAATAATTAAAACGGAAAATCAATAATATTAAATAACAAATTAATATTATTGATTTTTTAATTTCAAAAATTAATTTTACTATTTATATTTTTAATTACTTGTTATATAATCGAGTCAACTAAAAGGGAGGAATTGCATTCCATTATGGCTTATAAAGTAATCACAGAGTGTCCTGTCTGCAGTAAAACATTGAAAATTACAAAGTTGCAGTGCTCTCATTGTCACACTACGATTGAAAATGAGTTTGAATTATCTAAGCTGGCATCCTTATCAAAGGATCAGCTTCATTTTGTGGAAGTATTTTTAACATGCAGGGGGAATATCAAAGAAGTTGAAAAGGAGCTGGGCATTTCGTATCCCACTGTTCGAGGCAAGCTAACAGACATCATTTCATCTCTTGGATATGTGCAGAAGAAAAAAAATGAAGTAAACGAGAAAAAAATTGTCACCATGTTGGAAAATGGCGAAATCACACCAGAAGAAGCCATTAAGCTCTTAAAAGAGGAATAGGGAGGAATTTATCATGAAAGAGGAAATTACAAGAGTGTTAACAATGGTTCAAGAAGGGAAGATTGATGCAGATAAGGGATCAGAACTGATTCAAATATTAAAAGAGAAAGAAGAAACAGGTAATAAGCTTCTTGAAAAACCTACTAAATATTTAGATAAAACATTAAAAGTTCGTGTTGTATCAGCCGAAAATGATAACGTCACGGTCAATTTGCCTATAAAACTTGTCAAGGCAGTATTAGTGGCTGGACATAGCATCGCAGCGAGTATTCCTCAATCGGAAAAATACGTTAAAGATATAGACATAAGCCTTATTATTGAAGCAATCGAAAACGAATTAGATGGCCAAATTGTTGATATTAAATCAGCAAACGGAGATACCGTTTCGGTCATCATTGATTAGTGATTTGCTTATGATGCATGTAAAAGTGAAAGCGAAAGGCGTTCGGTTTACCATCCCAATTCCGTATGCTATTTTAAACATTGTTATTTCAATTTTGTCTTCAAAATTCATTCAGCAAAATGCAAACAAATGGACAAAAGAGCACTTCGAAAGAAAAAAACTGGACTTTACCATTCCACTAATAGACAAAAAAACGCTTAAGCCTATCGTCAAGGAACTGAAAATTTATAAGGGGATCGTGCTAGTAGATGTCAAAGCTAAGGACGGTACTGAGGTTAAGGTTAGACTATAATTTATTATAGTCTACACCGACCACTGACTGGCATTTTGAAGAAAAAGCCTAATTTCTCGCTTACTCTACCGAGAAAATTGTAAAAAGACAATAAAGTTATTTAATTTTAAAAGCTCAAACAAGCATAACCCCGTTCTAAATTTAGGACGGGATTAAAAATATAGTTGTTTAATTTTTGATGTAAGATACTTCACTATACTAAAAAAATCTAACAATACGTTAAAAAAATTTTACCAGTATTTCATTTTCCTTGGGAGTAGGTTTTTCCAATTCTTTCAGTTGTAGAACCTCGGGGGGACCGTACTTTGTGTACACGATTGCTTTCATTAATCCTCCTCAATTCGTCACGTAATAACTACGAATCTTCTATTATCCTTAAACAAACCTGCTCCGTCAGTAAATTAAGAATAAACAATTCTGGCCATCGCAATGAAAGTGTCCGCCATTTTTAATAGGAATGAAGTTAACAAGTATTCTAGAATGTTTTGTTTTGCAATTTCATTGCATAGTTCCGGATCCTATCCAAGAAAAGATCAACTTTTGAATAATCGCTTTAAACGTCTTACAATAGCTTACTCGCCTTCATTTGACTTCATGCCTCTAATAAGAACCTCAGCCACTTCAGGACGCGTAAACTCAAGGGGAGGGATAAGACCACTCCGGAGCATTTCCCTGACTTTGGTCCCGCTTAATATAAACCTATCTTCATCTTTATGAGGGCATGTTTTCATGGAAGCCATGTTCAAACATTTTTTGCAGTAAAAGCTATGTTCAAAGAACAGTGGTTTTATGACTATTTTCAGCGGATCAAACTGGCTAAAGATTTCTTGGGCATCATATGTGCCATAATAATCGCCTACACCCGCATGATCTCGGCCGACAATAAAATGGGTGCACCCATAATTCTTTCGTACAATTGCATGAAATACAGCTTCCCTTGGTCCTGCATAGCGCATTGCCGCTGGGTATATCGCCAGTAAGACCCTATCCAACGGGTAGTAGGCTTTTAGTAAGGCTTGATAGCTTTCCATCCGAACATCCGCGGGTATATCATCTTTTTTCGTTTCACCGACAAGAGGATGCAATAATAGTCCATCAACGGTTTCCAATGCTGTTTTTTGCAAGTATTCATGAGCCCGATGTACAGGGTTCCTTGTTTGAAATCCGACAACAGTATTCCACCCTAAATCCGTGAACTTCTTTCTCGTTTCGGAAGGCGTCATATGAAATTCATCGAATGGCCCATGTGATGACCTATTTATTAAATATATTGGGCCAGCAACATATATATCCCCTTGTTCAAACAGCTTTTTAACCCCAGGATGATTGGAATCGACTGTTTTATATACGAGTTCGGCTTCCACCCGTTTATCGTATTCAAAAGTCTCCTCAACCTGTATGATACCAATAAGTTCCCCTTCCTCACTGTATAAAGCTACTTCTTCCCCAATGTTCAGCCGACTTGCCTCTTCCTTCGTGACAGGAAGAGTGATCGGTATTGTCCATGGCAAGCCATTTGCCAGATGCATATCTTTGATGACGCTTCGGTAGTCCTCTTTACCCATGAATCCTACAAGCGGACTGAACCCTCCGTTTGAAATCATTTCCAGATCGGAAACATTCCATTTCAAGATGGTCAGGGACGATAAGCTTTTACACTTTTCCAAATATTCTTCACGGTCATTTCCTGATAATTCACGTTGAATCAGTTTCCCGCCATGTGGATCGATACTGGTTCTTTGAACCTTCATTCATAACCCCTCATTCATTAGATATGGTTTGTTTTATATTCTCCTTTTCAAATTCGGATATGTGCATGTCAAAGGCCATTATCCTTTAAATAGTTCATAACCTGCTGCACACATTCCTCAATGGTATATTGACTGGTTTCTATAAGTATCTCCGGATTTTCCGGTTCTTCATAAGGAGCGGAAACGCCTGTGAAGTGGGTGATTTCCCCTATTCTAGCTTTCTTGTACAATCCTTTTGGATCTCGTTTTTCGCAGGCTTCAATGGGACACTTTACATAAATCTCAATAAATTCATCCTTTTGTACCTTTTTCCTGACATTCTCCCTGTCACTGGCATAAGGCGAGATGAAAGTGGCCAATACGACAATTCCGCCATCAACAAAAATCTTGGAGACTTCCCCAATTCTCCTTATATTCTCTTTACGGTCATCCGAGCTGAAACCAAGGTCTTCATTTAAGCCATTGCGTAAATTATCTCCATCTAAAATATATGTTGAAATTCCCATATCATGAAGTCTACTCTCAACCATATTCGCAATTGTAGACTTACCTGACCCAGATAAGCCTGTAAACCAAAGAATATAGCTTTTATGTCCATGCAGAGCTTGCCTAAGTTCTTTTGTAATAGAAAATGAATGTTGATGAATATTCTCTTGCTGACTCACACTATCTCCCCTTTATTCGCTTTTGTTGTTACGGATGACAAAGATTAAAGAAACAGCCCACCCGATCAATATCAGCATATAAATGATAGGGGCCCAAAAATCTTGAATGGTCGATGTGATAATCAACGTTCTAGCATTCGTCAATATGATAAAACCCCCTACAAGGACACCCAATAAATATGATGGCAATTTCGTAACGATCCAAGCCGCAATGGGAGCAGCGATAATTCCACCCACCATCAGGGAGATTACCCAAAACCAGTTTACCTCCTGCCAACCTAACGCAAGGAGAAACCCTAAGGTTGCGGAAATGGCTATAGCAAACTCACTTGTATCAACTGTCCCAACCACTTTTCTGACAGGAACACCTTTTTGTGATAATAGGACTGGAGTTGTGATGGGTCCCCATCCTCCCCCGCCCGTTGCATCTGAGAAACCCGCTATTAATCCCAATATTATTGATTTCTTTCTTGAAAGATTAATTGATTTCTTTTCCCTTTTCGTCTTAGTCGTCATTAAAAAGCGAAAAAGGACATACACCCCAAGGATCAGCAAAAATAGTGAAATATATGGCTTTATTAAATCACCCGGTAAATTACTTAAAAAACACGCTCCTGCAAATGCACCAATAGATCCAGGGATGATTAATTTGAAAAGTGCTTGGCGATCGACATTCCCGAACTTTATATGAGAAATACCAGATGCCGCCGTTGTCACAACTTCTGCCAGATGAACGGATGCAGATGCCACTGCTGGGGCGATTCCGAATGTCAGCAGCATCGATGTTGATGTTACCCCATATGCCATACCTAATGAACCATCGATCAGTTGAGCCAGAAATCCGATAAACGCGAATATAATGAGCTTTCTCATTTTCTCCTCCTAGCTTGTTCTTTTTGTAAGACAATTGATGCTCGTCCGACGTCGGTTATCAAAATGTCCTAACAAATGCTTTTTCAAATTGGTTGGTGACAATCCCCTATAGATCTGGTAATTGTATGATTTCTATAAGATATGCAAAGAACGCTTTGGATGTTATAGACTCATTTATGGAGTTGGAAAATTCAACGGTCCACTTCCTAGGCCTGATGAAGAAAAACAACCCTTCAGTCAACTAAAAAAGGGCCCTGTTAAATAACAAGGACCCTCACTTCCATCAAATCATCTACTGTTTCTTAAGTTCATTTACCAATAATTGTTTCATTTTGGCATGATGTCGATTAACCACAAGCCTATTTTCGATTTTGACACTTCCTTCATGCCTTATAGAGCCCATTTGTGTATGAATTCTATAAAGTAATAGAGGTTGAGGCACAAAGTATAATTTGAAATTTTGCAGGACTCGCAGCCATAAATCATAATCGTGTGTGTACAGAAGCTTTTCATCAAAAACTCCGATGAGATCAAATACTTTCCGCTGAATCATGACCGAACAGCCATTAATTATATTTCCTCTGATCATTGCTTTAATAAGTTCAAGTTGATTAGGTGGGTCGATCCCTATAATCGGAGTAATGATTTCTCCATTTTCATCCATGCAATAATAGCTAGTATAACTAAATTGGGCATTATTCCTTTTCATTACGTCCAACTGGACTTCCGTTTTTTCAGCGTAAAAGATATCATCCGAACTAAGCCAACATAAATAGTCACCTCTTGCATGTTCAATACCGGTATTCAAGGCACTTGCCGTTCCCCCATTTTCCTTTTTGATGTACAAAATTTTATCTAGATACGGTTCGATTTTTTCTGAATATAATGTAGAGCCGTCATCGACTACGATAATTTCAATATTCTTGTAGGTTTGGTTGATTAAACTTTCCAATGCTTTATCAATGTATGGACAATTATAGAATGGAACAACAATTGATACTTTTGACATATTTGAACCGCCCTTTCAAGTATTTACGCTTTCCTTCCATGCACTTCTTGTCTATCAATGCGTATAAATAGTGATGATTCATTTTCATTCTTTATATTTACGGCACACTCTATAAGATATGTTCTATTCCCATTTGGGTCATTCCCCAAATTGGCTATAAATCCCAAATGAGAATCATACGTATATTACAAGGCTTTTTGTCACACCCATTCAAAAAGGAGGGGAAAAATGAATATATTATTTGTTTTTTATGTTCCAAGTGGTGGAGTTGAAACATTAAATCGACAACGATTTAAAGCTCTTAAAGAACATGGTATCCATGCACATTTTCTTTATTATGATAATAGAAGAAGTTTCTTGAATGACCACGGGGCGCCAACATTTATAACGAACGATGATGCTGAAATCAAAAAAATATTAAAAGATGGAGATTATTCCGCTATCGTTGTCGTTTCAGATTTCCAAGCACTACCAAGATTCAGGTCTCTGGGTTATAAAGGAAAAATGATTATAGAAATTCAGGGATACGGGCCGAAAAATGTTGCAAGAGAGGTATTTACTCATGCCATCCGCCATGTCAATGCCCATGCTGATGGATTTCTTAACCCAAAAACTCCGCACATCATGCAATTATTAGATGAACTTTACCCTTCGTTCCCAACATTCAGTTTTAATAATTGTTTTGATACAAATAAGTTCTCTTACAAACCATTACCATTAGATGGCTTTAGAAAAGTTGCCTGGATAGGAAGAATCGAGGATAACAAAAATTGGAGTGAATTCCTCAAAATAGGTTATCAACTCATAAACAATCATAATCCTAAAATACAATTACTTATGTTCGAGGATCCCACGTTAAGTGACCCTGAAGAGAGAATGAAATTTTATAAATTAATAAACCGATTACGTTTAAGCACAAAGCTCACTTTACACTCCAATGTTCCAAATTCCCAAATGGCAGATTATTTTTCCATAATTGGCGATTCCGGAGGCTTTTTATGTTCCACTTCCAAAGTGGAAGGAGCCCCTTACGCACTCCTAGAAGCGATGAGTTGTAGATGCCCTGTGCTGACGACGGATTCCGATGGTGTAAGGAGCTCAATCATTCATAATCAAACTGGAAAGTTTTACACGTTAGGAAACCTCGATAATGCCGTCAAAGAGGCAAAGGAATTAATGAATAACCAGACCTTAAGAGAAAGTATCCGATCGAATGCCCTTGAGCATGTAAAGACTAATTTTAGTCCTGATTTGTATGCTCGAAATTTCATCAATATGCTT
Source organism: Peribacillus sp. NPDC097895 (assembly GCF_050277555.1). Lineage (NCBI taxonomy): Bacteria > Bacillati > Bacillota > Bacilli > Caryophanales > Bacillaceae > Peribacillus > Peribacillus sp. NPDC097895. The sequence goes on along the minus strand of NZ_JBNNSH010000001.1, from coordinate 1,739,174 downwards.
GAATCCTTAGGAATTCACTCTGAATAACAAGAAACAGCCGGAATTTTCGCATTCCGGCTGTCTTAAAGGGTAGAGTTAAACTAGGGAACTAGTTTTATAAGCTTTGTTCCAGGTTGAACTTTTTCAATTGATTTTGTTCATCTTCTGTAAGTGATTGAAGTTTATCATTAAGAAGTTGTTTAGCCAAATCATATAGTTCTATATCCAATGCGTTATATTTCTTAATTAAATTTATTAAATCTGATGGCACTTCATCTTTTGCCAAACGATTTTTAGTTATATTTTTTCTAGTATAATGAATATCTCCCCAAGCATATTCCTTTTTAAGGCAAAAAAGTGTTTCATTGAACAATTCGGTGACTCCAACCACTGAAAATGTCTTTAGGTTTTCTTTGGCTATTTCAATGTCAGGAATTTCCTGGCTGCCGCATACCATTAATGTTTGTAAATTAGGTGCTTCAGGACCTTTGACTACAAACTCCTCCAAAGTCATGTCTTTTACCATTTCATATCCTGGATAATCCCTCAAAAAATAATAGGATGATATGACACGGTCTACCGGGTCACGCAACATCGTAAAATAATTGAAGGGCCGTGAAAACTCCTGATGTATTCCATAAAAATAATGTCCTGTAATCGCTTTGATATTCCTCTTTTCCACTTCCGTTAATTCGTCCATATTCATCATCTTCTTTTGGAAAGAGTCATGATCATATATTTCACTAAGCTTGTATTGTTTTTTAAATATTTCATTTAAAGTCATTCCCCCTGTTTTGGGAATATGCATAAAAATATCCAGATGATATTCGGACATAGATGATTTCCTCCATTTCATGTCATAAAAAGCGTGCTTTATAAATTCTCCAGATTTTTTTTAAGAAGTGGTCGGTAATGGGTTTCAATCGTGAGGATATCTTCTAACATTTCGGGTTGGAACCTGCTTGTACCCGATTCTTCGTGTATCCTGAATTTTGTTAAGACTTCATCTAAATAATACATCTTAAAGCCATTTACCAATAAGCGAAGCCACATTTCATAATCATGTGTATACCGATGATATGGATTAAAATAACCCACCTCATCGAATACGTCTTTTTTCAATACCACAGTACAGCCATTCACCGCATTACGAAGTAAAAAAGCATGATACACTCCGTTTTCAATATCAGAAAAGCGTTCTCCGGTCCAAGAAAGAATGACTTCATCATTTTTGTCGATACTATCAAAATTCGTAAAACTCACATTTGCATCATGATCGAGCATGAACGAAATTTGCTTGGACAACTTTTCAGGTAGAAAAAAATCATCTGAGCTTAACCAAGCGACATATTCCCCCGTAGCAGCCTGTATCCCATGATTCAATGCTGTAGCAGTTCCTCCGTTCTCTTTTTTTAAGTAACGGATCTTCTCCAAGAACGGCTGGATTTTTTCATTGAAAGTTGTTGATCCGTCATCCACAACAATTACCTCTATATTCTTATAGGTTTGATCAAGCGCACTTTGAATGGCATGATCTATATAGGAACAATTATAAAAGGGAATGATGATTGATACTTTCGGCTCCATCTTCTACCTCCTAAAAACATTTTATAAAAAGGATTCATCCAACTACTTTCATTTGTTTTATTCACTATTCCTTTAATCCTCGATGAAAGGCAAGGATGTCCATTAAAGATGATTCAAGTGGGATACTTGGCTTCCACCCTAAGTTCATTAGCTTAATCGGAGCAATGGCTCTACTATTTTCGATTAAATCATTTCGTTGTGATTTCACCTTTATTTCATCTGTCGTTACTGCCCTAAATCCTTCAATGATTTCTCCCAGGGATCGATTATTGCCAGAAGCAACATCATACGTTTCGCCAGGCTTCCCCCTTTTCAAAAGAAGGTCATATGCTCTCACTGCATCTCTTACGTCCAGAAAATCACGTTGAACATTCGGATTATCGACTTCAAGCACCTTTTCCGTTCCGTTTTTTTCCATATTGGCGATTTTTTGTGCAAAAATAGAACAAACTCCATTGGATATTCCAGGTCCAATTAGATTGGATGGTTTTGCAATGATGATGTCCAATTTATATAAAACTGCCCATGATTGTGCTATAAGTACTTGAAGTGTTTTACTTAAACTATAAGGATGGGGTATTGAGGAGATGGAACTAGGATCAATTTGAAGAGCTGATCCAACTATCACGATTTTACAGGTTGGACTTTCTTTACGAATGGCATCGATTAAGTATGCAGTGGACATCGCATTTGCCTCAAGGGTTGAAACGGGTTCCGACCATGATTCCCCAACGTGGTTTTGTCCAGCTAAATGAAGAAGGTATTGAGGTTTGGCTCTTTTGATGAGGTTGTTTACATCGTTTCTATTAGTCAGATCACAACATTCTGCTTGTATCTTACCTTCGATATTCATCTTTTTTCTTGAAACGGCGGTTATATCATATCCTGATTTCAGGAAGTGTTCGCATGCATGCTGGCCCGTAAACCCACTAGCCCCAGTGATGATTAATTTACTTCGTTGATTCATTGATTTCTCATCCAATCGTTATTTATATTAATAACCATTATCATCAACTCATACGTTACAAGGTGTTACATTCAATAAAGTCACTTCGGATTATACTGACCTCATCCAAACCCTGACACCATCAAACCTCTTTAATCCTCATATATTTCATCTTTCACCAAAACACAGACTCTCTATTACATTATGTCTTATTCCCCCTTGTTGCTATGGGCTTCTCTCACATCTACTGTTAAAAGGGCCCTTTCCATTTACTTATGTTTGAACGATGTTTCGCTTAATCTCCTAGATTCCTATCGCGAGTCTTTGGATGCTTTAAATGGTGCGAGTGCTCGTTTCCCACGGGTATGTAAGGATGTTGTTTATTTCAGGACGTTATATGTAACGTGGCAAAATGCCGGGTCGAACGAGATGCTTATATAGATAAAGATTAATGAAGAGAAAAAGCAAGCGATTTTTGTATTAACTATTTTTTATAAAATGGATAACTTGTCAATACAAAATCCTCATCGCATTAATATGTTAGAGTATTCCAAAAAAAAGAGGTGTTACAATTTGGGAACATTTTTAGATGCACAAATTTCACAGAATGCCAGTTATAGGGACTCCATCTCGATACCAGTTACCACTACATCGGCACTCTTCGGCACATTGGGCCTTAACACTACGAGTGCTGGACCGAATATTCGGGTAGAATTCACTTTCACCGCAACTCTAAGCTCTATAGCTGCCATATTAACTCCGATTAACATTGAAGTTTATAGGGGGACAGGCCCAGGCAGGGTACTTGTCTATTCAGGACAACAAACATTACCTGTTGCAGGTTTAGGAGTTGCCTCCGAAACGATAGTCACCTTAGCAGGTGCGGACTTTAATCCACCCTCCCCAAATAACTTTTTAACTTATCAATCGTTCATCAGTATACCTGGCGGAACTGTCATTGCACCAACTCGTACTGGCCCCGAAAGCTTTTTCGCAGCTGCCTATTCCAATTGATTACGTCCCTTGATTGAATGGCAATGAATATAGAATCTCAAGTTTTATAATGGCGAGTACTTTTTTGTTGGACAAGTACTTGCTTTTTTTTAATGAGATCGATATTAAAAAAACTAGGATGTCTTAGAAATAAGCTACATAAAATCATGTGATTCGTCTAGTACATCAAATTTCCCCCGAATAATTATAAAGAGATAACTTAAAATGGATAATCGAAAGTATGAATGAAGGAGAGATTACCGTGAAAATATTACTTGCCACTTTTTGGGTAACGCCACATGTGGGCGGTGTATGGAACTATATGCAGCAATTAAAGGAAAAGCTTGAAACTTTAGGTCATGAGGTCGATTTCCTAAGCTATGGTGAAGACCATGAATATGTTCATATCATTAACGAAAATCGCAGGATATATAGAGATGCACTGCCGCCTGAGGAAATTTCCATATTGATGGAGCAACATAATGCCCCCACTCATGGAGACCCAGTGATCCACTATTACGAAACACGATGTAATTTTTTCCAGCTAGGAGCCAAACATTTAGGGTTGGAAAAATATGATGTCATTCATACACAAGATATTTTTTCCACCGTCTGCATTAACAGAATAAGATCCGAAAAGACTGCTCTAGTCGCCACCCTTCATGGTTGTGTTGCCCACGAGCTTAAGAACGCGTATTACACCTCCAAAACGCAAAAAAAAAGCATCGCAAAAAAAGGGCGTCATTATTTTAATCAATTTGAATTTGATGGCGCGACTTCAGCTGATCATACGATTGTAGCCAATGAATGGATGAGAAATATTTTAACAGAAGAATTTAAAGTTCCGAAAGAACAACTAAGTGTTTTTCATTATGGATATGATATCGAATCCTTCCTGAAGCGAGTGGACGAAAAATCCGATATTCAACGCCCAGCCGATAAAAAAGTGATTATTTATACAGGTCGATTGAATGAGTTTAAAGGAGTGCACCATTTAATAGGCGCACTTATGCAATTAAAGGAAACCAGAAATGATTGGGTTTGTTGGATAATTGGGGACGGTCCCCAGGAAAAGGAATTGAAAAGTAAAAGCAAGGCCATGGGGCTGGAAACTGACGTGATCTTTTTGGGAAGACGGGATGATATTCCTTATTTGTTATCCATTTCGGATATTTTCGTTCTGCCAACCTTGATGGAAAATCAGCCTTTATCAGTAATAGAAGCACAAATTACTGGAAAGGCCGTCATTGCCAGTGATGTGGGAGGAGTTCCTGAAATCATTGAACATGGAGTTACGGGTGTATTATCACCTGCCGGGGATGAACAAATGTTAACAACCCATATTAATTACTTATTGGAGCATGAATCATACATGAAAAACCTTGGATTAAATGCCAAAAAATGGGGTATTGATCATTGGTCCCCTGATAAAGCCGTTCAAAAAGTGCTAAGTGTATATGAAAGTGCCCTTTCCAAAAAAAGAAGTAACTAATATGATACTGCCACTTTCCATGTTGTCAGCTTCTTTCTTCCTCCTCTTTTTAGAGAATGCTAGGTAACTGCTTAAACCATTATTATTCATATAACATACAATAATAAAAACATATAAAAGGAGTATGATGTATGAAGGCTATCGTGACTGGAGGGGCTGGGTTCATAGGTTCCCATCTCGTTGAAGAACTTATCTCAAATGGTGCCGAGGTACATGTATTGGATAACATGATATCTGGATACACGGACTATGTACATCCCAATGCCATCATCCATACTGAAGATATATGTAGTGAGACAGCTGGACAAATCATTGTTAAGGAAAAGCCTGATGTTGTTTTCCATTTGGCTGCACAGGCGGATGTGAGCCGCTCCATTCTCGAACCTCAATATGATGCCGATGTTAATATCAACGGAACAATTAACATTCTCAAGGCATGTCATGAATCATCTGTAAGGAAGCTGATCTTTTCTTCTACCTCCGGTGTTTATGGTAATTTACAAAAAGACTTGATTTCCGAAAATGACCTGACAGGACCCATTTCTTATTATGGTTTATCAAAATTAACTGCCGAATCATATATCCGTTTATTTCATCAACTTTATGGGCTTCCGTATACAATTCTCCGGTATGGAAACGTTTATGGGCCTAGACAAACAGCAAAAGGCGAAGGCGGAGTCGTTGCAGTCTTTTTAGAAAAACTCAAAAAAGGAATGCCTCTAAGCATTCACGGTGATGGTGAACAAACCCGTGATTTCATATATGTGAAAGATATCGTACATGCAAATATCGCTTCAGTGAATCGAGGAAACCAAGAAACAATCCAGGTCAGCACTGCACAGAAAACATCTGTAAATCACCTATTGAAAATGCTAACACAAATTCATGGCTCCAAGGTGGATACGGTCCATTCTGCCGCAAGAACAGGAGATATTAAACACAGCTGCCTTGATAACAGGAAAGCACGGCAATCGCTGAATTGGTATCCAAAGACCGATATTTTCCAAGGGTTATCCGAAACGTATTCTTTCTCAACTAAAAAATAGTTCAATCGATAATCCACATATATGTCCGCCCTCACTAAAACCACCAATTTTCAGGATATTTAATCCCTTACTTTACATTTTCAATTTATCCATTTACTGATCTGTGGAGTGAATGAGGAGACTTTTTATCTGGAGTTAAGTTAATTATTCATTGAATGAAAGTGTATCGTTTCTGACTTTACACTTTATACCGCAGGAACAGTTCATAAATAAAACCGGATAAAAAAAGACGCTGTGTTTTTATCCTGATAATCTCCCGAATACCTTTGTTTCGGGAGATTATTAGCAGTATTGAACGGGCAAGCATCTAGAAAGGATTCATTAAACGATGATGCCCCTAAGTTTGGACAAGTTTAATTGTCCATTTATTATTCCTTCCAAGTGAGTTACCCCATCAATCATAAGGCAGCCCGCTAAATAGAATAACGCTTACAATTCTCTTGACAGATTACTAGTTTACAATCTCCTCTAGCCAAAGATTCTTCTATGAAGTAAAAGCCAAAAATGATGCTACTATTTTTTCTTTTTCAATATGGAACTTATTATGTAATATACTATTAGCCCCTCAAAGTATTTGACCATTAATACTAGTTGTTCATTCAGGAAAAAGACTCCTCGGAAGGTAACTAGCCTTTCACATTTCTTTGGATGTAACTTTTCTTGACTGAATACTTCTATGCGAAAGGAAGTTTCTTACACGAAGAGATCTTTACATTACAAAAAAATAAGTATATCTCGTTTTTTAGTCTTCAATGGTTTGTTTGCCTGCCCCACCAGAAACTTAGGTGGTTTTGTTCTTCCAGACTCCATACAAATCGTTTTCATCATGATTCATTTAGCGAATTCTTCTATTTTCTTCCTGCTTTTTCATCCAATCTCTTAATTCCACTAACATTTTTTCGTAAGTAGGCATTTTGTATTGAAAATCATTTCTTGTATTTTTTATGGATCGATCCAGTTTGATTATTGAATCTGGAATGATTTCCACATCCGTTTTCTTAAAGGTTTGCTGCATCAATTTTAATAGGGCCGCTTTTGATATTTTTTCATCTGCACCCAGATGATATAACCCAGTAATGTTCTTTTGGATCATCGTGTCCAGTGCCTTAGCCAGCTCGAGAGTCGTTACACCATTCCATAGCACTTTTTCGTATCCTTTTATTTCTCCCTTTTGCTTCATGAACCAAAGGAATAAACCAATTCCATCTTCTTTTAGCTCCGGGCCAATTATGGAGGTGCGTATTGTCAAATGTTTTTCACTAATAATTTCCCCCAAATGTTTGGATTGACCATAAATGGTCGAACTGTCAGGAATATCATCCTCGGTATAATCTCCTTTATTACCCGAAAATACACAATCTGTACTTATATGGATCAATTTTCCATTATTACGTTCTGTCAATTTAACAAGCTGGTGGGGAAAAACACTGTTTACCTGAAAAGCGAGTTTCGTATTATCATTTGCATGATCATTTAAAATGCCAATACAATTTATCGTAACGTCGGGTTTTACTTTGTCCATAATTTCCTCAAGACCCGTTAAATCGGTTACATCCAAATATAAACCCTTTTTATCATTCCGATCCCTTGATGTATAGCTAACCTGATACTTGGGGTCCCCTGTGAAATAGTCCTTTATTACATGGCCTGCCATCCCTTGTCCACCAAGGACTAGTACCTTCATGTTAAATGAAGCCCCCTTTCTTTAACATTTCCTTAATTTGGGCTTTTTCCATTAGTCCTGTGCCAGAGTTGTAGTCTTCCAAACTAACAGACTGGTATTTGGAATAATGCTCCTTTATACCCTCTATGTGAATGGCTGGCAGTATAACATAATATTCATCATCATAGGCAATTGCCGTTGTGCTTTCGTATTCTGAAAGAAGGATTTCATGGAGTTTTTCACCTGGACGGATGCCTAGGACATCCACTTCCACATCTACTTTATTGGATGCTTCTATCAACACTTCGGCTAGGTCAATAATCTTACAGGAAGGCATTTTCATCACGAATATTTCTCCGCCGACACTTTCAAATGTTGCCTTGAACACCAATTTTATCGCTTCTTGAATGGTTAGAAAGAATCTCGTCATATTTAAGTCCGTTATACCGATTTTTCCCTTTTCTTTGATTTGCTTTTTGAATACATGAATGACACTTCCATTAGTTCCCAAAACGTTTCCGCCGCGGATACATACAAACCTAGTTTTCGTGTTTAATGTATTAGCGTGAATGATCAGCCTTTCTGCCATCGCTTTTGAAAGGCCATAAAAATTGGATGGATTTGAAGCCTTGTCTGTAGAAATATTTATAACTGAATGAACATTACAGCTAATGGCTGCTTCTATGACATTCTGTGTTCCAGTCACATTTGTTTTTAATGCTTCAATGGGTTGGTCCTCACAAACAGGTACATGCTTTAACGCTGCCAAATGAAAGATATAATCAACACCTTGGCATGCTTCCAATAAAGCTTCCTTCTCTTTTACGTCACCGATAATGAAATGCAATTTCGGATTATTATCAAACTCCTGTTTCATTGTGAATTGATTGGACTCATTCCTTGAAAAAATACGGATTTCGCTTGGTTCATATTCTAATAGCTGTCTAACCAATTCATAACCCCATGAGCCTGTACCGCCTGTTACCAAGATTGTTCGATTCTTAATCAATTTCATGGCCTCCCAGTATTATTTTAAGCACTTTATCCGAAACGTTTCTATGGTCGTAGCCTTCTGGAAAAGTCCAGTCTTTTTGCTGGTTAACCATAATGTTTACACAATTGACGATTTGTTTTGCATCAATTCCCGATAACATATTGCTGCCCGACTCAATCGTTTCAGGCCGTTCCGTAGTTTTTCGAATTGTAACGGCAGGTACATGGAACAAGCAACATTCTTCTTGGACGGTTCCACTATCGGTCAGTACACAAAAAGCGTTTTTTTCAAGCTTTACAAAGTCGAAGAAACCAAAGGGTTCATGGAATTCTATCAGTGGATGTACATCTAAATTGGGACTGAGTTCAATGCGGGATTTTGTCCGGGGATGTAAACTGCAAATGATTCTTTTTTGATAGGTTTCGGCTACTAAATTAATGCCCTTCATAATTTCCAGCAAACGGTCTTCATAGTCTACATTTTCAGCACGATGGGCCGTAACGAGGAAATAATCCTCCTTATCCAGATTCAATTTATCCAAAATGACACTTTGCTCAATCTCATTGTTGAAATGGTTCAAAACTTCGTAAATTGGGTTCCCCGATAAATAGATTCTTTTACTTGGGATACCTTCATTCAAAAGATTCTCCTTACTTTGTGGAGTGTAAGGTAAATTCAAGCTTGAAACAGCATCAATGATCCGGCGATTTTTTTCTTCTGGCACTTCCAGGTCAAAGCAACGGTTTCCCGCTTCCATATGAATGACCGGGATCCCCAGTCTTTCTGCCAGGATGGAGCTAAGCCCGGAGTTCGTATCCCCTAACACTAATACTTTGTCCGGCTTTTCATTTAACAGGATGGTTTCTAAATTCATGAAAATGGCCGCTAACTGTTCTCCTAGGGTTTTTTGTTGATTCAGCAAGACATAATCAGGTTTCCTTACCTGTAGCTGTTGGAAGAATATTTCGCTTAAGGATGTAGTGAAATTTTGTCCAGTGTGTACTAGAATATGTGAATCAGCGTACTGATCCAATTTCTTTATTATGAGACTTAATCTGATGATTTCAGGTCGGGTCCCTAAAATGGTCATTACTTTCACGATTTGCACTCCTTATTCTTTTCTGGTATATGGCCTCTCCGTCTACCCTTTATTGTATGCACTGCCAATCCTGTTGATATAGGCTAACCTATTAGATTTCGGTCTATTTAAACAAATAACCGCCTTTATAGCCTGCGCTTACGACCCTGTCCTAGACACAGTTATAGACTTTTTTCCTGAAATCATTATTGATTGAACTCCATATCAGTCTATTAAAAAAGCTATATATCCTTGTGAGGACATATAGCTTTTTATCATTTTTGGAATTGTAATTGATGCAGATTGGCAAAGATGCCTCCCTGCTTGAGTAAGTCATCGTGACGTCCCTCTTCGGCAATTCCTTCTTCCGTAACAACTATGATTTTGTCAGCGTTTCGAATAGTCGCCAATCGGTGTGCGATGATCAATGTAGTTCTGTTTTCAGCAAGTTCAGTAAGAGCCTGCTGAATGATTCTTTCCGTCTCAGTATCGAGTGCAGAGGTGGCTTCATCGAGAATTAATATTGGCGGGTTCTTCAAGAACATCCTCGCTATTGCAATTCTTTGTTTCTGTCCTCCCGATAATTTCAAACCACGTTCACCTATTTGTGTTTCATAGCCATCCGGAAGTCCTTCAATGAAAGTCTCCAAATGGGCTTTTCTTGCAGCTTCAGAAATTTGTTCATCCGTTGCATCAAGCATTCCGTAAGCAATGTTCTCTTTTAAAGTGCCTGTAAAAAGAAACACATCTTGCTGAACAATGCCAATTTGTGACCGCAGCGACTTTTTCGTCATCTCCCGAATATCAATTCCATCAATGGAAATTGAGCCGGAATTAACATCATAAAATCGCGGGATCAATGAACATATGGTCGTTTTGCCTGCTCCTGATGGCCCCACAAAAGCGACGGTTTCACCAGCTTTAATATTCAGGTCAATTCCTTTTAAAACGTTTTTTTTGTCTTCATATTTAAAAGAAACGTCTTTAAAGGAAATATCCCCCAAAAGGGAAGTGACCGCGATTGCATCCTTTTTATCCACGACATCAGGCGCTACATCCAAAAGTTCTGTAAAACGTTTAAAACCAGCCATTCCTTTCGGATAGAGTTCCATCAGCGCACTGATCTTGTCAACTGGCTTAAATAAGACGTTAACATATAAAACGAATGCAACTAGTTCTCCATATGAAAGCTGCCCATGAAAGGTTAGCCAAGCTCCCATCACCAATACGGCAAGGGTCATAAACCTTGTCATCATGTAGATGCCTGATAGACTAAAGGACATTACCTTATATCCAAGGAGTTTCGCTTTACGGAATCTGCGATTATTCGCGGTAAATCGGTCCATTTCGTATGTTTCATTAGTAAAGGATTGTACAACCCTCACTCCTGAGACGCTGTCTTCCACACGGGCATTTACATCCGCAACTTCGGTATACATTTGCTTCCAGGCTTTATTCATCTTTAAATTACTTATGACAATTATCAAAACGAGGAACGGTAATATACAAACAGAGATGAGTGCCAGTTTCACATTGATTGTCAACATAATCCAAAACGCGCCTATAAAAGTCATGAAGGCAATAAATACATCTTCGGGCCCATGGTGAGCAAGTTCCCCTATATCGAACAGATCATTGGTGATCCGGCTCATGATATGGCCGGTTTTCGTGTTATCAAAAAAACGAAAAGATTGTTTTTGCACATGTTCAAATAATTCCTCACGCATATCAGTCTCAATATTGATACCCAATTTGTGACCCCAGTACCCTACAATGAACTGTAACAAGGTACTAATGATATAAAGAAGTAATAAACCGGCACTTACTGATACAATTGCAGGCCAATCATCGCCAGGAAGCAGTGTATCTATAAACCACTGAACGGCTAGCGGGAATGCCAGTTCAAGTACAGCAACAACCACTGCACTGAAGAAGTCAATAATGAATAACCGCTTATGCGGCAGGTAATACGAAGCAAAACGTCGAATCATCAAATTTTTCTCCTTTTTTACATATATTAAGGAGTATAATTGTATATTCAATAATCAGCAAGCATTTCAGGTTCCCATGCTTAAATCATGGTAAGATTATCTGTATAGAGCAACCCAACCCGGCTCATACAATTTATTCGTTTAAGGAGTGAATCCCGTGTAAATAAAAAACCCATCTAAAAATCAATGGACTTATATCTCGCAAAAGGATGGTATACATGAAAAATAAATCGTTTCGACGCCTTTGGATTTCTCAGGCGTTTGCAAATCTAGGGGATATATTTTATGTAGTCGGGTTGATTTCACTTATATATGCCTTAACTGGATCTGCCTTTTATTTGAGTTTGCTTCCGTTCACAACAACGATTTTTCGGTTTATCAGTAGTTTACTTGCACCACTCGTTATCGACAGGTTTCCTTTAAAAAGAATTCTTGTACAATCGCAATGGTGGAAGACCATTTTACTTGTTATCCTGGGAATCTATATTACAAATTTCAATCAAGGTTTCGCTGTTGTCATTATATCCTTCATCGCCTTGATCTCCTTATTGGATGGAGTCGCTGCCCCGGTTAGTGCAGCTTTGGTTCCTCAATTAGTACCAAAAGAAGAGCGGATGAAAGCGAATGGTTTCTTGAATGTTATCACCCAGACGATTTTTGTCGCTGGATGGCCGCTTGGTTCTGTCTTATTAATAAGTACCAACAGTAGTTTCATCATTTGGCTTACGGTTATACTATTTGCCGTTTCATTGATCTATGCAATAAAAATCGAAGTCTCTGAACAAACAACGGATAACGTTCCTACATCAAACCGTGATTCGATAATATCCGGATGGGTGGCGATTCGCCAAATCCCAACTATACGTACACTCATTTCACTAGATTTTATATCAACTTTAGCTTCAAGCGTTTGGGTGGCTGCCGTAATATATGTATATGTAGAACAGAACTTACAACTAGGTGAAGAGTGGTGGGGTTATATTAACACTAGCTACTTTATCGGCATGATCATCAGTGGATTGATCGTCATCCGTTTTGCCAAGTTACTTGAAAATCATGTCGGCTTCTTTATTATTTTCGGGCTATTTCTCAGTTCACTTCTGACATTTCTTTTCGGATCGACGAGTATTCCAGCATTGGCTTTGTTGTTTGCATGTCTTTACGGTCTCCCAGAACAAATCCGGGAAGTGATTTACACCAAGCTATTCCAAGACCATGCATCGGAAAAGACTCTAGCGAAAATTTATGCAGTTTGGGGAGCGGTCATCAATCTAACATTTGCCGGTTCTGTTTTGCTATTAGGCTATATCACAGAAACATACAGTGTCAAAACAACGTTTCAATTTTCTTCAACCTTGATATTCCTGGCCTTTCTTTATGCGATTTTTAAAAGAAAGAAATTACAAGGGAAGGAAGTATGATCATCATGCTCAACTCATCTTATTTACTTAACTGATCTTTCATTCATTTTGTTCACCGTATATGAAAAGGAGCCTTCATTTCAAGGCTCCTTTTCTTTTTAATGGATTCAAGGCAGATTCGGGCACGATTGACTCTTCTCATTATCTTACCTGGTGTGAGTTGGATGGGTCCTGACAGAAGTCCCTCATCTACACGAGCCAAACCATTTGAAATTTCCCTGATAAAAGAAGTACTACGTCCTCATTTCACCGCCTACACGAAATCATTCTATTTAATGGTCATTATATTCTGCTTTATGAACGCCCAATTCTGCGGAAATTCCAAACCAATCTGCCAATAAGTTGCACCAATCAGTTCATATGAATCAATCGTTTCATATTTTGCGCTTATCGAGCGAATATCTTCAAACCAGACGACATGATCCGAGTTTTCTCTTCTATAAGAATAGGTAGGTGATGTCGCTGAAGTGTCGAATGTGATTTCAGAACCGGTTGCAATGGCAAGATTTTGGGCATTTTTAGCTGATAATGCCTTCGTCTCATTGCTTGGTACAATCCAATCGTATCCATACATAGGAAATGCCGACTGCAATTTATACTCAGGGATATTCGTCAAAGCATATCGGAGTACCTCGACCATCCACCAAAGTGGGGAAATTGGTTCGGGTGGGCCCGTTGGATATCCATAATCAATGGTCATCACGGCAACAAGGTCGGCTACCTCGCCAATCCCCTGATAATCATGACCGCCTACAATTCGATTCTCAGGATTATCTGCTGTTTTTGCATGTACGTTAACATGAAGAATTAGTTCGTTCAAACCCTCTTTTAATTCTTTTAAAAAAACCACATAATCAGAACGTCTTGCTGGAGGGATGAATTCAATGTCCATGCTGACTCCCCCATAGCCCTTCTCCCTTACGAAATTCAGCAAACTATTGATTAAATTCCTTCTATAAACTGAACTAGTTAGTACTCCACCAGCCAAGTCAGCATCAAAATCACCGTCTTGAAAATTCCGGATCATCAATAGCGGCGTCACCCCGGTTTGTTCACATTTAGCAATAAGGGGAAGATCATCACCATCAACGAAAGCATAACCTTCTTCGTTAAAGGAATAAGCAACAATGGCTAAATAGGATAATTTATCACCATTATTCTCAAGTGTTTCAAATACCACTCCCTCTGAACTAGGGAAAGCAAAACCAAGCGTGATCAATTGATTTTTGTAAGGAGACGGAATCATGATTTCCGTACCGACATCTAGTGAATTTGCATCCATTCCGGGATTGGCTTTCATGATGGATGCTACACTCGTGCCAAAACGATTGGCGATTCCATCGAGGCTATCCAGACTTTTTATTAGATACCTTCGATTCACCACATTTGCATCTGGTATATACAACGCCAGGCCAGGAACCAAAGTTGTTGATTCCAATCCATTGACTTCGATGATCCTTGACGGGTCAACTTTATTTTTCTTGGCGATTTCCCATAGGCTCTCACCTTTTTTCACAATGATGATCGTCATTCATAACCCTCCAAACTCCCTCCAAAAAGTTTATGTTATCTATGTATTTAGATAGAACGAATTATTACATTTTCATAGGATGAATATCCTGTACATGTATATTTCAAAAGCTGTCTAAAGTCTAAAACATCAAGTCCTTACAGCCATCAAAAAGAGGTTATCCAAAAGGACAACCTCATACTATACACCATCATTCGATTTCTCGTTCCAACCCATTCTTCAATGACACATCAAAGTAAATTCTTTATATCATAAAACTTCCCGTTCTCCAGTTCTTCCACTTCAAGTAACTTCAATAGTTTTTCTGCCACCAATTCAGGGCTCCTTAACATGCCCTTTTCTTTATATTCATGAAATTTGTTTCGGTCGGAAAAGTCATGTTCGTCTGCAGAACGGATTGTTCCTTGCATCTCCGTGTCCATTACACCTGGTGAAAAAGAAATGAGAGACGTAGGGAAGGACACTTTATCCTGTTCCACCCCCGCTACCCTCGTGAACATTTCAAGCCCCGCCTTTGTGCTGCAGTAGGCTGCCCAACCATGATAAGGATTCTTTGCTGCACCTGAAGATATGTTGACCATTACCTTCTTGCTGTTCCAATCCTTTGTTTGTTTGATGAATTCATCTGCCAATACGATGGGTGCCAAGAAATTCACCCGCATGCTGATTTCCAAGTTTTCCTGGCCAAGATTTCCAATTGGCTTGATTGGTTCGATAACACCTGCATTATTAATGAAGTATATGTCACTTTTTTGATCCACTACCGCCAAGACCTCAATAATCAACGAAGTTAACTTTTCCGTTTCATTTAAGTCCATGGAAATAACAGTAAGCTTCGTCCCGAATTGAGCAGCCAGTTCAGCCATATCAGGATGGGCTGTACGAGAAATTAAAATGCAATGATCACTTGTCTGCAAACATCTCTTGGCAATGGCAGCACCTAAACCTTTTGAAGCTCCTGTGATAATGAAAGTTTTCATAGCAGTTCCCCCTTTTATTGTTTATTCTCCATTGTACCAAAAGAAGCGGCCCATATAGTAATGGGCCGCTTCTTTTATAATTACAAAATGGGTGATAACAGTCTTGCGATGGACTCTTTAAAACGAATCCATTTTGAACGCTTTTCAAACTCTTCAATGGTAAGTTGCCTGCACACTTCTACATCCTTATAAAAAATCCTCGTAAGTGTTTCGGCCATGCCTTCGTCGTATATGAAGGCATTGACTTCAAAATTCAATTTAAAACTTCGGACATCAATATTTGCGGTCCCCACCGAAGAGACCTCTTCATCCACGACAATCATCTTCGCATGGATAAATCCATTATCATAGATGAAAATTTTAGCCCCAGCTCTTAATAACTGCCCTGCATTGAAAGTTGTCGCCCAATATACGAAAAGGTGATCAGGTTTATTGGGTATCATGATCTTTACATCCAATCCTGACAAGCTGGCTATCCTGAGAGCATCCAATAAACTTGCATCCGGAATGAAATAAGGTGTTTGAATGAGAATCGATTTTTTAGCTGAAGAAATTAATTTAATATAGCCGTTTTTAATTTGTTCCCATTCAGAATCCGGCCCACTTGTCACAATTTGCAAATCTATATTGCCTTGAGGCTCTAAAGTAGGAAAATAATGGGGCTGATAAATGATATCATGGTGCTTTGATGCCTGGTTCCAGTCCAGGATAAAACGGGTTTGAATGGCTTTGACTGCCGCTCCCTTTATCCGAAGGTGTGTATCTCGCCAATATCCAAATTTCGGATTAAGCCCTAAATATTCATCTCCTACATTAAAGCCGCCGACATACCCTACCTTTCCATCTATGATGACTAGCTTTCGATGGTTACGGAAATTCAACCGTAGATTTATAAACTTTAACTTGGATGGAAAGAATGCCTCCACACGGCCGCCAGCCTGCCTAAATTCCCTAAAAAATCTTTTGGTCATTCCTCTTGATCCCAACTCATCGTAAAGCAGGCGAACTTTGACACCTTCATTGGCTTTTTTAGTCAAAGCATCAATGAATTGTTTACCAAGACCGTCCCTTTGAATAATGTAATATTGTATGTGAATGTGGTTTTCAGCCTCTTCGATATCTTTAAATAGCTGTTCAAACTTCATTTTTCCTTCCGTAAAGATATCAACTTGGTTATCTTCCGTAATAACGGCATCATTGTTTCGAAGGTGCATATAAATCAAATCACGATAATTACTCGAAGACGCATTTCGAAAAGGAAAATGATCCGTAGATAGCTCTTCCATCTGTTTATCAAGGATTTCTTCAATCCCTATCTTCTTCTTATCCTCCCATTGGAATAAGTGCGCGTGCCTCAAACTCGTTCCAAAAAGAAGATATAAAATAAAACCGACTACAGGCAAAAAATATAATACCAATAACCAAGCCCAGGTCGTGCTCGCTTCCCTTCTTTCAAAAAATATAACGATCGTAGCGAATAATATATTAAGAATGATAACGAGGCCGAGCAAAACCGATGTAACATGCGTAAATTCCATAGCATAACCTCACTCAATTTTTATCCCTTTAAGGATAACATGCCAATTCTTTATATCAAAGGATTTGCTTATTTGAAAAAGAAAACCGAGAATTCACAAAAATGGGCCTCTTCCTATGGAGGCCCATTTTTAAAAAAACATCCACCGAACCTTAAAATTTCCCAATATGGGAGGATGCCTTATCCAATTATTAACCAAAAAACACAAAATGTCTTACCGGCTTTTCACTAATAAATTCACGGCTTCTTTAACAAGATCCTCGGGATTATTTTCTCCGGTTTCATTAGCTTCCCGTACGCATTCTACAAGATTCGAGCTTACAATTACCCCAATTGTCCTATCGATCGCAGATCTAGTGGCAGATAACTGCGTTACTACATCTCTACAATCTTTGTTTTCTTCCATCATTTTCAAAATACCACGAAGCTGCCCTTCAATTCGTTTGACTCTATTTTTCATCTGCTTTTCATATTCCATGTGAGGTGGACCTCCTACCCCTATAACTTATAATTTTCATCCTGACATCATACCAAATCTAATTCAACTTGAAATGAAGCTTGATAAAAATCTTACAATTTATAATACATACCCCTTAGGTATAATTGTCAAGCGCCAATACCCAAAATTGCTTGATCGATATGTAATTTCTATTTTTGCACGAGAAGATTTTGTGCCATGGCTTCAGAAAACTCAATCGTCATTTGGGGAACATACGTTTTTAACAAAGCATTAACGATCGGGGCTTTAGCTCCTTTTGCCGTTATCGCCAAGCAGCCAGTCATTTTAGTCTGTCCGATACCGCACTGTTCTGCTAAAAAATAGCCATACCCATCAAATTTTTGATTTAATCCCCGTAGTTTAAATGTTACCTTGTCGGGTTCGTTCCATTCCAAAATATTCACTTCAAGTTTAATTTTCTTTTTCATCAATCCTAAATCGCTTTTAAACTCCCATATAAGTGTCCCATCATTAATCATCTCATGATTGATATACCCTGGTACAAGAGGTGCCCAACTATCTATGACACTTACAAACCCCCATACGGTGTCTATTGAAACCGGTAAAATGATACTATGCAATCCTTCTGACAAAGCAGTTCCCCCTTAATCATTTTACTTCCATCTTGTTAATGTATGGCTGAACAATATTGATTAGAACGGTAAGAATAGATTCTTAAATAGAATTCTCCCGGTGGTAAGAAAAAGATAATAACAGCAAAGAATCGCCCCTCTGCAATAAAGGGACGATTTCTTTTGTGTGGTGGTTACTTATTAATCTGTCGCAAATTCAACCGTATACATATTCAATCTTGGATCAGGGTTAATCCAGGCGCTTTCAAACACGAAGACCACTTTATAATTTGAGTAATCGGTATAAGTGACATAGTACATCCCTTCTTGCTCCACTTCACTTACAGGCTCACCAATCAATCCCTTCAACATGGATAAATGAATGGTTTGCAATTTCGGATCAAAATCATCAATGGCGGTAATCGTTTTTCTACCTGTTGAACCGTCATAGAGGAATCGGACATTCCGGCTCCAATAATTGGCTGCAACGGTACTTAAATCTTCCGGTGCACCCCAGGCTTTTTCCACTTTCTTCAACGAATCACCTACAGAAAATGGTCCACTGTTAATGGATTGCTGGGATTCATAGGCTAAACCCATGATTTGCCGAATCAAAAGGTCTGGCGTAGATTGCGATGATATTGAATCTGATGAAGCACAAGCGGCCTGCCCACTAAACATAAGCAATGCTAGCATTAAAAATGTAACGCTTCGAATAAAACGATTCACTTGTTTCAAAGCTATCCTCCCTTTCCCACCTAAAAATGACTAATTACATTTTTTAAAATATCTAAAAAAAGATGAAAAATTGCGTATGTCATTCTGGTTTTACCTTTACTATTACTATTCATTGGCACTTTGGACACATACCATTGGTTCAGAAAAAAACCTTAAATGAAATATTAAAACTGATTAAGCCATTTCAAGTGAGCTGTATTTCTATTTATATATTTATCCTGATCAAAAACTAGTCCTAATCAGAACTTAGTTAACTTGAAGCCAAGCAAGCACTTGATTTAGTTCCTAAAAAGGCTGCAGGCACTGCAGCAGGACTGACTGGCATATTTGGATATTTGGGTGGATCTGTAGCGGCTAATGCTATTATGGGATATGTAGTAGACTTTGCATGTTGGAATGCAGGTTTTACATTAATAACGATTTCTTGTGTTCTGGCAGTAGTGGTTTTTGCAATTACATGGAATGTTCGTGAACTTTTTCGAATATTCAATTCGCGATACTCTTACGCAGCTTATGAATGTTTGGGGAAACTTTCATTTTAGTTGTATATAATTAATGACTATGCCTTAAAACCTACGGTGGGTCCTAAAGGCAAAGTCATTACATCAAAAATCATTTAGATTAATGTTTTCAACTACTATACGATTATTACCATCAAAAAGAGAAGCTCCCGCTATACCGGGTTTTGTCATCTCATAAGGATTTAGAATCAAATCCAATTCTTCTTCTTTCAACACATCATCTTGTAGACAAAGTTCGTGAACTGATGCCTTTTAACATCGCTTCACGCACAATACGTGAAACCACTTCGTAACCAAGGTGCGGATTGACTGCCGTAATCACTCCGACCTTTGTTCGACATTATCTTTTAAATGTTGCTCATTTGCTTTATAGCCTTCCAAACAATAAAATGTAAAGACATTGAAAGCATGTTCATAAGGCTAATTAATTGCAATAAATTGAATGCAAGGAATACTTCCCCTTGCTCCTTTGTATGTTTATCATGTAATATCCTCTGCTATCGGTGTTTCCATCATTTCCTTCACTTTCTTTGAATCCTGTGTCTTGGCTAATATCCACATCAACTTGGGAACGATAGCTTCCGTATTCATATTTCGGGAACGAATGATGACATTCTGATTTACTTTTCGTCCCACTTCATATATATCCATATCTTCCCCTTCCTCTAAACATTGGGTAGTAATGACAACGGATATTCCACACTGTACCAGCTCATTCAATTTCTCTAGAATATTTCTACCTTGAAATGGAATACCGCCGCTCCCATAACTTTCAATGACAATACCTCGATATTGATGTTTCAGAAAATCAAAGAATTCTGGCTTAATTCCGGGATGCAGCTTTACCAAAGCAACATCCGTGCAAATGGAAGTATCCAACTTAACTTCCTTATTATTCGGTAAAGGAACAGGCTTACCATACTCAATTTTATCTTTGTATATAGAAGCAATATAAGGATAATTAATACTTTCAAATGAATCATAACTTTTCGTTCTCAGCTTAATGGCCCTTGTACCCTGAATGACTCTACCATCAAAAACCACATATACTCCGCCAATCTCTTCACAAGCAAACCGAATCGCGTCAGAGATATTTCTTTTGGCATCTGTCTTTTTAAAGGCAATTGGGATTTGAGAACCTGTAATAACAATTGGTTTTCCTGAATCTTGTAACATATATGAGAGTGCAGCTGAAGTGTAACCCATTGTATCTGTTCCATGGGTGATAACAAAGCCATCGTAATCATGATAGTGCTCATGGATGGATTTTGCCATTACTGTCCAATCTTCCGGCTGCATATTTGTACTATCAATATTCATCAAAGGCTTACTATCAATCTGACATAGTAAATCCAAACCTGGTAGGTGCCCTAAAATTTCCTCAGCTTTCATCTCTGGAACAAGTCCGTTTTTCCCTTCTAACGAAGCAATTGTCCCACCGGTAGTAATCAACATCAACTTCTTCTTTTTTACCTTCAAATTCTCCACCATTCTACCTCCCATAAGCCTCCCCGAATCGCCATCATTCTATGCATCTCAGAAAAGGATGAATTCTTCTCAATCGTCTACGTTACGCGTACATCTCATGTAATTATAGTCATGAACCCGTGTGAAATCAAGCGGAAGTTATTCATTACGCGTACACTTTATTGTCATATGATGTTATAATAGCTTCATACAAAGGAGAGTAATAAGGATGATTTTAAATAGATTAACTACATTAAGAAAGGGCAAAAGGTGGTCTTTGCAATATACGGCTGACAGACTCGGAATCGCCAAGAGTACTTATGCCGGTTATGAATCGGGTCATCGCCGCCCTTCATTGGAAACGATTAATTTATTAGCTGGCTTATATGAGACGTCCACGGATTACATTCTAGGCAGAATTGATGATACAGCTTATAAGCCTGAAGGGGTTTCGACAGAATCGAGTCAAGTCAGGGAATTAACGGATTTTTCAACAAATTTGGAGCTAGCTGTCGATGGAACCTCTCTTTCTGAAGAAGAAATGATTCACTTTATTGCGTTTATTAGAGCTAAGCGGGAAGTGGAAGTAAATCGCTATAAACAAAATGATCCAAATGATCCATTGAGCTAGGGTATTGTAGGTGGATTATTCTATGAACCTCATAAGGAAATATAAACACATAAGCAGTGTGTCACGGGAAAGTTGAGATCTGTTCCCATCGAAATGTAATTGAAATCCGGTTTGTTGCGAGCAGCATAACTGAACCTGAATAAAGATACCAAAAAGAACAGGTTGCTTCATTCCTGTTCTTTTTGTTTTCATTTTATGACTATTTACGAGCATCCCTTCTTCTTACACACCTTAAAAAAGTTTTCTATTAAAATTGGCTATGAGGACACGACCTCAGATGGTCGCCACTTTCTTGAAATCTCTTCAATATGATGAGGTGCCGTTCTGCAGCATCCTCCAATTAAACGGGCCCCTGCATGGTGCCATTCTTCAGATTTCAGGTCGAGGCTGTTACATGATTCTTGGCCATGCCAAGTTTTAGTTTCTGGATTATAGGTTTCACCAGAATTAGGATAAACAATTATTGGCTTTTGTGTGTTTGCACTCAACAACTTGATGGCTTCCGTGATACCTGATACTGGGGCACAGTTAATGCCAATTGCTGCAATTTGCTCACTGCTCTCAAACAATCTCGCACACTCCTCCAGGGAGGTACCGTCACTTATCTCTTTCTCATTTTTCAAAGAAAATGATAGCCAAGCATACACATCTGGATAATCTTTCAATAATGAATCCAATACTTTTGCTTCTTGCAGGGAAGGAATCGTTTCAAATGCTAGGAGATCAGCTCCTGATTCAATTAAAGCAGATATTCTTGAGCGATGAAAATACGCTAAAGTTTCATCTGAAACACCATAGTTCCCTACATACTCTGAACCATCTGCAAGGAAAGCCCCATAAGGTCCAACGGATGCAGCGACCAATGGCTTAGGTCTAATCGTTTGATTTTCTTCCTTCCAAAACTCATCCCTTGCTCTTCTGGCAAGTAACACCGTTTTCTTTATTAACTCCAAAGCCTCTTTTTCTTGTATTCCACGGAGGGCGAAACCTTCAACAGTAGCTTGGTAGCTTGCCGTTATCGCACAGTCTGCTCCAGCACGAAAATAGTCAGAGTGAACCTGATAAATCACTTCTGGATTTTCAATTAATACACGCGCGGACCACAGGGGATCATCCAAATCACACCCATGCCTTTCAAGCTCTGTAGCTAGAGCTCCGTCCAAAATCATGACTGAATGATCTCGTAAAATAGCATCAATCGGATTCATTTTATTCTTCATGGCCTACTCCTCTTTTCTTTATAGTTTGTGTTAGATAATAACTTCCAAAGCAAAACAAAATAAATGGAATACCACAATATAGTGCAATTCGTTGTGTAGGATCAAATGCTATTCCTATACAAGAAGCAAGACATAGCATGAAGGAAACGATTGGTACGAGTGGATATAATGGTGTACGATAAGCCAAATCATTTACTGAATTTCCTTCTTTTATATATCGTCTGCGAAATAGAAGCTGTGACGCGCTAATACTCATCCAAACTACAACCACGGCTAGTCCCGAAATGGATACCAGTACTATGTATACAGTATCCGGAGCAATAATACTCGAGAACAGGGCCAAACCACCGCCCAACATACTGAAAATGACCGCATATATCGGAACACCCCGTTTTGTCAATTTTGCAAATATTGGTGATATAGTTTTTTTATCCGCAAGTGACCAAAGCATTCTGGATGAGGCATATAGTCCTGAATTTGCAGCAGACAAAATGGCCGTTAATATAACAAAGTTCATAATATCCGCTGCATATGGCACTCCAATCCGTTCAAGAACTGCTACAAAAGGGCTCTCTAATACGCTTGCATCCGAAATAGGCAATAATGCGGATAATACGACGATGGTTCCTACAAAAAAAATAATTAATCTCCATAATGTCATACGGATTGCCTTTGGTATCGTTTTTTCTGGATTAACCGTTTCTCCAGCTGCAATTCCGATTAATTCAGTTCCAGAAAATGCAAAATTCACCGCAAGCATCGTCATTAGAATGGCAAATGCCCCATTAGGAAATAATCCTGCATGTGTAAAATTGGAAAACAACGGAGCTGATTGCGAATGATTGACGGGGATAAAACCTAGCATTGCCGCAGCTCCTAACATAATAAATATCACAATCGCAAATACCTTTATAGAGGCAAACCAGAATTCGGATTCAGCAAAAAACTTAACAGTCCACGCATTTAAGACAAAAACCAAAATGGCAAATAAAGCGCTCCATATCCAGACATTGATTGAGGGAAACCATCGCTGCATCAACAATCCTGCAGCCGTGAATTCCGAACCCAGTGCGACAGTCCAAGTTAGCCAGTACAACCAGGCTACTGTATATCCTGTCCCTGGTCCTATGTATTTCGCTGCATAGCTATGAAACGCACCTGTCTCGGGCATTTGTACTGCCAGCTCACCTAAAGATAACATGACTAGATAGACCACTAATGCTCCAATCAGATACGAAAGGATTGTACCAAACGGGCCAGCCTGTTGAATCGTATAACCCGAACTTAAGAATAAACCAGTTCCAATCACCCCGCCAAGCGATAGCATTATTATATGACGTGCTTGCATTTCCCTTTGAAAATCATGCTTCCTTTTGTTTTCCATTCCTACTCTCCTCTATCTTGCATCCAGAAAAAACGAAAACGCACTCTAAAAAAGAGTGCGTTACTGACAAATAAAAACGTTCGGTCTTATCTATCAAGGTTTCACCCCCTGGAATTAGCACAGTGTCCTTGAAGACCTGTTGCTGAGGTTTCATAGGGCCAGTCCCTCCACCTCTCTGGATAAGAAATTATTTTTTTATAACTCTATCAACCTATGAAAAAATTGTCAAGTTTTGTTTTGGATAATTCAGACTTCCTTTAAATTCCTACAAGTCTGATTCCCTGGCATAGAAATGAAAGGATTGCTTGTTTTAGCACAGTCGTTCACCATATTTGATTGGTGATAATACTAACCGGGAATATTTTTTTTGTTTTAAGAAAAATGGCGACATCTTAAAAAATGTCACCACTTTCTTTCTTATTCCTTAAGGACGTTCTATTTCAAATAATTCCCCTAGTTTGGTATAAGTATGACCTGCTAATCTTGCTACAGGTTTTAGCCCATTCTGGTCAATTCGGCCATTATGGTAAATATCTTGCTCTATATGATAGCAGACTATTTTTCCTATCAATAAATCACAACCAGGTTTATTCTTGGAACCTGCCAATGGTATCGCATGCTCTAATATACATTCAAAGCGTATCTTCGCTTCTTGCAATCCTGGTACGGATACCTTATCACTAACTGCCGGCGTGAAATTAGTAAGTCCCAATTCACTTTCGTCCGGTGGGAGTTCCTTGGCCGTTCTATTTGCATCAGCAACATTGTTTTCATCTGTGATATGAACAACGAATTCACCCGATTGAATGGCATTTCGGGCTGTATCCTTTGAAACGCCTTCTTTCCGTTGAATAGAAATGGAAATCATCGGAGGATTGGAACTGACGATATTAAAAAAACTGAACGGCGCTATATTGATTGTACCGGTTTCGGATTGTGTCGTAACAAGGGCTATAGGTCTCGGTATTATGCTTCCAGTCAAAAACTTATAATTTTCCCGTTCAGTCAGACTTTCAGGATTAACTGAAATCATCTTCATTCCCTCTTTCATTCTTATAAAAATTTCTGTTGAAACCATGAACCTGCTGCCTCAACCTCTGAACGTGTTAACTGATGACCATAATTTTCCCAGCGAACATCCACTGTAGCACCAGCTTGCAGTAATAGTTGATTGAGTTCTTCCGTTTCTTCTGCCGGGCAAATCGGATCGTTTTTACCTGCAGCAATAAAAACAGGTATATCCGAGAGGGAAGGCAATGCAAGCCCGCGCCTAGGCACCATTGGATGATGAAGTATCGCTCCTTGTAATGCCCCTTCGAAATGGAACATCAAACTTGCCGCTATATTGGCACCATTAGAATAACCTAATGCTACCACTTTGTCACGATCAAAGTCATATTTTCCGGACGCTAAGCCCAAGAATTCATAAAGCTCTTTCGTACGGAAGATCAAATCTTCTTCATCAAAAACCCCTTCAGATAACCGGCGGAAATATCGAGGCATTCCGTTTTCAAGTACATTTCCCCGTACGCTCAATACGGATGAACCCGGTGAAACCATTTCCGCTAACGGCAAGAGATCTGTTTCCGTTCCTCCCGTACCATGTAAAAGCAAAAGTAACGGTGCCTCCGGATTACTTCCTTTTTGAAAAATATGCTTCATCATTTATCCTCCTCTAGTACTCTCGGCACTGCCGGCAGTAACGTTTTCTCCATGATTCCCCTTTTTTCTTCCAGCCATGCCGGCAGCATTAATTTACTACCCATCGTTTCCTTTGTTTCATCATGAGCAAATCCAGGTGGATCTGTGGCAACTTCAAAGAGAATGCCTCCATCCTCCCTGAAATAAATGGCATCGAAGTATTGACGGTCTTTAAAGGGTGTCACACCATATCCATGGTTACCGATATGCTCTCTCCACTCTTTATGATCTTCATTATCGATTGCACGCCAAGCAAGATGATGGACAGTTCCGACTCCGATTTTCCCATTTGGCAAAACTGATTTTTTAACATCTATCAAATTTCCGATATCCGAAGTGGATTTAAAGCGGATGAAATCGCCCTCTTCCCCCATCTTTTGCAGGCCCATCACTTCTTCTAATAGTTCCATCGTTTTGATCGGTTTTGACGTCAATAATACGGCACCGCCGAATCCCTTTACCGCCCTATCTGCTGGTACACCGCCAAATGACCATGCGCTATTTTTACCTTCTTTACGCTCAACCAATTCAAGTTGCAAACCATGGGGATCTTGAAATTCGAGATATTCCTCACCGAAACGTGAAACCTTTTCAAAGTCTACGTTAAATTTATCCAAACGCGTTTCCCAGAAACCCATTGAACCTTCCGGAACGGCATATGTCGTTACCCCCACTTGTCCAGAGCCAATTGTTCCTTTGTATGCCCCAGGCCAAGGGAAGAAAGTGATAATTGTGCCCGGTGAACCTGATTCATCTCCGAAATATAAATGGTAGGTGCCTGGATCATCAAAATTAACGGTTTTCTTCACCATACGCATCCCTAATACTCCAGCATAAAAATCCACATTCTCTTGAGGATTACCTACAATGGCTGTTATATGATGTATTCCCGCATTTTGCTTTTGCATACCGATTACTCCCTTTCCCGTTGATTAATTTGTAGATTTTGTATTCAATGGTTTTAAATTGGATTCAATATCCTTCCTTTTCGATTCTAAAAAAGGTGGCAGGGCAAGGTTCTCACCTAGGTGCTGCTCCGCTTCATCCACAGCAAAACCAGGTCCATCAGTAGCTAGTTCGAATAATATGCCATTCGCCTCCCTAAAATAGAGTGAACGAAAATAAAAACGGTCCACATATCCAGAGTTCACGTAATTCGATTCACTAATTTTCTCTATCCATTTTCTCAGTTCCTCTTCATTTTCCACCCGGAAGGCAACATGGTGTACTCCGCCCCTCCCCAACCGTTCTCGAGGTATGTCATTCCTTTCTTCAACATGGACTTCCGCCCCTGTTCCTCCCTCACCTGTCTCATATACGACAATCGGATTTTGCCCTCTAATGGAGGATGGGTATGTGCCTGACTTCCTGAACCCTAATACCTCAGTAAGAACGCTTTCTGTCTGTTCAATATTGGGTACAGTAAGTTTTACTGGTCCTAATCCAAGGATGGAAAACTCTTGTGGTACCGGGCTCCTATCCCAGGGCAATCCTCCTTGAACGCCATTATTATCCCGATCGGAAACCAGAAGAAGCCTTTGCCCTTCAGGATCTTTAAAAGAAAGCACCTTCCGTTGAAAACGGGTCGATACTTCATCATGCTCAACATTGAATTCCTCAAATCGTTGTTTCCAAAATCCAAGTGCTTCATCATCCCTCACCCTTAAAGAAATTTCTGAAATACTATTGTTTCCCTCATGAGTACGGGCAGCATTGGGAATTTCAAAAAACGTCAATTCCGTACCAGGTGAACCAATTTGGTCTCCATAAAATAAGTGATACACACGAACATCATCTTGATTCACCGTTTTTTTGATTAATCGCATCCCTAGGACCTTCGTGTAGAATTCAAAGTTGTTTCCCGCTCGAGCTGTAATCGCCGAAACATGATGTAATCCTTTTAATTCCATCCGTACCCCTCCTATCTTTTTAAATCTCCCCAGTCAGAGAGAAATTACTCTTTGAATAATATCTCGAATTCAAGATATATACCTAAGCGAATAATACTTTCAATACAGATATCTTGATTTAAAGATAAATGATAGTGATTTATTTGTCAACCATTACATTCAAATATTTCAACCGTATCCACTTATAATAAAAAAAATAAAAACAGGTCAAAATAAGTCGGTATAATGAATGGAGGTGTGATTTATGGCAAAAGATTTCCTAAGCGCAATTGAAGATAGACGATCTTATTATTCCCTTAGCAAGGAACGTGTTGTCCCTAATAAAAGGATTAAAGAAGTTATCGATCATGCCGTTCAATATTCCCCTTCCGCTTTCAACTCCCAAAGTGCAAGAGTAATTGTTTTAACTGGTCAAAGCCACGACAAATTATGGGATATCACGAAAGAAATATTACGAAAAACAGTTGAAAACAAAGATTTTGAAAAAACGGAAGAAAAAATGAAGTCATTTAAGAATGGTTATGGTACGGTTTTATTCTTTGAAGACCAGGCTATTATAGATAGGCTTCAAGAACAGTTCAAAACATATTCCAAAAACTTTCCGATTTGGTCGAACCAATCGTCTGCCATTTTACAATTTGTCGTATGGACTTCATTGGAAATTGAGGGGTTTGGTGCAAGTCTTCAGCATTATAATCCCTTAATTGATGACGAAGTGAAAAAGACATGGGACATATCTCGCAACTGGAAACTGATTGCCCAAATGCCCTTTGGAAAACCGACCGCAGAACCTGGAGATAAAGACTTCTCACCACTGGAAGAACGAGTGAAATATTTTCAATAATACAATAGGGTTGGCTCATCATACCGAGCCAACCCTTTACGATATTACACTTTAATAATCCTGAAATGTTGCAATAAACCTGCAAATACCGATGAAGCAATTCCTATATATTCTCCAACAGGACTGAGTTTGATATACTCACTGTCATTCAAGACGTTCATTTCACACCCCCCTAAAGCACTATTGAATGGGTGAAGATCGCTTTGGCAGCCATTCCTTCAAATAATATGGGAGTCCACCCGAGTATTGTTTAGCAGCATGTCCACTTTTCAGTAGGATATATGTCTTATCCTTACATGTTAAATGCTCCATGACTGGATAAATCAATTCCTGAGGGACCAATCGATCATGCTTACTTGCTATGACCAAAACATTAGCATCAATTTTTGATAGCTTCGCTTTTTTCCCCCTAACCTTAAAACCCCCATTAACCAAGCGATTTTTTATCAAAAGGTCTTTGGTTATCTGTTTTGCAGCAGCTCCGGATAATGGCACATGCCCATTGGTCCACGCATTGAATCGGCGCCAATTTTGTACGTATTCCTCATCATCCGCTTGGTTCAATAAAGATAAATAGGGTGATATATAGATAGGGGATGTCATTAAGCGGATTCCATATTTAACTGCACTGGCTGGAATCGTTTGATAAATATCAATCGTATCGTCAAAATCCGCGGTACCTTCTTTTATGGCTTCCTGCCATTGATCAAAAAATGGCGAGGCACTAAAATCTATCGGTGTAACGGAGAGAATTAAATTCTTGACCGGCTCGTCTGCCATGGCAGCATATATTGCGGCTATTGTACCGCCAAGGCAAAATCCCATAACAGTAATTTCTGATGCTCCGGAGTGTCGTAGTGCACGCTGCACTCCTTTTTGAATATAATCGACGATATAATCTTCGATCGATATTTCACCATCCTCATAACCCGGGCTTCCGAAATCAAGCAAATATACATCAAAGCCTGCATTTACAAAGGATTCTATTAAACTATTTCCAGGTGCCAAGTCAAGAATCAAAGGAGTGTTAATTAGTGAATAAATAAGAAAAACCGGCACATCGTATTTTTTTTGTTCCGACGGATAATACCAGAGAGTAGACTTGTTTTTTTTCCACACCTCTATTTTCGGTGTCAATCCCATTTCAGGCATGGGCTGATTGGGAATATCCAAAAAATGTTTCCATTTAGGTATTGCATCGGATTGATTTTTTGGCATTTTCCGTTTAGACATTTGAATTCCCCTGTCCAAAAGATTTAAACTCAGGTAAACGTGCACTTAACAATAAAGAGTCATTTAAAAATTCCGATATTCTTTTTTTAGTCCCTTCCTTTTCATTGGATTGCCATCTCGATTTCCTTTTCTTGCCGCTAGATGAATTGTTACTTCGGATATTACCATTTCCCTCAAGCGTAGATAGAAGCTCTTCAATCCTGTCAATTTTTTCTTCGAGCTGAATGACTAATTTAGCAACACTTGCTACGTCTTTTTTTGTTGGGTAATTCATAATGATAGACATTCTTTCCGAGGCTTCGTGCATCCTATTTACTTTCGGAACTTGCATTTGTGCATTGTCACTTACTGCTTCTATTAATTCACGATTATTTAGCAAATCTTTGATTTTACCATTTAGCTGTTGTTCTCTTTGTGCGCCAAGCAGTTTTAGCGTCTTATAAAAATTTGAGTTTGCCGCCATATTCATCTTCCTTTCTTCTCCGTTTATACTAATGCCGATACTCCCCCGTCAATGATTAAAACATGACCAACCATATAGTCTGAAGCTTGTGAGCCCAAAAATACGGCGGCTCCTTTTAAATCATCTTCATTGCCAAACCGGCGAGCGGGGGTATTACCTAGAATGTCATAGTTGGATTTTTCAAGAATTCCCTTTGTGATCTTTGTCGGAAAAAAGCCTGGTGCTATTGCATTTACTTGGATGCCGTATCTAGCGAGTTTAACCCCTAAATCCTTGGTCATTGTAATGACAGCACCCTTACTTGTGTTATAAGCTATCGTATCCAATAGTTCAGGAAACGTCCCGCCAAGACCTGTCACCGATGCAATATTTATGATTTTCCCGGAATTTTGCTGTATCATGACCTTCGCAACAGCCTGAGAAAACAAGAATGTGCCTGTAACATTTACATTCAATACTTTTTCCCACTTATCCCTAGGAAGATCCAAGAATGGACCTGACCAGGACGTGCCGCTATTATTGACAAGAATATCAATCGTACCGAATTGAGCAATCGTTTCCTGTACCACAAGTTCAATGTCACCCTCATCAGTAATATCACATTCAAGGGCCAGGGCTTTTACACCCAATGATCGCAAGTGTTCACATACCTCTTTACATACAGGAAGATTTCTTGAGGCAATGACGATATTAGCTCCAGCCTCAGCATACGCCATGGCAATCTGCTTTCCCAGCCCCCTGCCGCCACCGGTAATGATAGCCGTCTTATTAGTTAAATCGAACATATTACTCAATGTAGTCAACTTTTCAGCCCTTCCATAATGAATTATTATTTATATAGAACCATCTATATTATTATAGAAAAGCCTATCCAATATGGTGCTTAAAATAGCCTAATGCCTTAGCCTTTTGTTTCACTAGCCTTTCTCCTAAATAAAAAATTACATTTCCATTGGATTGCCTTGTGATTTAGAGCAAAAACGAATACTAAACTTGTTTTATCGTATACACTAAAAGAATAGTAAGGAGGTTTATAAAATGACGATACATCACTTTCATTTAACCGCGGAATGGCCAGGAGGGAGAAATGATATCGGTACGATCCATTCGGGAAATCTTCAAACACACATAAGCATTCCTCCCGAAATGGAGGGACCAGGGATCGGCACCAATCCCGATGAAATGCTGCTTGGGGCCGCCTCCACGTGCTATATCATTACCTTTGCTGCCATGTTAGAGCGAAGCCATATAGAAAAAGCCAGCTTGACCATGCAATCGGAAGCTTTAGTGGATGTTACGAATGGTGTATTCACCTATAAAAAAATCATTCATCGCCCAACACTTGTATTGGCTTCGGATACATCTGAAAAAGTGATTGAAAAAGCGAGGAAACTCGCAGAAAAGGCTGAAACTTCATGTATGATTTCCAGGGCGATCAAAGGAAATGTAATTGTGGAATTGAACGCAACAATTTCCTTAGCGCAGCAGACCTGAAAGAAGAAAAGGTGCCTAATCCGGTATAGGGTTAGGCACCTTTTGTACTATTGAATTTCGTTCACTTTATTTTCAACCTTTTGGCATACCTCATCAGCCGTTAAACCATCAGCCTCTATGATAGACGCTTTAAATGAAGTATCGCTTATTCCCATCACATTACTTTCCAATCCTGTTACCACACAACAATCCAAGTTTCTTGCGTCAGCTTCTTGTTTAATCTCCACAACATCAAAACCTTTTTCACGAAGTGCTTCCTGAATATTCGTTAATGATTCTTCAACACCGATTTTTGACATCAACACACACCTCCTCTACTTTCTAACCTGTCCTTTTTACCTTCAATATATGTATAGGATGCAAAGGAAATAGGGAAAGTAATATCGAGGTGATAACTATGAATGGAAAACACAAGAAAGATGCCACACAAACTCGTTTAGGTTCTTCCCAGGTAGAGGGGCAGGGTACCACTACGAAAGAAACAGGGTCCTTCACTCAACCATCTTCACTAAAAAAACAAAAGCGTTCATGATAAAAATGAATCCTTGAACCTAACATGGAAATTACGGTTTTTGATGAAAATTCATGACAAATACGTGACTCAAAAACGCTTGGTTAACTGCCAAGCGTTTTCCTCTGCAATCCAATGTTATTTCATCGCCAATACTCAGTTACTTTCATATATTTTGTTTTATGATTTCCTGTTGGATCTTCACATCATTTAATTGATCACCATCAATGGTTTCTGAACCCGTTTTTGCTTTCTTTGCTTCATCCTGGTTTAAATCACTTGCTTTTAAGTTATTATCGGGAGCTGCTTGTTCGTTCCATTTTGTCATCATGATCTCCTCCTTTGTCCCATTATCCTCCCCAAACCTAAGATATTCATGAATACACCCCATCATTTATTGCAAAAATACTAATGGAGGTGTTTTTTTGGAACCAAACAAAGCTGGCAATAAAAATGTACCGGATTTTAAAGAGTTGAACGACCGTATAATCGGGGAACCATCACAGAGCCCCCGTTTAGTCATTAAAACAAATTGGGATACCAAACATGTAAATGATGAGAATCCTTATGCAGATCGGATTAACAGTGAAGGATTTGAAGAGTATTTTGAGGAATAAACAAAACCGGCTTAACAAGCCGGTTAATTTTAAAAATATTTCTTTTTCCAAAAAATGAACGCCGTCGTACCCGCAAAAGTAATCGCAATTAATAAAGTAAAGATAAAAGCATACGGATTATGCTCAAATGGCAGTTCCACATTCATTCCGTAAAAACTTGCCACCATCGTCGGCAGCGTTAATATTATTGTCACCGAGGTTAGAAACTTCATGGCATTATTGACATTATTCGAGATAATCGAAGCGAATGCATCCATCATCCCGCTGAGAATCGAGAGATACACTTCCGCCATTTCGATTGCCTGTGCATTTTCGATGATTACATCTTCAAGTAATTCTTTATCTTCCTCATACATTTTCAAATAATTAAAACGGAGGATTTTATCAAGTACAACCCGATTGGATTTCAATGATGTCGTAAAATAAACCAGGCTTTTTTCCAAAGCCAAAAAAGTATATAGTTCTTTATTTTTCATTGACTGGTGCAATTCACGTTCCGCTTCATTCGTCATTTTGTTAATCTGTTTCAGGTACCGTAAATAATAGGATGAAATTTCAAATAATAATTGTAAGGCAAATCTAGTTTTCTTATTAGTGAAAAATCCTTTGATCTTATTGTTTTTGAAATTTGCCAATATGGGTGTTTCCTTCAAAGAGACCGTAATGAAACAGTCCTTGGTAAAGATCATCCCTATCGGTATCGTTTCAAAGATGGGTAAGTTAGCTTCGTCCTTGGTCAAATATGGGAAGTCGACAATAATTAAAACATTGTCATCCTCTTTTTCAATTCTAGGCCTTTCCTCATCGTCCAGCGGATCTTTCATAAAATTAATCGGTAACTTTAAAGTTGTGCATATATATTCTATTTCGGCTTCTGTGGGCGCGACAATATTCACCCAGGAACCTTTTGTCATTTCCTCGATATTGTTTAGGAGACGGTTTTCATTCGTCTTGTAGATTTCAATCATTCGTTGACCTCCTCTTCTATAGAGAAAGCCTTATTTACCTTCTTCGAGCAGATACTCAGGAAGTATAACAGTCTCGACTTCTAGCATCATATTGGCTTCCTCTTGCTTACTGGGTTCAGGATCATAAGAACTGCTGCTCACTCGTATCCACTTCCTTTCGATTCTTTAATCTTAATCCTTATTCTTTTAAAGCACAATAACGAATTTACCACCTTGAATACTCACTTTTATATTTAGACTTATCTGAAAAAATAAAAAAACCGCTTGGGAATCCCCAAGCGATTCTTGTTTCATTATCCATGCTTTGTCTGATTATAATAGTGAACACCATACATTGCGCCTTCATCTACCATTTTATTATCTTCATGATCATATGGATCCGGGTGACCTGCCTTTTCAATTACAGGGTCTAGCTCTGAAGTTCTCCTATTCAAAAAGCTCATTGCCTTATCTTTTGCATTGGACCATATACCCTTCACTTTTCCTCTGTTCGTTTTCGTTGATAAAAATGAGACTCCGGCAACTCCGACTCCTAATAGTACTACATTTCTTCCTAATGCCATCATTACCTTCCCCCTTAAAAATTGGATTAATATATATATACCCGATGCTGCGTATTGTAAACCTATTTATATGGAGGCTTTTGATAAAAGAAATTAGGCGTCATTATTTCATTATTAAACGGTTTATGAAAAACGTGTGTCGTAGCTGGAGAGACCGGGGGAATTAACCATGACCAGTCCCCCGTTACTTTCCGGTCAAATGATGCTTCTTTTTCTTCGAATTTCTTGAATTGTTTAGCCGCTGTATGGTGATCCACAATGCTGACACCAGATTTTTTAAACGAATGCAGGACTGCATCATTCAATTCGATCAATGCTCGATCTTTCCATAAATTAGAATCTCGTTTAATATCCAAGCCCATTCGCTCCCCTATTACTGGAAGCATATTGTAGCGATCTTCATCTGCAAGATTTCTCGCACCAATTTCCGTTCCCATGTACCACCCATTGAATGGTGCAGCTGAATAAGTAATGCCGCCGATCTCCAGTCTCATACCAGATATGATTGGAACTGCATACCATTTGATTTGAAGGTCTTTGAACCATGTAAACTCTGGGTGGGTGATTGGAACTTCTTTAACCAGTCCATCAGGAATTTCATAAATACTAGGGGTTTGTCCGTCCAATTGGATGACAAGTGGTAATATATCGAATGGACCATATTTCCCCTTCCAGCCTAATGTAAGACATTGCTTCGTAAATTCGATTGAACTTGAATCGCCAATTACACCATGTTCCGACTCATATCCTGCATAACGAATAAGCTGATGATTCCAAATATCGATTTTTCCATCATGATCTTTCTGTTTGAAAATTGTAATTACAGGCCTGATGTTTCCATTATTCGTAGCGTAATCGATATGCTCAAAAAGGGCCGATGCAATCTCTTCTTCGTTCTGAATCAACCTTTTATCAATCACCCGAAGCGACTCCCAAAAAAAACGTCCGATGCAACGATTACTATTCCGCCAAGCTAATTTAGCACCATGTACTAATTCTTCATATGTATGTTCATATTTGTCTGTTTCATTAATTTCTTTTTTGATTTGTTCAATCCTACTAGTTATTTCCTCTTCCGTTTTCAACATTTCTGAATAGCTTGTCCTTATAAAGGATACGGCCTCTTGCAGTAAATCACTCATCTTTCCCACGGATCCTTCCATTTGCAAAACTTTGAATTCATTAATAAAGTAACATATTTCTCATAGTATCACTAAAGGAACACCTTTCTGAATGAGCAATTTCTTTTAAAATGTGGCAATTCCGAGGCGGAAATAATTCTTCCGCACGATACTTAAAGTAAGTTCATAAATTTTTTATATTATAATATCTCTAGTAACTAAATAATAATCGGTAAAGTTGTTACAGAAGCGGTAAATGGATTATAATATAATAATATGGGGTGATATGATGAATAATACGACACTTTGTCCGCGATTTGAAAAAGGGATGCAAATCTTGAGTAAACGCTGGACTGGATTGATTGTCAATCAATTGCTTAATGGCCCTCAACGGTTTTGTAATATTGAATCTGCCTTCCCGATCAGTGGGAGGATTCTTTCTGAGCGTTTAAAGGACTTGGAGATTGAAGGTATTGTAAAAAGGGACGTATATCCAGAGACACCGGTCAGGATTGAATATTCATTAACTGAAAAAGGCAAGGCACTTGCACCGGTAATGAGAGAAATTCAAAACTGGGCTCAAGAATGGCTCGAACCAATACAGAATCAATAACATAGGCAAAAGGAAAAAAGGGGAATGTTCGCCAGCTGGCTGACTTTCCCTTTTTTCCTTTTGCTTTTGTTTAACCGCTCACGACTAGTGGTATATTTTTTACAGATAGAATAACACTAGGTTTATTCTAAATTATATGGGCGGTGAATTCATGAAGCAAGCAGACTGCATAGTAATTGGTGGCGGTATAGCCGGTATTCAGGCAGCCATCCAGCTCGGAAGATATAAACATCGTATACTCGTCATTGATTCTGCACAGGGCCGCTCTTCCATAGCCAAGGCTTACCATAACATCCTTGGATGGCCTGATGGGGTAAGCGGCAATCATTTAAGGACTTTGGGCAGACAGCACGCTGAAAAATTCGATGTTGAATTCTTGGATGATACTGTGGTATCTATTGAAAAAAAACATGACGAGTTTTTTATCAAAACAAAGAATGACGCGGAATATCAAGCAAAAACGATTTTTCTTGGAACGGGAATTACCGATAACATCCCTCCAATCAAAAATATTTATTCAACGCTTGGGACATCCACCTATATATGCCCAGACTGTGATGGGTATGAGATCATGGATAAGCAAACCGTTGTCATTGGCGGTGGGAATACGGGAGCAAGTATGGCCCTTACACTGTTATATTGGTCAAAAGATATCATTTACGTAAATCATTTGAAATCAAAAATTGATGATAAGTACAGGGAAAAGTTGATGAAAAACCAGATTCCCGTGTTTGAAGAAGAAGTTGAAGAAGTTCTTGTTGATGCTAAACAACAGATGACGGCGATACAATTAATAACTGGTAAAATAATTGAAGCTGAAAAGGCATTCACTGCTTTTAAAGGAAACAAACTGAATAATGAACTCGCCATACAATTGGGTGTGGAGGTAAACGAAAACAATCATGTGGTGGTCCACCCTCGTACTAAAGAAACGAATATCGAGGGAGTTTGGGCCGGCGGAGACCTCGTTGCGCACTCTGAACAAGTAACCATTTCGATGGGTGATGGGACCCAGGCAGCTATTTGGATTCATAAGAGACTGCTGGGCCAGCCACTTCCTTATGATTAAAGCGCCGCGTTA
The DNA here is from genome assembly GCF_050277555.1 of Peribacillus sp. NPDC097895. NCBI lineage: Bacteria > Bacillati > Bacillota > Bacilli > Caryophanales > Bacillaceae > Peribacillus > Peribacillus sp. NPDC097895. The sequence goes on along the minus strand of NZ_JBNNSH010000001.1, from coordinate 1,701,785 downwards.
AAAATTAAAAGGGCGACTTGTTTACCAGACTGTAGACAAACTTGATAATAATTGAGTTTGTCTACAGTTTTTTAGGCATTTCAAATTTGACCGTTGATTTCCACTGAAGGCACTCGCTTTCCGCGGGCCGTCCGGGAGGGACGCACTTTCCGGCTGTAGAGTCTGCCTTGGACACGTATTCCCGCAGGAGTCTCACACACCTGTTCTAATCACCTTGTTTTAACAGTTAGATAGAACTCCTTTTTCCTACAGTCTTTTTTGTTCTAAAATTTTCACATGTGTGGAATAAACGAAAGAGACTCTGTACTTAGATAGAAAATCTGTTCAAACAGGTCAGTATCTTTATAGCGGCGTTCATAATTTTTACCTAACGTAAAGAAGTGTGGCACTTTATCATGGAAACCCTAACCTAATAAGACCTTCCGAAACCTTAATGTATAAAAAAATGGGGCGACCTGTTTACCAGGACGCCCTTTCCATTCCTATATGTTCCTTGGTAAGCCTTGGGCTCAGATGTATATCTACATTCGGCTCCTTCCTTTAAAAACTTTAACCAGAATGAGAATGACCGCGATGATGAGCAAGATATGTATAAAGCCAGCTGCCACTTTAAAGACTAAACCAAGTACCCATAATAATATTATGGCGCCAATAATTGTCCAAAGCATAATGATCTCCCCTTTCTTTTTACTAATCTCATTAATGGAACTTTCTTTAATAGAAGTTCCTCCATTATTTTTGGCTTACATTTAAATTACCCATATCTTTCTTTCACAAACCCTTTAGTGGGAAATCCAAAAAAATATTACATAAAGCTGTAAATCCTGTAAAAGATAATAAAGAAAAAAGGAATCTTCCTTCTGTTGCAAAAAAACTTAATTCTCCGAAGGAAGAGACTATCAGTTTTAAAGGTCCTAAGGATAGCGCTTTACAAGAAAATATAAAAGGAGTCGTTCATTCATGAAAAAGTTTTTAGTCATCTGTTTAACTGCCTGTTCCCTTTTCTTGGTTAACCTGAACCACCCGGCCGCAGAGGAAACTAAAGCAAAACCGGAAAGCGTACAATTCACTGATGCTCAAAAATCAGAAATTGCAAAGATCCAAAAGCAGATACTCGCGGACAAAAAGAAATTGATTGAAAAATACGTGGAGTTTGGTGCGCTTTCGAAGGAAGAAGCAGATAAAATGTTATCTCACTTTGAAAAACATTATAAAATGATGGAAGAACATAATTTCCAAATCCCACCGCATCGTCCGCATACACGACATATGCATGAGTAATTTTATGTTCTTTACCTATGAAGCATACTAATCCGACCTTAAAAAAGGCCGGATTTTTTTCATTTCTTTCTTTCTTGATAAATAAACCTTACGTGTTTACTATTTACTAAAGGATTTATATTTCTCTTTAGCGAAATACATAATTATGAGAAATGAAAGGGTGAAAAGGATGAACAAAATAGGGATAACAGCAAGAGACTTATTTCACTTGAAATCAGTGACTGATCCAAAGCTATCACCAGATGGCAGCATGGCGGTTTACGTCCAAACGAGAATTGATGAAAAAACAGAAAAATACATTTCCAATCTGTATATGTACAGCTTGATTACGAATGAAACAAAGCAATGGACGTTTGGAGATAATCGTGATACATCTCCAGCATGGTCTCCTGATGGAAAGCATATCGCCTTTATATCAGACAGATCAGGAAAAAAACAAGTTCACCTCATTGGGAGCATTGGTGGCGAAGCACGTCAGCTTACCCATTTCATTAACGGTGTAACCAAACCGATTTGGTCACCATGTTCCACCAAGTTGTTGTTATCTACCGGTTTAAAAGACGGCGAAACCCTTCATACAGTAAAGGAAAATGATTTGTCTAAAGAAGTACACCGGTATGACCGGATAAAATATAAATGGGACGGGAGAGGCTATTTCGATCAGTTATATCAACAGCTCGTTGTAGTGAATATTTTTCATAACGAATCTGTATTGCTAACGGAAAATAATATTGATCATCACCCTAATGCTTGGTCCCCTGATGGTCAGCACATTGCTTTCATGAGCGGGGATGCAGAAAGGAGTGATGATGAACTTTTTTCTGATATTTTCACCATGGATCTTGAAACGAAGTTTTTACAGAAGATTACGGATAGTACGGGTTTCTTTAAAGATCCGAAGTGGTCTCCAAATGGTGAATATCTTTCCTTCATTGGACATAATAAAGAATTTGCAGGTGCCACCTTTTCAAATATCTGGTTGTACTCCATATCCGATCAAACGATTCAGTGCTTAACGGATGGCTGGGACGTCGAAATCGGGGATTCCGCAATCGGGGATTTCCAAATCGGGGCAGTCGACCCAGGTATTTTATGGACAAACGATAGCCAAGGCTTTTATTTTTTAATAAGCGATTATGGGAATACTGGAGTTTATTATGGTTCGATTGAGGGCGCTATGTATCCATCCATCCTTGATCCACAGCATATATACGGACTGACCATAGATCCCGAAAGCCATCGTGCCGTCGTGGCCATAAGTACACCCGCCCATCCAGGCGACCTCTTTGCATATAACCTTACGAATGGGGATAAAGAACAAATCAGTTTTGTGAATGATGAATTTTTAAGGAATAAACATTTATCCATAGCTGAACCCATTTCTTTTCCCGCTGCCGATGGACAGACCATCCACGGCTGGATCATGAGGCCGACCGAATTTAATGAAAATCATAAATATCCACTCATTTTGGAAATTCACGGCGGTCCTCATATGATGTATGCCAATACCTATGTCCATGAATTCCAGACCTTGGCTAATGAAGGGTATACAGTTTTGTTCACTAACCCGCGTGGCAGTTTGGGATATGGTCAGGACTTCGCAAATGCCTGCCGAGGTGATTATGGAGGCATGGATTATCAGGACTTAATGGCTGGAGTGGATCATGTTTTAGCTACATATGATTTTATAAACCATGAAGATTTGGGTGTCTCCGGCGGAAGTTATGGAGGGTTCATGACAAATTGGATAATCGGGCATACCAACCGTTTCAAGGCTGCAGTGACTCAGCGTTGCATTAGTAACTGGTTAAGCTTTTATGGTGTCAGCGATATTGGCTATTACTTTACAGAGTGGGAAATTGGCGGCGATATCATAAACTCGGCTGATAAATTGTGGCAGCACTCACCTTTAAAGTATGTTTCCAATGTGAATACTCCTTTACTCATACTTCACGGTGAAAAAGATTTCCGATGTCCCATTGAACAGAGTGAGCAATTTTTTGTCGCTTTAAAACGGCAAAACAAAGAAGCAGTACTTGTTTCCTTCCCGGATGAAACGCATGAAATTTCCCGAAGCGGATCTCCCAAAATGCGTCTGCAACACGTAGAAGAAATCAAAGGATGGTTCAATAAATATTTTTAATAACAAAAACTCTGTTAGCATTCGCTAACAGAGTTTTGTTTTTAGTGTTGAATTTGATTTCTGTCCTCGGAAATTGAACTTAGAGCATTACCCGCGATAGAATTAGTCTGACGGTGTACAGCAAGATCTCCTAATGCCACAACTCCGACGAGCTTGTCATTTTCCACTATTGGGAGTCTTCTGATTTGTTCATTCCCCATTAACTCCTCAGCTTCATCAACTGACATATCAGGAGTACCCGTTACAAGATTGGTGGAAATAACATCAGTTATTCTCGTCGAGTTTGGCTTTTTCTCTGCCACACAGCGGATAACGATATCCCTGTCTGTAATGACACCAATTAAATGGTTATTCTCCAATACAGGAATGACTCCAACATCGTCATCCTTCATTTTGACTGCTGCTTCATATATATTATCCTCCGCTGTGCAACAGTCAATATCTGTTGTCATAATATCTCTTAGTGTAGTCATGGATTTCCCTCCATATTTCAGTATTTCATTAGTTGCTTGTTTATTGTTGGCCTTTTAAGAGATATTATTCAACAGCTTCAAACAGGATCCATTCCACATAATTCCCATGATCCGGTTTAACTAAAGAGTCGAATTCGTCAGCAAGCTTCGATAAACCCGCTTCCAATTCTTCCCCTACACAAGGATAATTATTTTAATAGGCTGCCTCTCCTTAGTAAACATCCCTTTTGGTAAATGCTGCAAAGGATACAATTAATGCTAGCACCCACCAGACGAGCAATGTAATGACGGACGATAATAAGGTCATTCCCTCGATTGGCGGAGCCGTACCGCTAATATAAGTGGTCAATTTCAAATTCACCATAAAAAAATATTTCGCTGAATCCCATGATGAAACCATATTATTCAGGATAGCCCCCGAAATCAAAGCAGCCAGCATGATGCCCATGCCAGCGGGTGTACTGCGCACCAAAACAGATAGCATGAAAGAAAGGGTCCCTACTACTACCGCAACCAGCCAAACAAGTCCCAAATCCATCAATAGGAATCTCCATTGTTCAACTAACCTAACTTGACTGACATCCACATCAGCGCCCTTCAATTCAAATCCGGTTATGACGGGTGCTCCCCATCCCTGATACCCAAAAACAAGTCCCGATAACAAATACGAGAGTAAAGCTGTCATCGCCACAATTAGCGAAACCGACAATAATAATGTTACATATTTACTCATTAAAATTTTCCAGCGTTCCACTGGCCTTGTTAACAGGAGTTTAATTGTACCTTGACTATTTTCGGAAGAAACCAAATCACTTGCTACAATCATGATCAGCAGCGGAATGAACAAATCAATGGCATTTTCCAAAAACATGCGTGTAAAAGTAGCTGCACCTGGTTCTGAGGGGTTTATGTCATGATCCAGGTAATATTGCTGCTGTTTTAGACTGACTTCTAGTTGTTCACGCCACTCATCCAGCATCCTATTTGAGCTCAATCGATTTTGAGTATCGATGATTTGCTGTTGAAGAGCAGAACGCCAATCAGAAGTACCCAACTTCTCCTGCTGCTCTTTCACTTGTTTATATTGTGCATAGGTGAACATCATCACTAAAATGCCAACGATGATACCTATTATGACTAACCGTTTTTTTGCCAACAACTTCATCATTTCATTTTGGATCAAATTATTCAATACGTGCACCTCCGCTACCGGTTACCTGCAAAAATAATTCTTCCAATCCCGGGAGTTTTCGGTTCATTTCATGCACCTTAACCCCTGCTTGGTTCAGTGCAGCATTCCATTCAGGAGTTTCGACTTCATCATAAGCTGTAATGATAAAGTTTTGCTCTACGGTAATATCGGTGTAACCGCTAAGGATCTCCACACCCTTTTGTAAGGGCTCTACCCTCCAAATTATCCGCTCTTGTGTGGATAATAGCCTTTCCACTGTATCGGTTTTGATTATTTCTCCATTTTTTATGATTGCGACCCGGTCACATAGTTGCTGGATTTCACCTAATAAGTGTGAAGATACGAGAACACTCATACCTTCTTCTTCAGCCAACTTTCTGATGAATTGCCTCATTTCACGGATCCCAGCAGGATCTAGACCATTGGTTGGTTCATCCAAAATCAATAGCTTTGGACTATTCAGCATCGCCTGCGCAATTCCTAGGCGCTGCCTCATACCTAGAGAATAGGTCTTCACTTTATCATGAATTCTCGCTTGTAGACCGACGAGTTCTGTAACCTCATTCATTCTTGCTTCATCAACTTTTGGTAACATTCTTGCAAAGTGGAGCAAATTATCCCAACCACTTAAAAATGGATATAACTCTGGATTTTCTACAATACAGCCCATATGCTGCATGGCTTTCGTGAATTCCTTACGCACATCATATCCGCATATATGGATGGATCCCGATGTTGGCTTAATCAGACCCACCAACATGCGGATCGTCGTCGTTTTACCGGCGCCATTCGGTCCTAAAAAGCCGAAAACCTCACCTTCATTCAGCTCAAAATCTATACCTTTAATAATTTCCCTTTTACCAATCTTTTTTTTCAAGCCCTTAACTGACAATGTTACTTGTTTCATCGTTCCTCATCCTCCCATTTTATTAAAGGAGCAACCCTATCAGCAATTAAACGGTAACCCTCCTTATTAGGGTGAAATTTATCTGAATACAAATATTCATTTACCGATAATTGAAATAAGTCGAATGTTGGTACGAAAATTGCATTTTTATAATGAGCCACTACTTCTGCCGTTTCATTATTCCAGTCCCGTACTATGCGGTTAGTATCCAAGTCTTCGTCCAAATCTATAAATGGATTATACAAGCCAAGTAAAAATATGGTGGCTGTATCATTGACATGATTGAGATTTTTTAAAATTCCATGCAAATTTTCCAAATATTTCTTTTGTGAAGCGGATGCAGCCTCCCTATCATAATCAATCAAGGTCTGTCCCTTTTGAAAGAGGTCGTTGCCGCCAATAGTAACTAAAATAACATCAGCTGCCTGGATTTGACGCTTCACTTCCGTTTGTTTCACTTGCTGCACCAATTCTTGAGACACTTGTCCATTAATGCCGAGATTATGAATGAGCGGTTTTCTATGGTATTCACTCTCCAAATCTTCCATAACAAGTCCAACATAACCTTTTCCTGTTTCATCACCTGTACCACGTGTCAATGAATCACCCAACGCCACTACCGTAAAGTCATCAGGAAGATTCTTTTTCATGGGGGTCGTTTCATTAGCTCCCATATCAGAAGTTTTTTTTCCATAATGGTCAATAATAGTCCAACCGAGGCAAAATAAACAAAACAGCCCGATAAAAGCTGATACAATGGTAGCGGTCAATACTTTTGGTTTGCTCAAAAACACTCATCCTTCCATTCATTCTCTACCTTCCATTAAATCATATTTTTTCCAAAAACAAAAAAACTGATTGCTCTTGGTAAGAAAAATTCCGGAAACTTCCGTCCCCTATTCGTTTGCATTACCTCAATAAGTAAGTAATAAGGGCTAAAAGAGATTCATGAAATCAAGTTGAACTCTTTTAACCTCCTCTTTATTCTTCCTTGATAAACTTATCTGGTGGAAAAGGCTTCTTTCGTCTGTTTTCACGATCTTGATATATATTCCTACTTGCCGCTTATTCGCACTTGCTTTCACATGTGTGGAAGGTAAGCATCCTTATCACCTCAAGTTTTAATACTTATATTTTTATAATCGAAAAATACTGTAGGCAAAGGGACTTCTATCTAACCGATAAAACAAAGTTGATTGGAACGTGAGTACGAGACTCCTGCGGGAATACGCGTCCAATGGAGACCCCGCAGGAGCAAAGAGTGCCGAAGGCGGACCGCCGTGGAAAGCGAGTGCCCTACGCTACAATCGACGGTCAAATTTTAAAAATCTAAAAAAAACTGTAGAAAAACTCCATTAACATCGAGTTTTTCTACAGTCTGACCTCTTCACGTTGTAAGGTGAAGAGGCTTCTTACTTTCTAAAATTTTGTAAAAAAGATATTCAACTCAGGTTTCTACTATACGTGTTTTCTCCCCATACTTTTTGTTTTTTATCCAGTCCCATGAGCCATATTGTAAGCAGCATCCCAATCAATGTGAGCATAGCGTAAAATAAATACACCGCATATATCCCTGACTTATCCAAAATAATCCCGCCGCTGAAGGTACTGAACCAGTTTCCTAACCCATTGCCAATTGCGGAATAAAGCGTTATGGCAGTAACGGTTATATGGGCCGGTACGACTTCCCGGATATATTGCAGAGCCGCAGGAATGAATAAGCCAAGGGAAAAACCTTGCATGATGGAAGTCACGTATACGGTAGTCAAACTTGGTTCAGTAAAATACAAACTCCAGCGAACCAACGAAGCCGCTCCCGCCAATAAGGTTATAGGCATCAATCCCATTTTATGAATCCAGCTGCCTGCCATTCTCATAAATGGAATTTCCGACAATACTGCTAACAGGAACGCAATGCCAATCCCCGTATATGTACCACCTCTTGCTTCAACAAACAAACCATAATATACATTATTTGCAAGATTTGGACCAAAAAGCAAAAACGTGATTGCAAGAAAGATAAGGAAACGTTTCATGGTAATCAATTCTTTAATTCCACTAAAAAGTTTTACCTTTTCTCGAGAAGGCTCTTCGGGTAAGCGGAGAGCTAAAAGAGCCGCAATCAATAGACCGAAGAAAAAGGCGTAAAATATAACGGATGGACCAATTACTGATTCCGATAACTTCCCCATTACAAAAACCGCCAGACCGTAACCAAGTGAACCGAATAAACGGATTTTTCCATAATTCGATTTGATCCTTGTGGTATATTGAAGAGTGATGCTATCTGAAATTGGAATAATGGCACTTTGAAAAACAGCCAAAGCAATTGCAACGGATACTAAAAGGAAATAGGGCTCAAACAGTAAGTAACCTAACCCGAATAAACCAGCTAGAAATGATGTCAGTGCCAGTATTTTTGCTGGTTTTCCGCTCCAGTCACAGACAATTCCCCAAAAAGGTTGAAAAACGATCATCACTATCGGTCCAACCGACATGATCGTACCTATTTCAATACCTGACAACCCTGCCTCATTGTTTAAATAAACGCTTAAAAGTGGTGTTAAACTTCCCACTGAAAAAAAAGAAAATAAGTAAAATACCTTCAAACTTATAATATTAGCATGCTTTTGTTTTTCCAAATCCAGCTTCCCCCATACAGTTTATCTTCTACCCAGACTCCATATACAACAACCTAATTTTGAATAGTATTACAACCTGTTTTAAACGATTCTCTTCAGATCGAACGATGATTTCCTCGTGCGAGATAAGTGTGGTTCCGTTAGTAAAATGTTTTGAAAGATGATTCCATGTTCTTCTTATCCAAAATCAAGGACTGTGGTTTGGCCAATGGCAAAGAATTCTTCCACTCTCACATTTATATAATTGATTTCATCATAATTATTTCCGGATCCACAAGTCTATTTTCATTTAAAGAATTATTGTAGAAAAATTTTTTTGGCATTCCTGAATTATCGTTCGCAATTTGGCACATAAAAAGCCACTCCCATTGAGCGGCCGCTTCCTATAAGAAAGACGTTTTCATTTGCTTCCACTACCGGTATGTTCTAATACACTGCAATCATAAATAGGATGGTGCCTAGTGATACAATTGATCGTACCATTGTTCTATTTTCCTATATTTTAATGGGAATTCATAGTATTTTAAGGTTTTTTATTTCTTTACACCGATCTATTTACTCTCTATATCTTCCGGTATATTCCATTTTCAAATAAATTGCAGGTTTCTTTCATAAAATCAATAAATTTAGAAATACTATTCTTTTGTATAGAGTAAAATAAAAAGAGCATGGCAGTTACAAGCCTTCATTGACATGAAATTTAAAATAATTATTCAGAAATATATTAATTAAGAATGTTAATTCCTTTATTTAATTATACCTATAGGTTTATAATTAAATAGTACATATATAGAGAGAAGGAGTGGGGGCATGATAATGTCAGACCTGGCAGGTGCAAGTACAGCTGAAATTATGCACAAAAAGACCCAGCATAAAAAATTAACGCTAAGGCAAATTTTACAGAGAGGTCTATTAATTACAATTGGTGCGGTTTTGATGGCTGTCGGCCTCGAGATTTTTTTAGTGCCGAATAACGTTATCGACGGAGGCATAACAGGTATATCGATAATGTTATCTTACATTACTGGTTGGAAACTCGGTATCTTCCTTTTCATTTTGAATCTTCCTTTCTTTTTTGTTGGTTATAAACAAATTGGAAAAACCTTCGCATTATCTACTCTGTATGGAATCTTGGTCCTTTCCATTACAACTACATTGCTTCATCACGTTCCAGCTTTCACTCAAGATATCCTCCTGGCGTCCGCATTTGGCGGAATGATTCTTGGCATTGGTGTCGGAATGGTCATTCGATATGGCGGATCATTGGATGGTACAGAAATACTAGCTATTCTTGCCAGCAAGAAGATTCCTTTTTCAGTTGGAGAGATTGTTATGTTCTTTAATTTATTCATCCTTGGCAGTGCTGGTTTCGTTTTCTCTTGGGATCGTGCCATGTATTCGATTATAGCTTATTTCGTGGCTTATAAAACGATGGATATCGTCATTGCCGGGTTGGATGAATCAAAATTTGTGTGGATTATCAGTGATGAATTCGATGATATTGGCGACGCTATAATGAATCGCCTGGGGCGGGGCGTTACCTTTTTAGCTGGCGAAGGAGCTTATTCTGGTGATGACAAAAAAGTCATCTTCTGTGTAATTAACAGGCTCGAGGAAGCCAAACTTAAAGATATAGTTAAAAGCTTCGACCCTTCTGCTTTTCTTGCCGTAGGGGATATCGCCGAAGTGCGAGGGGGCAGGTTCAAGAAAAAAGATATTCACTGATCTTGTAACTGGTTTTCCTGCTTTTTGTTTCATACAATTGACAAAAAGATAAAAAAAGCTGAAGGGAAATCCCTTCAGCTTTTTTTATAAAGACTTAATAATTTCTCGGATTGTTGATGGCTTGAAGCATTCTAGTGCCGGGTTTCATCTCACTGCTACATAGTGGACAAACGTGTTCATCATTACTTGTAAAGTTATCGCGAATCCAACCTTTGCAATCTTCTGATGTACATTCCCACACCTTAGTTTCTTCAGGAATGATTTCTTCCGTATTATTTCTTCTATACATGTATCTCACTCCTTAGAATTGAATTAACTCCGTCCTGCATAACAGATCCCAAGCCATAAAAATAAAAGAAGAATAGATGGCGATTAATCTAAAAAAATTGCATCCATTGGCTTATCTAAGATTTGTTTATATTCCCCACACTCAAATTCCCAAGTGCCAAGAACTAGAAATTAAAACCATGGATTTTTAATATCCAAATACCATTATATCATATATATGTTTTTTTTATTTGAGTAAATGCTTCAAAGAAGAAAAGATTCCATAAATCCATGCTTTCTTAATCCTTTTAAATCATGAAACACAGTCTCTGACTTACGAAATAGGTAATCGAGACTGCGCCATTTTAGAATCCATTTCATATGGTTCTTCCTGCTCGTTCGGATGATTTTTCAAAGCGAATCAAGCATGAGAGTAATTTTAATGCCAAAACCTAAAACAATGAAAGCCCTGCCTCTCTCCCATCCATACGGTTCCTAGACCGTGCCTGCGAGAATCAGATAAAAGCTTATAAGTACATGTTTATTAATTAAACCGTCCGTAATTCCAATTGGGTAAATTAAATTCCAAAAGATAAATGGTACATAGAAGTAAGTTAATGAAGAACAAAAATGGATCGAGGAAAATACTTGGTGATTACATGTATTTCTTTTTTCTAGATGTGTTTAACTTGATTCTACTCCATCAAAATGATGATGGAAAATTATTTTATTAATAAAAATGTTACTTTCAATTACCCTCTAGTGTTTTCTTTTAATAACACTGAAATTTTATAATAGCATATTTATATTTATATGTAAAGTCTATAACGAAAAGGTAACACACCGTCATTCTTTTTTGTCATGAAAATAAAAAATAAAGAGGCAATATTCACCTCTTTTATTTAAACGCATTATATTCATTTTCAATTTTTGGAAGTTCCCTGACTTCTTCGACTAATTGGCTTCCACACATTGGGCAATCATAGTTTTCCGAAGCAAAATCTTTTCTCATCCATCCATTACAATCATCCGATCCGCACGCATATACAATCGTATCTTCCATAATGATTTCTGGTTCCTCTGAATTCTTTTTTCCAAAATACATGAGCAACCTCCTCTTTTTTATATAAATACTCTGATTAAAGGCACGTTATTTCACCCTTTGATCATTCCTAGTATACGCATTAAATCAAATTCTTATTTATTCCATGAAAAAAATTACATTACTATATAACCTATCCCTGTTCTAATCCTGCTTTCATCATGATCGCTTTAATCATAAAGTATGAGAAATGCTCAGGTAAAGCTTCTTTTAGAGGTTTCAGTTTTTCAGAATCCATTTGTTTGGCAGTTTCCAATACAAGCTGATACTCTTCTTCCGAGTAAATCTCTTCCCATTTGATCTCTAAGTGTTCTTCTGCACACTTCAATAAATGATTTTCAATCGAGATGGAAGACAGTCCTCTTAATATCCCGATTTCTTTGATCGATTTACCTTCCTGATATAAGCGGTAGCTTTCTAAATGAGATGGTTCAGTACTTCGTTTTAGCGTTTCCTTTGTAACCATTGTATTCATTTCTAATTCAGGATGTGCCTGTACATATTTTGAAATCGCTTCTATGAACACGGCACCGAAGCGTTCGAATTTCTGGGTACCAACCCCTTTGACGTCAAGGAATTCCTGTTCCGTCCTCGGCAATTTGGCGGCCATGTCTTTCAAAGATGCATCGGAAAAAATAATGAATGGCGGTACATTTTCCTTAGCAGCCATTTCTTTTCTTAACTGCCTCAATTCTTCGAACAATCCATGATCAATACTGATGCTGATTACTTGTTTTATTTCTTTACGGAGGACTTTCTTTTGTCCTAAAAGCACTTCCCTGCCAGCATTGGTTACTTTAAGGACTGGAAATTGCCCGCCTGTCATTTCGATATATTGTTTAGCTGTCAGGAAATCAATGAAATCAGCTACATCCTTAGCCGATTGATTTTTGATGATTCCATAGGTCGAAAGCTTTTGAAAACCGAACTCTTCTATTTTCTTATTGCGTGAACCCGTAAGCACTTGAGAGATCATCGTTTTTCCGAATCGCTCGCCCATTCGAAACATGCATGAAAGGACCATCTGTGCCTGTGTCGTTACTTCAACAGAGTCACGTTTATCTGTACAATTTTCACAATGACCGCAATCTTCAGGGTTTTCTTCACCAAAGTATTGCAGAATGAAAGCTTGCAAACACCCTTCAGTAAAACAATAATCTTTCATTCTATTTAACTTCATCAATTCCTGGGATTGCCTCTCCTGAGACGGATTTGATTGATCAATCAAAAAACGCTGGATCTGTATATCCTGGGGGGAATACAATAAAATACATTCACTATCCAAACCATCCCGCCCAGCACGTCCCGCTTCCTGATAGTAACTCTCCATATTCTTTGGAGTTTGGTAATGGATCACGAATCTAACATTCGACTTATCGATTCCCATCCCAAAGGCTGATGTCGCAACAATCAAGGGGACGTCATCACGAATGAAATGGTCTTGCTGTTCCGAACGGTCTTGTTCATTCATCCCTGCATGGTATCGACCTGCCAGAAAACCAGCTTTATTAAGTTTGTCATACAATGAATCGACTTCTTTCCTCGTGGCTGCATATATGATACCCGACTCATTTTTGTTTTTCTCTATATAGCGCATTAAAAACCGTCCGCGATTTTCTTCCTTAACGACTGAAAAAAACAAATTATCTCTGGAAAACCCTGTTGAAATGGTATGTTGTCTTGATATCCCAAGCGACTGACATATATCATCTGTCACATTTGGAGTGGCTGTTGCCGTTAATGCGAGAACAGTCGGAGCAGATGGCATATTTTTCAACAAAGTTTTGATTTTTAAATAGCTTGGTCTAAAATCATGACCCCATTGAGAGATACAGTGCGCTTCATCAATGGCCACCAATGAAATTTCCACGTTATTTAAATCTTGTTGAAATGAAGGATTTTCCAACCGTTCCGGTGCCACATAAACCAACTTATACCTCCCTTGTTTAATATCGTTCATTCTATTGGAAGATTCTAACCCTGAAATGGAGCTATTAAGAAATGTGGCATCAATCCCGTTTTGTTCGAGGGCATCAACTTGGTCCTTCATCAAGGATATAAGTGGGGATATCACGAGTGTTACGCCAGGTAATAGAAGCGCTGGAATCTGATAACAAATTGATTTACCTCCGCCAGTAGGCATGATTCCTGCTGTATTTATTCCTCCTAACACCTGTTGGATAATTTGTTCCTGACCTTTTCGAAATGATTCATAACCAAAATATTTTTGTAAATATTCACGTGCTTTTTCCATCAATTTACTACTCCTCCTATTTACCTTGCAAGGACATATAAAGATAAAGATTTATTACTTTCATTGTACCTGCTTTTTCAATGAACCAAAAGCACAAAAAGAGTAGACACATTCTCTGTGTCTACAGTTTTTTTAAGTTTTAAAAATATGACCGTTGATTTCCGCTTCAGGCGCTCGCTTTCCGCGTGCGGTCCGAGAGTCTCGTACACCTGTTTCAATCAACTTTGTTTTACGCATCCATTCACTATTCTCTATCACTGCTCCACATCCAATAAAAAATCAAAAAGGTTTCGGAATGAGACCATTCCGAAACCTTTTTGTCTACTCTTTTCAATATATAAACATGTATGGCATGGTTAATTTAATTCAGGATTTGCACTTTAACGTTTTTAACGCCCCAATTATTAGCATCTTGTTCATTAGGAATAAAGATGTCCACTCTATTTCCTTTGATGGCACTGCCTGTATCAGCAGCCGTCGCGTAACCGTAACCTTCGACATAGACTTTTGATCCAAGTGGAATGACTGATGGGTCTACGGAAATCACTTTTGCATTCGGGTTAGCTTTCAAGTCAACTCCTGTAGCTGTTGTGCCGCTACATCCTTGACAGCTAGCCGTATAAGCAGTTGCTCTAACCGTTAGCTCTTTTTCTACACCTGCTTGATCCTTGGATTCATTATTTGTGTCTGTTTTTTCTGTTTGTTCAACTGGTTTGGCTTGTTCAACTGGTTTTGCTTGTTCAACCGGTTTTGCTTGTTCAACTGGTTCTTCTTTTTCAGCTGGTGCAGCTTGCTCTGATTTCTGCTCAGGCCCTACACTCGCTGCTTCGACTTTGTTAGCTGCCGGTTTAATGACAAGTTCCTGTTTTGGATGGATTGTATCTGAACTTAAACCGTTCCAAGATTTAATATCCTTTACCGCTACATCATATTTGTCTGCAATTTCCGATAAGGTATCCCCAGACTTGACTTTATGGTGCTCTTCTTGAGAAATATGTATGTTTTCCCCTGCATAAATCGTGTCTGAAGACAAATCGTTCCAAGACTTAATATCTTCTATTGATACTTTATACGTTTGAGATATCCCCCATAATGTGTCTCCATCTTTCACTTTGACATCTTCTGCTTGTACCGGAATTGTGAATGCACCGGATATAGCAGCCGCTGCCGCTAACGATAAGATTGATTTTTTCATATGTTGTTACCTCCTTGTGAGCTGCTTTATAAGCTACGAGAACAATCTTACCATAGTTTTTTTCTATACAAAGAACAAACAGATAAAGAATAGATGACAAACATCTCAGTAAGATAACGGGACTATAACGATTAGTCTAAATATTCAGATAATTAACCATCTACCAGACCCTTCCTTTTCAATCACTTGGAGTCATATAAAGTGTTACTCTTGCATAATTATTAAAGGCTATATCTTTATAAAGGAGGTATATTTTTTGACACGCGAAAAGACGTTTACTTTAGTCAAGTCATATAAACCTTTCCATAGCAAATTTGATCCTTGCCCTCCAATTGGGAGAAAATACTATAGAACACCTCCCAATTTGTATATTAATTTTCAACCGCCTAATCTGGAACAATTCACACCAGAAGAAGCTCTGAAGTATGGAACACTTTGGAAATTCTTTTACGATTTTTATGATAATCCGTATCGGGAAAGGGAGACATAAATGAAAAATAAACTGGATGATGAATATTATCAGTTGCTTGAGCAAATTCAGGCTGCGGATTTTGTACTGGTCGAGTTGACTCATTATCTGGATACACATCCTAACGACCAGCAGGCATTGCAGCAATTCAACCAATTTCATGAATACTCCAAACAATTGAAATCGGTTTTTGAGCCTAAATATGGTCCATTATTGGGATTTGGAAACAGTTCAGGCGGTGAAAATAAATGGGAATGGGGCCAAGGCCCATGGCCATGGCAGGTATAAGGAGAGATATCAATGTGGGTTTATGAAAAGAAGCTGCAATATCCGGTTAAAGTCAGGGACTGTAACCCTAGATTGGCTAAATATTTGATAGAGCAATATGGAGGTGCTGATGGTGAGTTGGCTGCAGCACTCCGTTACTTAAATCAACGTTATACAATTCCCGATAAAGTAATTGGCCTGCTAACGGATATCGGAACGGAAGAATTCGCCCATCTAGAAATGATCGCCACGATGATTTATAAACTTACAAAGGACGCTACCCCCCAGCAGATGGCAGCAGCTGGCCTAGGTGAACATTATGTCAATCATGATAGTGCTCTTTTTTATCAGAACGCGGCAGGAAGTCCGTGGACTGCCACATACATTCAAGCTAAAGGCGACCCGATTGCTGATTTATATGAAGATATTGCCGCTGAAGAGAAGGCAAGAGCAACCTATCAGTGGCTGATTGACATCTCGGATGATCCGGATATCAATGATTCACTCAGATTTTTGCGTGAGAGGGAGATTGTCCATTCCATGAGGTTCAGAGAAGCTGTGGAAATATTAAAAGAAGAAAAAGGTAAAAAGAAGTTTTTTTAATAATGAGATTCACATAAAAAAAGCAGCGGAGGAATTCCCGCTGCTTTTTTTATTTATTTACGATCTGAAGAATAGGTCCATCCATCTTCCTGATAAATTTTGTCTTCCTTCATCAGTTTACCAAGAGCACGTTTGAAAGCTCCCTTGCTTAAACCGAAGTGAAACTGGATATCATCAGGTGGCGTTTTATCGCCATAAGGCATCGCACCGCCGCGATTCATTAAATAAGTAAAAATTACCTCGGCATCTTCGCCCATTAAATCTTGCTTAAAGGGAAATAAAGAAACATTAAGTGTTCCATCTTCTTTACTATCAATGACGCGTCCTTCAACTAATTCACCAAGACGCGGCTCCTCCTTGCGCTCACTTTCGTGAATGAAGCAGCGATACCCTTCTTGCGAAACAAAGAAAGATCCAACCATAAGCAAACGATAGACATTGCCTTTCACCGTTGTGTTACGAATACCCTTTAATGGAGCTTGTACAGCCATCTCCTGGATTACATCTTCCGTTGCAAGTTTACCAAACAAGCGGTCATTACGATCTGTCTTCAGAGATACATATAGACGATCGCCAACCTCAGGCCATAAACGATCAATATTCGGAAGGTCATCCAACGATACAAGGATATCTTTGGAAAGTCCAATGTTCACAAAAACCCCAAGTTTCTTTTTCACATTGACAACTTCTGCCCAGCCATATTGACCAATTTGAATTTCTGGAATTTTCATTGTAGCTGTTAGCCTGGCTTGTTTATCATGGTAGATGAATACCGTCACTTCATCACCAATCTCAATCTCGGTTCCTTCATTCATTTCATTATGATGAAGTAAGACATCTTCTGAACCATCAGTTAAAAACCAACCGAAATCCGCCTTACGCTCTACTTCTAACTCTACAGCCATACCGGCCTGAATTTTTTGCATGTATATAAATCCTCCTGTTACTTACCTTTACCTACAATTGTACCCAATTATTTTTTTTCCAACATCATTGAATTTATCATTTTTTTGTTGTTCTGTATACCTATTACGTTTTTTTATTTTTCACACCTGATCATCTACATTGAATGTTTGAGGAATCAAATTCTGTCCATGTTTACCATTGCCTAATAAGGAATGCTTGATCACTTTAGATAATTGGCTCGGTTTATATGGTTTAACTAAATAATCCCTAGCTCCCAATGAAATTCCTTTTTCCCTTTCATCAAGTGCGGTAGATACAAAAACAGGTATTTCCTTCAAGTCAGCGGATTCTTTTAAATCCCTCAGGATTTCCCACCCATCCAAATCTTCCTCTTCAAGAAGGATATCTAATACAATGGCGTCCGGAGGTGAGGTTTTTAGCTTTTGGAGAGCCTGTCTTCCACATTTGAAATAGCTGACGTGGAAGCCGCTATCCATTAATTCATATTTTAAGAGTTTTGCTAAATTTATATCGTCTTCAATGACCATAATATCATAGCTTTGTTTCATTGCCTGTCCATCATTGTTAAAACCTGCTTCTTTTACTCTAGGTAAAGACATGGTGAATGTACTTCCTTGTCCGTAATCTGAAACCGCTGTAACATGGCCCCCATGCGATTTAATGATTTCATCAACGATGGCTAGCCCTAGGCCTGTTCCCCCAATCCTCCTGCGATCTGAATTATCGACCCTATAAAATTTCTGGAATAAATGCGGCAGTGATTCTCTGGGTATGCCAAGCCCTTCATCCTTGATATCTATGGAAAGCATATCGTTCTTGCTATATACTCGGACAAATATTCTGCCGCCATCGGGGGAATATTTGATTGAATTGCTTAAAAGGTTGGTAAACGCTTGTTCGATCTTTAACCGATCTCCTAAAATCATCAAATCCTTGGTTTCAGTCTGGACTTGAATATCATGTTGTGCTGTATTTATTTCCAAATGTTCAATTACCTTTTGAATTAATGGTATGATTTCTACATATTTTTTTTCATATATCTGTTTACCAGACTCCATTCTTTGAACATCCAAGAAATCATTGATAAGTGCAGTAAGTCGTTTCGCTTCATTGTAGATTGTCTGTAAATATTTGGCCTGCCTCTCGGGTTTCAATGCTTTGTTCAGCATCAATTCTGTAAAACCAAGAACGCTTGCTAGCGGTGTCCTTAATTCATGACTAACTGTACTGACAAATTCTGACTTCATTTGATCCACTTCATATTCTTTTGTAATATCGCGATAAACCAAAATTGTACCAAAGACTACTTCGCGATAATATAAAGTCTCAAAATATACCTTTATGACCTGATTTGTCTTTTTCTTTTTAAAAGTAAAGCTTCGTTCTTCGTAGTTTGCCTCTTCTATATTATTAATCGCCTCATCCATTTCAAATAAAAACCTTTCTCCCTCCATTTGATCAGCCAACGAAACACTCCACTTTTCCCACGGCAAATCTATTATTTGTTCTGGACATGAACCTGAATTAAAAATATCGCAAAATGGCTGATTGACTTGAACAACCTTTCTTTCCTGATCAATCAATTGGATGCCCTCCTGGATCGTGTTGAGGATATCTTGATTTAACCTCCTATTATCTTCCGTTTCCTCGTAAAGCTTGATCTTGTCAAGCGATGTTGAGATTTGCTTAGCCAACGTTTCACATTCTTTCACTTCCTGATCACTAAATGGACTCCCATACCTGCTGAAAACCATTATGGCATCCACTTCTTTATATGTGGATAGAACGGGAAGGTATAAATCATAACTGTAATTCGTATTTTCGTGATACCCTTTCTCGCCCATATCTTGTTCTCTCTTTATCGTGAATGGCTCCTTCTCTTCAAGAAGGCGATGATTCAAACCGCTGGAGATATTATTACGGAATTGTTTTACTCCAGATTCCGAAATTCCGAATGATGAAGAGGCGTCTTCATGAACTAAAGCGATCATTCCACGATCAGCAGAAATTAATTTGCTCATATTAAAGACAATACTTTTTAATACTTCCTTTTTATCTAAAGTGGAGGATATCCCATTGATCAATTCATTTCTCCTGGTTAGCTTTTTTTCATTATCCGTGATGATTCCAAGGGTGACTTGAAGTTCATTTTGCTGGGCTTGCAGTTCTTCCTGCTGCGCCAGCAGTTCTTCATTATGCGCCATCAATTCCTGCTCTTTTTCCTGAACGCTTGTAAACATTTTTTTAAAAGCTATCGACAAAACCCCAAGCTCATCTTTACGATTCTCATTGACGGAAATAACAGCTTCCCTTCCGGCAGCAATTTCATTCGCCGCTATTGAAAAATCCGCAAGTGGCTTTCCGATGTTCCTGATTAATGATCTTATGATGAATAGGAAGATGAATAAAAAGATAAGAACGAATCCGACAAAAGCTCCTTGTATAATGGATTGATTTTTTGTGAGGTCCTTCACATTTTTATCGAGCCTTTTCGTTAAAGTGCCGGAGTACGAATTAATAGTACTGCGAAAATCCGCAATTTGTGCCGTGATTTTTGAGTTATTTATTTTTTCAACTTCCATCTTCTCCCCTTTTTTTGGGGATGCCAAAAAGGATGGAAGAACCCCACTAAAGTAGTAATCAGTAAAAGTTTCAAGCTTGTTGGAGATATTCATATCAGCCGTGGAATCGGTAATGCCCTTAAACCGTTCAATATTTTTCCTTATTGAGGTTTCCTGATGTAATGCTTTATCCTTTAATGCATCATTATTAAATGCAATATATCCCCTAATATCTAAAAATACCGTATTATATTGGTCGAATATTTCATCCATCAATAATTGTTTTTCTACAATGCTTTGCCTCTGATGGATATATTCAGCATTTAATGACTGCAATATGTAAAATAAAATTCCAGTTCCCACTATAAATAATATGATGCAGCCCGTCATTAAAGACACTACTTGCCTGGATAGGCTCTTAGTAAAATAAGGATTCAGCTTCATGCAAAATATCCTCTATTTTTTCTATTAGCTTTAACGGACTAAATGGTTTGGCCATAAAATAATCTGCCCCCGCTTCCAATATTCTTTCTTGTTCAAATTGTTGGCTTTTGGCCGATAACACGAGGATTTTTCCTTGGTTATTAATTTCGGACGACTTGATTTTTTCAATGATTTCCAATCCACTATATCCAGGCATCATATAATCAAGAATTATAAGATCATAAGTTTTGCTTCTGAGAAACTGTACGGCCTCCATTCCATCGGCTGCTTCGTCAACCTCATAATCTTCATCTTCTAAAGTGTCCACAACGAGCATTCGCAACACATCCTCATCTTCCGCTAATAAAATCCGTTTCATCATTCACCCTCCTAGAGGTAATTTCAATTTCTCGCACAAGGGGTTCTTTACTTCAAAGCAATCAGACTCAATCGTAATCCCCCCATATATCCGTATAATGGCACGGTTTAAATTAACTTTTTCATCAGACGCTCTATCCTTGCCTGCAGTTCCTTAATGCTAAATGGCTTTGTTACATAATCATCCGCCCCAAGTTTCAATGCATTTGCGATATCGTCCGTACTTTTCCTACCAGTTAGCATTAAAACGGTAAATAAATCAGCATTTCTGCTTTGTTTCACTTTCTGCAGCACTTCAATTCCATCCATGATGGGCATCACTCCATCAAGGATTAGGAAATGTCCTATATCTTCTTTTGCTCGATCGGATTTCAAAAAAGAATGACCGTCTTCATACACGGCAATATTCAAGTCAAAGTGGGGAATTTGAAGCGAATGCAAAGCTTTAGTTAAGATCGTCCGGATAATGATATCATCATCAATAACTGACACATTGAGAGATTTCTTGTTGAATCGGTTTTTTTGAATACTCTCCACTTTCGCACGTCCTGAGCGTTTCGCTTCATATAAAGAATTGTCGGCTTCCTCAAAAGCCTCCCTCGGCGTAACACTTTCATTTTCAACCGTAAATACACCAGCAGAAAATGTAATCGAAAATGTTTGGTCATTCTGGATAAATTGCTTTGCGGAAAAGGCCTTGATTAAGCCTGTTAACTTGTTTTTAGCTTCTTCATTCGAAGTATCAGGGAAAATAACGACGAATTCTTCCCCTCCATACCGGCAGAGTAAATCTGAACTCCTGATATTGCATTTAATGAATTGGGCAAACTCAACCAGTATATGGTCACCTACCGAATGTCCGTATAGATCATTCACTCTTTTAAAGTGATCTATATCAATCATGCTTATCGAAAATGGCTGTCCTGATCGTTTATAGTCATTAAAATAACGCGGAAGGGTATCTTCCAGGAATCGTCGGTTATATACCTGTGTCAACTCATCGATTAGGACCGATTGATCAAAAATCTTCTTTCGCTGGATATGCCTTTCCATCTTGACAATAAACTCTTCGAAATCAATCGGCTTTCCAATAAAATCATCCGCGCCCATCTTAAATGCTTTTATACGGGAATGTTTATCATTCTGTATGCTGATCATGATTTTCGGAATGAAATATTTCTCATTATGTAGGTGAATATCCTGAAGTATCTGAAACCCATCCTTTGCAGGTAACTGTATATCAAGAATCAGGCAATCCGGCTGCATTTCAAAGTATTGCTTTGTCGCTTTTACAGGGTCGGCATTCGTGATAACCATCCATCCCTTTTCCTCCAAAAGATCTTTCAATAAAATTAACATGGAGATGTCATCATCAATGATTTGAATGAGCGGGGCTTGAGAATCGCGGACCGGCTTTTCTTTTATTTCAACTTCATCAAAATGCTCATATTCAAATGAATGTTCAATGAGATCAAAAAGAAAATTCCTAAGGTCAGATCGACTCCAGACCCTTGCACTTTCTTCATCAATCCCTTCCAATAGCTTTTCGATGATTGCCATAAGTCCACATAATTGCAGCGTACCTGCCGTCCCTTTGATTGAATGCAGAAAACGGAATATTTCTTGATTCGGAATCGTCTCCGCCTCGTCCAGCTCTAGCCAATCAGAAAGCTTGTTTTTTATATTTTCAAATAAGCTATTTTTGTATTTTTCCATATTTGCAAGATTCACTTCTAATCACTTGACCCTTTCTTAATTTACCAATGTGAATTTTAAGGTCACCTTAATAGCATCACTTAAATCAGAGGACCTTTTAACTATTAAATCACTTTACATTAACGATAATTAGGTCTAAAGTATACCCTTTCAGGAATATTTTACATCATTAGGGTTTGTCTATAAATATAAATTTTGCCATCTAACACAATTAATTTTTAATATGTCATGTAGATTACTTATTTACCCGACTGACCTTCTAATCCTTCTTTTTATGTATTGGTATTACGATGTTATAATTTAATGACTAACTGAAAGGAATAGGGTATCATTATGACAAAAAAATTGTATTACACGTCCTCCAAGACTTCCCAATGGGATGCAAAAATCCTGGAGTGCGTTGAAGAAAATGGATTTTATTACATCACTCTTGATGAAACGGCTTTCTATCCAGAAGGGGGCGGTCAGCCTTCAGATACTGGCCAAATAGAAGGAATCACTGTTCTTGACGTTATAAAAACCGAAGATGGAAATATCCTTCACAAGGTTGAGAGTAGGCCAGTTTCCAAGTTGGTTCACTGTGAACTTGATTGGTCTCGCCGTTTCGATCATATGCAGCAGCATAGCGGCCAGCATTTACTCTCGGCAGTCTGCCGGGAATTATTTGATGCGGAAACGGTCAGCTTTCATCTTGGTAAGGAATATTTAACGATCGATATAACTGAATCCAGATGGACCGACGTACATACGATTGCTGCTGAAAAGCAGGTTAATCAATATATCATTGAGAATCACGAATTACTCACATATTATGTGACAAAAGAGCAGTTACAAACGCTACCTGTCGTCAAAATGCCAAAAGTGACTGAAAACATCCGTATTGTTGAAATAGAAGGGATTGAGTATAACCCTTGCGGGGGAACCCATGTAGAGCGAACCGGGGAGATTGGCTTAATTAAAATTCTCAAAACAGAAAAGCAAAAAGAACTTACCCGCCTCTATTTTAAGTGCGGCTTCAGGGCATTGAACGATTTTTCCGAAAGTCTTGATATTCTTTCAGCCTTATCGAATAAATTCAATACCGGACGGAAAGAGATCATCAATAGGGTGGAGAAGCTGGAAAATGACTACACTCAGCTGCTATCAGCAAACGAAAAACTAAAGCTTGAAAATGCAAACTTTCTCGCTGAATCCATTCTTGCAGCAAATAAAGAAGGATTCATCTCTCATATTTTCGAAGATAGCACACTGAAAGAACTGCAATACCTTTCAGCTACGATCGTTAAAAAGGAAAAGGTGCTCGTATTACTTGCATCACGGAAGGAACAAAAGGTAACGCTTTCGCACAGCGGATCCTTCCCCGTTCATTGCGGACAATATTTTAAAGCTGAGTTAGGTCCGTTTAATGGGAGAGGCGGAGGAAGTGAACAGGTCGCACAGGCAGGTTTTGCAACACAAAATGACTTAATCGCATTTTACCAATTCACAATTGAAAAATTCCGCCAACATTCTGGTGAATAAAACCATCTCGAAACAGGCGGTTCCCATTATAGTATGAACGTGTAATCTTTTTAATAAAGGAGGGAGGACTATTTCTGTCCTCCCTCCTAATCCTTCTACCTTATTCTTCTAGTTTCAATTTCTGTAACCCTTGTTCTTCAATATGAACATGATATTTTTCTTCGAGCTCCATGATCCGTTTAAACGCTTCTTCTTGACTATATTCATGGTTGTCCGCTTCCTCTGCAAACTCTTTTCTCGCCATGTGATAAGCTAGTTTATCCCTGAACACCCCTTCTTCATATTCATTTATGACTTGATGAAGTTGATCCTCCAGTTCCCTGCTTAAATCATAAATTTCATATTCCTTCACAAAATGAACTCCATCCATACCGAAATCTTTGGCGTAGGAATTGAGATACTGTTCCAACTCACTGAATTCTTTATTATTTTCAGTATCGGAAGCAACCCAATATCCGTACTGAACCATTTTGAATAATGTTTCATATTGTTTCTTAGTAAAATTAATTTTCATGTGTTCTTTTTCTCCTTTTCAGGTATTCCCATACCAAAAAGAATAAACCGCACTGGAGTAAATGTCCAATGCGGTTTATTCTCAATCCGATATTTCCGTTACAGAAAAATAAGCTGCTTTTTCCGTATCGACTACATAATGGGAATCGCCTTTAACTAAATTATAATAGCGGTGCTTTTGAATATTTGAAATCATTTGAGTAGAGTCATCGCCTTCTACCTCATGCTCTATTTCTTTACCACCCGGAAAATAAAAACCAACTTTCAATTTCATCTTTCTCATCCTTCCCTTCATCTGGTTGACTCGCTCTTTTATTTCTTATCCTTTCTAGTGTAGTTATAAACATAAATTAAATGCTTATTCACTTTTTCCATGATATTCTAAGAAAAATACTAAAATCAGAAGGTGTTTTTATGAATATAAGGAAAGCCACTGAAAACGATGTAAATGGAATAGCTCATGTACATATAAACAGTTGGCAAACGACTTATACAGGAATATTGCCGAATCAATATTTGTCTTCTTTGAACATTGAAGCAAGAAAGAAAAATTGGAAAAGGAATTTAAAAATGCTGCATAGCGCCACCTTTGTAGCGGAAAATGCCAAAGGCGAAATCATCGGTTTCGCTGCGGGCGGACCTGAACAAACGCATGAACCCCTAATTCAAGGTGAAGTTTATGCGATTTATATCTTAAAAGAATATCAAAGACAAGGACTCGGCCGAAAGATGATAAAAGCGGTCATACATGAGCTAATGAAAATGGAACATAAGAATTTAATCATTTGGGCATTAAAGGATAATCCTTCTTGCGGTTTTTACAAGGCCCTCGGTGGTCGAGTCATTGCTGAAAAAACGGTTAAAATGGCTGGCATCAAGCTCATCGAAGTCGGTTATGGGTGGGAAGACATTCAAGATATCCTGTTGCATTTGTAAGCGTAACGCGGAGGCCGTTTACCTATCAGCCTCCTCTTCTCATTTCTCTATAAGAAAAGCCTTATTATCATTGCCTAAAAAATAAAGCCGGTGCAGTGGCCTTGTCATCGTGACGTAAAGCAATTTGATATCAAGTTCATTTTCACGGCAATACACTTCTTCCAGGGAAATTGCAAATACAACATCGAATTCCAAACCCTTGGCTAGATAGGAGGGGACAATTAACGTTTTGTCTTTCGGAATGTTTCCCCCTTCATCAATTAAATGAAAGCCTTGATGTACTCCAGTTAGTTTCTCGTTTGCCAGTTTACAATCTTTCATCGTTTTGGCAATCACGGCAAACGTTTTAAATCCTTCCCCTTTTAGCTTATCAATAAGTTCGATCAACTCTTCTTCCCAACCATCCTTTTCAATGGAAATGAATTCCGGTTCCCTGCCATGACGGACAACAGGTTCCACTTCAGGGAAATCATATGTTAATAACTGAAGAATTCGGTTAGCTTGTTTCATGATTTCTACAGTCGTTCTGTAGCTTTTTTGTAATTCAGTATACGTCGCCCGTGGGAAAATACGACGGTGAACCTCTTCCCATGTTTGCAATCCCCGGTATGAATGGATGCCTTGTGCAAGATCGCCTACAAGTGTGAACATATCAGTATCCACTGCCGTCTTGAGTGCCTGCAACTGCATGAAACTATAATCCTGTGCCTCATCAATGACGACATTCTTTGCTTTGTTTTCTTTGTCCACACCAAAAAGGCGCTCCTGTAGATACAATAATGCACCCAAGTCTTCCATTTCATAACTTTTATCAGAAAATAATTTTTGGTTATACTCACATATTGCACAGGCATCTTCAAAAGTAAGTTTACCGTTACTGTAGAAGGCCAGTCGCTTGGGGTCTTCGTATAATTCCTGATAGTACGTTAGAAGATTCTTAATTTTAAATTGTTTAAAATAGCCTTTTACCGAAGTACGGATCGCCTTTTGAACCTGTTCGATCCGCTCTTCTTTTTTATCGAGGCATTTTGTAACAAAATCCTTGCGTATGACTGGATCGATATTCTTATAGAGTGCCTTCTCAATTTTGGCCTCATAAAAATCAATAACCCGGTCAAGCATTATTTTCTTTTTCAACTTCACTTCACTTTTTAAAACGGCCTTCAGTTTATCCAGTCTGGTGTATAACGGCAAGTACCAATAATCCTCTTCTAATAATCTGATGAACTTCTTAGCGGAATAGATGCGATATTTATCACAATAGAAATCCTCATCCGGATGAAAACCCCTGAAAATATCCTTCACATATTCGTCCAAAATAAATTTAAATCCTGGGGAGCCCTTTAAACCTGATATCCAGACAGCGACCTTGATTTCTTCATCATCCTTTTCCAGCATTCGAGTTAATTTATCATCTGCTACAAGCTTTATTTGCTTTCCTATCGCTAACTGTACGTATTCGGAAAATGTGAATTGTTTTACTTTTTCAACACCCAATTCAGGTAACGCTTCAGATATGTAATCGATGAACACCCGGCTCGGAGCAAGAATCATTAATTGTCTTGGGTCGAACAAATCTTTATAATGGTAAATGAAATAGGAGATCCGATGTAAAGCAATTGTTGTTTTTCCACTGCCCGCTGCACCCTGAACAATGATTGGTTTATTCAAATCTGCACGAATGATCTTATTTTGTTCTTCCTGAATCGTAGTAATGATATCAGTCAGTCGATTGCTGGAACTTTTAGAAAGGGATTCCTGAAGCAATTCATCGGTAGTTGTTAAATCTATGTCCCTTACCTCTTCCAGGACCCCATCTTCTATCATTAGCTGTCTCTTTAAAGTGATGTTCCCGTTAAATGTTTCCCCTTCTGCTTCATATTCAATTTCACCAATTCGGCCCTCATAATATAGGTTTGCAATCGGGGATCGCCAATCGACGATAATCTGTTCCTGGCTCTCTCTCTGATAAAGGGAGGTTTTTCCGAAATAAAGCACTTCACCGCTATCACCATCATTCCTTTCAAAATCCACTCTTGCAAAATATGGCTTTTTACGTGCTTTGCGTAAGCCCTCTAATTCAGTTTTTGACATTTCAAAAAAGTTGGCTGTCGTCAGCAACTGAGAATATAAGCCGGACTCGGACCAATCGGCATCACCAAAAGCTTCTTGCATATTCCTCTGAAATTGATCTTTGCTGGTTTCTGATGTTTTAATGACTACGTCTATATAACGTTTCGTAAAATCCAGCCGCTGGCGTTCCTGTTCAAAATCGGGGTGGCTTCCCAATAAACCCACTCTCCCTTCCACTTTAATTAATCATTTAAAAAATCCGATGCTTATACGAAATGGATATTTATACTATCAGAAAACCCAATGGTTGACAAATCTGAACACATAGAGTTTTATACTTTAAATTCACCCTTAAATATTACTTATAATGAGTGGAATACACTATATATTCCAGAGTGGATATTGCCATATGTTGATGGATAAAAGCGAACCACAACGCTTTCAGGAGGAGAATGAATGTCTACTTAGAAAAAAGATCGTACAATCTGAGGAATTTATAAAATGGTAATCTTACTCACCTCATTATTCTTAATGATATGCAGTGAAATTTTTTAAAGCCCGATTGGAAAAAAATGACCCTTCACCGTCCTCCCTTCAAACCCCTTTTACGAACTGGAAGGCCTGGAAATGGGATCTTATCATGCCCAATGCTTCGTCGAAATGAAAAATACAAGCTTTTGCAATTTGAATCAGACAAAAGGTTATGGAATGGGTTAAGCAGAACTTCACGATATCCATGGAGAAACGGGCTTATAGATTTATTTTATCGTTTCTCTGGGATTAAGAAAGAGCAGGAAAACAGCTATAGCCAGGATTATTCATCTAGATCCCAACAAGAGAATCAGACAACACGAACAAGCACTCTCCCATTACGGTAAAGTGCTTGTTAAACCTTCCTTCTACAATTGTCATCAATTCTTAATATAAATAACTGTAATTTAATGTTTCATTCGAAACTCACATTATATACTTAAATTACAATTAAACAATTTTCTGAGAAAGAGGGTACTATCATGGAGATCAATGAAAGACAACCAATGCTATCCCCTAAATTAATCCATGAACTTGAAGTATTATCTTCAAAAACAAATATGTCCATCCCTGAATTGTTAGAAATATCCGTAGTATCACTCCTAGAAAAGGTGAATAAGACCACAGAAGAGAATGTTGGACTTAATAATAAAGAAATGATTTTAAGAAATAAAATCATCATTAATCAAAATAAAGAAGTATTGAATAATAAAAGCACTTAACCATTACTGTTAAGTGCTTTTTGGTGCGTTTGCATAACCACTAAAGTACTATAAAAATATTTTAACAGCACAATGTTTAATGGATTAGATATTCTACCGTGGTTTTCTGTGAAATATTCATTTAAATCGTTTTTCACCAAACAACAAATTTTGATTCGTTTTGCCTTTTTATTTTGACTAGGTTTTCATTTATTTTTAAAAAAAAGACTCTAAGGGTTTTCCATGAATTTGTACCTTCGCACAAACGCACAAAAAAAGCAGCTATTAAACCGCTTATCAAATATTCAAGGTTTATTTGAAGTCACGTATGTACCAGCAATAAAATCATGTATGGCTCTGTGATCTTTTCTTATGCCAACCATACGTGCAATAACAACGAACCCTATCCCCATAAAATAAAGCAGCAATTACATACCTTAATAGCATTGTGCCTATACCTATTTTTTCACCATCGACCCTTACGATACGTATTCCCATTATCCTTTTACCCACTGTATAGCAATGCCATGTATCGGAATAATCATCATGTAAAGACAGTCGAAAAAGGTTGAATAATATTCATTTTCCCAATCACCGGGGTAATGCGTAATGAGTCTTTATACCCTCAACATTCAAGGAACGAAAAATAAAACTTCCGACCAAAACTATATCAATTTTTAATTTTTGCTTATAAACGCTTAGTTTTTGCTAATCTAACTTTAATTTTCCTAAGAAATAAGATACAATTTAACGAACGGCATAGTTTAAAAAAGTAATGGACCTAAACTAATGTTGGAAACTTTGAAACAAAAGTATTTTGGAGGAATGTAAATAAATGATTACTGTAAATAATGTTGGTTTACGCTATGGCGATCGTAAGCTGTTTGAAGATGTTAATATAAAATTCACGCCTGGTAACTGCTACGGACTAATTGGTGCAAATGGTGCTGGTAAATCCACGTTCTTAAAAATCCTTTCCGGTGAAATTGAAGCACAATCCGGGGATGTCCATATGGGGCCTGGCGAACGCCTTGCCGTCCTAAAACAAGATCACTTCGCTTTTGAAGAAGAAGAAGTCCTTAAAGTTGTCATTATGGGACATGAAAGATTATATGAAGTCATGCAAGAAAAAGATGCCATCTATATGAAAGAAAACTTCACGGACGAAGACGGAATGAAAGCAGCCGAACTAGAAGGTGAATTTGCCGAATTAAACGGTTGGGAAGCTGAACCTGAAGCTTCTATCCTCTTAAAAGGCCTTGGTATTCAAGAAGACCTGCATACAAAAAAAATGGCTGAATTAAACGGTGGCGACAAGGTTAAAGTATTACTTGCCCAAGCCCTATTCGGAAAACCAGATGTTCTTCTACTGGATGAGCCTACCAACCACTTGGATTTAAAAGCGATCAAATGGCTGGAAGAGTTCTTGATCAATTTTGAAAACACTGTTATCGTAGTTTCCCATGATCGTTACTTCCTGAATAAAGTTTGTACACATATCGCGGATCTGGATTTCGGTAAAATTAAAGTTTATATCGGTAACTATGACTTCTGGTATGAATCAAGCCAGCTTGCCCTTAAGCTGACACAAGATGCCAATAAGAAAAAAGAAGAAAAAATCAAAGAGCTCCAAAACTTCATCGCTCGATTCAGTGCTAATGCATCCAAATCGAGTCAGGCAACATCCCGTAAGAAATTATTGGATAAAATCAGCTTAGATGATATACAGCCTTCATCTCGCCGCTATCCATATGTCGGTTTTACTCCTGAGCGTGAAATCGGAAACGATTTGCTTCGTGTAGATGGAATTTCGAAAACGATCGATGGCATAAAAATATTGGATAACGTCAGCTTCACAATGAATAAAGGTGATAAGATTGCTTTTGTCGGCAAAGATGAGATTGCTAAAACAACAATGTTCAAAATTTTAGCAGGTGAAATTGAACCGGACAGCGGATCTTTCAAATGGGGCGTTACGACCTCTCAGGCATACTTCCCTAAAGATAATGCCGAATTCTTTGAAGGTGTCGATTTAACCCTTGTCGATTGGCTCCGTCAATATTCTCCTAATGATCAAAGCGAAAGCTTCCTACGCGGTTTCTTAGGCAGAATGTTGTTCTCTGGTGATGAAGTCACGAAAAAGGCAAGTGTCCTTTCAGGAGGCGAAAAAGTACGCTGTATGCTTTCTAAAATGATGTTAAGCGGTTCTAACGTCCTAATGCTTGATGAACCTACCAACCATTTAGACTTAGAGTCGATTACAGCATTGAACAACGGTTTAATCAGCTTTAAAGGTTCAATGATCTTCTCTTCTCATGACCATCAGTTCATCCAAACTGTTGCGAACCGAATCATTGAACTTACACCAAAAGGTACGGTAGATAAGCAAATGAGTTATGATGAGTACCTTGAAAATAGCCAATTGCAAAAACAAGTGGCTGAAATGTATAAATAAGAAGTTTGTCAATAGCGGCACATCCTTATGGGATGTGCTTTTTTCGTTGCACATCCCTCCTTCATGCATTTGTTTTAATCCTTCCAACTTATTGATGGTATATTAATTGATCTGCATTAAATATAATAATATTCCACCACAAATGAGCACTGAATAAATTCATGAATAAAAAGGTATATTGGTAAGAAAGGAGTGAGTTAGATTGGATGGGCATTCAGTGAAAAATATTTTTGAGGATACAGGATACCTTTTTTTATATGATAAATTCAGTTATCAATTTTATGTATCCGGATTGTTCGACTACGTGGATCAAGAAACGATAATTTCGGATTTTTTACATTCTTATGGATTCGATGATAAACATTCACTCTTTTTTGACGACTTTTCCTTTTACTTTAATTGTTTTCATTATTCTTTCCAAAAGCAAAAGATGTTAAATTACTTAAAAACCGAATATGATGAACATATTTGTTAAGTACAAAAGAACTGGCAATCCTGACGTTTATTTTTAGACAAACTCGATAATAATGGAGTTTGTCTACAGTTTTTTTAGGTTTTTAATAGGACTGTTGTGTGGAACGTAGGGCACTCGCTTTCTGCGGGAGTAATGAAAACATAAGATACCATCAATCCTTCTGACAATTGGTAAGGCTAAATGGTATCTAAATACCTATAGGATAGGTTATCTAAACTAGAATGATAATGTGAGCGGATTATCCTCTTAATGGAATAATCCGCAATTGATAAATTATGTAATTTCCAGTTTGCAAGTTATTCATCTCCCCTTTCATCATCAAATACTCATTAGAAATAATTACCTCATCTCAACCCGATTAATAGTAGATAATCCATTATACGCAAGAGGGGAAAACATTCAAGTAATTGTTCACTGTCAACTTCGTCCACAACTGCAATAATTCTAGGTTTTCTGAACACGATTAATGACTATGACATCTTTCTTGGTTTATATTAATACCTTCATAACATCTTTTTTGATAAGAGCAGCTATTGCAAACTGTTAAGGAATCCGTTTTCAAATACTTTTTGGGTTCTTGTAAAAGATTCTTCATTATGTAGAGGTATTCCAATCCATCCGAAACATCCTTCATCGTTGGAATATAAGTTTCTATTTTACCTTCCATAAGCGAGAATATCTCTATTCTTTCTGGTAATTGACCAAATGCCTTTTTACAAAATACCGAAATCATATTATTAAATAAAAGGTTCATGTCTTCATCTGTATCAACTAAATACTTCTTTATGATGAATGAGTTGCTTGACCATTCTGCTACATCAAAAGTTAAGGAAAGTTCGGTCCCCAACTCCTCAATATTAATGTTAAACTTTTCATATAAAAATAAAGGGGGATATTCAATTATTTTAGAAGTTAAAAATTTGAGTAAATGATCTGTTATATTAGCAAGAGCCATATAATAATGAACCTTTGACTCGAACTGACGTACATCAATGGCACTCCAATGATCATCTATGAGCTCCATAACTTTCTTAGTCGTCTGACTTTTTTGAGGAAGTTTATAATATTGACTTACAACTTGATTAACCACAAATTGAACCTTCTTCCTCCTATCCAATTGAGTTGTGATTTTTCCTTCAATATGTTGAAAGTAAAATTGATAAGGACATCTTATAAAATCTTGTAAGTGGTAATCAGTTAAAGTAGCAATGGAAATCCGATGTTCCTTACCCATCATTGCCTACATCTCTCTTTCCTCATAAAATTTCTAGTTCTCTATTGAAGAGACAAAACTTTTCTTTATAAAATCCCTCCCAAAATTTTGGCAGTTTTTGATATCCTCATCATCGGGGGTTAATTCTACTTTTAACCCTTCTAGGACGATATCAGCACCCTGTTCCCTTAATTTTTCTATCAAAATATCTACGGCTGCACCATATTGTGGGTAAGATGAATCGCAGGAACCAAACACCGCTGCTTTCTTTCCTGTTAGATCAATATGATCCATTTCGTCATAAAAGTCTAAAAAATCATCCGGTAATTCTCCGTCTCCCCACGTATAGGCACCTAATAAGATACCATCGTAATCTCCAAGTATGGAGGCTTCAGGACCTTCCATTATATCTATCTTTTCGATATTCACATCATTGATTTCTATGATTCCTTCTGCAATGGTATTCGCCATTTCTTCTGTATTTCCACTCATACTGGCAAAAATTATAATGATTTCAGACATGATACGTTCCCCTTCTTACAATGATAATTATTATCAATTATTAATAAAATTTTTTAACCACTTTGTTATTGGGCATTCCTTTTTTGCATTTTTTCTTTACGTCCGCTAATATGGAACACCTCATCAAAGCTAGCAGATGATAATTTTTTAGGCACCAATGATCTCCACCTACAACAAGCACTGAACATGACATATTTACCTATCCTACATATAACAGTTTAAACTTCTTCACTGCTAGGGCATGACATATAACTGTCAACTTCTAAACCGAAAACATGTTTCTCTTGATATAGCATCCCGAATCACATTGAAAAAATATTATAGATACTGCTCTTCCTTTTTATTGAACTTCCATTTGAAAGAAGTCTCTTCTCGAACGATTTATTCTTTTTATTTTATATGTTCATAAAATTGCCCTGTTTTCTTAAACAGCATGTACATCTCCAGAGTTCATTTTATTCTTTATTTTCTGTACGTAGCTCAGTTCATCGGCAAATGAAAGAAATGACTCCCTATCATGTGCATCGAGTGCTTCGTTTACTTTAAAGCTCAAATGGTTAATTTTTAGATTCAAATCCAAAATGGAGCAAATGGTACCCTTGGAATACAGTTCCTCAATATCTTCCACGTGAATAAAAAACTGAAACTCGTTGTTGACAACTATTAAAGAGTGCCATCCTAGGCAATCAACGTACTTCCGTTCGCCTGTAATTGTCCAAACATCACCTTGACGAAACTCAAGCATATGTTGGTGCTTTTGCCCCGGACAGCAGCAGCTTACTTGATGCTGAAATAATTCTAATATTATAAAATCTTCATTCATACGTGTTCCTCCTTCACTCACATTCAGTTTTTTTGAATTCTTCTTCAATCTTAACTCTTTGTCAGTCAAACTGTTTTATGTCATAATAACCGTCTATTCTGTTAACGTTGACTTATTTTTTAATTTTTCTTCATGGTCTAAAACTGTTTATTCAATATTGTCGCCTTTTTAATGTCGAAATTCTTTTGATAGACATGGCAAGGGAATCAATTGAAATTGATAATCATTTTCATTTAGTATTTTATATGATAATGATTATCAATGTCAATCTGTTTTAGCTAATTTTTCATATTTTTGTATTGTTGCCTCGGAAAAATAGATGCTTAGCGACTGCTATCAAGCGCCATCTTACGCATTATATAAGTCTTTCATATTCCACTCGTACGTCCTCCCCTGGCTTCTGATCTAATAGATTCTATTAAAAAAAGGTCAACCAGTAATTTTGTTTACTGGTCGACCTTATTATACGAACGCACTGGTCAACTTAATAAGACTATCTTTACTTACTTTCTAAGATATCATTATTATTAGTATTCAAAATTTCTCGGCTAAGTAATGATGCATGGTTGCTTCTTCCCATAAAACCGTTTGTAATAGATTGTTCTAAGTTTCGTTTTTAAATTCCTGTAATAGATAGAATTCATACTTGTACCTTACCTCCTCAATGCTATAATTTCTTTAATAGCCATAATAAACAAATACCTATTGTAAATAAGTTAAGGGGAGATTTATTTGAAACACTTATCTTTAACTCAGAAAAAATGGTGGTTGACTGCACATATATTATTTTCAGCCATCTGGCTTGGCGTTACTGTAACTTTTTTAATCCTAAGTATCAGTGTCCTTATGACTAAAGATATTGGGATAATAAAAGCGTACTATTTAAGTATGTTGCAGCTAGAACAAACTGCAGGTAGAGTTTCGATTATTGGAACAGTTATTACTGGATTTTTACTTTCCATTCTAACAAAATGGGGATTACTTAAATTTTATTGGATTATTTTCAAGGAAATCATCACGTTAATTTGCATGGCATTGGGATTTTTATTTATCTATTTTTGGACCTTGAAAGGTTTAAATGACTATAAGTTATTAAGTGATGCTTTCTTTGTTAACCACTATCAACTGATGACAGGAGTTATTTTACAAATAATTTTTCTAACAGCGCTTTTTATAATATCAGTGTTCAAGCCCTGGGGACAGAGAGTGCAGAAAAAATGAAATTCAACCAAAGGAGAATATGTAGAGGGTTTCTCTGATACAGATAATAGAATCGTAAAACCAGGAGAGTATGAAAATCGACTTTGAAGATGGGAAAGGCCACATTACAAACGGCAGTGGGCTTTCAGTTTTCGCTACAATACCAAACGGCAGCAACTATGAATATACAATCGAGTTCACAGAATAAATGTCAAAGCACTTCAACAAGAAGAAGCAACAGATCGTATATCTGTTGCTTCTTTTTATATGATTTGGCCCTCCTGCTTTTATTAAATTCTTTTTTGTCTTTTGCAGTACTTCTTCTTCCAATGCATCAGCTTTAATTTCATGTGAAGAGCAGTATTATTAACCTTTTATTTTTTATTGCGCTTTCCTGAGAAATTTTCAAGCAAGTCTTTGAAATCAATGCCTGAAGATGCCTTTAATGATTCCTGCAATGTCGCCATTAAATCGTTGCATTCCTGGTTACTTTATTAGCCCGCCATTCAGCTATATACGATACATAAACCGTCTTTTCTTTCGATACGAGATATTGGCATTATTATTTTGAAGGTAATAACCTTTTTTCACAATGGTTGAAACATAATTGCCCAAGTACAGTTTCTTTAAAATCATCGTTCGAAAGTTGATTTCCACTTCAGGCACTCGCTTTCCTCGGCGCCTGCGGGGTCTTCCTTGGACGCGCATTCGCGCAGGAGTCTCGCACACCCGTTCCAATCAACTCTGCATTAGAACAATTACACCTCAATTTTATAAGGCTAATGTTAACATCTTACATACTTGCGTTTAAAACCCAGCCTTCCTTTATCCACTTCTTTTTGAATACTTTCGTAAGCATTTAGAAAACTGCTTTTTTTCTTGTCCCGTTTAACCTCTACTGTTCCTATCTCCTTTGCGGTCTCGACTGCCTTATCATGGAGCGGCAAATATGAAATCCCCACGGTGTATAGAAAATTATTCATAGCGGATTTCGTTCGTTCTGGCGAATCGTGAATCGTATTTTTTACAATATCAAGCATATTGGAAATCTTGCTTTCGGAAAATTCAACGTCTAGTCGATTCCCTAAAAGCCAACAGTAGCAACTCCAGCCCGCTGACATTCTCAGCTCTTCACCGCTTGCGATCCATTTATCAGCAACTTCTTGTGCAATATCTGATTCTGATAAAGTTACGGCCACTACATAATCGGACAGCATATAAAAATATGCCGCATCCATCCAACGATCGTAATCCGACTCAGTCATGGCTTTTGGATCTACAATAATGCCTGCAAAGTACATGGCATCGTAGTTCCCTGTGGAATAAAGCTCTTCAGCTAAACGTTGATTTATTTTTATTTTCTTTGCAATTGGTTTCATAGCGCCTGTTGCCACGCCAAAAAGCGGCTCATGCGCACCATTGGATATGTACATTTTTTTAGTTCGTTCCTTGCCAAGAGCTTCAAGCTCCTGTATAACCATTTCTAAATTCATCGTTTAGCACTTCCTTCTTTTTGGATTTTTCCATCTAATATTTTGCCCATCAAATATATCACCTTTATCCTATAATAAACTACCATCTAATCACATGAATGTTACGCAGTAGGAACCCATAATGCATGTTGGCACATAGTTCCCGAAATGGTGGTAAGAAACAAGGCCTTCTTTTACAGTTGCTAAAACGTTTAGGGTCATGGGATTTCCCCTTTGTTCTTGTTCAACTATACTGCCCCTTTAGTTCCGTAAGAAAAAAGGTTGCCGAAGCAACCCTATTTATGAAAGCAAACACTAGCGATACTGTGCATCTTATACGAACTGTGAACTAAATAAATATATGTGTATTTTTCATACTTTTAGGAAAGCCAATTAAAATGGATTTAATACAACTGGAGGTAGCATGAAAAAAATTGATAACTTCATTTTGCAATCTGATCAATGGAAAACGAAATAAAAAAAGTGCCGAGCATTTTTAAAAAATAAATCCATATGATTATATACCATACGTTTTTATATGATTTATTGCGTGTACATAATTATTTAGCTGTACCTAAATAAAACATGATAAAAGATGTTTTGTACAAAAATTTTTCAATGATAATAAATGCTTCGGGTTCGTGGCATTTATATCACCCGGGACCAAAGCTAACAAACTTCGAAGCTTTAAAAACTGAACTTAGGTAATCTATGGTAAATTTAAATGTAGAGGTGAAGAATTGTATTTACACTAACTAAGCAGGTTTGTTTAATAAGAGCTTAAAATCTCTATATAAAGTGTTCTTGGGAAATAAACAGATTAAATGGAAAAAAGTTTATTTTAATCCTATTCATTGTGGGCTAAAAGGTATATGGACTGCTTTCGTGAAGATGAACCGGGGCATCAGCTTACTTTATAGTAAGGTCTAGCTATTTTTTTGAACTCTTCCTAATTTAATTATAGCATTTAAAAAATGGTTAATATAGACTTTTTATTCTCATTTACTACTGCTAAAATCAATAGAACATTAATGGTTAGGAGAGATGTAGGATGAATTCTTTGGTTCTCGATTTTCAGGAGATAGAAAAAACACAGCTGTTGCTCGTTGGCGGAAAAGGGTTGAATTTAGGGGCATTATCAAAAATTCAAGGAATACAAGTACCAGAAGGATTTTGCGTTACAACAGCGGGATATCAAAAAGCCATCGAACATATCGAAACGTTTCAAGCATTGATGGATCAACTAACCATGTTAAAAGTTGAGGATCGTGATCTAATTGGTGAAATCAGCAGGAAGATTCGGAAAATCATTATGGAAGTAGAGATTCCTTCCGATGTAGTGAAGGCTGTTACTCATAATCTCACCCAGTTTGGCGATGAATATGCTTATGCAGTGCGTTCCAGTGCAACTGCTGAAGATTTACCACACGCCTCTTTTGCCGGTCAACAAGATACCTATTTAAATATCATCGGAATAGAAGCAATTTTACAGCATATCAGTAAATGTTGGGCTTCCCTATTTACTGATCGCGCAGTAATTTACCGAATCCAAAACGGATTTGACCACAGACAAGTTTACCTATCCGTTATCATTCAACGGATGATTTTCCCACAGGCTTCAGGAATTTTATTTACTGCTGACCCGATTACTTCCAATCGAAAGCTACTATCGATCGATGCTAGCTTTGGACTTGGGGAAGCACTGGTCTCTGGCTTGGTATCTCCCGATTGTTATAAAGTTCAGGAAGAGGAAATCGTCGATAAGATGATAGCAACCAAGAAAATGGCAATCTATGGACTAAAAGAAGGCGGAACAGAGACTCAGCAGATTGATCCTGATCAGCAAAAGACTCAAACACTTACTGAACAACAAATTTTACAGCTCGCACGCACAGGAAGACAGATCGAAGCTTATTTTGGTTGTCCACAAGATATTGAATGGTGTTTGGTTGATGATACATTTTATATTGTCCAGAGTCGGCCAATCACTACTTTATACCCGATCCCAGAAGCGAATGATCAAGAAAATCACGTTTACGTATCTGTCGGTCATCAACAAATGATGACTGACCCCATAAAACCATTGGGAATGTCGATATTCCAGTTAACATCATTTGGACCCAGGTTTAAAGCTGGTGGAAGGTTGTTTGTTGATGTTACAAATAGGCTGGCTTCACCTGACAGCAGAAAAATGTTATTAGATGCCATGGGACAACACGATCCGCTCATGAAAGACGCACTCATTACCATAATAGAGCGAGGAGATTTCATAAAATCTTTACCAAATGATAAGCAAGAACAGAGTTCCAGTAAAAGCAATAAAAGTGTGTCTTCTGCGGATTCTAGTGCAAAAATCGAAAACGACCCGACCATCGTTTCTGATTTGATTAAGAATAGTCAAACATCGATAGAAAAGTTAAAACAAAACATCCAAACGAAATTAGGATCGGATTTATTTGATTTTATTCTGGAAGATATCCAGATATTAAAGAAGATTTTATTTGACCCACAAAGTTCAGCTGTGTTTATGGCTGCTATAGATGCCTCATCATGGATCAATGAAAATATGAACGAGTGGTTAGGTGAAAAAAACGCAGCCGACACCCTTTCTCAATCTGTACCAAACAATATTACTTCGGAAATGGGTCTGGCGCTATTGGAGCTCGCAGATGTGATTCGGCCTTATCCAGAAGTAATTGGTTATTTACAACATGTAAATGATGATAACTTTTTGGATGAACTGGTTAAGTTTGATGGTGGACAGGAAACCCAAGACGCTATCTATGATTATCTCAGCAAATACGGAATGCGATGTACCGGAGAAATCGATATTACTAAAACTCGTTGGAGCGAAAAACCAATTACCCTCATCCCTATGATTCTCAGTAATATCAAAAACTTTGAGCCTAATGCCAGCGATCGGAAATTTGAGCAAGGGCGACAGGAAGCTTTGAAAAAAGAACAAGAGTTATTAGAACGATTGAAGCAATTACCGGATGGTGAACAAAAAGCCAAAGAAACAAAACGAATGATCAGCCTAATCCGGAATTTCATCGGTTATCGGGAATATCCAAAATACGGCATGGTTAATCGTTACTTCGTTTATAAGCAGGCTTTGATGAAAGAAGCCGAACAGCTCGTGCAAGCCAAAGTCATTCGTGAAAAAGAAGATATATACTATCTCACTTTTGAAGAACTTCACGAAGTCGTCCGCACAAATAAATTGGATTACCAGATCATCAGCAAACGAAAAGACGAGTACAATTTTTATGAAAAACTTACTCCCCCACGTGTTATTACGTCTGATGGTGAAATCATTGTAGGTGAGTACAAACGAGAAAATCTCCCAGCCGAAGCTATTGTAGGTCTACCTGTTTCTTCTGGAGTTATAGAAGGGCGAGCACGTGTCATCTTAAACATGGAAGATGCTAATCTGGAAGATGGAGATATATTAGTCACCGCCTTTACTGACCCTAGCTGGACACCATTGTTTGTATCCATAAAAGGCTTAGTCACCGAAGTTGGTGGACTGATGACCCATGGAGCAGTTATCGCACGTGAATATGGCTTACCAGCAGTTGTCGGAGTAGAAAATGCTACCAAACTGATAAAGGATGGGCAACGAATTAGAGTACATGGGACAGAAGGGTATATCGAAATATTGTAATTGCTGAATACGTCCAGATTTAATTAGTAGCACCGCTCCAGTGGTTACCAGAGCGGT
The DNA here is from genome assembly GCF_050277555.1 of Peribacillus sp. NPDC097895. NCBI lineage: Bacteria > Bacillati > Bacillota > Bacilli > Caryophanales > Bacillaceae > Peribacillus > Peribacillus sp. NPDC097895. The sequence continues at coordinate 1,661,101 of NZ_JBNNSH010000001.1, read as the reverse complement.
TTGATACCAGAATTTTTTCCACCTATAATAAACCGTAAAATATAACCCACTACTTTCTCACCTTACAGTATGACAAGATGTTATATTGAAAGTCTTATCAATTTTGTGCAATATTATGGAGATAGCTGAAGATTGATGGTATCAAATTAATACTTTCTAAGTTTGATGATCGAATAAAATTGTACACTCGTCACATCATTGTTTATCAAGACCTAATTATAAAAAACCTAATTAAATAAAGGAGGGTACATATTAGTCATGTATAATATGTACTCTCCTTTTTTCTTTTAATGAACTAAAGCACCCCTTCTATGTTATAAATTTGTTTATTAACATTCACCCTGAAAAGTGTAAGGTGACGAGGATTTTAGTAATCTTTCTACTCCATCTCTATGGTAAGGCATTAAGTTATTAGCAGTATTTATGTCCACCCATTTAATCTCAGCAATTTCATTCTTGTCTTCAATTGTAATTTCTCCATCAATAACTTTTGTTTCAAATGTAATCATTAAACCGTGATGTCCCTGCTTTGAAAAAAATGCCTCATTAACCGCAATAATACTTCCTACTTCAATTACTAAACCTGTTTCTTCTTTTGTTTCCCGAATAACAGCTTGTTCTAAGGTTTCTCCTATTTCAACTGCCCCACCTGGTAGTGACCAAGTTGAATGCTGATTATTAACCATTAATACTTTTTCTGATATTTCGTCATAAATTAACGCATATACAACATCTACTCTCTTCACACCATACCACCTCTTAATTTTAAGATACACTGGTCACTTATATTAAAACTTGGCCGCGTTGAAAACATTGGATAAATCGTACTATGAATCGAATTCCATAACATTTCCAAAGCAAAGTATCATTTTTAAACGCTATTTGACTAATCAAAGATTGTAATTTCCCTATTATTAATATCTAACACTTCAATCTTCACAATACCACCAAGTTTATGTGACACTAAATCAGACAATTCTTTAAGCGCCATATGAAACTCATCACTTCTTGTTTCATCTATTAATTCAATACAGAGGAATGCATTTTTCGTATTTTCTGTTAGCATCGTCCTCAGAGTTTCACGCCAATTCCAGCATCTGCATATTGCACCGTCATCATCTTTATAAACAACTTCACCTTCATATGGTGAAGCATTTTCATCATTTCCCAACGGGATGAACGGTTCGTTACCATTTGCCTGCATTAGCCGAATATCACCTACAAAAGTGTCGATATCTTCTCCGCCACATGGAAGCCCATAACGCAATGAAATTGAATTATAGATGTCAACAAGCGGGTTTATTGTTCCGATGTGATTGCCATTTTTCACTCTTTTTAATAAAGCTTCAATGGAACACCTTGCCCCTTTCTTAGTTTTGAATTTCTGAAAAGCTTCTCGCCAAACGAATATGACTGGATTACTACTGAACTCCTCCAGTTTGAGAAATTTATGTGCTTCTTTCTCTGCCTCCTGCAGCAGCTTCTCGTAGAAATCAACGTCCTTTATTGAATTATCAACCCCCTGGCAGATAACGGTGCCTATTTTGGCATGAGGGAATAACGACCAAAAATCATCTTCAATGATAAATCTAGGCATAAATTATCTCTCCATTCCTTATTGTCTTAGTAGAATCGCTATTTGTAGTGTAACAACACGATAAATTTTCATCATAACATTCTTATGTTTTGGAGGGGCTCGCAAAGGCGGAGAATACCCCTAGAACAATATATAAATAACCAGTTATCCGATTCTGTAACTTCGAATTCGCTTTACTACCCAGAATCCGCTTTCTAATACTCGCTGCAAGAACTGCATACAGACCATCACTAATAAAAGCTAGGATAATAAATATAGTTCCTAAAAGTAAAAATTGTACTGTGACTGATCCAGCAGAAGGTGATATGAATTGCGGAAAGAAGGCTAAAAAAAAGAGTGCTGTCTTAGGATTCATTACTTCTACGAGCGCTGATTCGTAAAAAATCTTTACTAATTTTTTGCGAGGGGCTTTTGGAATTTCTGAAGTCGTTCTATTAGATGTAGAAAATAAGGTCTTACACCCCAGATAGATAAGATATGCAGCACCCAAGTATTTAACGATATTAAAGGCTGTTGCTGATGTCATAAGGATCGCAGAAACTCCAATTGCTCCAGCTAAAACGTGAACAGAACCACCAAGAGATACACCAAGAACTGATACCAGGCCCGCTTTCTTCCCTTGATCTATACTTCTTGCCATAATATACAACACAGCTGGTCCAGGTATTATTAACAATGTAGCAGCTGTAATTACAAATAGCCAAATATTTGAAAACTCCATAAAATGCAACTCCTTGTTTTATTTTTGCACATGATTTGATTGGGCTCCTCCTTGAACGGTGAAAGCAAGGTTACACTTTTTTTGGTACAATACTGAAAAAATGCACAGGCCAATGAGATAAAAAGTGATAAACACCAGTTTTTACTTTTAGGGGTGCCACCAGCAAAACGTAATAATTAGGCCATCATTTAAATAACCCTTTCCGTTGCTCACGCATCCACTTAGCAACCTGAATTTCCCCTTGTTCATTTGATTTTTCAAGCTCTGTAAGAATCGATTTGTAATCGGTGTTATTACGATTCTGACTCATTTTGGCTGCAGCTTGAATAGAAGTGATTTCAATTTCAAAGCCAACTATTCCTTTCATTTCATTTTTAAGCAACTCTGGATCATAAGTTTCCCAGATTCGGCCATTTTCTCGGTGAGACTCATAGTGTTTAAGCATAGTTTCCAAAGACGATTTCAGCTCGTCTTCAGTGATAACACGTGCTGTTCCATACGCATGTACAGCTAGATAGTCCCATGTAGGAACCTCTTCGCACTGATACCAACTTGATGAAATGTAAGCGTGCTGCCCTTGAAAAATGAGTAACACATCGCTATTATTGTCTAAAGTTTTTTTCTGCATGTTCCCGTATGCAATGTGCCCAGTCGCATAGATTTTCCCTTCATCTTCCCGAATTTCCAAAGGAATATGCGTAGCCAAGGGACGATGTTCATCAACAGTAATCATTAAGGCAAATGGGTTAGACTTCATAATTTGAACTGCCTCTTCATTTTTCATACGATATTGCTTAGGAATGTACACAAAAATCATCCTTTCAACTTGTATTTGAGTTTTTAAAAATATAAGCAATAAAAAAAAATATTCGATAAAAAAATAATATTATACAAATTGACATGAAGAAAGATACAATAATAAACAAATATACATGTCAGATGGAATGTAAATGAATAATACCATTTTTACTTTTAATGATAAGTCCCAAAAATACAAACAAATCTATGAGAAATTTAAATCATAGATTGAACCAGGAGACATTTTGGCGAATGAGCAATTACCCGCCATTCTTTAACTTGCAGATTCCTTACATATAAGCCGTATACTTTTAATAGCATATGAACAACTTGTTGCTGAAGGAAATATATTCGTGGAGAGTGCCGAAAAGGAAAATATATTTTGGACACCAAAAAGTTAAATCTTAAGCTGTATTCCTATTCAATCTTCAATGACTTGTGGGATTTGATAGACCAAGCTTCTATGAATTATTTTTCGGTTATACCAACCTTCAATAATTTGGAACATCGCTAATTTAGCTGTTTGATAGCCTAGATATTGTACGTAGTTGACTTCTTCCTTTTTTAATAGGGCATGATAGGATTCTATACAGGTATTAATGTATATGGCTAAGAAGTCAGTACATTAAATACAGCAATCGCGACTAATGCAGCCCCGGTCAACTTTACCGTTATGTTCCTAACTTTTATTAAACACCCCTTCAGATCCATATATCCGAAGGGGTAAAACATCACATCTTTTTTTAAAACATAGGGACTTTATTTCAAAACCACTATAGCTCCGAGTGAATTTAAATAAATATTGTTAATTGTTTATACTCTCCTATAAACTTTCATTCCAAATATATTTGAAATCCTTATAATTAACAGCATCCAACCAATAGACACCCATAAATCATTTCCAACAGCATGTGAATTTAATAGATTTCTGATTGATTGAAAATTGGTGTCATTGGTTGATTTTCTGCAAAGAGGCGAACTACCTTTGGCACTCGATCGACAGGAACAAAGGTGGAACTTACAAAAAGCATCATCAACAAGATATTAGAGAAGGAACCAGCACCTTCAATACTTCCAGCAGCCAACCCAAAAGTTTCTTAATGTTATTATAATCAAGGTAATCGCCAGGAAATATGCTTAACGTTGTATATCCGCATTTTCCTGACTACTCCCTTTCATTTTTAAGTTCCTTAATCAATAGAAATTAGATATCATATTTACTTTTAAATTCAATAATCTCATCCACGGCTTGGTGATATCCACCCGATTTTTGAAAGGATTCCCTTATACTTGCAACAGTTTTATGGAAAGTTGGGTCGTTTAACACATGATCTGCGGCCTCACGTAGTTGATTTGCAGTCAAGCTTTGCATGTGTAATTTAATACCGGCTCCGATATTGGCAACTTGCCCTGCAATCATCGGCTGATCCGCGCTTTGTGGGATGACAATTAGCGGAACCCCATAGTAGAGGCCCTCATTGGTACTATTCATTCCACCATGTGTGATAAATAATTTAGTGTATTTTAGCACTTCCGTTTGTGGAACATAATTTCTTACAATGAAGTTTTGGGGGATTTCTCCTAAATCAATTAGTGGGGTTTGTTTCCCGATCGACATTACAACCGTGTGATCGCTATTTCCAAATGCTTTAAAACAAAGCTTATAAAAATCAACATCACGGTTAAAAACTGTCCCGAGAGAAATGTAAATGGGACTTTTTCCTTTGATCGTAGCGAGGTCAAAGTTATCCTGTTTTAATCGTGAAGAGATGGATGGACCTACAAATTTGTAAGTTTGGTCGAATGCTTCTTTAAAAGGTTGAAACTCCCTAGTTGTATAAACAATGGTAAGTGGTGCAGGATTACAAAAAACTTCGTAAGTAGAATGGATCTCCACATCATATTCTTCCTTCACCATTACCGTCAGTCTTTGAAATTCATCGTGTATAGGTTTAACTATTTCTGGAGGAATTTCTTTAGAAAGCTGTTCCAGCATTTTATCGAATGATGCTTTTGTCTGCGCAAAAGAAGTACAAGAATTGATGGCGGGAAGCTTAAGGATTTGGGCAAGTAAACGTCCACAGCCAAACATGGAATCATGGATGATGTAATCAAAATGCTCTCCTTTGATCTGTTCAAGGACGCTAGGTATGACGATATCTACCGTATGTAAAAGACCGTTGATTCTTTCGAGTAAATAATTTCTTCCACCTGAGATAAAGGCTTTTAAAAATTTTTGACCGTCAAATGTTCGTACAGTAGCCCCTGTCTTCTCAATACGCTCTCGAAAAGCTTCTATCGTAAAGTACACTACCTCTTCTCCACGCGAAATAAGCTCTTGCACCACTCCAATAGTTGGATTGATATGTCCTTCTGATCCACCATTAATAAATAAAACACGTGCCATTTTTACCACTCCTTAAGTAATTCTAAATTGTGTAAGAGTAAGGGTCACTGTCCCATCCCATCCCCTTCCCAACTCAAATAATTTTAATTTTATAATAGTACAATACTTGAAAATCTCAAACTCCTAATCACCCTCGTGAGACAATCCTCGATTATTTAGTGTTTCAAACAGCCTAAAATCATCATAGTATGAATCCGTTACCATTAAAACAAGATCAAATGACTCCAATAATCTCGTATTCACTCTTTCTATATACATAAAAACAAGTTCAGTTTATTCAACAACTATACTGCCCCTTTAGTTCCATAAGAAAAAGCCGCCTTAGAGACAGCTCCGATCTTCAGCTAACGCATCCCGTTAGTTCATTAAGATATTTTAAGTTTAAACAGTAATTATTTTTTATTTTCTTCAAAATAACCAGCCTTTGAAGGAATAAATATTGTAATGAAAAGTACGGTTGCAAGAATTGCTCCGACAATAGAAAAAATAATACAAACAACTTGTAATGAAAACCATTCTATTGTAAACCCTAAGAGCAGTGTCAATCCAATTTGAATTATACCTTGAACCATATCTGCGATACTACCGAACCTTCCCATAATTGCTACTGGTACATTACTTTGAAAAAAGGTAGCATATCCTGCATTCGCAAATGCCATAAAGAAGCCTAATAATACAAAGGCCAATGTTGCGGTTATAAAGTTAAAAGATGCATAAAACAAAACATATCCTATTGTTGTCAGTAACATTCCAGCACCTATAAATAACCTTAGTTGCAACTTCTTAGATACAACGGCAGCGACAGTGGCTCCTCCCAATGCCCCAATACCAGTAATACTTACAATTAAGCCATAATCACTATCAGACAACTCCAAGTGCTGTTTAATAAAAGTAACCTCTTGTGAATCTAGTGCAAAGCCAATTAGCATTGCACATTGAAACAATAAGTAAACGGATACAAAGAACTTTGCAAACTTAGTAAATTCCCTAACTGCTTTCCAATCGTTTATGAGAGTTTTCCACCGTACTGGCTCTCTTATATTATCTAGATCTTCATCAACGTCAGGAAGAAGATAGATGAAAAATGCACAAATTATAAAAGTAATCGCATTAATTACAATGCATAATTCTGTCCCTACATACATAATAAGTATCCCTGAAATAGCTGGTCCTAATAAAAATGCACCGGAGCTGGCCAAACTCATAATCGAATTAAATCGTTTTCGATTTACAGGAGGTACCAGCTTTGTTATGTAAACGGATGAACTTGGACCAAAGAATGAACCGGCAATATTAATTAATAAAAGGACTGTATATATAGTCCATAATGATGATAAGAAAGGAATCACAAATATTAAGACACCTCTTATAATATCAATAGAAATCATTAATCTTCGTTTATTAACACGATCAATGACACTCCCGGACCACGTATTAGTGATTAATACGGCAATAGGCCTTATAATATAGAGCCCCGCAACTGCTGTTGCAGAGCCAGTTAAGTTTAATATCGAAATATTAAGTGCAATTAAGTAAATCCAATTCCCTAAATATGAAACCCCTATTCCTGATATTAAAAGAATAGGATTCTTCCAACTGGTCATTCATTCACCTTTTTTCTTATAGAATTACCTTCAATTTGCATCTGAACGCACTCGTTATTGGTAAAATGTTACACATTATCTATAACTAAATAATACCATTTGATATCAGTACAGATGCAATAAAATTTCTTTATATAATTCTATAAATTCATCCAATAACACCCTCACTAATATCATTTCTTCTTCAACTAACCTGCCCCGTTAGTTGCATAAAGAAAAAGCTGCCTTAAAGACAGCTCCGATCTTAAGCTCACGCACCCATTAGTTCAGTAAGAAACTAAAGCGAAGGAGTTGTTTTGTACCTTGGTGAAAAAACATTTTCCATCTTCCATCTCTAAATTTCCAAATTAACTTCGCAATGAATGTTGTTTTTTTACTTCGTTACATATTCGGTAGGTAGTTAACACTATTTCTTCAGACAATTGATGCACTTTTGTATGTGGATTACCATTTTTATCCTTTATTATTGGATTACCTTTGCAATAGTACATTTTTCACCCTATAATGATGCGCTCTTTGGGATAGTGATACGCATGTTTAACTGGTTTGCCCCCCATACTGAATAAGAAGGTAAACATCCCGATTTTCCCTATAAACATTAAAATCATGATTACGACCTTCCCAGCAGTACTCAATTCCGGTGTAATGCCAAGCGAAAGGCCTACAGTACCAAAAGCAGAGGAAACTTCGAATAAAATTTCCATTAGGGAAAAGGCAGATTCAATGCATGTAAGAATGACAACTGCCACACTGCACAGTATCATACCTGTAGTAAAAACGATGAATGACTTGATGATATCTTCCTCATCGATCTCCCTTTTGAATATTTTTATTGTTCTGTTCCCTTTCGCATAGTTGTAAATGGCAAGCAGCATCACAGCAAACGTGGTGGTTCTTATCCCACCCCCAGCACTGCTGGGGGATGCCCCTATGAACATAAAAATACTCAGTAACAAAAGGGTAGGTACTGAAAATTGATTGACGTCGCTGATTGCCATTCCGCCAGTCCTTGAAGATGTCGAATAAAACAAAGAATGGACAAAGGATTGATGCCAAGTCTTATCTGAATAGAAATGACTGTACTCAAACAGATAAACGAGAATGGCTCCAATTACGATCAGTATGAAAAAAGTTGCGGTTGTAATTTTTGTGAACAAGGAGAACCGGAATGGTGTCTTTCCCTTATGCCTGAGCCACTGACCTACTTCCATTAAAACAGGAAACCCAAGGGATCCGATAATAAAGAGTACTATATTTAGGGTCAGGACAAAATAATCGTCTGCAAACGGAATCAGTGATTTTCCTGTGATATCAAAACCAGCATTTGTCGTAGCAGACACAGAGGCGAAGAAACCCTGCAAATAAGCCTCTTGCCATGTTGGGAAATACTTTAAAAAATATGTACCGAAGACAACAGCCCCTAATAGTTCAATCATGACAAAGAAAAAGAAAATCATTCGTATGAACCGAACTATCCCGGAAAAAGTGGGGCTGTTTTGTTCTGTCGTCATGAGTATTCTTGCCCTGAGTCCTATTTTCTTTCCTGATAGCCACAGTATTGTTCCGAAAGCCACGATCCCAATTCCCCCAAACTGGAGGATGATTGTAAAAATAAACGTACCGGGAACACTAAGCAGCTGGCTTACATCTGCCGTAGATAATCCTGTTACAGTTACCGCACTAATAGAAATGAATACCCCATCAATAAATGCGAGTTCTGCATCCTGCTTTTGAGTAATAGGTAGCAGCAATAAAATCGTTGAAACCACTACAGCTACTAGGTAATAAAAAACAATTATTTGAGCAGCAGATAGTCGTTTTGTTAAGTTCTCTATACTATTCATTTCTCTCCAACTTCTATATGTTTTTTGACAAACTTATACCTGATACTATATTAAAGTACCAATGCACCATTTCAACTTATAATAATTTGTCTATTAAATCAAGAAAATAAAATACCCCGTTGAAGAAGACCTCATAGGATCGAATGAAAACGTTATACAAATCTAGTTTAAATAAAGTAATTTTTTGATTTATTCAATTTTGCTTAACGCACAGTTTGTGGCAACTCAACAATAAGTTTTATAAACTTACAGGTGCTTTACTTCATTACCGGGAGCTGATCATCAGCTCCTTTTCTTATGGAACTAACGGGTAAGTATTGTTTCATTAAGAATAATTTCTTTTAGGAAGATTGTTGTACAAGGTGGAGTATATTTATAAATCTAAAAAGACAGTATTAATTATAGCTTTGGATATTATTTGTATAGCTATCTTTATAAAGCTATTAATGAAAGATTTATGGAATGTAAACGAAGTGTTGTTAAAAGAAGAAGTGTTTGTTATTTTAGGTGATATTTGCGATTATTTTAAGGGTTATTTTGCACATCCAACTTTAAAACCCAGCTACCTTCACATGAGAAGATTAGCTGGGTTTCTTCATTATTTACGTCAAATCGCTGCTCGGCTGTAATCATCTAAAATAATCGTCAACCAAGGTCGTCATTTCTCATTTCCCCTTTGATTTAATTGTAATATTAGAAGGATTTTAATAGGTTAATGGACGTAGAATAATGCAGGGTTTTATAACGTGAATGGTAATAAAAAACTCCCTTTTCAAAAGGCAATGTTGCGTGTTCAGAAAAGGGCGAGTTTTGGAACAAATAATAAAAATTAGCAGATAGCTTAAGGGGCGTTTTTAATTATTTTCAGCAAACGGATCATATTGTTGAGTAACAGATTATGCACATAATGGAGAGTTGAAATAAAGTTTAAGTAACTTTAATGAAGTTTTGAAATAAAGTATTTTTTTTCAACAACTTATTGCACACTAAAGCATATATTGTACATATACGATATACACAAGGGAGATGCCATATGATCGCTTTGGAGGTTAAAGGTTTAAATAAAAAGTATAGAGATTTTCATTTAAAGGATGTATCGTTTCAGCTGGAAAAGGGTTATATTATGGGTTTTATCGGTGCCAATGGCGCAGGAAAAACAACCACCATCAAATCGATTTTGAATATGATTCAATTGGAAAGCGGCGAGGTGCACATTCTGGGCAAGAACATGGCTGAACATGAACTCGAATTGAAACAGGACATCGGATTCGCATTTGGCGGCATCGATTTCTATACTCGAAGCAAAATCAAGAAATTGACCGATGTGATCAAGAAGTTCTATAAGAATTGGGATGATGAAACCTATTACAACTATCTGAAAAGATTCAAGCTGGACGAAAACAAAAAAATCGTCGACTTGTCAAAGGGAATGAAAGTAAAGTACAGCTTAGCCCTTGCCTTGTCCCATGGTGCGAATCTTCTCATTCTCGATGAGCCAACAAGCGGACTCGACCCGGTCGCAAGAGATGATTTGTTGGATATTTTTCAAGAACTCGTATTAAATGGTGAAATCAGCATTCTCTTCTCTACGCATATTACATCTGACTTGGAGAAATGCGCGGATTTAATTACCTTTATCGAAAACGGCCAAATCATCCACAGCTCGGAAAAAGAAGAATTTAAGGAATCCTATCGCCTGCTGAACGGAAATGAAACCCAGCTGAACCAGGTGAAAGAGAGGTTGATTTCATATAAAATCAATTCATTCGGCTTTACGGGATTGATCCGCTCATGCGACTTCGATACCTCTTCTGATATAAAAGCAACCATACCAAGTCTCGAGGAAATCATGATTTATTTCGCGAAAAAGGAGGATATGTATGTATAAATTAGTGATGAAGGATTTAAGATTAGGAATAAGTCCTTGGTTTCTGGCACTGCCTTTTTTTGCAGGCGCCTTAATGCTTATTCCCAGCTGGATTTATTTTATCGTTCTTCAGTATTTTTTCTGGATCTCGGTGCCAAATATTTGTGCTCAATTTAAAGCGCAGAACGATCTAATATTTACCACGACAATGCCTGTATCCAGAAAAGACATAGTGAAGGCAAGAGTAACCGTTATTGTTATCCTGGAATTATTGCATATTGTGATAGCAATGATCTTTGGTTTGTTCACGATTCACTTGTACCCGGATATGACCTACTATTTCTTCGCACCACATATGGGTTTTTGGGGGCTGTGTTTTGTCATGCTTGCAATCTTCAACATTATCTTTATCTCCTTATATTACAAAACGGCGTATAAATATGGTCTTGCGGCGACTGCATCCATTACGGCTGCTTTGGTTTTTTCCGGAGGTGCACAATGGTTGGGAATCCAGAATTCTTTTGTGTTTGACATTTTCAATGGTTCTGGTGCCGATAGTACAGCGCTTCAAATATCAATTCTGATTGCCGGAATTGCAATATTTACAGTATTCACTATTGCAGCCTGCAATATAGCCATTAAACGATTGGAGAAAGTGGATATTTAATGAACATAGCTATTTCAAACACATCTGAAAAACCAATCTATCAGCAGCTTTTTGAACAAATCAGCGCTAAAATTCTCAAGGGTGAGATAGAAAAAGGTTATAGTTTACCCCCAATACGACAAGCAGCCAAAGAATTGAGCGTTAGTGTTATCACTATAAAAAAAGCTTGGGAAGAACTTGAACGAAGTGATTTGATTTATACTATAACTGGTAAAGGGTGTTTTGTAGCCGAACTCTCACCCGGTGATATGCTTCAAAAACGTAATGAAATGATCATGAAGCAAATGGTTGTTGACACTTCTTATTACAAATCCCTTGGCCTTACCATAGAAGAGGTTTTTGAGCTTCTGAAGAAGGTTTATTAAGAAAATACACCTGCCATACGACATCTGCAATTTGGCCCGATTGCTGAGCTAAAAAGATCCTGCAATCAGCACAGATTTTTTGACCGAACTTTGTTATAAACATTCAGACTTTAAAAGATATACTGTTTATAAAAATTCACATCGGATGAGCAGGTGACAAAATGCCGTTTCTGTTTAAAATTAAGATGTTCCGCAAACGGGTGCAATTGCCGAACAATGAGCAGTCGATTTATTATTAAACCGATCAGAATGGTTCTATAAATGATTGGATGTAAATAATTAAGAAACCCATCTATTTTCCTTATGTGAAGATAGATGGATTTTTGAACCGTTCAACTGCTCCTGCGCAGGACGAATTTATAAGTAGTGTTGTCTTTACTGCCGAGGAAATTGAACCTAATTAACTACCGATAACCCCTGTATATGTTAACTGGAAGTGAATAAGATATACAGTACAACTATCCATCAAATACTCAATAGCAGGAGATTCTGTTAAACTATCGAACTATAGAAATACCATAAAATTCATCAAAAAGCTGAGAGGAGAACATACATTTTGAATAAGAAGGATAATAAGAAGGTTCATATCTACCATATTACATTAACAAACGGTGAACTGCTCCAAAACATTCGAATTGAAGGTTCGCTTGAATGGAACCTTTCAGGTATCGCAGTAAATCTTATTGCTGTGGAAGATGCCGATGGAAAAAAAGTTGTATTGAGCAAGTATCAAATTGTCAAAGCAGAACTGGTAAGCATCGAAGATTAATAGGATTGGTGTGCTTTATCTATAAACGAGCGCAATTGTATCAAGAATTTTGCTAAGTAATTGTCATGCCGATAAGTAACTAGATTTATATATAGTATTCATCATTTGATTTCTTTTTTAATTTAATTTCAGAAAATTAACACTTTAGTAGCTTTTTTGCTTAGTTGCTGTCTAAAAAATGGTCGTTTTTATATAAATGTAAATAGTTCCTTAGTTCATCGTAATACAAATTTTTACATGGTAATGTTTTTAGGAGAGTTTGTTATAATGAAAAAATTATTAAATATTGGGATGATCGTTACTCTGGTCTTTGGTCTGTTTTTTGCAATTACACCAATAAATAAAGCATTTGCCCTATCTTATGATGGTTCAGACCCTGTTTCAACAGGTTGTGCAAATGATGCAGTCACCAAATCCTATAGTTATATTGGTGACAGTGACGATAATATTTATGGAAAAATGGAGCTGAAATGGAGTGCGAAGTGTAAAACATCTTGGGGTAAAATAAATCTTTATCGTGCCGCTCCGTACGATAACGGTGCTTACTATGCGAATGCAACGCTGTATAGTTACACTAGTAGTGGTACTTACAGAAAGAGATATACTTGTGCTAGTGGTGGTGGTAACGGGGCGATAATGAAAGGTCAAACCTCCTGTTATACCGCTCAAGTGTATAATGGTGCTGGGTATAAAGCTAAGGCTAAAGGCTATATCAATTGGGGCATAGCCTCAGGAATGACTGGTTGGTACTAATCCGAAGAATTTAATTAAACAAACTGAAAGGGGTTCGGAATTAAAAAATTCCGAACCCCTTTTGAAATTCCTTACACCGAGATAAAAATGAGCATGTTGCACAGATGTGTTTTGGGGATTTATACTCGCGAAAGCCCTCTTTATTTGTTGTTGAGTACTTTAATAGCTCTCCTGAAGGGCAAAGGTAACAATCAAAATATTCATCGTATACATAGTCCTGTTTGTAGAAGAATCCTTCTTTTGTGCGAGGACGTGTATAAGGTAAAGCCGGTATGATTTCTTTGTTAAATAGGTAGCTTGTAATCGCTGGTGTTTTATAAGCGTTGTACTTTCTTTAATCTCTTTGGGCTCTTCTTTATCAAATTTATCTGGTAGAAAAGGCTTCTTTCCATTTTGAAACAAAAATGACTAAAGTGTTCTATCTAAAAGTTGAAACAAAGTTGATTGGAACGGAAGGTACGAGACTCCTGCGGGAAAAGCGAGTCCAGGGGAGACCCCCCGCAGGCGAAAGCCGAGGAGGCTCCCGGCCCCCCCCGGGGAAAGCGAGTGCCTGGAGTGGAAATCAAAGGCCAAATTGTACAAGCCATAAAAAAATGTAGACAAACTCGATTTTCATCGAGTTTGTCTACATTCTGAAAGGAACTTCGATGAAGATCCTTTTTCAATACCGAAAACACACAAGTTTTGGAACGAGTTTTGGAACAAATTCTATAAATATCCATCAGGAGTAATTTTAAGGGCTAAGTAACTAAAGGAGTAGCATCATGACTTTGACAAATGGCTTTTTTCTGAATGAGTTTAAAACCTTTGTCTGTTTTTCTCGCCCTTGAGTGTTACCCCTACTTTGTATAAAAAAAACTTAAAGCTACATAATATATTTAAGTAATAAAAGGAATACGAAAAAAATTGGAGGGGGTGCAATTTGAGTATAGTACGAGTCTGGCTGGAAAAACGTTCGCCTGCCCAAATTATTACAGGCTATTATTTACTAGCAATTATTATATCAATTCTACTATTTAGCCTTCCCGAGGTTTATAAACCTCGGGTAGAAGTGTCTTTTTTCGATAAAGTTTTCATGGCTGTCAGTGTAGTGACTGACACAGGTATGACCATATTTAATATATCGGAAACTTATAGCGTATTTGGGTATTTTATTATTATGCTCGTGTTACAATTTGGGGGCATTGGCATTATGGCCATGAGCACATTTTTTTGGATACTTTTGGGCCAGAAAATTGGATTAAAAAAACGGCGTCTAATAATGATTGACAATAATCAGTTTGAATTATCAGGACTCGTTCGTTTAGTTCGGGATATTCTAAAGATGATTCTCTTTATTGAACTTTTCGGAGGACTCATTTTGGGATTTCATTTCTTGGATTATTATCCTTCTTGGAAGGAAGCATTTCTTCAAGGCCTATTTGCATCGGTTTGCGCGACGACAAATGCTGGTATGGATATAACCGGAGAATCTTATATTCCTTATGCGAATGATTATTTTGTGCAAATGATAACGATTATACAAATTATCATTGGAGCAATTGGGTTTCCTGTATTAATAGAAGTGAAGAAATATTTATCTAGGAAAAATAGTGAATACCCTTTCCGTTTTTCATTATTTACAAAGTTAACGACAATTACATACGGAGTTCTTCTTGTTATTGGGACAATCCTTATTTTGCTACTTGAATTTCAACATTTTTTTAAGGATGTGTCATGGCATAAAGCGTTTTTTTATGCTTTTTTCCAATCAGCGACTACAAGAAGCACCGGATTTACTACAATGGATATTACAGAATTTTCAATGCCTACGCTTCTAGTTATGAGTATTTTCATGTTTATAGGCGGATCTCCCAATTCTATGGGCGGTGGAATCAGGACGACTACGCTCGCTTTAAATTTATTATTTATTTATAACTTTGCGAAAGGAAAGCGTGATATCAAAGTCTTTAATCGTGAACTTCATCAGTATGATATTTTGAAATCATTAGCCATTACGTTTTTAGCTATCGTCATGTGCTTCATATCGGTTATTGCTATAAGTATTTCCGATAATCAGCAGCAGCTTGTTGCTATCTTTTTGGAAGTTTGCTCTGCCTTCGGTACAGTAGGCTTATCCATGGGGATTACCCCAGATCTTAGTATTTTTGCGAAATGTATTCTTATGATTTTAATGTTTATTGGAAGAATTGGTTTGACTTCTTTCTTTTTTATCATCGGAGGAGAAGACTATAAGGAAGATGATTATCATTATCCAAAAGAGAAAGTTATTACAGGTTAACATCGGGTAGGACCGTGCCTACAGCATGGGGTAATACCAGCAAAGTTGTTACCACCCGCAATAAGAAGACATAAAAAATGATTTGCCATATCAAAATAGTGGTATGGTTGCAACTGAATAGATTATTTTTGTTACGACGATTGTTAAAAATACCCATATTATAAAAGGGTAGTAAAGTGATAAGCAACGGTTACTCTATTCCGCAATGGGCGCGATTGTTGAATAAATAATTAAGAAACCCAGCTAATCTTCTCATGTGAAGGTAGCTGGGTTTTAAAGTTATAGCACTCAAAACTACAAAACTAGCGCAAAATAGCGCCGAAAGTGACAAACACACTTAATGTTCTCTTTGCATTCCGCTCCGTCCCATTAAGCCCGCCTTCCACATCATAAGAAGTGACCTCTCATTACGGTAATGCTCTGCAATGGTTCTTACTTTTTTCCAAAATTGTATCTTGTTCCGATACATCCTGATCTCCCGAATGCACTCTTAAATACTTCAAACTTTCCAGTAATCCCCTTCTTCATTTGCCGCCATTATCTGATGAGATGATGTACCGGCAGTTCGGCAATTGACGGCCTTAAGTAACACAATACACAATTTAAAATCCTCCTATCAGTTTTACTTTTGCTCTCTACCTGTGACTCGATGAATATGTATCATAAAATAGACCATTTCATCTTTTGTAATCTTAGTATCATATGATTTCTCTAAATATAATTTCACTTTTTCAGCACACTCAAATGCTTCAACGTATTTAGTTTTCACCTGGTCATACCAAGAATTTTCTTCTTCAGAAATTAGCTCTCGGTTTAGTAAACGATAAGCCAAGTACCTTAAATGCGTCAAAAAACGGTTATAGTTCAGAGAATCTTCATCCAAGTCTATGCCATAATGGTATTTAACGATGTTTAAAATATTATTAATGATTTTGGTCATTGTCGTCGTTTGTTCCATACCGCGTCCTCCTTGCTGGGCATTTATAAAATGCATAGCAATTGACCCGGCTTCATCTTCTGGGAGTCTTACTCCTGTTTCTTTTTCAATTAGCTCCAAAGCCTCTAAAGCGACATTATATTCCTTTTTGTAAAGCTTTTTTATTTCCCATAGCAGTGCATTTTTCATTTCGATACCTTGTTCGTATCGAATAATAGCGAAACTAATGTGATCCGTTAATGTAAGGTAGATATTATCATTGAAAGATGCATCCAACTTATGCTTTGCATATTGGATGATCTCATTTGAAATTTCTAAATATCCTGCTGGAATCTCGCTAACCAGTTGAGCCAACTTTTCAGATAGTCCATTTGTTTCCAAAATGAATGTCTTATCAACAATCGACATATCTACTTTATCACCTGTTTTTTTGAGATACCCTATTCCCTTTCCCATGATAACAATTTCTTTATTGTCATTTTTCGCCAAAAGAACATTATTGTTGAAAATCTTTTTGATTCTCATCTTTTATTCACC
Source organism: Peribacillus sp. NPDC097895 (assembly GCF_050277555.1). NCBI lineage: Bacteria > Bacillati > Bacillota > Bacilli > Caryophanales > Bacillaceae > Peribacillus > Peribacillus sp. NPDC097895. The sequence continues at coordinate 1,643,954 of NZ_JBNNSH010000001.1, read as the reverse complement.
TACCTACCAATTAAGTTTGGAAAATAAAAAACCTAAACCAGCATACAAATAACAATTTTTTTGCTATTTGTATGCTGGTTTAGGTGTCGCCTGCCGAACAGTCACAATCCCTATTTTTCATTTATTTTTATCTATTATAATATAATTAGAAACCGTTTTCAAAGAGAATTATTTACTTCATTAATTAACTTTCTGTTTTTCAGTACTATTTTTCTCTATAAAGAAAATTGAATAGGAATTACTAATTTAATTATATTATTTCGTATCAGTTATTTTGAAAAGAAAAAACCCAAACATTGATCCCCATTAATCAATGATTTAGGTTTTGTCTGCTTTACCGGTAAAAGTCCTATGTTTGGGTTTTTCTTCGGCTATTAAATTGTCAGACCTTCTATTTTCATGATTACTTCTAAAGCACCAAGAGCTTGCTTTGCATCAGAACCCTTCGCTGAAATTTTAATTTCAGCACCTTTGGGAATCCCTAAAGACATAACACCCATGATGGATTTTATATTATCGACTTTATTATTGTAATTTAGATTGATATCCGCATTGAATTGGCTTGCCTGCTGTACCAATACGGTTGCTGGACGAGCCTGAATACCGGATTCGGCCGCTAAAACAAAGTGTTTTCGTGCACGAAAACACTCTCCCTCATCAAATTTTTTGAACCAGCTTATCTTCAAATAAAACTTTTCCATTTGTATCAATGACTTGTTTGTACCAATAAAAACTCTTTTTCTTGCGTCTTTCCAATGTACCGTTACCCTCGTTATCTTTATCGACATAGACGAAACCATAACGCTTTTTCATTTCTCCGGTACCTGCACTAACAATATCGATTGGGCCCCACCATGTATAGCCGATAATCTCACAGCCATCTTCAATGGCCTCTGAAAGTTGAATCAAATGCTTATTCAGGTAATCCATCCGGGCATCATCAATGATATTACCTTCTTCATTGATCTCATCATGACCGCCATACCCATTCTCAACAATGAACAATGGTTTTTGATAGCGGTCATATACTTCGTTGCAAACATACCGTAACCCTTTTGCGTCTATTGGCCAGCCCCAATCAGTTTTTTCCAGATAAGGATTGTCGAGACCCATGATACCACCGGTATTCCCCAAAATTGGCATCCCGGCTTGGTGTGTTGTACTGCGGTAATAGCTGAAGCCAAGATAATCAGCCGTATACTGCTTTATAATTTCTTCGTCGCCCTGTTCCATTTCAACCTGAATGTTATACTCTTTCCAAATACGCTTTGTATAATTTGGATAATAGCCTCTCAGCAATACATCTGAATAGAATAAAGATCTTCTTCTAAGTTCATAAGCATCGAATACATCATCAGGATTACATGTATTTGGATAGATAGGACTAAGAGATAACATGGCACCCATTTGTGAATTTGGAATAATCTCATGGCACATTTTCGTAGCAAGCGCGCTCGCTACAAAAATGTGGTGGCTGGCCTGATAAATATCTTGCAGTTTTGTTTCTTCATTTTTCAGTTCAATCGCACCGGCTGCCAACGGAATAGTGTGCAGATGATTGACTTCATTAAACGCCATCCAATATTTCACTTTCTCTTTATAGCGTCTAAAAATCACTTCAGAATAATTCGTGAAAAATCCGATTAACCTACGGTTTTTCCAGCCTCCATATTTTTTAACCAGGTACAGTGGCGTTTCAAAATGGGAAATGGTGATAACAGGCTCAATTCCATACTTTAATAGTTCATCGAATAAGTCATCGTAGAATTGCAGTCCTTTTTCATTGGGCCCTGTCTCATCTCCGTTTGGAAAGATTCGAGACCATGCGATAGATGTTCGAAAGCATTTCATCCCCATTTCAGCAAATAAAGCTACATCTTCTTTATAGCGATGGTAAAAATCGATAGCCTCATGGCTGGCATAATATCTTCCATCTACAATCTCGTTATCCAATGAACCACCGACAATTCCATTTCTAATCGCGTCATTGATGGAAGGCCCTTTCCCATCCTCATTCCAAGCGCCTTCTGTTTGATTGGCTGCAATAGCGCCACCCCATAAAAAGTCTTTCGGAAAAACATCTTTACTCATATGGATTTTCCCCTTGCTGTGCTAATGATTGCCCTTGCAAAGATTCTCCATTTGTTTCAATTACATTTTGATACCAGTAAAAGCTTTTCTTCTTAATACGACGAAGATCTTTTTCACTTTCTTCATCCCGGTCTATATATACGAAACCATAACGTTTCTGATAACCATTCAACCAGCTTAATAAGTCGGTGAAAGACCATGAGCAATAACCCAAAACTTCAACACCATCTGAAAGGGCATCTTGAATCGCTTCAATATGAGATTTTAAATAATCAATCCGATGATCATCGTTTACAATATCGCCTTCTTCTAACTTATCAAATTCTCCAAGTCCATTTTCTGTAATGAGAACCGGCAAATTATAACGATTAGCGATTCTTCTCAACCCGATTCGTAAACCTTGAGGATCGATTTCCCAATCCCAGTTTGTTGCTTCCAAATAAGGGTTTTTCGCCGACTTATACATGCCCGGAATACCTGAATCTTTAGAAGACCCTTTTTTACCCGTTGTATTTTTAACACCGAGGTCAACGCCACCTTCTAATGGATTTTTATCAACCGTTGTTGTGCGGTAATAGTTTACACCCATAAAGTCTGGTTTTGCCGAAGCCAGCAATTCAAAATCACCTTCTTGAATCGTTGGGGTTAAATTGTTTTCTTCGAGATACTTCCAAGCTGTAATTGGGTAGCGTCCCCATGCGTAAATATCCATCCAGAAATAGTTATTCAAGTCTTCACTATTTTCGAAAGCAAGGATGTTTTCAGGATTGGAATCCATTGGATAGTATGGCTTATAAGCAAAACTAGGTCCTATTTTTCCTTCCGGAACATACTGACGGAACGATTGAATCACTTTTGCATTTGCCAAATTGGCAATGTGGTTTACTTCATACATTCTTTTTCGATCTTTAACTCCTGGAGGATGCAAAGCGGTTTCGTACCCGTAACTAACAAAATAATTTTGTTCATTTAATGAAATCCAGTATTTTACGCGATCTCCATAATGCTTAAATAACGTAATAGCATACTGGTCAAAATCTTCAATTACCTGACGTGACTCCCAACCGCCATATTCATCCATTAATGCCTGTGGAATATCCCAATGATATAGAGTAATCATTGGTTCAATTTTATTGGCAAGTAATTCATTAATAAGATTATTATAAAATCGCAGCCCTTCTTCGTTTACTTCTCCTTTTCCACTAGGGAAAATACGGCTCCATGCGACAGAAAAACGGTACGTTTTTAAACCTTGTTCAGCCATTAAACGAACGTCTTCTTTATAGCGATGATAATGATCTACCGCTACATCACCATTTGTTCCTTTAAAAGTAGTACCTTCAATTTTTGTGTAGATATCCCACACAGAAGGACCTTTTCCACCTTCATTCCATGCACCTTCAACCTGGTAAGCTGCCGAAGCAGATCCCCAAAGAAAATCTTTTGGAAAAGTTGCTTTTGTTTTATGTTCCATCACAATATACCCCCAAAATTTATTTATTCAAATTATTAAGAATTATCAATTAGGAAAGATTGTACATTTCTCACTCAGTTTACAAGTGTTAAGAGCTTATCGTTACAAGTAACATGATGGCTATCGGTTGCGATTATATCGGCGTACTTTGTTGTATTGGTAATAATCACTGGTGTTATTATTTCGTAGCCTGCTTTTTTTATCAGATCAAGATCAAATTCAAGCAACAAATCGCCCTTCTCAATCCGCTGCCCTTGTGAGATAGCTGGTCGGAAGTGTTGCCCTTCAAGTTCAACTGTATTAATGCCAACATGAATGAGGATCTCCGCGCCTTCATCTGATGTTATGCCAACTGCATGACCAGTTTTAAAAAACGCCGTAACTGTACCGGAAACTGGAGCAAATACTTTTCCATCTTCAGGAATCATTGCAACTCCACGTCCCATTGCCTCTGTAGAAAATACTTCATCCGGAACGTCAGTTAATGAAATGATTTTCCCCTTGATGGGTGACATAATACTAGATGTTTGTGTTGCTAACGTATCAGCCTGCTTAACTACTGGAGTAACTTTTTCATTAGACTCTTCATCCACTTGTACGTCTTCTTCAAACCCTAGAATATAGGTTAGTGCAGCAGTTACAAAAAACGCAATTGAGATACCTATGATATAGTAAATAAACGTGCTAGTTGCAAAAGCTGGAAGTGTAGTTAAAGCCGGAAATACATAGGCAATTACAGTAGTATGCATTGCTCCTATAAAAGCACCACCAATAACTCCACCGATTACAGCCGCGATTAAAGGTCTTCTCAGCTTAACTGAAAGTCCGTATACAATTGGTTCTGTTACACCCGCTAAGATTGCTGGCATTAAAGCAGATAGTGCATACGCTTTTAATTTCTTATCTTTTGCTTTTAGGAATACGCCTAGGGCAACACCTGCTTGAGCAAAGGTTGCTGCTGCAGTTGGCGGTTTGATTACGTCATAACCATTAATAGAAATGTTATTAATCATAGCCGGTACGACGCCCCAATGGAGACCAAACATTACCAAGAAAGTCCATCCGCCACCAATTAAGGCGCCTGTAAGTAATCCATTTTTTTCAATTAAGAACCCAAGACCTGAAGCGATGTTATTAGCTAAAAATACTCCAATCGGTCCAATCACCATTGCTGTTATCGGTACCATAATTAATAGTGAAATTAATGCTACAGCAAAAATTTGAAGGTTTTGTGGAATTATTTTCCTTAAAAATCTCTCTAAATGTGAGAATGCCCAGATTGACAACATAGCTGGTATTAACGTTGCCGAATAAGACATTAAAATAACTGGGATACCAAGAAAACTTGTTACATCCCCTGGTTTCTCCATCAATCCTGTAAAGTTCGGCTCTAACAAGGCGCCCATAATTACCAGTGAGATAAACATATTTGCATCAAAGGTTCTTGCTGTTGAAATAGCTAATAAAAGTGGCAAAAAGTAAAATACACTACTTGATGCTGCTGCTAAAATTTTATACGTGCCGCTTTCTGCCGATAACAACTCAAATGTTGTTAAGATAACTAAAAGTGCTTTTAACATACCAGCGCCAGCTAAAGCTGGTACAATCGGTGTCATAATAGAAGACATCGTATTGAAGAAGCGAGTAATAATATTCCCTGTCTTCTCTGTTTGATGATCTTTTTCACTAGACATTCGTATTGGATATTGAGTAGCAATTTCTGTATAAACAGCATTTACATCATTTCCGATGACTACTTGAAATTGGCCATTTCCTTGAACGACTGTTATTACACCATCGAGTTGCTCGACTCCCTTTTTGTTTGCTTTACTATTGTCTTTCAATTTAAACCGTAATCTTGTCATGCAATGATACAAGTCAGAGACGTTATCCGCTCCTCCAATATTCTCAACAATCTCAGTGGCTAATTTCGAGAATTTCCCCATTTGTTTAATCTCCCTTATTAATAAATGGATTTGATTTTAGACTTCATTTTTTTTCTTTTCCTAACTTTTTTATTCTCAACTCCCTTTTGGGCATAAAAAAATACCTAAACCGCATCTAGGTAGAAGAACACAATGATTCCTACTAGAATGGGTTTAGGTATCGCCTGCCGAACAGTCACAATCCTAAAATTGCATTTGATTTGACTTAAATATAACACGATTTCAAAAATAGTCAACGCTTACAAAGTAAAAAATAAAAACACATGAATCACTCCTACCACTTATAGTTTTTTCTCTTGTGTTGTTTGTTAGATTATTTTCTATCATTTCTAAGATATATTTCGTTTGTGCTGACCTTGTAAAATCCCGGTTCTGGAAGTTTAAATAGAATTCAGTATCAGATGGGGTTCTCCTTTAAGATAATCAACAATATAAGAAACTGGCATTTCTTTATTGAACGATTCTAAAGCCAAATGATTGTAAATTCAATCTATGTTCCGTGTTTTTTCAAATGATATTTCTTTGATTGCAATATATAGGGTGAAACATCAAAAATAAGTAAAAACCTTTTTCTTTTAAAATTTATAACTCAATGCAATTATGTTCAGTTGATTAAATAAATAAAGTTTTAAGTTTCAAACATTTAGTACTAGCGCAACTAAAAATCAATAAAGGCTTTTATTAAAAAGCAAAAAATAAACAACCAAACATCCTTGGTTGTTTATTTTTATTTAAAGCTAACAAAGTCTCCTGTGTTTGATACTCCAACATTCTCCAATTAACTCTCCAGCATTACTCTTTTCTCTAATAAAACATCAATTAATGAGCCGTATTGTTTTACCAAATTTATTCAATAACTATACCTTCGAATCTTTAGTTCTATTTCAACTTTTTCATTCAGTAATAGATCAATTTTATTGGTCAATTGATCTATGTCTTGCTGAAAATGGCTCTCTGTTATTTTATTCTCAAAAAGTAAATTCAAATACCTATCTGTAATGGTTTTGAGAGTTGCCGAAACTTATTCAAAATAATATGTTTTTTTGTTTTTTAATTCTTTTCTGCTACTCTTCCTTGCCTGCTGCCAAATTCTTATTCGCTTCAACAGTCTCTTGATTGATGGAGGAAAATGGGATATTGCGCTTTCCTGAGAAATTTTCAAGTAAGTCTTTGACATCAATGCCCGAAGATGCCTTTAATGATTCCTGTAATGTCGCCATTAAATTCGTTGCATACCCGGTCACTTTATTAGCCCCGCCATTCGCACCGCTTCCACCTATCCACTACAGTAATTTTGTCGATATTACTAAGCGGGCTTGCCACTTGTTTAGCATACTCCGGCAGCATTTTCAAAATCATATCCATAACGGCTGCCTGACCAAACTGTTCAAAAGCTTCAGCGATCTTCTGCTTGGCTTCAGCCTCGGCTACCCCTTTTAACCGGATGATTTCCGCTTCAGTGGTATCTTGTGCTCTTTGTGCGTCCGCTTTAGCAAGACCATCCATTCGAACACGTTCCGCTTCTGCTTTCGCCATGGCTTCAATTTTATACTTATCGGCATCCGCTTCTGTAATTTGTTTCATCTTGTTAGCGGAGGTAGCTTGCTCTACCGCATAACGGTCGGCATCCGCCTTTTTCTTCACTTCTGAATCATATTGCTTTTCACGGCGAAGGATTTCTTTTTCCTCCAGCTCAATTTGCTTCTGTCGTTCGATGATCCTGATTTGCATTTCCTGTTCCGTTATATCCTGCTTGGATCTGGCCGTTTCAAGATCATATGCTTGGTCAGCCCGTGCTTTGGTAATATCTTGCTCACGTCTGAACTCAGCTACCTTCAGTTTGTTTATTTTTTCGGCTTCGGCAATTTCTGTTGCCCTCTCAAGTTCGGCTCGCTGTGCTTCCTTCGATGCTTCGGCACGTTTGATTCGCGTTTCTATCTCTGCTTCTGCGGTAGCTATATCTGCATCTCTCTTCACTTGTGCAATTCTTGGCTTACCTAGGGATTCAAGATATCCATTTTTGTCACGAACATCTTTTATTGTGAATGATACGATGATGAGCCCCATTTTAGCTTATAAAGAGTATAGTTCTATAAAAAATAACGAGGATATAAAGTGTTTTATTCATCAATATAAATTAGTCGAAGGTATTGATAATAATAGATTTTCAATAGTATTTTTTTATAATTCATTTAAAAATGATCGCTCGATAATTCAACAAGTCGGTAGAATCAATAGAAAATCTTCATCTAACGATAATAGAAAAGCTTGGGTACTATCATTTACGGATAAAGAGCAAAAAACTTGGAATAATTATCTAGAATATGAAAGAGATCTATTAAGCCACTTCCTAGACCAGCATTTGTCTCAACAAAAACTTCATGTCCATTACTATTAAATACTGTTACACGAGCTGGAGTTATTCCAACTCGATTTTCGTTATTTATTAATTCTTTTGGTGCTCCTATAATCATAAGATTTCTCCATCATAAGAAAAAAATTACTTCATGAATTAATACCATCTGTCTCATTTCTCTGAATCTATACCTTAATATTTTAGATAAGCTCTTTTTCGTTATGCTTCATTTTAACTGCAGATATAGAATCAGATATAATTTCTATCATTTTATGAACCTCATGCTTATTAATAATTAAAGGAGGGGAAAATACAAGCGTATCTTGGCCTTCAAAAATAACCGATCTAAACAATAATCCTCTTTTTGCAGCTTCTTTTACAACCAAAGGTGCTAGAGGGTTATTCAACCTTTCATTTGTACTCTGACCTTTTCCTAATTCAATTGCTCCTAATAAACCTAGCCCTCGTACTTCTCCAACAATTTCTTGTTCTTGTTGAATCCACTTGAATCCCTTCAACATCTCTTCACCCATCAATCTAGCATTTTCAATCAAATTTTCTTCTTCAATAACTTGGATATTTCTTAAAGCGACAGCACATGCAGTTGGATGACCACTGTAAGTATACCCGTGAAGAAACGTATCCGTAGAAAGCTCAATTAGATCTTCATGAATTTTTTTACTTATTACCACACCACCTAATTGTGCATATCCACTTGTAACCCCTTTTGCAATACTCATAATATCAGGCATAACACCAAAATGTTCCATCCCGAAGTATTTCCCTGTTCTTCCAAATCCAGTTATAACCTCGTCTGCAATAAATAGAATTCCATACTTATCACATACGTTTCGACATTCTTTAAAATAATCCACAGGAGGAACATGCACCCCTCCAGACCCTTGAACAGGTTCCGAAATAAATGCAGCAATAGTTTCAGGTCCTTCTTTTTCAATTAAATCAACAAGTGCTTCTATTGATTGATCTTCTACATGGAAAAAGTCTGGAGAAAATGTGTTTGAAAAATCCCGAAATGGTTTTAGACCTGTAGCATTAGTGGCTCCCATTGCTAAACCATGGTAGGATTTTTTCCTAGAAATAATCTTCTTTCGGTCTTTTTCGCCTTTCAATATCCAATAATGTCGTACTAGTTTAATAGCTGTATCATTTGATTCCGATCCTCCAGAAGTGAAAAAAGTCGTATTCAAATCACCTGGTGTGATTTGAGAAATTTTCTCTGCTAATTTAATAACAGGCTCATTACTAAATGTATTAAAGCATGAGCTATATGCTAACTTTGACATTTGTTCCGCTGCAGCTTCTACTATTTCATTTCTGCCATGTCCTATATTCACATTCCAAAGTGACGACATTCCATCCATAACTTTATTCCCTAATATGTCATAAAGATAAATACCTTTTCCTTCAGAAAAAATAAAAGCAGGACCATCTTCTTGTTGTTGTTTTATCGAGGATGTAGGATGTAGAAAGTGTTTTTTATCTAACTCGGCCAACTCTTGAAATCTATTTTTATTACTCATAAGACTAACACCCTTTCTATCTAAAATTTGTTAAATGGTGCTACTGGTATTACCATTTAAGAAAGTTCTCTACTGTTTTTTTCATTTGTCAACACATTGTCTAATCTCGAATAATTGTAGTAATCAATTTCATTTCCAGAAAATCGTCTAGACAATCAGGGCCGCCCTCTCTCCCGATGCCACTTTCTTTTATTCCACCGAAAGATCCTTCTACTTGCGAGAATACTGTATCATTAATCCCTACCATTCCGTATTCTAATGCCTCAGAAACTCTAACTGAACGAGAAAGATTCTCTGTAAATATATATGCCGCCAGACCATAGTCTGTATTATTCGCTTTTTTTACTACTTCTTCCTCAATTTCAAAGCTAAATATAGGAGCGACGGGACCAAATGTTTCCTGATTAGCAATTAACATTTGTTCATTTACACAATCTAAGACTGTAGGTTCATAAAAATAACCATTTTTGTGATGATCTTTATCAGAAACTTTCCCTCCAACTACTAAGGTGGCCCCTTTTTGCAGAGCATCCTCTACATGTTTTTTTACTTTGTCTAGCCCACTTTTATTCACCACTGGTCCAACATCAATATTTTCATCTATTCCATACCCCATTTTTAGAGATTGGACTTTTTCCTTAAATAAATTAATAAATGTATCCTTAATTGACTCCTGTACATAAATTCTATTAGGACATACACAAGTTTGCCCTGTATTGTTAAACTTGCTCCTTACTACTTGATTCACTGTACTCTCTAAATCACAGTCTTCAAATACAATAATTGGTGCATGTCCGCCAAGTTCCAAAGAAACTCGTTTAACTTGGTTAGCTGCTTTTTTATATAAAAGTTTTCCCACTTCTGTTGAACCAGTAAAAGTAATCTTCCTAATTCGTTTATCTTCTAATAGGATATCTCCTATTTCCTTTGGATTTCCAATCACAAGATTAATAACTCCCTTAGGAACTCCAGCCTTCTCTGCTAGTTTAAAAAATTCAATAGCAGATATAGGGGTTTGTTCGGCTGGTTTTAATACGACTGTGCAACCTGCAGCAAGTGCGGGTGCTAATTTTCTAGCCACCATTGAAAGAGGAAAATTCCATGGTGTGATTGCTGCAACCGGTCCAACTGATTGACGTATAATGGAAAGACGTTTTTGCTTTTCAGATGATTGCATCGTTTGACCGTAAATTCTCCGTGCTTCTTCAGCATTCCAACGAAAATGTTCAGCAGCAATCTGCACTTCACTACGTGCCTGAACAATAGGTTTTCCCATTTCATTTGTAATGACCGACGCAAAATGATCTTCATTTTCTAATAAAAGGGAGTGGAGTCTTAATAAAATATCCGCTCTTGCTTTAGGAGTCTCTTTTGACCAACTCAAAAATGAATTACAAGCAGCATCTATTGCTTCCTTTGTCTCTACCATGTTTCCGGAAGCGACTTGCCCCACAACATTTCCATTTGCTGGATTTACCACTTCAATAATTTGATTGGAAATTGAATCCTTCCACTCCCCATTTATAAATAGCTGATATTTTTTTGGAGACTTTAATATTTCCATTTTAGACCTCCCGTTACACAATTTACAACTTCATTTATTTTCATATCATACATGGCCTTTCATTTGGGTATGAAAGGCCATGTATGACGTTTTTCTTGCCCTTATTTAATGTGTTATTAGTAATTTGTTATCATATCCACTACTGTAATTTTTTATTTAGATTAATAATTTTTGGGCTTGTTTCTTTTTTTGAACCCTAATCTTTTCCCAATCCACACACCAATCTGAGCAAAATAATGATTGTACTCCATGGATATTTAATGTCTCAATTCTATTCTCATAAACTAATTTTCCGCATACTGAACATTTTTCATATTTTTCCACGTAATAACCATTACTCGAGAATTTCATCAAATCATCTCCTCATAATTAAATGTTTTAACATTCAGGGATTTTAATAGATTGATAATGCTGCTCCTTCGGACACAAAACCATCCTTAATATCCTCTTCCAGTTTACTTCTATCTCTATCACATGGATCTCCATATCCGCCACCACCAGGTGTAACTATCTTTACTCTATCTCCCTTTTTCAACGTAAGATTGGAGAATTTACTTGAAGAAACCTTTCCATAAGCTTCTTTTACATTTTTCCATTCACTCTCTCCATTTTTCATCACGAGCGTTGCACCCAGTCCACCTTCTTGACCGTTAAATAATCCAAACGGCGCAATTTGATGTCGATCTGACATTTGGCTTACAGTTATTTCTTGGGCCACACATTTTAAAACCTTTTCAGCACCCAATCCACCACGATACTTTCCAGGGCCGCCAGAATCTTGATTTAAATTAAAAGATTCTATAAGCCATGGAAATCTCGTTTCAAAAACTTCAGTTGGTGTCGTACGGCAATTTCCGTTTATCGAGTCAACCATATTATTTCCATCAGCATATGGGCGCGCACCCCATCCTACAGCTTCTAAATCATAGCAAACATAATATTCATCATAGTCATCGTGATGCCCTCCAAATACAAAGTTTAGATGAGTACCACCTTCACAAGCCATGACCTTCTCTGGCACTGCCTTAGAGAAAGCTCCTATAATAGCTAATGCTATTCTTGGATGTGTTTCCGTATTGCCCCCTACTTCCGGTGCTGGGAAATCAACATTTACTACTGTTCCTGGAGGAGCTACTACTTTAATAGGTCTAAAACATCCAGAATTCTTTGGAATTTCAGGATCTGTAATATGCAATAAGGCATTATAAGCTGCTGAAACAGATACACCATAAGTAGCATTAATCGGTCCACGTGCTTGTGGTGAAGTTCCCGTATAGTCTACAATGACTTCTTCATCTTCCACATACACATTTGCTTTAATCGTGAAAGTCTTATCTTCAATTCCATCATTTTCAATATAATCTTCAAAATCATAATAACCATTTGGAATTTCCTTTAATTCTGCACGCATACGACGTTCAGAGTAATCCAATAGATCATCTACTGTCTGTGTAAAGATTTCTTTTCCATATTTAATGATTAGCTCTGATAATCTTGATTCACCCAAATTAACAGAACTGATTAACGCTCTTAAATCACCGTAATTATGTCTTGGTGTCCTTACATTAGCTAGCATAATTTTCCACACAGCCTCATTGTCTTTTCCTTCGTTAATAATTTTCACAGGAGGTAATCTTATCCCTTCTTGAAATACTTCCGTTGCTTCTGCAGCAAAACCTCCTGGAACGATTCCACCAATTTCTGCTATATGTCCAATGGCGACCGCATAACCAACCACTTCCCCGTCTACAAAGATAGGTTTAAATAATGTATGTTCTGGAATATGCAATCCCCCTCTGTATGGATCATTATGAAGAATGACATCTCCAGGCTTCATTTCAGAAACAGGTATTTCTTTGATACAGTTATCAATTAAAACTGGCATACCACCAATCATTGCAGGGCAGAAGTCAGCAACTGCTATTAATTCCCCTTTTGTATTTGCAAGACCACATGTAAAATCTAAAGCTTCATTAAAAATAGTAGAATAAGAGGTTTTCATGAGAGTAATTCCCATCTCACGGCAAATTGATATCATTGCAGAATTAATAATATTCATTGTTACATAATCCATTTATTAACACCCTTCCTTTGTTTTAATATGAAGATTTCCAAAGTCGTCAACTATTACGATATGATTTGGCCTAATTACAGTTGAAGATGCACTTTCCTCAATAATTGCCGGACCAGCAATTCTATGACCGGCTAATAGTGTATCTCGATCATAAATAGCTGTTGCCAAAAATTCATCATCAAATCGAACTAAACGTTCATCTTTTGGAACTGCGATTCCTCCATTTGCTAAGTCAATATTTTTTAATTTTGCTTTCTCAGGTTTACTAATGACTGTAACTTTGTAGTTAACAATCTCCATCACTTCACCGTCAATTTTGAAACCAAAACGATCATTGTGCATATCATGGAAAGTATTCCAAATATGTTGAACATTATCTTCATTAATTTGGGCATAAGTAAAAGGAATATCTAATTCATAGTTTTGGCCTAAATACCTCATTTCAATGGATGTAATAACTTCAAGATTTTCTCTGTATCCTTGTGAAATTAAGTCATTCATACCGGTTTCTTTTAATTCTTGGAATACTCGATTTGCTCGATCAATATCAAAAAACTTAGAGGTCATTTGGACAGTTCGCTGCAAATCCACTCGGGCATCACATTGGACAAAGCCAAACGCCGAAAATTGTCCTGGGTACACTGGAACAATACAATTTGGAATACCAGCGATATCAATAATGTCGCTTGCATGTACAGGGCCCGCTCCACCGAAACTGAGCATTGTAAAGTCACGTGGATCATATCCTTGTTCAATTAATACCATTCTTAATGCTCCAACCATATTGTTATTGGCAATCTTCACAATTGCCAGTGCAGTTTCTTCTACAGACATTCCTATTTGTTCACCCAGTTTTTCGATAGCTTTATACGCAGCATCATAATCAAGTTTCATTTTTCCACCAAGGAAATTTTGTGGATTTAAACGGCCTAATACTAAATTGGCATCCGTTACAGTCGGTTTCTCTCCACCATTTCCATAACACACTGGTCCTGGATGTGCACCTGCACTTTCTGGTCCAACATTTAGCATTCCGCCTTTATCTATAGAAGCAATACTTCCGCCACCTGCACCAATTGTACGAATATCTATCATTGGTACTTGAATAGGGATTCCCCATTCAATTTCAAAGTTCGTCGTAAATTGTTCTTCTCCGTTTACGATTACCGCTACATCTGTACTAGTTCCACCCATATCAAGTGTGACAAGATTATCAATTCCACATAGATTTGCAATTGATTTTCCAGCTACAACTCCTCCAGTTGGGCCTGAAACTGCAGTGTTAATCGGAGCTTGATCAGTAGCATCGATGGTCATAATTCCACCATTTGATTTCATGATTCCTACATTTTTTGTGATGTTCATATCTTCAAAGTTTTCTTCTAACGTTTTCACATAGTTTGAAACAATCGGTTTAATATAGGCATCTGCAATAACTGTACTGCCTCTTTCGTATTCCTTCCATTTTGGGAGAACTTCATATGAAATCGAAACTGGAATTTCAGGTAGGTATTTTTTAAAGAGAGATTTTATTTGTTGTTCATGTGAGGGATTTACATAGGAGTATAGAGTGTTAATTGCAATAGAATCAATATCGCCTCTATTTCTTATTTCTTCTGCGATTTGTTTTACTTCTTCTTCATTTATTTCCTGTAATACTTCGCCTTTATGAGTTAATCGCTCTGTAATCTCAAAACAATTCCTCCGTTTTACCAGTGGTTCAGGCTTAATCCAACTGATATCATAATGTTTTTTTCGATTTCCCCGTTGAATAAATGGGACATCTTTAAAGCCTTTTGTTGTAATAAATGCCACATTTCCCCCTTTTCTTTCTAAAATTGCATTTGTGGCAATGGTTGTGCCATGACGTATTTGACCTACACTTGTTAGCTCATCAAAATTATTTAATCCAGTCAATAAACCATTAATAGGTTGTTTAGGAGTAGATAGATTTTTCCAAACTTCTACTTCTTGTGTTTCTGTGTTAAAAGATACAAAATCAGTAAATGTACCTCCCATGTCAATGCCGCAAATGTACTTACTCATACTTGTTCCCCCTTATTAATTCTAACTATTTTAAATATTACAAAATTTATCTATATAGTTACTTGACCGTTTAAAGAAATGAAATCCGTTACTGATTCAAAAATTAATGTTTCCTATACTTCTTATCAAAGATTAACGCTATATATACTAAAGCAATAAGTACTGTTGAAGTAGCGACCCAACGCCAGCCGTCTTGTGAAGTACCTAACGGTTCCCACCAACCATTTATAATAATAATGATAAATGGAATAACAAATACCATTGAACTTGCAAGGACACCACGAATTAAGTAATTGGCTTCTTTTTTAGATATCTTTAAATATTCGTTTTTGATCTCATCCAATTGGCATTACTCCTTTTCTATTCTCTTAATTTACTTATTGAATTGGACGGCCTTAATAACATAACACTAATTCCAGCAAACATGATTAGGGAACCTATTAATAATGAAGTGCTCCAAGTCCCGCCATAAACAGTCATCGAAAGAAGTGTTGTCCATACAAACCCTGTACTCGCTAATAATCCTCCACCAACTGTTCCTGCTGTATTTATTCCTATATATAGAGCGACAATCATATAGACTCCCCAAGCACCACCAGTTACTGCAGCATATGCCCACCACATAGGTTCTTGAAACATTATACTAGCAATATCTGTAAACTTAGGCATTATTGTGAAGTTAAGAATAATCAAAGCGACTAATGCCCAGCCAGCTCTCCAAAACAATGTACTTTCTTCAGGGATCATATCTGAACCAGCAGCAATCGCAAAGTTCTCAACTCCATACATGATGGCAGAAAGCAGTCCCATAGCAGCACCTATCAAAACAATTGTTCCCGAAACACCCTCTGGAGCTGCAATACTCATTCCACCAGATGCAACCCAAATTCCAGCTACTATAAAGATAACTCCTACTATTGTCCACTTTTGTAGTATCTTTTCCCTATAGACTAGCGAAGTAATGACAGCTCCCCAAAATCCAAACAATGCTGCTAAAGGACCAGCAATTGCTCCTCCTACTATCGCAGAAGCTGAAAAGAATAGAAAATCGCCAATCATACCCGTCATGGCGGTAAAAACTCCGTACCATGAAATTTTTGATTTGAAAATTCTAAAATTATCTTTTGCGCTTCCAACCATAAAAGAATAGATAAAGATAGCAAGCAGACCAAACATATATTCAAAAAATTGAAATGCCATTGAACCTGTAGGGAATGCCATATTAAAAGGGGCTAAAGTCCCTGCTGAACCTGCAAAACCAAAAGCTACTCCTAGCATCGGAGCACCAAGTGCTGCATACACCATCCCTATTCGAACTTTACGAGATTCTTGCAACATTTTAATTTTTTCTAAAGACTCGGCGCTCATGCAGTGCCCCTCCCCGTAATTAGATTTCCTATTTTTAAACCTAATTCATCAATAATTTTTCGAGGTGAGAGTTGGTAATCAATAAATTCCTTGTGACGTGCTTGTAATTTATACTTCCTTAAAATAGAGTCATTGTGAGTTACCACCTCCACTTCATCTGTCCAACTTTTATTCGATAACTCAAGTAATATAGAGCGAATTTTACTTAGCGATTGTTTATTGTAATGATTCTTTAATCCTTGGTATATTTCATACTCCCAAATTCCATCTTCGGAAAAATATAAAATTGAATAAATAGAATACTTTAAAGGTGGTTTCACTTTTTCACTCCTAACTATAATTTCATAATATTGTCTAGCCAGTTTGCACATAACAATGCAGTAATTACCGCAATTACAATACTTACTGTAGCTGGAATCCCAGGGTGAAAAATCGGTAGCTTCTTATCCACTTTTTACAACCCCTTTTTTGTTTTTTCGTACAACTAAAACCTTAGTACATCACCCCTTTCAAAGTAGTTATTTAAATTAGTTTATCAATCTTGAGTAAACTGATTTCTTCACCGAATAAATTCATATGATCATGCATGACTAATATCGCACGATCAACATCTCTTGATTCAATTGATTTTATCAACATCCAATGATGTTCTTGAGCTTTATCCATTACATTGATAAAACTACTTGTATAGTTAGTTAATAAGAAAGTCGTATGTTCAGTCATATCAAAGAATGAATTAACTAAAACAGAAAAAATTGGATTTTGAGTTGAACTAGCTAAAGTCCTATGAAATTTTAAATCCCAGTCTAAAAAACTACTGATACTGATGTCTTCATCCATTTGGTTACAAATGCTTTTTAATTCTTCGATATTGTCACTACTAGCCTTTTTAACAGCTAATTTAATGACTAAAGTTTCAAGTTCATGACGAACCTCCTGGATATCTTCAATAGAGGAGTCATATTTGTCAATTACTCTTTTCAAAGTTTCAGTAACTAATGTATCTTTTATCTTTGTAATATAAGCTCCTTTTCCTGGTTTTATGGTAATTAACCCTTTTTACCTGAGAATAGTGAGTGCTTGCCTAATCACATTCCTACTTACATTGTATGATTGTGTTAACTCTCTCTCAGAAGGAAGTTTTTCTCCTTCTTCATAAATTCCTTTGTTAATTTTGTTCTCTATTTCTTCAGCTACTTCAAAATATAATAAATTTCCACTCATCTTTAATCACCTTATTTCTTTTATTGGTTACACCGGTATTACCAGTATAACCAGAAAAAGCAAATGTTTTAAAAAAATAATATGTTATTTAGTTCTTGATGTAATCTTATAAAAAGATATTCAAATACACCACCATTTTCCAGTCGACCGTGTGTAAATCAGAATAAAGTTTAAAAATTTTTTTATTAATCAGAATATTCTTAATTAAAAATTAAACTAACTACTTGCCTTTGTCAATCTTTTTTTTTCTTAAAAATTATCCCATTTTCGCATTTGTATTTTTTATGAATCTTTGTGATAAATACCGTCTTCTTCGGGATCAGACTAGGTACGCTACCTCAAAGTTATGTAAAAAAACACATTTTACTTTTGCTTTCTTAATGTATTTGCACGGACACTAGCTGATGTTGAGTTTAAACATATTCCTAGATTTCGAAATATGATTTGACGTTTGGTAAGTTAGAGCTACTATTCTTTATATTCGAAGAACAAATATCAAAAAAAAAATAACTATTGCGTTTAAACTGTTGCCATAATGACTAAGGCGGTTAGCAATGGCTATCGGTAAATGTGACAAAAAATTAGAAATTCTATCTGGAACAATATCTATTTCTTTGGGCAATTTATGAAGGAAAACCCCTAAACGACTTAGAATTAACAAAAGTTAAAAACTATCTACAAGGATCTGAGATGTAATTCGAGTACCCCTTAATTTAGGTAAAGAAAGTGCGACCGTATGGGGTTTTGATCTTCCTACGACTACGTACGAATAAAAGATTATACAACATAATATTATTAGTCTATTATTTTTTTAATATCCCTATAGTAAAAAGAGCATTATTTTTCAGGTTGCCAGGTACTATTCTTGACAATCTTTTTTGTTTTAATCTTTATATAATTTGTAATATCTAATTCAATCGCTAGTACTTGATTTAGAATTTATTCCAAAATTGTTTTTTCGGCGTTAATTTCTCTCCGAAAGGACGAAGAAAATGGCACCATCGTTAGGGGGCCATTCTCTTTCTCTCGTAACCTTTACTTTTATATTTTAGAGCTATAAATACATATTTTACTTAAAGATACTCATCACTCTCGTGTGTCACCCTCTCTTTCTAACCTCTTATCATAAGGTGCTTTCTACTTAAAATAACATTAACGGAAATGTGTAATCCGCCTTTATTCAGGACAGCCATATTGAATGGACTGATGATAATTTTTTTATCCAATATAATTAATCATTGCAACTTCATCACAAGAGTTAAACTTGGGGCAATTCATACAATCAATCCACACTTTTTCTGGCAAAGTATCCTTTGAAATAATTTCAAAATTACATTTTTTAAAAAACTCCGTTTCGTATGTTAATGATATTAATCTGCTAATTTCAAGTCGTGAGGCTTCATTTATAATATGATTAACTAATTTACGACCTATCCCTTGACCAGAATGACTTGGAGCAACGACTAATGAACGTACCTCTGCCAGGTCCTGGCCTAAAACATGTAATCCGGCAACCCCAAGTATTTTATTATCCTCTTTCATGACATACATACATTGTAAATGTTGATATAGGGATAATTTTGTACGAGGTAAAACTACTCCTTGTTCAGCGTGAATTTGTATTAAATTATAAATATTTTTAACATCACTAGTTACTGCATGATAAATATCCATATTTTATCTCCTTATTAGATCTTAGAATGTTTATTATAAAAATATATTATTTTGTATTTTTATGCAATGGAATGTTTTTTTATTTATGTCAACACTACGGCGGCTCCCAACGTAACAAGAATAAGTGCAATCCATTTTCGCGCACCGGACTTTTCCTGCAACACGTTGCTTGGAATTTCAAACAAGAAATAGCTGATAAAGAAAATACCAGAAACGCTTCCAAACATCTGGCTTGTTAGTGCCAGTGCTTCGTTCTTGTCCAAAGCCGCATAACCTAAATTCGCTCTGTTAATGAATGCGATTACATACAAGACAATAAGAAATGGTACAATTCGTCTTTTCACTTTTCTAGTCGTTTGTCTTTCTAAACATAGTTGCATTGCTCATGTCGCTCCCTCATAAATTTAAATATTTAAAAACAAAAACCTCAATTTATTTATTAATGAGAATAAGCTAAATAACATTCCATTAATTGAGGACTGAAAACAACTTAAAAGTACCCTTTTACATCAGTATAGTTTCTAAAGTTCTTCCCTTTTAATATTAAGTTTTACAGTTTGCGAAACCAGGTTGTAGTCATTAAAGAAAACTCTTGATTAACTCAACAGTTTTTTATACAATATTTGTAATACAAATATTCGTTTTTCGTAGTTTAATTAAAGGTTTTTCTTTATTATAAACAAATTGAAAGCGCTTTCGATTCGATATATTTCTAAAAGTTAGAATAAAATCTCAATGCATTCCATAAATATGTCATACAAATTATTAGCTTTTATCCTTCTCTATTGAGATAAAACATGAAAGGTGATAGATTATTTTGTCCCAAAAAGAAAGTGTTTCTCAAATGATCTCCCGTGAATTATTAAACATGATTGAAACAGGGCAGTTCCGTCCAGGTTCTAAGCTGCCAACGGAAAAGGAGTTAACGGCTCATTTTTCTGTAAGCAGAGCACCCATACGCGAGGCATTAAGCATGCTGCGTGCTGCTGGTGTCATTAACTCCCGTCAAGGAGGCGG
The DNA here is from genome assembly GCF_050277555.1 of Peribacillus sp. NPDC097895. NCBI lineage: Bacteria > Bacillati > Bacillota > Bacilli > Caryophanales > Bacillaceae > Peribacillus > Peribacillus sp. NPDC097895. The sequence continues at coordinate 1,623,579 of NZ_JBNNSH010000001.1, read as the reverse complement.
AAGCTATGTGGAAGAAACGACAAGTTCAACATTCATACATCGCATACAAGTTGAAAGAGATGATGTTGAAAATATTAAGTATCTATTTGAGATGCGAAAGATTCTGGAACCTGAAGCGGCCTATTTAGCTGCCCTAAGACGTACACCAAAATGCCTTGACCAAATGAAGAATATTTTAAAAAGAATGGAAGAAGAATCTATTGAAAAAGGAACTACAGCCATCCATTCTGATATAGAATTTCACAGTTCCATTATTAAGGCTACGCAAAATCCGATTATGATTCAAACGCTTGAAAGCTTATCTACTCTCTATGAAAAAGCGTTAAACATTACTCTTCGTCCAAACGAACAATTAAAACGAAAACGTAAAGCAGTCTACGATGAACATCAAAGCATTCTTCAGGCAATTGAAGCAGAAGAGCCCGAATTGGCTAAACTTCAATGCCAGATTCATTTAAGAAACGCCGAGAAAAAATTAAGTTTATTTTTACAGGATTATACAGTATAGCAAAACAGAAAGGATGATAATGAAATGAAAGTAGTAACCGCCAATCACATTCAGGAAATCGATGTAATTATAAAAACGGGAAAAGTCTATACAGCTGAAAGTGACCGCTTTAGCTATTCATTCGATGCTTCATTCGGGACGTATTTGCCGGACCTCGTCATTCAGACAAAAAGTACAGAAGAGCTAGTATCCCTCGTGAAGTTTGCGAATCGGGAAAAAATCCCTCTTTATCCACGGGGCCAGTCTACTAGTTTAAGTGGCGGGCCGCTTCCGGTTAAAGGGGGCATCGTCCTCGATTTATCTGTGATGAATGATATTCTGGAAATTCACGAAGAGGACCTTGTAGCAGTGGTTTCTCCTGGTGTTTTGACATCGAATATACATAAAGCAGCTGAACAAAAAGGATTTATGTATCCACCTGACCCAAGCAGTTCTCACGTCTCGACAATTGGCGGCAATTTAGCTGAAAACTCTGGAGGGCCGAGGGGGCTGAAATACGGCGTAACGAAAGATTATGTTATTGGCCTTGAAGTGATTACACCTGAAGGAGAACTCATAAAAACAGGCGGGAGTACCGTTAAGAATGTGACCGGATACGACTTAACGAAGCTGATTGTCGGATCAGAAGGTACACTCGGCATCATTACGAAAGCAGTGCTCAGACTCATTCCTAAACCGAAGGCTACTGCAACAATAATGGTTATTTTTGATAGTTTAGTAGATGCAGGAAGTGCGATTTCCAAAATTCTTTCTGCCGGTATCTTCCCTTCAAAAATGGAATTGATGGATCAGGCATCCATTGTAGCAGTTGAACAGTTTGAGCCACTTGGCTTACCTGTTGATGCGGCTGCACTTATTTTAATTGAAATGGATGGCCATCCACTTGCTTTGCAAGAAGAAGTTGCCCAGGCTTCTGAATTATGTCGTGCCGTAGGAGCAAGAGAAGTTAGAATTCCAAAGGACAAAGTCGAAGAAGCGGAACTATGGAGAGCACGAAAGCTCGTATCTCCGGCCATTGTTCGGATTAAGCCTACGAAAATTTCAGAAGACGCCACCGTTCCTCGCAGCAAAATTCCTCAAATGTGTGAAAGACTGCAGAAAATAAGAGACAAGTATGGTGTTCATCTCGTTGTTTTTGGGCATGCAGGTGATGGTAACCTTCATCCTAACATTATTTGTGATAAAACGGATAAAGAAGAAATGAGTCGCGTTGAACTAGCTGTTGCGGATATTTTTATGGCGGCAATTGAGCTTGGAGGAACCTTGTCCGGCGAGCATGGCATTGGAATGATGAAAGCTCCCTTTTTGGAAATGGAGCTAGGGGCAGCTGGCCTCGATATTATGAAACGGATTAAAGAAGTATGGGATCCAAATAACATTATGAACCCAGGGAAAATTTTCCCTGAACCGGGACAAAAATTGGAGTTGAGCTAACATGGAAACATCACTTAAACAGTTAAGAGCAGAACTTCAATACGACAAAACGAATAACTGCGTCCAATGCGGCTATTGTTTGCCTGTGTGTCCGACTTATACAACATTCGGAAAAGAGACACATTCACCACGTGGTCGAATTAACTTAGTGAAAATGGTCGGTGAAGGAAAAATTACAGACTTATCTGTTCTCGAAGAACCATTCGATTTGTGTTTAGGCTGCAGGGCGTGTGAAACAGCCTGCCCGACAGGTGTAGAATATGGTTCTATTTTAGAATCCACTCGCGCAGCACTTGTCAAACGCAAAACCTTTTCTATTCCTGTGCGACTACTTCGAAAATCAATGCTGAAAAAGGTTTTCCCAAGTAGGAAGATGATGAACGTCACTGGACACTCCATTTGGCTGTACAAAAAAAGTGGGCTGCAAAAAGTGACTCGTTCATCAGGTATTATGAAAAAGTTACCTTATAATCTTGGTGCATTCGAAGCAATCATGCCGGAACCGGTTTCACCGGTGGAACGAGGGCGTGCCCTGACAGAGGTGAAAGCAAAATTGAATCCGAAATATGTAGTTGCCTTTTTCACCGGTTGTATTATGGATGCGATGTTCCACCACATTAACCAATTATCCATTAAGCTTCTTTCAGAAGCGGGCTGTGATGTTGTCGTTGTACCGAAACAAACATGCTGCGGCGCACTGCACGCCCATTCTGGAGAAATGGATGAAGCACGCAATCTTGCGAAACAAAACATTCTGGCTTTTGAAAAAGTGGAAGCTGATTTTGTTGTCAATAATGCTGGAGGATGCGGCGCCATGTTGGATGAATACGGTCATTCACTTTCAGATGACAGCGAATGGGCAGACAGAGCAAGAGCTTTTTCAGCTAAGTCAAAAGATATCAGCCAAATTCTTGTTGAATGCGGATTACCAGAGATAGCAGCCCGAGCTGGCGAGAGAGTTACGTATCAGCGCTCTTGCCATATGACGAACGTTCAAAAAGTAACGCAAGAACCAGTCGAATTATTGAAACAAGTGCCTGGAATACAACTTATTGAAATGGATCAGGCTGACATGTGCTGTGGATCTGCAGGCATTTATAATATTTTAAATTATGATTCATCCATGCAGATTCTTGACGAGAAAATGAAGCACACTAAAGCCACAGAGGCAGCTGTTATTATTACAACAAATCCTGGCTGCCTATTACAGATGAAACTTGGTATTGATCGTGAAGGACTCACACAATCAATGCGCGCCCTTCATCTAATTGAATATTTAGCTGAAGCTGCCGGTATCGATTATTAAATTCTTTCATCTATTGGTCTATTGGGCAAGGTGTCTTGCCTAATAGACCAATAGAATCTCAAGTAAATAAAGTGTTATTGTAACTTTGAAACAAAATTTGATCAAATTAATACACGAAACCTTGATAACTGAACAAATAGTATAAGGACATGTTTAGAAAAAAGATTAATCAAAACATGTCCTTATACTATTTAAATGGATTATTCTTTTATTAAAAAGATTGAGAATTTTTGGTTCATTAATCAACTAAACCAGCGAATAGGATGTCAATATCTTTCTCTAAAAATTTCATTTTCCTTATTATATACTGTTTTTGGCCATGCTAAATAACCCTCCAAACCCCTTTTGGAAGGATTTTTCTCTGTTTCACAAAACCGTTAATTAGGCTAAATCTAGGAACATTTCTTTCCTGTTGTCTGGACAAATTCCGAAGGTCTAATAGCTGAATTCCTCTAATTATATGAGGTTCTATTTTAAAAAAAGTTTGACCGTTTATAAAAATGTTCGAACAGACCCCTGTATTAAAATGTAATACAGGGGTTTTATATTTACTTGCATATTCAACAATTGGGCCATTTAATGGAGTAAGGCTTATCGAAAGGGGCCGGGTTACCTACGCAAAATTACATATCTTTTCTTAGGTAGTTTTAGGGGGAATTCAATTTCCCCCTTCCTTTACCTAAGTAGAAAAAACATATTGTAAGAGCAGATAACGCTTCTCTCCACTTTCATGGTATTTGTACCATAACGATGTTTTCCATTTAGAACCTTTTGAACTGAACAATTTGTCACACTTACCCAGCTTCTTTAAAGGAAGTCTTTAAAGTGTAAAAACATGTCTTCAAAACCCAATTACTATTATTATATGTTTTTATATAATTAGTTAAATTAATAGGAAAAATCATCAATCATTATAATTTTTTAAAAAGAAACCGATTACATAAGGGTATTTTTGCATCAAAAAGAAAAATTAGCAAAGCCCTGTGTATCTTAAAATAGATAAAGTGAACCTTGCAAAGCATGTAATGAAAAAAGTTTTTTACTTCAAAACCTTCGGTTGCCGATGTTTCTTAGAAAAAAGCAGAAATGATAAGGGGGATATCTCAGCTTTATTTGGTGAAATACACCTGTTCAAGCTAGTGAAACTTTAGTTTGGAGAAGAAAGACCAGATGGGTTCAGCAGATTAAGCTTGATAAACCCCTCCTATTCGCAAAACAAAAACAATTATTTAAATAAATAGCTTTTTTAATCGTATAAATAAAAATGATTTATTTATACAGATACCTTTTTATAAAGCTAATTAAAGGAGTTGGAAGAAATGGCTACAAAAGTTCGTTGGGGAATTTTAAGCACTGCATACATTGCTCAAGATGAATTACTTCCAGCATTTACGGATGCATCTAATACAGAAGTAGTTGCAATCGCCAGTTCAAATAATAAGGTATTCGAAATTGCTTCAAATTTTAGGATTCCTAAGATTTACAGGACTTATGAGGAGTTGTTAGATGATCCAGATATCGATGCAGTTTACATTCCTTTACCAAATGCACTCCATTCAACCTGGGTAAAGAAAACAGCTGAGAAAGGAAAGCATGTCTTTTGTGAGAAACCCGCAGCCTTGACTGTAATAGAAGCAAAAGAAATGATCGAAGTATGTAAGAAAAACAGCGTTATGTTTATGGAAGGTTTTATGTATCAATTTCACCCACAACATAAAAGAGTAAAAGAAATTATTGCTTCCGGTGAAATTGGTGAAGTAAAGATTATGAGGGTGAGCCTTTCTTTTTTCCTTGAGGATCAAATTGGAAATATTCGAATGAATCAAAAATTAGGCGGAGGCAGTATCTATGATGTCGGTTGTTACTGTATTCATTCAATTAGAAATATTTTAAATACCGAACCTAAACGGGTTTTTGCTTCAACTCAAAATGACATATCTAATAAAGTAGATATGTCAGTAACGGGAATATTTGAGCTTGAAAATGGGATTATAGCAGAGTTTGATGCTGCAATGGACCGAACAAGAGTGGGTCAATATGAAATTATTGGGACAAAAGGAACCGTTCAAGCACCAAGAGCCTTTATACCTCAAAATGGAAATGCGCATATTGTTATAGTTGATGAAAGTGGAAATTATAGGGTAGAAGATTTATATGGACAGCAATACACTTTAGAAGTAGAGTATTTCTCTCAATTAATATTAGAAGGGAAAATGCAAGAGGGTCTTTTAGAAGATACCATTCAAAATATGAATGCTATTGAGGCGTGTTTTAAGTCTATTGAAAAAGAAACATTTGTAAATTTATCATTAGAGGGCCTGTCCTATGCCCGTCAAACTAAGGAGCAGTTCTTTAAAAAATGATGAGCTGACATAAGAAATGAAATATTTGAGAAGCTGAAGTTATCTATTCTAAAAATATACATAAGTAACTACTCAGGCTGCCTAAAGATATACAAGACAAATAGAGACTATCAATCGACAGCCCCTATCTTCCAGAGTGTAAAATACCATGCAATCGTTCCTGTCTCACTGTATCCTTTGAGGGTGTGGGATTTAGCTTGTTTTCGTAAGGTGCCACTCACACTTTGAGTTGAAAACAGGGACTTTCCTAAATAGGTAAATGTATATACTACATAAATTCTCAGGAGGTTATTTTATGAATAAACTAAAAGTTGGTTTAATTGGTGCTGGAAGAATGGGAACTTTTCATGGGGAGACGCTTGCCTATCGATTACCACAAGCTAAATTATATGCGGTTGCATCCCCTTCACCTGGTGCTGCAGAAAAATTTATAAATCAATTAGACATAAATGCAAAAGCATACACAGATCCGATTGAATTAATTCAAGATCCTGAAATAAATGCCGTGGTGATTGCTTCACCAGCACGTACACATGCTAGTCATGTCCTTGCTGCTATGAAACAAGGTAAAGCGGTATTTTGTGAAAAACCTATGGCTGTTAATTTAAAAGAAGCAAACGAAATTGTTGAAGAGTGTGAAAAAAGTAATATTTTGGTTCAAGTTGGTTTTAATAGAAGGTTTGAAAAAGGCTTTAAAGCTGTCCATGAAGAAATTGTATCTGGTAAAATTGGTATGCCACAATTGTTAAAATCAACAACAAGAGATCCAAAGCTAAATAGAGCGGAATTAATTCCAGAATGGGCGATCTTTTTAGAAACCTTAATCCATGACTTTGATGCATTAATGTATTTGAATCCTGGTGCAAAGCCTGTTGAATTGTATGCGATGGCAGATGCATTAATTCGTCCAGATTTAAAGTGTAATGGATTACTAGATACTGCTGTTGTAACGATAAAATTTGATAATGGTGCGATAGGAACTGCAGAAGCGAATTTCCAGTCAGTATATGGTTATGATGTTAGGGCAGAGGTTTTCGGATCTGAAGGTATGCTTACTGCAGGGGGAATCCGTGAATCTAGCATGACGAGATATAATCATAACGGGGTAAGTTTTAATACATGTCGATATGATCAAGATTTATTGTTTGATGCTTACATTGCAGAATTAAGAGGTTTTGTAAACTGTGTGATTCATAATAAACCAGCATTAGTAACTGCGGAAGATGCTCGATGGGCTTTGAAAATTGCACTAGCAAGTATTGAATCTGTGAAAAGAAACAGTCCTATTAAACTTGATCAGCATGTTATGATTTGATTAATTAGTAGAAGTGATTGAAGGGGGAATCCCCCCTTCAAGTTAGGATTTTCCAACGTGTCATTAGGTTACACTTATCACTACTTAATTCTTACTACTCTCCCGGTATCTTCTTTTATTATTTCATGAACTGGATTCTGATGAACTGTCTCCTACTAAAGCCTTTTTTCTTAATAGTCAATAGGATATCTACTTCGGTTAAACTTATTTTCCTCTTTTGAAAAAGCATATACGCCCAGGTATTTTACTTCACCATGATCCTATGTAAAATCATCATTATCTCTAGGATAGGGATTTGGCGAAAATCAGGAATAGATAAATCTAAATAATTCTCGGTTTACGCTTATTAAGCATTAGATATAGAATTACTAATATAATCCCCCCGGGAAACGGTGTTAAATTCGAATTGTTATGTTCATGGTTAAAGCCTTGAGTAGTCCAATTTGTAATTGTCACGAGAGGTGTAATCTGATGTCTTCAGAGGTTTTAGCAGCAACAACACCATTTATACTTGCCGTATCTTTATTCAAAGCATTCAATACTCCATTAAAGTAGGTATTATCTAACTCGATGCCAATAAAGTTCCGATTTAGATTTATATCAGCTTGTCCTGTTGATCCTGAACCCATAAAACAATCTAATTCTGTTTCACCTTTATTAGAATGAGTTACAATTATTTTTTCGAGAATAGCAACTGGCTTTTGACAAGGGTGAAATCTCGCTTTTCCACTAACTATAGGTGCTTCATAAGAAGCCCTATCATAATAAGAATTAAACGTTCTTTTTATCCCTTTAGTATAGGAAATAAAATATTCTCTTGAGTTTGACAAATAATTTACTTTCGCATTAATTGGGACAGGATTGGTTTTTTCCCAAATTCCTATTCCTTGTTGTTTCAACTTCAGCTTTTCTGAAACTATTGATATATCACTCATTTCGTAAAAAATGACCATTATTCCACCTGGAACTAGGACTCTTTTAAATTCTTATGGTTTCGATTACCCTGGTCCTTCCTTTTTTAAACAAACACTATTCAAAAAAGGTAAGAGCATAAATAACGCTCTTACCTAACTTTATTTCTCACCCTGCTACTCTTCCTTGCCTGCTGCCAAATTCTTATTCGCTTCAACATTCTCTTGATTGATGGAGGAAAATGGGAAATTGCGCTTTCCTGAGAAATTTTCAAGTAAGTCTTTGACATCAATGCCCGAAGATGCCTTTAATGATTCCTGTAATGTCGCCATTAAATTCGTTGCATACCCGGTCACTTTATTAGCCCCGCCATTCGCACCGCTTCCACCCGTGTCCACAACAGTAATTTTGTCGATATTACTAAGCGGGCTTGCCACTTGTTTAGCATACTCCGGCAGCATTTTCAAAATCATATCCATAACGGCTGCCTGACCAAACTGTTCAAAAGCTTCAGCGATCTTCTGCTTGGCTTCAGCCTCGGCTACCCCTTTTAACCGGATGATTTCCGCTTCAGTGGTACCTTGTGCTCTTTGTGCGTCCGCTTTAGCAAGACCATCCATTCGAACACGTTCCGCTTCTGCTTTCGCCATGGCTTCAATTTTATACTTATCGGCATCCGCTTCTGTAATTTGTTTCATCTTGTTAGCGGAGGCAGCTTGCTCTACCGCATAACGGTCGGCATCGGCCTTTTTCTTCACTTCTGAATCATATTGCTTTTCACGGCGAAGGATTTCTTTTTCCTCCAACTCGATTTGCTTCTGTCGTTCGATGATCCTGATTTGCATTTCCTGTTCCGTTACATCCTGCTTGGATCTGGCCGTTTCAAGATCATATGCTTGGTCAGCCCGGGCTTTGGCAATATCTTGCTCACGTCTGAACTCAGCTACCTTCAGTTTGTTTATTTTTTCGGCTTCGGCAATTTCTGTTGCCCTCTCAAGTTCGGCTCGCTGTGCTTCCTTCGATGCTTCGGCACGTTTGATTCGCGTTTCTTTCTCTGCTTCTGCGGTAGCTATATCTGCATCTCTCTTCACTTGTGCAATTCTTGGCTTACCTAGGGATTCAAGATATCCATTTTTGTCACGAACATCTTTTATTGTGAATGATACGATGATGAGCCCCATTTTAGCTAAATCCTGTGAGGCTACCCTCTGTACTTCCTGGGAAAACTTTTCGCGATTTTTATAAATTTCCTCTACTGTCATCGAACCAAGTATGGAACGAAGATGTCCTTCTAATACTTCACGGGCTTCCTGTTCTCGGTCATCTTTCGATTTGCCAAGAAATTGCTCCGCCGCTGTGGCAATATCCGTGATCGAACTGCCAATCTTGATAATTGACACGCCATCAGCCATGACTGGAACACCCTGTTCTGTATATACTTCGGGAGTTGAGACCTCAAGTTTGCTTGACAACAAGCTCAATGGTTCTGCTTGCTGGAACACCGGCAGAACGAATGCACCTCCACCACGAACGATCTTGATTTTATTTCCTGATTCGTCGATGTGTACATTTTTGCTTCCTAAGTAGCTTCCGGTCACAATCAATGCTTCATCAGGACCGGCCGTGCGATATTTCGTAATAAAGACAGCAATAAGTGCGATAAGTAAAAATGCCACAATGGCGACGACAACCCAAATCAAATTAAACATAAACTACCTCCTACTTTTTTTAATCCTGATGGGGCAATACGTAGACAACCCCATTTCTAACTTCGATGATCAAGACTTTTGTATCCGAAATAATTCCTTCATTTTTATAACTGGCCGCAGTTTTCGCGATGTTTCCACTGAGACTTTCAATCAGGACTTCCCCGAATCCGTCAACAGGGATAGATGTCAGGACCCTGCCAACCCTTCCTCTCAGGTCATTTTCATGAAATGTTAGACTTTCTTCCGCTGATGAGATGGGAATCAAAACAAATACATTCAATAAGGTGACGATGGAAAATGAAATAAGCAGTGAAATGCCAGCACTCCATCCACTATTCAGTCCTGTAAGTGATTCAAGCAAAAAACCACTTGCAAAAAATACGGTCAAAAAACTAAAAATGAGCGTTGGATTTAATATATCCGGTAATTCCAGGCCAGAAAATATATCATTAAACAAGATAAATAAGAAAGTTAGCCCTCCGAATATGATTAATCCATATAAATAGACTGTTTCAAATGGAACTCCAAATAAATCCATCTCTTTCATCCTTTAAATTTGATTTTTCTAAGCCGCATCCTTTTTACGACCTAGGCTAAGCGTTTTATCTTCCTAATGTAAAATCTATGTTCATAATCCCCTCCCATTTCTTTGCTTACCATTCATACGAATAACAGCATCAAGAAGTTTCATATTTTTCCAAGTTTGAAGATACGCTCCATTTTTTTGTTTTTTTACAACTCGATCATTTAACAAACTGCTTTATAAAATTCATAATATTATTGACAGTGTTTGCTTAACATATTAAAATTCATTATATGTTAACTCGTTCGATAATAGGTTTACAATAGGAGGAAGCACGATGAAGGAAAGTCATGAGAAGTTAAGAATGATGATGGTTACAGCCTTATTTGCAGCACTTATCGGAATACTTGCCCAAATTACAATTCCACTGCCCTTGGTACCCATTACAGGACAGACGCTAGCTGTAGGACTGGCTGCCACGATACTAGGTTCACGCTATGGAACTTCTTCCGTTTTATTATACTTGTTCATAGGGGCTGCAGGAGTACCCGTGTTCGCTGAAATGTCTGGCGGACTAGCCAAAATATTCGGGCCGACTGGTGGTTATTTATTATCCTATATCCCGACAGTATATATAACCGGCTTGATACTGGAAAAAACTCGTTTTTCAGTTGCTATGGCTTTTGTTGCCAATATTATCGGGATGATCCTCACCTTGATCATCGGTACGGTTTGGTTAAAATATATGAGCTCATTATCATGGACAGTAGCGTTTTCCAGTGGTTTTGCTCCATTTATTATTGTAGGCATTCTGAAGGCCTTCCTTGCATCATGGCTTGGTATCACAATCCGTTCAAGGTTAGCGTCGGCTAACATGCTGCCAAAAGAAAACCCAACAATTTCCCAATGAGAATCATTATTTGAATGAAAGAGAGGGTACCGCTTTTCGGTACCCTCTCTTTCATCTTGTTACTATTTACTGGTACCATAATTTTAAAAAAGACCACTTATACAAAAAAAAGACTCTTATAAAAAGAATCTTTTTTTACAAGTGTTTATTGCGGTCCTATCCCCATAAGTCCGAATATGAATAGCAATCGTATGTGAACCCCTTTGCTAACCGTACCTATTTTACTATAGTAACAGCTATTTGACAACTGTTGCGAATAAGCATTACCATTTTTTCACTTTAAGAAGAGGATAGTAACGGTTTTAGTTATTTATTATTCACTTTATATTCTTTTTTCGTATTATCATCGAAAACGACCTCTAAGTCGAATTCTTCATAGTCATCCTTTAAATCAAAAGCTTTTGTCACTTCTTGAATGACTTCTTCCTCTGTTGAATCCTTGGTGAATGTCAATTTTTCTAAAATGGGTGTCAATTCTGCCATTGCTTCATCACCTTGAACTTCATGTTTGTTTAGTTTGTCATCGATTGAAGCTTCTGTTTGAGCTCCCATTGTATCATATTCAGCTTCATATTCGTTATCATTGCCCGCATAATCAACTTCCAATTGAAAATCCTTGTAAGTGAAAGGCAGTTTTTCATTATTATCCGTCCCCGTTTCAGGATTTGTTTCCGCTTGATTTTCATTTTCCTGAACCGGAGGATTTTTCACTTCATCATTTTCTTCCCCGCATCCAACCAAAACAAGCATAGCGGCAAACGGGACTGTTAATATTTTGATGGATTTTCTCATTAGCACTTCCTCCTTTGTCTATATACCTTATCTATTTCCTAAAAGGGTTAATTTAAAACCTCAAGAATCCCTCAGGATTGATCACAGTGGAATGATATAAAGCAATACAGCAAAAAAGTGCGTAACAGACCCCCCAAGCACGAATACATGCCAAACGGCGTGATGGAACGGAAAACCGCGCCAAACATAAAAGATAGCCCCAAACGTATAAAGTAACCCGCCTGCAATCAGTAATTGTATACCAGCTGACGGCATCGTAGCTGAAAGCGGTCCCCATACGATAACGATCATCCACCCCATCGCAATATAGAGAATGGTTGAAAGGAATAGGAATTTTTTCACATAGAAAGCTTTGAAGACGACGCCAATGATTGCGACTGCCCAAATGATTCCAAGCAATGTCCAGCCGAGTGATCCTCGTATCACTAGCAGCATGATCGGTGTGTATGTTCCCGCAATGAAAATATATATGGCTGAATGATCAAAGATTTCAAATATATCCTTCGTTTTTCCCGGTGGAAAACTATGCACTAAAGTAGATGAGACATATAAAAGAAGCATCGAAACTCCATAAATGACTGAAATGACTACATGCCAAGGCGTTCCTTTCTGGACTGAGAAAATGATTAAAAATACAAGAGCGGCAATACTCAGCAAAGCACCGACACCGTGAGTTATCGCATTGACCACTTCTTCTTTTTTTGTATAAACATGCGTATTAGCCATATTACAGCTCCTTAATCAACGGATAAATATCTATTACTATACATCTCAATTATACATTAGTTCTTCAAAGCATTATAGAAAAGTAAAAATTAACTTGAAAACCACTGACTAGTTAGATTATCATCTAATTAGACAACGATCTAACTAGAGGAGGGATAAAAGTGCAATTAGAAAAATTGGTCGCTTTCCATAAAACGATAGGTGATGTGACTAGGATAAGGATTCTATCCATTCTTGCAAATGGTCCAAAACACGGCCAGGCACTTGCCGGAATATTAAAATTAACAGCTCCAACCATATCACACCATATAACGAAATTGAAGGACGTTAATTTAGTGACGGACCGTAGGGAAAAAAATACTGTATATTATTTTTTGAATGAAGATGTCCTGGAGCATTATTCTGCAGCATTACCTAATATGGTTTCAAATAAGGAGGATTCTAATAAAGTGGATAATCAAAAGCTGATTTTAGAGCATAAAAAGGTCCTTAATAATTTTTTTACAGCAGATGGTCGATTAAAAACCATCCCCGCCCAAAGAAAAAAGAAAATGATCGTTCTTTATCATATAGCCAGCTCATTGGAAAACGGGCGAAAGTATTCAGAAAAAGAATTGAATGAATTCATCCAGACCTTCCATGATGATTATGCAACAATAAGACGTGAACTCATTATCGGCAGCATCATGTACCGCGAAAACAGCATATATGAATTGAATCCCCGAGAAATGTGGGCTGATATCGTTTAATAAACCTTTTTATAGGTAAAAAACCGGCTCTCCCTTAACACGGGTGTGCCGGTTCTTCATTTAAGTTGATATAGCAAAATGGTGGCCGCCGATAATTTTGATTACCTCCAAATGTTTCATCCATTCACTGTCCGAAATACTCGGGTTCCAGAAATACAATGCATCATTTGTGTAACCATGAATTGCTAACGCTTCATTGACAGCCTTCTTGGCATCAGCTCCGGCAGGTTTGTTTATGCTGCCATCACCAACAGGCGAGAATTGATTTTTTTGATAGATTACTTCCCGGACCGTATCAGGGAATTCTTTGCTATCAAGGCGATTCAAAACTACTCCTGCTACCTCTACCTTTCCTCTGTATGGCTCCCCTTTTGCTTCTGCGTGCACAAGTCTTGCCAATAATTCTTTATCTTTTTCATTCATTACATGTGGAATAATCAATGTTTTACCAGGCTCGGCAACATTATTGACATTATGATTGACTTCTTTTAACTTTCCGATTGGTACTCCATACTGCTTCGCAATATCCCATATCGATTCACCTTGTTTGATGACATGTTCGGTTGCCCCATCAGAAGCTTTACTGGTCGTTCCTTTAGGAAAAACTATCCCAAGAACGATGACGCTTAGAGTTATTATCACGGGTATTAATATTGATAATTTCATCCTGTAACCTCCTCGTTAAGCATCTACCTAGGATAACAGACCCTTTTAGATAAAACAGTGCTAAATTTTTTCCAAGGAAAACAAGGAAAATAATTACATAGATCAGTTAACTTCGATATTTTAAAGATTCCCATTCTTCACGCAGTATTCCCATTCTGATTGAATCATAATAAAATCCATTAACATAACGGCATTTTCTCATTCTTCCCTCTACCTGCATTCCTATTTTTTCTCCAACAGCCATCATACGCTCATTACCTGACCAAGTCGTCAGTCCTACTCGTTCAATAATCATATGTTCAAACAAATAGCCTATAAACATCTTTAATGCCTCGGTTCCATAACCGCCATTCCAATACTTAGGATTAAAAATCGTTATGCCGATTTCAAGCCAACGTGATGGTTCATGTTCCCAATAATATACAACCGAACCGATTATTTGATTATTTTTCTCCATCAAAAGCTCGGAGTAAGCTCCCACCTTCTCATCATAGGCTCTATGCTTCGTTTCTTTATCGGTATACGTATTGAAATCAATGAGTTCAAGAGGGTAATAAGGGGCATCCCACTTTTTCCATTCTGGATTGACTTCTCCATATTTCAGGCTCCACAAACGTTTTAAATCGGCTTGTTTAACGTTCCTCAATATTACTCTGCTTCCTTCAATCCAAACATCATCCAATCCGTTTCCTCCCACTTCATCCTTTGTGAACCTACGATTTTACCGGTCGACACCTAATTTTATAAAATATTGTCTCTCTCTAGGGCCATCGAATTCACAAAAATACACCCCTTGCCATGTACCAAGGATTAAACTCCCTTTATGAATGACCACCTGTTGTGAAGAACCAACCGTACTTGATTTCAAGTGGGCTGCTGTATTTCCTTCCATATGTAAATCCAAAGTATGATTCCATGGGTATTGCTCATCCAATCGTCTAAGCATATCCTTTTTGACATCTGGATCTGCATTTTCATTAATCGTGATCCCAGCAGTTGTATGTGGGCAATAAATAAGAGCTATCCCCTCTTGAATCCCGCTTTCCGAGATGAATGCCTGTACTTCTGTCGTAACATCAATCATATCATCCCTTTTAGTCGTTTTTAAGATATTTTTCTTCAACATGTCCGTTCACTCCTTTTGTTCGTTTAGATATTCCTTTACCCATAAACATAAAAATTCATGCTTTAATAAACCAGTCGATATTAAGATTAGCAAAACTTATCGACTGTAATCAAAAGATTAAGCCACCCTTATTATTTTTTTGTTTTAATATTGGATTTATTAGCAATGAGGGGGTATTTTAAATCACAATTCCAATTAGCCTCTTCGACCGATTGAGGAAGTTTTTCTCGGAGATTATATTGTTAAAAGAGAAACCTGCAGCCTTAAAAGCTATGGGGGAATATGGTTTGAATACGGATTGATCAATTGAGGACTGCGCGAATAATCCCATCTAGCGCTTGTATATGTTGATTTCCCCTCCAGGCACTCCCTTTCCGCGGGCGGTCCGGGAGCCTCCTCGGCGCCTTTGCGCCTGCGGGGTCTCCCTTGGACGCGTATTCCCGCAGGAGTCTCGCACCTTCCGTTCCAATCAACTTTGTTTTAACATGTTAGATAGAACTCTTTTTGTTTACAGTCTTTTTTGTTTTAGGCTATGTTAATTTTTATTGTTGATTTACGATTAAAAAAACAGCTAATCGAATAAAATGAATTTTATCCTCTTGTGTACGTTGCCGATTTTTCATTAGTTCTCACCCAATTCTAACTCCTTTATGGTCGTGCCATCCGTGGTTAATCGGAACAGACCGAACATAACTGGATTAGCTTGCACCAATCCTTCACGCAATAAATCTTTAAGCAACTGATTTACACTGGATAGATTTCCCCATTCTTTCGGAAGACGGCCGGCAATTTGCATCGGTGTCTGCCAATCAGTGGTTAATGATAGCAACAAGCTTCGTTGTTTTGGGGTCAAGTCCATACTTTCTCCCTCCCTGTTTTTGGTCATCATTACAATATTGTACGTTCTTAATGACTGATAAGTTTCGTTAATCGGTAACAAACATCTATCTACAATGATTTTTCTTATAGATACATTATCACTTCAATATTGTGAAAACCCAATTAGACAAAGCTCGATGAAAAAAACAAAGAGATTAAAGAAAGTACAACTGATTCTAAAGAGTGGCTACTATGTGCAAGAGAGCAAAACCGTTTGACTATTCGTTTCATGCGGCAGCCGACAATAAGCATGATAGCCATTCTTAGAGCCTCTATCTATAACTGCTTCAAATCCAATAAAAAATCAAAAAGGTTTCGGAATGAGACCATTCCGAAACCTTTTTGTCTACAAACTGAAAGCGAATCCAATGTACTTGGACCCGCTTTCTTTCAGTGTTTTTTATATCTGTTTCTTTTTCCAGAACCCCAATAGTAAGGCGGTGATGAGGGATCCTATTAAAATGGCCAGCAAATAGAGAAATGGGTGATTGACAAGTGGGATAACAAATATTCCACCATGTGGTGCAGGGAGAGTCACGTTAAAAGCCATTGATAGTGCTCCCGCTGTCGCTGCACCGACAACACTGCTGATGATAACACGCAATGGATCCGCTGCCGCAAAAGGAATGGCTCCTTCTGTAATGAACGAAGCACCCATGAAGTAATTAGTGAATCCTGATTTTCTTTCCATTTCAGTGAATTTGCTTTTAAAGAATGTAGTGGCAAAGGCAATCCCTAGAGGAGGAACCATTCCACCAGCCATTACAGCAGCATGCGGTCCGAAACTTTGAGCTTCAATGGCCGCTAGCCCAAATGTAAAGGCAGCTTTGTTTAGGGGACCACCCATATCTACAGCCATCATCCCCCCAAGAATCAATCCAAGGAAGATTGCGTTCGTACCAGATAAACCTTGCAGCCAATTGGTCAAGCCCATGTTAATTGCGGTTACTGGTTCATTTATGAGAAATAGCATGATCAAACCTGTAATTAACATTCCGAAGACAGGATAAAGTAAAACTGGTTTAATGCCTTCGAGTGTATGTGGTAACTTGGAGAACAATTTCTTTAAAAGTAAGACGACATAACCTGCAAGGAAACCGGCTATTAGTCCACCAAGAAAACCGGCATTCGCTTGTGCTGCCAATAATCCCCCAACCATACCAGGAGCAAAACCTGGTCGATCGGCTATACTCGAAGCAATGAATCCGGCAAGGACAGGGACAAGTAAGAAGAAGGCACCACTCGTTCCACCCCCGATATCACTTAATGCTTTGGCAATGGGATTATAATCCGGATTAGCGGGATCGGCTGCCTCGATTCCAAAAAAGAAAGAAAGCGCAACCAAGATACCGCCTCCGACAACAAATGGAAGCATATTACTTACACCATTCATCAAGTGCTTGTATATCCCAAGCCCTCCTTTTGAAGAGTCACCTTCATCACTTTTATCATTTCCATTTCCATTATAAACAGGGGCATCTTGATTCAAAGCTCTTGTTAATAGCTCCTCGGTCTTCCGAATCCCATGGGCAACCGGAACAATGATGACATGTTTTCCATTAAAACGATCCATCTCCACCTGCTTATCCGCTGCAACGATAATTGCATCCGCCTCTTCAATTTCGGCAGATGTTAAACCATTCTTGATTCCTGTTGAACCATTTGTTTCTACTTTGAAATCAATTCCCATTTCTTTCGCTTTCGCCTTTAACGCATCAGCTGCCATATAAGTATGGGCAATTCCTGTTGGACAGGCTGTAACGGCAAGGATTTTTCCTTTTTTATTACTGCTATCACCGTTATTTGATTGCCTCTCTTCTCTTTCTTCTTCATCCGCTTCCAGTTCTTTTTGATTGATGATCTCTAACACTTCTTCACCAGAGGAAGCCGACATCAATTTGGCTCTGAATGTATCATCCATCAGAAGTGATGAAAGCCGGGAAAGGGTTTCCAAGTGATCCGCATTCGCACCTTCACTTGCTGCAATCATAAAGAACAGATGGGCTGGCTGGCCGTCCAGCGATTCATAATCCACTCCATTAACTGATTTACCGAAACAGATGGCAGGAATCCTTACAGCACTTGTTTTAGCGTGTGGAATGGCTATCCCTTCACCAATCCCTGTTGTGCTTTGTTCTTCACGTTTTAAGATAGCGGCTTTGAAAGCCTCCCCATCATTTAATCTGTCAGCCTTGGCTAACTGCCCTGATAGTTCATCAATGACAGCTTGCTTTGTAACACTTTGTAAATTGATTATGATTGTATCCAATTTTAATAGATCTGTAATCTTCATAGAGTCAGCCTCCTGTTAGTTGAACGATATCAATTTGCGGTAATAACTCTTCGATTTTATCCAAAGTACAAAGATCGGATGAGAAGGCTGTTGCGCTCCCTGCTGCAAGGCTGAATCGAAAAGCAGATAATATATCCTCAGTTTTTTCATATGTCCCTATGAAACCAGCCACCATGGAATCACCGGCGCCCACTGAGTTAATGACTTTTCCTTTTGGTACATTTGCCGAATATGACTCCCCCATTGAGCAAAGCACGGCACCCTGTCCTGCCATTGAAACAATGACATTCTGTGCTCCTGCTTCAACCAATTTAGTGCCATATTCGATAGCATCATCCACAGTTCTAATTTCAGTAGAAAAAAGGTCACCCAATTCATGATGGTTAGGCTTTATCAGAAATGGCCGATGTGGAAGGACATTCAATAATTCCTTACCACTTGTATCTACCACCACTTTAATGCCGTTATCTGAACAAGATTTAGCCATGGCTTCGTATACATCCGAAGGAACGCTTGAAGGGATGCTGCCTGACAAAATGAGAATATCATTATTTTGCAACTGTTCAATCTGGCTAAATAATTGTTGATAATTCCCTTTAGATATAACTGGCCCTTGGCTATTAATTTCGGTCTCCAACCCAGTTTTCAATTTAATGTTGATTCTTGTATCTCCCGCTATCTCTGTAAAGTCGGTGAAGATCTCTTCTTGTCTTAAAAATCTTTTTACAAATTCACCAGTTTGTCCCCCGATGAATCCTAAAGCTGTCGTATCATTTCCAAGTCTATTAAGCACTCGGGAAACATTTATCCCTTTCCCTCCTGGGAATTTGGCATCATAACTAGTTCGATTCACCTTGCCTATTTGAAAGCTTTCCACTTCGACCAGATAATCGATGGATGGGTTTAGTGTCACTGTATATATCATTAAATGGTCACGACCTTTACCTGAGGATTTTTATGAAGTTGAGCAATCGCCTCTTCATCATTGCAATCAGTAATGATGATGGCATCGCTTACATCTGCAACCTTTGCGAAAGTGGCATCATTCAGTTTTGAACTGTCAGCAAGCACATAGGTTTCATTAGAAAGGCGTAATGCCATTTTCTTCAGTAGAGCTTCTTCCGGGTCCGGAGTTGTAAAACCCAATTCTTGATGGATTCCGTTCATTCCCAAGAAACATTTATCAAAACGGTATTCATTTAAAAATTGTACAGCATTACTTCCAATAACTGCATTTGTCGAGAATTTTATCGTTCCACCAACTAAAACGGTCTTGATTTCCAATTCGATCAGTTTTGGAATATGCATAAGACCATTTGTCAGGACAGTTACATTCTTATCCTTTAAATAAGGAATCATTTCTGCAGTTGTAGTACCAGCATCAAGATATATACATTCATTTTTCTCAATGAATGTAGACGCTAGCTTTGCTATCCCTTGTTTTTCAGCAATTGCTTTATTTAGCTTTTCCATAGTAGTTGGTTCAAGGCCTTTTCTTTGAAGTAAAGAGGCCCCGCCATGCACACGTTTCAAGAGCTTCATTTCTTCTAGTTGCACTAAATCTCTACGTATGGTCGACTCCGAGGCTTGTAATTGATCTACAAGCTCCTGAAGCTTTATCGTTCCTTGTTCTTTAAGGATCGATAAGATGATCTGGTGCCTTTCAGTTGTCAGCAATCCGCCCACCTCACTTTAATATCATCATCATATATGAAAAAGTAACAATAATCAATCACAAACGTTTAAAAATATTCAAATTCATTCAAAATTTCTTTCAAAACCATTCATCCAGTCTCCCTATCTTTTATTTTCTATTAAAATACGCCTTTTTATTTACACAGAAAACCCCTCTGTCATTATGACAGAGGGGTTTTTACATATTATTTCATTAACCTTGAAGTAAAAGTTGCTCTGGATCTTCAAGCATATCTTTGATTGCTACTAAGAATCCAACTGCTTCTTTACCATCAACGATACGGTGATCGTAAGATAATGCAAGGTACATCA
This sequence comes from Peribacillus sp. NPDC097895, assembly GCF_050277555.1. Lineage (NCBI taxonomy): Bacteria > Bacillati > Bacillota > Bacilli > Caryophanales > Bacillaceae > Peribacillus > Peribacillus sp. NPDC097895. Next base: position 1,603,361 of record NZ_JBNNSH010000001.1, on the reverse strand, counting down.
TTGGTCTGTTTTCGATTTGATCTCCAACAGCGATTGGGCGTGTCTTAATTGTATGCATGCCCAAGATTCCAACTTGAGGGGCATTCAAGATTGGTGTAGATAATAGGGAACCGAAAGTCCCTCCGTTTGTAATGGTGAAAGTTCCACCAGATAAATCTGAAAGTCCTAGTTTATTGTTACGCGCTTTAACAGCTAAATCCGAAATGTTCTTTTCGATTTCAGCGAAGCTTTTGCGGTCAGCATCCCTTACAACCGGAACGACTAAACCTTCGTCAGTGGATACGGCTACACCAATATCATAAAAATTCTTTTTAAGGATATGGTCGCCTTTGATTTCTGCATTCAATAACGGATATTTCTTCAATGCGCCAATGACTGCTTTAGTGAAAAATGACATGAAACCAAGTTTAACATCATTTGCTTTCACGAAAGAATCTTTATGGCGGCTACGCAATTCCATGACTGCTGAAAGATCGACTTCGTTAAAAGTAGTAAGCATGGCTGCTTCGGATTGTACTTGAACTAGGCGCTTGGCAATGGTTTGACGACGGCGAGTCATTTTAACCACTTCAATACGATCATCATTCACTTCAACAGGAGCTGCTGCTTGTTTGGCTGCAGGAGCTTGTTTTGGAGCTGCAGCTGGTGCCGCAGGTGCATTACTTGCAGCTTCTACGTCTTGTACACGTACACGACCAAGTGGATCGGCTACAGGAACTTGAGTCAAGTCGATTCCTTTTTCACGTGCCAATTTCCTTGCAGCTGGTGAAGCAATAACTTGTTGAGTGGATGATGCTTCTTTCGTGTCTGCTTTAGGAGCCTCTTTAACAGGAGCTGGAGCTGGAGCTTCTTCCGCTTTAGCTGGCTCTGCTTTGGCTTCTTCAGCCTTAGGAGCTTCCGCTTTTGGAGCTGCTGCAGCTGATCCATTTTCATCAACGATAGCGATAGCTTGTCCAACTTGGACAGTATCGCCTTCTTCTGCTAAATGTTCCGAAAGTGTACCCGTATAATCTGAAATGATTTCTACGTTTACTTTATCCGTTTCCAGTTCAAGGACATATTCCCCTTTTTCAACGTGGTCACCGGGTTGTTTTAACCATTGCGCAATAGATCCTTCAGAAATTGATTCTGCTAATTCAGGTACTTTTACTTCAGCCATTTTATTTCTCCCCCTCATTATTGCGTGTTATTGCTTGAGTCATAATCCGTTGTTGTTCATTTTTATGGACAAGTGGATCTCCCTCAGCCGGGCTTGATCTGCGCTTCCTTCCTATATATGTTACTGAAAGGTTACCAGGAGCCGCTGCATTAAGGCGTGGTTCAACAAATGTCCAAGCCCCCATGTTTTTAGGTTCTTCTTGAGCCCAGAAGATTTCTTTAAGATTTGTATATTTTTTCAACGCTTCTTGAACGCCAGTGAACGGGAATGGATAGATTTCTTCGATACTGATGATTTGCAACCAATCCGTTTTTTGTTCAGCTGCCGCTTTTTCGCGAAGTTCAACCGCTAATTTACCTGATGCAAAAACAATGCGTTCAACCGATTTAGGTTTTTTGCCTAGTGCTTTTGTTTCTACGAATGACTCAAATGAGCCTTCACTGAATTCTTCAGCTGTAGAGGCCATCACTTGATTACGAAGCATGCTCTTAGGTGTCATGATGACAAGTGGACGTACTTGCTCTTGATCCAAAATCTTGGCTTGTCTTCTAAGGATATGGAAATATTGAGCTGCCGAACTTAAGTTAGCAACTGTCCAGTTGTTCTCAGCCGCCAATTGAAGGAAACGTTCTAGGCGTGCACTGGAATGCTCTGGTCCTTGTCCTTCATAACCATGCGGAAGCAGCATGACAAGACCTGATTTTTGTCCCCATTTTGCACGGCCTGCCGCGATAAATTGGTCAAAGATCACTTGTGCTGTATTTGCAAAGTCACCGAATTGGCCTTCCCATAGTACAAGTGTTTCAGGTGCGAATACATTATAACCATATTCATAAGCAAGAACTGCCGTTTCCGTAAGCGGGCTGTTATGAACAGCGAAAGAAGCTTTAGCAGTATCAAGTGTGTGAAGTGGTGAATATGTTTTTCCATTAACACTGTCATGTAACATGATATTACGTTGGGCAAATGTTCCACGTTCTGAATCTTGTCCTGTCAAACGGATTGGAGTACCGTCACTCAAGATGGATGCAAATGCAAGTGTTTCAGCATGAGCCCAATCAATTTTACCGTCAGCACCAAAGGAATCTAAACGACGTGATAAAATCTTTCCTAATTTTTTATTAGGGGTGAATCCTTCAGGCCACTTAACAAGTTCTTCGTTAATTGAAACCAGTTCTTGTTTCGAAACTGCCGTTTCAATGGCTGGAAGTCCTTTTTCAATAATGCCAGGAGGGTTACACTCTTTAGAAGCTTCCGGTTTATTTCCGGAAATTTTCGCATACGCATCTGCAAGTCTTGTATCCACTTGCTCAGCAACTGCTTTAACTTCATTTTCAGTGAACACGCCGGATTGAATGAGTTTTTTACCATAAAGCTCTTTAACGGTTGGGTGCTTATGGATTAATGCATACATTTCAGGTTGTGTCACCAACGGTTCATCCATTTCGTTATGGCCGAAACGTCTGTAACCGATCAGGTCGATCAAGAAATCTTTTTTGTATTTTTCGCGATATTGGTTCGCAAGGTTCACAGCGGCAATACATGCCTCTGGATCATCTGCGTTAACATGTACGATCGGCACTTCAAAGCCTTTTGCCAAATCACTAGCATATTTGGTTGAACGTGAATCTTCACTTTCCGTTGTAAAACCAATCATGTTATTGGCGATGATATGGATAGCTCCGCCAACCTGATAACCGCGTAAACGGCTTAAGTTAAACGTTTCCGGTACAATTCCTTCACCAGGGAATGCTGCATCACCATGAATTAGGATTGCAAGTGATTTGGAAATGTCTTGAACAGGGAATCCTTTTTCTGAACGGTCTTCTTGTGCCGCACGAGAATACCCTTCCACGATTGGACCGACTACTTCCAAGTGACTTGGGTTATTGGCAAGTGTAATTCTTGCTTTTTGTATATTTGCTTTAGTAATCTGTTTATCCAGACCTAAATGGTATTTAACATCACCAGTCCAACCGTTGTTAATGCCTGTTGAACCTTCGGAAGGAACCAAATCTTTATTAGGTGAATGTTGGAATTCAGAGAAAATGACCTCATAAGGCTTTCCAAGTACATGTGCAAGAACATTCAAACGTCCCCGATGAGCCATGGCAATATTCACATTACCCGTTCCATTTTGAACAGTTTGTGAAATCATTTCATCTAAAATCGGCACTAATGTATCCAGTCCTTCAATAGAGAAACGTTTTTGTCCTACATATGTGCGATGAAGGAACTTTTCAAAACCTTCGACTTCATTCAATCTCTTAAGTAATAGTTCCTTTTTATCTTTGGACACTTCCGGGAACATGCTTCCGGATTCGACCATATCTGTAAGCCATTGCTTTTCGTCCAAGTCATTAACATGGTGAAATTCAAAGGCTATCGTTTTTGTATAAAGTTGTTTTAGGTATTGTACGGCTTCGTATCCGTCTTTCACGTCTTCAGGTGATTCTGGACAAATTAAATCAGCCGGTATTTTTCTTAAATCATCTGCAGTCAAACCATATTTTTCAAAGTGAATTTCTTCAGTGTCCAGTGGTTCTTCTTTTAAAGGATAGATAGTTGCAGCAAGATGTCCGTATGCACGGATGTTTTCCGCTAACGTTACTGCAGACATAATTTTCTTCATTGGAAGAACTTCTCCAGATTGTACAGTTGGTGCACTTTCGATTGTTGTTTCAGCCGATACATCGAATGAAGGAGGACCTGATACTTCAAAGAAGTTTTTCAGTTCCGGATCTACTTCTTCCGGATTGGCTTGAAATAGATCGTACTGCTCCATGACATACCCAAGGTTTGGACCAGAAAAAGCTTTCCATGGGTCGTATGCCTTAGCATCCTTGATGGTCATTTTTGTAAACCCCCAAATTTCTCTCATAATTTTTTGCATTTCGTTTTATCCATCCCCAAATTTCTTTCTTCTAACTTTTCCCCAAATATATGTTTTTATAATTAATAACTTTGGTATTTGAATAATAAAATTTTAAAGGATAAAACGTTTTCAGATGTTATATTAACATGTTTTTGTCGAAATATCCAAAGGTTAAACCACTTTATGCAACCTTTTTGCAACTATATTTCTGTTTAATTCGTCATAATACGCTTTTAATTGACTTTTTTGCTCATTTAAGTCATTTTTCGCTAAAAAAAAGTTTTTGTATAATGATCAATTTCCTGTATTTTTAACTAGAATAAAAACTTTAAGTCACTCAAACTTCCAAGCTGTTAAACTCAGATTCCCATATTGAAAAGTCCTGTGCAGGAGAGCCGCTTTTTTGCTGTCATCTCCTGAGCCCATAGCGATGACCAATGGAATGAAATGTTCTTTGGAAGGTACAGCATCAGTACTAAAAGGAGCAATTTGTTCATAATTAAACAAAGATTCCAAATCCCAATTCATGATTTTATCTTCGACCCAGTTCTCAAAATTGATAGCCCAACCCTCAGCCACAAGCATATCCTTCTGTAAATGGGTGAAATTATGGACAATTCCACCACTTCCGATGATCAGGACATTACTTTCCTTTAATTCCCTCAAAGCTTTCCCGATTTCATACTGCTTGTCTAATGGAAGGTCAGGATTAATCGACAAAGATACGATCGGGATATCAGCTTTTGGATACATGATGTGTAAAAGCCCCCATGCTCCATGATCAAGGGGGCGCCTTTCATCAAGTTCGCCCCATACATCTATCTTGGACAACAAGGTCAATATTTGATCTGACAGCTCCAGGCATCCCGGAGCAGGATATGTTATCTGGAATATCTCTTCAGGAAAACCAACAAAATCATAAATGACTTCATGCTTTTTCACTGCCGAAATTAACTGCTCCTCACTTTCCCAATGCGCAGACAATATAACGATGGCAGCAGGTTTATTCATATCTTTCATATAATCCTTCAAAAAGGAAGTGTAGCTATTCTTTTCCAACGCTAATAGAGGTGTTCCATGTGATAAAAACAATGATGGCATCATAGAAACGATAAATCCTTTCGCAATGTAATCTCAATACCTTATACCTTAATTTACTATATATAATCAATGTGTTCATCAATTAAATTGTATTTTTGGAGTTGTCTCATCAATAGTATCAAAGTTATACCCTTCTTTTTTTAGGTATTCTATAATATCCGGCAATGCTTTCACTGTATTTTTCATACTATTGATATCATGCAATAAGATATTAACATGCTTTTGATCTTTCGTCCCTTTTTGTACGGAATTAATGATTTGTTGTTCACTTATTGATGGACTGATGCCATCTGTTGAATCGATGGTCCAATCAAAGTAAATATACCCTTTTTCCGATAATTGTTGAAGGATTCCATTTATGATGGGCTTGGTTGCAGCCTGATGCCGAAGATGATTATTCGAGCCGCCAGGAAGGCGTACAATACGGGTTTTTATCCCAAACTCTTTTTGCAGCATGGTTTCAAGCCTATTCAAATCTTGAAAGAAACTTTCAGTTGATCGATAAACGATGGAATAATCATGTGTATAGGAATGGAGGGCAATCACATGACCCCGGGAAATCATTTCCTGATAATATTCCTTTGCGTATGGTTCTTCATTACCTTTTACGAAAAATGTTGCCTTAACATGATAGCGGTCCAAAATATCTAATATATCCATGGTATTCAAAGATGGACCATCATCGAAAGTCAAATAAGCGAATTTCTGATCTTCTTTACTTTTTACGAGCGGTGTCATCTCTTCGGGAACCATTGCATGTACTTTAACGGCCTGCACATTGGTCATGGACAAAATGATAATGAAAGAACTCACCATGGAAAGAAATATTTTAAGCAGATCCTTCATAAATTGCATCCCCTTCCTTTTGACCATTAAGATGTACCAATCGAGGGGTTTCATGCGCAATAAGGCAGCGGTAAAAAATACCGCTGCCTTACCTTCGTGTTATCGATCGACATTGAAGTAGCGAGCTTCTGGATGAGCAAATACAATGGCTGAAACGGAAGCCTCAGGCTCCATCATGCATCCTTCAGTCAATTCCACGCCAATATCTTGAGGCTGTAACAAGCGGAATAACTTCTCCTGATCTTCCAGATTAGGACAAGCTGGATAACCAAATGAAAATCTTTGTCCCGTATACTTAGCTGCAAAACGCTCTTTCATAGACATTTCTATCGGATCGCTTATACCTAAATCATCACGCATTAATTGATGTATTCTTTCCGCGAATCCTTCAGCTGTTTCGAGAGCAAGTGATTGAAGGGCATGGTTTTTCAAGAAATCACCTTCAAGCTTTAGCTTTTCTGCCCATTTTCTGATCCCTTTTCCGGCAGTAACCAAGAAAAAGCCGACATAATCCATTTCACCTGAGGAGACCGGCTTGGCGAAGTCAGCTAAACAAAGGTGCGGACTCGTATCTTGCCGTGGGAAGTCAAATGTCTCCAAAACTTCCTTATGATTATCCGGGTTGTATACCAATAGCCTGTCTCCTTCACTTTGAGCAGGGAAAAATTGATAAACCGCTTGTAAGCCGTAGTCCGGTTCGTTCTTTAAGAATTCAATCAATTCATCAATAAGACTATTCAGCTGTACTGCTTTTTCATTCCCCTGTTTTAGTAATTCGGCAACTTTGCCTTTTAGCCCCAAATGATGCCCAATCAACATTTGCCGATTAATGTATGGCTGAATGACATCCAATGGATAGTTTTTCAGGACATGACGCTTGATATCACGTGGTATTTGGACAGGAACATTGCTTAGAGGAGCAGCAGTGGACTGCTTCCGCACTGGTTTTTCCAATGTGGCTGCAATAGCGGCATTAGCCTTCGATCTTTCTCTTTTCTCGACCAACTCCTCTAAATACACCACTTTTTTGTCCGTATCATGCAAAATATTGGTTACAGCCAAACCGTCCATCGCATCTTTGGCATATAAAACCGAGCCGCCATATTCTGGTGATATTTTAAAATCGGTGAATTTACGGGATAAAGCTGCCCCTCCCACTAAAATTGGGGTGTCTATTCCCGCTTGTTTTAAATCCTGTGCGGTTAAAACCATTTGCTGTGCTGATTTAACAAGTAAACCAGATAGGCCAATGATGGTTGGTTCATGTTTACGGACCTCTTCAATGATTTGTTGCGGTGCGACCTTGATTCCCAAATCAATGACTTCATAGCCATTATTGGATAGGATGATATCCACCAGGTTTTTGCCGATGTCATGTACGTCTCCCTTGACTGTCGCTAAAAGGATTTTTCCTTTCTTAGCACTATCTTCAGAGTTTTCCATGAGTGGCTCAAGGTGAGATACTGCCGCCTTCATTGCCTCTGCACTTTGAAGTACTTCTGCAACTATAAGTTGATTGTCATTAAATAACCGTCCCACTTCACTCATTCCATCCATCAATGGTCCATTGATGATTTCCAATGGGGTATCACCGCGCTCAATGGCCTTATTTAAATCCTCAATTAATCCTTCTTTCGTTCCTTCGATAATATAATTACCTAAACGTTCGTCCAATGGCAGAATGACACCATTGTCCTTCTTCTCCGCTTTTTTTCCACGATAAAACTCAGTAAAGATAGCTAAAGTTTCTGTAGATGTATCAAACAGGAGTGCTTCAGCCAATTTCACTTCCTCTTCAGGTATTAGAGCGAAACGTTCAAGTTTTTCTGTATTCACGATCGCATAATCGAGACCGGCTTTTGTACAATGGTAGAGGAAAACGGCATTTAGAATTTCCCTTCCCCTTGCTGGCAGACCGAAAGAAACATTCGAAATGCCAAGTATCGTTAAGCATTCCGGAAACTTTTCTTTGATAGCCTTAATTCCTTTCACTGTCTCTAACGCAGATCCGATATACTGTTCATCTCCCGTACCAACAGGAAAAACCAGTGGATCAAAAATGATGTCACTTTTGTTTATTCCATACTTATTAACAAGTAAGTCCACAGACCGTGTAGCCACTTCGATTTTCCGTTCGGCATCGACGGCCATCCCAATTTCGTCAATCGTCCCTACCACGACGGCAGCACCATATTGATGGACGAATGGTACAATTTTTTCAAAGCGTTCTTCACCATCTTCAAGGTTAATGGAATTTATGATGGATTTTCCTTGTGAATGTTTTAACGCTTGTTCAAGTACGGCTTCATCAGTAGTATCGATGACCAATGGGACTTTGACTTTTTTGACGACCTCTTCTACGAACTCCTTCATATCGCCAAGCTCATCCCCATCAGGATCAGCAAGGCAAATATCAATGACATGGGCGCCTTTTTTCACCTGGGCACGCGCTATTTCCGCAGCTGGCTCGTAATGCTTCCCACGAATTAGCTCTTTGAACTTTCGAGATCCGATAACATTCGTTCTCTCACCTACAAATAAAGGACGCATAGAATCATCATAAATGAGCGGCTCTATGCCTGATACGGCATGGCCATGGGCAGATTCCGTTATTGTACGGGGCTGGATGCCCTCAAGGACCCTGGATAGTTCCTTAATATGCTCAGGAGTCGTACCACAACATCCCCCAATGATATTGACCCAACCCTTTTCAGCAAATTGCTTCATTTTCTCTGCAAGGGAAGTCGGTGACTCATGATAGTGACCTTCTTCATCAGGGAGTCCTGCATTCGGATAACAACTGATGGCGCTGTTTGCTATATCTGCAAGCGTACGAATGTGGTCTATCATGAATTCCGGGCCTGTTGCACAATTCAGTCCGACTGCCACTGGTTTCATATGTTCAACAGATAAATAGAAAGCTTCTATCGATTGGCCAGCAAGTGTCGTGCCCATCGGTTCGATCGTACCTGATATGATGACAGGCACATCTTTTCCGGTTTTAGCAAAAGCTGCTTTGATTCCGGAAAAGGCAGCCTTGACATTTAGCATATCCTGACAGGTTTCCACCAATAGCAAGTCTACTCCGCCATCCAATAGGCCGAGTGCCTGTTCTTCATAAGACTCGGTTAAAATATCGAAAGTCGTTCCACCTGTTACGGAAAGCGTTTTTGTAGTGGGACCCATCGAGCCAGCTACATATCTCGGCCATTCATCATTTGAATACTTTTCACAAGCTTTAACGGCTAGCTCTGCTGAAATTTTATTAAGCTTGTAAGCAATCGTGCTTATTTGGTATTCGTCAAGTACGATGCTTGTGGCTCCGAAGGTATTTGTTTCAATGATATCAGCACCTGCTGCTAAATACTTTTCATGGATGGATTGAATGATTTCCGGTTGCGTCAATGATAGGTACTCATTGCAGCCCTCGAACTGTTCCCCGCCAAAATCCTCTGCTGTTAAATTCTCCGCCTGAAGCATTGTTCCCATGGCTCCATCAAGAAGAAGAATCTTAGAATCCAATTGCTCTTGAATCGCTTTTTTATTCATGTATTGCCACCCCTGATGTCTGTTTACTATCGACTTCTCTAATATATTTCGTAAGTTCCGCCGTCATTTCGTAGCGGAGGAAAGGTGTGATTAAATAAATGCCCTTGAATTTCTCTCTTGCTGCGTCCACTAGCTCTCTCGCGATATTTACGCCTTCAATTCTTGACTTTACTGGGTCATTCCCTGCTAAAGCCATAGCCCTTCTAACATTATCAGGCAATTTGATACCCGGGATTTCGTTATGGATGAATTCGGCATTTCGTGTGCTTGTCAAGGGCATGATTCCAACGAATATTGGTGTTTCTAAATGTTTTGTCGCTTCATATACTTCTTCGATCTGTTCAACTGAATAAATTGGCTGTGTCAAAAAGGATTGAGCTCCACAGGCAATCTTCTTTTCCATCCGCTGTACGGCTTTATCCAAATATTTCACATTGGGATTAAATGCTGCGGCAATTTTAAAATTTGACCGTTGCCCCAAACTTTGGCCGGAATAGGAGACACCTTCATTAAATTGTTTGACCATGCTTATCAAGTCAAACGACGATAAATCATAAACGGAAGTGGCACCAGGGAAGTCCCCTATTTTAGAGGGATCTCCGGTGATGATCAATAACTCGTTCAGCCCCACCGTCTGCAGGCCCATTAAATGTGACTGCAGGCCAATTAAATTCCGGTCACGGCATGTTATATGCACCATTGGCGTTATATTCAATTGATTCTTCAGTAAATTAGCAAGTGCATCATTCGATATCCTTGGTGAAGCAAGTGAATTATCCGCTAAAGTAATCGAATCGACCCCTGCATTTTTCAAAACTTCCGCACCAGTCATGAAACTTTCTATTCCCAACTTTTTCGGAGGATCAAGTTCTACAAGAATTGTTCTTTCCGTTTTGGCTTTTTCGTACAGAGGGAGTTCCAATTCCCTATCATTCACTTCAATTATTTCTATCTCACGGGATTTCGTAATTTTCTCTTTCACTGGGACCAGACTTTCAATCGCATTCTTTACAGCTTGAATGTGTAGAGGAGTCGTTCCACAGCACCCTCCTATGATCGTTGCTCCTTGCTCTCGAAGTTCCAGGGCACTTGAACCGAAATATTCCGGCACTGCTTTATAGACAAGTCTTCCATCCACATAATCCGGGAGACTGGCATTAGGATAAATGGCAATCGAGGCTTGCTTTGGCAAATTCACTTCTTCTAAGGCACGAATCATATGATGTGGACCGAGACGGCAATTCACTCCAACAACATCGGCACCCAATTGCTCCAGTCTTTGAAATGCTTCATTTAAATGGATTCCATTTTGTAGGTTACCCAGTTCATGCATTGAAACATTTGCGATGATTGGCAGTTCCGTTTCTTTTTTAACGATTTGCAGCACGGTTTCCAGTTCTTCCAGGTCATAAAATGTTTCAAGGAGAATTCCATCCGGATCTTCCATCAGCAGACTGTATAGCTGTTCACGAAAACCTCGCTTAATTTCTTCCATGCTTAAATCCGATTTCCGTATACTCCGCTGCGCCCCTATCGTACCGAAGACATATGCCTTGCCTTTTGCCGCTTTTCTAGCCAGGATGACTCCCTGGCGATTGATCCTGCTTACTTCATCTTCAAGTCCATGCCGTTTCAATTTGTTGAAATTGGCTCCATATGTATTCGATTGAAGGATATCTGCGCCTGCTTCTAAATAGGCGCGATGGATGGATTCTATTTGATGTGGATTCGTGCAATTTAATTCCTCATAACATTGATCGATACCATAAGAGTACAATAAGGTTCCAATTGCCCCTTCGCCAACTAACATTCTTTCTTTTAATTCTTTACGAAAATTCATCATTACACCCTCTCTCAAAAACAATCCTGTTTTTGTCGTTTTTTATGAGTATGAGAGAAAAGAAAAAAAACCTTCTCAAAGAAGAAGGTTTTTTGAAACATTCTCCTCATCTATCAAGCTCTGCTTGCTGGATTTAGCACCTTTGCCTAGGCTGGTTGCTGAGGTTTCTTCGGGCCAGTCCCTCCACCTCTCTCGATAAGATCCATTTATATAATTGTCACAAGATTTCAAAATTAATTTATATTTAATTTACATCAATAATCTGTCAATTTCAATACCTTAATCATCATTTTTTTTACTTTTTCCAAAAATCATTCAATCCTTTGCAGCTTGAACCCTCTTTTCTACCCTCTGTTTCCAGTCTTCCGCAAGCGAATCTAGAGTAAGCAACGTGTAAGCCCCATCCAGCCCATCCCGATTATGAAGGATCACCTCTGTAGCATAATGAACGGAGATTTTTTCTTGCAAACGATCTAATAGCACGATTTCATTTTGTTTCTTTATCGTTCCTTCTTGAATGACTTTTGCAAAGTAACCAGTGTAACCAGTTTTAAAGACGAATTCCAAAAACTTAGGTTCCTGGTTAAAGTGGGAAATCGTCGAGCAAGGAATCCTCCCTTGATTAATTTGAACAATTACTTCACCTATTTGATATATATCACCGATAAATGTTGTCTCTTCCTTCATCCCCGCTACAGTTAAATTTTCACCGAATGCAGGGATATCCAGCCTTTTAGCGAATTTTTCATTCCATAATGAATAATGTTCAACGGGGTAAAAACACAAAGCCCGATCAGTGCCTCCATGGAACTTTACATTACCAACCCCATCGCCAATTATGCCTAATTTAGTCACTGTCACTTTATCCTGTGCTTGTTTATCCATGGCTGAAAAGATATCAACATTCGAAAATTTTTCCTGTTTTGGCTTTCCTGCATGAAGTGATACGATTTTACCATTTTCCATTTTGCCTCTTCCAATCCTATTGAATTTATATCATCCCAATATGAATAAATTATACTAAAAATCCATTTTATTCTATAGTGATTTGAAAGAATCTACCAGATCAGAAAATGCAAAAGCCCCCCTTCAACCATTAAATTGGCCTAATATCATTGATTACCAGAAAAAAACATAGGTTAGTTATTGTAATTTTGTTGCTATTTCAGAATTAAATATGATAGAATATGAACACAATATATAGTCGAAAACTACAACTGTTCGCCTATATGTTGATTTTCACGATTGAATTCCTCATTGTCGCTCTTTAGGGAGCGAATTTTTTTTGCCTTCTTTCTCAACCACCAATTTCTTCTCTTTATTTCGTTCATTATCCGCATCCTATACCGCTTTTCTATTTGTACATGCTTTACATATGTATTTTCAGCAATCCATTCTTTCATACATGCCCATTCCCGACAAGAAGCCGAGCGATTCAAGCTTCCGCTCAGCTTCTTGTTTAGGCTTGTTTCTTTTTCTTCGGTGCCGCTTTCCTCCGTGCCGTCTTTTTCTTTACCGGTTCTTCATGTTTCGTTCGATCAATGGATGCCTGTAAAGCCTCCATTAAATCGGTTACATTGCTGGAAACAGGTTCTTTTGTTTTGGTTGTGATTGTCTTCTGTCCCGTTTTCTTTGATTCAATCAATTCAAGTAACGCTGTTCGATAATCATCGGTGTATTTTGTCGGATCGAAAGTAGACGTTAATTGATCTATCAATAAAACGGCCGTCTCGATTTCTTTTTCAACTATGGAATCAGTGGCAGGGATATTCGGAACATCCGCTGTGGAGCGGACTTCATCCGGATAATGAATCGTTTCCATCACTAAAGTATTATCAACAACTCGAATGACCGCCATTTGTTCCTTTGAGCGGATGATGATTTTCGCTAATCCCACCTTCTTTGATTCCTTGAGGGCCTGTCGCAAAAGGGAGTAAGCTTTTATCCCTCCATCATTCGGGGACATGTAATAGCTTCGGTTAAAATAAATGGGATCTATTTCTTCTATTTTTACGAAATCCACGATTTCCACGGCTTTTTCTTCATTTTGTTTTTTTAACTGTTCCATTTCACTGTCTTCCAATACAACAAACTTTCCCTTTGTGTATTCATAAGCGCGGACTATATCGTCCTTCCCCACTTCTTTTTGACAGACCGGACATACTTTTTCGTATTTAATCGGTGAATTACACTCCTTATGCAACGTCCTTAAAGAAATATCCTTATCTTCCGTTGCAGCATGAAGTTTAATCGGAATGTTCACCAAACCGAATGATATGCTTCCCTTCCACATCGTATGCATATTCGTCACCTCATAACTTATTTTTAAATGAAGGAACAATTGTTATTATTCCCCCTTATTAAAAAAAAACCGAAAAAACATTTGGCAACTCTAACACTTCGTTTTTTTGGCAAAATAATGTTAATCACTTTTTTCGGAGGTATTTACCCAAAATGAAACCGATGCTGCCAACCTATTACACCGAAGCCCCTAATTCCAAGGATTGGCGTTATGAAGTCAAATATGACGGTTTTAGGGCCATTTTAACGATTGACTTTGATACGATTAGCATCTCAAGTCGAAACGAAAAGGAATTGTCTCCCCTCTTCCCGGAAATCATTGATTTCATTAAACGCCTGGACATAGAAGATTATCTCCCGCTGCAGTTCGATGGAGAATTGGTCTGGCTAACCAATCAAGCAAAAGCAGACTTCTTTCAAATACAGTGGCGTGGTCGCCTTCGGAAACAATCATTGATTTCCGAAAAAGCTCATTTTTCCCCATGCCGTTTTATAGCGTTTGACCTGCTACGTATCAAAGGAATGGACATAACGACTAAATCCATGGAAGAACGAAGGGGATTCATGTTGAATCTGGGTAAAAAACTTGGGTTTCCTATGCCTCCTGACCCCACCTCTGAAGCTTTGATCCAATTAATTGAAAGTTTCGACGTTTTGGATAAGGCATTAAATGCAGTCACCTTATTAGATGGTGAGGGGGTTGTAGCCAAGGAAATCCGGGGTACTTGGCAAGAAGGAAAGCGTTCCACTTCCTGGATCAAGGTGAAAAATTGGAAGACTGTCTCCTGTTTCATCACAGCATTGCATAAAGAAAATGGTTACGTTTCCCTCGCAGTGTTCAAGGAAGGTGTGGTAACGAAAATCGGAAGCGTCAAAAATGGAATGAGTGCAAAAGATAAAAAGATCTTGTATGAACTGATCAAGCAAAATGCTACAGATGAAGACGCAAAATTTTTTTATATCCATCCATCCATTTGCATCGAGGTACAATTTTTACACGTATATGAGGAAAATGAATTGCGTGAACCTCAGTTTTCAAATTGGCTATTACACATGTCTCCCACTGAATGTACTTGGGAAAAATTCGTGATAAACCAATACACATTTCCCGATACTGTACAAATAACCTCACCGGATAAACCACTATGGATAACTGACGATAAACAGGTGATAAAAGTTGAATACTTACATTATTTGAGGGAGGTTTCCGCTTTCTTCTTACCGTTTTTAAAAGATAAACTGTTGACGACGATCCGCTATCCTCATGGCACCATGGGTCAAGAAAAATTTTTCCAGAAAAACAAGCCTGATTATGCCCCCGGATTTATTAAAACATTCATGGATGAAGATATAGAATTTGTGCTGTGTAACGACATTGAAACGCTTCTTTGGTTTGGTAACCAACTGGCATTGGAATTCCATGCCCCATTTCAGAAAGCCGGAAAAACAAGACCCGATGAAATCGTCCTGGACTTAGATCCACCATCGATCGAATTTTTTTCCTTGGCGATAAAAGCCGCACAAGAAATAAAAAAGGTGATGGACTCCTTAAGGATAATAGCTTATGTGAAAACCTCAGGTAACAAAGGCCTGCAAATTCACATCCCTTTACCTGAAGACAGATTTACTTATCAGGAAACACGGATATTCACCGATTTTCTAGGTCATTACTTAACAAGTTCCTATCCCGATGATTTTACAGTGGAAAGATTGAAAATTAAACGGCATAATCGGCTTTACTTGGACTTTGTACAGCATAGTGAAGGAAAAACCATCATTGTGCCTTATTCCCCACGCGGAAATTCTTTCGCTGGAGTTGCTACACCATTATTTTGGGAGGAAGTGGAAGAAACCCTCCACCTTAAAGACTTTACGGTTGATACCGTACCAAATAGAATCAAAAGGGACGGATGTCCATTCTTAGATTACCGACATTTCGATAACGGACCTGCCTTTCTTGATGTATTGTCTTTTCTAAAACAAAAAAAGACCAACTCATGAAGTTTACCCAAAAAGTTTGACACTTCATTTAATTAAGCAGGCCTTAGGGTATGAACCCGGAAATCTACCGGGCATATGCCCTTTAAGATTGGCACGTTTACGTTTGATTTTTAGACTTTACTCGTAAGTTTGGCACTTTTACTCGTGAATTTCGCAATCTAGTAATTTTCGACTTGGCCTTGCACAATCTCTAATCTTTTAACCAAATTTAAAAAAGGGGTTCGGAATTAAAACATTCCGGACCCCTTTTTAACTAAGACTAACACCTAGTTGGTACTTTCCTTATAATGTAGTTTTCAAATAACTTTGAACTTCATCCTGCAACTTAGCATATAAGCTTGTTTCCGCTTCAAAGTCCTGTTTTTCCAGGATTTCAAATTTTTCCGGTTGGGCTAAGTCTAGGTCGATCGATACCTTGAATTCATAGGTTGCATTCCCGATTAAATCTATTGAATACTTTTGACCTTCGTCATCATAATGCACGACGCATTTAACCTTTCCGCCGTTATTGTAGACGGATATTTCACTTTCCAATGCGTTTAATCCAACAGAACATGTTACTAGGCTGGAAGCCGACATCGCCGTACCACATGCATTCGTGAAGCCGACTCCCCGTTCAAATGTCCGCACATAAATGCTACCGGGTTCCAACTCTTTCACAAAACTAACATTGACACCATCAGGGAAGAGCTCATTCGGTTGATTGACCTTCGTTGAAAGGGCTGCCTGCAAATCACTTTGTAAGACTTCACTATCGACGAGCGTAATTAGATGCGGATTGGGAACCGCCAATGCCGAAAATAATAGGGTATCATGAAGTTCCGGCAATGTTTCGTTTTGCAACTGTTCTTTTTCAATGATAAGTGGCAGATCCTTCACATTGAAACTAACTGGAGAAATTTCCACCTTGAAAGTCGGAATTCCATTAAAGATATCTTCCGTTTTCTCAACGAGTAAATTTGCTTTCATCGTTTCCACGATCATTTTATCAAGCCCTAAAACGTCATTCGCGTAACGTGCAACACAGCGAAGTCCATTCCCACACATCGAAGCTTCCGAGCCATCCGCATTAAATACACGCATCCTGGCATCAGCATGTTCACTTTTCAGCACAAACAAAATACCGTCCGCACCAAGCCTTTCCCTATTACATAGGGCCTTCGCTAAATTTTCCCGCTGTTCTTCAGTAAACGTCAAGGCCGTTGTCAATTCATCAATGATTAAGAAATCATTACCTGAACCATGGCTCTTTAAACCTTCAATAATCATCCTGTCACATCCCCTAATATGCTGCTTTTCAATTATCATTTTTTTAATATTCTATATCATAGCATTTTCAGGATGGATGTGTCATCGAGTAAATTACAATGAATCCATTTTTCCGTTGAAAAAACAAAATAAGAAGAGCGGTTGAAATAAGAACTATCTCATTCCAACCGCTCTTCCAAAATATTAACCGATCATACCAACAATGAAATAGACGATAAACATTCCTGCACTCACATACATCGGGGGTGAGACTTCTCTCGCTCTCCCGGTTACAAGCTTCAAGAACGGGTACAGAATGAAACCGAAGGCCATTCCATCTGCAATACTGTACGTAAATGGAATGATCGTGATGATCATGATTGCAGGTATACTCTCGGTTAAATCACTGAAATCTAACTTTTTAATGTTTCCGAGCATCAAAATCCCAATTATAATCAAAATGGGAGCAATGGCGCTATCAGGGATTACTTTAATCACCGGGATGAACAGCAGTGATAATATGAATAGCAAACCTGTCACCACTGAGGTCAAACCAGTTCTGCCTCCTGATGCTATACCAGCTGCCGTTTCTACTGTTGCAACCGTAGGACTTGAACCGAATAGACCTGAAAACAGAACGGAGACACTTGTCGCGGCAAGCGACTTTTTATAGGCATCCTGGCGATTAATACTGTCTACATGCCCATGTACAAGACCAATATTTTCAAAAACAAGAACCATTGTCATCGCAAAGACACTTATCCAAAATTCAATACGGTCCGCTTCCATGAACGATAATGAAAAGAAGAGGTCACCGTAGGAAGCTGTGTCTATGCCTGAAAAGTGGATTTCCGTTAGTTGAACCGTCCCGAACCAATAGGCAATAAGGCTACCTGCCAGAATGGTAATCATGAAGTTACCGGGGACATTTTTGATGAATAGGGTGATAGCCAGTAAAAAGGTCAAAACCGTCGCACACACCGCTGGATCGCTTAAATCTCCCAGCGCGATGATAGATGATGAACCTCCCGTGATGATCCCGCCCTTTTCGAGACCGATTAGCATCAAGAATAAGCCAAGACCAACAGATATGGCATCTTTTATCGAACTTGGAATCGAATCACTGATTAACGTAGAGTATTTTGTAAAGGCAATAACTACAAAAATAATCCCAGAGATAAAAACAGCACCAAGCGCCGATTGCCAAGATAGGCCCATTCCTTGAACCATGGTATAAGCAAAAAGGGCATTTACGCCCATGCCTGGAACGAGGAGGATCGGGACATTTGCCCATACCCCTATCATGATACAGCTTAAAGCGGATAAAAGAATTGTGGCAATCACTGCACCATTAATCGGTATGCCCGCTTCCGATAAAATCATGGAATTCACGATGAGAATATAGACTATCGTAAAATAGCCGACCACTCCAGCAAGGATTTCACGTTTTCCATTCGTTCCGTAGTCGGAAAAATGAAAAAACGTTTCCAAGTTTAATTTCTTCATGTTGTATCCTTATTAAATTTGTCCCTCGCCCACCCGTTTGTATTAGTGACAAACTACACTTGGCGATTTTAACAAAAAAAAGGATAAAAATAAATAGAAAAGATCAAAATTCGAAAAAAACTGCCGGAAATAATCCCGACAGCCTCGATGAATTTATTATTTTTGTCCTACTGCATACCCGTCGACTACCAATTCCAACTTCCCTGTATCAGGCGAAATGATTAGACCATGTACAGGAATATTTTTAGGGATCAAAGGGTGTCCTTTAATCACTTCCACACTGTTCTTACAACTTTCATAAACATCATCAAATCCGCGAAGCCAACTGCGGATATCGATTCCTGCAGCTCCCAGTGTATCGATGGTGCTCTTAGGTATATCACGTTCGACCATCTTGTCCACTACAGAATCTGCATCGACCGATGCCATCCCGCAGTCATGGTGAGGTATGACCAATACTTCATCTGCCTTTAGCTCATAAATAGCAACAAGGATACTCCGCATGACACTTCCGAATGGGTGGGAGACGATTGCCCCGGCAGTTTTCAAGATTTTGACATCGCCATTTTTGACATTCAAGGATTTTGGCAATAGTTCAACGAGCCGAGTGTCCATACAGCTTATGATGACCATACGTTTCTCAGGAAACTTATCCGTCCTATACTTAACATATTCACCTTTTTCTACAAACTGTTCATTATAATCCAGAATCTCATTAAGTAAACTCATATTTACCACCTTTTTAAATGTATTTAATCTATGTATCCACTATGATTATATCAAATATTGAAAAGATTTGCTAAAGGGTAACCATAGTCAATTTGAACGATGATTCAGAGTGGCTGCACAGAAACCAAAGACGATGATTTTAGGAATTTCAGCAACATTTGATGAAAAAGAAAGTATAGGTGTATTTGTCTTGAATCGTTTCCCCCACTCCAAAGGCATCCAGCCTTCTTGGTATGAAACGATCTTTTCCCCGTCTTTTGTCGTCATCTCAAAAGAATTTAAACTTCCCTGTGTTTGAATGGGCATCCATTCCGTACCGTCTTCCTTATATATCATTCCACTGATCTTCAGAAGCGATCTATTTTCTTGATACGATCCAATAAGGCAATCTTGATCATCCATGATTGTCATTTTATTGAAAAGACCCCTTTTGATATGGTATTTAGCAAGTACACGACCCCCATGGTCCACCAATTCATATCGTTTGGCCAAAAGCATCGATAAAAAATTGGGAATCATCCACATGAACCACTTCATATTCACATCCCGGATCTCACCCATTAAAGATCCATTAGGCGCATAGAGAAGTAACCGCAATGTGGGTGCTGGCATAAATGTCAATAAAACATATTCAGTTTTTAATAACCCGGCGTTCGTTTCGATGGGTCCAATAGGCAATTCCTTGACTCTATTTTCATAAATTCGATGACTGACATATTGGGCCATACTAAAAAAAATAAAGGGAACCGTTATCAATAATATATTTCCTGGGATCAGCGAAAAAATATGACAAATGAAAAAAATTACGGCCATTCCAAGAGAAATCCAGGATGCATGAAAATTTGAACTGCTCGTTTTTTGATAATATTCGCGTATATTCATATCCAGCTCTGCTCCTCACTCCTTACAAGAAAGCTTGCCACCTTAATGGCAACCAATGATTTAGGTGTGCCGCAAGCCGATCCGGCGTCCACTTCCCTTAAAGTGCATTGAAGTACATATCATAATACTTTATTCGCTTTAATGTGATCTATTCCCTTTTTTAATAATAGGGCAATTCCCCCTAATGGTTCATTCCAGATAAAAAGGACTCCGAATGGATCGGAGTCCTTTTTCATCATCCTATAATATCCTAAAAATCAATGGGAAGCGGTAATCCGTTCCTTCATAGGCCTTAACGGCTGCAATGATGGTGAATATGACTAAAGCAACCCCGATGACCGGCAATAGCAAGAATCCAATCAATACAATTGTCAATATCCCTGCAACAATCGAATATACGGTATAGGAAATGAAAAAATTAAGGTATTCCCTTCCATGATAATCCACAAATTGTGACGATTCCTTTTTCAATAACCAAAGGACCAAAGGACCGATAAATGCTGTAAAAAAGCTGATCACATATATAAGGGCAGCAAACACTCTTTCATCTTTAGTAGGCATAATGTTAACTCCTCCTCTCTCCTATAAATATTTACGAATAAGATGAAAAATAGTTTCATTTTCCTTTTATTATATTCGAAAAACTTTAAATGGGACTATCCTTTCTTCATAAAACATTGAGGTAATTCATATGACGAAAAATCTGAACATATTCATCCGTCTTATGCATACAGATAAAATAATGGATTGTCCTATACCTACTAGATTGGAGTGATTTTTATTGCTGAACGAATTTCAAGCCTTCATCCTTGGAATCATTCAAGGCTTGACTGAGTTTTTACCTATATCAAGTACAGGACATTTATATTTAGGACGGCATATATTCCATCTTGACGAGGCCGGCATTTTTTTGGATACCATGCTGCATATCGGAACCTTGCTGGCATTATTGGCAGTATACAAGAATGACATCCTCTCCATTTTAAAAAAACCTTTCTCCAAAATGACTCTGCTTCTCGTTGCTGGAACGATTCCTGCAGTGATTGCCGGCCTTTTACTCGGTGATTGGTTTGATGGCCTTTCAAAATCCGGCCTGACCATCGGATGGGAATTTTTAGCAACCGGACTGATTTTATGGATAGCGGACGGGGTGAAAAAAGGGGGAAAAACACTGAATGAAATTTCCATTAAAGATGCCCTGATCATCGGAACCTTCCAAGCAGCTGCCATCATGCCAGCTCTTTCGCGTTCCGGCTTGACGATAGCAGCTGGGCTCTTCTGCAAGCTTGATAGGGCCACTGCAGCCTATTTTTCCTTTTTGCTTTCAATTCCAGCCATTTCAGGGGGCATTGCATTTCAAATGAAACCAATATTTACAGGAGAGGTTGAACGGCTTCCAATCACCGCACTTTTCGTCGGTACACTTGCTTCAGCCATATTCGGATATATTGCCGTAGTATGGATGATCGATTTCTTGAAGAAGCGTTCACTGAAAATATTCTCCATATATGTATGGTCACTCGGAGCAATCATTTTATTCATGCAATTCACAGGTGATTTTTAAAAAGCTTCCATTCCCCTTTAAAAACAGGCGAAAAAAGCAGTTTTTCAAGAAAAAAAGCAGGCGTTTGCACTCCAATTTTAACCTTCAAAAAAAAGTTGGAATTTGACGAAAAAAAAAGGCAAAAAACCTATTCCCAAACCGTTTTTTTTTTAGTATTATACCTTCGTAAGGTTCTTTAGATTTATATAATTTCTGACAATAAAAATAGGGAAGGCAAATGGTGCGCCACCGGTTTCCGGTTCTAGTGGGTTCGATTCCCACCCCGAAATTTTTTGATGAACGACTTAAAAAATTTCGAGGGTGGGCAGCGACTACGCATAAAATCTGCCCTCAAACGGAGGGACGGAAATGTTAAAAAAGAGAGATTTCACAGATTGTTTTTCTCTTTATGAACAAATGACGCATCCAGATGTCTTCCCTTTCGTGCGCCATAAAGTAGATTCATATGAAGAATATGTTTTCATTACTAAGCAAACGATCGAGGCTGAAGATGCTGGGGAACTCATTTCACGAACAATCTTGGATGAATGGGAAAATCCGATCGGTTGCATTTCTTTATACGATATTGAAAATGGTGCAGGTTTCTTAGGCACATGGCTTGGCAAGCCTTATCATGGAAAAGGGTATAATGCCATCGCAAAAGACGCTTTTTTTAAAGAGCTTTTTTTCGAGCTCGGTTTGGAAACGGTCTTCATGCGTATTCGCAAAAAAAATATCCGCTCTATAAAAGCCGCAGAAAAACTTCCCTATGCTGTCAATGCCAACGAAACAAGAAAGTCCCTTTATGATCAGATCAATCATGAAGGAGATATCTTCGATTTGTATGAAATCCCTAAAGATTTATACACCTTTCATATCCTTAGGCAGCATGATGATGACGAACAGCAATTACTTGAAGCATAAAAAGATAATACAATGCAGTTGATTACAGATGAATTTTCTTATCTTTTCATATAAAGGCCGGGAGCTTCCAAAATTGGAAAGCTCTTTTTTCCATTTTCATAGATGTTCAGGAAAGATTGTTGCAATTCCCTATTCTTTTTAGAAATATTTTTTTATAATGAATACAATTGACCAATTCAACATTAAAGGCATCATTGAAAGGATCTAATCATGAAAAAAACTTTTGCTTTTATCGTACAACTTATACTGTTGCTCATCATTTGTAAGCTCGGCTATTATTTAGCTGATCTACTTCATTTACCGATTCCAGGCAATGTCATCGGCATGATCCTGTTATTCATTTTATTACAGACAAAGGTTCTAAAAGTCGAGTGGATCGAACTTACTTCAGGATTCTTAGTGAAGCACCTGGCCTTTTTCTTCATTCCCATTTCGATCAGTTTAATGACCATGGGATGGCTTTTCATTGAATTTGGTTTGCCGTTGGCACTTACTTTGGGAGTCAGCTTGATTTTTGGATTCATCGTTTCAGCTTGGACTGTTCAGAAGTTATCCCATAGAGGAGAGGTTAATCAGCATGACAGAGCTCATCACAATCTATAGCATCTTGATAACCATCCTAGCCTATTTCATTGGCAGAAAAATTTATGCTAAACATCCATCACCTTTTACGACGCCTGTATTTTTCAGTACGGTTTCGATTATTCTCGTATTACTGATCAGCGGTTTGGACTTCGATGATTATTCACCAGGAAAAGACATCATCACCTATTTCTTGGGCCCTGCTACCGTTGCGTTGGCTGTACCGCTTTATAAAAACAGAAAGATAATTGTCAAATATGCAATACCGGCGATTAGCGGCATGATTTTTGGTCTTATGGTCACATTGATCATTGCCTTCACCATTGCAAAAGCCCTTTCACTTCCGCAGTTCATACTTCAAGGGCTGGCGGTTAAGTCCATTACAGTGCCAATCGCGGTAGAAATTACGGAACTTTATGGTGGTAACGCTAATATTTCAGCAGCCTTCGTTATTTTGACCGGGGTGCTGGGTACGATGATTGCACCAAAAATGATGGATAAATTAAACATTACCATGCCCTTCGCCCGTGGGATCGCTTATGGTACAATCGCCCATGGCCTCGGAACAGCCCAAGCGGCCCAGGAAAGTGAGTTTACTGGAGCAGTTGCAGGTGCGGCAATGGCTATCGCAGGTATCCTCATTTCCTGTTTCTTTCCTTTAATAAATCATTTCCTATAAAAAGAACCGCAACGTCGATGACGTTGCGGTTCTTTTTATGGTTTATCTTTTTGCAGGTCGCTGTATAAACGCCTTAGAATATGGGTTTTATACAGCTCCAGCTTTTTTTTCTCAATGGGATGATAGCTAATCCCTTCGGCTTTTAATTGCTGAATGAACCATCCTTTTGAATATTCATATGCCATGTTACCCCCTCCTCTGTTCGAAAAAGATATGCTTTAAAGAGGGGATTGATACTTATTTTTTTGCAGTCATGATTTCAAGTAATAAATCATACATTTCAGTTGCCGTTTTGAATGGGCGTTTTTGACGCATTTTCTCCTGATATTCATCAGATTGATTCACTAAGTCTGCTAATGTAGCATTAAATATCTGATCATTTAGTTCTTCTTCTTGAATGACTTTACAAAAGCCCTGTTTTTCAAAGCTGGAAGCATTCAATATTTGATCGCCACGGGATGCATTGGCACTTAGAGGGATAAGCAACATCGGCTTTTGCAAACCAAGGAATTCAAAGATTGAATTTGAACCAGCCCTAGACACAACGACATCAGCTGCCGCCAAAAGATCAAATAATTCTTCATGAACGAATTCAAATGGAGCATATCCCCTTTGTTTCAATTCAGTCTTCACATTTCCCTTGCCACAAATATGAATGATCTGATAATCCTTTAATAGGGCATCTAGGTTATCCGTGATCAAGTTATTGATTTTTACGGCACCAAGGCTGCCGCCCATAACGAGTAACACCGGTTTATTATTCGTGAATCCACAAAATGCCTTACCAGCAGAAGGTTTCCCCTTAAAAATCCCATCGCGCAAAACAGCTCCAAGATACATGGCTTTCTCCTTCGGAAGGCCTTTTTCCGTTTCCTGGAAGGTAGTGAAAATCTTTGATGCAAGCGGCATGGCAATTTTATTGGCCAGGCCAGGCGTATAATCCGATTCATGAATCGCGATTGGAATTCTCAGCATCCTGCCTGCCAAAACGACGGGAACGGAAACGAATCCACCTTTTGAGAAAATGAAATCCGGCTTGGTCTTTTTTAAAATTTTTCGTGCATCAAAAATTCCTTTTATTACTCGGAAAGGATCTTTCATATTTTCAACAGACAAATAACGTCGGAATTTCCCAACTGATATTGTTTCATAACGGACCTCGGGAAATTCCTTTTCGATAATATTTTTTTCAATGCCTTTTTTTGAACCAATATAAGTAACATCCCAATCATGCTTTAAAAACTCTGGGATGATTGCTGCATTAACTGATACATGACCGGCAGAACCGCCTCCGGTAAACACTATTTTCTTAGTCAATATTTCCACCTTCCAAACTTAAAAAATCACTTTGCATCCATATTACCATATATTCTTGCCATTAATAACTTGAAAAAGGATTAAGTGAGCCGTAAAACCCTTTTCTGAATGTAATCATCGATTATTTTTCCTTTTTCAGCATGAATATATTATAATCTTAGTATTCTACAATACTACAAGATACATTGGAGGAGTAATACATTGCAAGAAGTTTCTGAATCTCTCCATCAATTTGATGGAATTGAAGCCTGGACCAAATTAGGAATATCAATAGGTATTTTTCTAATCTTCCTTTTGCTTCGGAAAGTATTTACTACATATATATTCAAATTCTTTCTTCGAATCGCAGAAAAACATAAAGTTGAATTTGCCGCCAACTTAATGCTCGCTATAGAACAGCCGGTAAGATTGCTCATCGTTTTGATTGGTGTAATTATTTCAATGCACTATTTTCCGATTGACACACCATCGCTCGAACTAAGATCGAAAATATACAGATCATTTTTTGTTTTCTTATTCTTTTGGACGATTTTCAATATCAGTTCGATCTTAACCATTTTATTCCCAAAATTAGTGAGTAAATTTGGCCTTGAAGTCGATGAAATTGTCATGCCGTTCTTTACGAAAATCATCAAATTGATCATCATTGCTTTTGGTGCCTCCATCATTGCGGAAGAATGGGGATTCAATGTTGATGGATTTGTTGCTGGGCTTGGTTTGGGTGGCTTGGCTTTCGCTCTTGCCGCTAAAGACACCGTCAGCAATTTCTTTGGAGGAATCGTCATCGTTACCGAAAAACCGTTTACCATAGGAGATTGGATCAAAACGCCAAGTGTAGAGGGAACCATCGAAGACATCACCTTCCGAAGCACCAAAGTCAGGACTTTTGCCCAAGCGCTGGTTACCGTACCAAATGCTACCCTTTCGAATGAACCGATTATCAACTGGTCAAAAATGGGAAAAAGACAGATTGCTTTCCATTTGGGTGTGAGTGTTACAACACCAAAAGATAAGTTGGAAAATGTCATTAAAGACATTGAATACATGTTGATTGATCACACAGATGTACACCCGGAAACCATTCTGGTTAAATTTGATGAATTTAGTCATTCCGGTTTCAATCTCTACCTTTATTTCTTCACGAAAGCGACTGACTTTGGAGGATATTTATCAATCAAAGAAGATGTGAACTTTAAAATTATGGAGATATTGGAACAGGAAGATGTACAAATTGCCATCCCTGCTCAAGCCTTCATTCTTCAGAAAGACTCAAATATGGAAGCCATGAATGATTTTGAATCCATGCGCGACTGACAAAAAGGTTTCGGAATGTCTCATTCCGAAACCTTTTTGTCTTTTTTGCGACACACATATATAGTTTTTACTTCTTCCATTTATTCTTGCCAAATTTGGCATATCACCACTTTCTGGACAATGTAAAAAATGAACAAGTCGCACAAATTGTTTTGGATGTTTTGTACTCACGAAATGTCAAAACAAAGTTGATTGGAACGGGTGTACGAGACTCCTGCTGGAATACGCGTCCAAGGGATACCCCGCAGGCTCAGAGGCGCCGAGGGAAAACGAGTGCCTTACGTTCCAATCAACGTTCGAATTCAAGACAGTCTAGGACTTTCCTTACAAGGGCAAGTCTTTTTTAGCTTCAACAATAAAATCTTAATACATCACATGCTTATGTGATATAATTCTTTCATTGTGTTGAAAATTACAAATATTGATATTGAGGTACATCTATGAAACAGACTTATACAAAATCACAAAAGATCCGCCTATTATTTTATATATTGATTCCTATCTTAATCACTCAAATCGGTCTATATGCGATGACTTTTTTTGATGTCATGATGTCGGGACAGTACAGTACCCAGGACGTTGCCGGTGTGTCGATTGGCAGTTCTCTTTGGACACCCGTATACACGGGGCTGAGCGGGATATTGATTGCTTTAACACCTGTGGTTTCACAGCTCGTTGGTTCCAGACAGTCTAAATCCGTTTCCTTTTCAGTTATGCAGGCCATTTATTTAGCTATCACTTTAGCCTTGGTCATTTTAATCATTGGAGCGTTTTCTTTGAACCCCATATTGAATGCCATGAATCTAGAAGATAAGGTGCATCGGGTGGCGCATGATTATTTGATTGCCCTTTCCATCGGAATCATTCCTTTATTCGTATATAATGCGTTGAGAGCCTTCATAGATGCACTGGGTCAGACTAGGATTTCCATGATCATTACGTTGTGCGCACTTCCAATTAACGTCCTATTTAATTATCTGTTAATATTCGGGAAGTTTGGATTCCCCGAACTTGGCGGCGTCGGTTCCGGGTATGCTACAGCCATAACTTATTGGGTAATTGCCCTTGTTGCCATAATCGTAGTGGTGAAAATCAATCCATTTTCAACTTATAAGGTTTTCAGTGAATTTTTTCTAGTCTCCTGGAAAGAATGGAGATCCTTATTATTGATTGGGGTGCCTATCGGGCTGGCTATCTTTTTCGAAACAAGCATTTTCTCGGCCGTTACTCTTTTGATGAGTAAGTATGATACCGTGACAATCGCTTCGCATCAGATTGCCATGAATTTTGCGTCACTGCTTTATATGATGCCGTTAAGCATATCAATGGCATTGACGATCGTCATTGGATTTGAAATTGGGGCAGCTCGTTATAAAGATGCCAAAGAGTACAGCTGGATTGGCATTTCCATGGCACTGACGATGTCGCTTGTCTTATCGACTATATTATTTCTATTCCGGGAACCTGTTGCCTCTGCATACACTAAAGATCATGACGTAATGATGCTGACTTCACATTTTTTAATATATGCCATCTTTTTTCAGATTTCAGATGCTCTGCAAGCCCCTATACAGGGGATATTGCGTGGATATAAAGATGTAAATGTCACCTTTGCGATGTCTCTGGTCTCGTATTGGATTCTCGGGCTTCCCATTGGCTTTTTCTTTGCAAAGTATTCGGATTTGGGAGCCTTCGGTTATTGGATCGGCTTAATTTCCGGATTGGCTCTCGGAGCTATAGGATTGGCGGCGCGCTTAAGGTTCATACAGCAAGTAAAATTTAAAAAAATGGCGTAAAAAGAGTGAGGCTGGATAATGGCCTCACTCTTTTTTCATTCAGATGATCACAACCTAAACCACTAGTCCTTATATATTTTCCCGAGAACATCCTTCCCGCCTGTAACCGGTATGATGCTTCCGGTAATGAAATCCGATTTTTCATCACATAGGAATGTGATGACCCTCGCTATATCCTCCCCTGTACCCGGTCTGCCGATTGGAACAGTAGCATCTTTCACCATTTTCGCAACCTTAATCTCGTCCTCTTTCCAATCACCTATGATATCGCCAGGACAGACCATGTTCACGGTGATCCCATAGGTGGCTTCTTCCGCAGCTAATGTTCTTGTTAGGGAGGTCAATCCGCTTTTTGCAGCGGCAAAAGCAGAACGATAGATCCAACCTGGTGCGGTTTCACTCCGTTCAAAGCCTAATGAAATGACCCTTCCCCAACATCGTCTTCGCATTAGCGGAATAAGCTCCTTGGCCATATAGAAAAAACCATTTAAATTACCGTCCATGATGTACTTCCACTCATCACTGCTATACTCTGTCATTGGTTTACGATCATGAATATAAGGCCCAGCGTTATGAATGAAGATATCAACATGGCCAAAGGCATCCAAAATCAACTGAATGATATTTTTGCAATCTTTCTCCCTTGAAGCATCGCCTTGTATCGCAAGTGCCTTTACATGATACTTTTCTTGTAATTCATCCACCAAGTCAAAAGCTGCCTTTTTACTTTTTCGATAAGTAATGATAATGGACATTCCATTATCCGCCAGTGAAAATGCCATTCTTTTGCCGATTCCCGTTGCTCCTCCAGTAATAAAAGCTACTTTTTCATCCACAGGCTTTCCCTCTTTATCTAAAGGATTTTACTTAATTATACATAAGTTGTGCTCAATTTCTATAATTTAGTAATTATAAAAACGAACCTATAGGCTTTCGCCTGCATAAAATATAAGAAATAACCCTGTCAGTCCACATGCAGGAGAAAGGAATTCAACATGTTTCCCTGGAATTCACTTTTTTCTTTTAAGAATAACCCGAACCAAAAGGATTTCATGAAAAATATGCAGCAAAGTGATGTTCAATCATTCATTGAAAAAGTATTTTCACAGGTAATCCCTGACAATATGCAAGGTATGATGAATCAACATGATAGCGGCTCACAAAAATCACATAAGGAAAATGTCAGAACAGAACATCCTTTACATGCTGATGTATTTGAAACCCACTTATATGTCTTTGTAAGAATTCCCATAGAAGATGAATCTTGGCTAAAGAAAATGAAACTTTACCATACCTCTAACCAATCCATCATCGAGGGGATTCCAGAAGAGTCGGATCGGCATGTCATCACACTCCCCGCAATTGTGAAGAAAAAAGGGGCATCAGCCCAATATAAAGAATCAACATTGGAAATACGTCTTCAGAAAAGTTTCAATACCCAGTATTCAGAAATCGATGTATCCGAGATTTAAGTTGCTTCATCGGGACCACACTAATCATAAGGTGTGGTTCCTGCTATTTTTTGGTGCTTAACTATTTTAAATTTTGGTGCATACTATAAACAGCATCCATAACAATTGATTTTATTCCATTAAATGAAATCAATTATTCCCGCAAAAAAAAAGCACACCCCATGTTTTTGGGGTGCACTTTTCTATTAATCTATTATTTTCCGATGAATTGTTGAGTCCAGTAGTTACCAGATTCTACGTAACCTACTCCAATATGAGTAAAGCTAGAATTCATGATGTTTTCACGGTGTCCTTGGCTATTCATCCAAGCTTGTACCACTTCTTCAGGTGTTTGTTGACCTTGAGCGATGTTTTCGCCAGCAGTTTTATAGCTGATTCCGAATTGTTTCATCATATCGAAAGGTGAGCCGTAAGTTGGGCTATTGTGATCAAAGTAGTTTTTATCTTTCATGTCTTGAGACTTGATACGTGCAACTTTGCTCAACTCAGTGTCAACTTTTAGAGCAGCCAATCCTTGTTTTTCACGCTCTGCATTCGTTAATTTCACAACTTCTTGTTCAAAAGCACTTAATTCAGAGCTAGTCTCTGGTTTTTTATCAGTGGATTTTTCCGGTGTTACTTCTGGTGCTTGAGGTTTTGCTTGTGTAGCTTCAGGTTTTGCTTGGTTCGTTTTTCCAGCTTCTTGCTGAACTGGTGCTTGAACTGGTTTTTGAACTGGTTTTTGTTGCTGTTGCACCTGTGCAGCAGGTAAAGTGATATTGTATTTAGCTAGATATTGGTCAAGGACTTTTTGCATATCCTCTTTATTAGTATATTTAAAAGTTACTGGTTTAACAGTATCACAGTTGGCTGCTTCAGCTTGGTTAGCTCCTACTCCTGTGAATATAATAGCTGCAGCCGCTGCTGCTGACATAAACATTTTCTTTTTCATTCGTATTTCCTCCTGTGATGTTCGTTTTTTGTTGTGCTTTGCTTCTGGAATTATCATATCATGCATTTTTTGTAATATATGCACCATCAATTTCCATCAAAATTCACAGGATTCTAATGAGAAACTATTATTATTCAATTATCAGAGAATGCAGGCAAGAATGCTTTAGCTATCTATGTTTCTGCCAATAGTATAAATGCTCATATTTTTCCAGACATTCCTTGTCAATGGTAGTTACATAGAACTATTTCCATGGAATACTAATAACTTTTAGTTGACATATCGTCTCCAAGCTAAATAGTATGACTTTCATTACTTTTATGTTACAAATTTTTCGTTTTAAATTCACTTTTTGTCCTACTTTTGTAAGAAAAGGTACATATCTATTTCACACAACCCTATTACAATGAACATTTTTACAAAATAAAAAACAATCCGGATATAAAACCCGAATTGTTTTGGTATCTTAATCATTTCATTTCTTCGTCGTTCATCTCGTCCATTTCCTTTTTATCGTCATTTTGTTCTGGAGGACTTGGTTTACCTATGACGAATTCTTTCTTGGGCATGTTGTGCATATCCCGTGCCGTTACATGCGCATATACATAATAGGTCCCTTCTTCTTCAAACGGTTTTTCCAGTTCATAAATACCGTTCCCTTTATGTTTTGCAGGAATCTTGTCATGATCATCACTATTTGCAAGCCAAATTTCAAAACTGACATCATCTGCATCTGTCACTTCTTCATCGCCATACGTTACTTTCGCCTGGAACTTCACAGGCTCATTCACTTTGCCCTTATTAGGAACGACTGATAAATCGACATTTAACATTTGCGGGATTTCCTCTTCCTTGCCACAACCAGCCAACAAAATTAACGCCATGCAAAATAACATGATTTTTTTCATCTTTACACGTATCCCCTTTTTATGAATTCCATTCTTCTTTTATTGTCGGCAGCACAACCCTGACTTTTGTTCCTCTTTTTACCTTGCTTTCAATTTCTATTTTGCCATTTTGCAATTCCACCAATTTCTTAACGATGGAAAGTCCGAGCCCTGACCCGCCATCAAAACGACTGCGCGCTTTATTCACTCGGTAAAAACGATTCATTACATATGGCAGATCTGCTTCAGGGATCCCGTTACCTGTGTCAGTAACCATTAGCTCACAATCTTCCTTATGCTGAATTAGGGTAATATTGATTGACCCTCCAGAATCGGTATACTGAATGCAATTATCAAAAATGTTATGAAGGATTTGCTCCATCCTCCCTTCATCCCCATAAATAATTGGGTCCGGGTCTAGCTGGAGCTGAAGGCCCAATTGCTTTTCTTTTATGATCGGTTCATATTTAACAAGCACATCTTCGATGAATTGTGCAAAGGCAATCGGGGTTTTATGTAATACGAATGAATCACTATCCAATTTTGATAAGTCCATCAAATCACCTACAAGTCGTTGCAGCCTAAGAGCTTCCCTTGAAATGAGTTGAAGGTATTTGCGTTCCTCTTCATCATTCTTCACGACACCATCCAATATAGCCTGCGTGTAACCCTTTACGTAACTTAGCGGAGTTCTGAGTTCATGTGCAACATTTTCAAGAAACTCTTTTTTCCTTTCTTCTTCCAAATGGATGGAATTGGCCATATCATTGAAGGCTTGTGCCAGTTTACCTATTTCATCATGACTCCTTACTTGAACCTGTATGTCATAATTCCCTTCAGAGACACGATGAGCAGCAGCTTCGATTTCCTTAATCGGACTGATTAGCTTTTTCAACCATTTCGTTGTAAAAAAAATCGCGACAACCAAGAACAAAAGAACCGCTGCAATCCATTTTGCAGCAAATTCCTTAAGTAAGACCGTAATTGAGTCTACTGGAATATATGTATAGATGATGCCTTCGAGGCGGTCTTCGTCAATAAGGGGGATAATGGCCGCTACGATATTCTTTTCAAACCTTTTCTCATAGCCTTCTTTTTCAACCGCTTTTCCTTCTAAAAGCATTTGTCGTTCTTCTTCAGATATTAGGGTGTCATAATTGATTTCAAAAGGAAGGCAGGCACTCAATTCCCTCGGGTTGTTGACGACAAAGACCTCGCTGTCATTCTTGCTGTTAAACCATTCAACCTTTTGTTTGAAGTCATCGCTGATTTCACCACCAGAATAATCCGCGCCAAGCAATGATGCTTCATTGACTAAATCCGTTTTAAGCTTTTCCACATATAGATTTTTATAATAATATTGAGAAAGGGAGTATGCGAACAGAACGGATAGGATGATGGCAGAGATGATGGTCAGCCATAATTTAAAAGAGAGGGATTTCCAATTGGCTCTCATTTCTTCTCCTCGATCTTATAACCAATTCCCCAGACGGTTTGGATGTAATCGGCCGCCCTTAATTTCATCCGCAATGTTTTAATATGGGTATCCACGGTCCGTAAAGATCCTCCATATTCCCCGCTCCAAACATTTTCAAGAAGTTGTTCCCGGCTGAGTGCTTGACTTTTATGACGCATTAGGAATAAAAGCAATTCGAATTCTTTTAAGGTTAAATTGATCGGTTCCCCTTCCACCGAGACCGTTCTAGATTGTAAGTTTAAACTGATTTTACCGAATCGGACATAGTTTTGACTTTCTTCATTCATAGACAGTTTTCCTGTCCTTCGTAATACCGCTTCAACTCTTGCGACCAATTCTCCTGGATTGAACGGCTTGACGATGTAGTCATCCCCACCGAGCTTCAACCCTTTCACTTTATCCCATTCTTCACCTTTCGCACTGACAAAGATCACAGGGATATCCCAATTTTCCTGGATTTTTTCACAAACCGAGAAACCGTCCATACCTGGCATCATGATATCCAATAGAATTAAATCGACTTCCTCTTTTTCAACCATACTTACGGCTTCTTTTCCATTTGCAGCCTGAAGGCATCGATAACCTGAGTTCAGCAAATACATTTCAACTAGATTCCGCATATCTTCTTCATCATCAACGACTAAAATGGTGTAAACATGCATGTCAATCTACTCCCTCAACATGAATTGAAATGGACCTTCGCCGACTTTAATCGTTTTTTTTACATCGACTGTTTCAGTATCCATCACATACACTTCATCACTATCATACCCCGCCACAACCACATCTTCCTTAAAGTTCGCCATTTCAAAAGGATTGACTCCGACCACTTTGCTTTTCACTTCCTCATATTGATCATTTAATTTATATAAGGAGCTTGTACCGTGACTAAGGACAAAAATGCCCTCATCATTCTCAAGGAACTTTATCGGCATGGTGGGAGCCTTCAACTTACTCTTCAACTCTCCTGTACTTGCCGAATAAATATATAGATTTTCTTCCACTTGGTCCCCATCACCATGGCCCCCTATCCATATTTCATCCTTTGTCTCCCTTAATAAAGAGCCGGTGCTAGAACTATGTATCGGAAATTCAAAATCGACCTTTTTCGTTTCAAGATTTATCACTGAACATTTGGTATCACCAAAGTTAATGACATACAAACGATTCTCCTCCACTCCTTGCAGAACGGTCAAGGGGCTTTTACCTACCTTGACGATATCCTGCTCCTCCCCTTCATCATTAAAAAAGTATATGGAGTGATTCGATTGATTGACCGCCACGATGCTTTTTCCATCATGCAACAACTGCATATTGACGATTCCTTTCCCTACTTCCCAACTGTTAATCAGTTTTCCAGCTGATAAAGAATACGCCTGGACTTTCTCCATCTCTTTCCCATAAATCAAGATAGTATCTTTATCTGCCAGTAGCAACGCACCGGTAAATGGTTCTGAAATATCCCATGTGGCAAAAGAATGATAGTTTTCATCTATGAAAGTAAGGGAAGTATCCTTGATATTGACGGTCGCCAAGAAAGATTCACCTTTGTTTATTTTAGTAAAAGTATTACTGCTAGTACATCCAGTAAGCAGTAAGACGGCAAGTAAAAGCGCAATGCTCCACTTCATATTTTTAGCTCCTTATTCATTAAATAACTAGTTTTATAAAATTTTAACAATGAGTTGTGAAAAAAGTATGAAGCGGGTAAGAAAATTTGCCAACAGCGTTCGCAATGTCTGAATGGCGATCATAATCTTTCCAGTTCAGTGACATAGGCCATGGCGATGGCGGTTTTCATCTCGTTAGAAAGTGAAGATTGCATCACACGTTTAATGCTGAGGTAAAACTTCTCCAAGACTGGTTTACGGGCACGGGGATGTGCATTTTCATCCAAAAGCTCACGACGGATGAGTTCAGATAACACTTCCCTTCCGCCTCCATCCGTCACCTTGCGATTATTCCATATACTTAAATAAGCCTCCAACAATTCTTCTTGCATTTCTGTTTCTTTCATTTTATCCCTTCCATCCATTACTAATTTATACATATTATGAATCAACCTTGTAAAGACTATCTTAATAATACGATTACGCTTTTAAAAATTCAAAAGGGAGTGAGTACAATGTCTCAAGTATACCGCTGTCCAAATTGCCGAACAAATAAATCTCGCTTCAATCTCATTCAGCAAGTAGCAACCCCCATTAAAAAGGATCCGCAATCCGGTGAGATCGTTGAACAATATTCGAACGATTCCCTTCAGCCATTCCATCTAGCATATAATGGTCCTGAAGTTCGGGTTCAATGTGCTGCTTGCGGATTAATAGAAGACGAAAAGACATTTGCCGCCTTTGGAATGCAGCAATAAAAATGGTCAGACCCAGTAATGGGTCTGACCACTTTTTCAATCTTTTCCCACAAACTTTTTAGCCCGGTCTATGGCAATTGGAATGGCCTTTCCATCCTCATATCCTTCTTCCAACATTGCATTTGCAATTTCAATAGCCTTTTCCCTGACATCTTTATCTAAATTCTTCATTGAATCCGGGTAATCATTATTATTCCATGGCATGTATACCGCCTCCTTAGAAAGTCTCTTTTATATTTCCCTTCATAAATAGGCGGTAAACGTTATTGAGCCGCTTTCGCTTCCATAGCCTTCAACGTACTGATAATACTCTCCCTCTCCAACTTTTCACCGATTATGACGATATTCAATGGCATTTTTATCATTTCGTTCATATACATCGGCATTCCGTATGAGTATTGGAATAAATGAGGGTATTGGGAATGGGTAAAGGAAATGTATCCTTTCATTCTATAGACCGTTTCCGGAAGAGACCTAAGCCAATCTTCAAAGTCAGTTTGTTCCACAGCTCCTTCAAAAGTATGAACGACTGCAGATAGATGCAAATGGTCGTGGACATTAAGCTTTTGAACTCCCTTTTGTTTTTTTCGTTGCATTTGTTGCAGCGATGCCAAGGAAACGGCTGCATACTCTGTCAATAAACATACAGCATCCGTATTCAGCGCCTGAATCGTATAAATCAGCTGTGCGGCTTCCATCTCACTAACTAAATCCGCTTTATTCAATAATATGAAATCGGCATGGTGAATTTGTTCAGCAAGCAACTGCCGCAGCTGCGGCGAGAGCTCTTCCCGATCGCGCCACCTTAATAAATCGACAACTGTTATTATCCCTTTATATTCTAGCCTTTTAGCGAAAAGCGGCGACATGATACCATCCAGTACTTCAACAGGATGTGCAGCGCCTGTCGTTTCAATATAAACGGCGTCCAAGTCGTTTTCAGTTAACAATTCATGGAGCTGTACCTCCAACTTATCCTGAATGGTACAGCAAATGCACCCGTCAAACAGCTCCTTCAGAGGTACTTCATCCCCTATCAACCCACTGTCCACCGATACACTGCCGAGCTCATTTAAAAGGACGGCCACTTTTCTACCCGCTTCACTTTCCTGTTTTAATATATTTCGTAGAAGCGTCGTTTTCCCGCTGCCGAGAAAACCGCCTAATATGTATACTTCCGTTGTTTTCATTCGTATCTGCTCCTATGATCCTGATAAATTTGATTCCGTTAAATTCTATCATACTTATCCTTCTAAATCATTTGCCGGGACCACATAAAAAAACCAGCTCGTAAGCTGGTTTTCAACAATGACTCATGCTTGAACTTCGTCTTTTTCGTAAATTGGCACCCATCCCGCCGCTGTAACGAAAATCCGAACTGCAACGGTTTTCCTATCCTCGGCCAACGTGAAATAATGTCTTGTTGATTCTGGTACGCTAATTAGATCTCCTGGATTAAGCCGTACATCAAACCACTGTTTATCACTGCCTTCAATGGCAAAGATACTCGTTCCGCCTGCTATGAAACGCACTTCGTCATCCTCATGGTGATGTTCCTGCTTAAAGTTTTCAAGCATTTTATCCAGGTTTGGATTTGCATCGGATAATGTGATGATATCATGCGCTTTATAACCTCTTCTTTCCGAAATTTCCGCTATCTCAGATTGGAATGTTAAAAGGATTTCCTCCTTGTCAGCATCAGTTAGATCATACTTTTCTACAAGATGAGCAGGTAATTTCGAAATATCCCATTTCTCATATATTACACCTTGTGTTTCTAAAAAACTTTTTACCTGTTCACCGTTTTCAATAACCTCGTTTGTTTCATGGAATCTAATTGTCGCCATCATACATTCCTCCTCTATATTTTATCTTACAGAACCTGTAAGTGCCTGTTGTTGATTGAGCAAAAGTTGATATTGAAATAAAAATTCACAAGCTTCAAGTATTCTTTTTGCTTCGAGCCCGCTTTCACCCCAAACCGTTATACCATGATTACGGATGAGCACGGCGCCAGAGTCTTCTTCTACATGTGGCTTGAACTTTTCAGATAACAGCGGAATGTCAGCGTGGTTATATATGAT
Source organism: Peribacillus sp. NPDC097895 (assembly GCF_050277555.1). NCBI lineage: Bacteria > Bacillati > Bacillota > Bacilli > Caryophanales > Bacillaceae > Peribacillus > Peribacillus sp. NPDC097895. The sequence goes on along the minus strand of NZ_JBNNSH010000001.1, from coordinate 1,565,950 downwards.
TGGAATGCGCAACTCTGAATCTTCATCCCACTTACCAGTCGCTTTAATGATTTCATGATTCCGAAAAGTCACTTGACCTTCATCCCCGTACAATTCCGACATCACATTATTTTCCACTGTGTGGATATGGAGTACACAGTTCGCATTGGTTTTCCCGTAAATAACGGTATGAAGCAAAGTTTCGGCTGAAGGTCTTAACTCCATTTCTTCAACAGGGTTTCCTTTTAAATCCACCAGTAAAAAGTCCGAATCCGTTTGTTTTCGTTTATCTTTACCGCTTGCCGTAATATAAAAGAAAGGGCTTTTGGGTTCACGGATGGATAAATTCCCGCTTGTTCCCATGAACCAATCCCTTTCGGCCAGTTCTGCTTTAATCTCCGCCAATTCCAGCCATTCTTTACTATGTGTGTTCATGCCCATACCTCCTCCCGCTGCTTTAAAATGTCAATTACATCATAAAACGTTTCAAATCCTTGATGTGGGATTCCTTCTTTATTACATTTCTCAAGCAGAATGTCACGAGCAATGACAAAATCAGCCTTTTTTGCTGCTTCAAAATCAGTCACTGAATCTCCTATGACGAGTTTAAAATCAGACTCGCCGGCAATTTCCCTCATAATTGATGGCTTACAGCAGCCACAATCATTTTTACATTGGTCATCACAAGCATTGGGCCACTCAATATAGATCTTTTCCTTATCGAAGTAGGCATTATTGCAAAAAACGGAATCTTTGGGCAAGATATCATGTAAAAGAGGTTCAATAAAAAAATCCATGCCTCCGCTTACTATATATAAAGGAATGTTAGCCTGTTTCGTATACTCAACGAATTCATAAAACCCTGGCCGAATGCCAGCTGTGTCTGTTACATATTGAATAATGTCATCCTTCAAGTCACTGTCAAGCAAAGAAAACATATCGCCTACCCCAGAGGATATACTGATTTTTTGTTGAAGAACCCCATCTTTCAACTCTTCCCATTCTGGAGGCGCAAATTTTTTCATGATAGAAATGATATTATCTGTGTTGGTGATCGTACCGTCAAAATCACAAAAGATGATCGGTTTCATTATTTCTTATAAGCCTCCCCATAAAACAAGAGCTTTTTTTAGTGTTTCTTCCTCAGCCGCCGCTTCAGATAGGTCCTTTCCTGCTAGAACGGCTTCCACAGCAGAACGGAAAGCCTTGGCCCCGCCTTCTGCTCCGTCAGGGTGTCCGTGGATTCCACCTCCGGCATTGATTACACTGTCTATACCAAAATCCTTGATTAGGTCGGGAACCATGCCCGGATGTATGCCTGCAGAAGGAACAGGGAAGGCTTTTTTCCATGAAAGTTCATCTTTTGTCAGAGCTTTTGCAATGGCTAATGTCTCGTCTTTTTCAAGTGCGACATTTCCATAAGGGGATGGGAATAAGGATAAATCTGCACCTGAAAGCCTCACTAATTTACCAAGCAATAATGGATAGCCGATTCCATAAAAGGATGAAGAAGCCAACGCTCCGCTAAATGCGGGATGTGCCATGATCGGTAGCTTAATATGATCATGTTCACGCAAGGCTTGCATTACATCCAAACCATATGTATGAACGTTGAACAATAAAGCGTCAGCCCCCGCTTCAGCTGCTTGCTCCGCCTTTTCCAATAATTCAAATGTTTTCCCTGATAGATTGACAGCATATAAAGTTCGATGACCAGTGGTTTCATAGACTTCATTCAATATTCTTTTTCCGGTTTTAATTCGATCGATAAATGGAGTCTGTTCCTGGTCAAAGAGAATCTCGTCGTCTTTTACAAGATCGACACCTCCTAATGCCTGTTGCTTCAGTTGCTCATTATGGAATGTTAAATCCCGTCCTAACACACCTTTGAAAATACTCATCACCAGAGGTCGATTATATACATCAATCTTCTCTCTTATGCCTGCAATACCAAATTGCGGACCAGGAAAAGCTTTGTGAATATCACCGATAAAATCCAAGTCGATCAGTTTAATTTCACCGTCCAATGAAAGTTTGCCGAAGACCGTCGTGAGGATTGCTGGTAAATCATTAGAGAAATTCCCCGTTGGATAAGCAATTTTAATGAATGAACGGTACACCTTCCGATCAAAATAGCGGTTAGCCTTCTCTTCTTCAGCTAATGGTGTCACAGAGACGACACGTCCCTTATGCTTTTCCAGCTGCATCTGAACTAAATGGGGCAGGTCCGTCCATGTTCCCACAGTCAAACCCAAGGCAATGCTTTCTGCTTTTTTCTCATGATTTCCATCAAAATCATGAATTAAGTAAGTAGCGATTATCTCGCTCATCTGATCACTCCTATAACACGTTAGTAGAATCTCGAAGTCATTAACTTTAAATCCCAAAATGACAAAAGCCCCTTCACAATGAAGAGGCTTTAAAAAGCCATCTTCTTATCTCCCAGCCATTAGCTGCAAGAATTAGCACCGTGCCTTGTGGATTTCAAGAAAATCCGGCGATGAATTTCGCCCCATTTTACAATGGAATTACGGTCGGTTGCTGGGCTTCATAGGGCTAGTCCCTCCACCTGCTCAAAATAAGAAAACGCTGATATATAGTTATGTTCAAGTATCGAAAGATTAAGAATTTAGTTTGTATTCTGACAGGTAATCCGTACTTTGTCAATAGGTTTATGATTATTTAAAGGTGGATAACTTCTCCCCCCAGTTAAAATATGTTTAATGCGCGTATCCGTTCGACAGCCTCTTTAAGCCGTTCTTCGGAAGTAAGAAGCCCTACCCTGACGTACCCTTCGCCAAATTCACCAAATCCATTTCCAGCAGCTACAGCTACATGGGCATGCGTTAATAAATAGTCCGCAAAACTCTCTGAGGTAAACCCTTTTGGTATCTTGAGCCAGGCAAAAAAAGAGGCGTCCGGAGCTTCGACATCCCAGCCGATGGCCTGTAATCCCTCAATGAAAACATTCCTTCGCCCCTCGTATTTCTTCACAAGCTCCTCTACACAACTCTGCGAGTCAAGTAGAGCACTTGCCGCTGCTTCTTGTATCGCCGGGAAGAGACTCACATAAAGATGGTCTTGCAAAAGCTCAAGCGCTTCTATGACACTTTTATTCCCAACTGCGAAGCCGACTCTCCACCCTGCCATATTATATGTTTTCGATAGTGTATATATTTCAATTCCTATATCCTTCGCTCCCTCAGCTTGGAGAAAGCTTATCGGTTTTTTCCCTTCAAATCCTATCGCCCCATAAGCAAAATCGTGGACCACACAAATTGAATGCTCTTTTGCGCAGGAGACCGTTTCCTCAAAGAAACTTAAAGTTGCAGATGCACCAGTAGGATTATTCGGATAGTTCAAGAACATCATTTTTGCTTTATCAAGCACATCACTATGTATATCTTTGTAATCCGGAAGAAAACCATTTTCTTCTGTCAGCGGCATGAATTCCGTTTTTGCCTGAGCTAAAACAACACCGGAAAGATAATCAGGATAGCCGGGATCAGGAACCAGAATCGTATCCCCAGGATTCAATAAACATTGTGGCAATTCTACAAGTCCTGCCTTTCCACCAAAGAGAATCGCCACTTCGCTATTGGGATCGAGCTTGACCCCATATTCACGTTCATAAAAGACAGCGGCAGCATCTTTTAAATATTGATGTCCACGGAACGGTGAATATTTATGATTTATCGGTTTTTCAGCGGCTGCCTGCAAACTTTTCACAATATGCTCAGGTGTCGGCTGATCAGGATTCCCCTGACCTAAATTAATGACATCATGACCTTGTGCTGTAATCGCATTGACTTTTGCGACTAGAGAGGCAAAAAACTGCTTGGGCAGTTCCTGAAGCAGTCTTGATTTTTCAAATTGCAACATTTTTACACCTTCTCTGAAATTTCTTGAAATTCTAGTCACAAATGATATATGTTTATCCTCATCTTGTAAAGCATTTTTTACATGTGGAGGTTTTATACAAGCCGATATCGTTATTTTACCAGAGTTTTGGACAACCGAATACGGCTTGACCAGGTTAAATGAGATTGCCGATGAAAAGGCAGAATAAACCACTGGCGAAAAAACATGTGCAGGATTCATTATGACATCCGTTTCCCGGAATGGCAGCGAGCCTATACCGCACAGGGCGTAGAAGTTCTATTCATACCGCAGAATGGCTAAACCAAGGCTTGAAACACTTGAGGCCCCTATTGATTAGCCGTGCCATCGAAAATCAAGTATATGCTGTGGCCGTGAATCGTTCAGGTACGGATGTCAAAAATATATTTGCCGGACATTCCGATTATAGATCCATGGGGAGTTATCGTAAGTGAAGCCGGAGAAGAAAACGAACTGTTGACAGGCACGCTGGACTTCAAGAAAGTATTGGAAGGTCGCAACAAAATACCTGTATTCGAAGATCGCCATCCGGATTATTATTATTTTCCCCATTGACAAACTATTTAAAAAGTTGTTATTATTTTCCCGAAGATTAAAATTTCAGAAAACATATACTCTTATCAAGAGCAGGCTGAGGGATAAAGGCCCTATGAAGCCCAGCAACCGACTGTAATACCATTGTGAAATGGGGCGGATTCACCGCCGGATTTTAAAATCCGCAGAGCACGGTGCTAATTCCACCAGAAAACTTTTTTCTGGGAGATGAGAGGTCCGAAGCTAAAACTTCTGCCTCTTTCTTAATGAAAGAGGCTTTTTTTATTCTTAAAATGTGGAGGGGAAAAGAATGACTCAAAACCATTCGAATTTTAAAATATTAACAAATGAAACAGCTATATCCCTTGCAATAAAACTAGGGTTGGTCAATGCAGATGCCAGTTTAAACTGTAAAGAAATCGGCGATGGGAACTTAAATTACGTTTTTCATATTACTGACACTGTCACAAAGAAAGGGTTAATAATCAAACAAGCGGTACCTTATGCCAAAGTACTGGGCGAAAGCTGGCCGCTGACCTTGAAAAGGGCCGCCATCGAAGCAAATGCGCTAATCCATTTCAAAAGCTATTGCCCCGAATTCGTACCGCAAGTATATTATTCGGATGAACAGCTTGCCATCACAGTCATGGAAGATTTATCACATTTGAAAATCGTAAGGACGGGATTGATCGATGGTGATCCATATCCACTGCTTTCACGACATATTGGTGAGTATGTTGCAAAGACGGCATTCTTCACATCCGATTATCATTTAGAACCATCTGCGAAAAAAGAAGTGGCCCGACACTTCACGAATCCAGAGCTTTGCAAAATCACCGAGGTCTTTATTTTCACGGATCCATTTTTCGAGGAGCACCCAGGAGATTTCGAGGTGGAATTGACTACTGCCGCCAAAAAGATTTGGAATGATCAAGAAGTGATACTCGAAGTCGCTAAGCTGAAACAAAGCTTTGAAACCGAGCAGGAAGCCTTGCTTCATGGAGATTTACATACTGGAAGTATATTTGCAAGTGAAACTGAGACAAAAATTATAGATCCAGAATTCGCTTTTTATGGACCCGTTGGTTTTGACCTAGGCCAATACACCGCCAACCTTCTCTTTCAGGCAGTCACACGCAACGCAGTTGGGAAAGAAGAGATTTTCACATACCTCCATGAATTTTGGAATGCCTTTGAAGAAACATATACTGAACTTTGGAACACCCAAAATAAAAGTCCCTTCCGTCATGTGAATGGTTATTTGACCTATTTACTGACTAAATTCAAAAGAGACGCATTCGGTTTTGCCGGCTGCGAACTGATTAGGAGAACAATTGGCCTTTCTCATGTTGCAGATTTAAATGTCATTGAAGATAAAGAAACAAGGATCGCAGCCAAAACGACAACATTGGAGATTGGTGCACTTTTAATTAAAAAACGGGATGAATTGGATGTTCCAGCAATAATTGAAGCGTTGAAGCAACATACACTGACATCTTATACACCCCTTTAAAAGGAGACATATACATGACTACACTTGCACCTTTACCATATTCGGTACAATGGGATGATACCCATATCACCTTATTAAATCAACAAGGCCTTCCCTCCATCACTGAATTTATTAAACTTCATTCAGTTGATGATGTATATGACAGCATTTTAACATTAAAGGTACGCGGGGCCCCAGCAATAGGACTGACTGCAGCATTCGGGGTGGCACTGGGTGCCAAACAGGAAACATCCACGGAATTAGGGGAATTCAAAAAAAATGTAATGAGTCATATTGAGAAGCTCGCCTCTTCAAGGCCTACTGCAGTCAACCTTTTTTGGGCATTAAAGAGAATGGAGAACATATTAAATGCAGCACAAAGTATTTCGGCTGCCAAAGAAGCACTGGTATCAGAGGCCCAAGCCATCTTTGCTGAAGATGAAGAAATGTGCAGGAAAATAGGGGAACATGGATTGTCCTTATTTGCTAAAGGAGATTCCATTCTAACTCATTGCAATGCCGGTGGAATCGCCACTGCCAGGTACGGCACGGCCTTGGCTCCCTTTCACTTAGCTAAAGAAAGGGACTTTCCGATAAAAGTATACGCTTGTGAAACCCGACCAGTCCTCCAAGGGGCCCGTTTGACCGCTTGGGAACTGATGCAAGCCGGTGTCGACGTCACCTTAATTTCTGATAATATGGCAGCCCATACGATTCATCAGAAACAAATCAATGGTATTATAGTTGGGGCCGATAGGATTGCGGCAAATGGAGATACAGCCAATAAAATCGGGACATTGGGATTGGCCATATTAGCCAGGCATTATGGTATCCCCTTTTATGTGGCCGCTCCATCAACCACATTCGATCTTTCTATCGAGTCAGGTACATCCATCCCAATCGAAGAACGGAATGGAGATGAAATCACGTTTATTCAAGGTGTACGAATCGCCCCGGAAAATGTGAAGACATTCAATCCAGCCTTTGACGTTACACCTAATCATCTAATTACCAGCATCATTACGGAAAACGGAATCATTCAACCGGATTTTGTCAAAAACATTCCATTTTATGTTAAGTGATCGAGGCTTCATTTTATTGACGACTAAAAAAACGAGACGGATATCCGTTCTCGTTTTTTCACTCATTGATTTATTCTTGCGAGGTGTATTATAAAATTATAACTTGATCCACTTAATATGATGTTTTCGATGAAATCCCTACTTTGAAAAGAAATCTTGAAGTGCCTTCTTATTTTTAGCAGAGTCCATTTCCAACACGGCTCCGGTCTCTGGATATACTTCATCTTTAAAGCTTCCTTCCACTGGGACCCTTAAAGTTTCGACGGTGTCTGGTGTATGAAAGACGACTTTTGGACCCATTTCCATTATCGTTTTCAGTCCTATATCCGTATCTAAATATGAAAGTCCTTGTTCGATTATATCAGGAAGGGCTACCATCCCTTCAAAGGATGAGATTTGGTTTATAAACCCTGTTTTTAATTGAACCATTACTTCTTGTTGACGTTCTACCCTTCCAAAATCACTTTCATCGTCATGTCTAAAGCGGACATATTTCAATAGTTCCTCACCATGTAAAACATTTTCACCAATGCTTGCTTGAATGCTCATATCATCAATGATTTCCTGGTCCACATCCACCACTACCCCCTCAGGGGCAAGCAAGTCCACCATTTTCACAAAACCCTGAAAGTCAATGACTGCTACATGATCGACTTTTACTCCAAAGTTTTCGCGGATGGTTTTCTTGAGTAGTTCCCTTCCGCCATAATAATAGGCTGCATTAATTTTATTATATCCGGATTTATATCCTGGGATTTTCACATAACTGTCACGCATGATGGAAGCCAACTTAAGTTTCTCCTGTTCAGGGTAGTACTTTGCCAGCATAATCGCATCTGATCGGGATTTTTTCTCGCCCCTAGAATCAACACCAATAAATAGAAATGTTTTCTCGCTTTCTGGGTTATCTACTTTGGTGAACTTTTTTTCCGTACCTGCATTTCCATTTTGTTTGGGTAAAGGGGCATAGGTGCAGCCTGCCAGAATCAAGACCATTAGATATATGAAAAGTACCTTTTCTTTCATTACCTCACCTCATCGGAAATTTACCGATATTTTTGCCTTTTATTGGAATTTTATGCATATAAGGACAAAAAAGCCTGTCAACGGTGACCGCTGACAGGCTTTTTAGTATAAAACATTTATTTGATTTCTTTCTTTACTACTTCTACCGCTTTTTTCACTTGTGTGTCGTTTTTAAGGATTTTCTCACGGATGACCTGCATCAATTTGACGGTAGTATCGTCTTTAATGGTGCCAGTTTCGTTAATTTTTTGGTCCCTTTGGAATTCTTTGACTGCATTGGTTGTTTCTTGATCAAAGAATCCATCTATCTTACCTGGATCATGACCAGCTACCTTCAGCATCTCTTCAGCTGCTTTCACTTCACTGGAAGAATCGGATGCTTTCAATTCCTTATCCGGCGAAATGTATGGAAGGCTGGCATAGTCAGGAAGTTTGACATTAATATCCGGCTTAATCCCTTTTTTATGAATCCAGTTGCCTTTAGGAGTCAACCATTTAGCCGCGGTGTATTTGAAGTTAGAACCATCCTCGAAGTCTTGGGCAGTCTGGACAGTCCCTTTCCCAAATGATTTAACACCAATCAATGGGATGTCCGCTGATTCACTGACGGCCGCTGCGACAATCTCAGAAGCGCTGGCACTGCCATCATCAATCAATACGGCTACCGGAATCTTCAACTCTCCGTCATTTTTGGATTTATAGACTTCTTTATTCCCGCTACGCTCCTCAACTTGAAGGACCACTTCCCCATTTGGTATGAACAGGCTTGCCATATCTATAGCTTGGTCAAGCAGCCCTCCAGGGTTTCCTCGCAAATCCAAAACTAGACCCTTCATATCTTTCTTGGACATTTCTTCAAGCGCCGTTTTCAGCTCTTGGACAGTATGTTCGGAAAAACTGGTTACTTGTATTTTTGCAACCCCATCATCAAGCATTTCCGCATAAACTGTTTCAATCGGGATTGTGTCACGTTTAATCGTAAGCTCAATCGGTGCGGACTCACCCGCTCTCGAGATGGATAAATCCACTTTCGTTCCCTTTTTGCCCCTGATTTTCAAGACAGCTTCAGAAGAACTTAACCCTTCTACGCTTTTCCCGTCTACACTTAAAATGATATCATTCGGTTTTATCCCTGATTTTTCTGCGGGAGATCCTTTAATCGGTGAGACGACCATAATTTGTCCATCCTGCTCTTGTATCTCGGCACCGATACCTTCAAAGGAGGAAGAGATGCTCTCATGGAAACTCGAAGCTTCCTTTTTATCCATATAAGCAGAGTATGGATCATCCAATGAATTGATCATCCCATTAATTGCACCGTCAACAAGCTTGTCTTCATCAATTTCTTCATAATAATTATCTTTTATGGTATCGTATGTAGAATACAGCTTTTCAAATTCCGAATGTTTATCCGGTGCTGATGGATCTACTTTTTCATCTCCAAAGATCAAGGCTATTGTAGTAATCCCTGCGGTTAGGAATATGACTAAGAAAATCCCCATAATGAACGTAAACTTCTTTATTTTAATGAATTTCCCTGCCTCTTTTGGCTGTTTTTGATTTTCTTCTTCCACTGAAGCCTCACCACTTTCATTCTTCATGACGATATAAACGATTTCTTTCTATTTTATCAGCTTTCGTGCCAATCGAAAAATAATAGTTATCAAAAATAACAATTTTGTTCATATGTATTTTTTAAACGGTTCACACAGGTAAAATCAAAAGGAATACTCATGACATTCCGCATTTCCGAATTGATCATTCATTACATTACAAAAACACGGATACCAAGGAATAAATGAGCCTGTATCCCGACCGTCATTATACAGCATCACTTATTCCTGGTCACCCGCCTGTCATTACATCCAAACATCAGTCTTGTATAGCTGCTTCCAATGCCACTTCAACCATTTCGTTAAAAGTTGACTGACGCTCTTCAGAACTCGTTTCCTCACCAGTTAAAATGTGATCGGAAATGGTTAATACAGATAAAGCTTGACGTCCGAATTTAGCAGCAAGCGTGTATAAAGCCGCTGATTCCATTTCTATCGCAAGTATCTGGTATTTTGCCCATTTTTCCAATTCACTATTATCATTATAAAACTGATCAGCCGTAAACACATTGCCGACCTTTAATTGCAAGCCCTTAGCCGTGCCCGCGTCATAAGCTTTTCTAAGCAAGTCGAAATCCGCAGTCGGGGCAAAGTCCACTCCACCAAATGTCATGCGGTTCATTTGTGAATCGGTTGAAGCACTCATTGCCAGGATTACATCCCTGACTTTTACATCTTTTTGAATGGCTCCGGCCGTACCAACACGAATCAGCTTCTGGACATTATAACTATTCATCAATTCATTCACGTAGATGGAAATGGATGGAACACCCATGCCTGTACCTTGGACAGAAATCCGTTTACCTTTATATGTACCTGTATATCCAAACATGTTACGTACTTCATTGTAAAGTTTAGCATCCTCTAAAAATGTTTCAGCAATATATTTTGCACGCAATGGGTCTCCAGGAAGCAAGACCGTTTCCGCAATTTCATTTTCTTTAGCACCAATATGTACGCTCATACAACTATGTCCTCCTTAACTTGTGGGTGAAATGATATTCACAAACTACTATACCATATCAACCACAAGTTAGGAAAATTGAACATTATCCAAGAGCACCTAAAGAAAAGTAAACGAAGACATCATGACAAGAATTGTGGCACCTTTCCTATAAACCGCAAACAAAACGGCGGGGTTCCGCCGTCTTTTTTAAAAGATTTTTTAATTTAAGGGTAAGGAAGCTGCTAACCGTCTAATGACAGGTTACTCATCGACTTCTTCATCAATTATGCATTTTTCAAGAAGATATTCGAATGTGATGTCAGCAAGATCTTCAACTTCAGCTTCTGTTGGAAGATAGCCCCGTCTTATCAATTCTTGAAAAAAGAATTCCGCTATCTCTTCTGTATCAATAAAAACCTCAATTTCTCGCAAATCATCGCCCCCTTAATTAAAGGTGTATGAATGACTAGAGACAAATATTCCAGTTGCATTCCATAATGAAAAATCATATGAATTGCCTTCATGTATTAAGGACCATTCCTGACCATTTTGGAATGAAAGCTTTTTCAAGGAATATCGCCCCTAACCATGGAAACCTTTCACTTCGTTTGCTTCTTTTTATGATCTGGATAAATTTCCTCTGCCGCTTTTTCAATTTTAGCAAGGGCTATCTTCATGATATGACGATATTCATCATCGCCAAAATGCTCATAGAGCTTACAGTAATCATTATATAAATCCAAAAGTCCATCAATCATTTCCTTTTTTTCATTTTTTGTCATTGTCATTTCTCGCTCACCTTTACCAGGGTTGTTTTGTTTAGCAATGATAGCAAGCTCATTATTCTTTTTAGAAAGGAGCAGCCCTAATTTTCGAATAATCCCATCTGCACGTTTAGCATCGGCAATTAAAGTCAGTTCTTCTTCATGCGCTTCAAGCCATTCACCGTCTGAGATTCGTGATAACTCATAGATTACATCCTCCCAGGCATTTTCCTTATAGCGCCAAATCTCCGTTCGATAGCCGATAATCTTGAAATAATCATGTTCATATCCATCTACCTGGACTAAGTCACCTAATAAAAATTTATATTCAATATCGATTTGTTCCTTTTGATAAAGGATTTCTCCTTCATATTCATTTATCGATTGCAATGTTTTTTCGATATAAAGGCCTTCACTATAGTTCACTTCATACACATAAGCACCATCGAGAAATTTTACATCGGTTATATTCCCGACTGTCCCATACATTGTTATTACGACTGTATCGCCTATTTTAAATTTCGGCTGTTTTTTTTTGCCCATAAGAGACATCCCCCAATATGGTCCTTATCGTTTGATTAGTAAATTATATGCACAAACAAACATAGAGGTTAATGGAAATGAGAGGGCATTTTGCTCATTTGCATAATAACTTGCCACCCTTTAATATAGGGCAGGTTCCAATAATGAAAACCTGTTACCTTTTCTTGCAACGACCAAAAACCGCCTCATTTAATGAGACGGTTCGTAGTAGGGATAACGAGGGTCACTTTCGTTCCTTCGCAGTAGGTACTTTCAATTTGGAATTTCCCTTTCAATTCCTCCATGATCTGGATGCAGGTCGCTACACCTAAGCCGTTTCCATCTGGTTTGGTGGTATAAAAGGGCATGCCAATATTTTTTAAGTTCTCGGGACTGATACCTTTTCCATCATCTCTGATCATTACATTGACATATTGTGAAATGGCAGTCATTCGCAGTTCAATCTGCCCTTTTCCATCGATGGCTTCATAAGAATTATTCAAGACATTCAAGAGAACCTGCCGTAACCGGTTTTTGTCGGAATAAACAAAGACGGATTGTGTCAATCCATTAATTAATTTCACATGAGAACTTGGAATTGGAGAGGTATATGTATCTATAATTTCATCAATAAAATCTTTTAAATCAAGTTTTTCCCATTCGAGTTGATGAGGTTTTGCCAAATCCAGGAGTTGTGTCACGAATACATTGACCCGATCCACTTCATGAAGCATGACATCACTATATTTTTCTATTAATGTTTTATCATGGTCATGGCTCTTCAATAGTTGGAAAAAACCCTTTATTGTCGTCAGCGGGTTCCTGATTTCATGGGCAACCCCGGCAGCAAGTTGACCAACATATTTTAATTTTTCCGTACGGACGATTTCCTTTTCGCGATCTTCAATCGTTTCCATCATTCTTAGAAAGGCAAGGTGCAATTTTTCCATTTCTTCGAAGCTTCTTTTATCGGAAACGACGAATTCTTTTCCTTCAATAAAATCCTCTGTCGCCTCCACTAGATCCTGAACTGGCCTCACAAGAGTCCTAGTAAGTAAATAGACAGCCAGAATGATAGAAACAAATACGATACTGTAGATTGTCAGATAACGTGTTAAAAGGTCATGCAAAGGCTGAAACACCTGTTTCTTATCTGCACCCACAACTACAAACCATTTATTCTCCGTTTGCGCTATCGTATGGACAGGCTGAATGGAATATATTTTTTCTCCATTCTCTGCACTGTACAATTCATCAGATATCGAAGCCTCCATCAGTTTCTCTTTTGTTAGTCCCATTTCCTCCAAGGCCGAATCCTTAAATACACCATGCGGGTCTTTTTTTGATATCATGATGCCTTCTTGATTTATCATGAAAAAGTTCACTGGATACTTATCGCTAATTTCATTAGCCTTTTTCTCCATCATCTCCCAAAGCCCTTCCAAACGGAAAGCCGGAGACACGACACCAATCATTTTCCCTGTAACATCATGTACCGGTGCACTCAAAGCTATTACGGGTTCTGAGTTAGCTTTGGTTTTATATACGTCAGAAAGGAACTCATGACCTTCCAAGGCCTCTTTAAACCATATCCTATTCGCGAGATGATCTCCAATCATTTTATTGGAGGTATCAGCTATTACATTTCCCTCCAAATCCAAGTACAATATCCCGTAATAATTTCCTTTTGCATCGTTGAACTTTTTTAGTTCAACTGACTTCTCTTCTTTTGATGAGTCAGGATTGATGACTACCGAATTTGCACTCATTAACTTCACATCACTGATCCGTTCGTTCAAATAGTTATATGTTTCATTGACAATATTCAGTGAGCCTGCATTCAAGGCATTTCTTGCTTCCTTTTCAAGTAAGGATCGTTGTGATCCATATGAAATGATACCCAATATGAGAACTGGTACACTGGCTATAAGCAAAGAATAAAGCAAAATTCGGGTTTGAAGGCTCTTAAACATCCTTCCGATCCTCCCTATTCCTGATTTCCCGAAAGAAGTCCTTCTTCTATTTGGACATATTGTTCCCAAGCATGATCAAACACAGACATACTTTCGAGATAGTCTGCATTCAATTCTAAATAACTGCTCACTTCATTATAATCAGTCGATTGCTTTGGGAAGCCATGGTCCTGATAAGCATAATTGGCAAATTTAGTGATGGCGTCAATTTCCTTCGGTTGTCGAAACTTCATTAAATATAAATAAAATGGTCTCATATTGTCGAGCCCCCTTAAAAATAACTATGATTTCTGCTTTAATATATCGGAAACTTTCTCTTCCGTCCACTTTTTTAAAATCAATTTGAAAATTTTCTTCCTCCTGTCATAGACAATCAACGATTTTTCATCAGGAGCGGCATTCGAAATATATCGAGCTGCAATATAGATATAGTTCTCAATCCATATTGCTTCCATTCTTTATAGTCGGGAAATCTTTTTTAGTTTGTAAAAACGCTTAGCCACTTCAATTGATGGAGAAAGAGTTTTTTGTGATCCATCAGGTTCCAACCATTCTTTAATTCCCATTTTGTGATGGGGAAAACCCCTACATGGACGATGGCATCATCTACAAGTCCAGAAGTATAATGCTCTGGTTCAGGATATGTTGCTATCGCACCTTCAAAATTTCGGAGCACCGTTTTGGTTGGGGATTGTGAGAGGAAATAATTCGGCTGCAGTGTAATTTCCCCTCCCCTCCTGGAGTTTAACTTACTTTTTAAGTGGGTTCATATAAATTAAAAAGCAAGTAAAGAATAATCATCTCTACTTGCCTTTCAATTGAACTCTATTGTTAGTTTTTCTATATTATTTATTGCTTTTATTTGCTGTAAAAGATCCAGTCTTTTCACTATCCCCTTAAACCTACCCATTTTTCCTCAATTATATTGGGGTTCTTACGATTAGTATGAAGAACATGTAACTCACGAGTAGGATTTAACTCATTGTCCCTATTTCAACTTCAATTACTCATCATACGCCTTCTGTTTCCCAAGCTGTTTCATATCAATAACTCCAACCCCAGACCATACATAGTATTGTTCCGAAGACAGTAATTAGAGCTAGGAATATAGCGCAATATAGAGTCATAAAAATTGATTTGCTATCATCAGTTTCACGAGCATGCATAAACACAACTAGTTGAACAGCTGCTTGTATGAAGGCTGTCAATATAAAAATCGTCATTCCTGTTGCTTTTGACATATTGAAGAAGTAAACAAAAAGAGCTACAACCGTCAAAATCAATGAAAATACAAAACCCCATACTTGTTTAGCCGGAAATAATTCCTTCATGTTTATGTCATTCCTTTCATGTAGATAAAGGTGAAGATGAAGATCCAAACGATATCTAAGAAATGCCAGTAAAGAGAGAAAATGAAGGATTTGTTGGCTGTTTCAGGTGTCAACCCGCGTTTTTTCACTTGAAGGATAATAAATAACCCCCAGAAAAGTCCTAATGTAACATGTGCTCCATGTGTCCCTAATGTTGTAAAGAGCATCGATGTAAATGCACTAGTTTGCAGTGTAGCTCCTTCGCGATAATAGGTAATGAACTCAGTAATTTCAAATCCTAAGAATCCTAATCCAAGAAGGAGAGTGATTACGAAGAATGTCAACATGGCTTTCTTGTTGCCAAGTCGCATGGCATGAATTCCAAGCCCGATGACAAAACTGCTGGTTAAGAGCAAGAATGTTTCAGCAAGTACTGGAGTGATTTCAAAAATTTCTGCTCCAGTAGGACCGTTACCCGTACGATCAACTAATGTAAAATATGATGCAAAGAGTGTTGCAAAAAGCATAATTTCGGCTCCGAGGAAAATCCAGAAGCCTAAAATATTTAGACGATTTTGTTCCGTACTATATTCAAGAGGTTGCGAGTGATCTATTTCCATTTATTAACACCCCCGAATTTTGCTTCTGTCTCTTTAATTTCTTCTACAGAAATGTAATGTCCATGATCTATTTCGAATGAACGATGAGCCATGCAAACAAAGATACCGATTAACCCAATAATCGCAAGAAACCATATGCTGAATACTAACGCAAATCCAAAGACAAAGAAGATACAGGACATGATAAACGGTCCGCCGCTGTTATTGGGCATATGAATTTTTTCATAGTCACCCTTGAATAATTCATGACCATTATATTTAGCATCCCAAAACGTTTCCCTTGAGTTCACATGTGGAATAATAGCAAAGTTATATTCTGGTACTGGATTATGAGTAGCCCATTCAAGGGAACGTGCATCCCACGGATCATCACTAACATCTCTTGGAGCATGGCGAATGCTATAGTAAATCGTATATACGATTAATACAAAGCTGATTGCCATTAAAAATGCCCCGATAAACGAAATCATATTCAATGGTCCAAATCCAGTCGATTCAGAGTATGTGTATATACGACGTGCTTGACCATCTAAACCAGTGATATACATAGGGAAGAATGCTAAGCAAAAACCAATGGTTAGAAACCAGAACGCCCATTTCCCAATCCTTTCATTCAACATGAAACCAAACATTTTCGGCCAGTAGTAAGTTCCGGCACCAAGCACAGCAAATACTACACCCGGAATAATGACATTGTGGAAGTGAGCTACTAAAAACATTGTATTATGGTATTGATAATCCGCCGCTGACATCGCAAGCATAACCCCGGTAACTCCACCGATTGTGAAAAGAGGTATGAAACCTATTGAATAAAGCATAGGTACGGTAAATCTGATTCTGCCTTTCCACATCGTGAACAACCAGTTAAAGATCTTGATTCCAGTCGGAATAGCAATTACCATCGTTGTAATCGAGAAAATACTATTAACATACGCTGCTTGCCCCATTGTAAAGAAATGGTGCGTCCAAACGAAGAATGAATATATAGAGATAAATACCATTGAAGCAACCATTGATCGATAGCCATATAGGTTACGTCGTGAAAAGGTTGGGATAATCTCACTAAAAAGACCAAATGCAGGCAAGATTAAGATATATACTTCAGGATGTCCCCAAACCCAGAACAGGTTAGCCCAAAGCATATCCATACCGCCTTCAGTCATTGTGAAAAACTTGGTTGCGAATAGTCGATCCATTGTTCCCATGATAAGCGCCACTGTTAATACAGGGAATGCGAAAATGATAATAATGCTTGTGACTAAAGCAGACCATGTAAACATTGGCATTTTCATTAATGTCATACCGGGTGCTCTCATTTTAAGAATAGTCGTCAAAAAGTTAATCCCCGTCATTAATGTACCTATTCCGGCTATTTGAATACCAATCATATAATAATTCGTTCCAACATGAGGGCTAAATTCATTACCTGCAAGCGGGAAATAAGATGACCACCCTGCATCAGGCGAACCACCAATTACAAAAGAGATGTTGAATAGCATCGCACCCATAAAAAATAACCAGAAACTTATGGCATTTAGACGTGGGAATGCTACATCCCGGGCTCCAATTTGTAATGGCACGACGAAATTCATTAAGGCCATAATGTACGGCATCGCCATAAAGAGAATCATCACAACCCCGTGTGTTGAAAAAATTTCATTATAGTGCTGTGAATCTAATAATTTGTTATCCGGTACGGCAAGTTGCGCACGCATCATCACAGCATCTACCCCACCACGAAATAGCATTAACAAAGCAGATATTAGATACATAATACCTATTCTTTTATGATCGACTGTTGTTAGCCAACCACTCCATAAATAAAACCATTTTTTAAAGTGGGTTAAACCAAAAATGATCAAGAGAACAGTAACACCAATGGCCACCATTGATGAGTAAATGACGGGACTAGGATTAGGTATAAGAAATCTAGAGAAAAAACCCATACTTTTGTGTTTCCTTTCTGAAAATATTTTTCTTGAGATAGACTAAGAAATTATTCATGATTGTGTGCTGATTTTTCTTTACTATTACTTGACTTATGATCATGCTCCATATGTTCACCTTTTGAATTCGTGTTAGAGTCACTTGATCCATGATGATGTCCAGCATTTTCTCCTTCTGGAGCTGGTGAGAAGTCTAAATGAGTTCCAGTAAACGTTAACTGTCCCTCATGACCCGGTTTTAATAATTCATTGAATCTTACTTCAGTAATAGGTTTCGCAGTTTCTTTAACTTCCTTTACCCATTCATCAAACTTATCTTGAGACATCGCTTCGACGTGGAACGTATTTTCAGCGAATCCTTTCCCACTAAAGTTTGCATTTCGTCCCATCATTTCGCCTGATTCGTCCGCTGCTAAGTGTAATGTGGTCACCATGTTAGACATGGCATATTTTTGACCGCCAAGTTGTGGAATCCAGAAACTCGTGATAGGCCCGAATGAATAAAGTTTAAATTCAAGTGGTCGATTTGTTGGAATATACAAGTAGTTTACTGTCTCGATATCGTTTTCTGGATAACTAAAATGCCACTTCCAGTCAGATGAAGAAGCGTAAATAACTAATGGATCTTGACCTTTGTACCCTTCCGGAGTGGCTTCCACTTTATTGTTGGAAATTACAGAAACAACGGAGAAGAAAATGACGATTAAAATTGGCACCCCAACAATAATCGTTTCAACAACATGATTCCCTTCAATGTAGGGTGGTTCATAATCTTTAGGTAGTTTAGAGTCACGGTATTTGATTAACACAAAGACTAAAATAGCACAAACAACAATAACAATAACCGCCATGATCGCAATTGATAGCCAAATCACATTGGCTTGCGTTTGGGCTTGAGGTCCTTTAGGATCTAAGACCGCTAATGATTCACAGCCAGAAAGCACATTGACTATGGTAGAAAGAATAGCCAATAAAACCCATTTTGTTTTCATATAAGTATCCTTTCTTTTAAGATTTTATTTCTAAGTTATCCACAAACGATGAAGTTATCCCAAAAAATGTTTATTAAGAAACTTCTCACAATGACATTTATAGGCGGGATGAATATGTATAAATGCATTTGGGGAATATTCAAAGTAAGGGAAGTGAAAATGAAAATTTAAAATGGTGGCAATTGTCCTTAATAGGGGTTGGCTGCACTATTGGTACTGGATTTTTTCTTGGATCGGCCATTGGAATAATCATAACAGGCCCTTCAATTGTCCTTCCTTTACGACAGCCGCAGGGATCTTAATTTTGTTCAATTGGTCATTCACTATTATTTCTGCTCTTCATATTTTGAAAATAAAAATTAGTTGTTTTAACAGTGCTTTTTCATCTACCCTAATACCCATTGAAGAAATTTCAAAAAACCTCTCCAAAGAAGCTTCCAAAATAATATATCTCAATTTATCGCTTGCTTCCTTCAGAATTCCGCGTCACCACGGAAAGCAACCGCTAATTATGCTTTCACTGTTCGAGATATGCACCCCATAGACCTCACCGCCGGGCGCAAAGAAAAAAACCTCACCAAAAAAAGTAGGTGAGGCAACTTCTAATTATTTTGTTATTACCCAAAATCAAAATAATTCCGCTTTAATAACCTTTTCATGTTCATTAACTCCAAGTACTTTGTCTGTTTTGCAAGCTGTTTCGTATCGATTAAAAATAGTTGATTTTCAATTTCTTTCACTATTTCATCATTTTGAAAAAGAGCATCGCAATTTTCACAATGGGATGAAGGGGTTTCAGTAATTTCAACCGCCCTCGTTCCGTCCGGCAGTTCCCAGTACACTGTACCCTCTACCGAAGTAAGCTTTCCTTTCTCACACCATGGACACGTCTCCACTCTATTCATCTCCCTTTGGAGTGCTCTTTTTTTGCTGTGCCTGAAACTTCTTTTCTTTTAACAGATCTCTCTTTTCACGTTGATTTTTCAATGTAGCATGTTCTGGGTTGGTCACGTATTTTTCCCGTCGGTTCATTCGCTTCAGTCCTTCAGGCACTAAATTGAATTGCTTGTCGTTCATTAAGCCGGAAACACCTATATCTGACCGTTTTTCTTCCATATCAGGATATACCCCTTTAAAATAATCATCTGCAAGTCCAGGAGTATAATGCTCTGGTTCAGGATATGTTGTTATCACACCTTCAAAATTTCGGAGCACCGTTTTGGTGGGGGATTGTGAGAGGATATAATTCGGCTGCAGTGTAATTTTCCCTCCCCCTCCTGGAGCATCGACGACAAATGTAGGAACGGCATAACCTGATGTATGTCCGCGGAGTCCCTCTATGATTTCAATCCCTTTTGATATGGGAGCCCTGAAATGACCGATGCCTTCCGAGAGATCGCACTGATAAATATAGTAAGGCCGGACTCGAATCTTGACAAGGTCATGCATCAGCTTTTTCATGATTGCGACACTGTCATTTATCCCTGCTAATATAACAGCCTGATTGCCAACCGGTACACCTGCATCGGCAAGCATCTCACACGCTTTCTTCGACTCTTCGGTAATTTCTATCGAGGTATTGAAGTGAGTATTCAACCAAATCGGATGATACTTTTTTAAAATGGTACATAAATTTTCCGTGATTCTTTGAGGAAAGACAACTGGGGCCCGCGTACCAATCCTGATTATTTCAACGTGAGGTATTTCCCTTAAGTTTTTGATGATATATTCAAGGATCGTGTCGTTAATCAATAATCCGTCCCCACCGGATATAAGGACATCCCGAACTGCTGGTGTATCACGTATATAGCCGATTGCAGCATCTAATTGTTTTTTGGGCACGCCCATCCCGATTTGTCCTGAAAAGCGTCTTCTCGTACAATAACGGCAGTACATGGAGCACTGATTCGTCACCAAAAAAAGGACTCGATCAGGGTATCGATGGGTAAGGCCCGGGACAGGGGAATCCTCATCTTCATGAAGGGGATCTTCCATGTCATATTTGGTTTTATGCATTTCTTCCGAGATGGGGACCGATTGCATTCTGATAGGACATCGCGGGTCATCTTTATTCATCAACGAAGCGTAATATGGGGTGATATTCAATGGGATGGTTTTAGTGGAAATCCTTACGCCTTCCTCTTCATCCGGAGTCAGGTTAATCACTTTTTTCAAATCATCAACAGTTCGGATAGTATTCGTAAGCTGCCACAGCCAGTTGTTCCATTGTTCTTCGGTTACATCTTTCCATAGCTCTATATCTTTCCAATTGCGCTCTGGCTTATATAAGTCAAATAACATGGTAATACCTCCTGAGTTATGATAGTAGTATTAAATGCAAGAAGGGTGCCAAAATGACCCGAAAATTCACTTGCCATAAAAAAAATTCCGGACTGCAGACTGCAATCCGGATGTTTCTCCATTCAAATATGTTTTTTTATTTTATATTGCAGTGTCTGCCGTGGAATCTGCAATAGCTTCGATGCCTGAAATACATTTCCATTTGTTTGAAGAAGGGCTTCTGTAATCAATTTTGTTTCGATTTCCATCATGGCCTCACGAAGCGGAAGTATTTTTTCTGATGAAGGGGAACGTTTTTTTAAGAACTGGGGCAAATCTTCAAGGTTCAAAACCTCCATCTCCGTATGGTTCATCATGAATTCAATCGTATGCTTAAGCTCCCTTACATTTCCTGGCCAATGATATTTCTGAAAAAAAACCTTTGTCTTCTCATCCATTCCTTTAATGGACAATCCTAATTCCCTGTTAAATATTGATATGAAATGGTCTGTAAGGAGCTCAATATCATCAGCACGCTCCCTTAGCGGAGGCAGCTCATAGCTCAATACATTTAATCGGTAAAATAAATCAGGTCTTAGCTTGTTTTCCGAGACGGCCTTTTTAGGATCTATATTCATCGCTGCCATGATCCTGACGTCCACCTGCACACTCTTAGCGCCGCCTATCCTCCTGATGAATCCTTCTTCAAGCACACGCAAAAGCTTTGCCTGCAAGTCAATCGGCATCGATTGCAATTCATCCAGAAACAACGTTCCCCCGTTAGCTAATTCAAATAATCCCTGACGTTCGACAGCCCCGGTGTAACTGCCTTTAGCCGTACCGAATAATAGCGATTCCAACAAATTTTCCGGCAAGGCTGCACAATTTTGCGCGATGAATGGTTCTTTTCTGCGGCTGGAATCCTGATGGATGCTTTGAACAAAAAGCTCTTTTCCTACACCGCTTTCACCATATACCAACACCGATGATGAAGAACGGGCAGCCTTTTTTCCGTGTGATATCAAGCTTCTGAATAGAGAATCACTAGTTAAGATATCAGTGAACGAATACAGTCCGCTTTTCCCATCCACCTCTTTCTTCTCAGGACTTTTGATTGTCTTGAGCGAGCTTTCCAGGTCAGCTAACCGTTCAGATAGTTGCTTTAGACTTGAATAATCCTTAGCAATTTCTATTGCACCTATCATAAACCCATCAACATATATGGGCAGCGTCGTATTTAGCGTCTCGATGATTCGCCCATGTGCATTTACATACGATTGGCTATAGTTGTAGATTGGTTTTTCGGATTTAATGACACGGAGTAAGGTCGATGATTTGTGATTCAAAGAAGGAAAGGCTTCAAGCAACGGTTTCCCAAGTACCTCACTTCTTTTCATTCCATCATGATTGGCAGCCACTCCGTTATAAAAGATGGTCTGTCCTTTTGGATCAATCACATGAATGCCTTCATCAATGGTTTCTAATATCGCTTCCAATACTTCACTTGTATTAAAAAATTCACTTGGCAAGATATCCCTCCTCAAGTAGGTTCTTGCTAGATGTATATGAGGGAAATGCCGAAAACTTGTCATGAACCGCCTAAAAATGAGCAATCATGTATAATTTTTCACCCAAAGATTCATGTCTTCAAGTTTTTCGAAGATGTAACAATTATTGGCCAAACGTCCGCGATATGAATAACCATGCTGGTGAAGTGCAGCGTTCATGCCGAATGAGAGTGATCGTGCAATTGAATAGATACAATAAATTTCATGCGAAATTAGATAATCTTCAAGCGCTGCAATCAAGTGCTTCATCAAACCGTACTGCCGATGTTCCGGCAATGTTGCACAATCAGTGATTTCCGCATTATGGTAAAAGGCATCAATTTCTGCTGAAGCCGCACTGACGATCTTACCCTCATGGACAAAAATATAAAAAACCGTTCCATTTTCCATGCATTTTTGTACATATACCGGATCATTCATCGGAGTGGGATACACTTTGAATACCTTTCCATACAATTGTGCAAGCTGAAGTGCATCTGAAACTTCTGCCTTTCGCCCTTGATAAGCTGAATGCAAAACATCCAGTTCTGATTTTATCGGCAGATTCAGAACATCGGTGAGGAGTCGATCTTCCTTTTCCCATTCCTCACTGTTTCGCCTATCATTCCTAATATACTTAACAAGAAAGAAACAATCGCTTCCCAAGAAGAACTTATCAATGCTTCCTTCATATAAGAAGCCCTGAGCAAGTAAATCCAGAACATTTTCTTTGCGTGCCTTGAAGATGATTTTCTCTGCCGATATGCCCTTGGCCACCTTCAAAGATTCCTCTATGCATTCTTGAAAATGACCGAGATAATCTTCAACCCTGACCCGCTTATTAAAATGGTCGATCGTAATATGTATGGTGGACCGTGGCTTTTGAATTCTTCTTTCAATAATTCCCGTTTCCATTTGTTTCGCTCCTTTCACATCTATCGATTATTGTAGCAAAAGGCCTGACCCCCTTTTTAGAATCAGACCCATGGGAACATGCTTATTTCTGTTCCACCCCACACCATTCAATAATGGTCAATGCGATGATTTCTGCGGTTTTCATCATTTTATCCACTTCAATATATTCGTTCGAATCATGTGCCAGCTTCGTCTCCCCTGGTCCAAATACAACTACGGGGGTTGATCCAACCGATGATAGATACCCCCCATCCGTCGCCCAAGGGGAGGCTTCGACAAGTGGTTCTTCACCCACCACTTTTTCATAGCATGTGCCAATGGTTTTCATAAGGGAATGATCGATTTCGAGATTGCCAGGAAGCCATCTTGCACCAAACCATTCTAATTCAATCGGTTTTTCTATGAACCATGCATCATTCTGGTTTAGAGCCTCGATTCGCCGTACCAGCGAGCTTTGTGCCTCTTCCATGGTTTCTGTCGGGGCAATGCCGAATCTACCTTCAAGGACGGCCGTATCCGGCACAGAAGAAGGCCAATTCCCGCTTTGAATGCTTCCTATGTTGATTGGAATGGGGATGGTAATATTTTTATAGAGTGAATGTCGAAGTGACTCATTTCTTTCTTGTTCAAGCTTCCTGATTTCTTTCATTACACCAACTGCTTTATCTATTGCACTAACTCCTTCATACCTTGTGCCTCCATGTGCAGACTTGCCTTTTATTTTGAGGCGAAACCACATCGAACCTTGCTGTAAAGGAAATAGTTTCATATTGGTGGGTTCCGGAATGATTGCCCCATCAGCTTTATACCCACGTATGACTGCCGCAAGTGTACCGGCACCGCCGCTTTCCTCTTCAATCACACTCTGAAATATCAAGTCTCCCTTCAATTGGATGCCAGAATCGACGATTGCTTCAATTGCTAGCAATAAAGAAACATTGCCGCCTTTCATATCTGTCGTTCCCCGCCCAAACACTTTCCCATCACTTAACTTGCCGCTATACGGATCATCATGCCATGCGGCATGATCTCCTTCGGGAACGACATCAATATGTCCGTTTAAAATAAGAGATTTCCCCTTGCCGGTTCCTCTTTTAATAGCCACAAGGTTCGGATTTCCTTTAAAATCCCTGCGATCACAATAAAAATGAGGATGCTTTCTCAATTGTTCATCTCCGATTTCCCATAGATCTATTTCAAGACCAAGCTGTCTGCACTTCTCGACTACAATGGCTTGTGCACTCCCTTCTTGCCCCCTCTTGCTTGGTTCCTGAACCAGTTTTTGCAATAGCTGAACCCCATTCATCCGATGTTCAGTCAACCATGTTCTTATTTTTTCCTCATACATATCCATTCTCCTCTCTCATTCTTTTAAAATATGGATGTTTTCAGAGACGGTAAACGAGGCTTCGGTCCGATTCCTGATTTCCCGGATATTGGACGTTTCAAATACATCCGTTAATAGGAGGCCTTCTGAAGTTACAGAAAACACGCCTAGTTCCGTGATGATCATATGTACGCATCCTTTGGCAGTTAACGGCAACGTACATTTTTTGACTAATTTAGACATCCCCGATTTATCAGTATGCTCCATCAGGACGATGACCTTTTTTGCCTTTGCAGCCAGTTCCATGGCACCACCCATACCTGGCACCCTCTTACCCGGGACAATCCAATTTGCGAGATCTCCCTCTTCACTTACTTGAAGGGCACCAAGAATCGTGATATCCACCTTTCCGCGCCGTATCATTCCAAATGCAACCGAGCTGTCGCAGTAAGATGCCCCGGCTCTAATGGTGATCGGTAGTCCCCCTGCATTGCAAAGATGCGCATCTTCCTTCCCCCTTTCAGGTGAACTGCCCATTCCCACGAGGCCATTTTCAGCATGAAACATAACTTTATGGTCATGCAAAAGATGATTCGGTACAAGTGATGGAATGCCAATTCCCAAATTGACCAGCATTCCATCGCTTATTTCTGCTGCTGCACGTTTCGCTATTTTATTTCTATCTCTGGTTCCCAAACCCATTTCCAATCGACTCCTTTTGACGGAATGATATAATCCACAAAAACACCCGGTACAATGATGTCCTCTGGATCCAGAGAGCCAAGGGGAACGATCCGCATGGCTTCGACTATCGTGATTTGTCCGGCCGTAGCCACGAGTGGGTTCGTATTCCGTGCGCTTTTATCAAATATCAGATTTCCATAAGGGTCTGCCATATCTGCGTAAACAATTGCGATATCGGCCGTTAATGCCTGTTCCACCAGATAATTTTTCTTATCTATACTAACGGTTTGCTTGCCGTCCCGAACGATATCGGCGTCAATGCCAATATCAGTCAAAATCCCTCCTAGCCCCATCCCTCCGGCCCGGATGCGTTCGATGAGCGTCCCTTGCGGAGAAAACTCCACTTCAAGCTCACCATTGTTCATTAATAGTCCTGCATTTGGATTGGAACCGATATGGGAAACGATGATTTTTTTCGCACGGCGTTGCGTGACCAGTTTTCCGATTCCTATATCGGGGAAACCTGTATCATTCCCTATCAAGGTTAAATCCTTTATACCTGATTCCAAAATCAGGTTAACTAATCCCGGAGGTGTCCCTATGCCACCGAATCCCCCATAAAGAATGGACTGATTATCTTTAAAAAGGGGGAGGACATCCTCCAAACGACAAATTTTCCCGAAAGTATTTTCCAACACTATGACTCACTTCCTTGTTCGGATGGCCGTTTTCCTATGGACTCATTGAATTGCTGAAAAGTTATATCAACCCTCATTAACAATTCGGCACATTCCTCTTCCGATATCGTTAAAGGGGGGGAAATAATGATGGCTGCCCCTGTTACACCGTCATGGCCTGCTGCTGCAGGGTACAGGAGGATTCCATTTCTACTACCCAGTTCAATCATTTCATTTGTCACATTGGCTTCTTTTGGAAATGGGGCCTTCGTGGCCTTATCCTGGACAAATTCGATGCCGATCAATAAACCCTTGCCGCGGATGTCACCGATAAAGGAGTACTTCCTTGCTATCTTCTTCAGCCCCCTAATCAGGTCTTTCCCTCTATCGGCTGATTTTTCGACAAGTTCATTCCTTTCGACATATTCTAAAACGGCTAAAGATACCGCACACGACAATGGATTCGCACTAAGCGTATGGCCTCCGATAATTGACCGTGAGCCTTTCATGATTGGCTCCATCACACTTTTGGTCATTACTGCGGCAGCAATCGGGGTATACCCGCCACTCATGCCTTTACCAAATGTTACGATATCAGGTTCTACATCCCAATATTCGGAAGCAAGCATTTTACCGGTTCGGCCAAAGCCCGTCATGACTTCATCGGCAATGAATAAAATGTCATTCTCCTCGCAGATTTTCTTGAGTTTTTGAAAGTAACCATCAGGAGGAACGATGGCAGCCCCCGCTGCGCCGATGACAGGTTCTGCGATGAAAGCCGCTATATTTTCACTGCCAATACGCCGGATAGATGCTTCCAATTCCGAAGCACAGGCCATTCCGCACGTATGGGAATCAAGTTGAAGTGGACATCGGTAGCAATATGGAGGAGAAACTGAAGGATATGATTCAAGCATTGGAGTAAACCGTTCCCGGCGAATCGGATGACCAGACATCGAAAGAGCCCCCATTGTGATGCCATGATAGCTCATCCACCTCGATATGATTTTTTGTTTCTTGGGCTTCCCTTTTTCCTGCCAATGCTGAATGGCAATTTTCAAGGCAGTTTCAGTCGCTTCAGAGCCGCTGTTTACAAAAAAGCTATAAGTCAGGTCCCCTTTGGTTAATTCAGCAATTTTTTCGGCAAGTTTCTCTGCAGCCTCACTGGTAAATTGAGAACGATATACAAATGAAACCAATCTAGCCTGTTTTTCCATTGCTTCATAGATTTCCTGAACACCATGGCCAATGTTTGCAGTGACAGCACCGGAAGAAGCATCCAGGTAATCCTTTCCTTCTTTATCGTATAAAAATACTCCCTGACCATGACTGATAGTCGGGTAGGCTCCACCCAAAACCGGCTTGATCAATGAAGACTGCTCCATTAGCCCACACTCTCCTTCTGTTAAAAAACAAATGCAATATAGTAAAGTGTATGTCCAGAAGAAGGGAATCTTGCTAAGGAAATTGACCTATGCTCGTAAAGTGAGTAAATTCTTGGTACCAAGGAATTTGTCTAAAAAAAGGGGACAAAAAAAGTGTATCCGCAAGAGATACACTTTTTTTCTTACAATGCGCTAATTAGTTTTCCTTCACGAACTGACTCCAAAAAACTTTCATCCTTTAAAACAGCCAGCACATTTTTATAAAAAGCAGTTTTATCAATAACTGAGGTATGTACATATTCATACTCTTTTAAAGATGGATGACGCAAAACATTTTTCATGCAGGAATGACAAACTTTTTTTGTTCCTAACTTATAGTAGTTCAAGTTACTTGCATCCCCATTAGAAGTGTCTTCGTTACAAACGAAACACGTATGGCTCACACGGCCTTTTTTATTATACTCGGCCAAAACCCCTTCTAAACGTATGGATGCGGGAATTGTTAATAACACATAATCACCTTTTCTATTTTAAATCTCTTAGTATTATATCAGAAAAATATAGAATTTGAACAATTAGACTCATATTCCCTAATAATGCATGGAATATTGGACAATTTCCAGAGAAGATAAGAGGAAAGACTCCTAAAAAACACCAAAAACGAATACTATATTTATATATATTCGTTAAAACACCGTCCACTTTTTGAACGGCGTCTTTATTTTGTTTTATGAATCGATTTGTATCGTTGTTTTACCGTTCTTAACCTTCATAACAGCTTTTGAACCGACCGGCACCGTCACAAATGGATGAACATGGCCAAAATTGGCATTAGCGATCACTGGTATGCCATTTATTTCCTTTTTGGTTGCGATGATTTCCTGTAAAGCATATTCAGTCATACCGGATTCCTTTTGGAAACGGCCTATTACGATTCCCTTAATCCCACTTGCATCGGGCTGATGCAGCAATGATTGTAAATCCCGGTCAAAACTGAATGGATGGCTTTCTTCGTCATCTTCTATGAACAGGATACTGTCTTGCAAGGATGGCATAAACTCGGTACCTTGTAAAAGATTGAGTGTACAAAGATTCCCCCCAATGACCGTTCCAGACGCTTCCCCTTCCTGAATGACCATATATCCTGCATTCGGGTGGAAAGTTCGATCATCCTGTTCTAAATGCCAAGAGTCATCACTCCACGTTTCGCTTGGCTCAAGATAAAAACCTTCACTTTCGATTATGGCCTTTTTAAAATGTTCCATCGTATATTCCAGGCCTGCCTTCATCCCGAACGTCGAGAAATGGGGACCTGAGTATGTAGTCAAGTCAGTTTTTTTATAAATAGCCAATAAGATTGCGGTTATATCACTATACCCCATCAATACTTTTGGATTTTCCTTAATCAAATCGTAGTCAATATATCGTAACAATTGGTTGGCATTATAACCTCCGATGGCTGTAAAGATCCCCTTTACATTCGGATCCCTGAACGCCTCATGCAAATCCTCGATCCGATCTTCAATCGAATTCGAGAAAAAGTCATCATGGAACAAAGCCGTTTTACCATATGTCACTTTAAAACCAAGCTCCGTCAATCTTTCTTCTGCCAATCTGCGTTGTTCCCCTTTGACGATCGCCAAGCTTCTCGAAGGCGCAATAACGCGAATTTCATCCCCTGCTTGTAAACGGGAAGGTTTCATATCTTTATCCCCCTAAATTAATAACATAATCGTTATTTTAGCAGAAATGAGGAATAAATAAAAATCAATAACCTTAAGTACTGACAGTCTGGCAACTCCATGTAATGAGGATTCTATCATTCTTTTTTTGCCATCTCCCTTACAAAAACAACCTAGATGTCCCGATTGCCCCCCAGTTCCTCTTTGCTTCGTTTTCCTCATCATTGGGCATCCTTGTTAATCGCGTTTTGCATGTATTTAAAATTTGTAATGTATCGCTTGTCCTGTTACATAGTAATCTTCATTTTTACGTACAACAACCTTTCGAGTCAGAACGATACGCTGTCCAATTAAATAATCCCTTACAGTAAGAAAAGACCAGCTTTTTCAACTGGTCTTTGGGTTATTCAATTAGCAACAGAATGAAGCACCGATGATAATCAATAGAATGAACAAGACCACGATTAATGCGAAGCCTGATCCAAATCCACAGCAACCGCCGCCGTATCCGCCGCCGTATCCACCTCCACCATAACCGTACCCTGGTCCTGCAAAATTTCCACCATATCCGTACATTAAGATTCACTCCTTTTAGAATTCTGATTTCTCTTTACACCTTACCATATGTCAATACGCCCGCCTTGGTCTGTGCATTTGCCTATTTTTCTGGATTTAAGAAAAAACTTTCGAATGAGCACCTTCATCATCGTTACTCATTAAATGGGTCGATCAAATATAACTATGAGAAATGACAAAAAACGTTTCATATTTATTGTGTTACTTTTAATTTAGGATATAATAAGGAAGAAAAAATTCTTAGCCTCTTTAAGCTATCTCATTCCTATAATAGATACATAAAAGGTTAATACGGGGGAACACAATTGAAAAAGAAAGCAAAATCCTTCATCCCTTTCGCTGCAATCGCCACGATTCTTCTAATCAGCTATATCCTTCAAAAAATTCCTAAAACATATGGATCAGATGATTCGATAAATGTTTATCAAAAATTCCAAACAGGCAAGCCCATTCAGTATCTTGTTATTGGAGATAGTATTGGAAGAGGATCAGGAGCTGAAACTCCTAATCTAACATGGTTCAAACAGTTAGAAAATAAGATGTATGAAAAAAATGATATCCCTTTCCACGGGGATTACGTGGTCCAAAGCGGATCCACTGCTTTTGAAGGTCTATTTAAGCTTTCCCAAAGAAGGCAGCATGACCATAAGGATTTGATTTTCATCGTATTCGGTGAAAATGACCGCAAGTATATGAGTGTCGATGATTTCACAATGACGTATGAAGCATTAATCAGAGAGACAAAACGTCTCCATCCTAATGCAGAATTATTCACAATAACTGAAAGTTCCTTGAAATTCAAGGAATTTGGATCTGCCATCAAACTTTTATCCAAGCATTATGGTGCAACGAATGTGGATATGCGCCCTATATTCAAGGATTCAGGATATACGGAAAAACAGTTGACTAGAGATTTGATTCATCCAAATGGCCTGGGCTATAAATTTTATGCCAATGCAATTTATGATCACTTCCTAGATAATATAAAGCAGGAGAAGACCGTTGCAGGCCTTCCCCCTAAACTTCATGCCCATTCTGATTTAGATTTAACGGAAGTTGACCACTATGTAAAAATGAAAGGTTTCCGTCCAATGGGGGGGTATTTTACAAGTAATGAAAAAGGCAGTGTAATTGAATATAACTTCAAGGGAAGTATTCTTGGTGTTAAACTGCTTAGAAGTCCTGATGGAGGGGAAGTAAATGTACGGATCGATGGCAATGAAATCACGACTTTGAATACATGGTGGCCATTTGCCCGTGAAAGGTATTTATTTATCACCAATGAACTACCTCCAGGTTCACATACGGTCCGTTTTGAGGTAACTGCCAGAACAAATGCAATAGATCATATCACCTTTCCATATGTCCGGATTGCGTCTATCATCACCGATTAATTCCCGCAAAATAGATAAACCCCCTATCATCCAATGATAGGGGGTTTTCAGTCAATCAAATAGCTTCTTGTATTCTCCGTATCCTTCTTTTTCAAGATCTTGGAGCGGGATGAATCTCAAAGAGGCAGAATTGATGCAATAGCGTAATCCCGTCGGTCCCGGCCCATCATTGAAAACATGACCAAGATGAGAATCGGCTTTTTTTGAGCGAACCTCGATTCTTCTCATACCATAACTCGTATCGAGATTTTCCACCACTTCCTCTTCTTTTACCGGTTTGGTAAAGCTTGGCCAACCGCAGCCTGAATCGAACTTTTCTTTTGAAGTGAAAAGCGGATCACCTGAAACGATGTCCACATATAACCCTTCCTCCTTCAGGTTCCAGTATTCATTGTGAAAAGCTGGTTCCGTTCCACTATTTTGGGTGACTTCATATTGAATTGGTGAAAGTTTCTGTTTTAATTCTTCTTTACTTTTCATTTTTTTTCCCCCCAATGATGTTGGATAAATGCTTTTCGTCCTGATCCAATCGAATATCTTTCATAATGCTCAGGTTGCTTTTTATAATAATGCTGGTGATAGGTCTCAGCTGGATAAAACGTTTTGGCTGGTATTATCGGCGTTACAATCGGTTTGGAAAATTTCCCGCTCTCCTGCAGCCTCGACTTGGATGCCTCAGCAATTTCACGTTGGTTTTCGTCATGATAAAAAATGGCAGTTTGATAAGAACTTCCCCGGTCATAAAATTGCCCGCCAGCATCGGTCGGGTCAATTTGCTGCCAAAATAACTCGATTATATTTTCAAATGGATATACGTTTGGATCGAATGTGATCTGTACAGCCTCATAATGTCCCGTGGTTTCTGAGCAGACTTCTTTATACGTGGGACTTTCCGTTGTCCCGCCCGTATAACCCGAGATGACGGATTCGATACCAGGCTGTTCATCGAAAGGTTTCACCATACACCAGAAACAGCCACCTGCGAATGTTGCTTTCTCCAATTGCTTTGTCAAATGAAAAATCCTCCTTTTTTTACAAACCATCATTGAAAGCATTTTAACGCTTTTATTTTGCCTTGTAAAATAATATGCCGACCAATCCTTCTAACGAAAGCGTTTCTTTCCCATTCAATGGTTGACACATGCCCAAGCATCACACCATATGATAGCTCATAATGGAAAAATGAGAGGTGTTGGAAATGAGCGATAAACGATCATATTTACAAAAAGCTGTAACTTATGATTTACTATCGTCTTATTATAAGTACAGCAATCCACATCTGCATGATTATTATTACCATAAGTACTTGAAAAGTCTTGAAAAAGCAAGACAACAAATAAGATATGAACATATGAAGGTCCTACTTCCTGCACAAGTACGCATTTTACATGCTGCTCCAACAGCTCCCCCAATTGATATTTATGTAAATGACATGCCTTTTCTCAAAAACTTTTCATATAGAGATAACAATGGATATTTACCATTCGCCCCCGGCAAGTACCAATTGGATTTATACCCCAGCGGGCAATCCACCTCACCCCTGCTAAGCCGTAAAGTGGGGCTTGAAAGCGGGAAATCCTATACCGTGGCCGCCGCATTGTCTTATGAATCGGTGAAGACATTAACTTTCGAAGATAATCCATTTGTTCCTAAAAATGAAGCCAAGATCCGATTCATCCATCTATCATACCCATTACCGTCAGTCGATATTGCCGTCAAAGATGGAGATGTCGTATTTGAAAATCTCCCCTTCAGGAAAGCAAGTGAATACCTTAATATACATCCCATGATCGTTGACTTCGAAGTGAGGAAAGCAGGGACAAAAGAGATTATCCTTTCACTTCCTAACAAGGATTTCCAGGGAAATACCTCCTCAACCATTTATATACTAGGGTTAAAACGGGAATCATCGACGTTAGAAACCCTAACGTTATCCCCATAAATGGATAAAAACCAGGAAACATTGATCCTGGTTTTTAATCGATTTAATCACTATCATTGCAGTGATGAGGGGATGGTCAATAAAAATGAAATGTCATCATTTTCAAGATCGAATTTTTTTGCCTTAACCCTAATGTCACTTTTCAATTCCATATCCTGTAATGACACATAAATACTTTCGTCATTGGGGCTAATGCTTACCCAATCCGGCATGTTATAACGCTCATTTATTAGATTCATTACATATGAAACAGGAAGGTTCATTTTTCCGACAGCAATGGATTTTTGCTTAAGGATCAAATCCCCATTTTTTTGGGCTATTGGTTCAAAAGTTAATTTCATTTCTACTTCACGATTGAAGAATGGCATGGTTCCATATAATTCGACTACGTCCGTTAAATATACTTCGTAATGAATGGATCCCGTCAATCCTTCTTTATCAAGATACTGGTTGATTAACCTTGTCAAATCTTCCCGATTCGTATGGATTTGAAATTGGATATCTTCTTCGTGGCTTACTTTTGGTATCAGCTCATCATCTTTAGTCGGTAGATTAACTAAAATCAGAACAAATAGGATGACCAGGATGTTTAGGGCTAATAGGGAAATAAACAAAGCCTTCCATTTGACATTTGTCATTCTTGGTCATCATCTCCTTTGGCACTTGCCTCCAACGTGTCCTTTCCAATTGTGGTTATATCCATGTCATTATAGATTCTTGTCGCGATCAATTCATATCCTCGGTCATTGGGATGAAAATAATCCTCTGCATAAAGTAAATCTTCCTCGGAATTCTTGAAAATATCTGCTATTTCAATAAAATAGGCTGAATCATATTCTTCTATAATCTCTTTCCCACTTTCATTCCATTCATTCATGATCATATCAAGTTCATAAAAATCTGCGAACCATTTGGAAAATGGATTGTATACGCCCACAAGGTAAATTTGGGCATGGTCATTTTCGGAGCGCACCTTATCAAGTATCTGCCTTAATCTTTTTTCATACCCTACCTTTGCCGATTCAAACTGATTCAGTTCCAAATTCGAGAAATTCTGTTTAAAGACCTTCATGATATCATTTCCACCGATTGTGACAACAATCGAATCTGCTTGTTTTATGTCTTCTTTAATCCTAACCTTATCCAGTCTTTTCAATAGTTGGTCGGTCCTATTTCCACGTATGCCATGATTTATCATCTCTACAGAAGTAATGGATGGTTCTTTTTCCAGCTTATTTTGTAAATAAGGCAGATAGCCGCCATTATCTTTGCTATCACCGACCCCTTGAGTCAAGGAATCGCCAATCGACACGATTTGCACAGGATCCGGGAAAAAGCTGGCAGGAATAGTTTCCTTTTCACTCAGCTCTATTATGCTTTTCTGCTGAACGGATGGTTGATTTGAAGCTGTTTCACTTTGACCGCAACCTGAAATCCAAACTATGCATATGAAAAGACAGGTGATTCTGTACCTCATGACCCTCACCTTCCTACCCATATATTATATCATGTAGAAAACGAAAGATTGCAAACAATATACCTTCATTGCACATCTAGGTAGAGCATTCCTTCCTATACACTATGAAAAATGCAAGAAATTAAAGCTAGTCCTATAAAATTTAGCATGTACTGTGCAGGTAAAATCATTCTTCCCTTCCGCTGTTTCTTCAAAAACTAAATCCGTTATTTTCACTATCGCAAATAGGCTCTTTTAAAAAATCAATAAAGAACAAAAAAAAACAGAAAGAACAGGTCAATTAACCTGTTCAATAATTCTGTAATATTTTAATATGCTTAATGATTTCATCAAAAGGAATATCCTGCAGACCTGTGTAATCCCTAATGATTTTTCCATCTTGATCCATTAGAAAAAAGCTTGTCCCATGAATCACCTGATCTTCTGCTTCAGGTTTTTTGACGATTGTTTTAAAGTTATCCAATGCAAACTGCTCGATTTCTTCCTGACCATAACCGGTTAGAAAATGCCAGTTCCCGTAATCAACGTTAAATTGATCTCCAAACTTTTTTAAAACATCCGGCTTGTCAATATCAGGATCTACAGAAAAAGAAACAAACTCTACATCTGATATACCTTCATCCTTCAATTGCTGTTGCAGCTTCGTCATATTGGCAGTCATGGGCATACAAACTGTCTCGCAGCTAGTAAAAATAAAATCCGCCACCCAAACCTTTCCTTTAAGATCACTTTTTGAAAAAGGCTTGCCTTCCTGATCAATATAACTAAAATCTTCCAAATCCCAATTTTTAGCATCAGGTACTCCATTGGAACCGCATGCAGTTAAAAGCAATAAAATTGAAGCCCCCATAGCTGCCATAAGCAAATGCAGCTTTCTCATCCCTACCCCGTCCTTTATGTATAAAATATTCTGTTACTTCATTAATTTTAACAGACCAATAGGCATGAGAACAGCAACACTTTCAACGAAATAAAGACATTTATAAAAATGTTAAGGACCTTACTGCAATAGACATATTTCAATCGGCTTTATCAGTCCCAATAATACATGATCGCCATGGCACCTTCACCTGTATGGGTACTGACGACGGCAGTGGTTGCTTCTATTTTTATGTCATGAAAACCCGATAATTCTGAAATGGCATGGCGGACTTTATCTGCAATTTCAAGTCCATTTGCATGTACAAAACCAATACTCCTAACTTTTTTTCCTTGAGTATCTTCTTTGAACTTCTTGATGATGAACTTCACGACCTGTGACTGGCTTCTAGCTTTGGAAACAGGATTCAGTACACCATCATCCAGTAGCGCTATCGGCTTTATGTGCAATAATGAACCGATGAAAGCGGAAACTTTACCAATCCTTCCACCCTTAACGAGATTATCTAGTGTTTCTATGACAATGATCAAACTTGACTGCTTTTTAATCTGTTCAAGGCGATCGATTATCTCTGCTGCGGATTTCCCTTCCTTCGCCAGTTTCGCTGCCTCGATCACTTGAAAGGACATAGCCTTGGAAATGAATTTCGAGTCCAAAACGGTGACCTCCGCTTCAGACATGCTTGCTGCGCTCTCCGCTGAGCGTACAGTGCCGCTCATACCACCTGTCATATGAATGGAAATGATCTCACTGCCGTCCTTACCAAGTTCATCGTACACCTCCACAAATGTACCTACGGCTGGCTGTGAGCTTTTTGGAAGTTCTTTTGACTGGTTCATTCTTTTCAAGAATTCTTCTTGTTCGATTTCAACCTTATCTAAAAAAGTCTCCCCATCAATAAAGATCGATAAAGGAACCATTGTTATATCATAATATTCAAGTTCTTCTGGTGTCATATCCACTGTTGAGTCTGTTACAATCTTAACTTTATTCATCATTACACATCCCTAGATTAACATATCTATTGTATTATACCTATTCAAGGTAGGCATTCAAACCAAAGGTTACTTTTTTGCGGAAGAATCATTATTGAACGAAAAGATTACACAAAAAAAGACCATCCCATTAGCTAACCAGAGCATGCCGCATTATTCGATATTGCATGAAATTCGTGGCATCTCTTTTATAGGAGAAGTTAGCTATGGAACAGTCCAGATTAAGCATTATTGAGTAAA
This sequence comes from Peribacillus sp. NPDC097895, assembly GCF_050277555.1. NCBI lineage: Bacteria > Bacillati > Bacillota > Bacilli > Caryophanales > Bacillaceae > Peribacillus > Peribacillus sp. NPDC097895. Next base: position 1,529,250 of record NZ_JBNNSH010000001.1, on the reverse strand, counting down.
CTCCCAAAAAAAAGCTTGTTATAAACAGGCCATTTGAGTACGGATGCTAAATAATGCTTGAATGAGTAATTTTCTTTATGATCTTTATTAGCAAAAACTTTCTTTACGAATACTTCCAAACGCACGGTCAACATAAAAAAATTCGGATCACTTGGCAGTAAGACAGGTATTTCTGAAATTGTGACCTTATGTCCAAAACAATCTTTGAATTCCAAGCATTTGAACATCAAAATATCAATCCTCATTTTTAACCGATTGCTTACATTATACACAATAAATCAAAAAGTATAAATATTCAAATGTATAAAAAAAGGACAAATCCTGCCTGTCTTCCATTAAAAAAAGACCCATAAGGGCCAAAAGCCTTCATGAGTCCTTTTATCATATACCTTCCTCGTAGTTGCTTTCCCGCAAGCTTTCACGCTTCACCTTGCGTTTATAGACGAACTTGGATAATGAAATACTGACTTCGTATAACAACAGTAGTGGAACCATTACCAAAAAGTCTGACATAAAGTCGGGCGGCGTAATCGAAATCGCTATGACCACAAGTACAAAGTAAGCGTACTTTCTTAATTTTTGAAGCACATATGGATTAATTATCCCAATGGAGGTCAAAAACATAGTAACGACAGGAAGCTCGAATAAAACAGCAAAAGGTATTGTCATATTAAAGACGAATGAAAAGTATTTATCCGCTGTAAAGCTGGTTATGAACATCCCATCACCCAATTCAATCAAAAATTGAAGAATGGTCGGGAAGATGACAAAATAACCAAATGCAAGCCCTCCGATAAAAAGCAAGAAAAGTGCTGGTATATAGGAAAGGGTCGCTCTTACTTCATTTGGCATCAAAGCGGGTTTAACGAATAACCAGATTTGCAGCGCTACTATCGGAATCGTTGCAGCAATGGCTACAACCCCTGAAAGCATAAAGTAAATCCAGATAATATCACTCGGTCCCAATACCATCAGGTCAAAATCAAGATCCTTCACAAACCAATTATAAATCTCTTCCACATAAATAAAACTGGCGATAAAAAAGATGACAAAAGCAACCGCAGTAATGATAAGCCGTTTTCTCAATTCATCGAGATGATCGATGATATTTAATTCTTTATCTTCCAAAGTTGATCACGCCTTCATCTGAAAATCCGTATCTTTGTTCCAGCATAAAGGCGTAAGACGATTCCATCTTACGCCCAGCATTCAATCATTCATGATTTTTTTGTTGTAATTTCTTATCATCTTCATAATCACCTTTTGTCAAATCGTTCGTGGACTTTTTAAATTCACGAAGTGTTTGCCCAAAAGCACGGCCAATCTCGGGAAGTTTTTTCGGACCAAAAATTATTAATGCCAAAATTAAGATGAGAATTAGACCAGGTACTCCAATGTTTGACATGGATACATCCCCTTTGGTGTTGTAATAAGACTTATTCCGATTATAATACCATTTCCAACCATTTGAAAGTAAACCCGCAATTCGTCATATAATGGTAACAATTATCGACATTCTGCTCGTAACGGCCGGTCAGGTAGAATAAAATGTAAAAACATAAGTATTATTCTATCCTAATTTATCATTTTGTCCATGATTAAATCAATAAGTGAAATAAATTACTGTCTTTATTGACCTCAACGAACGAAAATCCTTTTTTGTTCATTCTTTGAATAAGTCCATCATAATCATTTTTATATTTTAGCTCTATACCAACAAGGGCCGGACCACTTTCTTTATTGTTTTTCTTCGTATATTCAAAACGGCTTATATCGTCATTCGGTCCTAACACCTCATCAAGGAATTCCCTTAAAGCTCCAGCCCGTTGTGGAAAATTCACGATAAAATAATATAGAAGTCCTTCATATAGTAATGATTTTTCCTTAATTTCCTGCATACGACCAATGTCGTTATTCCCTCCGCTGACCATGCAAACAACCGTTTTGCCTTTGATTTGTTCTTTGTACAAATCCAAAGCAGCTACAGATATAGCCCCTGCCGGCTCAGCGACAATCGCATGCTGGTTATATAAATCGAGTATCGTCGTACAGATTTGCCCTGAAGGAACGACAACGATATCTTCCAGGTTTTCCTTACAGATTTGATATGTCAGCTGACCTACGCACTTGACAGCTGCCCCGTCAACAAATGTATCGATGTTTTCAAGTTCGGTAACTTTTCCTTCCTTGAACGAATATTTCATCGAAGCAGCATCTTGAGGCTCCACCCCAATGCATTTCGTTTTTGGTGAAACCGATTTGAAATAACTTGATACCCCCGCCATTAATCCGCCACCACCGATAGCTGCGAATACATAGTCGATTCCATCTTCACAATCATTCAGGATTTCAACAGCGGTCGTACCCTGACCGGCAATTACCTTTTCATCGTCAAACGGATGGATAAAGGTACGTTCTTCTTCTTCACAGCATTCCATTGCCATCGCAAACGCATCATCGAATGTATCACCGATCAGGACGATTTCCACATTATCCCTGCCGAATAACTGAACTTGATCGACCTTTTGCCTTGGTGTTGTGGCAGGCATATAAATTTTTCCGTGGATACCTAATTGACTGCAAGAAAAAGCAACTCCTTGTGCATGGTTTCCTGCACTGGCGCAAACGATCCCGTTCTTCGTCTCTTCCTGGGTCAAACTTTTCATTTTATAGTAAGCCCCTCTTAATTTAAAAGAGCGAACATGTTGAAGATCCTCGCGTTTTAAATAAACATTACATTCATATTTATCAGAGAGCCTCTGATTTTTTTGTAATGGAGTATGTAAAACAATCTCTTTCAGTTCTCTATAGGCAATTAGAATGTCTTCCAATTGAATCCCCCTATTCATAGATGCAGTTTGATTCATATTAATCCCTCATTTCCTTCCTAATCAATTCAATCATTATAGCACTTTACTGTTATTAATGTAATTGATTTTTCTAAAAATTCTTTCTTTTGTTCATTCTACACCAAAAAAACCCGATTATGGTCATTGCCCCATAATCGGATTTTGACATTTATTTTTTTTGCAGAATAATAAAATCATGTGCATATCGATTTTTTTCATCCATGATGCCCTGGATTGAAGAGATTTTATCCCATTCTTTTTCATTAATCAATGGAAAGAAAGTATCACCTTCAAAGGTTTCATGAATTTCCGTTATATACAATCGGTCGGTAACAGGCATGATTTCTTTAAAGATTTCGGCTCCGCCAATCACGAAAACTTCCTTATCACTGTCGTCTGCATACGTTTTGATTTGTAAAATATCATGTAAAACTACGCAACCTTCGGCTTTAAAATCCTGATTGCGGGTAACGATGACATTTTCCCGGCCAGGCAGTACCCTGCCGATCGATTCGAATGTTTTTCGACCCATGACGATTGGATGGCCCATCGTCACTTTTTTAAAATACTGCAGATCTGCCGGTAAATGCCAAGGAAGTTGATTGTTTTTCCCTATTACTCGATTTTGATCCATAGCCACTATTAACGAAATCATATGCTAACCTCACCTTTTATATGAGGATGGGCTTCGTAATTTTCCAGAACGAAGTCCTCGAAGCTAAAATCAAAAATATTTTTCACTTCCGGATTTATTTTCATGGTAGGCAATGGTTTCGGATCACGTGTCAACTGCAGTTCCACTTGTTCAAGGTGATTAGAATAAATATGGACGTCCCCAAAAGTATGTACAAATTCCCCAACTTCCAAATCACACACCTGGGCAATCATCATTGTTAAGAGCGCATACGAAGCAATATTAAAAGGAACACCTAAAAATACATCCGCTGAGCGTTGATATAGCTGGCAGGAAAGCTTGCCATCAGCCACATAGAATTGAAAGAAGGCGTGGCACGGCGGCAAGGCCATCTCGTCCAATTCTCCAACATTCCAGGCACTCACTATCAATCTTCTTGAATTTGGATTCGTTTTGATTTGGTCGATCAATTCACTGATTTGGTCGATTTGCCTGCCATCTGCAGTTCCCCAAGAACGCCATTGATGACCATAGATCGGACCTAATTCACCGTTTTCATCAGCCCATTCATTCCAAATGCGTACGCTATTATCCTGAAGGTAGCCAACATTTGTATCCCCCTTCAAAAACCATAATAGTTCATGGATGATCGCTCTTAAACTAACCTTTTTCGTTGTAAGGACAGGGAAACCATCTTTTAAATTGAATCTCATTTGATATCCAAAGGTACTGATCGTGCCTGTTCCGGTACGATCGCCTTTTTGAGATCCATTCTCGAGTACATGTTTACATAAATCTAAATATTGCTTCATGATAAACCACCTTTTCTACATTCATTCTCCTTATTTTAACGTATAACCGCCCATAGTTTAATCTAATTGTTTAATAAAATTATAAGTCTCGGGCGCTTTTTGTCTCAGTAATTGATTTTGTTCGAAGTTTACATAAAACATGGCAAACGTTTCTGCGAAGTATTCTTCAGGATAATTGGAAAAATACGACTGTCCGGGAAACAGTCCATTGACTTCCTTACCCCAAATACTCAAAAAATCCATATCCTCACGTATTCCATCATAAACGATATTATCAATGGAATGTGCTAACTCATGTAGCTCCAAATTGACAGAGCCATGCCCGTGCCCCTTGTCACTCGCTCCGATTTTAACCAATACTGTATGGGATCCGCCCATTCCAGGCACATCATCCCAAGTCGTATTTTTATTTAAATAACCACGCGGGAATTGTCCCTTTAATTTAGCAGCAGATTGGTTTTCGGTTAAATTACCGTTAAAAAGTTTGACCCTAACACCACTCTCAGCAGTTTTCACCAATAGGGAATGAGGCAATTTATCAATGGTTCCTACGATTTTCAATGCTTCCGTTTGATCGTATTCCCCTTCTGATGGAAACAAAAAAATACTTTGCAGTTCTTTATTTTCTTTAAATAATTCACTTTGTCTTATAAGATTATCTTTGGGCAAATTCCGCCATTTTACTCCATCTTCCTTTGCCAAGGAATAGGAGAGCATAGAGAGGAAAAAGGCAAATAAGGCAAATATGGTTAACCATTTTTTTCTTTTCACAATCATCTCCCCTTTCTCCAGTTCTCATTATCGTTAGAATATATATGTTTCTTAAATTCTCTAAATCTTTCATACTATTATATTAGTATAACATATTGACCTATTGTAAAAACTCTATGTTTTTTTGGTAATTTCGGTTGCAAAACATCAACAACGAACCATTGTTCCAGTCTTTTCATATATCAGTAGTATAATCGTAAAAGGTTTAAGGTGATTACATGGAAACCGATAATAAAAAAGCCAGCCTGAATGAGCATCGTGAACTTGCCGAAGAAGTCCTTGATATCTACAGTTTAAAAGTGTTCATCATACTCGACCTTTTGCTGTTCGCCATTTTCCTTGGCATACTGCTGCATCCGTTACTCTCTTCTCTCTGGCTTAACGTTTTATTGCCTTTACTTTTCTTCACTTCATTCACCATCCTTCTTCAATTACTTGATATTTTCCATAAAAAAAGCTGACATCATTTCTGATGTCAGCTTTTTTAGTTTGTAGACTGAATCCTTTTTGATTTTTTATTGAATGAATAGCAGATGGGCATAGCTAACAATTAAAATGTTCATCGTACACATAGTCATGTTTGCGGAAGAATCTTTCTTTTGTTCGAGGACGTGTATAGGGTAAAGCAGGTTTGCTTTCTTTCCCTTTCATCAAGTCATACATGAAAGTGAAATCTATGGATGTCTCCATTTTACGAAACAAATGGTACAAGGGCTCCAGTTGATCTCGCTGAATTGAATCATGTTGGCAAAAGGGGTTCTATCTAACTGTTAAAACAACGTTGATTGGAGCGGATGTTCGAGACTCCTGCGGGAATACGTGTCCGAGGGAGACCCCGCAGGCGCAGGGCGCCGAGGAGGATCCAGGACCGCCCGCGGAAAACGAGTGCCTGGAGTAAAAATCAACGTTCCATTATTCGTTCCATAAAAAAAGCTGACATCATTTCTGATATCAGCTTTTTTTTAATAGTGATCAACCATGTTCTTTTAGCTTTTTCCCTTTCTTAAAATGAAGCGCGATTGTGGTACCGAAAATCATTAGAATAAAGGCAAAAAAGATAGCAGGCGGGATTTCAATCCCTAAGACAGCAATTAGCATTTTTATAGCAATGAATCCTATAAGAACATATGCAGCATTTTCCAATTCCGGAACCTTATCTATCAGTTTTAAAAATAATCCTGCCACTCCTCGCATCATCAAAACACCAATCATCCCGCCGGTCAAAAGGACCCAGACTTTTTCACTCACACCAAAGGCGGCCAAGACGCTATCGACGGAAAATGCTATATCCATCAATTCCACTGCGGCCACCGTCCCCCATAATGTACCAAACATACGGATCAGCAAGCTGTTTTTACTCATCCCCTGGATATCTTCATCGTTACCAGCTTGTTTTCTTCTTTTATCCCGAAAGTATTTAAAAGAGAGCCAGCCAAGATAGGCCGCCCCAATCACCTTTACCCACCAAAGCTTAATGAGGAACACACCAATTCCAATCGCTACAAACCTGAAAGCGTAAGCACCTAATAAACCATAAAAAAGTGCTTTTTTCCGTTGTTTTACCGGAAGGTGCCTGACCATTATTGCCAATACCAAGGCGTTATCCGCTGATAGTAATCCTTCCATCAATACGAGCGTCCCAATCAATCCCCAGCTCACTGGATCGGATAAAACCTCCACCCACATATGCCAATCGAAAAATTGGGCATATGTTTGAATGATGTTATTTAACAACTCTGACATGATAAAGACTCCTCTGCTGCTATAACTTACAAATAAAATAACCACTTAAAATAACATTCTTCCCATTAATGAGAAATACTCTACTTTATTTCAAACACAAAATAAATACGTTGCATGACAACGTATCATTTAATGCCTATTATAAATTCCATTTCCATCATACTCTTACACATAAATAAAATCAACGAACCCATCCACTATGAGAGCATTCGCTTACTTGTCCACTCTGGCGGCGTATTTTTATCCCAATATATTTTACCTATATCATAATGGGTGGCAAATGAATCATGATAGGTATGATAATGAAAATTGAACCAATATCCCTCCAGTGGAGGATTTTCCTGCCTGACATGGAACCTGATGATATCCTTGCCGCTGATTGAATCATAAATATGAAAAATTTTCTCAGCCCTACCCGCACTTGGCTGCTCAGTGATCGTTAATTGTTGTAATTTTTCATCTGGAAATTGCGTAGCCATTTCTGTAATGGCTTCTTCCACTTTTGGAAATATGGCCATTTTGAACTCATCGCCAATTTTAGGCTTGATCTTATCGCCAAATTTCATAAAAGCGTTTTCCTCCGCTTTATCCAGAATGCCTGATAAAAATTCTTCCCGGTTGAATTCGTCTTCCAGTTCAGTCGGTTTCTGTGAGGCAAGATAGGCTGAACCTTTTTCTTCCACCAAGCCCTTTTTAGCATCCTTTAACGAATCGGCTTCAGCTAGCCAAGCTAGATCTGAAGGAGTGACAAGACCAAACGTCAAAACGGATACTAAAATGATGAGACTTTTCCTGAACCAAACCGCTGTTTTCAAATCACACTCCCCCTTCTTTTTCATATTGTCTTTATATTTAGTATACTTTTATTTTTTAGTAATTACGAATATATAGTTACCTATGTTTCAAAAATCAAAAAAAAGGATAAATACCTATATAATCATCATGAACCCAACCTTTTTCACTAAATATCCCCATTTCTAAATTTATAGGGAGGATTTTTACGATAATTGGAGAACTTAATTAGATTCAAGTCTTTTTAAGGAGGGGTCTTATATGGCTTTGACTACAACTGCCATGGTGGCTTTATGTCTTGTTACATTAGCATTTTTCGTATATTTATCATTTGCTGATTAAGAATAAATAAATACCTACGAAAAATCTCCTTGTCATTTAACTACAATGGCAAGGTTTTCTTTTCACATAAAGTCGTTACCCTTTGGCAGATAAAGGACTGAATACTGGAGGAATCACTTTGGAAAACATCAATGAATACAGTAAAGATAATGATTACAAGAGAGAAACCGCAACAGGAAAGGCTGGAATGGTCGTTACCGCTCATCCCGTAGCTACTTCCATTGGGGAAAAAATATTACGTGAAGGCGGAAATGCAGTTGATGCGGCGGTTGCCATCCAATTTGCACTCAATATTGTAGAACCTATGATGACCGGTATCGGCGGCAGTGGCTTCCTTATGGTATATAACGCAAAAGATAAGAAAACAAAAATATTCGATGGCCATGTAAGAGCACCTAAAGCCGCACATCCAAACATGTTTCTTGATGAAAATGGGGAAGTCATCCCATTTAAAAAGCGTTCGATCAATGCTACTGCTGTTGGTGTTCCTGGAATACTGAAGGCAATGGACGAAGCTCTCACTGCGTACGGAAGCAAGACTTTAGCTGACCTCATCGAGCCTTCCATTGAATTTGCTGAAAAAGGAGTTCCTGTTAACTGGGTATTTTGTGACGCCCTTGAAAACTTTGAATACCGCTTAGGTGATGAAGCCCGTAAATTCTTCATTCCCAACGGTAAACCATATAAAGCAGGCGACTTGATGATAAAAGAAAAATTGGCGAATACCTATCGAATATTACAACGAGAAGGTATTTCCGCTTTTTATGAAGGTGAAATCGGAGAAGGCATCATTTCCTGTATACAGGAACTTGGAGGTTTCATGGAGCTTTCTGATTTACGGGATTATAAAGCAACCATTGATGAACCCATGTATGGAACGTATAAGGATTATGAAATTGCTTCATCGATGGCCCCAAGTGCTGGCGGATTCACGGTCATCCAAATCCTGAAAATATTGGAGAGCTTCCATATTGAACAATATGACGTCCATTCTTGGGAAAAATATTACCTAATTGCAGAAGCGATGCGTTTGGCATTTACAGACAAAAAGGCATTTCTTGCGGATCCCGAATTTGCCGAATTACCATTGACGGGGCTTATGCATGATGAATATATAGCTAAACGGCGCTCTTTCATTAATTTCAAAGCAAGGAATAATGCCATCGACTTCGGTAATCCTTGGATCTATGACTCCGTGAAACAAAGGGAAGTCATCCCACAACCTAATGACGAAGATATTAGTGAAACGACACATTTCACCGTCCGTGACAGATGGGGGAATATCGCAGCATGTACGTCCACTGTGGAACATCCATTCGGCTCGGGCATCATGGTTTCCGACTATGGTTTCATGCTGAATAACGAACTGACCGATTTCGATTCCTTACCAGGGGGAATGAATGAAGTGGAGCCAAACAAACGTCCTGTAAGCTGTAAAAGCCCGACCATCATCTTTAAAGATGGCGAGCCCATTTTGACACTTGGATCACCAGGAGGACCAACCATCATCAGTTCAGTCGTTCAAACAATCATTAATGTACTCGATTTAAAAATGGACTTGAAAGCAGCCATTGAAGAGCCTAGGATTTTCACTCCAATGGGCCCTCATATCGAATGGGAAGCAGGAATGGATATGACCAGCAAAGGTCACTTGGAAGCAATGGGCTTTGCCTTTAACGATAACCCCCACTCTATAGGGAATGTCCAGGCCATTCAAATCAACCCTGATGGCTCAAACTATGGTGCTGCCGATTCAAGCCGAGAAGGCTGTGCCATTGGTCTAAACGAGACAGATTATAAATCTTGATCATTAATGGAAATGAAGCCAAAATGAAATTTGGATGTTTTTCTTTTTAGCACGTCGAATCCAAATTCCTCAAAGCGGGAGCTGCGAAAATGGTCTTTCAACACGACTCTTTTTCGCGCAACCCGCTTGGCTTCGTTTATAATTCCCATCGATAAATCCTTACCTTCTGCAAAATGAGTCAACCCCTTGATTCCATTCGATTCAAAAATCGTTTCCTCAAACATGGGATCGAAATATACGACATCAAAATGATTTTCCGGTAATGTTTTCAATAATTCGTAATGATCCGCTTGAATGACCTCAATTCTTCTCATCGCGGAAATCATTTTTTCTTCTGAATCCTCCCATGTCTTCAACCCATGTTCCACGAGCAAGGCCAAATATGGATTTCCTTCCAATGCTACAACCTGCCCCTGTTGACCTGCTGCGAAGCTAGCGACAATCGCATCAGAGCCCAAGCCCAAAGTGCAATCAAGAACAGAACTGCCTTCATTTATATCTCCGGCGACAAGAAAAGGATCACTTTCCCCGCGAATGATTCTTTTTAAACGGACCATTGCAAAGTTCGGGTGAAAAAAGAATGGTTCTTTCTCCTGGTACCGATATAGCTCCATCCGTTTTTTGCCAAAAACGAGGCAATCATCTTCATCATTATCCGATTGGATATCTCTCACCGATCGTTTTCTTCGGGCTATAAAGGGGATATGTAATTCTTCCGCTAACCTTTCGGCTAATATCATCGTTTCATTATCGGCTCTTCCTACTGTAGTGACAAACATGATCCTACCCCTTCATACGCTCTTAAATTTGAAAAGAATGCCCCGTTTCCAGGACATTCCGCTTCATCACTTATTTACTTGACTGAATGCTGCCAATAAATTATCCATAATTGCTTCCATTGGCTGTCCTTCTATATCATGACGAGGAATGAAATGTACGACCTCTTTGCCCTTTAAGAGAGCCATTGATGGTGAAGAAGGTTCTATTCCATCGAAGTATTCACGCATTTTAGCTGTCGCTTCCTTATCTTGACCGGCAAATACCGTTACAAGGTGATTCGGCTTACCCTCTTCCGCTTGGAGTACAGCTTGAGTAGCAGCTGGACGGGCTAACCCGGCAGCACAACCACAAACGGAATTTACAACCACAAGCGTCGTACCTTCTACGGATTCCATAAAGTTTTCAACCGCTTCAGCGGATTCCAACTCCTCAAAACCTGCTTGCACCAGTTCCGCACGCATTGGTTTCACCATTTGTTTCATATATTCATCATATGCCATTGACATAAAAAAAACCCCCTTGGTTACAATTCTTCAATTAGTATAATCATACTATATTCTTACGTGCATATGCAAAAATGACGCTTAGAGCATTGTAAATTTGTTGTTACACCTAGAGTCAATTAAACCCATTTTTTAGCTACCAAGGAAAAAAGGTGAGAATACTTTCATTCAACCACCATGTTCGTTTGAAAGTCGGCTTCTTTCTTAAATAGCTTTGTTAAGTAGTATGGTTGTTTTTCAGGTATAAAATATGGGAACGTCCGATTTGGACGTTCCCGTTCTTATTTCATTAAAGCCCCCCTATAATGGAATAACTGTAAAGCTAATGAAGCTTTTTTAAAAGCTTCGTTTCGCAGCCCAAGCACCTTGCATTTTACTTAGGAATACAATTTGCCCAATATGATAGGCGTCGTGCATTGCTAAACTCTTCAGTTCAAGCACTAATGAATTATCTCCTGGAATCTGTCTATACAAATCTTCATGTTCTGATTTTGCTAGTATTTTTCCAAGTTCACGATGAACATGAAAGTATTCTTGTTTTGTTTCCTTCCAATTTTCTAACGTCTCAGTTGGTAATCGAAATGTAGAGTCATTATTTTCTGCCTGTGGTTCATTCGCTGTTTCACCAAGAAATCGCATCAGATATCTCTTTTCAAAGAAAAGTAAATGACAAACTAATTCCCAAATGGAATTCATTGCCCCATCAGCTGGTTTCCAAATTGCCTGTTCAAAAGTGATGTCCTCTAGCACTTTTTCAAGTGGTGGAAACCAGTCTTCTTCATCTAAGCAGCTTGCCCATTGTTGTAACAAAAGTGTCTTTACATCCATTTTCTATTCCCTCCAATTTAATCCCTTTAATAGATATCCTTTGGTCAAAATTCATTTGCGCCGTGTTATAAATAGCTCACTAATTAAGGTGTCATGCCAATTCCTTGTTCAATTAAACTGGCCCTTTAACGGAACAAGGAACGTTCCGTTATTTGGAAAATTCTGATAATCTTAGTTTATCATAAGTTGTGTTAACTGAGAAAGAACAACTGTCTAAAACATTTTGGTTATCGTAAAGTTATCTTTTATATGTTTGTACCATTAAAACGCTCCATCCAGCTCTTTAACGGCTGTGATAATTATTGACATTCTGGATGTGAAAAACCCTTTAACTCGCTCCCTACCATTTGCTTTAAAGCGATGATGCTCTGTTCAATGCAGTTAGAATTTTATGCCTCCAATAAAAAAAGCGTCACATAATGAGCACCAATGAGTTTAGCTGATTTCTGAAGGGAATACCCTTCAATCATACATTCGATGAACTGAATCCATTTACTGTGTTCGTCATATCTGTGAATGTTTCCCGCACTCTTTGCAGCGGTAGCTTTGACGTTCAATGGTATTGATTGTAGTTTTTACCTGATATTTACCGAAGCGAATAACATTAGTGGATTGACAATGGTGCAGGTGTAGCCGTCTTTGTGTTTCTGTTCTGATGCATCAGTGAATACAGACTCTGTTTCTCCGGCACTCCCTAATGACTACTTCAATCGCTGCTGGTCGTTTTGGCTTAGGTTTCTGAATTGGTTAATTATGTCCTCTAACTCCATTAAAACTCACTCGCTCTCGGTAATTTCAGTTCATAACAGAACGAGCGTTCGGGAAAATCAAATAACAACATTATTCTTTAATAAAGCCTCTTAAATAAAAAGGGCAACAAGAGAAATACAATCCGTATTAAGACCATAACAAGGGTAAATTAACTAAAAGGATTAAAAGAGGTGTAAGATGAAAGAATTTGTTCTGGTACTATTCATTATCTCAATTTATGTTATTCAGCCATCATATTCAAAGGCAGAAACAATCCCTTGTAGTATGGTTTTGGAACCAATCGATAAAAAACTTTCAAATGCAATGGGTACGGCATTAGTTTATAAAGTACAATTACGTCCACCAAGTTTTGCACGAACTAATATAAGTATTCTTGGAGTACACCTTCCACAACCATCATCCTACGGAAATTACGATAGCTATGAAGGACTTGCTTACATTCCAGGCGTGATTAGTTGGCGATTTCTGCTCTATCCTTCCCCGGAAGAAAACGGTCCTACTTGGGCTGGAAGATTTGATGAAATTACAGCGAAAGTGGAAAATGCAGAAGTGCAGGTACGTCTTTCTAATTCGAAGGCTGAAAAATTAGGACCCATTATATTAAGAGGAAACACGAAAGATTGTAAGGAGAGATAACCTAGCTTATACGGTAATAACAGAAGAGGGCCTCTTGCCGAGTCCCCCTTCTGATGATTCATATAGAAAGAAACTTTTGGAACATATAGCCGAAATTAAACTTTCATTACTCCGCCCGAACTTGCATTCGTTACAAGTTTGGAATAACGGGCTAAATAGCCTGTTTTAACTTTTGACTCGAAGCCTTTCCAATTTGCTTTGCGTTTTTCGAATTCTTCATCGGAAATTTCCAATTGGATTGTACGATTATTCAAATCCAACTCGATGATGTCTCCATTTTCCACAAAAGCGATCGGGCCTCCCTCAGCTGCTTCGGGGGAAATATGACCAATACTGATGCCTCGGGATGCACCTGAGAAGCGGCCATCTGTGATCAAACCGACTTTCGCTCCAAGTCCCCTCCCGACGATTTGGGATGTGGGTGCCAACATTTCCGGCATCCCCGGCCCCCCTTTAGGTCCTTCGTAACGAATGACCACTACATTTCCTTCTTTTACTTTGCCAGTAATGATTCCGGAAAGCGCATCTTCTTGGGAATCGAAGCAAATTGCTGGACCTCTGTGGTAGCCACCAACTGATTCGTCAACGGCTCCCACTTTTATGATCGAGCCTTGAGGGGCAAGATTACCAAACAATACCGCAAGACCCCCACGCTCAGAATGAGGATTATCTAAAGGATGGATAACATCCGTGTCCAAAATTTCACAACCGGCAACATTTTCGGCAAGAGTTTTACCTGAAACAGAAAGGCAGTCACCGTTAAAGGCACCTGGTTTTTTAAGTAACTCGTTAATGACGGCACTTACACCACCGGCGTTATGTACATCTTCGATATGATAATCGGATGCAGGTGCAATTTTCGCCAGATGAGGTACGCGGTTAGCTATTTCATTAATGCGTTCCATTGGATATTCAAAACCAGCTTCATGGGCCAGTGCAAGTGTATGCAAAACAGTGTTAGTCGATCCGCCCATCGCCATATCCAAAGCAAATGCGTTATCAATTGCATCAATCGTCACGATATCACGAGGCTTGATATCCTGTTTGATAATCTCCATCAATTGTTTAGCGGATTTCTTAACGAATTCTTTACGCTCTTCAGCTACCGCTAAAATCGTACCATTTCCTGGAAGCGCAAGTCCTAAGCCTTCAGCCAGACAGTTCATGGAGTTTGCCGTGAACATTCCTGAACAAGATCCGCAAGTAGGACATGCAACTTCCTCGATTTCCTGTAACTCTTCTTCGTTGATATTACCTGCTTGATAAGCGCCCACCCCTTCAAAAACAGAGGTTAATGAAAGAGATTTACCGTTTTTGTCTTTACCTGCCTTCATAGGTCCGCCACTAACGAATATTGTAGGAATATTGACACGAAGTGCAGCCATCATCATTCCCGGCGTTATTTTGTCACAGTTTGGAATGCAGACCATCCCGTCAAACCAATGTGCAGATACAACAGTTTCCACGGAATCTGCAATGATTTCACGGCTAGGTAATGAATAGCGCATGCCGATATGACCCATTGCAATTCCATCGTCTACCCCGATTGTATTAAATTCAAAAGGAACACCGCCTGCTTCGCGTATTGCTTCCTTCACTATTTTTCCGAATTCCTGAAGATGAACATGACCTGGAACGATATCGATGTAAGAATTACAAACCGCGATGAACGGTTTTCCAAAATCTTCTTCTTTAACGCCTGCTGCACGCAACAGACTTCTGTGCGGAGCACGGTCGACTCCTTTTGTAATCATGTCACTTCTCATATTTGATGTAGACATTTGTTGTACCCCCAATTTTCACTAAATGATTGATAATTTAATATAATATAATTTTTAGTATACTCTAAAAATTCTAACATATTTATGTACAAATGCAACCATTCAACACGTAAAAATCCACAAATATCATTTTTCTAAAATAATAGAACAGATTTCTATCCTTTGAAACTACTATATCGCAACGAAAATATGCTTTATTGGTGTTTTGGACGATGATCCACTTGAATTTTACCGAACCCCCTTTATTCAAGTTCTTCTTTCTTGCCCATCATGCAACCTCTTAAAAGTTCCATAATAATAATAAAAGGCATGCGGGCTGAATCACCCGTATGCCTTTATTACATTCACTTATCATTCACTTGCCTTGATTCTGTCATTTGCTTCCAAACTGAACCTTTTGCTTCTTCCCCATTTTCGATGCGATCAATGGCCATTTTGACCTGAAGGGCCACTTCGAATTCAGGATCCTGTTCCGCTTGTTTAAGAAAAGGCAGGGTCGTTTCATTTCCCGCTTCGAATAAAAACATCGCAGCCCGCCATCTGACCAATTTATTTTTATCCGAAAGGGCTTGCGACATTTCCCCCATCGCTTCTTCAAAGCCCAGATCTGACAAACAGTCACCAGCGGTTCTTCTTACTGCTGCACTTTTGTCTTTCAATGCTTTATACAAACTTGGAAGCACTTTTCTATCTTCGATCATCCCCAAGTAAACAACGGCAAGCCTGCGGATGGAAACCTTACCATCAGAAAGGGCCATGTCCAAAACTGGAATATCATCGACAGTTGGATCATCCATTTGATCTAACGCCTGATACCGTTTTTCCCAACTTTCGTCATTGAGCATTTCTGCCGTCAGTTTTATTTTTGGACGTTTTACGAATGTTTCCTTTTTATCTACCATTTCTTTCGCGGCAGCCACTAGCTGATTAATTCGTTCTTCCGGATAAGCTGCAATCAACTCATCCGATACTTCCTTCACAATATCTTCCATATCTCCATATCTTACGCCATAATCCTTCCATTTTCGGAGAAGGACAACATTATCCTCTTCTTTTTGGGCAGCGGCAATGCCCTTTATAAAATATTCTGGTAAAGCAAAACGTTTTTCTTGTTGGCTATCACTCGCTTTAATTTGCATCGGAATACCTTTAAATTGTTGAATGGCAACCGATACTTCACCATAATGCTCATTTAAAACATTTTGCTGATTTAGTTCTTCGGTTTTTTCCCCGAACACCTGTCGGATTTGGATCAAGATATCTTTCCAATCATATTTCGCATTGCGCTCAACTGCCAAGAAGTCCGCAACATGATATACACCTTTCACTCCATCGATCGTAAATAAATCTTTAATGAGCTGAGGCGCTTGTTCAGCTTGATCCTTTTTATAATTATTGCTTTTACCTGCTAAAAGCTCTTCAGTTAGATTGATTTTCATTGTATTTGGACTTGGTGTAGGTTCTATTGATTTTATTTTCAAATTTGATTCTCTCCTTTTACAAAACGTATCCATGTACTAGATATTATCACAATGACCTAAGATTCTCATGCAATTGAGATTGGCAAAAAAAAAGACTGGACCACTTTTGTCCCTTGGTCCAGTCACTTCCCTATTCCTCTTCCAATTTTTCCGCTAAATACGTCCATCTTTCCATCAAATGCTCTGATTTATCATTTAGTTCCTTTTCTTCTTCAAGTAGCAGGCGGACTTTTTCAAAATCGCTCCCCGCAGCTGACATTTCTGCCGTGATGTCTTTCAGTCTCATCTCGACCCGTTCCATGTTCCCCTCAATTTCTTCCCATTCCTTACTTTCCGCATAGGTTAGTTTTTTCTTTTTCTTTTCCGTGCGGTTAAGCTGAGGCTCTGGCGTTTTTACAGGTACTGTCTCCTCCGTCTTTTCTTCCAAGAACTCTGAGTAATTTCCATAATAAAAATCAATTTCTCCTTTGTTCTTGAAGACAAGAAGCTGATGGCACGTCTTATCCAGGAAATACCTATCATGTGACACGGTGATGACAACACCTGAAAACGTTTCTAAATAATCCTCCAGAACGGTTAAGGTTTGCGTATCCAGGTCATTCGTCGGTTCATCCAATAGCAGGACATTAGGTGCCGCCATCAATATGTTAAGGAGATATAGACGCCTTTTTTCTCCTCCGGACAGCTTGCGAATGGGCGTCCCATGCGAACCCATTGGAAATAAAAATCTTTCAAGCATCTGCGCTGCTGATATGAAACTGCCATCTTTAAGGGCGATTGAATCAGCTGTTTCCCGGATATACTCGATCATGCGGAGATTCTCATCCATATCGACGCTTTCTTGCGTATAGTACCCGATTTTCACGGTTTGTCCTATTTCCAGGTTCCCTTCATCTATAGGTTCCCGTCCTGCCAAGATATTTAATAATGTGGACTTACCACTGCCATTATTACCTACGATCCCAATTCGATCACCTGGTTTGAAGAGGAAGGAAAAATGGTTGATGATGGACTGATCGCCGAAAGATTTAGAGACATCTTTCATTTCCAGTACCTTTTTCCCAAGACGGGCACCAGTCAATTCCATTTCCAGGCTCTCGGTTTTCTGCTTATCTTTCACACCCGATTCCAATGTTTCGAAGCGTTGGATCCTGGCCTTT
Organism: Peribacillus sp. NPDC097895; assembly: GCF_050277555.1. NCBI lineage: Bacteria > Bacillati > Bacillota > Bacilli > Caryophanales > Bacillaceae > Peribacillus > Peribacillus sp. NPDC097895. The sequence continues at coordinate 1,511,560 of NZ_JBNNSH010000001.1, read as the reverse complement.
TGTTTTGTTGTACGAGCCTTTGCACCTTTACGGATCCAGGCCAGTTCTTTTTTGAATAGACTTTCTTTCTTCGTTCTTTCAACCGATTCGTTTTCTTCACGAATGGCCTTTGATTCTAAATAATCTGCATAGTTTCCTTTGTATTCGAAAAGTTGAGTTTGGGCGATTTCCCAGATTTTATTGGAAACCCGATCAAGAAAATATCGATCATGTGTTACAAATAAAACGGACTTTTGATATTTTGCCAAATATTCTTCAAGCCAGGTAATGCTTTCAAAATCAAGATGGTTCGTAGGCTCATCCAGAATCAGTAAATCTGGGGTCTCAATCAACGTTTTTGCCAGGGCAGCACGTTTTTTTTGGCCGCCTGACAGTTCCCCCAATTTCCTTGAGTGATCAGGAAGGCCAAGCTTGGTCAGGATCGTTCTGGCATTGGCACTTATATCCCAAGCACCAAGCGTATCCATATCCTGTTGCTGTTTTAACAAACGATCCTGTATTGCGCTATTTTGCGGATCAACCTGTAGTTGAACGAGCGTTTTTTCATACTCCTTGATCAGCGAAAATACAGGAGTTGAACTTTCATACATATACTCCATGATCGTCAATTTCTCATCAAAATCCGGATCTTGAGATAAATAAGAGATCGTATATTCATTCGGATGATCCTTCGTTCCCAAATCACTGTCTTCCAAGCCTGAAATAATATTTAATAATGTGGATTTACCTGTGCCGTTTATACCCACAATCCCGATTTTTTCCCCTTCGGTGATCGAAAAGGATACATCTTTAAAAAGAAGTTTTTCTCCTTGGGTTTTCATTACATGTTCCATGCTAAAAACTTTCATAATCGTACATCCCATTCCTTATAAAATTCCTCTAAAAAACTAACCATATATTCATGCCTTTCCCTTGCCATCTTTTTGGCAGTACATGTGTTGAGCATATCTTGCAAACGTAATAGTTTTTCATAAAAGTGATGAACGGAAGAGCTTTTACCAGTCCTGTATTCCTTCTTTGTCATATGTTCCCTAATGGGCAGGGAAGGATCGTACATAGGCTGTCCCTTTTTTCCGCCAAAAGCAAATGTCCTGGCTATCCCAATGGCACCAATTGCATCCAAGCGGTCCGCATCCTGAACAATTTCAGCTTCGATGGAAGAAAGCTTCGCGTGCCCAGAACTATATGAAATGGTGTTGATGATCCGTTTAATGGCCTCAACGCTATCCATGTCCATTTTTATTTCCTCAAACCACTCATCTAGCTTTTTCCAACCTGCAGCGTCATCCTCGTTTAATTTATCATCCGGAATATCATGAAGCAGGGCCGCCATTTCAATGATAAACTCATTCCCTTTTTGTTCTTCTTTTGCAATATGTAAAGCCAGCTTCCGAACACGATCGATATGGAACCAATCATGACCGCTGGCATCAGAATTCAATTGGTCATATACAAACTTCTCCGTTAATTCAACCATCGTTTGTTTCATTTCATCACTCCAAGCCCATTCTATTTTACCATGGTTCTCAATTACGGTGTGATTTAATCTTCATTGAACCAACTGATTCCAATCGTCTGTTCCCCTGTATGCACCCCGATGGCACTTCCTAGTGGGGATACATGGATCAACACATCGGGAAATTCTTCGGAAATCATCTTTTTCCATCTTTGTGCTTGCTCTGATATCGCACCATATAGTATCGTGCATTCTTTCACTTTTCCAGCTTCGATTGACCTTCGAAAATCAATGAAGATCAGTTTTTCTGCTTTATTAAGGTTCCGAGGCTTCGATTTAGTATGAAGCAGGCCATTTTCAATTGAAATGATGGGCTTAAAACTCAAAAGGCTTCCTAAAATATACTGTGCACTCGTTAACCTGCCGCTGCGATGCAGCTGATCTAAAGAACCTATTAATACATAGGTTTCATGATTATCCGCATACAGTCTCGTTTTAACGAAAGCATCATGGATGGAATGTCCACTATCAATATAATGCATAAGCCTTTTCATGATTAATAACATCGGAAAGGAAATGAGTAAAGTATCAAAAACATCAACGGGAATCGTAACCATTTGCGCAGCTTGCCTGCTCGCGGAAACGGTGCCGCTCAATTCACTTGAAAGATGCACGGCAATGATTCGATCATAACGTGTTTCAAGCTCCTTATATAACTCATGGAATTTGCCGACCGACGGCTGTGAAGTGGTTGCATTAACCTTTTCCTCACTCATCCTTCGGTATAACTCGTCTGGTAAAAGGTCAATACCATCTTCATATTCCTTCCCATCGATGATGACGATCATCGGAACGACGTATACATGCTCATTCAATGATAATTCTTCGTCTAAAGTCCCCGTACTGTCCGTTACCCAGGCGATTCGTTCCATGGTTTTCCCCCTTAATTGTTGTCTCCTATTATATTCAACTTCCCCACCATCTGTCTCCTTTCGAAAGCGATTGCATGCAAATAATTATATTTGACTCACAAAAAGAGCCCAACAGAAACTAAAGCTTCCGATGAACTCGATTTGAATCTTCATAATAATTTTTTTAAATCTTCTTCCATATCCAATGGTTTTGTTTTAGGAGCGTATCGACTGACAATCTTTCCATCACGGTCAATCAAGAACTTTGTAAAATTCCATTTTATCGATTTGGAACCCATCACACCTGGTGCATTTTCAGTCAGATAGCTGAATAAAGGATGGGCTTCCTTTCCCTTTACATTCACTTTTGCAAACATCGGGAAGGTTACACCATGATTCAATTTACAGTATGAATCGATTTCCAGATCATCGCCCGGCTCCTGATTCAAAAATTGATTACAAGGAAAACCTAGTACAACTAGACCCTCCTCTTTATATTGTACATACAAACTTTGCAAATCATCATACTGTGGCGAAAAACCGCATTTGCTAGCGGTATTCACTATAATCATCACTTTCCCTCTGTATTCCTCAAGCGAGATGGTTTCTCCATTGATTTTATTGACTTCAAATTCGTAAATGGACATGAATGTTCTCTCCCTTTAGTATGATGATGTCATTTTACCGTATTTAAACGTACGTTTGCCAACTTAAATAATCTTCCCTTTACCTATCATCCCGGAATTCTCAACGCTTGGATGGATTGTATCAAATACTCAACCATATCTTCCAAATCTTCCATTTGCTCTTCTTTTACAAGCCTTCCAAATGAAACTTTAAATACAGAAGAATGAATGGGTTCAGATTTTTTACTGACCGTTTCGCTCGTTTTCACTGTAATGATTCTTTGATCTCCCCAAATCTTTTCCAGATCATTCAAGAATGCTTCGGCTCTCACTGCATCAAGCTTTGTGGGAAAAGAAATGAAGACATCAACCGTGCAACCGGAATGTGTTTCATTCATATTGGAATCGAGCAGCTCCGAACTTAGATTCTGGAGTGAAGCATGTATCTCGATGGCACCGCTAATCGAAATGGGCGCCATTGATTCTTTCAATTCCATTTCAATCTTATATGATCTTGACATGGTAGAAAGGTTCACTATATCATCACGGCTTATGACCAATATATCTCCTAAGAAGTCACGATCATAAACTGCTCCTTCCAATACTACTTTCATGTTCTCAAATGCTGTGGGATCAAACAATCTCCATACACCTCTCCAACTTCTTAAGTTTATGTATTCATAATCTCCTCATTTTATCATTCTCGAGCAATTTCCTTCGTGAATTTTCAAGAAATTATTAAAATAGCTTTTCTATTTAGCAATTTTCTATATAATTAAAATATTATGATTTTTGGAGAAGGAGGCTAATCATGCCAATCAGAATTCCGGAACAACTGCCAGCTAAAGAGATTTTAGAACAGGAAAATATCTTCGTAATGGATGAGGAAAGGGCTACCAATCAGGAAATCCGCCCATTGAATATATTGATTTTAAACCTTATGCCCGAGAAAGAAAAAACAGAGGCTCAGTTACTGCGCTTTCTTGGCAATACTCCCATTCAAGTAAATATATCATTCCTGCGCTTGAGCACACATGAATCGAAAAACACAAGTAAATTTCATTTGGATCAATTTTATAAATCATTTGATGATATTCGCACAAAGAGATATGACGGCATGATCATTACAGGCGCTCCAGTAGAGAAACTGGAATTTACAGACGTTAACTATTGGGAAGAACTGCAGAGTATCATGAACTGGTCCGCTGAAAATGTCACATCGACCTTACATATCTGTTGGGGAGCTCAAGCAGCCCTTTACCATCATTATGGAATAGGCAAATACGAACTGCCAGAGAAATGCTTCGGCATATACACTCATGAGGTACTTGAACCAAATGAAAATCTAGTCCGCGGATTCGATGACTATTTTATGGCTCCTCATTCACGCTATACGGATATTGACTATCAAAAATTAGTGAACCATCCAGAATTGAAGATTTTGGCACAGTCAAATCAAGCAGGGGTATTGATGGCCGCTTCAGTTGATGGTAAAAGAATTATGGTGACCGGTCATTTCGAGTACGATGCCGATACCCTCGGTGAAGAATATAAGCGCGATAGGGAACGTGGAATCAATACACCACTTCCAGAAAATTATTATCCTGAAAATGATCCAACCAGGGTACCTCTTCATCGCTGGAAGAGCCATTGCAGCCTGATGTTCTCGAATTGGCTTAACTATTATGTGTACCAATCGACCCCATATGAGTGGGATTGAAAGGGTAAGGAAAATAAAGCTTACTCTTTTAAATGAGTAGTATGAATAGCCATGGGGAACAAAAAACCTGAGTCCATGCCTCAGGTTTTTTTGTTTCATGATTCTTTATTACCGAAATAGACTTCTTCAAAAGGTTGGACGACTACAAATCCCTTCCCCTGAAATTTCATTTGTACAGATTCCCCGCTTCCCCTTCCAAAAAACGACTTTAATGAAACATCCGTTACGAATTCAGGCTGCAGTTCCCCTGACCAAGCAACAGTGGCATTCGGGTCCGTATAGACTGGATTTCCGGGTTCCACCATTAAAGTGAGCGGCTCATAATGGGAAGTGAAGGCGACCATCCCTCTCCCCTCGAGCCTTACATTGAACAATCCCCCCGCCAATAACCCGGCAATGCGCCGCATCATTTTTATATCCCATTGAATACTCGGCTCAAAGGCGAGTAAATCGTTCCCGTTCACACAGATTGATTCCCCATTTAACTGTATGATTGAAATCTTCTTCCCTTGATCCGCGACATACAGTTTGCCGTTTCCGGTTGCTTTCATTAAAGATGCACCCTCACCAGTTAAGGCTTTTTTGAACAGTTTACCCAGACCATGTTCCAAGATTCCTTCCCGCTCGAATTTAATTTGGCCCCGATAAGAAACCATCGTCCCCATTTTTGCCCAGATTTGCTGTTCAAGATTAATTTCCAGTATCCGTTCCGTTTCAAGCTCAAACAAGCCTTGCCCTTTATCCTGCTGTTTCGTCTTTTCAACGAATTGATTGATTTCATACTTCTCCATCACTGAACACCCTCCTTTTGAAGAAGGAACAGCCACATGAACGATACAGCTTGCTTTAATTCCTTTGAAAAATGTCCTAATTTATTGTAGTCCACTCCTCTCTTCGCAACGCCGGTCTCAGCGATAGCTTTCCATCCCGTTTCTGCTGCCATTTTTTCAAATTCCCAAGGCTGCATGGTATTCATGATCACTTTGTCCCCTAATAATCGTTGAAAACTGAATTTTTTTCGTGGTTCCGCTGTCGGACCAAGTATGGCAAAACAGGCATAACCCCCAGGCTTTATTACCCGTTGAATTTCCTTCATCACGGTTAATGGTTCACCCGTATATTCCAAAGAATTAATGACCATTGCCGCATCCATTTCTTCATCTTTGAATGGGAGATTATTAAAATCTCCTCGAATAAAAGATAGATTAGGGTGATGAGCCGTTTTCCCTTTTGCAAATTCAATCATGACATTGGATAAATCGACGCCTGTCACTTCAAATCCCGCTTGGGCCAGTTTTACGGAACCCATTCCATCCCCACAGCCAATGTCAGCCACCTTCAATCCAAGTGGTACATATTCAGAAAAAAACGGGATTATGCTTTTTCGGCTGCCTGTTTCCCACATTTCTTGCGAATTCTTCGCCCATATAGGCGCAAATGCATCCCATTCCTTTTCCGTTTCTTTATGCCAAGTATGTAAATTCATCAGGCAATCATCCTCCCATTTACCCCCTATTTATATAAGTAACTGAAACAAACACTGAAATAACAAGGGGTCATAACCCGATCCTGTTAACGTTCAACTAAAACACCCATTTTCCAAATAAGGGGCTTCATATAACTATTCTGCTCTTACTTAATAAATCCTTTTTTAAACGACTTTTGCACCGTACTTCTTTAAACAACGTGTGTGGTAAAAGGTGAATGCCGAGTACTAGAAAGCATGTGATTATATCCTATTCATACAAATAAAAAAAACTGCCAGTGGCAGCTTATTTTGAATTTTCTTCATTCCTTTTTTGTATCTTGCGTAAATCCTCGACACGGTCAGGATTTTCCTCAAAGAATTCAACAAGGTCCCCAATCCTATCAATGGCATTCCAACTAAGGTGATGTTCAATCCCCTCAACATCTTGATAGATATTTTCTTCCTTGACCCCAATCAATCTAAGCATCTGTTCTAAAAGTTCATGACGGTATACGAGCCTTTTACCAACTTTTTTCCCATTTGCCGTTAAAACGAGACCTCTATACTTTTCATATATCAAATATTTTTCATGATCCAGTTTTTGAACCATTTTTGTAACAGAAGATGGATGGACGGAAAGATTTTCGGCAATATCAGAAACCCTTGCATACCCTTTTTCTTCAATAAGTAAATAAATTTGTTCTATGTAATCCTCCATGCTCGGTGTAGGCATTCGGATACCTCCCATTCAAACGCATATCTAAAAATTTTACTATATAAACGGCCCCGAAACAAGCAGATATCGTCTCAGGGCGCCTTTTAATGAAGTTTCTTCTCATGTTTGTTTAATGGCTTGTTCTGTCGGGAATGTAAAACTGATTTTCTTTTCGGAATCGGACCAAGATAAAATGGCATCAAAGGTCTTTTCTCCTTTTTTAAAACCGCTTATCAAATCCGTTTCCCCACTCGCCAACAGCTTTTTAATATTGGCTTGGCTGATTTTCTTATTAAGGATTTTTTTGGAAATCGTAAAGTTACACTTCGTTTTTTGATAACTCACACATCCGTAGAATTCCCCTTTATCGACAATCTTAGAACCGCATAGCATACAATTGCCCACTGATGCTGCGCTTCTCTTTTTAGAGCCGCTCCTTTGAATCGATTCGGTATCAAGCCCCTGAAAATCCCAGCTTTCCGATGACTCCACGGCATCACTGATAATTTTTGCTGACATCTTTTTAACAGCTTCCATAAAGACACCGGCTGAAGCCTTTCCTTCACCAATTTCCCTTAAACGCTGTTCCCATTTAGCTGTCATTTCAGGTGAAGCCAGGATTTTCTCCCCAATGGCCGTAATCAGCACTTTCCCTTTATCTGTCGCAAATACCTGATTTTTTTTGACATTAATGTACTTGCGATCTTTGAGCATGGTAATGATCCCAGCTCGGGTTGCTTCGGTACCAAGGCCCTCGGTTTTCATCAGCACCTTTTCCAATTCTTCATTATCCAGATGTTTTCCCGCCGTTTTCATCAAGGTGATCAACTGGCCCTCTGTATAGCGCTTTGGAGGCTGGGTCTTACCTTCTTTCACCTTTAAATTGGCGACCTTTCCGGTATCTCCTTGTAAAACGGACGGCAAAAGGACATCATCATCATCCTTGTCATTTTGGAAAATCACTTTGCGCCATCCCTCTTGAATCTGTTGCTTCCCTTTTGAAATGAATTCTGCCCGCTTATCGACGAGTGTTTTAATGGTAGTGTAATCAAAAATGGCTTTCTCATAATGAGCCGCAATCAACCGCCGTACTACCAAGTCATAAATATTCCGTTCTTCAGCGGAAAGTCGCTTTGGGTCGGTAACCTGCTCCGTCGGGATAATGGCATAGTGATCCGTCACTTTTTTTTCATTTACAAACCGTTTATTATTGATGATACTCGGTTGAGGCACAGGGAAAAGTGATTCATATTCAGAAAAGCCACTTAGTTTTTGCAATATATCGGGAAATGTCTCGGCTTCTCCCTCAGTCACATAATTGGAGTCGGAACGTGGATAAGAAACGATCCCTTTTTGATATAAACTTTGGACAATATCAAGTGTCTGTTTCGGTGAATATTTATAAATCTTATTTACTGTTGCTTGCAATGAGGAAAGATTAAATAATAAAGGGGGCTGAAACTCTTTTCTCTCTGTAGCCATTTCTGCAATTTCGGCTTCCTTACCCTTGCAAAAGGCGGCTATTTTTTCAGCCAGTTCTTTTGTCTTGATCCTCGAATCATTGTTCTGATGCCATTTCCCCTGATATTTCTTTCCATCCATCTTGAAATCGGCGAACACTTCCCAGAACGGTTCAGACTTGAACTGCTCAATTTCCATTTCCCGCTTCACGATCAAAGCGAGGGTAGGTGTCTGAACCCTTCCAGCTGAAAATACATCCGAAACGCCCCTTTGTTTCAATAGGATGCTATACGCTCGGGATGCATTCATGCCAACAACCCAGTCTGCACAAGCTCTCGTATACGCTTCATGATAAAGTGGCCTTGTTTTTTCTTCGCTCATCAGATTTTGGAATCCCTCATAAATGGATTTTGGGGTCAAAGAGGAAATCCATAAACGTTTCATCGGTTTATTGACGCTGCATAGATTGACGATATTTCGTACAATCAATTCTCCTTCACGCCCGGCATCCCCTGCATGAATGATTTCATCGACATCCGGTTTCCTAAGCAATGTCTTCACAACATTGAATTGCTTCGCCTTTTGCCGGGTCACTTCATATTGGAATCTCTCAGGAATCATCGGCAATGTATCCATCGACCATTTCTTCCATTTGGAATCGTACGTTTCCGGCGATACAAGTTGACATAAATGCCCGACAGCCCATGTTACATAAGCACCATCGGGAAAAAGTTCATTAGGCAAAATTTCTATATAGCCTTGCTGTTTCTTCGTTTTAAATTGTGCTGCTAGCGTTGAACCTTGATCTGGTTTCTCCGCAATGATTAGCTTCATGATCATCTTCACCTAATCCGTTACAAAATATCTTTCCTTATCATTATACCTTAATTATCACAATCGGCTAGAGATGACTTCGTTTTTACCATATTGATCTTAGAAACATGAAATAGCTGCTTAACTCTCGAGGCGAGTGGACGCTAATGATAAAATCCGTCCTCATATAGGCGGATTGCAAGGTAAAAAAAGCTTCACTAGACTGAGATGGTCAACAACTAGCAGAGGAAATGGCGTTTATACAAAAAGTCCCCCCTAGATTTACACTGTTTAGTTATTTATTGATACAAAAGCTAAAAGTATAGGTACTTGGTTAAGTAAATTTTTAAAAAGAGTAAGCGATGATCTTAGTTGGACGCAACTCAGCTATTTATTTTGTTATTAATTAAAAATACAAAGATAGCCGAATTACCTAAGGAAAAAATACTTAATAGAACTCTTACTTATTTTAATTGTATAAAAGAGTTGTTACCTGTTGAATGGAGTGATTATAAGCAATAAAGACTAACTCATATAGTCTGTTTAAATGCTTTGGCTATAGCCGGCAATAAAATTATTCCTTCAAATTATAATTTTGTTTCCAACCAGTTAAACATTAAAGAAGTAAATAAAAGAATGAGCAGTATAAAGATATTTGATTGGTCTAGTGAAGGAACATTGAAATATCTAAAAGGTGCTAGTGGTTCTAAACTCTTAGCTGAAGACATCATTGCCTCTGTAGAAAAATAATTCTTGAATTCCCCATTTTCAAATATTAAAATGGCCGAAAAATCAATTTGATTTTCGGCCATTCTTATGCCTTTTTCTTTGTAGGGAACTTTCCAGCTCAGTTCATGTATGTATTGTGCTAAAGCATCTGTAAAAAAAGAATCAACTGTAGCTTTGAAATAGAGATTGATCAAAAAGGGTTCTTTTCTAGTGATTTAGTATACAATTTTTATAAAATAGTTTGATTATTTTTTTAGTGATCATTATAGAACTAAACCAGCTAATAGGATGTCAATATCTTTCTCTAAAATTTTCATATCCCTTATGTTATTCTATTTTTGACGATTCCAAATAACCCTCCCAAACCCTTTTGGAAGGATTTTTCTTGATAGTTGCATAAAGAAAAAGCTGCCTTAAAGACAGCTCCAATCTTCAACTAAAGCACCTGTTATTACAATTAGAATAATTTTATTCTATATAATAAGTAAAAAATTTACATGAATTTGCTGCATATCTCCATCTTTATATTTTTCCATTGTTATAAAACCATCCTTCGGTAATGACCAAATTAGCTTAAATGCTCAATGAACCTCGAACCCTTTTATAAAGCCTTTATGTTCTCAATGATATAAAACCAAGAAGTAAAAAGATACTTGGGTCCTCGTGATAATGAGAGACTTCCCTACAATGGGGAGTCTCTTTTTTTTGAGCTATTTTTTCTAAACGTATATTAGCAACTAACTAGTTTAATAAAGGATATTCTTTTATCCAATCTTGAATTGTTTTCATCTCTCTTTTTCCTCCATAGGGATCATACCCTTCTTCTGTAAGTACTTATTTCCATTCAAAGTCCTGATCTTAATGTCAGTCAGGAAGTCATTTTAATACCTACAGTCCCTGCAATAATACACATAATCAATAGGCTTAATCTTAAACTTCTAGGTTCATTAAAGAAGATTATTCCGGCTAAAACACTTCCAACAGAGCCGATACCGGTCCATATTGCATAGGCAGTCCCCACTGGAAGAGAAGTTAATGAAAATGAAAGAAAATAAAAGCTTAAGCTCCCAAAAAAAAGACACGCTACAGAGGGGAGCAATTTTTTAAACCCGTCTGCGCGTTTCAAGCTTATAACACTACCAATCTCGGCAAATCCGGCAATAAGAAGAAAAAACCAATCCATTGAATCATCCCCTAACCTTGTATAAATCATTTCATTTCCTTTAATGTTTAGATTGTGCTGGACTAATTTTTATTCCAATTATTCCCAATAGCATTAAAGCCACAAAAAATACTTTAAATGGATTAATGGTCTCTTCCAAAAAAAGCATCCCAGTTACTACAGTTCCCACCGTTCCCAATCCAGTAAATATGGCGTAACCCGTTCCTAAGGGAATTGAATGTAAAGCTTTTGAAAGTAAAAAGAAACTAAAGATTATAATAACTACCGTTACTATACTAGGTATAATTTTGGTGAACCCGTGTGAATATTTAAGACCAATCACCCAGACAATTTCCAAAAGTCCTGCCATTATGATATATATCCATGCCATTTTATCGCACTCTCCTTCGGCATTGACACTTATTTTTGAACCACGAAGTTCTCCATATATCGATAAATCGCATAAGCTACCCCATTCTCATCATTTTTAAGGGTTGTCGTTGTACAAACAGCTTTTATGACATCTTTAGCATTTCCCATCGCTACGCTGTATCCAACTTTCTGAAACATGGATAAATCATTGTTGCTGTCCCCGATTGCCATAGCCTGATCTAAGGAGCCATTCATCAAGAAAGCCAATTTTTCAAGGGACATTCCTTTTGAAGCTTCTTTACTAGTAATTTCAATGTTATGATCAGCAGATGAAACAACCATCAACTCATCAAACTTTTTGAATTGGTTCCATGCTTCCTCTAATTTCTTTTTATCAAAAGAACATGCTAATATGTTATAGAATTCTTCCTCTTGTTTTAAAATATCATGATAATTTTCGACTAAAACATATCCAAACTGGTCAAATTGCCTTTCCGCTACTTCAACTAATTCTTTCATATCTGTATTCAAATCGGCGCTTTTCAAACTTTTAATCTCATTATTGAAATGTTCTCTTCCCTTTTTAAGAGTATAAATGGCTTTATCAGTAAACACTTCATAATAATAATTCCGTTCATCTAACCATTGGAGAATAGATTCGACACGATCTTTTGTTATCGTAATAGATGAAATGCACTTTCCGCTATTGGAATGAATGGTTGCGCCATTTGTCCCGATTACAAATGGGGAAATCCCGGCTTTTTCACAAATTGTTTGAACGTCAAAATAAGCCCGTCCTGTTGAAATAACTACTACAAAGCCTCTATCTTGGGCATATTGAATCGCCTTTATATTTTCTTCACTAATTTCATTCTGGTCGTTTAATAATGTTCCGTCTAAATCTATCGCAATGAAACTCATGCTATATAGCCCCTTTTCTCATTCTATCTATTAAATTCTCTTTCTAGCTTGTATACCTGCTATCAATAAAAATCCAATCAAAAAAGAGAGAGAACTCCCTCATCCATCTCGATATGTCCTTTTATGGATTGACTATGCTTGAATCCAATTGATCTCCTCTAATTTTGAATGATTTCTCCATTCCTCTGGAAATGGTTGCTCGCAGACAATCACATCGACTTTTTCTAGAGGACAAACTTTACTAAATGTGTCGACACCAATTTTAGAGTAATCCGTTAGCAATATAACTTGCTTTGATACCTCGACCATCTTGCGTGAAACTAATGTTTCATGTAAATGATAATTGCTAACCCCACTTTGAATGGAAACACCACCAGCTGAAATGAACGCTTTATCAATATTAAATTGATTTAACATTTGTTCAGTGAGACTGCCGCTTATAGATTGATGCTTTGGATCAATTTGTCCTCCTAGTAATAGAATGTGTCCTGTAAACTTATTTTGATTGAGCAATTCGGTTAACACAGACGACACAGGAAGAGAATTAGTTAAAATCGTAATGTCTATTTTATTTTCGATACACTGCGCAAATTCAAGCATGGTTGTCCCTACATCAATGGCAATCACATCTCCGTTAGAAATGAGTTCTACTGCTTTTTTCCCAACCTTGATTTTCGCTTCTTGATTCACCTTTGTACGCTGTGTAAATGGAGGCTCCTCAAATTCAAAGACTGTTTTAATCGCTCCACCGTAAACCTTCTTTAAAAGTCCTTTATCCTCTAATATCATCAAATCGCGTCGAATCGTTTCCTCTGAAACATTAAATTGATCAACTAATTCCACAACTTTTACTTTTCCCATTTTGTTAAGTTCTTTTAAAATTTCATTCTTTCTTTCTTCTGGCAAAACAGACATATTCCTTCCCCCATGATCATTAATAATTTATAAAATAATGCATTCTTTCTTCGGTACAAGAATATGAACGCGTGCTCCTTGATCAAACATTTCCCCTCGATGGTGAAGATAGTCTACAAGGAAAGCGGACTCATCTGTTTCTACTTCATATCTTAAAACATTCCCTGTCATAGAAACATCTTTAATAAATCCTTTAATTCCCCAGTTCTCTTGTAAATCCAAGCTATCCTCACCCGCAGAAACTAATTGTAAAACTTCAGGACGAATGGCGACCTCATTCCCTTTTAGTTCTGTGCTGCGAACAAGTTTATGGAAAATTTCCATATTACAAACATTATAATTTCCGATAAACTTTGCAACAAATGTATTGATTGGAGAAGTATAAATTTCTGATGGAGAACCGGATTGTACAACTTTTCCTTTATTCATGACAAATATTCGATCAGACATCGTCATTGCTTCTTCCTGATCATGAGTAACAAAAATAGTTGTAATATCTAATTCTTTCTGTATTCTCTTTAATTCTTTTTGTAAATTTTTTCTAATTTTAGCATCCAATGCGCTTAACGGTTCATCCAAAAGCAGTACTTTCGGCTCCATGACAAGCGCACGGGCAAGAGCAACCCTCTGCTGTTGTCCACCAGATAATTGATGAGGATACGACTCTTCTTTTCCTATTAAATCAACCATATCAATCATATTTTTCACTTTTGATTTAATATTTTTTACCTTCTTCATTTTAAGGCCGTAAGCGATATTGTCAAAAACGCTCATATTTGGGAAAAGCGCATAAGACTGAAATACCATACCGACTTCACGCTGACGCGGTGATAATTTAGTAATATCTTTTCCATCAATTAAGATTCTTCCTACATCAACACCTTCAAGCCCCGCAATGGAACGTAATAATGTACTTTTCCCGCATCCGCTTTGCCCAAGAAGTGTAGCAAATTCTCCTTTTTTTAATGTTAAAGAAATGTCATTTAGAACGACCTGATTTTCATACCCCTTAGTCACTTGATCGATGGTTACATAGCTCATTACTTTTCACCTTCTATAGCAGTATTTTTATTAAAGTATTGTTTTTTAATAAATGAAAGAATTCGCTTCTTATTTGACCCGACAGGATTTTTTTCGTTTCTAAACGTAAGTTTTAATACAGTCCCCGTTAAAAGTAAAATCAGTGAATAATAAGTAATAACAATTGCACTTGTTAAGTGACCACTGCTGTTTAATTTGTCGGCAAGATAAATTTGAATGGTTTCAAATCGGCCCCCGACAAGCAAATTGGCAAAAGCAAACTCACTAAATAAAAGAGCGACTGATAATAAGGTAGACACTAAAATACCAGATATAATATTTGGAAACACCACTGTGCGAAACGCTTGGAATTTTGTAGCACCGAGTAATTCCGCTGCATCAACTAGCTGCACGGCATTAATCGTACGAAGACTGCTACGAATACCTTGATACATAAATGGCAGAATCGTTATGAAATAAGCACCGATTAAAATCCAAGGTGTTCCGGCAATTTGAATCGGTCCATCTGAATATACCTTGATTAATCCTACAGCTCCAACAATGGGAGGAATTCCATAAGGAAGCATAGCTGCGGCTTGAAGTAATCCTTCCCATTTACTGAAATATACTGTGATGATAAAGATAGTCGGAAGCATAATAACAACACTAAGACCTACAGACATGACAATTAAAAACAGCGTTCGTCGAAAAGCATCATAAAACCGTTCATCTTGAAATAATTCAATATACCATTTCATTGTATAACTCTCAGGTAAAATGGTATGATCCCATTTACCGGCAATCGAGAATAAAAATGTTCCTACAAGCGGAATTAATAAATACATAACTAGTAACCCAACAATCACTTTATGAAAAGTCAATGAAGATTTCATCGTAAGTCCCTCCTAATGCGGCGCATCATTCGTTCATTGAACCACATCGCCCCGATCATTGTCGCTGCTAGAATAACACCCATCGCACTACCTAGCTGCGGCTTTAATGCAACGTCACTAGCAACTAGAGAGGCAATTTGCAATGACAATAAGTTATAGTTGCTGCCTACTAATGCATAGGCTGTAGCGTAAGCTCCCATCGAATTAGCAAACAAAATACTGAATGTACCTACAATACTAGGTAAAAGAACTGGAATCCCAATGTGAAGCCAAAATGATAATGTTGATCCTCCTAATAATGAAGAGGCTTCTTTCCATTGTTTCTTAATTCCTTGATAAGACGGATAGATGAGCATAATAGCAAGCGGAATTTGAAAATATATATAAACAAGAATGAGGCCTGTCCATGAATATAAATTAAAATCCGCAAACACATCCCCACCAATCTTAGAAAAAAGCAACGTAAACAACCCATTGTTTCCTAGTAAAATAATAAATGAAAATGAAAGGGGAATCCCCTCAAAGTTCGACGTCATATTGGCAATCATCAGTAAGCGATTTTGTATCTTTTGTGAGAACTTTGTAAACGAATAGGCTGCAATGACTGCTATAATCACAGAAGTTACAGCAGAAAATAAAGAAATGACAAGGCTATTTTGAATGGCTTGTAAGTAAAATTTGCTTTTAAATATGGTGATATATTGATCAACCGTAACTTGAATTCCATCGTCTGCATAAAAACTATTTTTAATCATTGCCACTAATGGTCCTATTTCAAATCCAATCACAAACAAAATAAATGGCAGTAAAAGAGCTAATAAGTAAATTTTTTGTTTTTTTATTTTTCGCAAGACTTCTCGCTCCTCTTTGTTCTTTAACAATTTGGGAATTGGTTTAACAGTAGGTTCGTTAAACCAATTCCCGTCAACCTTCATTCTTCATTCTTCATTTTAATGTTGAATAGTGTATCTTTTTAAAGGGTATTTTTTCCTTTCAGACCTGGAAATTGATATGAAATCATTTTATTGGACGGCTCAATATTTAAAAGTTCACAAACGAGCGGTGCAAAAGCTAATTGCGGAACTACTTCGCTGTAAACACCAGGCTCAACTTTTGGACTCATGATAAAGAGCGGTACATCACGCTCACCATCAGTTATGCCGCCATGGTTGCCATATTCACTCATGCCATGATCAGATGTAATTAAAATGTGGTAACCTTCTTTGATCCAAATTGGCAAAAGTTGTGCCAACAAGCTGCCCATTTTTAAGATTTGTTCACGATATTCTTTCGATTCCGAACCGAAAATTTCTCCTTTTACATCTACACCGAGCGGATGAATATATAAAAAGTGTGGGTCATGCTTTCTGCGCAAAGCTTCTGCATCCATTAACACATGACTGTCTGGATAGTCATCATCCCAATAAAATTTTCCATATTGAATCGGCTTAGTCTCATCTTCTTGCTCACGATCTTCAATAAAATGGAATGGCGCGCGATTATAAAGTTCGCTTACCCAGTAATAAGATACCGTTCCGTTTCTTAAGCCGTTTTCTATCGTAAGATGAAAGAGACTTTTCTCAGTAGATAAGCGTACGGCTTGATTGGAGGTAATTCCGTTCACTGATGCCGGTGTACCCGTTAGTAACACTTCATATAATGGACGGGAAAGACTTGGGAGTTCCGACTTTACTTTGTAAAGTGCTGCCTGATTTGTTTCAACTAGATGTTGAATAAATCCAAGAGCCTCACATGCTTTATCATATCTCATACCATCAACAACAATTGCTATTACTTTATTTGACATGGACTAACACCTCTTCTTGCCAAAGCTGCGGTAAATTTTTAGCCGTTTCTTCCCAAGCTTTGTAATCTTCAATTGGTTTTGCATTTTTGTACTGTTCTTCTGGAACCATTTTTTCAGCTACTTCTTTCGGTAGTTCTACATCGCGAATTGGACGGGCAAATCCTTTAGCTAAGTTAATTTGTCCTTCATCGCTTAAGATATATTCTCTAGTTGCCATCGCCGCATGAGGATGCTTTGCATTTTTGTTAATAATAGTTGCGTAGCCGCTTACGACTGAACCTTCACTTGGAATGGAGACTTCAAATTGATCGCGGTTAATTTGGTCAGCGTAACCAAGAGCATTGAAATCCCAAACAAGGGCAACTTCCACTTCCCCTTTTTCGATGTTAGCCGGCTTGGCATCAGTTAAGCTAAGGCGGCCTTGCTTCGCAAGCTTAGCAAAAAAGTCAATTCCTGGTTGGAGATTTGTTTCATCACCACCGTAAGCCTTAGCGGCAGCAAGAACGGCCATTTGGTTCTGTGTACCACGCTGAACATCTCCAACTGTTACTTTATAATCTCCTTTTAATATGTCATCCCATGATTTTGGCGGGTTATCTACTAATTCTTTATTAGTTAAGAATGCAATCGTTCCTTGGTAGCCAACAACCCAATCTCCATTGTCATCCTTTGCCCAGTCAGGTACCTCGTTCCAATAGGAAGTTTTATATGGCATCGTTAATTCTTTTTGTTCCGCGATGGGCCCAAAGGAAACCCCTACATCGCCGATATCAGCTGTTGCATTCTCTCCTTCAGATTCCATTTTGGCAATCTCTTCGGCACTGGATAAATCTGTATCATTGTGTTCCAATGTATATTTTTTCATCACTTCATTCCACGTTTCTCCCCAGTTAGCCCATGAATCAGGCATACCGACACTATTAATTGTCCCCTCTTCTTTTGCTTTTGTTTCAATTTCTTTCAGGGTTAACGAACTTGGATCCTTAACAACTGGAGCAGCCTCCTCTTTTGTAGCTCCACAAGCAGCTAATCCTAGTATACTCACTCCTAACATCACAGCTTGAATAGACTTGTAACAATTCTTCTTGAATGTGTAATTCATAAAAAGTGCCTCCATTTAATGTGGAATTTTTAATGTTTATTACTGTTTATTACGGATTAATCATAATCATTCAATATAAATCCCACATTAATCCAACGTTAAGATTTTGTAAATCAGGTCCTCATAGAAATGAATTTATTCCGTTCAGGACGTTCGTAAAAGCAAATGTGAGTTCGTAAGCGCAAACTATTTTTGTACTTAAACGAACCAATTTAACAATTATCTAAACTTAATTTGTATAAAACATACTACAAGAGTTAGGTTTTATTATACGAAAACCAAAAGATGTGCAACCGATCCGGGATCAGCAGCAGTTAGAAGATATGAAATGGGCGCTGAAGAATAAAAAAAATTATAGTCCCTCCTTGGCGCTTTCAATTGATGAGACCCCTTATGAATTAGAAAAAGGATATAAGTTAGAACGTCTCATCACAAATTTGACATTTCCAACCTCTGTTGCTTTTGATAATCAGGGACATATCTATTTCGCAGCAGCAGGGTTTGCTTATGGAACTGAACCAGAAGAAGGCAGAATTCTAAAAGTAAAAGAAGCTGGAACATTTTCAGTTTATGTTGCTGGACTCGACGGACCCGTAACAGGGATGACATGCCCTCAAGGGGAGTTATTTATTGCCGAAGGTAACTGAAGAGGATCGCCTGGATCACATCATTGCGGACGCATTACGAAGTTTTCCAATGGTCAATAAAAAACGATTGTTTCAGGACTTAGAACTTGTGGAGCGATGGCATATCATGTGGTAGTGAAAAACGGGAAAATAATTCAACATTAAAAGGAGTGTTTATTTTGAAGAAACCATTCTATTATTTATTGGACTTTCACCAACTAGCAATTAACGGCTTGCTGGGCACGCAGGAAGCAAAGAGACGGTTCTTGTGCTTCACCAGCAAGTGAATGAAGCAGTAGAACCGTCCCCGTGCATCCTATCCTTAATTTAATTTTCGTAGATAACCTTATCGTTCACAATTGTCTTAAGTACTTTGATTTCTTTAATTTTTATAGGGTCAATTGTTAACGGATTTTCTTCCAGAATAACAAAGTCAGCACTTCAGCTAACGCACCCGCTAGTTCTATAAAAAGCGATTCTTAATAAAGAATCGCTCCCATACGGGTAAACTAATTATATAGTTCTCCTTTCAGTAAAGTTACACAATCTCCAATTAACTCGACTTTTTCTCCTTTTATCTTTAGTTTTATTTCACCCCCGCGCTCTGAATCTTGATATGCTATAAATTCTTTTTTATTTAAGAGATCACTCCAATATGAAGCTAACGCGCAGTGTGCAGAGCCAGTTACGTAATCTTCATTAATTCCTATCTTTGGAGCGAAATACCTTGATACAAAGTCGTACTTACCTGATCCACGACTAGTAATAATTATTCCCGGACCCTCTAGTTCTCTTATTGCTTCAAAATTAGGCGTTACGTTATGAACCATATCCTGATTTTCTAATTCTAAAATGTACCGATCTTCTGCCCAAGCAGCAGCTTTTATAGGAAAGTCAATTGCATTTATTAACTCCTCAGTCACTTCATTTTGATTGGATTCTTTTAAATTAAATCTTAAAATTATTTGTTTTTCTAATAACTCAGTTCGAAGGAGTCCCGATTGAGTATAAAAATTAATTGTCGACTCTGATGAAATAAAGCCCTCACTCCACAGAATATGAGCAGCTCCTAATGTACCATGCCCGCATAAATCAATCTCTTCATTGGGTGTAAACCATCTAAGTTGATAGCTATTTGCATCTTTTATTGTAATATAAGTTGTGATAGGTTGATTAAGTTCTTTTGCAAAAGATTTCATCCACTCTTCCGTTCTTTTCTCTCTCAAGAAAACTATTGCTGCAGGATTTCCTTTGAATTCTTCTTTAGAAAAAGCATTAATAAAATAAAATTCGCTATTCATATATGCACCCACCCCTAAATTTTAATTCCCTTTATAAACCTTACTTTCTGTAACAGTTTTTATGCAACTATCCTGCCCCGTTAGTGCCATAAGAAAAAGCTGCCTTAAAGACAGCTCTGATCCTCAGCTAACGCACCTGTTAGTTCATTAAATTTATTGTAGAGTTGAAAAAAACTGTACGGGAAATCTGTGAGATAAAAAAGCACTTTACTTTTATTAAGTAAAGTGCCCATAATTTTATGGTTGTCTTTCAAAAGCAAGTTTAAAACCAAAGCCTAATAAAACAAAGCCAGTGGCTCCTTGTAAAACTTTTTGTACAGACGGTTTTCTTATCCAATTTTTCAGATGATTTATTAAATAAACATAAGTTAGATACCATATAAGGTTTAAAAATGCATATGAGCATCCCATCACTAATAATTGAGTAAAATGACTTTCTCCTGGTTTAATAAATTGGGGTAAAAATGTAAAGAAAAATACTGCGACTTTAGGGTTGGAGACGCAGGTTACAAAACCTTGAAAAAAGCAACTGTTTCTTTTTGAGTTAATCTGAATTTGTGATTTTTGACCTTCTACTTTAAGTTCGCTCGGCTTCCGTAATGAAAGTAAAGATTTAATTCCAAGGTAGATTAGATATACGGCACCAGCATACTTGAATATTGAAAAGATAAAAGCAGATTGAACGATGATTGCTGACAATCCAAATACTGCTGCTAAGATATGGAGGATTAGCCCAGAGAATGACCCAAAAACGGTCTTGACCCCTCCTTTTTTACCAAGAGAGATTGTGTTTTGTATAACAACTCCTGTATTTGGACCTGGCATTATAATAAGTAAAAAAGACATCATTAAAAATAATAGATAATTTTCCAATATATAACCTCCTTTTTTAACTTGTTTTAATTATTATAAATAATATCAAGGACGCGGTAAAAAGAATACTAAATATCTAACGAGTTAATTAAATTATTCAGTGAAAATATAGTGTTAGTCTTGAACATTATCGAGACCTTGGTTGAGAGAATTTTATTAATATAAAGGGATCTTAGATCCTTTTATTTTCCGGACTGAGGAAAAAACATTAATTGAGGATCGAGCGTTACGCTAACGGGCAGGATAACGCAGCAACTACCCCAAATTTGCAACTAAAATCCGAAAGAATCGGGGGTTAGCCGGAAGATATGAATGGACCAACAAGTCAATCTTGGAATTATGATGAAATTACGCTATTCATTTTCTGAATCGTAGGCTGTCGAGAAGACTCGACAGCCTTTTGTTCTTTTTGTATAAGTTGGTGAAATATAATACGTAGCCTAAATGTACCTGTTAATTCAACAAAGTGTATTCCTAGTCTATTGCCGTTAAATGTTTTTTAATAAGTTCAATACATTATTAAAATGAATTTCGCTCAAATGTTCGATGACCTCTTCAACTATCAAATGCTCTGGATCTGAAATCCACATACAAATCACGGCTACTAATCCTGAAATCATGTATTCCAACCCGATTTTAAATTTTTGATTATATTCTTGACCACCAATACCAGAAAGAAAAATATCTTTTACTGCTTCTTTTAAATGAGTTGTAAAGTGAGGGTAACCATTTAGACTCAGCATCGTTCTAAAGAAAACAATGTTTGCTTCTATTGCTTTAAATATTTCACTTAAGCTTATGATAAACATTTCCTCATCTGTTACACGGATACCGTTATCTTTCATACCTAGGTTAAAGCAAACATTTAATTTATCCAAACTTTCATGACATAATTTCTCCATCAAATCAGGTTTGTCCACATAATGTAAATAAAAAGTGTTCCGATTGATCACGGCTTCGTCGGCAATGTCTTGTATGGTTATCCGTTCATAGCCTTTCGTTTGAATTAGAGTCAAGAAGGCGTCTTTAATAGCTTTCCTTGTTTTTAGAATACGTAGGTCTACCTTATCTTTAGCCATATATAAACTCTCCATTCAATAATAATAATGGTCAAATCAAGAGAATGTGACTATTAATTATCATTTCGTTTAATATTGAACATTGAATGGTTTAATACTACGTTTTACAATTAAAAACGTCAACCGCACAATTACATCAATTTATAAGGAGATAATCGAATTTATCTTCCACATCGAAGGTGAGGAGTTTTTAAAATGGCTAAAACTGAAAAGGTTACACTACAGGGTAACAGGCAATGGCTCTACACGGCTGTGCCGGAAGGCAAGCTGACGACGGATATTTTCAAACTGCAGGAGATAGATGTTCCTGAGCCTGGGCCCGGCGAGGTCCTGTTCCGGAACCTTTACCTCAATATCATGCCTGGCAATCGCGCATACATGATGATGCCGGACGTAATGCAAGCTGGAAGGCCGATGACGAGCTTGGCAGTAGGCGAGGTCGTCGCTTCCAATGATCCGGGGTTCGCGCAAGGCGACGTTGTGGAGGCGTTCGCGCCTTGGCAGGATTTCGCCGTTATGCCGGCGCAGGCTCTCACCAAACGCGACGGTGGCCATCCGGTGGAACATTACATGGGTCTTCTTGGTCAAACCGGCTACACGGCTTACTTCGGGTTTCTTCACGCGGGTCAGCCCCGAGCTGGCGAGACGGTACTGGTGTCCGCCGCAGCAGGTGGGGTCGGATCCTTGGTCGTTCAGCTTGCAAAGCTTTCAGGTTGCCGCGTCGTCGGCATAGCCGGCGGACGCGAGAAATGCGCGTGGCTTGAACGCGAGCTCGGCATAGATGCAACTATCGACTATAAGGCTGGCAACTTGGATGGGCAGTTAAAGGAGACTTGTCCAGAGGGCGTGGACCTGTTCTTCGACAACGTGGGTGGGCCCGTACTGGAAGCCGCCTTGGACGCGATGAAGTTTGGTGGCCGCATCATCCTATGTGGGAATGCGTCGCAGTACGACAGCGATCAGCCAATGGTCGGTCCGAAAGGCGTGCCACTCACCGTGATTTTGAAGAATCTTACCATGCGGGGGTTCCCGTATGGGGCCTACAGCCAACTCTTCAGCGAAGCAGAACGCAATCTTTGGAAATGGGTACAGGAGGGTCGGATCAAGCCGTTCTACCACGTTATCGAAGGTTTGGAGCAGGCGCCAGATGGTCTTGTGGCACTCCTAAATGGTTCGAATCGCGGCATGGCCATGGTCCGCGTCTGAGAACCCCGGCATAAGCCTGGTCCTATGCACCGTGCCATTTCCCTACTGGCTCAGGGGACACGGTGCAAGACTCAGGTGCATTGCAAAAGCCGCTCTCGGGTAGATAGCCACCACTGTTAGCATTGGCGGAAAACATTCGTTTTCCGGCCATGGCGCGCGGACGATGAATTTCGGTCACAGAAAGCCCCAAAAATGCGTCAAAAACCCCCACGGAAATGATAGGGGACTTGACCCCCGTCCGACATCCATATAAGTTAATGTCGGGGGACAAGAACATAGTCCCATTAGAAGTCGCCTAAATGGCGGCTTTTTTGTTTTAAGAGAAGGCTGTTTTCGTAAATATATAAAGCTGAAGGCGCGTGCTCACAGTGCAGTAGCGCCTGCAACTGGGTTTTTCTATATAGTCTGACAGATAGTCAGTTATACTACTTACTTGTTCGAAATATGACTGAACAGCTGAGCTATTCAGTTAGGTTGTTCAACGCTTATTTTTTCTTACCCACACGATTCAGAATGCTTTTGTTCAAATTATTGCGTAACTTATCATCCCATCTTTTCGTTTGGTCGATAAGTCCATTGGCGAATGCTGTCACGTCTTCACCTGTCACTTCCAAAACGTCTTTGCCATCTGCCGCACCATCTTCAAACAAATCAATGAGATCGTACTGGATTCTCAGCATATCCATGCCGCTTCCAGAGGCGAAACCCCACATATAGTTGCAGATTTTTTTATAGGCTTCTGGATAGTCGCCTGGCAAAGCTTCCACACGCGCCATCATTTCTTTGTATTCTTTTTTGTCGTCAAGTATCTTTTTGATGAAATTTACCATGGTATTTAACCTCCTACCTTATTTTTTATTCGTCCATATTTTTACTTGCTCTTCAACTCTACTCTCAATTTCTTTTTTCAAATCTACTTGCCCTCCTAATATACTCACCGATTCTCCATCTAGTTTTGAGAGAGCCATTAATTCGTCGGCAAATGCCGCCACGTCTTCACCGGTAACATCTAGCACATGCTTGCCTTCTGCTGCACTAGCTTCAAACAGTTCATACAAATTGATGATTTCTTCACCAAATCCATATCCGAAATTCCACATGTACTTTTGAATCTTTTTGAATACAAAGGCGTAATCTTTCGGTAGGGAATTTACTTTTTTCATAAAAGCTTTGTATTCCTTCTTGCTTTCTAAATCGCCAATTATTAGCTCTATAAATTTCTTCATATTATTTCTCCCCCTTTAGGGTATTAATTTTTGATGATACAAAATTCCATTTTCCCCAAAATTGTTCGAGTTCCTCGTGTCCTGCATTATTTAATGAATAAAATTTGCGAGGAGGACCCATTTCAGAACGCTTTTTCTCGATATTCACTAATTCTTTCTTTTCCAGTCGCACCAAAATGGTGTAGACCGTACCCTCAACAACCTCTGTAAAGCCCATTTCAATGAGGCGACGGGTAATCTCGTAGCCGTAAGTATCTCCCCGGCTGATAATTTCCAGCACACAGCCTTCCAACACACCTTTGAGCATTTCTGTTAAATTTTCCATAGCATACACCTCCTAAGCTAATAAGTTATACAGGTATTTGGTATTAATAAGTACTGGTATATTGTAATACTATGTAGCAGGAGTGTCAAGTGTGCATTAAAAAAATTATAAATTTAAAAAGATACAAAAGGATTTGCTGTAAATGTAAAAAGGAAAACCAAAATCAAGTATTGATTTCGGTTTATCATTTTTTGTAGGGTTAAAATAAAGTTTGATCAAAAGTGTGCTGCAAAAGCTGAATTTACAATAGAAGAAACCCACACATTTTGAACAAAGATTGATCAATATGTATGGATTTGATTTTTAGGTTATAGAGATTTTTACATGATACCAATTAGAAGTGTAATAAGTAAGTGGAAGACTGATGTAGTTGAAGTATTAAATATGAAGGTACAATAGGCTCAATAACTCCTTATTTTTTCTTTAAATACCTAAGCATTAAGTAAATTCCACCTACTATTATCACTGCCCAGAATATTAAAGGGGTTATTTGTGTTAAGGTTTCCATATTTCTACCTCCATTTTGATATTTTTATTTCACAGGCAGTGTGGTTATTTTACGCTACCTTTTTCTAAGGACACTTTATTTCCTGCTCCTTTTTATACGGAACAAAAAGGTAAAAGTTCCCTTTTATTGAACTAACCTGCCCCGATAGTTCCATAAGAAAAAGCTGCCTTAAAGACAGCTCCGATCTTCAGCTAACGCACCCGTTAGTTCATTAAGAAAAGGTTGCTTCAAACAACCTCCCTTATTGATGTAAAGCACGTATTCCCTGACTTTCTTTGAGTGTGGGGTGTTGAGAAAGTATCTTGCTGAAAAGATCGAGACTTATCTTTTTATTCAGCTACCTAAGCCAAGTGAGTATCCAAATGTTTTAAAAATTCCTGCTGGAGATTACTGGTGTATCCAAAATAACGGCTGGTCTATTGATTCTGCTACTGAAATTTTTAGTGAGGAATGGATATCTGATGACGAGTTTTTTGTCACCGAATCTGAAATTTATGGGAATAATAAACTCTATCATCAATTGAAAAAAGAACTTCGAATAAGAAAAACATAGGGAGATTTTAGTCTTCCTATGTTTTCATTCATATTATTTATCTGTTTGTTTTTGCTTCTTTTTCATATAATCCGCACGTATTTTTTCAAGTTGCTGCTTTTTATCAAATTTGGCAGGCTTCTGTTTTTCATGAAACTTTGTCACAGCTACCTTACCTTTGGTATCCAACTGATATTTTCCCACTTTGTTCACCTACTTTTCTTGTCTTTAAAGAGAATCTATTCAACAAATATAATATACCTTATTTTACTGAAGTAAACCTTATTACTTTATTAGTGTACTGCTAACTTTGCATATATCAGTAAAAACATTAAAAACCTAGTAAAATAATTCATCGCCAAATGGTATTCATTTCATAGCTATAATTAAAATAAAATGCCTTGACACTCTGCATAAGCCTCAATAATTCTATTTCTTGTTTGTTCAGCTCTCTTCTAAATGTCCAATTGTTTGGTAAATAAGGTTTAAAATAGTAAAACCATCTAAGTCTACTCCATCTTTTAAATGGTTCTTAATGCTAATAACCATTACGTTCTCGATGATTTCAAATTTAGGTTTCTGAGGGGAAATATTGTTTTTTCAAAGTCTTTTTACTACTTGTTTAAAAAAATCACCCCTTGTTAACTTTTCTAATTATATCTATCTTAATTCAAATATTACCTTTTTCAACTAACCTGCCCGGTTAGTTCATTAAGAAAAAAGGAAACCAAATGGAAGCTCCCCCGATCTCAACTAACGCACCCGTTAGTTCTATAACTATAAAATATCTCACTTTTTCTTTTTGCTCTAATTCCAGCTCTTTTGTATCTTCCGAATATAAACAATTTGACCGATGTGATATGCATTATGTGTCGTTACATTCCCTAATACTTGCCACCAATTAGCATCAAAGTACCCTTGAACATCGCTTTCTAGTTGTTCTTCCGTTAATATTTCTTGCCAATGTAAAAGAACTTCTAAAAGTTGTTTTTGAAGTTCATAGAATGTTTTATTTTTTGAAATGGTAAACGTACTGTCATTACCTACTGTCGGAACTGGATTAACACTAGCTTCTTTATACCTTGTTTGCCACGTTTCATTCCAATAAAGCAAATGCTGTACAATTTCGGCAATACTATTACTTTCTTCACTCACCTTCCAAAAAGCTTCTTCATCTGTCAAATTTTTAACAGATTCTGAAAATGGTACGTACCAACTTGGATCGTTTGCATTAGCTAACAACTGATCAGACAAAACATCTTTTGGGTGAAACATACCTGCTACACTCCTTCTTAATGTTTATCAGCATATAAATGCCTTTATTTATTGTTAATCATTCTCTTTGATATGGTTATTTCCCTCTTTTTTAACTCTTTCTTCAATTAACCTGCCCCGTTAGTTCATTAAGAAAAGCAATTCTTAATAAAGAATCGCTCCCTTTAATGGAACATTCGAAAATAGATACACAAATGCAATTTAACTTGTTTTTCTTGAACTAGCGCTCCCGTACAATTCTTCTCAAACCTTGCTGCTAATTTATATCATTACAGGAACGCTGTACTGTTAGTACGAATTTAAGCACGATTAAAAGTTCCCTTTATAAACTCTATAATTACCAGACAGGTCTTAAACTCGATGATAGTTTATCTTCATTTTCTTCATAAACTAATTTTGTTAAATCTTCTTTGAGCATTTGCAGGCGTTCAGCACCTATTTTTTCAATCCAACGTTGCTCAATCTCAGTTAGTATCTTCTCTTTTGCTTTCACTACTAACCAACCTCGTTCGGTCAAAACAATAATTTTCCCTCTCTTATCAGTGGGATGAGCTTTGCGCATTACATAGCCACTTTTCTCAAGATAATCCACCATTTTACTCACAGCTTGCTTTGTAATTCCTAAATATTCGGCTAGTTCTATCCCTGTTGCTCCATTGGGAGTGATGCATTTAAACATAAAACCATGTGCAGGTCTAATATCTCCAAATCCCAATTCACTCAATCTGTCATGTAATTCATTAATTGATGTACTAAAGGATAATGATAAAAGTGATGTAAGATCCAATTCACTAAATACTTCATGATTCATACATAAAACCTCCTTAAATAAAGTCAATTAGGTTGACTTTATTTAAAATCCATTGTACTATACGCAATGTAGTCAATCAAGTTGACCACAATTCAATTATAAAAGAAATTGGATTCACCGAAACAAAATTAATACATTATATGGAGGGTTCTTCATGGCTAACATCGTTAAAATTAGAGGAAGTGTATTTGCACCGTATGCTTGGTTGGAACCTATTAAAGATCCTGCAACAGAAAAGATATTTGAATACACTGGTGATGCACGTGAATTTACACCAAACGCTGTAAACACTATGCGGTCAAGATTAGAGCAAGAAGTGATTATTGATTTTTATAAAAAAGAAATTTTCACATATACAAATGCTTGTATCGTAACTGTAAAAGTTACAAATCCAGATGGTTCTGTTGATTATAAAAAAGGAAAAACAAGTACAGAAAATATTGTATGTACTAATGTTGTGTGGGGTACTGATGAAGTTTCTTTTGAAATGAGGGCAAGTGCAAGCAATCCTTTAAATGCAGCAGCACCTGCGGCTGATTATTTATTAACTATACATGTTAACAAAAATGGTGTGGCGTATATTGAAGGTTCCCATGATGGGTTCCCCTGCTATGAATTTTATAAACAAACAGATTTTGGTCCATTTGAATTAATATATACACATGATTTCAGAAAAACTGGTGACACTCCAGCAGCGCTAACTGGGGAAATGGAATACAGTTTTAAAACGACAATCTAGATATAAATACGAAGTAGAAGTTTACAAGCAGCAAATATTAAAAAAGCTATAATTTATACGAAATGCTGAATGGCTCAAAGTTATGAATTACCCAAAATAAAATTAGAATTACAGAGGTGGTTCTTATGACTAACATTGTTAAAGTTAGAGCAAGTGTATTTATTCCAATGTCTTGGACTGAACCTAAGAAGGATACTCAAACAGGAAACGTGATTCAATTCGAAGGTGACTCACGTGAATTTACTCCATATGCTGTAAACGCTATGCGTTCCAGAATAGAACAAGAAGTAGTTGTAGATTTTTATAAAAAAGAAATCTTCACATATGAGAATACTGGCATTACAACAGAAAGAATCACAACTCCCGATGGTTCCGTTAATAAAAAAACAGGAAAAGCTAGTACGGAAGGTATTTTGTGCACTGATGTTGTATGGAGGTCAGATGACGTCAAATTTCAAATGAGTGCTAGTGCTAGCAACCCATTAAATGTATATGCACCTCCCGTTGATTATCTATTAACTGTACATGTCAAAAAAGATGGTACTATCGATATTCAAGGTACCCATGACGGATTCCCTTGTTATGAATTTTATAAACAAGTAAACTTTGGGCCGTTTGAAAAGATTCATACACATGACTTCAGAGAAACTGGTGATACGGCTGAAGCTCTAGGTGGAGACATGGAATATAGTTTTAAAAAGATATTGTAAAGACAATAGGATTCCCTTTTTAGTGAATAAATATATAACAACATAAGAGCGAGTAACAGGAGGAAAAGAGAATGACAACAGTTTTATTTGTAAAAGCAAACAATCGCCCCGCAAACCAAGCGGTGAGTGTGAAATTATATGAGGCTTTTTTAGCAAGCTATAAAGAATCACATCCAAATGATACAGTGGTAGAACTTGATTTATACAAAGAAGAATTGCCATATTTGGGAGTAGATATGATTAACGGTACATTTAAGGCTAGCAGAGGACTTGATTTAACAGTAGAAGAAGCAAAAGCAGTAACTGTTGCTGATAAATATTTAGAACAATTCCTTGCGGCTGATAAAGTTGTGTTTGGATTCCCATTATGGAACTTAACAATTCCGGCTGTACTACACACATATATTGATTATTTAAACCGCGCAGGCAAAACATTTAAATATACGCCAGAAGGTCCAGTAGGTCTGATTGGAGATAAGAAAATTGTATTATTAAACGCAAGTGGCGGTGTATATTCTGAAGGACCAAAAGCTGAAGTAGAAATGGCTGTTAAATATGTAGCAAGTATGATGAGCTTCTTCGGTGTAAAAAATATAGAGAAGGTAGTGATTGAAGGTCACAATCAATTCCCAGATAAAGCAGAAGAAATTATTGCTGCAGGGCTTGAAAAAGCTGTTAAAGTAGCAAGTACGTTCTAATTAATAAAAAACTTGTCACTCCATATAGCAGTACCAACACTCTTATAGTGGTGGCACTGCTTTTTTATTCGCTTATCTTGCTACTGAAAAGTTGATGGACAAAATATACATAAACTTGATTTCCTTCTTCAACTATTCTGTCCTTTAGCTTAAGTACAATCCTAATCTCACCAACAAATATCGAATTTTCTTTTAAAATGATCTTCCACAATCTGGCCCGATTGCTGAACAAAAGTAAAAAAGCAAACATTTCATAAATAAGTTATTATTTGTTCTAAAACTAGTATTTTTCTGTTTGGTGATAATTAAATGTATTTACACGATCATTATTTCATTGGAACTACCGAGATAAATATTTGAATAATCTGAAAATTGTTGATATAATAGAAAAAAGGTCAAGGAGTTGATTTCCTATGGAAAAGAATTTGGCTAATACACCACCACAACCTGAATTAAACGTCATGGATTCTGAATTTGCTGAAATGGTGTTAAACAAATCCCTTCTTAATTTCCGAAAAGAGCAAATCCGAAAAGAGATTGACCAGTCATTACAGGATCAAAACAAAGAAGAATTCCTACGATTAACAGAGGAATTGAAAAACATTTCTTAAAATGTTGTTTATAAAATGAGCTTAACATATTTGTAACTTTAAGAAGTACGCCAAAACGCCAATCCCATATCTATAAGGGATTGGCGTTTATTTGATTTTTATCGATTAAGCACGATATTATAAATAAGTTATTATTTGTTCCAAAACTCGTCCTTTTCTGAACACACCACTGTTCGTTTTGAAAAGGACGTTTTTTATTGCCTTTCTCGTAACAAAACTTTGTTCATTATTCTATGTGTAATAAAATAAGAAAGAGTGATTTGAGTATAATTGATTATTTTTGTGTGCCTTAATCAACTAACGCACCCGTTAGTTTAAGTACAATCCTTCACAAGGCTTTCAATTGGAAATTGGGTACCCATCTCTTATAGCTCTAACTATGACTTCATAATCCTTCATGCCATGCTTTTGGGCGATTTGAGCCAAAGAATAGGCCAGTTCATTCCGTTGTTCTTCCTCTATCGGCACATGGACTTTAATCGTTTTGTTATTTGGATTGACTCCGAGCGATAGAATATCATATTCATTAATTACCTTATTGCTTTCTTTCATGAATGCTCGGCTCTGTTCTACCTTTTTCTGATTGTCTAAGTAATCATAGACTAAAAAAAGTATATACGTGGCCATCAGCACACCTAACCCTAGAGAAACTCGTTTTTTTAATTTCTTCACTTTATATCTCCTTGTCCAAAATTCTGTCTCTTTTACATCCTTTTTAACTTTATCATATTTATCTATCTGTAGAACTATCAGGTATTAAGATGATCAAAAGCGACATAAAATAGGCTTCTCTCTTATTAAACTAAACTGCCCCGGTAGTTCATTAAGAAAAAAGGCCACCCAATGGCAGCCCTCTGATCTCAACTAACGCACCCGTTAGTTGAATAATACACTCTCTAAACTTCTTTATTTTCTTTTGGTTTTTTTATACTCAAGTATCCTCCTAAAATTAAACCTAACGCCGATAATCCATAAATAACAGATTTAATATCAGTATGAATATCTAAGTTAGATGTAACCAAAGCCAACATAAGAGAAATCAATGTTAATAAATATGATTTTGATTTCAATTTTTCACACTCCCTTTCTAATGGAATTTGCTATAGCTTATAAAAACAATAATTTTTACTATCCTGCCCCGTTAGTTGCATAAAGAAGAAGCTACCTTAAAGACAGCTCCGATCTTCAGCTTACGCATCTGTTCTATAATGACTTATTGTAGAGTTGACCCAAACTGCGAGGTAAAAATAAAAAGGACTAAAAGATTACTCTTTTTTATCCTTTTCAAGTAACACAATTATTCTATCAAGTTTTTGTTCGATACGGTCTGACTTCCTGGGCTGCTTAGTAACGAGTGACCGTATTAGAAAAAACACTCCAGAAAATATCCCAAATATACAAATAAGGAAAAATATTGAATACATTGCATCGCCGCCATTAATAGTCATAATAGTCATAATAGTTCCCACCTTTACAGATTGACAAAAGTATACCATAATTTTCTAACACACAGTACGAGTACACTATGCTTGTTGAACTATCCTGCCCCGGTAGTTCCATAAGAAAAAGCTGCCTTAAAGACAGCTCCGACCTTCAGCTAACGCACTCGTTAGTTGATTAAGAACTTATTAAAAAAACCGTTGTCTTCAATTGTAAAATTAATTCATATAAATATTTTCCTTTCAATTCATTAAAAGAACACTAAATATAATTTGTATTTTTATAGTTCAAGTGACATAATTATACTATATTTACATAATTTACACAGAGGACTAATTGTAAAAACAGTATCGGCTAATGGGAAATATGGTATATCGTTTGTAACTTCTGTTCCACCGACTGTTATCGTTCCGTTAAGAAATAAATGATAGGCGGTGTTTTAAATGTCAAATAGATTATTAGTTATTTTTGCTATAATAATATTTATAGTAAACTTTGTAGTATTACCTATGTTTTTCGATGAAACTCCTAATTCCTATGGCACCTTTATAGGTTTAATTTTACTAAGCATATCTCTTATTTCTTTAATTGATCAGGTAAATAAAAAATAAAAGGCATCCACTCGTTATATTTAGGTTAGATAAGTGAGACAGTTGAAATTAAAAGGACCACACATTTTTTAGATATGTCTAATATGTGTGGTCCTTTATTTAATTCGTTCTTCAGCTAACACACCCGTTAGTTCAACAAGATAAGTTTATTAATTATTCATCCTCATCAATCTCATCTTCAAATTCAGAATTCGATATAATAAATTCTTTTAAGTTAGAAGCTAATTCTTCTAATTTTTCGGTTTCATGATACCAAATATAAATTTTATCCTCCATTACCGTATCAACAATCCGAAAACATAATTTGTCCCCTGTACCATCTTCACCAATAGATATTAGATCATCTGCCATGCCTTCATCTCTCACATTTTGATTTTGTCTTACAATATCATCCCAGGTTCTCTTTAAGTTTTTGGAGTCTTTAATAGGAAACAGAGTCCATTCATCAATCTGAGCATTGTTAGATAGTTTAAAAAGTTCTTTGTATTGTTTGGGAAAAACAACTCCTAATTGTTCTTCTGCTGATTTTATATCTAAATCCGTAACTCCAGGTTTTCTTGTGTCAATCAAATCGATTACATCATTCATTTAATACGTACCATCCCTTCACATTCTTTACATAAAACTTCTTGATTTTTCTTCAAAACCTTCTTCAGCTATCCTGTCCCTTTAGTTCTATAAGAAAAGAGCTGCCTTAAAGACAGCTCCGATTTTCAGCTAACGCACCCGTTAGTGTATTTAGAAAAGGCTTACCGCACCACCTACTTATTAGCACCTAGTTAATGAATGACATCCTAATGAATGAATTTCCAGTTGTTAAAATGAGTAATACACCAATTCCGATGAACAATATCCGTCAGAACCAATAACTACTTATGAATGGAAAAAAATCGATTTTTCCTTCTTCAATCTCTTTTATACTCTTATCCAACCACTTGTACTGAAACAAACCAAAATACAGGAAAATTACTCCCGTTACAAAAACAAATAAACCACCTATCATTTCCTCCAATTCATCGAACTCCCTACTTTTTCATCCTACCATTATCTTAGTATATATTACTCTTCAACAAATCAGCCCCTTTAGTTCCATAAGAAAAGAGCTACTGATCAGCTCCTGGCATTGAAGTACAGCACCTGTTAGTCGATTAAATTAGCCAAAACAGTTAAGAAAATAAATACTGTAATCAAAGTCGACCAGCCTACTCTTCTTGTTACCGATTTCTGAAGGAATTTGATTTTAGATACAATAAAAAGAACACCAAAAAGTACAGTAAATATACATACTGATTTAAGCCAAAGAGAAATACCAATTTTATCAAGATACGGAGGAAGGAAAGTTAGTACAATAAAAATTGAACTACCAAACGCTACATTTTCCCATTTTTTCAAATTGTCTTGCCACCTTTAATTTTTCAAATTTCAAACAACATTCCTATAATAAACGTTTTTTTGGTTATTTATAAAAGTAATAATACTCTGTTTTCTTTAATTTCTTATGCAACTATCCTGCCCCGTTAGTTCCATAAGAAAAAGCTGCCTTAGAGACAGCTCCGATCTTCAGCTAACGCACCTGTTAGTTTAAGTACAATACTTCACAATCTGAAGAGAAGCTGCCAATATGACAGCTCCGTTCGCTTCTTTAATTCTGCATCTAAGGACTGAATAAAAGTGGGCTTATAGGTGATTATTTAATCTCTTTTCCATCAATTCTGCCATTTGTTCCGAATTTGGATTTCCTTCATTTTGTAATTTATCAATGATGTTAATATAATCCGTTTTATTTCGGTTCTGACTTAATTTATAAGCAGCCTGAATTTCTCCCACCTTAATTTTAAATCCAACTAACCCTTCCATTCACTCTCTAAGAGTTGAGGAGAAAATTTATCCTATAAAATAGGATTTTCACGATTCCCTTCATATTTTTCCAGCATTATAGTTAATTCTTCAATTAATTCATCTTTCTCTAAAATGCTTGCTTTACCATATACATGGACGGCTTGATAATTCCATGTTGGAACTTCTTCATGCCCATACCAAGAAGAAGAAATGTATGAGTTCGATCCCTGAAACATTACAAGCACATCTTCACAGGTTTCAAATGTTCTCCACTGAGGATATCCATAAGCCAAATGCCCAGTAATATAATAATCATGATCTTTTTTACTTAGCCCCAAAGGCAAATGAGTAGCAATGGGTTTCCCTTGTTTTGTTGTGACAATTGTGCCAAAAGAATTTTTTTGAACAAAATCTCAAATTTCATCTTTGTGACCTTAATATTTTGGAATATACATAATAATCCTCCTTTCCAAAAAAGTTATATGAGTGTTTTGGCCATTATAAAGTCCACTTGTTCTTCATCACCCATATAAAAAGAGTGGGCTCCAGTTTGAACAAACCCCAGTTTCTTATAAAAAGCAATAGCATTTTCATTTTTTTCCCATACACCTAGCCAGATTTTCTTATTATTACGTTCCATCGCAATTTCCATAGCTTTTTTTAGAAGATATCTACCAAGCCCATGTTTTTGAAATTTTTTCTTTATATAAATCCTCTCGATTTCAAGTGATTCAGCACCCATTTCTTCAGACTGAGCATCATTGGTATTGACCTTTAAATATCCAGCGACCTCATTATCAACATAAACAAAAAAGAATTGCGAAGAAATATTGGATAATTCTTCTTCTAATTGTTTTAAATTAAATGCCTTTTCCAAATATGTATTCATATTTTCGGGTGAATTCTGATGCTTAAATGTCTCATTAAATGTTTCATAACTAATTTCTTGAAGTTTGCGTGAATCTTCGAGAGTACATTTTTTTATATTTATAGTCATTGAAATATGTCGCCCCTTTGTATATCAATAAGTTCTCTTGTTCCCTTTTTTAACAAATTCCCATTCTTTTTCTATATTTTTCCGTACTCTTTCTAGAAGAATAGAAATGGAGTCTTGATCTCTTTCAGAAAATCCCTCTAATGCAACAGTATTGGACCAATCATTTTCTCTCTTTATAAAAGGATAGACATTTTGCCCTTTTTGTGTGGGAGAGAGTTTTCTAATTTTTTTGTTATATAAAACCTCTTTCTTTTCAATAAATCCATTCATTTCAAGTTTTTTAATAGCACGAGCTGCTGTTGATCGATCAACTTTAATCATCTCAGATAGCTTTTCCTGAATGATTCCTGGATTTTCACATATTCGCACAAGATACAAATACTGCCCTTTTGTAAGGTCATATTCTTTAAATTCTATATTGCTTATAGAATCTAATGCCCTTGCTATCATTCCAATTTCACGAAGAATTTCCTTCATAATTAACTCCTTAGTACACTTTTTGTTGCAAATGCAATAAAATAGACATATATTAAATTCAACTTAACTTTGTTGCGTTTGCAATAAAAAAAATGATGAAGGGGTCGAGTACAGTGAAATATGTTTTTTATGTATTAGGAATTTTAATATTAACTCTTGGTATTTCTTTCACTATACAATCAGACCTTGGAACTTCACCTTTTGATGCACTTTTGGTAGGACTGTCCATAAATGTGGGGCTTACTGTGGGAAGCTGGGAAATAATAATAGCTTTAATATTGATATGTTGTAATTCATTTTTAAAAAGACAAAGACCAGAAGTTTCGGGGTTGTTAACAGCTTTTATAACGGGTATTGGTATTGATATGTGGCTTTTTTTATTGCACAATTTGATAACACCTGAACTATGGTACAGCAAAGTTGTTTGTTTTGGAATCGGCTTAGTTGTTATAGGATTAGGAACTGCAACATATTTACACACAAATTTTGCACCGATTCCAGTTGACCGATTAACATTAATCATACAAGAATTAACTAGAACAAATATATTTTTTTCGAGAACATTCATTTACCTCGTATTCTTGATAATGGCAATGATTTCAAATGGACCAATTGGCGTTGGAACTTTATTAACCGTTTGTTTAGGGGGGCTAATACTTAATTACTTTATGCCATTTACTGAAAAAGTATTAGACCGCATATTAACACACTCTAGTACATCACCAAATTATGATAAAGATAAAAAGCATTCAATATAGAATGCTGCTGATCGTCACAGCTCTTTAAAGAACTAACGCACCCTATAGTTTAACTACATTATTTCACAATTTTTTTTAAGGAATAAAAAAAGCGACCTTCATCTTAAAAAGTCACTCATCGTTAGCTGTCCATAAAAAATTGAATGTTGAAGTCAGGAACTGCCCTGTTTGCCAACCTTGCTGGAATTCATATCAATACAGATAATGAAAGACTTTCGTTCATTAATGGGAGTTGAAGAAGGGTCACCATAACAATCATTATAGGAATTAATCTACTAAAAAAGGCTACTTAACGTAACCTTTTTTAGTACAATCATTTTCTATTTATTTTTAACTTTAAGGGCCTTAATTACTTCTTCTGTTGCCTTAGCAATAAGCTCGTCGTTATAATCAGCATCTTTTTTATCACGACTTGAAAGTACAGCAAGAACAATAGGATCTCCTTTTGATGGCCATATGATCGCAATATCATTTCGCGTACCATATGATCCTGCTCCAGTCTTATCAGCCACTGCCCAACCTTTCGGCACTCCAGCACGAATTAACGCATCTCCAGTAGTATTTCTCTTCATCCAATCTATTAAAAGTTCACGTTTCTCAGTTGGAAGTGTATCTCCCAATGTAAAAGCCTGAAGACTAGTAGCAAGTGCACTTGGTGTACTCGTATCATGAGTTTCACCAGGATTAACTTCATTTAAATCTGGCTCAAATCGCTCAGGGCTGGTAACATTATCTCCAAT
Source organism: Peribacillus sp. NPDC097895 (assembly GCF_050277555.1). Taxonomy (NCBI): domain Bacteria; kingdom Bacillati; phylum Bacillota; class Bacilli; order Caryophanales; family Bacillaceae; genus Peribacillus; species Peribacillus sp. NPDC097895. Next base: position 1,474,087 of record NZ_JBNNSH010000001.1, on the reverse strand, counting down.
TCCCTCCAGTTCTTTTTTAAATCCAGTCGGTCCACCCAGTTGTTTAAGGATAAGGTTTCCAGCAGTATTGTCACTGTATCGAAGAGAAGCATCAGAAAGCTCCTTAAGAGTCATCCCCGTATCAACATGCTTTTCTGTAATCGGATTATAATTAACAAGATCCTCACTTGTATAGGTAATTCTTTGATTAAGGTCTTCTATTGATTTCTGTTGTAAAAGTGCACCTACAGCTAGAGCCTTATGAGTAGATGTATACGCAAATCGTTCGTTCTCATGAAATTCCACGGTTTCTTTTGTTCCTGTATCAATGGCATAGACCCCAAGCCTTGCATCATATTCCTTCTCAAGTTGTTCAAATTTATCCATTGTGGTTTCTTTTGTTGTAATATTTTCTGACGTTTGGTTAGTTCCTCCAGTATGTTCTGTTTCTGATTGTTGTACAACCTGTTTTTTCTCATCTGTGCAGCCTGCAACCATAAGCACCAAGCCTATTGGTGCTAGTATTTGATAAAACCATCTTTTGTTCATGATGTAAACCTCCTAATTATTTGATTAGACTCTTATGTACGAATTGAAAAAACAACCTCATGCAAGGAGTTTTAACGGATTACATTTGTAGTCTGATTACATCTGTAGTATAGTATTACATATGTAATCAAATGAAGTCAATTCTTTATTTTTTTACCATCAAGCCACTATAAATTTGCTATATACCTGTTTTTTAAAATTTAAAAGTCAAGAGAGTTGGTATTGAAGGACATGTTTTTAACTCACTTTATAATAGGTCTATTGGTGTCTTCATTTTCCGTTACTGTTATCCTACTTATACGAAAATGGTTTGGAAGACAATTAACAGCAAAATGGTACTATCATTTGTGGATGTTTCTTTTTATGGCTTTAGCACTTCCATTCATACCTACTGATTTATATAATTTTAGTTCTCTCCTTAGCGGTGGGGAAACATACCAGACTAATGTCCCCAGCTCTAATGCGGAAAAAACTGGAACTGATATGCTACAGGGCCTACACCTCATACAAGACTTTTCTGTATCGGTCAATCGGCCGGACCTGTCCTTACTTAATATGGGAGTGATGGGTTTATGGATGTCAGGGATGCTTTTATTTACCTTTACTATGGTTCGTGGATGGCTCACACTTAGAAGGATAAAGAATTATTCTTCTGCGTTTTCCAATCAAGAAGTTCTCGTGCTTTTCGAAGAATGCAAGAAAAGACTACAGATTAAAAAATCAATAGAGATTGTTATTTCGAAAAGAGTCCAATCTCCAATGATATTCGGACTTTTTAAAACATATATCGTCTTACCTTCTCAGCATGAAAACTGGCTTAGTTTGAAAAATTACGAGTATATCTTTCTTCATGAACTGAATCACTATAAAAACAAGGATTTGCTGACAAATTACGTGATATTGTTCTATCAAATCATTTATTGGTTTAATCCCCTTGTTTGGCTTGCTTTTAGAGAAATGAGATTGGATCGGGAAATCGCATGTGATACATCTGTTTTACAGTTACTAGATGATAATTCTTTTAGTGAATATGGAAATACTATCATTAATTTTTTGGATCTTTCAAAACGGTCAAGTAATCTACAGTTAGTGACACAATTAAACGGTTCGAAGCTTCAAATCAAAAAACGAATTGAACAAATTTCTGCCTATAAGCATTCCGCAAAAAAATCAATAAGAAAAAGCGTCTTTATTTATGTGTTGGCCAGTATCATTTTGACAATCCAATTACCTTTCGTTTCCGCATTTGCGACGGAAAACGACCGATACTATTTTAATAATGACGGAGTAGTTTATGAAGATTTACATCAATTCTTTAAAGGGTATGAAGGAAGCTTTGTTTTATATGATCATAACGCACAGCAATTTCGCATTTATAATGAAGAGAAAAGTACGTTGCGGGTATCACCTGATTCCACATACAAAATCTATAGTGCCTTATTTGCTCTAGAATCAAATGTAATATCACCTGAAGAATCCAAACTTTCATGGGATGGTACGGAGCAACCCTATGACGCTTGGAATATGGATCAGGATGTCTCATCTGCTTTACAAAAATCTGTAAACTGGTATTTCCAAGAATTAGATCGTAGAACAGGATTTGAAACAATACAATCCAATCTACAAGAGATAAACTATGGAAATTCCGATGTATCTGAGGTATTTGGTGAATTCTGGAACGAATCTTCATTAAAAATTTCACCAGTCGAGCAAGTCCAACTGCTGCAAGCCTTTTATAACAATCAATTTGGATATAAGGAAATGCATATCCAAGCTGTGAAGGAAGCACTACTCTTAGAAAAGAATGAAGAATCTCGCCTATCAGGAAAAACAGGTACAGGAGCAGTGAATGGAAAAAACATCAATGGTTGGTTTATCGGGTATGTAGAGACGAAGAACAATACTTATTTCTTTTCTACTAATATACAAAATGAAGGTGATTCATCTGGAAGCAAGGCGGGAGAAATTACTTTATCAATTTTAAAAGATTTAGGAATCTATAATGAAAATGGAGCGGAGAAATATGGAGAAAAACATTCCTAGTATATCAGAATCAGAATGGGAAATCATGAACGTGCTTTGGGATAAAGCCCCTAAAACAGCGAATGACATCATATTTTCCTTACAGGAAAGTACCGATTGGAAGCCGAAAACCATACGTACTCTTCTCGATCGATTGGTTCAAAAAGATGTAGTAGGTGTCAATAAAAATCTAAGAGTATACACCTTTTACCCGCTCTATACACAGGAAGAGTGCCAGCGTGCCGAGACTGAATCATTTATCAACCGTATCTATGGAGGGACCATGAAATCCATGCTTGTCCAATTCATTCAGGAAGACACCCTATCTGATGATGATATCAATGAACTACGCTTTATTTTAAATAAAAAACCCAAAAAGTAATACTATTAAAAAAGTCGATTTGGAATTTTTCCAAATCGCTTTTTTCGGTCAAAATCGAAATAGCGGGAGACATATTTCTCATGTAATTATCGCTTTATTGCTCAGATTAAAAAAGAATCGCTTTCTTCTCTGTAAATAATACGCCCGTTAGTCATAAAATAAAAAACAAGAGTAGAGTTACACACGAAATGAGCCATTAACTATGAAGGATATATTTATTCAATTCAACTAAACTGCCCCGTTAGTGCCATAAGAAAAAGGCTGCCACAGCACCCCCTGTTATTGAACTTTCCGAAAGAAGTCTTCCTTCAATTGTTCCATCCTTAAAAAGAGCCTCAGAAGTTTTAAACTCTTGAGTATAGGAACCTCTGACTCGCGTAAGATAAAATGCACCTGGATTTTGGCTTATCCAATATTCTTCTTTTTGGGGTAGCATCAGGAAAATGCGGATTTACAACGTTAAGGAAATTGCAATATTAAAAAGCCCAATTTCTCAGCATTAAATTGAGAAATTAGGCTTTTCGTTACTCCAGAAAAGCGCCTTTGTATTGAATAAAAATTTTCTTCAAATCGAGACGGATTGGCATATAACGTTTTCGCATTCACGAACCCTGCGAGCCTGAATCTGCTTTCCTGCTTCTTCTCCTGGCGACCAAGGAGCTCGGAGAGTCCCGCAGCGTGAATGCTGCGTTATATGACGTAACCGACTTCTTCGAGTTACTTTCACACTGCTTTTCTGATTCAATTTTTACTTCAGTAATGTATATTTCAGTAAAGGCTTTTTAAAAAACGTCACTTACTTATTTGTTACCGAGTTGTTCCGCCAAACCGATTAGAAGTCCTTCGGTTCCACGAATGTAGCAGAGCCGATACGAGTCCTCGTACTGAACCACTTCGCCAACGAGCTGAGCACCATGCTTAGTGAGTCTGGATACCATTTCGTCAATGTCTTCAACTGTGAACATGACGCGTAGATAACCGAGGGCGTTTACAGGAGCAGTCCGGTGATCTGATATAGTAGGTGGGGTGAGAAATCGCGAAAGTTCAAGTCGGCTGTGGCCATCTGGGGTAACCATCATAGCAATCTCTACGCACTGAGAACCCAATCCGGTTACGCGACCAGCCCATTCACCTTCTACAGTGGTTCGCCCTTCGAGGTTCAAGCCAATCTCCTCGAAGAAAGAGATTGCGTCATCAAGGGATTCTACAACGATGCCGACATTGTCCATTCTTAGTAATTTGTTTTTTGCCATAGTTTTATCTCCTTATATGTAAAATTTATTATTTGATCATCTTCATAATTATTCCATTAAAAAGTTGCAAATTCCAAAAAAACACCTTGTCACAGTTCATGATAACAGAAAAGTCAAAGTATAGGAAAATGTGAAATTGGGTTTACGGGTATGTCATATAACATCTTGTTAACGAAAAACACTTCGTATACCCTTTACTATGGAATATTCACGAGCCTTATTTTGTGAATGCCATCATGTTCAAATAGTTTCAAAAATTCGATACCGTAGTTGCTATTCGATAAAACAACTTCGACTTCCCCACATAATATTCCTGCCCTGTACTCCATTAAATGGCCCATAAGATAATCAATTAAAAATTGAAGAGCTTCAGATAAAATCCGATTATTAGCTTCAACAAAAGAAATTTCCCTTTTTTCAGTGAATTGATCAATAATTAATTTTTGGAAATTCTGTTATTGTTGAGTAGAGGTGACTTATTTTGAAACTAAAAAAAAAGTAATTAAAAATAACGTTTACTTGTTTTTTATTTCTTTATCTGTAGTTTATTTAACTTTACGGCTTGTAATGTTGGTTCTACTTTCTTTAGAATTTGCTTTTATCTCTCCTGATGGAAAAGAGTTTATTATGGGAACACTGATCCCTGATTTCTTCTTTTTAACTATTTATTGGATAGCTTCATTCTTATATTTCAGAAATGCAAAAATTCCACTAATTATAAGTCTTGTCATATTTATTGTCCTTGTCATTTCTATTTTACATTACCCAAGAGTATCATATAATAGAAGATCGAAATTTAAAGGATGATTACGCAGTAAGCTATCATACTTACAAAATCATTGGAGAAAAATACAGAGGAAATTCAGTTCAAGTATATAAAAAAGTCTTCCCTTTTACTTATAAACCTCAATCCGAATATAAAGACAGCACAGATCAAGCTGGCGATATTATTTTGGAATTATATCGTAAAAATCACAAAATAAAAGATGGGAACACATTGACTATTGGAGATTTCGAAATCCCATTAAAATAAAAAATCGATTTCCTGTACATTAAGAAATAGATTTTTTATTTGTCTTAAAGAACTAACGCACCCGTTAGTTCCATTAGAAAAAGGTTGCCTTAAAAAGTTTTATTAAAGAAGTCCATTCTTAATTAACATTTACAGGTACCTTAGGATTCTGACCTCGAATTCCAATCCCTAAAGCAATTGCAGCTCCAATACAACTAGATAGGCAACCTACTATCAAATAAATTGATGGTGTTGATTCACCAATTAAAACAGAAGCAATCCCTCCAATTGCTGGGAATAGCGCCACCATATACCCACTTTTTGCTCCTCCAATTTTTTCTACAAGTTTTAAATAAAATAGCCAAGCCATAAAAGAAGCAATCAAAGTTAAATATAGCAAAGCAGCTAAATATGTAACTGTTGTTGGAAGTATAATTTTTTGTCCTTGGAACAGTACAATTGCCCCCATTAAAACACTGCCTACTGTAAAACCAATAGCATTTGCATAGATAGGGTCAACCTTAAGTTTAGCATTTCTTGCAGAACTGGCATCACCAATAGCTGTAAGAATAGTGCCTAACAAAGCAATCATAATCCCTTTTAAATCAGTGAGCCCTTGAAAATTATTTAAGGTCGGATAGATGATGACACATACGCCAAACACCCCTAGTATTCCCCCAAATAAAACGCGAGAATGTAATTTCTCTTTTAAAAAAACACGGAGAGCAATCGGAGTCAGTATCACTTTTAACGAAAAGATCAATGTTACAATTGCAGCAGAGCTCAAAATAGTGGCGTAATAAAGGCACAGATAACTTAATGCAAAGTTACATACACCAAACACTATTATAAACGGAATATCTTTACTTTGTGGTCTCCCCTTTGGTTTAAGGAACCAAACAAGAACTAAAAATAAAAAAGCAGTCATAACTAAACGATATGTTAATGATAATTCCAAACTGACTGGTGTTCCTTGAATTTTTACCGCAATAAAATTAAGACCCCATACTATTAAGCAAAATATGTACATGAAATTTGTCATTTTATTACCTCTTCCTGCTGTTTACCTTAATATGTTAATTAACTTCTCAGTAAGTAATTGTAACAAAACTTACCAGTTTTTTCCAATATAAATGAGTTAATTAACCACGAGTTGTTACTTATTGAACTATCCTGCCCCGATAGTTGCATAAAGAAAAAGCTGCCTTAAAGACAGCTCCAATCTTCAGCTAACGCACCATTAGTTCTTTAAGAAAAGAGATTCTTATTAAAGAATTGCCCCCTTTAATGTAAGGGGTGGCACCAATTTTCCTACACGTTCAAAGTATTGATAAAAGGTGTTAGGATTAATGCCCAGATGACTGTAAAGATGGCAGTCAGAATGAAGGATACACTGGAAGTTGTTCCCGCTTTTTCCCCGATTTTAAACGCTTTTGCAGTCCCAAGTGCCTGTGCACCCAAACCATACATCATGCCGATAGACAATGGATGCTTAATGGAAAAGTGCTTTATTATAGCTGGTCCTATGAAGACACCTACAAAGCATGTCAACATACTAAAAAGAACAGTTATGGCAGGAGTCCCTCCAATGGATTCAGACAAACTGACAGCAATTGGAATGGTGACAATGCGAGGAATAATACTGAGCATATAATCCTTTCCCATTGCAAGCAGGTAAGTACATAAAATGCCAGAAACAACAGCAATCAAGGAACCGGCTGCAAGACTACATACAATCACGCGCCAATTTTTCGCCAGAAACGACCAGTTTCGATACAATGGAATGGCTAATGCAACGGTTACAACGTCTAACAATTTATTTAGTGGAATAGTGCCATATGCATATTCTTTGTATGGTATATCCATTATCAAAAGGAGTACAATGAGCATAACAGGAGTGAGAATGATTGGTGAAAATAACAATCCTGGTTTTTTCCGATTAATCTTTTTCGTCAAAAAATAAAAAAGGACAGTAATAATTAAATAAAAGATCTTGGTAACCATTTCCTTGCTTCACCGTCTTTTCTTTCTAAAATCCTATCGGAGATGACACCTGTTACTATCATCATAAGTGCTGTACCACTAACAACAATGGAAAAAATCATTAGGCCTTTGATGCCAAATATCCATGAATATTCCATAAATCCAACGACTGCCGGTATGAAAAATAACATCATCTCGGAAATAATAAGCGTAGCCCCCGCTTGCACCCAATTTAATTTAATCAAGCCTAAATGAAGACCGAAGAATAATAAAATCATCCCGATAATACTTCCTGGAATAGGTACATGAAGAAGAGAGACAATATAGTCACCGATCCAAGTAAATGCAATAATAACCCCAATTTGCAATAAAATTGTTAAGCCCTTTTTCAAGAGCAACACCTCCGAAATAGAACAATATGTAATATAAATCATTCTACTTGGAGATTCACGATTCGTAAAATATATAAAAGACATCAAAACTATTCCGTGAAGTTATAGTTAGGTTTTTCCTTCCTGAAGATAAGTAATGAACTCCCGAACTGCATAGGAAAGATACTTATTCTTTTTATAAATCAATGCCAATTCCCAATCAACCTGAGGTGAAATAATAGAAACAATAGAAACCTGATCCTTAAATCGGTTTGCTACCGACATAGGAACAACAGATATCCCAAATTGTGCCGCTACCATCTCTCCAACGATATCCCATAAGGAACTTTTGTAGACTAAATTAGGTTCAAATCCCGATTGCAAACAGGCCTTCATTACCACATCATGTAGAACATATTCTTCGGTAAAAAGAATAAAGGCTTCCTCCTTTAATTCGGATAAAAGTACTGATTTTCTCTCCGACAGCCAATGATCCCTGTCAACAATGACAACTAGTTCTTCTTTGAATAAGGGGATGGTTCCAAACACTTCAGAGTCAACTGGTGATACGGTAATACCCACATCCACTTCCCCTTGTACTACTTTTCGTTCTAATTGTTTCCCGCTAAATTCGACCATTTGCATTTCAATTTGCGGATAACCCTTTTTAAAATCAGCCAGCACGTTCGGAAATAACATTACACCCAAAGTCGGCATTAATCCCATTTTAATGGTTCCCTTTTTTACATGAACGACTTCGTTTACAGAAGAATGGATATCTTCCATCATCTGCAAAATTTTCAAGGCTTGATCATAAACAATCTTGCCCGCATCTGTCAGCTCCACTTTTCTCTCCGAACGATCTAGCAACGTCACTTGAAGCTCCACTTCCAAACTTTTTATCATCTTACTAATGGAAGGCTGAGATACATGTAGGATCTCAGATGCCTTCGTAAAATTCTTTTGTTTGGCTACTTCTACAAAATATTTAAGATGTTGAATATCCATTTTAAAACTCCCCGGTACTATAATTATAATTCATTCCCGTCATACTTAATGGTTCCATATTTTCATTTCGAACAACCTTCTCATTCATTATATTTTATTGTGTTCGATTCTACATAATTGGGAAGATGATTTTTGGACATCCTTTAACATATTCATTTATTCTTAAAAGTGGTAAATCTCGATATACAATGAAAATTGTATACCTCATTGTTTTCAAGGACCTTCATATTTTTATTGGTGGTCTTTTTATTCTTATTACATAAATGTTCAATTTCCTTATAAAGAGTTATTCCACAAAATGACCCAATTGTTGAACAAAGGTCAAACAGCACCCTTCAACTATCCTGCCCCTTTAGTTCCATTGGAAAAAGGTTGCCACAGCAACCTAATTATTGAAGTAAAGTACCTTTACCTCTATAAACTATTTTTTTTATTTAGATTCTCATTACTTTATCTTAATCCCATATACGTTCCAAGGTCACTTCTTTATTAATACAGTTTATATGAAGTGAATACACTCTTTCTTGTTACTTCTTTTAATTTAAAAGAATAGCGTTTTTTTAATCATATAGATATAAATTTATTTTCACTTAATAGTGAGAAGATAAGCAAATAAATATGAATTTATACGTTATTTAAGGTAATCGAATCTCAAATTTCCCTAAAAAACCTAAATCACCTTGGTAACATAACTTTCCTTGTTGAATCAATTGGTATATTCGAAAAGCTAAATAAGTTTCCCCTATACATTGATCACTTTCTCCCATTACTTCCCCAACAATTCGAGATGCTTTTTGATATTCCTTTGATGTATTTTCTAAAATAGATGCATCATAATAATCTTCAGATACAGCTACTATTTTTCCATTTAATAATATTCTTAATACATCTTTAGTTTGAGACCATTTTTCCCAATCATTTATCAAAATTTCAATTGTTGGATGAGACATTTTTTTTTTCATTTGAAGAGCATCTTGAATCAGTTCTGGAGGCATTTCACCTAAACTTCTTATCCTGTGTGGAATATCTTGGTTCTGTAAATCACGCACCTTGTATTCTATATGGCGACTGTACTCTGTAACATTCACTTCTTCAAATTGAATATTTTTATTTTGGAGTAAAAATGCTACAAATCTCAAACCGATTTCATCAGATACATTACCACCATGCCATAAAATCACTTTACTATCAGTTGGAACTTCTGTTGCAATTTGTGAATTTTTTTTAAGGGTTGTTTCAATCCAATCTAAATAATCTCTTTCTGAGGCTGGGCCTGTTTTTGTTAACACTTTTTTCAGCCATTGTTTTCTTTCTTGCATTCCTTCATTTGACTCTAAGTTATAAATAGGACCTATAGAAAAGTCCTTGTTAATACAAATGATTTGTTCGTTTTGGTGTTCCTTACTTTTATGAAAAGCACTTTTTAAATTTCCACATGCAGAATCTCCAAAGCTAATATGTATAACATTCATATTTCAATATCTCCTTACTGACTTAATATATTTATTTTTATATCGAAAGAACAAGTATATATGAAATATGCTCAAAACAAAGTTTTTCATATAACAGCCCGTCAATTCTTTCGGTTTAATCTACCCGCATTATGTTTTAAATAAAGATAGTCCTTCATTCAGTAACCTGCCCCAACAATTGTACTTTGATTTCTTAGTGCAAGGATCTTTTCTGTACACACTCCAGTACCTGGGGCCATATTCCACAATGTATTTTGCATCCTTAAAGTTAATTTCTTTTATCATTTTATTGCTAAGGTATCTTGAACTAGGTAGGATTGCTCCGACAGTTTTAGGATTGACAATGTATTGATATATAAAAGAAAAATCAAATTTTTTCATGTACTTACTCCTCTAGGTTTGTGATTTATAATCAAATCATAAAAAACAAACCTGAAGAAACACTCGACAAAAACCTTAAGAGTTCTTAATGTTTACAAGTATATCTTATTTCACTAACCTCCCCCATTAGTTCATTAAGAAAAGCGATTCTGGAATATTGAAGAAAAGAGGCCATCCTTTTTGGACAGCCCCCTTTCCGCTAATTATAAAATTTCTAGTAGAGCTCGATATCATTATATTGGTCACTTCTGAATGTTACCATCTATACTTCAGAGAAAGTATCTCCAAAATGAATTGGCTTCCAAACTTTGAAAACTATGAGAATACTGCAATTTTACGTGCGATAGATTCTGTTAAACGAGATGCTACTTTTGGAACAGCCCATTTAATAATTGGTGTTAACACCGCACCAGATAATCCGCCTGCATGGATTTCCACCGTACAAGTCATTATTGTTTTACCATTAACATCTTCTGCAGTAAAGTGACCGCTTCCTGTAAAATTATCTGATAAACCTTTTAGTTCAAACTTAATATTTGAAGGTTCATTCCATTCGGTAATATCTACCTGCGCTTGTATAGTTTTTTTAATACCTTTCACACTACCTTCAAATGTCCAAATAGATTGCTTGTCATTTATGATTTCATGTTCTTTATAGGCTGGTACTGTCGTTGCCCATTTTTCTAGATCACTGACATAATCCCAAACTGCTTGTACATCTACTGGAACTACTACAGTATGCGTTCCCGTTGCCATTATAATCCCCACCTTCACTATGTATTATAACTTTACATTTCTACAAAATAATTATTACATAAAAAGCATAAACTTACATCACTAATTATACATAGCTTTCCTTCTTCCAATCCCCCAATTATTTGTAGAATCAAAATTTTCCAATCTCCACTATCCAGCCCTTTAATGGAATAACAGGACTGACGTTTTTAAACGACTTTAATGTCACTTAACAGTATTCCTTATAGAACTATCCTGCCCCGTTAGTTCCATAACAAAAAGATCTGCTGATCAACTCCTGATAAATAGTACCTGTTAGCTTAATAAAATCATTTTAATTCATTGACTAAGAATTCCTTATGAGAATGGGATAAATCAAGCAATTCAAAGCTTCTATTATTTATTAACTTAGTAAGGATGTTTACTTCATCCCAAGCTGAATCATAAAGAGATTTATCAATAATTCCATTTATCAAAGCCTCTTCAAGCTCATCAGCATCTTTTTGAATTACTTCTCCAGAAGGTAACAAGATAATATCTAAATATAAATCATCCAAATAAGGAATATCATTATCTAATCCATTTTCAAGGCAAACATCAATATACCATTGCACTATATTTCCATTATTATCAAACATCGCTGTTACTGAATGCTTTTTTTCTAAGGAAATTGTTGAAGCCACGTGTAACCATCATCAACAATACATATATTCTTTTCCTGAACGGATAATGGTTCAGCAACTTTAATTACATGTAATAAAGTTATATAGCCATTAAATTCTTTAGTATCAAGAAACGCTTGTGCATATTTTCTGCCCAAGACACGTTTCCGAGGATTGGTTTTATTCTGCACTAAATGCCCCAGCCAACATTCCTCCATCAATTACCAATTCGATTCCCGTAGTGTATGCAGATTCATCAGAACCAAGGTAAACAATACTATAAGCCACTTCTTCAACCGTTCCAAATCGCTTTAATGGAACATTTTTGGTAAAAGTCTTTATGTTCTTCTCACGAATTTCCCCTACTCCAATAACCGGTTCCCATATTGGAGTCAAAATCGCCCCTGGATGGATGGAGTTACATCGAATATTGTAATTCTTTTCTGCACAATAAAGAGCAACCGTTTTGGTATGGTTACGGACAGCAGCTTTACTGGATGCATAGGCAGCCGCATGTGCCACGCCAACCATTCCAGAATGGGAGGAAATGTTTATAATTGAGCCTCCTGTTTCCTTCATAGCACGAATACCATATTTACACCCTAAAAATGTTCCGTCCAAATTAACGGCGTGGATGGCATGCCAGCTTTCTATGCTGGCATTTTCCGGGTCTTGAAGCCCTCCACTCTTTTCTTGAAAACCTGTAATTCCAGCATTATTAATAAGTATATCTAGTCTTTTAAATTGATGTATGATTTTCGCTATTACATCTTTCCATTCGGATTCAAATCTAACATCTAATCGTATGAAGTAGGCGTCTTCACCTAATTCTTCAGATAATTTGAAACCGTTTTCCTCATTCACATCTGTTAAAACAACTCTTGCACCCTCTTTAATTAACATTCGAGATGCTGCTTGTCCAATACCACTGGTCGCACCAGTTATTAAAGCAACCTTTCCCGAAACTCGTCCTTTATCTTTTGACATATAAACACCTTGCTTTCATTAGTTTTTAAAGTGTTACTTTTAATCGGCATACGAAATTATTTTTGTCATTTAAATGGATGAAAAAAATAATGTAAGGATATATTTCAACTTTGATGAAAAATTATCCTTTTCATTTATAAAAATCGTATCAGTTTTATTGAATAATATATTCGTTAATTTAAGCACAAAACTTCTAAACCTCAGATCCACATAAATATCCAATTGTTTGTTTTCGTGAGTTTTCCTCAACTATCTGGCCCTTAATGGAATAACATGACTGACGTATTTAAACAACTTTAATTTCACTTAACAGTATTCCTTATGGAACTACCCTGCCCCGTTAGTTAATTAAGAGTACTTTTTTACTTTAATTTGTATGTATGATTTTTTTTAATCGTAATTTTAGATTACTGGAACTCTTTAACCCATATTTTCCAACAAAAAAACCCTGAATATGACCGATTTTGGCCAAATTTAGGGTTTTGTTCGTTTGGTAGCTTCCGTTAATTACGTGTTATGTCGACTAGGGTTGTATTAATTTTTCATTTTAAATTAATCTCTCAAAGTATGATAAAAGTTATACTAGATACTAATATAACAGTTACTAATAAGAGTATTGCAATGCTAGACTTAGACCTCTTTAGAGCACTTTTGGCATTTTTCCATTCCGGAATATATGCTAAAACAAATTCCAATCTTAAAAGTCGATTTCTAGAACTAATGCACCCGTTAGTTCTAGAAGGCTTGTAAAGTTGACACAAACTGTGAAGTAAAGGTGATGGAGAAATGATGAAATAAAAAATGAAAAAGAAAGAGTATCATATCACTCTTCCCTTTTGTCAATTTTATACTTATCTAACTTTAATGAAGGAATAACACACTTATTAAATGAATTAACACAAAAAAAGGAAAACATGAATTGCACCCCCTTTTATGAAATACGATGACCAGCTAATTTGGATGAAGGTAGCAACCCAGCTTTTGCTTCGCCATACATATTTTTCTTATCTATAGAAACGATAAATTTTAAATTGAGTCTCATTGGTTTAGTAACTTTCATTGACCAATATAATTTATCCCCTTTTAACATAAGATTGTCTAAAGATACTATTTCTTCTCCTTGTTTTGCAATTCCTTCCATTTGACCATCTTTAGAACTTAAATCTAATAAAACGGAGAGTTTTCCAATCGGAGTGGAAATTGTGATATCCCATCTCCCTAGGAAATTATCTTCCTTATCAGCTTGAATAAAGGAATGGTCACTTGTTGTTTTGTTTAATTTATCTTGTGGACCTTCTTTAAGTGTATTTCCTACTGCCCGCCAAACTGTACCTCTTCGTTCATACTCAAATAATTGTTCGACAGCGTGTGCTATACGCGGGCCTAACTCTCGTTCAACTAAATAAAGAGCAACATCAAGTCCAGAAGTTACACCACCACCAGTGACAAGATCACCATCATCTACGATACGAGCATTAACTGGAATAGCATCTGTAGCACTCAATAGGCCCATTCCCATTTGGTGTGTTACTGCATGGCGGCCTTCTAATAAACCATCCATTGCTAAAATAAGGGAACCGCCACAAACCGTAGAAAGAAGGATATCAGGTTTCTTAAGTGCTTCTTTTAGCAGACCACTCAGTTCTGTTTCAGTGGCTTGCTTTAATTTCATTGGTACTGAATCTGGTCCATCATCGTCAACAGAACCAGAAGCACCTGGAATAAGAATGATTCCTTCACGAGACAAATCAAGTTTTCCACTCGCTGGAATCTGTAACTGATTTACTCCACTTTTCACCATTCGTTCACCTTCCGCAGTCACAAGTTCAACTGTTATCTTCTCGTTTGAGTACATCGTAGCAGCAATAAACACTTCATAAGGAGCAATTGCGTCCAATAGATCAAATCCATCAAACAATACAATTTGAATATGCATAAATAGAACCTCAATTCTTATAATCAAAATCAGACCGGACGGTCCGGTCCGTTACAAGTATTTTACATGCTTATATAACTTTTTCCCATAAATTAATTATTACATTTTAGTGAACAAATAAGCTAAAGAACCAAAGGGAATTAAGAGCTTACCCCTGGTTCTTTTCTGAGTAGTGCTGTAAAAGTATTCTTACTTGCTCAATGCTATGAAGCATATGTTCATTATTTAAAGACAAGCGACTTGCCATAACGGCGCCTTCTATAGTCGAAAACAAAAAGGATGCTAAAGAATAAGAATCTACATCCTGTCGAAATTCTTTTGAACGAATTCCCTCATCAATGATAGATTGTATGAAAAATAAAGTTTGATTATAGGCTTCGGTAGCTTTATCATGAAGTTCTGGAAAACCAAAATCAGTTTCTATGGCAGTATTAAGTAGAGGGCATCCTCCATCAATAGGTGGATTATTAACAGCATCTTGATAGACATGACACATTGCTATTAATTTCTCTGCCGCTGTAACTTTAGATTTCGTTGCTTCAAAAAAATGCTTCCAGATTATACTCCCGGCAAATTCGAATGAAGCAATAGCAATTTCGTCCTTGTTTTTAAATCGTCTATATATTGCACCTTTAGGTAATCCTGTTGCTTCCATAATATCTTGTATAGAAGTTTGACTGTAGCCTTTTTTATTAAATAAGGCCAAGGAAGTTTGAATAATCAGACTGCGTGTTTCATCTACCTTATTCATATATTTTCTCCTCCAAATGTGAATGTAGCATTTATTATATCTAAAAATGCAATAACTTTAAATTATACATTTTTTTATTTTGTCCTATTTAAAGAGGACGCCTTTTTAATAAAGAAATACACGACCGAATCATGAAGATTGTTTTAAGACAAATAGGTTACACAGTTATTCCAGAATCTGGCCCAATTGTTGAACAAATCAATATGCAATTCTTGTCTTTTTTTAAATTTTAAGCCTTTCTGGTTGAACTACTGGTCCCTTTTCTTCAATAAAATATAAGCAATGTTCTTCAACAATCGGGCCCTTTAATTGAATAAAAGGAGAACACATATTATAAATGACTAATATGTGCTCTCCTTTATTTTAAAGGTTTTTTATAATTTAAATCTTGATAAGCGGAGCAAACCATTCTTTGTATAATGTCTGAACTTCACCCTACATTTAATCTTGGGATCCAAGTATATGAATTCCTTGTTTTCATTAACAATTAAATCTTGATACAGCTTTCCTGCTGCAGGAGTGACAAACTCCATAATGCCATCTGGCTTTATTCGGTTATTTTCTTCAATCCCAAGCAGCAATCCAAATTCATCTTTTCTTAATCCGGGTATGACTGCTTCAGTATATTGATAATTGATAACCTTTTCCAATCATGAGATCGTTTACTAATTTGATATTGTGAATTTACATTCTTCTGAACGATTCCTTCAAGTCCTTATTGTTTTATATATCAAAATAAGCTGGGCTATTCCCATACATCCACCGAACCTTACAAATCATATCAGTATCTTCCACTACCTTATCAAGCAGCTCTTTCCTCTCATGTAGAGGTAAATGAGTTACCTTTTGGCCATTATGGCTTAATTATTGGTTAATTTCCCCACCGTATTAAACCGGGTATGAAGCTTGGATTGGCAGCAAAGTCTTTTAAACTTTATATAGTTGCTACTCTGGATTTTACTTGTTTAATCGAAGAGGGCTTTACTCCCAACGGAATCAGCGATTGGTACACTTCTCCGCCTAATTGCTTTTTATGTTCAGCCTTCGCTTTTTCGATGAGTTCAGGATTCTGCATAGTTTCAATAGCTGAGGCTGCAATGACTTTTCCTGCTAACAACATACCTTTGTGGGCAATGGAAGATTTCCCCTGGGCCACTAATTGCCAACTATGCGGCTGAGTCCCAAAAGCACATGTTGTTACATATATTTGTCCTGTTGGCACAATCCAGCTTACATCCCCGACATCCGTGGACGCTGCGATGAAGTCCGGTTCAAACAAATACTCATTAATTTTATCCGAAAGCTCCTTTCCTTTTTTATTACGGATAGCTTTCTTTTCTTCTTCTGAAAAAGTAGCCTGAATGGATTTAGAGAAATCAATCTCTTCTTGGGTATAAGATTCAGCCCCAATTTGTGTGAAATGATTGTGCATTAGAGAGCCCAAGGTGATGTTGGGGACCAAATCCGCAGAAGCCCCATCAAATTGAATGTCCACTTGTGTTCCGGTCATTAAGGCTGCTCCTCGGGCTACATTAAAAATACGTTCACTTATTTCACTTACTTGATGCATCTTAGGGGCTCGGATTTTATATAAAACTTCAGCTTCCGCCTGAACAACATTGGGTGCAGAGCCACCGGTGTTTGTTATCGCATAATGTAATCGAGCATCTGGAATGATATGCTCCCTTAAAAAATTTGCTCCCACATTCATTAATTCCACTGCATCTAAAGCACTTCGACCTAAATGAGGGCTAAACGAAGCATGGGTACTTAACCCTTTGAATTTAAAATAAACTTGGCTGGTAGCTAGCATCCTAGCATTATAGGCGAGATTCTCATCCCAAGGATGCCATGTAAACGCAACGTCTACATCATCGAAGAGACCGGCTCTAGCCATATGTGCTTTCCCTCCACCGCCTTCTTCCGCAGGGCAACCATAATAGCGCACGGTGCCTTTCAATCCGGTCTGCTCCATGTAATGTCGAATAGCAATGGCTGCAGCAAGCGATCCTGATCCCAGAAGATTGTGTCCGCATCCATGCCCGTTTCCGTCCTCGACGATCGCTTCCTTGGCAGCTACTCCGGGTTTTTGGCTTAATCCTGGTAGGGCGTCGTATTCTCCCAAAATCGCAATCACAGGTTTCCCACTTCCATAACTTCCCACAAAAGCGGTTTCAATATCTCCTGCATGTCGTTTAACCTGAAATCCCTCTTCCTCAAGCGTTGTACATAAAAGAGCTGCTGACTGAAATTCTTCATATTTTGTTTCGCAAAACCCCCAAATTTTATCGCTTAATTCAATTAATTTCTCTCTCTTTTGCTCGATAATGTTAGATATGTTTTCATGATAACTCAACTGTTTCACTCCACTTCTTTAAATAATTTATCAAAACTGACTTACTTGAACAGTTTAGAATAGGCTTTTAAGGATTTAATATATTTACTAGTGATTGCGTGTACCATTTCCCGACAGTCCCTTTCATTTGTTAGAGCACAAAGAAAGCGGACTGACCCTATCGTTTTGAAAACAGTTTTGGAGGTGGGATCTATTATCTATAATGTCACCTACTCGACTATCCTGGATATTAGGCACGTCTAATCGGAGAGGGCTTTACTCCTAGTGGAATCAACGATTGGTACACCTCTCCACCTAATTGCTTTTTATGTTCAGCCTTCGCTTTTTCGATGAGTTCAGGATTCTGCATTGCTTCTATAGCTGAGGCTGCAATGACTTTTCCTGCTAACAACATACCTTTGTGGGCAATGGAGGATTTTCCCTGAGCCACCAATTGCCAACTGTGAAATGGTGATCCAAACGCACATGTCGCTACATATATTTGTCCTGTAGGCACAATCCAGCTTACATCCCCAACATCAGTAGATGATGCGAGAAATCCCGGTTCAAACGAATACTCGTTAACTTTATCCGATAGCACTTTTCCATTATTATTCCGGATTGCTTTCTTTTCTTCTTCTGAAAAAGTAGCCTGAATGGATTTAGAGAAATCAATCTCTTCTTGGGTATAAGATTCAGCCCCAATTTGTGTGAAATGATTGTGCATTAGAGAGCCCAAGGTGATGTTGGGGACCAAATCCGCAGAAGCCCCATCAAATTGAATGTCCACTTGTGTTCCTGTCATTAGGGCTGCTCCTCGGGCTACATTAAAAATACGTTCACTTATTTCACTTACTTGATGCATCTTAGGGGCTCGGATTTTATATAATACTTCAGCTTCCGCCTGAACAACATTGGGCGCAGAGCCACCGGCGTTTGTTATCGCATAATGTAATCGAGCATCCGGAATGATATGCTCCCTTAAAAAATTTGCTCCCACATTCATTAATTCCACTGCATCTAAAGCACTTCGACCTAAATGAGGGCTAAACGATGCATGGGTACTTAACCCTTTGAATTTAAAATAAACTTGGCTGGTAGCTAGCATCCTAGCATTATAGGCGAGATTCTCATCCCAAGGATGCCATGTAAACGCAACGTCTACATCATTGAATAGACCGGCTCTAGCCATATGCGCTTTTCCGCCACCTCCTTCTTCCGCAGGGCAACCATAATAACGCACGGTGCCCTTCAGTCCGTTCTGCTCCATGTAATGTCGAATAGCAATGGCTGCGGCAAGCGATCCTGATCCCAGAAGATTGTGTCCGCATCCATGCCCGTTTCCGTCCTCGACGATCGCTTCCTTGGCAGCTACTCCGGCTTTTTGGCTTAATCCTGGTAGGGCGTCGTATTCTCCCAAAATCGCAATCACAGGTTTCCCACTTCCATAACTTCCTACAAAAGCGGTTTCAATGTCTCCTGCATGTCGTTTAACCTGAAATCCCTCTTCCTCAAGCGTTGTACATAAAAGAGCTGCTGACTGAAATTCTTCATATTTTGTTTCGTAAAATCCCCAAATTTTATCGCTTACATGGACGAGTTTCTCTCTCTTTTGCTCGATAATGTTAGATATGGTTTCATGATAGCTCAATTGTTTCACTCCAATTTCATTCGAATAATTTAGTAAATTTGACCTACTTGAACAGTTTAGGATGCTTTATTTATATAAACATCAGCAGAAAAGCTATTATTGGTCAATTGAAACAAATTCACCAGTTTTTGAAATATCTACTCCTCGATTCTGTTCGACATTATTCCACACTATTTACTAGCCACTGCGGTAGTCTCATTCAGGTCATCTATTTTCTTTTTGGTGTTAATCGTAATCCCTACAATTAATACGGCGAGGGCGGAAGCTACCAAAAACATAAACGCTACATTATAGTTCTGATCAAAGGCATTAATCAGAAAACCCATAATCGTTGGAGTAAGAATGGAACCGATCTGAGCACCGGTATTAATAATACCCGTAGCTGTTCCAACCGAATCTTCCGAAATATGTTTGAGAGGCAAAACAAACACAGTAATATTCATCGCATTTAGGAACACATTAGACAAAGACAAATACGTAAAGGCAAGTGGAATCGAATGTGAATTGAACATCAGGTAGATAAAAATTGCAGAAAGAAATGCACCGATAATAAACATATATTTCTCTCGTCCGACCATGAATTTATCCAAGATCCAACCACTTACAAGAAAAGATATAAATCCTAGAATATAAGGAATCGATGAGTATGCTCCCATAGAGACCATGTCCATACCTTTTACCTTTACCCAGTAAGATGGTAGCCAGCTTTGTAGTCCCCAGAATACAATATTAGTAAAGAAAGCAGCTATCATCAATTTCCAAATCAATGGAAGTTTCAATAAAGACTTAATAGGAACTTTATTTTGTTTTTTTACCTTTTGAGTATCTTTTTTCTCTTCCGATGACTGAAGGACAAACCAAAAGATTACAGCAAGTAGGATACCTATCACACCAAAAACGAAAAACATCCAATTCCAACCAATAGAAGTTAACAGCAAAGTAACAGTAACAGAGCCAACTGCAAACCCAACCGAAGCACCTGCTGATATAACCGACTTAGCTCGCGCTCTTGTTTGTTTTTGAAAATTATCAACAATGGCAACCGAAGCGCTTGCAGGAAAGGCACCTTCTCCGACTCCCAGCAAAAAGCGTGATGCGATCAATGTGGATGAAGAACGGGCCATACCAGTTAGTATGGTAGCAATGGACCATATAGTAATAGCACCGGTTAGAACTTTTTTAACTCCCCACTTATCAGCTAAGTATCCCCCTACAAACTGCATAATGGCATAACTGAGGAAAAAGCTACTTAAAATTAAACCTGCTTTATCCGATGTCAAATTTAGTTCTTTCGAAATCGGTATAATAGCAAAATTCATAGCAGTTTTATCGATAAAACACACAATCTGAGCTAAAAATAATAATAAAAGGATTATAAATTTCTTTTTACTTCCTAAAGTCTTTTTCATGAATTATCCTCCCTTTTGAATTTAATCACTCAAAATATTTTGAATGTTCTTAAATTATGATAAGCTATAAAAAAAGTAAAATATATGGAGTTTATTAACGATAATTCATAGTTTTTATGTAGTTTTAAACATAGAGAGAGAGTGTGGATAAATGTTAAATCTTACATCTATTGAAAAATTCATAGAGAAAAAATTCAAAAATACCCCTTATCAGGTTTGGTTAGGAAAACATAGTATGATGGAATTATGCTCGTTCAGCGGGCATCAACCAGCTGTATATCCTCCTCCTTTACCCCTTAATGATAAAGATACCAACTATACTTTTTTACAACAAAACAATATAACCTACATGGGAATGACTTTTGAAGACAGTTTTCAGGTTATTGTTTGTTTTTTTGATAGAAACATCTTTAATGATTTTGAATTTGATCATTTATATCTCCTGTTTTCAGTTCTCTATTATAAAGAGATTAGTAAATCTAAAAACAAAGAACTTGAAAAAGTAATTGAAGGTATAAGAATTCTTAATTCTAGCCTTGATTTAAATGAATTGTTAAAGAAAATTTTTCAAATTGCTTTAAATGTAATTCCTTCTGGAGATGCAGGAGTTTTCAGGATATTTGATTCTGAAACTAATCTCCTAGTTCCTCTTACTACAGTTGGACTGCCGGAAGAATATATCCAATATAAAACAAGAATAGGGGAATCTACTTCCGGCCAAGTATTCATAGATGGAATTCCCAGAATTCACCATTCCAAGCAAGAAATTTTAATGGACCGAATAAATATTTCGAAAGAAAATTGGTCTTTTGTAAAAAATGGTGATATGGCAAGGGCAATGATAACCGTACCAGTTTCATTAGGAGACACCCGTATAGGAACGATGACAATTCTCCAATTCTCTAAGAAAAAGAAATTTACAGAAAGGGATTTAGATTTATTACAAGGTTTTTCTCCTCAAGTAGCAATTGCTTATAATAATGCCAAGCTATACAAAGAAGCTCATACAAGATTAAATAAGGTTACACAATTAAGTAATGAATTAGAGGAGAAAAATAAACTTCTTCAACAAAGAATCAACGTGCATGATACATTAACCCAACTCTCCTTAAATAACAAAGGAATTAAAGCGATTATTTACGAAACAAATAGAATGCTTGGGATGCCAGTTGGCTATGTTGATTTTTTAGACAGCGAGTTTTACCCTAGGAATCAAAATCAAAAAAAATTTAGTATTGATAACATATCGAATCAAATTTCGATTCATAAAAATTCTCCCGCATTCATTGAAATGAATAATCAGGATTATTATTTTTATCCGATCATCGTTGGTACAGCATTATTAGGTTGCATTATCATTACTCTTTCCCACCCACTTTCTTCAATGGATACTATCACAATTGAACAAAGTGGTTCAGTTCTTGCATTAGAACTTGCAAAAAAAATATCTTTGACTGAAATTCATTACAAAAAAGTTCAGGAATATTTTAATCAATTACTTGAAAATCACGATCACAAAACTTTGATTGCAAAAGGCCATAAATTCAACTTAGAATTTTCTACCTACACATTTGTTGTTTTATGTGAAATTCCGGATCTTTTTGAACCTTTTGAAATCGAGGCAAGAATTCAACGATTATTATCAAAAATTAAAAAAGGATTTCCAAAAATTAATAAGTTAATTTTCGGATTTCATAACAAAGTAACTTTACTGTTTTCAGTACCCAATACGAAGGATCTAAACAGAATCATACATCATATTAAAATGATTATTGAAGATGAGGAAAGATACGATAAAAACGACATACGCATAGGCCTTGGTACTCCATATAAAGAAATTAAAAATATTGTAAAGAGTTATAATGAGGCGAACAAAAGCTTAGCTTTTTTAATAAATAGAAATAAATTCGGGTTGATTCGTTATGAAGAGATAGGAGTAAATAGATTTTTCTTAAATCAACCTATTCAAGAGATAGAAGAGTTTACTGAAGAAATCTTTTCCCAGTTACGATCTGAAAAATTACAAAATAAAGATTTAGAAAAAACTCTAATGATCTATATCTCATCAAATAAATCTGCTACTGAAACAGCAAAGACACTTCATATTCATATCAACACACTTTACCAGCGTTTAAGAAAAATAGAAGAATTATTAAACATAAGTTTTAATAATGCTGAAGACATGTTGAAAATCCAGTTAACCTGTCATTTAAGAGAGACCTTTGAATAATAAATATTTTGTAAACGAGCACTTTCAGAGACCGGACGTTGATCATATTATTCATTATAGAAAAAATTCTTAATTTCAAACTCATGTCTCACATAAGACTAATGAGCAAAACATAAATCTAGATAATATCAATTATTAATTATTCGACAAAAAAAGTTTTGAAACGGAATATGGGCAGACTCTTAACTGGTCACCACAATTAGGTTGATCCCAACCCTTTGATATTAAAGGATTTGATCCTTGTTTAGACGATGACCTGTGAGGGACATGAATAACTGGATCATACTTTGGCGACCTACCTCTGAATACATATCTTTCACCAAATCATAAATGAAAGTGAAGTCAATGGCTGCATCAATTTAAAACAAAAAAGACTGACTATAATTAGTCAGTCTAAAGGTGACGTCAGGTGCTTCCTCACGTCTTATATATTATGCATATGTTTGGACAAGCGTTACTCTATCTATTAATTTATGAATAGCACAATTTGCTTCATAGTCAAACACCTCATCCTTTATGCTAATATATCGTCTGTCACTTGGTAAGTAGAGATATTGACAAGGTTGTGTTCAATGTTATTAAAGTTACACATAAAACAGCAAGGTCCTTGTCCGATGTTTAGTAATTCACCAAAGCTGATAATATAATATTCTTCTCTAATCAAGGAGACTACTTTAGTGCAGAAAGTAGTTAAAGGGGGGATGTCTAAAATATACTTTTAATGATAATAAAGGTATTTTATTGGTTTTTACGGCCTTTCTACAAATTGTAAAAGTTCGTCATCGGGACCGTGAAATAATATCATACGCCCTCCATCAAGAGTAGGTTTCGGCTCATCGCTTAGAAATTCAATTCCTTTTTCCATATAATATCCAATAGTTTCATTAAGATGATTAACACTAAAAGCCAGGTGATTCATTATTCCATACGGTTGGTATTTTACAATCGGTTCAAAATCCTGAATTAATTCAATCTCTACATCATGCTGCAAGTCTAAATACAAAAAAGCCATTTCACGATCAGGTCCACTTCCTCTTAAGCGCAATTTTAGCCCCAATATTTCCGTATAAAATCGGATTGATTTTTCAATATCTTTAACAATTATTGCGGTATGTTCTATTTTTCGAATCATAAATTTAATCTCTTTTCTTTTTTTATTTGAATTATTTCCGTTTTATTAATTGCAAGGTTAGGAGTGACTCAGTCCCACAGTAGGCCATTTTCTTCTATTATGATTTTATTGGCGAGTAATTTCTATTTTCTCTTAATGCCTGTAACCATCGTTGTGAATTTTCATAGCAATCTCCTATTTGCAATATTTTTTTATCTGAGAAAGGTTTTCCAATGAGCTGAAGACCTATGGGAAGGGTATCCATTGTAAAACCACAAGCAACTGATAGCGAAGGGAAACCTAAAATATTTGCAAGAGGGGTTTTCCCTAGTGTAAACATATTGCTGATTGCCTGTTCAGGTACCATTGTACCTATTTTAAAAGGCCGTTGAATGTTAGTTGGCCCAATAAGAGCATCAATGTCTTTCATTTGCTTAATGGTTTCTTTGACAAACTGATCTCTAATCCTATGGGCATTAATATATGATGTAGCAGAAACTTCTCTCCCGAATTGAAATCTATATTTTAAATCATTTCCGTACAAATCTCCGTGTCTTCTCAATAAAGGCTGATGAAAGGAGACAACCTCTGATTGAGCAATACACTTCAGGGCATTTAGTGCTTCCTCAATACCGGGTAGATGAATTGGCACTATTTCTGCTCCAAGTGTTTCTAATTGGTCAAAGGCTTTTTCAATGACCTCTTTTATATCTTGATCGATCCCAGAAAACATATATGGTTCATAGATACCAAATTTGATACCTTTTAAATCATTCAATAATGAGTAGTCTGATATTTTAAATTCATCTCTTTTTACGGTTGAACGATCATTAGGATCGTATCCTCTCATCACTTCAAGCAAAAATGCAGCATCTTTTACTGACCTTGTCATAGGACCGACGTGATCTAATGACCAACTGAATGGAAGGCAGCCCTCCCGGCTTACAAGACCATATGTTGGTTTAAAACCGACTGTGCCACAAAAAGCTGCAGGTAGACGAATGGAACCGGCAGTGTCTGAACCAACAGCACCAAAAGCCAAACCCGTTGATGTCGCTACTGCTGAACCTCCGCTTGAACCACCAGGTATTCTGGTGATATCCCAAGGATTCTTAGTACTTCCATAGTGAGGATTTTCTGTTGTTGCTCCCATAGCAAATTCATGCAAGTTCGTCTTCCCAATAATAATAGCGCCAGCCTGTTTTAGCTTTTTTATTGAGGTTGCATCTTCATTAGGTACCCAGTCTTGGAAAATTTTAGATCCTCCAGTTGTTAGGACTCCCTTTGTTTGTAAGATATCTTTTACAGCAATCGGAATTCCATGCAAAGGACCTCTAATATGATTTTTCTGACTTTCTATTTCTAATTGCTTAGCCTGCTCCATTGCTTCTTCTTCCATAACGGTTATAAATGCATTAAGGACGGGATCATGTTGTTGAATACGGTGGAGTGTTAACTTTGTCAACTCGACTGGCGATAGCTTTTTATTTTTAATGGCTGAACTAGCTGCTTCAATTGTTTCAAAAAGAATATCATTCACTGTTTAGTCTCCTCAAAATCTTCAAGGTTAAATATAAAGGCTGGTTCCGAGTTTATAAGTTCCAGTTCTTTTTGGTTAAGGATTTTACCCAAAAATTCCACTAAAGTCATTAAATCACTACTTTCTATAGAAAATTTCAATAAAAGCTTCATGCCTTATTTCTTATTTTAGACACTATTACAAAATCTTTTGCGAATTGTTTATACTAAATGTTTCGATCTTCTCTAACGTATTAGAATCTCCTTTATTACCCTCATGGCATTCCCACCAGAAACTTTAACAATTTCCTCTATTGAATAATGATTTTTAATCATCCAGCCAATCATATTTTTCATTGCTTCTGCAGGATTTTCGAGACCCTTCACATAAGAAGATTCCTCAAATATTTCTCCACTGTGCGAAACTGAGATTCCTAACATGTCGTCAAAAGCATGCTGTAAGGCTACATGGTCACCAAAGAATGTATCTGGACCAAAGCCAACATGATTGATACCTACTAAATTCTTAATATACTCAAAATGCTCCATTACCGTATTGATCGAATGAGAAGGTGAATTCTTTGTTAACGTGGTATTGGGAGCAGCACAAATACCAATAATTCCTCCTTTTTCTGCACAAGCTTTTAATACATGGTCTGGTTTCATTCTCGGTGTGTTCCATTTTGCTCTTGCACCTGCATGTGTCATGAAAACAGGATGTTGACTTGCCTCGATTACATCTAAACTAGTTTGATCTCCACAATGAGAAATATCAATGATCATACCTATTGTGTTCATTCTTTCAATAACATGGTGTCCAAAGTTAGTTAAACCACCGTCTCTCTTTTCTGTAAGGCCAGTACCAAGTGTATTTGATTCATTGTAGGTTATCCCCATACAACGAATCCCTAAACCATATAAAATATCAACACGATCCAGTTCGTTTTCCAAAATACTAGCTGCTTCTAAGGATGGAAGAATTGCTGTTTGTTTCTGTCCCTTAGCTTTTGTTAAATCACTATACGTACTTGCAATATAAACAGTTTTTTGATGATAAATATCTGCATAGCGCATTCCCAATAAATAAATGATATCGTCCCATTTCAAACCATTTTTCGATGTAATTGTTGAAATACCATCCATGAAATTTTCAAACATAACATCAATTCCAGATTTAGAAATTCCCTCATAATGAAAAGCTGTATGAAGACTACTGCAATAAGGAAGTATATCCTTAGATTTTCTTGGAACAACAAAACCATGATCTCTAAGAGAAACAATAGGATATTCTGTTAATACTTCACTCAGCAAATTATTTTCTTCATCTGTTAAGTGTAGTGAATACTCTGGAACTCTATGAATTTCAGTGGATAGCTCATATTGTTTGTAATCCTTGCTTGCCTTTAAATAATTAAAGGATGTATAACCATCATATGGTTTCTCATTCATCACTGCTTTTTTTCCAATACTTTCTTATGAAATTGTTCTTTTATTGGAAATGCTTCTTGCCATGATTTTTGATTATTGTCATAGAGTCCATCGCTATACAATGTTTTTAATGAATCGTTCTCTAGCTTTAATGGCTCCTGCCCCTCCTGGAATGCTTTTACTTGTTGCAGCAAGATGCGTCGCATATGAATGACCGGTAAGTCACTTGTCCCAAGATGCTCAATTGATCGGTCAACAATAGGACCCATCGTTTCAGTCGCTGCATGGTCTTGATTCGCTATCCCACGAATACCTGTGAAATTTCCTGTTCTTTGCAAATCACGATCTTGTCCATACTCGTTTTCAAGATTGATTTGTTTTTTGAAATCTTCATCCAGTTTTAATCCCCGACGATCATGTTGAGCTTGTACATCAATCACCCGGTCATGCGCAAACTGCACATCCCATGACCATGTACTGTAGTCATCCCGTGGAATAAAAGCATGCCACATTCCGTCTTCACCCCCAAACCTCGGTGGAAATGTATAAAACGGGAATATATAATGGATCTCCATGAAAGCATTTTCTTTTTCAGTCCCGATTCCTACGGCTATACACCGCTTCCCATAATTCGTATCCTCTACTGCTTGTTTTACTGGTGGGTTTTTTACAAGCGGATGATCTGGATCTATTCCTAAATCACTACTTAAAATACCTTCTTCTACTTCTTGTGTACCATGTGCTTTATGTAAGAATGCAGCATGTACATAATCCAAGTCATTTTCCATTACCTGTGCATAGTTACATTCTTGCCAAACTCGTTCTACCAATTTGTTTTCTTCTGGTAGCCCCATCCAATAAAATTCAGGAAATGGTGGTTGCTTTTCCGGCGGACCCATATATGTCCATACAATTCCACTTACTTCCTTAGTAGGGTAGTTGTTCAACTTGATTGATTGTCTGAATTTTCCGTCTTTTTCTTCGGAAGGAATTTCCATACATTCTCCATCCGTATCAAATTTCCATCCGTGATACATACACCGGATCCCGCATCCTTCATTAATTCCAAAATAAAGAGAAGTACCACGGTGTGGACACCGTTCATCGATCAAACCTACTTTTCCTTCTGTATCACGAAAGGCAATCAAATCTTCACCAAGCAACTTTACCCGTTGAGGTTTACCATCACTTTTTAATTCGTTAGACTTTAGAGCAGGAATCCAGTATCTGCGAAATAATTGTCCCATCGGTGTTTCAGGGTTTGTTTGAGTAAGTAATTGATTATCCTCTTTTGTTAACATGTTAATTCCCCCTATATAATTAAATGCTTTACAAAATAGTAATTGAAACAATATTCAAAAAAATAATTCATAAATACATCATAGGTTAACTATTAAAATCAAACAATTTAGATTTAGGTCGGAAAATATTAATTTTTCGGCCTAATCGTACAGTTAAAATTCCCTGTTACTGAAAATAAGAAAGCGAATTTTACAGAAATTCAAATCAGCAATAGATTTTCTATATTTCTCATGATACAAAGTAGTTAACTATCGCCCTTACCTTTCACATAGTTACTAAAATGAATTAAAAGTATTCTTATAAGTTGATAAAATCTTTCCACAATAAAAAAAACCTGTTGTAGATAGACTTGTTTTGTTCCCTAAACAAACAAGTCTTCTACACAGGAATTCTTACAACCACATGGAAGAGGACGATAAAAGAAAAATAATCAATCCAATCATAAGTATGAACATCTATCAGCAATGGTTTAGAACAAAACGCTTGAAAAAATATTATTAAATGATGTAAGTATCATCGATGGTTGGACTACTTCTAAATATTAATTTATATCACTTTAGAATTCCACGTTCATTGATTCTTATCTTACCAATTGCAGCAGATGAAGCTTCATTGGCTATATACTTCTCAAATTCATTGTTATGCTCACCTAGCAATGGAGGCCTTTGAGATATTTCCCAAGGAGTTTTATTAAAAATATAAGGAGCTCCTGGGTAAGTAAAGGACTCATTTAATTCCGGGTGTCGAACATTAACAAAAGTATTCCGATCTTCAACCAAGTGTTGGTCTTCCAACATTTCTTCAGGTGCACGAACGGGTGCCCATGGAAGGCTGATGCTTTGCGCATAATGGAATATATATTCTGAATCATGCTCTAAGCAAAAACGTTCTAACACTTCACATACATATTCCATATGTGTAGCGCGAAAATGATCATCCACATATCTCTCGTCTCCCAATTCCCCTTCCATCCCCTTTGATTTAAGCCAGGCCACCAAGTCTCGCCAACGCCCGGAACTTAAATACGTATTCAAACAAAGAATGTAACGACCGTCTTTACATCTGAAATTCCAGCGGCTTGACCTGTTTGGCAGAGCATGTCGTCCTGTTTGACGGTTAACATGTGCTTTTTGATACTCCCAGTACGGAATGGACATTTCTGTTGAAACCGTAACACAGTCATGAACCGAAATATCTATATACTGCCCGCCCCCGTCTGATATATCTCGATAAAATAAGGCACTAATAACTCCCATAGCAGCAAAATATCCCGATAAGTGAGCGGATTGACCTCCTGTCGGGGCAATTGGCGGCGCATCTTTCACATCGTCATAGCCAGTTACAGCCATAATTCCACCTAGAGCAAGCTGGATCAAATCACTAGATTCATACTGACTCCAAGGCCCGGATTGTCCAAAAGGGGTTATCGAACAATAAATCAAACCTGGGTGTATCTTAGAGAGATTCTCAAAATCAAGGCCCCATTCTTTCATCTGTCCGGGCTTGTAATCCTCCAGAACAACATCAAATTCGGACACCATATGGGAAAAACGCTGCTTATCAACTTCAGTTTGCAGATCAAGTGTTACTGATTTTTTAGAAGTGTTATAATGCCAGAAATATAAACTTTTATTCACGTCGGGCTCATCTTGATAAAATGGGCCAATATTACGTGATTGAACGCCTTTCGAAGGTTCTACCTTAATAACTTCCGCTCCCATATCCGCCAGTAATTTTCCGGCATACTGAGTCAATTGGTCACCGATTTCCAATACTTTAATTCCATCTAAAGCTCCCTGTATCATTTGTTATCACTCCTTTTCACCATAATGGGCGAATAGCCTTAATCTCATCCTTCGGCATATCTTCAGGCCATAAAACTCCTTCATTTGTCAATCGGTCGATTTCGTCTTGACTGTAGCCTAAAATCGTTCCAAACACATAAGTATTATCTTCTCCCATTAGAGGTCCTGATTTTTGGAGATAGGGTTGCGTTTTAGACATTTTAATAGGAATGCCTTCAAAGGATCGTAAGCCAAGTAATGAATGCTGAAGGTTTTCAAACAATCCTCGTGATTTCAGCTGAGGATCATTTACCATAAGATCCTCATTCATCTGCACGGCTCCACATGCGATTCTATGGCTCTGTAGCAGTTCCATCACTTCATATTTGTCACGCTCAATCGTGTATGACTCAATATTTTTATCTAATTCATCTTGATGGGCCAACCTCCCCTCAAACGTGTTAAATTTGTCATAATTTGTCCATACAGGATTTCCAATTGCTTGTTTGAAAGTATTCCATTCGTCATCAGAGAAAATAGCAATCGTACACCAGTCATTCTGACCACCACCCGCACAGCGATAGCTGTTATGTGGACATCCTATTTGTCCTCTGTAGCTGTTTTCCGGTGTTGCTTTGGAGACGATTGAACGATTCCCTGGTGGAAATCCCGGTCTCTTGGATGATCGTTTATTCACTGTATAATCCAGGAGATTTGCTCCGGTTAAGTGCATCGCAGTTTCAACCTGTGAAATATCGATATATTGCCCTTTCCCCGTACGTTTTTTGTGATAGAGCGCGGTCATTACAGCATAAGCACCGGTATAGCCTGCTACGACATCTAAAATGGAATATCCCCAACCCGAAGGATGAGTATCCGGAAGTCCAGAGGTATAGGTCATCCCAGATAAGGCTGCGGCGGTCGGACCCCATGTTCCGTACTTTTTATTTCGACCGCTATGACCTAAACCAGATATACTCTTATAAATGATTCCTGGAGAAATCTTTTCTAAAGTCTCGTAATCAAGTCCCCATTTTTCAAAAACACCTGCGCTGAAGTTCTCTGTTACTACATCTGATTTTTTCAACAATTCATGAATTAGTTCCATGCCACGTTCTGATTTTACATTTAACGTTATCCCTCTTTTTCCAGCGCTTAAATTGTTAAAAAAAGCACCATTATCCAGTCCCGGTTCATCCTCCTTAGCGTACATGGAAAAACGCATAGCATCGGGGGTCTTCGGCCATTCAACTTTAATAACCTCCGCTCCAAAGGAAGCTAAAATTCTGGTCGTGGTCGCACCGGAGACACTCCATGTGAAATCTAAAACGCGAATTCCTTTTAGAACTTCTGCCTGGTTCGTCATAAATTTCTTAACCCCTTTCAGACGGTTTCCAATTCACCAAAGTAATTTCATCATTTACTATTTCAAAAGCAACTTCCATTCTCATCCCGCAGTGCACCTTTGTAGGATCCATACCTACCGTATTGCCTAGCATTCTAATTCCTTCTCCTAAATCAACCACTACTAGTGCGTATGGTACTTTATCCTTGTAGTAAGGGAAAAAGCCTCTATAAACGATATTGTAAGTATAAATTTCTCCTATACCTTTAATCGGTACCCATTCTAGTTCGGCACCAGGGGCATAAGGTGAAACAAATCTTGGAGGCCAAACTTTCTTTTTTGTTTCTGTGCATTCTTGAACAATTAGTTTTCCAGATCGCGCCGCTTCCCAAAATGGTGAAAACAAATCCCATTCCCTGTCCCAATGGTCTATATTACGATTAGGTAACGGACGAAAAAGAATATCTAAATTTTCCATTTTAACAACTCTCTTTCTTAAGGGTTTATTTAAATAATTATTTGTGCAGAATAGCAATTGAACCATCGCTAAGATCTCCATAACCTGTGACAATACCAATCTTTGCATCATCAACCTGAGCTTCTCCTGCTTCTCCTCTTAATTGATAAACAGCTTCAACAACATGATTTATTCCAACAATGTGTGCCTGGGAAAGCAGCCCACCATGTGTATTGATAGGCAATTTTCCCCCAAGACTAATCCGGCCATTTTTAATAAATTCCGGCGCTTCACCCCGAGCACAAAAGCCCATTTCTTCAAGTTGCCTAAGGACAATAAAAGTGAAGCAATCATAAATTTCTGCAAAATCAATTTCTTCATGTCGCACTCCAGCCATATCAAATGCACGTGGTGCAGCATGGGTAATCCCCATATCTAAAATGTCAGGACGCGTAGGCATATCATCTGGATAAGTCGGATGACCTTCAGCGATTCCGCCTATATAAACAGGTTTTTTAAAACGATATGCATTTTTCTTAGAGGTGACAATTACAGCGCCTGCACCATCCACTTCTAGTGAGCAGTCTAATAGCCGAAAAGGAGAAACAAGCATAGGAGAGTTTTGGTAATCCTCTGATGTCATTGGGCGTCCTCTCATATATGCTTTTTTATTCAACTGAGCATGTTCCCTACAAGTCATAGCTACAATCTGCATACCAACTGGATCAGGATTATATTCATGAAACCATCTATTTGCATGAAGTGAAAAATATTGCAATGGAACCATTAAGCCGTATGGATATTCTAAGTTATCACGATACTCGGAGTTAGGCATAAATTCATTATTTAAATCTAGAATACTGGGATCCCCCGCACCCAGTCGTGGACCTGAATAGCCTTTTTGTCCTGTAGCAACAAGCACATAATCTGCGATTCCTGCATCCACTGCTAATGCTGCAGTCTGAATGGCTGCGATGGAACTGGCCCCTCCCATTTCATGACGTCCGGTGAATTTAAGTTCTTTCATTCCTAATCCATGAACAAACTCCTCATGACGAACATTATATTTCCAGGGAGAAATTACACCGTCTATCTCAGAAGGATCAATCCCAGCGTCTCTACAAGCATTAAGAGAAGCTTCAATACAAAGATGTGCTAATGCCTTGGATGTGCCTCTTACATAATCTGTTTCCCCAACACCCACGATACATGCTCTATCACTTAAAGACCGTTCCATTTCTCTTACCTCCATTTTTTCTCCATAGCTGTCATTTTGTCGCTATGGCTAATAAAAGACAATTAACTTGAAACATGCTTTATTAATTATTTAAAACTAGAAAACTTAGTATCTAGCTGCATATTTCAGGTAGAAACTAGATCCTCTATGTTTTTAACAGTTCACCAGCTTGTTATTAATTATTAAAAACAAAATGCTACATTGTACTAACTAAATCTGATATCTTAATATTAAGTATAATCTGAATATTAAATATATTAAACGACATAATGAGTAGGAAATTAGGTATAATATTGTATTATTCTGTAGTAAAAATAAAATTCAATAAAGAATTATGGTAGTGCATAAGTAAAAATGCTATTAATAGGAGGCTGATTATGGCAGTTAAAGCAAATAATATAACCTTGGGCGATTTATTTAGGATCGATGCCGAAATGGATAACTTTCTTCAGTCTCAACGAATGTTTATTTCTAGTGCAGATGCTTGGGGGACCTTAATTAAGGATTTGACTTTGACTCTTGGAATCGAACGGGCAAAGCGCTTTTTATTACGGTACGGGTATCAGTGCGGTAGACATGAAGCTGAAGTATTAAAAGATATGTTTGAGTGGGAAAATAAAAAGGAATGGGTTCTAGCAGGAGTCACCATGCATAACCTTTCTGGACGTACATCATCTGTTCCAACAAAGGCGAAAATAGATACCGAAACTGGAGAATTCGACGTTGAAGGTTTTTGGAATAATTCCTATGAAGCAAAACAATACTTACAACATTTCCCTTTTCACTCCGAACCTGTCTGCTACTTTTTGGAAGGTTATGCAAGTGGCTACTGCAGTACATCATTTGGAAGAAAAGTAGTCTTTAAAGAAATAGAGTGTATAGGAAAAGGTGATAAACATTGCCATTTCGTAGGAAAAACTTTGGAATTATGGGGTGACGAAATTTCTATCGATTCTGTTGATTATGCCCGAGAGGATATTGGTGATGAACTTGATTGGGCCTACAAGCGGATTGAAAGTCAAAGTGAAATTTTAAAGCGAGGGAATATCTTAAGTAACCAATTGACACAAATAGTTCTACAAGGAAAAGGTCTTGGCGAAATAGCCCAAACCCTCGGAAAAAGCCTTCAATGCGGAATAGTAATTTCCAATCAGTATTTTGAGACGATTACGGAGTATGGACAAGTATTCAACTATTCTTTAAAAAATATCATTGACAACAAAGAAAAACTTCGTGCATCCGACCAAAAAAAAATGGAAGAAATGATTAATAAACAAGCAACAATTCAACTAAATACCCTAGAAGAACAAGAATTCTTCAAATTCCCATTAATCACTCCAATTGTCGTCCAGAATAATATATACGGATATATTTCCATAATAAAAAATTCAAAGGAAATAGAAGAACTCGAGCCTTCTTTTATTGAAAGAGCCGCAAATATTTGCGCTCTTCATTTACTAAATGAAAAAACGGTCATAGAAACTGAACACCGTATGAAAGGTGAAATGCTTAACGAAATATTACTCCAGCCAAATCTAGATTCAAGTATTGCAAAACGACTATCTTATTTAGGCTACTCTCTTAATAAACCTCATTTTGTGTTTATATTTCGATTACAAAATCAAAATCTTCTCTTTAAGAATGATAAATTATTAACTAAAGAAAAAGATCTAATCGCTAATATTCTAAGGAAACATTCAGAATATGAGGAGCAAAAAATTTTGGTTTCAAATTACTTTGGACAAATACAAGCACTAATACCCGAGGATATATTAGTATCTCGTAAGATTAGTGCACAACAATACGGCGAAGCAATAATGGAAGAAGTAAAGCGAATTATTCCCACCTCTCAACTATTAATTGGTATAAGTAACCTTTGCTTAGATATCAATAATTTCCACCATGGATTTAAACAAGCGAAAAAAGCATTAGAAATTGCACAAATCACAAATCAGCAACAACGGGTTATCTTATTTTCGGAACTAGGTCCTATTTCTATTTTATTAGATGCACGAAATCCAGAGGAATTAGAGAGTTATGCCGATAAGGTTTTAGGGCCTATGTATGATTATGATGTTCGGAAATCTACAGAACTATTAAAAACTTTATATTTCTATTTAGATAACGAATGTAATTTACATAAAACTGCTCGTTACATGAACTTATCGATTGGTGGAATGCGTTACCGCCTGTTAAATATATCAGAACGATTTAACATTGATATGATGAATTCTAGTACTCGGCGCGAAGTACAATTAGCCTTAGATATATACCTCGCATTTGGTAAACTACCCTTTATGCAAATACAAGATAAAATTTGAGATATATTATTGTATAGATTGTTTCAATCTTCTATTTTACCTTTACCCAATGTTAGTTAGTAAAGGTTCTAATGTTTTTGTTTTGATGTTCCCTAATATAAAAAATTAATAAGAGAGGACATTTTTTGAAAATGTCCTCTCTTATTCTGGCAGAATCCTAATATGGTATATATAATAATTGGTAATTATTAATATTCCATTCCTGAAAGAATTTCTCTATGCATTTGCCTTTTCCGTACTATTTAATACCATCTTCTGTTTACAAATTTCAGAATCCACACTATCATTTGAAAGATTCTTAAGTAAAATGGTCCCCACTAAGCTTACCACCGAAGTAAAAGCTATATAAAAACCGATAGAATAGATGGATCCAGTAGTTTGTATTAGATAAGTACAGACCATTGGAGCTATGCCTCCAGCAAATACTGCAGGTATTTGTGTTCCCAATGAAGCGCCACTATAACGTAGTCTGGCGGGAAAGGCCTGAGCTACTAGAGCTGGTTGAGCACCAGCTTGTATATTATGTGGGAACATCGATAAGAGGGTTGCAAGTAAAATTATGCCTGGAACACCAGTATTCATTAATCCGATATATGGAAATGCAAAGAGAAGTGTCGCAATGACTCCCACAATATACAGACGTTTAATCCCAACCTTATCAGAAAGGTAACCAAATAAAGGAATGTTGATACACATTAATACACTTGCAAGTATATTGACATTCACCATATATTCCGAACTTACATCAAAATTATTTATACTATAATTTATCATAAAGGTTGTAAATATAGCAAAAGGTGCATGTTCAGAGAATTTTGCTAACCCAGTATATAAAACTTGCTTAGGGTATAACTTAAGTACTTCCAAAACCGGCATTTTAGAGACATGATTTACCTCTTTAACTTGACGGAACGAAGGAGTTTCTAAGATTTTATTCCGAATAATTACACCTGCGGCCAAAAGTAGTAAGCTTGCAAGAAATGGAATTCTCCACCCCCAAGTATAAAAACTGTCATTTGAAATATATAGACACAATCCTACTACAGCAGAGGATAATAACATACCTGCTCCTACCCCTGCATTTGGCACGCTTGCCATGAACCCTTTTTTCTTTTCGCTACCCCATTCCATTGACAACAGAATCGATCCTGCCCATTCTCCTCCGACTCCAATTCCTTGAATTAGACGAAGAATAACAAGTAAAATAGGAGCCCAGATTCCAATGTTCGCAAAGGTAGGCAATAACCCCATAAGAAAACTGCTCAAGCCCATCATCCATAATGTTATTACTAGTGCATTTTTCCTTCCAATACGATCACCGTAATGCCCAAAGATAACCGCACCTATTGGACGTGCCAAGAATCCGGTCGCGAAAGTAGCAAAGGATAACAATGTAGCGATAAACGGGTCCGAATCTGGGAAAAACAATTTAGGAAAGATTAATGCAGAGGCAGTTGCATATAGAAAGAAGTCATACCATTCGATTACTGCTCCAAAGGTAGCGCCTACAAGCGCCCTTCTTTTCATTTTTTTATTAGAAAGTTCATTCCCCATATCTTTAGTTTTTTTAGACAAATCATCACACCTCCATTTTTAATCACAGTCAAGTTAACTGATAAATTGCATCTAAGGTGTTAGAAATCCTTTTTTTCCTCCTACTTAAAATACTTTAAATAAGGCACTTACCTAAAGGTTCATTAATTATTTCAAAGACCCACCTCATTTCAATGATTCACTTTATTATTCAGATTATACAGAAAATTAATTCTACTTGTATGCTACATATTCTGTAGGAATTCTTTTGTCATTCTATACTTTTCTGTTGAACTTGAAATAGGGACTGACTTTAAAGTTAGTCATGGATATGCACTTGATTTAAGTTGCTAATTCTAAAAGGTTAATCATTGTTTAACCCTTAAGTAGTTTTGAACACTTTTTGCAAATTAATTACAAACAATAGTAGTCATTTAATCCCCCCCTACCTACTTTTTCGTTTAAATGTTGCCATTGGTAACCATTATTATTTTATAGAAAAATATTAGTTGCGAAGGAGATGTTTGAGGAATTTCGTTCAGGACGTTCGTAAAATGTTTTCATACTTTGGCAAACGTAAATAAGGGCTTGTTTTGGTCAAGGATTCCACTATTCGTTAAAGTGTACTTTACGAACGTTAGCGACAATGCTAAACCACCCATTTCGGAATTTTATACGCTAAGAGAATTTCAACTTAAAAAGTCGATCTCCTCTACGTTTAGGAATCGACTTTTTTTACTTTTTCTTAATGAACTTACGCACCTATTAGTTCATTTAATTTCCGCCTTTTGACTGATAAACTCTCAATGACTTTCCTTGATCAGTTCGCGGATAAAAATCCACTTCACAGTAATAGTTACCTTCTCCTACACCCTGATAATTCTTAGGAAAGATATTGCTATGCTTTCCAAAGTTAGCCTCCGTATGTCCCCCACGTGTAATATCGAATATGACGATCTCACAATCCCCTCTATATTGTTTCGTCATATCAGCTAAAACGTTAGGCAGGTCTAACAAAGTATAAATAAATAGGGATCCTGATAGGGGAAATAAAGAGGCGACTCCAAGAATGTCCTTTATCGGTATCTTATACGAATCTCCGTTTTTCTTTATCATTTTATAAAAATGCCAAAAATAAGCCGACATTCCCACTAGCATTACAAATGACAAGATTAGTGAAGAGAAATACTGTGCCAATATTCTTCATTCCCTTTTTTAGAGTTTCTTCTATTACGTTTTCCGAATAAATGATGTTTCAATTCATTTGTTGCCAAATTAACCCACATAAAGGAATGAAACCTTATTGAACTAAACTGCCCCTTTAGTTGCATAAAGAAAAAGCCTTAAAGACAGTTCCGATCTTCAGCTAACGCACCTGTTAGTTGAGAATCTACTTACTTTATCATTTAATTATTATCACAAGAAACATCATTAACAATAAAACTATATGAATCCATACCGTACATTTTATGAATATTTCCGCCCAGAATTTCTTTCGCAAACCATAGTGAAGGACAATGACAGAAAATAAGAGACTGACTATTCCATTAAGAATATTACCACCCGCGAACTGTAAAGCTATATTTACCAATCCAGAAACGATAAATAAAATGCCATATACCATATCAATCTTTTCTTTTCTTTGGACCTCGTGTTGAAATTGATACATTACTTTCCACCTCTTGGTTGTTTTATTAACTGATTATCCCGTCTTTCACTATCCTGCCCCGTTAGTTCCATAAGAAAAAGCTGCCTTAAAGACAGCTCCAACCTTCAGCTAACACACCCGTTAGTTCATTAAGAAACACGATTCTTATTAAAGAATCGCGCCCTTTAATTGAATAGAGACTTACTACTAATGCCCATTTTGCTGGATTTGGTACCCTAAAAGGAATTGAACACACGAATATGTGTTTGTATCTATAAATATTACCTTGTAACGGACGAAATGCCATCAATACTATTAAAAAGATACCTAGACCCTAATATAGGGGTTCAGCCAAGATACGTGTAAAAACAGGTCACTACTGGTTATTATTTCCATGATTAGTTTTTTAGGTGAGAATCCCCTCCATCAAAAAAGGTACGTTAAGGAAATTGGCTCTTTTATTTTATACATTAATTAGTTTGTTTTTTTGAACACGGAATGACTCCTAAAAATATTGGTGTAGAAGCCAATAGATATTTCTTTTTCATCATATTCTCTCCTTTATTCAGATCATATGAATTAATTTTTTTGATACTCTAGAATATCACCTGGTTGACACTCTAAAACTTCGCAGATCTTTTCTAATGTTGAAAATTTAATAGCTTTTGCTTTTCCATTTTTTAATATTGATACATTTGCCATCGTAATCCCAACCCTCTCCGAAAGCTCCGTTACGCTCATTTTTCGTTTTGCTAACATCACATCAATATTAATAATAATTGCCATATCCTCCACCTCAGACCGTTAAATCATTTTCTGATTTTATATTAATAGCTTCTTGTAAAAGTCTTTGGAGAACAGCAGCAAAAACGGCGATCACCATAGAGGCGAAAATAATGACCAATCCAATTGGTATGAAACTTGGAGGGTCAATTCTTTCTGCCATGAGATAGTAGAGTGGCATACCTAGTAGGTACAAGGTGCTGATCGTGATGGCACAGTATTTTATATTCTTTAAAGCCTTTACCGATAATTCCGAGAACGCTTGGTTCTTATCAATATAGCTTAAAAGTTTAAAAGCTTGATACAGAGCAAAGTAAAAAGGTATCGCTGCCGCATACATATCGATTAAAACGAGAGATTTCATATAAGCAATATCTGGATACAATTCTCCAGCAAAATTCCCGATCTTAGGCACCAAAAATATGCACAATGCAAGAACTGGGATTCCTATAAAAATAACAGCTAGCTTTAAAAAGAGTGTCGTAACTTGTTTCATAAAAAGCACCTCACTTATGTATCTTTAACTTTCTTTAACTTAAGTTTAATGCAATGTTTATCGTTTTACAATAAATAATTATTTTATCACATAATATTATTATCATTTATATATATCCCTTTATATCTTTACACATAAAAAAAGCACTTCCTATAACTAAAAATGCTACCTAACTTTAACTAGTCTTTTCCACTATCCTGATCCATTAGCACATGTAACAATCTCACTTCAATATAAATAGCTAATTTTGTTAAGAACCCCCTTACTCCATTAAATGGCCAAATTGTTGAAAAAAGGTCAAACAGCACTCTTCAACTATCCTGCCCCTTTAGTTGCATAAAGAAAAAGCTGCCTTAAAGACAGCTCTAATCTTCAGCTAACGCACCTGTTAGTTCATTAAAAAAAGCGTTTCTTATTAAAGAATCGCGCCCTATTGTTGAAGATTGATTAATTTAATTCAACTAGTGTTTATGGCAGAACTTTCATAAAGTGTCATATCAGCAAAAAAAGGTTGGATATCTAAAAAAGCACCTAACCTTTTTTGTTCCATAACGAGTGTTATAGGCCCAGTGACAGGGTTCTTGCTCTAATTCGTCAGATAGTTTCCAATTAATAGAAAATAGTTCTTGCTAGTATCATGTAATTCACACCTCTACAGCTTGCATAAGTTCGTATATTTTGCGAGTTGTATTTACATTCCTGATTGTTATTTGTTGATATGGTTTTGAACCAACGAGTTTAGTCATACCGGATTTGGTAATTTTTTTTTTTCAACCGACCATAGAATGGCTCCAGGAACGTATTTCACCGTATCAATTTCTGGTTTGATGACCAGCTTATTAAGCACTGACTCATCATCAATTTCGTCCCATAAAAACAGCACATCGCTTCTCATCTGTTGGTCGTTCGTCCAAGACTCTGGAAGGGAGTGTATGACTTTTTTAACATCATCAAAACTACGGACTAAAACTTTGATTTGTAATCCGAAGTTTGTAAGTATAGCCTCTTCTAAAATATGGGATATTGTTGTTTTTGATTGGCCATTCACTGTGAAAATAATATTACCTGAATTGATATATGTAACTACAGAGTTCATACCCACTCGTTCAAAAGCTTGTTTAAGCAACTTCATGTTAATTTTATTTTTCCCACCAACATTGATTCCCCTAAGCAGTGCGACATAGACCATGATAAACCTCCTATTAGTTTGAATTTTATATAAAACATTTGACGGATTAGAGCAAGAACTCTGTCACTGGGCCTTATAGACAGTTTTTATTTTGTCATATTTTATTTTTTAAATTTCTTAGATTCTCCATTTCTCCATTCACTATCACATCAATATGAGCAGAAATGATATCAATATCTAAATCCCACCATTTAATTTCCAGCAATTCGTTAATGATTTCTTCTGAGAAACGGGTATTAAGTTTCTTTGCAGGATTTCCTCCAACGATAGTGTAAGGTTCCACATCTTTTGTAATAACCGATTTGGCTGCTACAATTGCACCATCCCCTATTTTTATTCCAGGCATAATGACAGTATCCATTCCAATCCAAACATCATTTCCAATTATGGTATCACCTTTAAACGGCAACTGATCTAACGTTGGCACATATTTCTCCCAACCGTGTCCGAAAATATTGAATGGGTAGGTTGAAAAACCATCCATTCTATGATTAGCTCCATTCATAATAAACGTTACACCAGGTGCTATGGCGCAAAATTTCCCTATGACAAGTCGATCACCGAAAAATTCGTAGTGATATAACACTTGATCTTCAAAAGATTCACCATTTTTTGCATCGTAATATGAGTATTCACCCACAATAATATTTGGTCTAGTAATTGTATTTTTTATAAATTGCACAACGCGATTTCCTTTAATCGGATATTTATCTTTAGGATTTGGCCCATGTTGCTTATTTGATTCCATGGATATCCACTGCCTTTCTTTCCGGATTTTTATAATAAACTAAGCCGACCTATTTTATTACATTCCTCAGCGAACCAAATGGCACCATCAGGTCCTAATACAATTCCATGAGGCTCCGCATTTTGTGTAGGAATTAGATACTCCGTAATTTTACCTTGCATTGTAATTCGGCCAATTTGATTACTTCCCCATTCAGTGAACCATAAAGCACGGTCAGGCCCTGTTACTATTGCGTGTGGACGAGCATTTGCAGTAGGGATGGTATATTCACTTATTGTTCCAGAGGTAGTAATTCTACCGATTTTATTTTCGTTAATTTCCACAAACCAAAGTGCATCGTCCGGTCCACTTGTAATACCTACAGGACCAGCATGTTTTGTTGGCAAAATGTAATTAGTCACTTCTCCGAGCATCGTAATCCGACCAATTTGATTACTCTGATTCTCAGTAAACCAGATGGCACCGTCAGGTCCAGCAACAATAAAAGAGGGATAGGAGCCAGGATTCGGTATATCATACTGAATAATTTCACCTGTTGGTAAAATCCGCCCTATTCTATTTCCATTCATTTCGGTAAACCAAATGTCTCCATTGTGTCCTTCAGTTATTCCAAAAGGTGCTGAATTTGGACTCGGGAGAGTATATTCGATGATTTCACCTGTTACTTTCAGTTTTCCAATTTTATTCGCCCTATTTTCCGTAAACCATACATCACCCTGAGTTGTGGAGATTATAGATAGCACACCTGCATTGGGTGTAGGAACAACGAAATGAGTGACTTCACCTTTAACAGTCATTCGACCAATTTGATTTGCTTTATGTTGTGTAAACCATAGCGCACCATCTTTTCCAGCAGTTATTCCATAAGGACCTGAATCATTGTCAAGAAGTTCGTATTCGTCAATTTTTATCCCCACTATAATCATCCTTTCTCTTGTATAAAGTTCTTCTAGTAATTCGTTATAAAATGATTGAATTCCTGCGAAAAAGGTCTTGCATACTCTATTCATATTAAGTTAACATAATTAATCTAACAGAAGTTTCCCCTCACACCCCCCCCCCCCTTGGGCGCCAAGAACCTGTCACAATTTATTATTTTTCCAGGATTTTATCATTGTTAAATCAACGTTTGTGCACACCCGCGCACCTGGTAGCCGTATAAAAAAGTGGGATTTTATGCAACTTCTTATTCAAGAAAATGTCCCGATTGCGGAACAAAAAAAATCCTTCATATCAATACAGGACTTTTGATCAAACTTTATTATAAATTCCCTCCCAACAACTGCCCACTCCAAGAAGTATGAAACTATCACACCAAGAAGAACATATAAAAAACTGTGTTAATCAAAATCATTCAACCTTCGTTCTTTATTTAACGTACATTATCAATTCTATTTCAAATGCAGTATTCCTTGTTGAACTAACCTGCCCCTTTAGTTCTATAAGCTCTTATTAAAGTCCACCATCTAAACCGTCAATTTTCACCCCTCTACTCCAATCACGAGTGATTTTTAATTCATTATCTTTTGTAGAGATAGTTAGCTCTCCTTCTTTATCATAAACTTTAGATAACTCCTCGTCATAAAGCTTAAATTTTATAGTGTATTTATAATCAATTGTACTATCATCATTTTTACTTTGTTCTTCAAGGATAAGGTTTTGTACCTCAATACTTTTTTTAACTTCCTTGGCTACCATTGATGGTATTGAATAATAACGGTTAGCTATTTGAGCATCATATTCATCTTTTGATAAATATTCTTTAACCTTGTTTGCAATTTCATCTGAAGACGGAGAATTAGAGGGGTCTTTAACGTTATATCGTTCCGTACTGTAATCTTTAATGAATTTTTCTATATCAGCCTCTTTGGCCACATCCTTGTTACAAGCAACTACACCCATAAACAATACAAACAAAAACAATAAACTAAGAATTTTCTTTATGATAGCCACCTCATTTCCTTCAAATGAACCTACACTCTACTTATTCTATACATATTATGAATTACCCTTGTTCAACTAACCTGCCCCTTTTGTTCCATAAGAAAAAAGCTGCCTTAAAGACAGCTCCGATCTTCAGCCTGTTAGTTCTATAAGAAAAGCGAACCTTATTCAAGAATCACGCCCGATTACTGAGGAACGAATATAAAACCTTGGTACCAAATGGCCTTGTCATTTATATATGATACGGTTCACCGCACCTATTCAATCAGTGATTTTAAAAAAAACTGTCACAGCCTTTTAATTTTACACTTCTACTTTAAATTGACGTTGCTGAGGAAGCAGCTGCTTGATCAGCCTTCACACAATCAATTGCAACAACGAGTGCAATAATAATGGTTTCCATCTCTTCATCTATTATTTGAACCTTGTAGCTATCGCCCCAAGTGAACCACTCCTTGCCCACTTTACCTACGATATTACCATGCTGTAAAACTTGAAAATCCATATCCCACCAATTACCATGTACTTCAATGCCTGCCGCATCAATTGTATATCGTGCTTTTAAGAAGGAAAATTCCTTCTTTATTGTTAATACCTCTCGACCATTCACCTCAACCAAAAACTTTGGTAAAAAGCTGAACACCTTTTTCGTAATGAGTGCTACTTCATCTCTTGCTGTATTCATAATGGAGAAAGTCTTTGGAACTTGCATAAAACTTCCCTCCACGTAATATATATCCTTCTCCTGCTGATCCTTTACTGTAAATTTCCCGCTAAGACTGAATACCTTCTGCTTTATATAAAGCTGCCTCATACTTATGCCTCCCAACCTTAAGTCTTTTACATTACTTACGTTTGAAATGGGCATTGGTTCCAAACTTATGCATTAAATTCCAAATAATAGCTCCACTCAAAAGCTCCTTCTTTTTGGTTCACCACTATTTATCCTTAACTAATTTACCTTTT
Source organism: Peribacillus sp. NPDC097895 (assembly GCF_050277555.1). Classification (NCBI taxonomy): domain Bacteria; kingdom Bacillati; phylum Bacillota; class Bacilli; order Caryophanales; family Bacillaceae; genus Peribacillus; species Peribacillus sp. NPDC097895. Next base: position 1,429,169 of record NZ_JBNNSH010000001.1, on the reverse strand, counting down.
GTAAAGTCAGCAATTCTTCCTTCGCAATCTGGCCCAATTGTTGAACAACTCCTTATGTACTCTTGAACTATCCTGCCCCGTTAGTTGCATAAAGAAAGAGCTGCCTTAAAGACAGCTCCGATTTTCCAAATAAAATCCATTAGCAATAGGCTTAAAAGTAATTACATTTTTATCCTCTAATATATTGAAGAATTTCATCTAATTGCGTGTTTTGTAAATCAAAGCCTAATTTAATTTCATGTTTTACTACTCGTTCCTATTTTTCAAGAAGGTAACAGGGCGGCCTCGATAAAGAGAAAGCCCTATTATTATTTCAATATCTTAAAAGCGTTTGACGCCACTAAAATTACCAGCAAGTGTCATTGGTGCCTCTAGGTCGACTAGGAATAGCACAACGGTTGTATCCTTTGTCATTTGGATTGTTGTTAACTCTTCCGCAGTATCTGAAATTGCATCGCCTTTACGTAGGATTTTCCCATGCGCAGTAATTTCTCCGTCCATTACATACAGCCAAGGTGTATAGCCATCCACAAACGGTAATATAAAGGCTTCGTCTGTTTTTCCATGTACATCATAAACAATGATTTGCTGACGAAGTTCAAGTGGGGCATCTGATTCTGTTGGTCCTGCAATTAAACGCCATTCACTGACTTCTGGTAGTTGCATTTCCGCAAATTGAACGCGTGGCTCTAAATCCTTTTCCGACGGACGCATAAATACTTGGAGCATTTCAACTGGACCTGTTGGTGTTGATTCCTCATGGAAGAAGCTTTTCCCAGCACCCATTAGCATTTGCTTTGTTGGTGAGCAAGATTCTTTCAAGCCTGTTGAATCTTCATGGAGCATTTCGCCTTGCCACATATAACTTAAAATTTCATCATTTATGTGTTCATGCATACTTATCGTTGCACCTTGCTCGATTTTTGCGTGGTCAATTCGGCTAAGTGGACCAAATGCATAGGACGGTTAAATTGCGTATTCCGTCTTTGTAGAATATATATCGTAGACGTCTATCTATCCGATAGGCGTTTTTTTATATTGTTTGATTGAAAATGAATTTTATCTGAAATATTATGTGAGCCTTTATTTTAAGGCAAATAAAAAGAAACCATTTTGACAAAAAGATAGATCAAAATGGTTTCTTTACTTTTTAATTGGTATAGCAATTTTATAATGAACTAACGCACCCGTTAGTTCACTAAGATTAAGTTATTTAACTATGTATTTTATGGATCCTACAATTTATTTGCAATTTTATCTGTGTATTGTCTTATTAAGGCTGCAATAAATATTCCGATTGGTAGTCCTAGTAATACATTCCCCATGAAATGTTTACTTAATTTTATGCATTCAATTACTGCTAATACACCTAAAACCAAGCCAATTAACTTGTATAATATTTTCTTCACATAATCCACCCTATTACCTTCAAAGTCTTGGTGCTTGTTGATTATCTCAAAATATCAAAACTTATGTATTGGTAATTCGCCCCTTATTCAGCTAACCTGCCCCTTTAGTTCCATAAGAAAAAGCTGCCTTAAAAACAGCTCTCTAAAGCTAAAGCACCTGAAAGTTGAATAATAATGGTTGCATTCATGTTTCTTTATTCTGTAGTAATAGTTTTTTAACAAAATTACAAAATTTTTCATTACCATGAACTTTAAAAATTATCTCATTCTCGAACTCAATTGATAACATCCATTCTTTATCCTTACCTATAAGTCCAGTATAAGAAGTACCGCCTTCACCAGCTGTGTTTTCAGTCAATAGGTAATACAATGGAAATAATACAGATGTTTTATCCCGTCTCTTTAAACTATAAGTTCCAATGCTTTCTATTACCCTTGAAATATTATCGTGAACATTAACATTAAAATAATTACACCCCTCATTTATCCCAAACATTCTACATCCTTCTAATAAAGATTCATTTAAATCTTCTGGAGAAAATTTTGCAGGTTTTAGATTATGAACAACTGAATGGAAAAGAGTAAGGTGATTATTTAAATCAACCGAATATAAAACTGTACTTGTATTAAAAAAATTATCTTCAAGGAAATCGTTTGGAAATATGTATTGTTCTAACCACTTTCTTATTTCTTTAGATTCCTCATTATCTAATGTAGTAGCTAATCGCACATTACTTCTCTCCTCATGTTAATGAAAAATAGTCCTTCTTTTGTGATTCCATTATATAAGATACATTGTTACCTATGAAGTTGTTCAACTATCTGCCCCGATAGTTCCATAAGAAAAAGCTGCCTTAAAGACAGCTCCGATCTTCAGCTAAAGCACCAGTTGTATCATTAAGAAAAGCGAATCTTATTCAAAAATCGCGCCCATTAATTAAACAAGTTACACGCATGTAAAACTTTAATACTCTTACTAAATACATAATTCTGAGATATCCTTCCAGCCATAAGCAATATCCTCTACTATGGTTCCTCCAAACGTACTGGTCCTATGAATGTATTCTTTTCCTCCCATACGTTCATAAAATCCAAGTCCAGAATTATTCTGTTTCATTACCCAAACCATCATAGAATAAATACCTTTTTCTTTAAAATGTTTAGCAATAGCTGAAATAAGCTGCCTACCAACACCAAATCCTCTACATTCCTGTAAGAGGTAAAGCGAATATAGTTCTCCATCGTAATTCTTCTCATCTATACTTTTACCGGATGCAAAACCTATAATTTTCCCTGTTTCATTAATAGCAACATATATAAAAGGTTCATTTTCGTTATTTAAAAAATCATTCCATTTTTTTTCTGCATCTTCATACGATAATTCATCCAGATAATCGTCAGGTACTAAATCACGATAAGTAGTCCTCCAGCTATCAACATAAACTCGTGATATGCCCTTTATATCTTCTTTCCTTGCTTTTCTAATTTCCAAGTTTAGTACCTCCAATGCAAAACAGTAAAATAATAGAGTTTATTATAACATTCTTTCTTCAACCCTCAGTTAGCTCAATAAGCGTTATCCATAAAATGGATAAATTATCGAATAAATCACTATGCACTCTTGAACTTTACTGCCCCTTTTATTCCGTAAGAAAAAAGTTGCCATAGCAACCAACTATTGAAGTACAAGTCTTCTCTTTTCTATTTGTGATTATGCAAAAGTTTATTTCTCATAAACAATAGGAACTAGATCCATTCCCACCTTTTTGCAGCAATATATACTCTGTAACCGTCCGTATAGATCTTTGTTCATCCACCTCTCGCAGATCCATACGTGCGTGTCATCGTATACCAAGTATTCTGAAAAAAAGAGTTGACATTAAACTTGTACCTAACTTAAAGTATAGCTTATACAACAAAAAGTTTCCTTAAGGAAACTTTTTAGAAGGGGGTCAAGTAATGTCGGATGAGAAAAAGGTTTCCCGCAGAGATATTTTAAAGATGGGGACTGCAGGGGCGTTTGGAATAGCTGGATCTTATTACTTAAATAAAATGGCACAATTCCCAACTGTGGCTCAGGCATCCAATGATTCGTCTCATAAGAATGGCCATCATTCCAATCATGCAATTATGAGTGATAAAACAAAAACTACAGGTTATAAAATGGCTGAACGGCTCCTTACTGAGTTTGATTATGGAAAAGTTACCAAGCTGCCAAACGGACAAATACTCCGGGAATATGAAGTCGTGGCACTGGATAAAGAAATCGAAATTGCCAAAGGAATTAAATTTCCAGGTTGGACGTATAACGGAACAATTCCAGGACCAACTTTTCGTTGTACTGAAGGAGACCTTTTGCGTTTTCACTTTATTAATGGGGGCAGCCATCCTCACTCTATTCATTTTCACGGAATCCATCCTCCAGAGATGGACGGTTTAACTTCCATTTATCCTGGACAAAAATTCACGTACGAATTTGAAGCGAAGCCATACGGATTACAAATTTACCATTGCCATGTGCTCCCCCTAGCCCGCCATATCCATAAAGGCTTATACGGTAATTTTATTATTGATCCAAAGAAGCCAAGAGAGCCGGCATTAGAGTTAAACATGGTTATGAATGGATTTGATTTGGATTTAGACGGAGAAAACGAGTTTTATACGGTGAATGGCTATGCCTTCGCATTTATGAATCACCCTATTAAAATCAAAAAAGATCAACTCGTAAGGATCTATCTAAGTAATTTAACAGAATTCGACTTATTAAATTCGTTTCACTTGCATGCGAATTACTTTACGTATTATCCAACCGGAAGAAACGATAACCCCTCTCAGTTCACAGATACTATCATGCAATGTCAGGGAGAACGTGGAATTATTGAAGTTCGGTTTCCATACAAGGGAATATATATGTTTCATGCCCATGTAAGTGAATTTGCTGAGTTAGGCTGGATGGGATTCTTTGAGGTCGAGTAAAAAAGGAGGGATAATATGAAGGGCAAATGGTTAATTACAGTTTTAATACCGTTAGTATTACTTATAGGGGTGCTGGGGTGGGTGCTGAAGAATGGAGCAGGTGTAGAAAAAGATCCTGCAGCACCGATAGAAGTCTTGAACATTGAACGCATCAATGTAACTAAAACCGGTTTCGAATTATCTGTTAGTAATACCGGACCCAAACCCTTAACGATTTCTCAAGTGATGGTTAATGATTCGGTGTGGAATTACAATGTCTCTCCTCAAGCAAAACTTGAACGATTTGATGAGGGAAAGGTGACCATCTCTTACCCATGGGTGGAAGGTGATCCACATACCATTAAAGTAATCACAGAGAATGGGATTATCACGGAAGGTGAAATTGCAGCTGCCACACTCACTCCAGAAACCTCCTGGAGCAACTTTCTTAATTACGGCTTAATCGGATTTTACGTTGGAATTGTCCCGATCACATTGGGGTTATTGTGGTATCCATTTATGAAACGATTCTCACGAAAATCTATAAATGGGATTCTTGCCCTTACCGTTGGGCTTCTTTTATTCTTATTTGTTGGGACTCTGGCTGATGGATTTGAAATTGGAGCAGAAGTACCTTCTGTCTTTCAGGGGAATATGGTTGTCATAATTGGGGCTTCCTTAACCTTCTTATTATTGATCGGTTTTGATCAGTATCAACAAAGAAAACACGAAAAGAAAGGATATTCTCCTTTTGGTCTGGCTTTGTTGATGGCTACCGGGATAGGACTTCATAATTTTGGAGAAGGTTTGGCAATTGGTTCTTCCTTTGCACTAGGTGAAGCTGCTTTAGGAACCTTTTTAATCATAGGGTTTACCCTACACAACATTACGGAAGGGATTGGAATCGCTGCTCCTTTATTAAAGACCACACCTCGATTTAGAGACTTTCTATTACTGGGAATTATCGCAGGGGCACCCGCCATTGTAGGTACATGGGTGGGCGGATTCATCTTCTCACCTATTTGGGGAGCTTTGTTCCTTGGTATTGGTGCAGGAGCAATTCTTCAAGTAATTTATGTAATTACAAAAATGCTCATCGAGGATCATAGAAAACATAATGAAGCATCTGTTTCATGGTTAAACCTTTCTGGATTCGCGATTGGACTATTAATCATGTACTTTACTGCATTTTTTGTTAAGTTTTAAGGGAGAACTAAGAAAAATGAACCTTAAAGTATAGCCCCTAAAGGTTTATTTAAATTGACTTTAAGAACCAACTTATTCCCCAAATTAGCAACTCATTTAGGTCCGATTATGTCGGATTAGTTGATATCGAGGAAGACATTTCAGTAGACTTTTATTTGCTTTTTGAAAACAGCTGAATTTGCCTACAGTACTATGTTTTCACCAAATGAAAAGACACAATTCATTGCAGTTCAGCACCCGAGTGGAGGATAGCACGTCCCCGTGGCGAAACAGTGTATCGTCTTTGGATTACACTGTAAAGAATTCAAATTTCAGGAGCTGATTAAATGTTTTCAAATATCGGAATTCCAGGTTTAATATTAGTACTTGTCATTGCCTTGATTGTTTTTGGACCAAAAAAGTTGCCGGAAATCGGCCGGGCTTTTGGACGTACTTTAACTGAATTCAAGAGTGCAACCAAGGGATTAGTATCTGATGAAAATGTTAAAGAGGAAGAGAATAATCCTGAGTTAACGACTGATGAAAAGGAGCAGGATAAATCAGTTGATCCACTTTTGGGTTCAAACAAAGATCAACTTTAATTGATAAAAAAGATGAGGTAATACTAAGAATTAAAAATTGTTCCTGCTTTTGATTTTTAGAATAACAACATAAGAACACCCATGTGGAAATACAAACACCTTTAGTTGAAGATGGAAAAACCTGTTGCATACCCAACAGGTTTTTTTAAGAACGTTATTATCCAAATAAAATGATTAACTTCATCAAATCCGTTACAAAATATCTTTCCCTATCAATATACCTTTATTAACACAATCGGCTAGATATGACTTTGTTTTTACTGAACTGTTCTGAGAAAGCATAAAATGATTGCTTTACTACGGTGAAGAGCGGGAATTTCAGACTCATGATAAAACTTGTCTTAATATAGAAGGATTAATAGGCAAAAAAATGTTAACCAATAGATGGAGGCATTATTAAATTCTTATTTATTAAAATAAATATCCAAGTCTAATTCCATTATCTGACCGTTTGCTGAATAACATGACCGTCATGTTAATACATACCATTACCAAAAACAAGACGGCTCTGATCTTCAGATAACGCACCCGTTAGTTCATAAAGGGTTAATAAAAAAAGTTACCTTTCAGCAACTTAGGAGTATAAATTCATTATTTATATTTAGTAAGCCAGTGAATTAATTGGTCATAGTTACTTGAGAACATTGCGTTGTCTTTGGTATTAGACTTTTCAAGGTGAATTAGAATATCCCCTTCTTCTAATAAAAATGCGACTGCAATTGAGTTCTCTAAAATATTATTAGAGAAAAATTTGTCTTTCCACAATTTTTGCACAGAAAAATGTTCTGGAGTATAACCTTTACGATTAACTAACAACTTATACTTTTTTCCTTGTCTAATAAATGAATAGCACGTTTTCTCAAATGAATTGAACCATGTGTTCACATCAGCAAGGGTTATGTAACCTGTCAAATTAGTAATAATAATATCTTCAGAAATGGATGTACTTATATTATTAACATTCAATTAAAAAACAACTCCTTACTATTATTATAAACTAAATAATGGAAGGAAGTATAAAATTTTAATGTTACATAGTTCGACTATACAACGCTTAATGAACTAACCTGCCCGTTTATAGACTTGGAATAAAGTTTGATTAAATTACCTTGATAAAGAGCAGATTGAAAAAGCGTGTTTTGAAAAAAGATTGATCAAAACACGATTATTCTATCTGCAATTGAATCATTCTTTTATAAAAAAGTTTGATCATGTCTGTGATCCGTACTCCATTAAAGCGATATATTTTCTAAAAATCCACACTTATATAGAGATAAAAATTTCTTATTTTACTGCAGTTGCGAAATTCCCCATTGAAATGGAGAGTCGATTCCAACTATTAATTTGATTGATCAAAATAATAAGATCTACATAGTCTTTTTCGCTAAAATGTATACGCACTCGATTATAAAGATCATCAGGTACACGCTTTGTTGGAACTAACGTCACATGTTCAGTTAATTCTAATGCCACTTTTTCAGCATCTGTGTAGAAATCACAATCTTTCCATGCACTGACGCAGTATAAACGCTGTTCCGTTTCACCCATTTTTCGAGCGTCAGAGGTATGCATATTAAGACAAAAAGCACAGCCATTCATTTGAGAAGTACGGATTTTAATTAGTTCACGCAGTTTACGGTCTATTCCAGTAGATTTAGTATACTTCTCCATTTCCATCATAATGTTAATTGCTTCAGGTGCTACTTCAAGATAATTAATGCGTTGTTCCATTTCCATTCCTCCTAAAATAAAATTGAAAGTTTATATTACCCAAAAATAGGAACGTATATTAATAAAGAGCTTTTTGAAATTCCATGCTACATTCTCCTTTTCAACGAATTATTTATAATGCCATTATTCACTTTTCTTGTCATTTCGAAAAGGTGCAGTTTATACTATTTAAAAATGACAGATGAGGTGCGTAGAATGAAAGAACTTGTATTTATTGTTGATCGAAATAGCACTCTACCTATGTATCAACAAGTTTATCGCTATATTAAAGCCCAAATTGTCTCAGGTAAAATTGGAGAGAATTCGAAATTACCATCTGTTCGGCAGCTTGCAGAGCTGCTACAAGTGAGCCGCAATACGACACAGCTGGCGTATGAACAATTACAAGCAGAGGGTTACATTCGCAGTGAATATAAAAAAGGTTATTATGTACAAGCTTCTATTTCGGAACTATTACCTATTTCCGAGATAATACCTCATACCAAAGCTTCCTCTAAGAGTATTGTAAATCCTACAATTGATTTTCAAGCTGGAGCTGTAGATGGAAACAACTTCCCTCTAGCGAAATGGCGCTCACTTTCGAATAAAGTCCTAAAGGATAATCTGCTTTATCAATATGGAGAGAATCAAGGGGATTTATTATTACGAGAATCTTTAGCAAAGTATTTATTTCACTCAAGAGGGGTAAGAGCAACCAGTGACCAAATTGTTATTGGTAGTACCACACAGCAACTTTTGATGATCTTATCCATCCTATTAAAAGAAGAACATACTCAAATTGCTGTAGAAGATCCCGGATATAATGGGGCCAGAGAACTTTTTTCATTCCTATCCTATTCAGTTGTCCCCATACCTGTTAAAGAGGATGGTATTGACATCACACTCTTAGATAAGTGTAATGCTCGGTTGGTTTACGTAACACCATCACATCAGTTTCCACTAGGGATAACGATGCCTATCAACGAAAGATATAATTTAATTGAATGGGCTGAAAAAGTGAATGGATATATTATTGAAGATGATTACGATAGTGAATTTCGCTATAAACAACAGCCTATACCTTCATTACAAAGTTTAACAAACAGCGACCATGTCATATACCTGAGTACTTTTTCTAAGGCATTATTGCCTTCCATTCGGCTGAGCTATATGGTGCTACCAAAAGAATTACTTATTAGGTATCATCAAATTGCATCATTACTACAACAAACAGCTTCAACAATTCACCAACGTACAATCTATCATTTTATAGAAGAAGGACATTGGTATGCACATTTACGTAAAATGAAAACAATATATAAACGGAAGATGAAGGTGTTATGTGACACCATTCAAATGCATTTTAAAGATACTGTAAAAATAATAGGTGGCTCCTCTGGCCTCTATATTGTCATTGAAGTTGCAACAAATCAAAGTGAAGAGTGGCTCGTCAAAGAAGCGCTCAAAAACGGCGTTAAAGTATATCCATGCTCCCCTTTTTACATAGAGAATTACCCAAGTCACCCCACTATTCAACTCGGTTTTTCCGGCTTAGAAGAATTGGAAATACGTAAAGGAATTGAAAAGTTAGCAGACGCTTGGTAAGAAGTTGAAAAAATAAGATTCTTGGTGTCAGGCACCACGGACACACGAACGTCCACCCATGTTGTAATATCAGCTTGTACAAAATGGTGAAGGCACCTCTCATATTGAGAGGTGCCTTTCTCTTCAGTTATTTGTACGATCATTAAGGATTATTACATAAATGCACTTCGTCTGAGGCAATGGATTTAAGAGAATTTTATTTATAATTTACCATTTAAAAATTGGGCTTCTCCTAGTCCAAAACTCCAATCAGCATCGCCATTGGTAACAATTGAAACCATAATATCATTTGGTTCTATTCCACAATTTTCTCCCAACTCTTGAACCAAAACTTTATAAAAATGTTGCTTCTGATCTTTCCTTCTTTGCTTACTAGTTACACTTATTACTACTAAGTTCTTACTTCTCTCAAAACCTAACCCGGTATCTTCTATTATTAATTCATGAGCTGGATGCTGGTGAACAATTTGATATCGATCTTTTTCGGGTACATCGAAAGCTTTAACAACTGCCCGGTGAGAAGCATCTAAAAGATTTCTCAAAGATTTTTTATCTCGCCCTTCTATTAAATCAAATCTAATTAATGGCATTATTAATTCCCTCCAAAGTTAATATTTGATTACGTTACGCTGGTGTTAGCATAAATAGAATTATTTTAGAGTTAGAACTTTTTAGTATCTACTCTATACGTTACTTTTTAAAACAAGTCAGGCATTTTTCAAACTATTTTTCCCGTCGATAAATCGAACAGTACTTGATTTCGCACGCATTTCAATCCAATGTGTTGTCCCCGAGCTACCTTAAATTGAACCCCTCTAATTACATCTTTTGGCCCATCGCATTGACATTTCCAGCACCTACTGTCTCTTAGCCATTAACAAGATGAAACATTCCTGTTAATTTTCCTTTATTAGATTCACAGTTCTATTTTTTTAGTAATTGTTTTTGCACCTGCCCCTCTGTATAGGCAGTTGCTTTTAAGTCTATATAGAGAGAGCGAAAACGCCCTGGTGAAGAACCCATAGCAGAAGTAAAAACGCGAGTAAAATAGTGAATATTTTTAAATCCGGTTTCTTCCGAAATATATTTAATGGATAAATCTGTTGTTTTGAGTAAGGTCGCAGCTCTCTGTATTCTCTCATTTTGAACAAACTCAGAGTAACTTACACCTGATTCCAAGACAAATATTCGAGACAGGTGCCGACCAGATATATGCAAATGACTCGCTGCATCAGTAAGTTTTAAAGGCTGCGATAGATTATCCTTGATATACAATTTCGCTATATTAAAGAGTGAAGAAGACGTTTTAGGAAAGGTATGGTGATTATCATTATGTGAATGAGAAACAAAAGTTTGCACTAACGAAAGAATGAGGGAATAAGCCAAATTTCCTAGCATTTCTTCGAAAAAAGCTTGTTCGGTCTTTGTCGCTTGGATAAGTAGGGATTTCCAAAGTAGCGCAGCCATTGAATCCTTATCTTCATTCAAATCCATAATCACTTCGGGACATTGCTTAGTTTCCTCCATGATATTTATCCATTCGTCACTTGATTCCGATTCTATCAATTCAAACGCAACATAGAGGAGAGATAGTCCGCTTTCACTTTTTATTTGGTGCAACACATCCGGTTTTGAAAAAAACATGGTGTTTTTTTGTAACGGATAGGTACAATCATTGTCTATATACACCCCTTCCCCATCCACTACAAAACACACTTCAAAAAAGGAATGTTTATGAAGAAGATTATTATAATGAGTTGGCATGACCCCCCAATAGTGAACATAAAAAGAAGCTCCATTGTGCGCCAAACGATGAACATATTGATTCAAAGAGATTTTTCCCGCTGTATATTCATTTAGATTCAAAAAAAGTCCCCCTGTCTTAGGATGAAAAAGGATTGTTTAATGAATAAGCTTATTTGCTACCTGATTAATACCTTAATAGGATCTTACTCCTGCCTACCTGTACATAACGTAATACATGTAGGGATTCCTCCGATTACCATATAACAGGCAACAATTCAAAGATTTATACTGGGTTGATGACTATCTAAAATGGCGTATGTTCGTTTGATCCGTTTACTTCAATTTTTCTTTATTTTCGTAATGGCCAAGTGAATTATTTTTAATTTATTTAAAATTCAGAGATTTAAAGGTGTACATTTGGATACATTAGTTCACCTTATACGGATAGGCTATACTGAACTATTCCCATATGAGAAAATCTGGGCTTTTAAAAATAGCAATTACCTTATAATAATTCAGACAAAGAACTTTTAACAGCCCTTTACTCAAATGTAATATTCCTCTAAGATGTTTATAGAACGGCAGGATGTCTTCTCGCGGTGATAATTCGATATATTTGTAGTCAAATTCTGCAACTAAATCTACCTTTTGAGAATTTTCAGGTGTCGATACATATATGGATCTAGTACAATTTTATTTTTTATTCCTTCTATAGAAAAGTTATTATTGAAATTACTCATTTACAAATACAGGGCAATAGGATTATAATCAATGTTATTTTTTAAAGACCGTTTAAAATATATCTACCCCATTAGTTACTATTTAAGGCGTCGCTTATTTATGGAATCTACATATTAAAGCTTAATATTAGTCAGAGATTAAACTAATAGTTATTTATACTTACACTTATAAATGTAAGACAAGATATAGTAATCGTATTTGTTTTAAGAAGACTTCTTTTTATACTTTTAAGCCATTTTTCTGTTAAGACCCTTAAATTCCCAATAAAGGAACATAATTCATAGTCTTATCATTACAGATAAGACTATGAATTATGTTAAATATGCTTATTTATTCTTAATTTTATATCAATTCTTAAAAATCAATTATCTTGATTGGATTTCAGATTAATCATTACAATAATTCTGATTTCCATCAGCTTCCTCTTTTAAAGTTAGCCTCTATTTGTTCTAATGATAATCCTCTAGTTTCTGGCAAGAATTTCGCTACAAATATTATTCCCACAACACCAAACATAGCGAATAAGAAAAATGTTCCTGAAATTCCGATTCCGTTCATAAGAACAGGAAAGAATATACCTACTACAAAATTAGAAATCCATAAAAAAAACACTGCCATTCCCATACCAATACCACGTAATCGAACAGGGAATATTTCAGCAAGTATTAACCACACCATCGGGCCGATAGCTCCTTGGAAAAAGGCTAAATATACTACCGTCATGGATAATACTACATATGGCAACATTGGAGATCCATTAAGCATTAGAGTAGAAATACCAATCGTAATAAGCGCAACCGTCACACCCGTTAAGCCTGAAAGTATCATTGGCCTTCTGTTCACTTTATTCAGCAGAGACATACCAACAATAACTGCAACAACTGCAATTAATCCATTTGCTACGTTTGCAATTAATGCTGTTTTTGTTTCAAAACCAGAGTTTTCAAGTATTTGTGTTCCATAGTACATAATAGAGTTTATACCTACTAATTGTGATATAGATCCTATAAAAATACCAAGAATCACAATACGTCTAATCCAAGGAGTCCTTAAATCTTTGAAGCTCATTAATTCTATTTTTTTCTCTTTTGAAATATAGGCTTTAATTTCCTTCAACTCTTGTTGAGCGATACTTTCACTACGAATCTGTTGAAGTATTTTCAATGCTTCAGCCATTTTTCCTTTTGACGCTAACCACCGAGGACTTTCAGGTAAAATAAGTACTCCAATCCAAAGCGCTATAGCTGGTAACGTCGCAATCACCAACATATAACGCCATGCATGTCCTCCATCTCCAAAAACATTTCCAATAACTGCATTACATATATAAGCCAAAAATTGTCCAGTAACAATCATCAATTCATTTTGAGTAACCAAAATACCACGCCTGTCTGAAGGAGCTATTTCAGCAAGATATGATGGGATTACTACAGAAGCACCTCCGACAGCAAGTCCCAATAGAAAACGGCAAACAACCATTATAGTTGTATTTGGTGCTATAACACAACCAGCTGTAGAAAAGAAAAATAACATTGCAAGATACAAAATAACCTTCCTACGCCCTGTATTATCTGATAGGCGTCCACTAAATATTGAACCAAAAGCCGCGCCTAATATTAAAGAACTTGCTACTAAACCTTCAGTGAAAGGATTTAAGTTTAATTGGTCAGGTCGAGCCATAAAAGGAAGTGCACCATTAATAACCCCTGTATCATATCCGAATAATAGACCCCCAAAAGTTGATACTATGGTGACTAATTTTAGAAATTTTTTCGGGTCCTTCTTCTGGTCAGATTCCGTTTTAACTGAATAATCATCAGACAACTTGATGTTTTCCATGTTATATTCCCCCTTTGCTAATTGTATGTATGTAAAAAAAGTGCTTAACCGTTAAGCTCCTTGGTAAAGAAAACATCACCTATTAACAAAGACAAATAGAATAAACCATCACATCCCCCTTAAAAATCATGCAACGGATATCATTGTAAATATAAAGCCACTATTTCAAGTTCTTAGTTTTTGAAACGCTTACATAATTTTCTCTTTGAATATCACTCTCTAATAATTCATTCAAAGATCCATGAAATTTTTGATTAGAGACAAAAAACACAATATTTTTTCTTGAAATTCTACCTAAGAGACTATATATTTTAATTTGGCTTTATTAAAATCGGACCCTAATACCTCCGGTCAAACTATCATAAGCGTTACTTATAAAGCTTAACCATGTTTGTCATTTCTGATAATCAAGCGTTAATACTTACAACGAGCGAATTTTATCTAATTTTTTATAATATTCTGGACTTTTTAGTCTATTTTTTGGCTGATTTTTATTACATCTGGGTCAGAGAAAACACAACTTTTTATTTAAAAGCCATGGAATTGGTTTCTACACCAATCCCACGATTTTGATGAAGTATTCTGATACTTTCCAATCGATATTGATGCTTACTAAATTTAATAAGTTTTTCCCACTAACAAAGTTTCTTTGTTACTCTCAAAATCCACCCAAACTGCTCCTTGATCTGCAGAGCGTACACAATTTTCGATCCAGCGAACGCCTTCTAGTCCCGCATTAATATCTGGATAAACAAGTGTATCTAGAGTTTCTTGATCCCCACGCATTTTCGCATCAATAGCAATCGCAAATTTCAGATAAATGTTGGCCCATGACTCTGAAAGCCCTTCCTGGTGTAAAGCACCTAAACGCTCATCCGCGTTACAACTCTCATCTAAGTAAGGCATCGCTCGAATCAACGTTTGGATCGGTTGCCCTTGCACTTCAAATCGTAATTCATTTGGCTTGCTGTCCCACCACTCTAAGCTTGCTTTTGAACCAACGATGCGAATGCGATGTCCATCCATGCAACCTGCATCGACAGAAGATGTCCAAAGTCTTCCTACAGCGCCATTTTCATAGTGCATTAAAACGTAAGCATTGTCCTCTAACGGCGCACGACTGCTGATAAAGCTCTGACGATCACATAATAACTTTTTAATTTTCATATTCGGCAGAATTAACTGTGACATATAGTACGTGTGTGTAGATAGATCACCTAACACATAACTTGGTCCTGCAACTTTAGGATCCACGCGCCACTTTTGTGCAGCATTCATTTTGTCTCCATCATCAGTGGCATTAAACCCATGCGTATACTGTAATTCGACTAATCGCACTTCACCGATTTCTCCCTTTTCAACCATTGCCCGGATTTGAAGTAGCAGCTGGTTACCAGAGAATCCATATGTTACACCTATGATTTTGCCTTTTTTCTCAGCTAGTGCCTTAATTTCTAGAACCTCTTCAGTCGTAAAAAACAATGGTTTTTCACAAATGACATGTAAACCAGCTAGTAATGCGGCCTTACAAATTTCATAATGAGTACCATTAGGAGTTGCGATTGAAACAACCTCAACACCATCTTCACGCATTCCTTCCTCTGCAAACATCGTTTTATAATCTGGATAGCAGCGTTCTTCAGCAACACCAATGTTCACACCAAAGCCTTTTCCTCTAGCAGGATCTATATCAAATGCCCCAGCTACCAATTGGAAAGCTGTATTATCTCTAAGTGCCCCGATTCGATGTTTATAACCAACCTGTCCAAGTCGTCCTCCGCCAACCATACCCCAGCGTAACGGTCTTGCAATTTTCTTCTCTCCATTTAACATAGTAAAATTCCTCTCTTTCAAATAATTTTTATTTTGAATGTTCCTGCTTTGAATAACTGGAAGAAAATAACCATTTCGCAATATTCGGAAAATTATAACCACTTAAGTATCTGAAGAAATTCATTTGTTTAAACTAAAAGCTAAGTGTTTGTTTTAAAGCATCAATTGACGTTCTTACCCCTGCTTCTACTGACATAGTTAGATCTTCCATTTCCAAAGAAACTTCCCCATCATATCCCATCATCTTAACCACGGAGAAAAACTCTTTCCACCATTGCAAATCTTGTCCACAACCTACCGCTACATAATTCCAGGCTCTATTCGCTACATCCGTAACTTCTTTTGTTTCCAGCACACCGTTAATACCTGATAAATGTCTCTCGAGGCGAACATCTTTACCATGAACATGATGAATAGCTTCTCCTAATTCTCTAGCTGCTAAAATGGGATCCGCTCCCATCCATATTAGATGACTTGGATCTAAATTTAGGCCTACAATAGGTCCAACTGCATCACGTAATCTAAATAATGTTTCTGGGTTATACACCAATTGGGAACTAAAGTTTTCAAGTGCAATCTTTTCAATACCACATTCTTCAGCTTTAACAACTAGTTCTTTCCAATATGGAATCCCTACCTCATTCCATTGATAATCTAAAATATCTTTTAGAACCGGAGGCCAACTTACAGTGTATGTAACCCAGTTAGGAATTTTATCTTCTGGGCTTCCTGCCGGCAGTCCACTCATCATAATAATCTTCTTTACGCCTAATAACTTCGCTAATTGAAATGTTTTATTTGTAACTTCTCGATGTTCTTTGCCCAGTTCACCCGGATCTAAGGGATTTCCAGAACAATTTAAAGCACACAGTTTAATATCGCGTTTTTCTAATGCGGTTAAAAATTCATTTCTTTTATTTTGACTTTCTAATAGTTCATCTAATCTCAAATGGGGCGCTGGTGACCATCCACCAGTCGTCATTTCAACCGTATCAACTCCCATTTCACTAATAACATCAAGCATTTTCTCAAAGGGTAAGTGTCCCAAACTATCTGTTACATAAGATAATCTCATTCTTGTAATCTCCTAAGAATTTATTTGATATTGAATGTACTTTTATACAATTCAAGTCATTTTTTATTTTTAATATACTAATTACCCCTTACAAAAAGTGGTAGAAACCAACCCCCTTCCAGGCTGAGATTTAGCAAAAACATAGATTATACTAAATTTGTGTTTCTAGTTAAAAGCCCTCTGAAAATACTGGTTTACATTTGTAATTACAGGACAATACATTTTACCCACTGTTATTTTATGAAGACTCCTTTTAATACTTTAAAATTATGTTATCAAATAAACAATTTACCCGGCATCTTCACCATTCGTTACTATGAAAGTTGTCACTTATTGATAGAACCCCAAATGTAAACGCTTTATATTAGATAGGAAATTTAACTAATTGTTACTTGCCTACATTTGTAATTATAAGACAATATGTAGTAATCGTATTTGTTTTATGAAGACCTTTTTTTATACTTTAAAGACATTTTTTATGACTGAACACTTAAACTCTCAAAAAAGTATCATAAAAAATGACCTCATCTTTACAGATGAGATTATGGGGGGGAATTTGGAAAAGCGTCTTTACTCTTGCACTTGTTCAAGTTCCTAAAATTGATTATTCTTAACTGAAACAGTTAGATTAAGTATAACCACCGTTATTTCCTTTTTTATTCTTTTGACAAAGCTACATCCATTTTCCCTAGTATAGAAGCCAAGCTTATAATCAAAAAGCACGGATTGATTTACAGGATCAGTCTGTCCAAAATCAGTAAAAACTTATTCATCAATTGTATGGGGGTGCAAAGTGCAATATGTTTTCCTAGAAATATACGCTCTTTATTCCCTTTTCTTTTATCTTGCAGCAGAACCTTTTTTAACTAAAAACCAACACTCTTTAAATAGGCGATACTCCGACTAACATCTCGAAAACTAGTATCAGAATCTCTTGGGTCACGTTCTTGCTCAATCGTGATATACCCATGATAATTGATTTCTTTCAGTAATTTGCGAATAGAATCATAGTCGATAATTCCTTGACCAATCGGACACATAACACCCTTACCACAAGCATCGAAAAACCGGATATGCTCCCCCATTACTTGCTGATATACATCTAGATTAATATCCTTAAAATGGATATAATCCAATCGTTCTGCACAATCTCGAAGCCATTGCACCGGATCCATTTTTGAGTAATACAGGTGCCCTGTATCTAGACAAAGCCCCGCAGTTTCATATGGAATGTCCTGCAAAAGTTTTTGGATTTCGTCTTCAAATTCTATATGGCCTCCTGCGTGAGGATGAATGACAGGACGAACTCCATACTTTGTCCAAGCCCGCTCCGCAAGTGAACGAATGTGTACCATCATATTGTCCCATTCTTGCGCAGATAAACGTTTTGCCTTCTCTGGGTGACCGGCTGCATAATCTCTTTCCTCATGTCCCCAATCAATGAGTACGAGATAATTGGTCGGAAAGTTCTGCCCTTTTTCCTGCGGTGTGGGCGGAAGTTTAGTAATCAAAGAACAAATGTCGTCCACCTGATACGATAAGTTTTCCAAATTAGATTCTGTTACCAAATCATCAAAAATTGTTCCTGCAATAATCGTCAGATCGTTTTTTGAAAGCTCTGCTTGTACTCGTTCAATGTCCATCGGAACATATCCATAAGGTCCTAGCTCAATACCTTCATAACCTGCTTGTGATGCTTCTTGAAACACCTGCTCCCATGGTGGAAGATATGGGTTTTTAGGATCATCCACTCCCCAGCAACAAGGCGCACTTGCAATTTTAATACTCATTTTGATCACCTCTAACTACTATTCTCTTACATAAATTGATCTCTCATTTTCATCATTATTTATTCACCTACCTTTAATTTCATACGAGCTCTTACATATGAAATCAAAGTAATCACACTAGGATCCTTCACTTATATATTCGATGATAATTAAAACTGATGTTGAACACATATCAGAAGGGTTTATTCGACATGACCAGAACCATCAGAAATTAAATCGCCGAACCAGTTGCCATAACTCCCGAGTCACTCTTTCCAGCATAAATCTGCTGAACTCATCCTCTCTGTCTTCCTCCCCCGAACACGACTACCGTAGCGATTCCATTGAAGTTGATCTCACGCAATTTGGAAAAAAGCACATCCCGGTTAATATGACCTTTGTCGGTATCCATATGCTAAAGATTTATTTTTGGTGGCAAAAATAAAATCTATTGTAAAACAGCAATTTCCGATGTTTACTCTATCTGCTCATTCTAAATAATTTATAACTTGCTTTACTTCATTTTCGTTCTTATTCCAAATGGTAACTAAAAGCGTAGCAACTACTCCTAATACACCTACAAAGTAAAATCCTGCTGCAATCCCCATATATGAATTCAAGACACCTGCAAGAAACGGACCAACGAACATACCAATTGCGTACAGTGCTTGATAGACTCCCATTGCTGTGGCTCTTTTTTCGTGAGGAATGGACTCAATCGCCATTCCCAGCATCAACGGAAAAAGAAGTCCCAGTGAAAATCCATTAAATCCTTGTATAACATAGAGCCAGTCTTTTGTGTCAGCAAGAGGGATAACGAGTGTAAAAAATGAGGTTAACCCAAATGCTAGTTTTAGAGATCTCCATTGCCCCAATACCGGAACAAGTAATTTTCCGGCAAATAGAGTTGCGATGGCATGAGGAATCATAAATGAAAATACAACCAGGCTGATATCACTCGTTTGCAGCCCAATTTTCAGTGAGTAGGTAGGGATAAATCCGAACATGGTGGTGAAGATAATGCTGTGAGCCAAAATAGAAAGTATCGAAATCTTTAAAAGCAGAGGTTCCCGAATAATAGATAATAAGTGGTTCAACTTAACTGGCTCCCTTTGAATTCCTTCTTTCGGTTCAAAAATAAAAAGGGAAAGCACCACACCTGCTATACTCATAATTCCACCAATCCAGAACAGAGCATGCCAGCCCCATTCCTCTACAATATAACCGCTTATACTCATGCCTAACAGTTGTGCTAAAACAACAACAAACGAAATACTGCCCATGGCACCATGGATTTCCCGGTCCGTAAAATAACTAGAATATAACACGGTAAAAACAACCCAAGTTGCTGCAGCCACTCCAGCTAGAGAGCGGGATAAAAGCACCCACCCTAAACTATCAGTTAGTGCAAACGCCAAACAACTAGACGCGCTTATTAACATTCCAAATACAATAACCGGTTTTCTTAATTTCGTAAGGTCTGAAAAGATTCCAATAGGAAGCCGACATAGAAGCTGCATGAGCCCATAGCTGCTTAACACAAAACCAATAAAGGTATACTTACCTCCCATTGATTCAATATAAGGAGATAAAATGGGAACGTAGATAAAATGCGAGAACCACAAAATAAAGGAAACGACTAAAAAAATGTATTTGTCTCGTGCAGCATGTAAGGTATTCAAAGTATCACTTCCATTTAGTTGTAGTCCAAGTAATTTATTTCAAGGCCTTGCTAGTTTTATCTATACAAATTCGAGAAATTAGAGTTTCCCCAATCAAACATATAAGAAAGAAAAGTTTTCTTGTTTTAATACAAAAAGGGTTACCCAGAAGTAGATTCTAGGACACCCTATTTCCTTATGCTTTATGGCTTGTTCTAAATTCTTGCATCTTGTTTTTGACCGTTGCTTTAATCGCCTCTTTAGCCGGCGTGATAATAGTCCGAGGCTCATATACTTTCTCGTCAGAGGCTAAAACCTCACGAATCGCTTGTGTCCATGCTTGGATGCTTTCTGTATTCACATTGATTTTCGCATGCCCAAGTTTAATTGCCTTCTGGATCTGATATTCAGGTATTCCCGAACCTCCATGGAGAACGAGCGGTACATTGGTTAATTCAGAGATTTCTTGCATTTCGTCAAAACCAAGTTTTGGTTCCCCTTGGTATGGTCCATGAACCGAACCAAGAGCGGCAGCTAGTGCATCTATCCCTGCTTCTTTTACAATTCGCAAGCATTCATTTGGATCGGCATATTTAATTCCGCCGACCAGTCCGTCTTCCATACCGCCGACTGTTCCCACTTCCGCTTCCACAGATACTCCTCTCGGACGGGCGTAGTCAATCACTTTTTTTGTCATGGCGATATTCTCATCGATTGGATGATGGGAGCCGTCAATCATTACTGATGTAAAGCCGGCATCAATCGCCTTTTTACAACGTTCAAAACTCATCCCGTGGTCCAAATGCAATACGACCGGAACGGTGATCGACATTTCTTCAACAAGGGCTATGACCATTGTAGCAATCGTTTTAAAGCCGCCCAAATAATCAACAAGCCTGTCGGAAGCCGCCAGTATGATAGGTGCTTGTTCCTCTTGCGCAGCCTGCAAAAATGCTTGCGCCGATTCGAGGTTATTGATGTTGTACTGGCCGACAGCATAACCGCCTTCCTTTGCTTTAATCAATACTTCTTTCATAGATACTAAAGTCATTAAGATCGGTCCCTTTCGAAAATAATATCCATCATTCTACTTATAATCGCTGTAAAGCTGCCATTAATATTGATTAGGCCTTCCGATTTAAAACCTGAAGGCTGAATCAGAACATTATGCTATAACGAAGGATCTTATTCTAAGCCAAATCCTTTTTTCATTTTTGCAACATAAATCTGCTTTATTCTTCCGATCAATCTTTTTCTCCAAACATTGCAACAGTAGCGATTCCGCCAAAACTGTTTGAATTCAACCTTAATCTGCTACATGTTCAGATTAAGGTAAATACATTTGAATATTTGTTTTAATTTCTCAATATAATCAACCATCCAAGAAGTTAGATCCTGATATTAGTATTTAATCCCTCTTTAATAGATTTCAGCGTTACTTCGTTGGACCATTCTGGTTTATCAGGATAAGCGAATACTGAATTTGTTACAATTCCATCAAAGTTCATTTCTCTTAATTTCCGATATAATGCATCAAAGTTTATTTCCCCTTCACCAGGGTTCAAATGCTGATGAATTGTTACGTTTGCATTAGGAGGATTAATAATATATCGTAATCCAAATGCTGCTTTATGATTTAGAGTATCGGCAATTAGAACATGTGCAAGTAAATCTCCAGCTTCTTCTAAGTGTTTCTTTACATCGCCAATCCCATCATCATAATAGAAAGCGTGTGCAACAGAATATACCAACTTAATCCAATCTTTATCTAGTGCACGAATCATTCGAATTGCTTCTGTATTCAACTCAATAAAGTCGTTAGGATGAGATTGTAAATTAAGTTTAATACCTTCTTTTTCAAAAAGTGGCATTAGCTCTTCCATTGATTTAACAAAAGCAGCTTCACTTTCAACTGGACGGCTTTTGTCGCCGCTAAATTCGCTGTTCATTAAATCTACTCCTAATTCAGAAGTGATTTCGATACAACGCTTCCAATTTTTAACTGCAGTTTGACGCTCCTCTTCAACTGGTGAAGACCATTGTTGAACAGGAAGTACTGAAGAGATTTTAACGCCGGCATCTAAACAATATCTTTTTAAGTCTTTTATCAACTGCTTATTAACCTTTGGATATTCATAAAACCAAATAAAATCTTTACGCGGAGATAACTCCACATATTCATATCCTAATCTAGCAGCTGCATCGATAGTACCTTTTAAATCTGTATTATCACGATAATGTGACGGATCATATGCTAAACGCAATATAAAACTCCCCTTTTTTGTGACTGTTTTGATTTAACCGTTATTTACTGCATGTTTGCTAAGATTCATGCACAATTTTGAATCTTAATTTTAATTTTGCAACAGAATCAAATTTGTTATTTTATAATCTTCAGACTTCTTTAGCCATTTCTTTTTCATTTTTTATATAAGTTTTGCTTTGCCGCTAATTCGATAGGCGCTTTTTCTCCTGTTTGCTCCGATTTCACACAAGCTTCCGCAGTGACATCCGCAATGCAGCAATCCCCATGAAGTCGCTCGCCTGTTTTCTTGTTTAAGTCTATGAAATACCTTGATTGTTCATAAACTCCATCGCCTATTAATATTGCTTCGCCTTTTTAAGTTTTTCTTGCTTTAATTCGTATGCCTTTTGAACACCTTCCTGGTTTGATACTTGAGGTACCCCAAGATTCCACCAGCTGCCTTCGTAGCCGTCTGTCATTGTCTTTGGAAGTACTTTCATTTCAATTAAAGTAGATTTATCTTGTTTTTTCGCATCTTCCAAAGCAGCCTTTAATTCTTCTACCGTATTAGCACGATATGCTTTCGCGCCATAGCCTTCCGCTACTTTTGCATAATCGATATTTAATATTTGGTTATCATCTGTTCGGAACTCGCAATAATAGCTGCCGTTTCCGAAATCCATTTGCAGGTTGTTGATACAGCCGTATCCAGAGTTATCGAACAGCAGGACGTTAATCTTTTTGTTGTACTGAATGGCTGTGATGAATTCAGAGTGCAGCATCAGGAAACTGCCGTCCCCTACAATGGTATATACTTCTTTTGACGGATTGGCCAATTTCAATCCTAATGTACCTGACACTTCATATCCCATACATGAATAGCCGTATTCAAGATGATACGTGTTAGGCACTTCTGAATGCCATAAGCGCTGCAAGTCTCCAGGAAGTGAGCCGGCTGCACAAATGATGATGCTGTCAGGATCAATCGTGTCATTAATCGCAAGGAGTGCAGTCGTTTGCGGCAATTCTGTGTTTAGCGCATCCGCATATTCGTTTAATACTTCTTGCGAGAAATGGTTTTTAATTTCAGGTTTAAAATTCTCTCTATTGAATACAACTTTACTTAAACGATCACGCTCGGCTAACCACTCTTCTTTTAACTCGGTAATTGTGCCGCCAAATTCGCTTTTGTAGCCTTCCAGCATCGGAAGCAATGCCTCAAACGTTGATTTCGCATCCGCTACAACCGGGAATGCATCTAACTTATAAGCCTGCATACGACTCACGTTTATATTCAAGAACTTAGTTGTTTCAAAGTTAAAAATCGTCTTCGAGGAAGTCGCGAAATCGGTAAATCTCGTACCGACACCAATAATTAAGTCTGCTTGCTGAGCCACTTTATTGGCCGCCAGTGTACCAGTGATTCCAAGTCCGCCCAAGTTGTTTTTAAATGAAAACTCAACCGTTGATTTACCTGCTTGAGTTTCCACTAACGGAATGTCGTATCTTTGAGAAAATTTGATTAACTCTTCACGTGCTTCGGAATATTTAGCCCCGCCTCCCACAACGACGACCGGCTTTTTGCTTGCTTTAATTAATTCAGCTGCACCGTTCAACTCACGTTCATTCGGCAATTTGCGATCAATATAATGAACCCGCTTTTTGAAGAAATTCTCATCATAGTCAAAGGCTTCCGCTTCCACATCCTGTGAAATACAAATGGTTGCAGGGCCTGCTTTGGCTGGATCTGTCATCACTTCAAATGCCCTGATTAAACTGGACATCAACTGTTCAGGACGAGTAATACGGTCCCAATATCTTGATACAGGCTTCAGCGCATCATTCGTTGTAATCGCAATACTATGTTCTTGTTCGAATTGCTGTAAAACCGGATCAGGCTGGCGTGTCGCATATGTATCAGCCGGCAATAATAAAACCGGAATATTGTTTGCAAGCGCCGTTCCCGCTGCTGTGACAAGGTTGGCTGAACCCGGTCCACTTGAGGTAGTCACCGCATAGATTTTTTTACGAAGCATTTGTTTGCTGTACGCAATGGCTACATGAGCCATTCCTTGTTCATTTTTTCCTTGGATAACTTTTAAATGGCCAGAATCTTGTTCAAGTGCTTGCCCAATCCCCAACACATTACCATGTCCAAAGATATTGAAGATTCCTTCTACAAACTGAGATTCCTGTCCATCAATATGAACATATTGTTGATTGAGAAATTTAATTAACGCTTGTGCTGTTGTTAATCTGATTGTTCCCATTAGTTGCTGCCTCCTACCTCGACTGCTTCATGTTGAGGTCTTTCCGCAATTAATTGTTCTATTTCTTCTACCGTTGGCATTGCTTCAGAAGAGCTATGCTTACTTACTACAATAGAGGCTGATGAACTGCCATATTTTAAAGCGGTTTCAATATCTTTTCCGCTAATTAATGCATATAAGAAAGCTGATGCATACGAATCGCCCGCACCAAACGTTTTCAATACCTTTGTACGATATGCTTGGCCTTTGAATGTTTCTCCTGATTTTGTATAAGCATAGGAACCTTCCACACCATGTTTAATGACGACAAGTTCAGGAGAATGACGGAACAGGTAGCAGATCGTATCTTCGTTTTTGCCGCCTTGTTTGTTTTCCATTACATCGTATTCGTCACGTGTGCCGATGACCACGTCTGCCTGCTCTGCCACCAAAGAGCAGTACACAGCTGTTTCTTCAAGGGAATTCCATGAGTACGGGCGGTAGTCCAATTCAAACACAACTTTTACGTCATTTCCTTTAGCGAGGCTGACCGCTTTTAACACCGCTTCACGAGATGGGCTTTTTGATAAAGCCGTACCTGAAACAAGCAGGATTTTCGATTGCTTGATGTAATCCTCATTGACTTCAGAAGGGTTCAGATAAAGATCTGCCACGTCCTGACGGTACATAAGGATGCTGCACTCTTCCGGACTCTTAATCTCTGTAAATGCCAATCCTGTTTTATGCCCTTCTTGATCTACGACCATATTTGATGTATCGATTCCCGCACCTCGCATATACTGCTCGATAAACTTCCCATGCTGATCATCTGAGATTTTGCTGATAACTCCGGCTTTTAAGCCTAGCTTGGAGCTGCCAATTGCAATATTTGCAGGCGAGCCACCTACATATTTCGTAAACGTCATCGTTTCTTCCATCGGACGGTTATACTCCGTTGCATTTAAATCGATGCATGCACGGCCAACCGCAATAATGTCATATTGTCTTTCTGCATTGAATTCATATTTCATTTTCTTCAGCTCCTCACATGTTTTATTAGCGTTTTAAAATCCATTCATGATCCGGTTCATTGTAAAATTCCCAAATACGTGTTGGTCCTGCCATAACATTTAAATAATAAGATGTGTAACCATCAGGTACGCCAACCGGATGATACCCTGCCGGTACGAGTACCACATCCCCGTTTTCAACCGTCATCGTTTCATCAAGAGAACGATCATCTGTATAAACACGTTGGAATACAAAACCTTGCTTTGGATTCATTTCATGATAGTAAGATTCTTCCAAAAACGACTCATCTGGCAAGTTGTCCTGGTCATGTTTATGGGGAGGATAGCTCGACCAGTTGCCGCTTTCTGTGTAGACTTCGACCACAAGAAGACTGTTAGCTGACGGATCCGAATCCGGCAAAATATTATGTACCATCCGTTTATTACTCAAAATACCCCGTTGTTCAACACCAACATCCTCTGCTTTAATCAATTTGGTCGGAAGTTGTTTTTCAGAAGGGGAATAACATAGTGCCACGCGGGCTTCAGTTATACCTTCAACTTGAAAATGGTTGTTATTCGATACGTAGATGCTGTCCGTCGGCACCTTATCAAACACACTTTCACGTGTACCTAAATCGTGGAATGTTTCTTCGCCTACTGTCACGTTGATCTTTCCAGTCAGAGCGACGATACAACACTCCTTTTTATTTAATGATTCCGAATATTTAGAATTCAGGGATAACTCAACTATTTTAAACTCAACAAAATCTAATGGAGAATTTTCTTGCGTTACTTCCTGAACAACCGTAACACCTTCAGAGACTTCACGTTTTTCTGGTTTTTTCAGTAATTTACTCATATGTGCCTCCTTGTTTCTCAAGCAAAAAATTGGATTAATCTGCCCTGTATCAAAACGGGCGACTTGCATTTTATTTTTTTATGGGGTTTATACATTTACTTCACGTAGCGTGCAGTCACCATTTTTTTGCGAGTGTAGAACTCCACACCGTCTGACCCGTTTGCATGAAGATCACCATAGAATGAATCTTTATATCCGGAGAATGGAAAGAATGCCATAGGTGCGGGAACCCCCACGTTAATGCCCAGCATACCGGCATGAATTGTTTCACGGAACTGACGTACATCAGCTGCACTGTCTGTATATAGGCAAGCTCCATTAGCAAGAGCGGACGCATTCGCAATGTCAACCGCCTCTGTTAAATCTTTCGCACGGACTATGGAGAGGACCGGAGCAAAAATTTCATCTTGCCAAATTTTCATATCCTGCGTTACATGATCAAAAATGGTAGCCCCAAGGTAGTAACCATTGCCACTTGCGGCCTCGTCTTTACGGCCATCACGTACAAGGGTCGCTCCTTGTTCTACACCGGATTCAATATAGCTAATAGTCCGTTGCTTAGCCCCTTCACGGATAACTGGTCCAAGAAAAACGCCGTCATCTAGGCCATTGCCGATTGTAATGGCATCTGCAGACTGTTTTAATCTTTCAACTAATTCATCCGCTACACTGTCTTCTACTACAACAACAGCAGCTGCCATGCAACGCTCACCAGCTGAGCCGAAGGCCGCACTTGTAATTTCTTTTGCCGCCATATCCAGATTCGCATCTTTCAGGACAATCGAGTGGTTCTTTGCTCCTGCAAGTGCCTGAACGCGCTTCAGGTTAGCCGTACCAGTTTTATAAACATATTCTGCAACTGGTTGTGAACCAACGAATGAGATTGCTTTCACATCTTTATGTTCAAGAAGTCCGTTTACAACATCATGTGCCCCATTTACAATGTTCAATACACCTCTAGGAAGACCTGCTTCCTCAAACAGTTCAACAATACGTGCTGCAAGAAGTGGTGTACGCTCAGATGGCTTTAACACGAATGTATTGCCACATGCAATTGCAAGTGGGAACATCCAGCAAGGGACCATCATTGGAAAGTTAAACGGTGTGATACCACCAATTACACCAATTGGATAACGATACATACCCGATTCAATGTTTGTTGCAATATCTGGAAGCTGTTTTCCCATCATAAGTGTCGGTGCACCAGCGGCAAACTCCACACACTCGATGCCTCGCTGTACTTCACCGATTGATTCTGATAAACTTTTTCCATTTTCGATGGTAACAAGTTTCGCAAGTTCCTCCCAATTATCTACCAGGAGCTGCTGATATTTAAACAATATGCGAGCTCGTTTTGGAACGGCTACCTGCGACCATTTTTTAAACGCTTCATTCGCAACTTGAACTGCACGATCCACATCTTCTTTAGTTGAAAGGGGCACTTCTGCAATCGCCTCACCAGTTGCAGGATTAACGACAATTTCCGTTTGCTTTGAGGTGGATTCAACCCACTCACCATTTATGTAGTTTTTTAATTTTACTACTTTCTGTACTGTGTTCTGCATGTATTTTTTCTCCTTTAAAAATATATTTTCGTTTCTAACAATCTTCCAATATTAGTGGAGTTATAATGAAACATCATTACAATCGTATCTACTCCAAAAAGCACTACGAATTAAAACCTTTTCACTAACCTATTTTTCTTTTATTAATGAAAACGATTTCTTTTTTTATAAAAAAAAGAAATCCAGAAAACTATTTATTACAGAAAGAAGACAACAAATATCAATCGTATTTTTATTATCATAAAATACATTTTTACATTTTAGAAAGATTATCCCAAGTAAACACTTGATTCATGATTTTCATTATTCCCCCCTAAGTTATTAAAACAACTGTAATGAAATCGTTATCATTCAGGTCAAAAATCACTCGTGAATTTCTCATTTACAATTATGATTATAGAATAAAACATTGTAATCGTATTTCCATTATGAAGACACCTTTTTATACTTTAAAG
Source organism: Peribacillus sp. NPDC097895 (assembly GCF_050277555.1). Classification (NCBI taxonomy): domain Bacteria; kingdom Bacillati; phylum Bacillota; class Bacilli; order Caryophanales; family Bacillaceae; genus Peribacillus; species Peribacillus sp. NPDC097895. The sequence continues at coordinate 1,400,653 of NZ_JBNNSH010000001.1, read as the reverse complement.
ACATCTTACCAACAAACCAATGATTCATAGAGAGTGGATGAAACATACAAAAAAGTAAAAAGCCAACGAGCAAAAATCATTATATATTCGTCATCTGCGCGTTCCACTACACCCTTATTAATAATCGGGTCAACTTTAAAACACATGCCTGTGGGATCGGAAGTACATAATCTCGTTAGGGGAAAAACAGCTTTTCATTTCCCTTATGTGATACTATTTTTGGCCATGTCAAATAACCCTCCAAGCCCTTTTGGAGGGGTCTTTTCTCTTTTTCACAAAACAGTTAATTAAGCTAAATCACGGAACGTTTCTTTTCTTTTTAATAGAGCATAGATCCACTGAGTTAGTTTATTAAAATAGGCTACGATTGCCACTTTGTCCGGCTTTTCTTCTGATTTTTTCTTATCATCGAATGCTCTATGCTTATTATTTCTTGAAATCCTTATGCCGCATAATTTGGCAAGATACAAGGAATGGCGTTGTCTGGTCGAATCCCTTTTATGACTTCATAGGCACCTTCCAGCTTCACATCATGGGACCGGCTTTTTGAATTAATTTCTAATTAATTTCTTGGCATTGATTAATGTATCTCTAACAGATAAACATACAGCCGCCCTTACAAGGGCCGGATGTTCCTACAAGTAAGGCTGCGGACTGTTTACTTCACGGGATCATGTCCCACGCACCCGTTAGTTCAACAAGAACATATTAACGATTTATATTTCCACTCAAAATCCATATAAATTTCTGAAAGAAGTCTTCCTTCGATTATTCCATTTTTAAAAAGAGCCTCAGAAGTTTCAAACTCTTGAGTATAGGAACCTCTAACTCGCGTAAGATAATATGCACCTGGATTTTGGCTTATCCAATATTCTTCATTTTGATATGTAAATGAGTATTCTTCCCCAATTGCTATACCTTCTTGGAACTCAATAAACTCTTTTAAAGTCATCTTCCCACCACCTGTGAGCTTTTATAAAATTATACCTCCTATTAAACTAACCTGCCCCGTTAGTTCAGTAAGAAAAACGATTCTCATTAAAGAATCGCGCCCTTTAATGGAATAACTGATTAGCTATTAGCTGGTTTTGTTAAGAAGGATAAACAAATAGATAAAATAATTGAAAAACCTATTGCAACTGACGTAACGTCAGGTTATATAATTTACTTGTCGACCAATAAATCGTACGAAACGAGGTGAAAAGATGCCAAAAACCTCTTGGAAAATTGGTGAGCTTGCAAGCCAGTGTGGAATAACAGTAAGAACACTGCACCATTACCACCAAATAGGTCTATTAGTGCCCTCTGAATTTACCGAAGTTGGTCATAGGATTTACACAAAGGCTGATGCATCAAAACTTCAGCAGATATTATCTCTAAAACAATTGGGACTTTCATTAGAAGAAATCTATAACTTTATTGTAAATCCTAATTATAATCCGATACTCGTAGTTCAAGCTCAACTCGAAATCATAAATGAACAGATAAAGTTAAAGGAAAAGCTGCGCTATGAGCTTGAACAACTACAAACACTAATATCATTAAACCAAAATGTAAGTTCAGACCAATTATTAAAAATAATGGAGTTGATCCGAATGAATGAAAGTAATTATTTAACACCAGAGCTAGTCGAAAAGATGAGAGCTTATCTCAATAGCCTTACGGAAGAAAAAAAATTAAAGCTGAAAAAGATGCTGCCGCTCGTTGATGAGACACAAAAACAGGCTTTGCAGAAAATGATCTTAAAATAGCATGATAGCGAATGTCATCTATAAAATGCCTCAAAAAACCGGGCCGGAAAATGCACTTTTCCGGCCCGATTTTTGCTCATTTTTCACCCCAAAACCACTACATATAGTGGTTGACCTGCATCTAATATATGGTTAATTGCTGCTCTTCCTCAACAATCTTGCCCAATTGTTGAACAAAGGTCAAACAGCACTCTTCAACTATCCTGCCCCTATAGTTACATAAAGAAAAAGCTGCCTTATAGACAGCTCCGATCTTCAGCTAACGCACCCGTTAGTTGAAAAGAGTGAAAGTTAAATTGTACCTTTCATTCTAATTCCTTTCACACCTAACTCAGATTTAAGTTCTAGCATTGCTTTTTTTTAAAAAGCTATTGCTTGTTACTTGGTGACACACGAAGGTGGTATTCATCAACTCCATTGTATTTAAAGAACTTCAATCATAAATCACCCAATTAGTTCAATATCTATCTCCTTAAACTTTTGAATGATATTTGATGTTCTCCTTATTTTCCGTACCCATTTGCTTATAAACAATATTAAGTACTTTTCCCTTGGTTCCAAAATAAAAAGCGATTATCTGGTATAGGAACCGTCTTCAACTATCTTTGCAAAGTCATCAAGAGTAGTTGAATACTTGATATAAATTCGTGGTAAAAGATAAAGTTCGTCTTTAATGCCCTTCTCAGAATATAGTTCAGGAGTTGTCGTAAGTCCAAACAAATAATATTTCTTCGTTTCTTCTACGACTTTGTCATTGAAATTTCCGTATGGATACGCAAGAGCATTAACTGGTTTGCCTGTTATTTTTTGAATTTTATCTTTGGATCCTTTCAGTTCATATTCATAATTTTTTATTTCCGTCAAATCAGGATGTGTAGCAGTATGGGACTGGATTGAGATTATACCCGAATCAGCCATCATTTTTAAATCCGATTTCGATAATCGGTTTGAACGACTGATAAAGTCAGAAATAACAAAAATGGTACCACTTGGTTTAAAACGTTCGTTTTCAAGTTTTTGAAAGATAGCAAATGCATTCAGATTGTTTTTGTATCCGTCATCAAAGGTAATGAAAATGGGTTTATTTTCTTTATAAATGTCTTGCCAACGATCAAAAGTTAATAATGTGTAGCCATGGTCTTTTAAATAAATCATTTGTTTCTGGAAATTTTCAGGAGTTACATATAGCTCCTTAGAACCCTGCCCAGTAAACTCGTCAATCGAATGATAAATTAAAATAGGTACTTTTCGTTGAGCACAAACTTGTGATGGAAGAATTAAGATAAGAAGACATAGGAAAAACATTACAACCTTTTTCATAAAATTCCTCGCTTTGCATCCTATTTATATCTTTTCATTTTATTGTGCCTCAAAAGCCTAGTTCTATTATGATTTCTCCCTTTGATCAATGGTGACTTTGATAATCCCAAATGAAAAACTAATTTCTTAAAACACTAGGGAATCGGACTACCTGCCAAATTAGCTCTATAAGAAAAAGAGCTGCCAAAGCAACTCCCTTAATGAAGTAAAGCACCCGTTAGTTTAAGTACATTTCTTCACCATCTCTGTACATTGAAGAAAATATCTACCCACTTAAATTAAATTTTAATATCTAACACTTCCTCCTCATCACTTAACATATTGATAAATTTAATTAAAGACGCAGGTACATACTTATCTTTTCGATAAATAAATACTGTTTTGACTTTTCCATATTGATTCGGAATTGAATGTTGTCTAAGGATTCCCTCTTGTACATGCTTTGCAATAACACTTTGTGGAAGCATACTAATACCTAGACCAGCTGATACACAACCGATAATCCCATCTATAGTGCCAAATTCCATTATCTTATTGGGTAGCATCTTCTCTTGTTGTAGCCATTGTTCAAGCTTTCCCCTATAAGCACATCCTGTATGAAATACAAGCAACGTCCTTGTTTGAATATCTTTGATAGAAGATATAGGAGGATGAACTGTATCTGTAATGAGAATTAGTTCCTCTTCGAATACTTCCTTTTGAATGAGATCAGGGTGATTAATGGGTCCAGCCACAAATGCTCCATCAAGTTCATTCTGAAGAACTGCTTGAATATTTTGTTCAGTAGAGCCTGTTCTTAAAGTTAAATCAACCTCTGGAAAGTCTTTATGATACTTAGAAAATAAGCCTGGTAAGCGAACTGCTGCGGTTGTTTCCATTGAACCAATAATTAACGGACCTCTAGGTGTTTGATCATCATTCATCATATTTTTGGTTTCTTCTATAAGATCGAATATTTTTTCTGTATATGTTAGCAACATGATTCCTTTGTCAGTTAATGCAGAGCCACGATTATGTCTATAAAAAAGAGTTGTTTGAAGATCCGATTCCAGCTGCTTTATTTTCATCGTGATATTTGACTGTGCATATTGAAGTTCTCTTGCTGCTTGAGAAATACTCCCCATCTTAGCAACACTCTGGAAAATTTTTAATGAGTGCAAATCCAAAATAATCTCCCCTTAGTTGATATATCCTTTAGCCATCATTAAGAGTGATACCTAATATCAATTTTATGTATTATACCATATAGCAAAGAGAAGATAAGCTTATCATATCCTACATTTTAATAGGACACTCTAAAAACATTATTTCTTTTTGAGGGAGACAAACAATATGCCATTATTACGTTTTGATTTAGTAGAAGGAAGAAACGAAGAAACGTTAAAAAAATTATTGGATTCGGCACACCATGCGATGGTGGAAGCTTTTCAAGTGCCTGAAAGTGATCGTTATCAAATAGTTCATCAGCACCCGCCGCATGAGCTAGTAATCGAGGATACTGGACTGGGTTTTAAAAGAAGCAGAGACCTAGTAATTATTAGTATTGTTAGTAAAAAAAGAACTGTAAAACAGAAAGAAACCTTATACTCACTTCTTGCTCATAAACTTGAATTAGATTGTGGGATTTCTCCACAAGACTTGATGGTTTCTATAACAGAAAACAGCGATGCTGACTGGAGTTTTGGACTAGGGGAAGCACAGTTTCTAACAGGTTCATTGTAGCTAAAAAAGATATGATTTATAATATACAATTTTATTGGAGGAGAATCTTTGAAGAATCAAACTTATCTTTTTTTAATAGGGGGAATATTTTCTTTAATCATTGCTATGGGGATTGGAAGATTTGCATATACTCCCATTCTTCCCCTAATGCAAAAAGAACTTTCTTTATCAAATACAGTTGCTGGTTATATAGCATCTAGTAATTACGCAGGATATTTGCTTGGAGCAATTTTAGCAGGTGCCATTCCTTTTAAGAAGTATAGAACCATTTTGTTAAGAATAAGTTTAATCATCAGTATCTTAACCACTGCCCTAATGGGTCTCACATACTCTCATTTACTTTGGAGTGTACTTCGCTTTCTATCAGGATTTGCCAGTGCGTTTGTGTTGGTCTTAGCCTCTGGTATCGTGTTAGATAAACTTGCAACTTTAAGAAAAACCAGTTGGTCGGGGTTGTTTTATGGAGGGGTAGGTTTGGGAATCTTTTTATCCAGTCTAATGATTCCGAGTTTAAACCATTTATTTCAGTGGGAAGGAACATGGATAGGACTAGCCGTTGTGAGTGGAATCCTTGCTATCTTTGTATGGCTCTGGCTCGATGAAACCCCCAACGTTGTTGAGAAGGAAAATAAACAAGATATCATTGTAAATGTGCCCCCCACTAAATGGCTTAAATGGTTGATTATTGCGTATGGTTTAGAAGGATTGGGTTACATTGTTACAGGAACGTTTATCGTATCTATCGCTGAAAAGACCTCATACTTTCATAAAGGTGCCACCTTAGTTTGGATGATGGTGGGATTGGCTGCGATTCCATCCTGTCTCATCTGTTCTTTACTAGCTAAAAAATGGGGAAATATTAAATCTTTAGTGCTTGCAATGGCTCTGCAATCCTTGGGTATTGCGATGCCAGTCATTTGGATGTCAAAAACTAGTTTTGTCATAAGTGCTTTATTATTTGGAGCCACGTTTATGGGTATCACCACCCTTGCTACAACATTAGGACGAGAAATGAATTCATCTGAAAGCAGTCGGACTATTGGCATTTTGACCGCTATTTTTGCTATTGGACAGTTAATAGGACCAACCCTTGCTGGAGTCTTATCATCATTCACACATGATTTTAATGCTGCTTTTATTGGCGCAGCATGTGTTGTCTTCTTTGGGGCAATTTTACTTTTAAGTGGGTTTCATTTCGAGAACAACCCTAACATAAGAAATTCAACCATCCAATACAAAAAAACAGAAGAGAATTAATTGGGATTCATATACAAAATTAGGGGAGTAATTGATGTTAAATAATGAAATGATGAAGCATTTGAAGATTAAGAATCCTATTTTACAAGCTCCTATGGCTGGCGGGATCACCACTTCGAATTTAGTAGCCGAGGTATCCAATGCTGGGGGACTTGGAATGATTGGGGCAGGCTATCAGACACCAATACAATCAAGAGAGCAGATTAGAGAAATCAAGCAGTTAACGTCAAACCCTTTTGGCATCAATCTATTCGTGCCAAACGAATTTAACGTAACGCCAGACGCAGTCCAATCAGCTAACCAGCTTTTGCACACTATTCGAAAGCAATTAAATTTAGAACAAACAGACAGCTTTGACATTCCTGAATATAAAAAAAATTTTGGAAGCTTTATTGAACAAGTTAAGGTTGTCATTGAAGAGAATGTATCTATTTGTTCCTTTACATTTGGTATTCCTCCTAAGGAAGTGATGGATGAATTAAAACAGCATAACATCACTCTTATAGGAACAGCTACAACGGTTAGGGAAGCCGTTGAAAATGAAAAAGCAGGAATGGATATGGTTGTTATGCAGGGCAGTGAAGCTGGCGGGCACCGCGGGAACTTTATTGATGGTCATCAGGAGAGCCTAGTAGGTTTAATGTCACTTATTCCGCAGGTTGTTGACAATGTAAACATACCTGTTATTGCTGCTGGAGGAATTATGGATGGAAGAGGATTGATGGCTTCACTCTGCTTAGGAGCACAAGGTGTACAAATGGGCACAGCTTTCTTGACTTGTATCGAAAGTGGAGCACATAAGGTACATAAAGAAGCCATTTTGAATGCTGATGAAGACCAGACAACCTTTACTCGTACCTTTTCTGGTAAATGGGCAAGGGGGATTAAAAACAAATTTATTGTAGATATGCTGGAGCATGAATTGGCTGTACCCGACTTTCCTGTTCAAAACCTATTAACTCAAGTAATTAGAAAAACGTGCAGTGGACAAAATAATCAAGATTTCATGTCCCTCTGGTCTGGACAGAGTCCAAGATTAGCCAAAAATCAAACCGTTGAAATATTAATGAAAAATATTATTGCAGAAGCTAAAAATATAAACTTGGATATATAAGGGTCGTAATAACTCATTACTTTTATTTAGATTTCTTTTGCTAAAGATATTAGGAAGGTCAATCAGATATTTCTGGTTGACCTTTTATTTATGGTTTTACTATAACAGTAGACAGTGTAGTACAATAACGTATTTTGTGTTTTTAAACTATCCTGCCCCTTTAGTTACATAAAGAAAGAGCTACCTTAAAGATAGCTCCGATCTTGAGCTAACGCACCAAGTTTAAGACTATTTAAAACTAATCACCTATGGCAAATATATGTTTTTTCCGCTGTAACGCTTCTATGCAAAAAAAATTTAATTCTTTAGCAAAACTTCTAACTTTTTGTTCTTTGTCCTCCCCCGTGTATGTATTAATTACGCTATCACATATACCTATTAATTTATTAATCTCGTCTCTATACAATATTGTTTCACCATAAATATTAAGATTTAAAAGTAAAACAAACTTATTCTTTGAGACCTTTTCCTTGCTTAAAAGATATGAGTGTATTCCCTCTTCTTCTACATATATTTCTTCCTTATACGCCTCTTTATAGGTGTTAGTTAAAATGAAATTGATTCCACACATTTACTTCACCCTTCCCTGCCTAATTTTACTTATTTTAGCAGATTGTACTCAAGTCCCTTATTGAACAAACCTGCCCCTTTAGTGCCATAAGAAGCGATTATTCCACTTAAGCCCCCTATAGCATTCCTGTGAGCATTAATTATCGGCTTTGAAAAAAACAGAGCCCCTCGGTATGATGAGAGTATTTCACTGGCAGCATCTTTGGAGAAGCTGGAGATTTGAGTACTCACGGGGGATTTTCAAATGATTCCCTATTTTCAATCTGCCCCCATCTTATCAAAAACGGTCCTACCTCTTTCGTTTCTCTAAAGCAACTTTATACCTTGTGGTTTGAAATCCTGCGAATAGGAGATTATTAGTGAGCATGATTAAACTGAGGGAGTTCAATAAGAACGTAATAATTTAATAAAAACAGCCAGTTAGGTAAACTGGCTGTTTTTGAAATGAAAATATACATGAACTACCCCAGAAATAACGCAAAGTGTATGATAGCATTAAATATCAAGTTTACGGGTACCAATCCATTTCACAATTTCAGGATCGCGATGTGAAAAGAACAAGCTTTCTTTCGTATCTAAAGTAGCGATTCTTTCCATATCCTCTTGACCTAATTCAAAGTCAAAGATATTGAAATTTTCAATCATTCTTTCCTTACGAACAGACTTCGGAATCGCAACGACTCCTCTTTGTGTCAACCATCGTAGAATAATCTGGGCAACGGATTTATTATGGTTTTCGGCTATTGATTCTAAAATTTCGTTCTGGAACATGTTATTTTTTCCTTCAGCAAATGGTCCCCAAGACTCTATTTGAACATTGTTCTCTTTCATAAACTTAGCACTTTCTATTTGCTGGCAGAAAGGATGTGTCTCAACCTGGTTTACAGCAGGGATTACTTCATTATGAGTCATCAAATCAATCAGACGGTCCATCTGGAAGTTACTAACTCCGATAGCCTGGACTTTACCTTCGCGGTACAATTCCTCCATAGCGTGCCAAGAACCATATACATCTCCGAATGGCTGATGAATTAAATACAAATCCAAATAATCCAATTGCAGTCTTTCAAGTGAACGACCGAATGCTTTCTTTGTGCTCTCATAACCAGTATCCTGAACCCAGAGTTTTGTGGTAATAAACAATTCCTCTCTTGGCACACCACTCCGTTTGATGGCTCTGCCGACTGCTTCTTCATTTAGATAAGAGGCAGCAGTATCGATCAGACGATAGCCTGCCATTATAGCGTCATAAACGACTTGTTCACACTCATTTTCATCTTGAATCTGAAAAACACCAAAGCCTAGTATAGGCATCTCAACACCATTGTTCAAAATTACTTTTTGCATATAAAGACCTCCTGTTTTTTAAATAATCGGAACATACTACTTACAATAAACAAAATTTATTAGTGTTAAATTATCTCTCTTGATGTGTAGGACGAATAAGCATTTCATTAATTGCTACATCTGATGGTTGTTCAATGGCAAAAGCTATCGCACCAGCAATACTCTCAGCGTCTATCGCACCTTCATAAGCTTTATCGATTCCTGGTTTAAGATCCATATCTGTAATGGAATTTATTAATTCGCTCGCAACAGCTCCTGGTGAGATAATGGTTGTACGAATATTGTTACCTAACTCTTCTTTGCGAAGACCTTCTGTAATTGCACGTACAGCAAACTTTGTTCCTGCATAGACCGTACTTCCAGCTCCAACAACATGTCCAGCTACTGAAGACAAATTAATGACATGTCCTGATTTTTGTTCTCGCATGGATGGAAGCACAGCCGCAATCCCATAAAGTACACCTTTAATATTGACATCAATCATCTTATTCCAGTCTTCAATTCTTTTCTTATAAAGAAATGAATGCGGCATGACGCCAGCATTATTCACTAATACATCAATTTTTCCGAACTCTTGAAGCGCATACTCAACAAGCTCTTCCATTTGTTCATGTGACGTTACATCGGTTACTTTATAAATAGCTTTTCCACCATTTTTTTCGATGTCTTTCTGTAACTGTTGTAAACGTTCTTCACGACGAGCTGCCAAGACCAACTTCGCACCTGTAGAAGCAAGTTTATTAGCTGTTGCCTCCCCAATTCCACTAGAAGCACCTGTAATAATCACAACTTTATCTTTTGAATTAGACATCATTTATATCTATCCTTTCTTAATAAAAAGTAAATTTATTGATTCAGATGATTTGCCATCCAAAGCATCTGCTGAATCTATTTTTCTAAAACTTCACTGCAGTGTACTTGAGAGCTCACGGCTGCGTCTAAATGAAAACCCTCCAATTAGTAGAGCAATCACCACTGATGTAGCTCCAACCCAACTGATCTCTTGTATTGATGACCTTCCCGCAACAATACCTCCAATTCCAGCACCCGCGGCAAATCCAAGTTGTACAAAGGAACTGTTCAGACTAAGCACGATACTAGAAACTTCTGGAGTCAGCGAGACTAGGTTAAAGTTTTGGGTTGGCCCGAATGTCCAAGCAGCGATTTCCCAAATCATGAGCAACGGGAGGGTAACCATTACCCATCCAAATCCAGAGACAGTAGACAGCAATACTAGCGAGATGATGTGGACAGCCATGGATCCGACTAGCGTGCGGACGATGCCGATCCGGTCTGCCAATAAGCCACCAACCTTTGAGCCAATCAAGCTCGCGATACCCATTGCTAAGAGAATCATACTCAATTTTTCTTTCATAGTTGGTATAACGGCGGTCAGAAAAGGAGTGATATACGTATTGAGCATTGAATAACTAATAAATACAAAGAAAGTTACACCAAGAGTGAGTGCGATCCTCGGATTCTTCAAGAGGGCAAGACGCTTGCCCAGAGAAACAGCCGCCTCGCTTTCCATGACAGGAATCGTCCGTGCAACGGTAAAAATAGCCAGTAGGCTGACAAGTCCGATGCCCCAGAAGATGCCCTTCCAATCATAAGACGAAGCAATCATACGGCCAAGGGGAACGCCGAAGACAAGTGAAGAACTATACCCCATTGCGACGTTAGCCATCGCTCCACCCTGACGTCCAGGAGCCGCCAATTTTGCAGCTATACCATAGGCGGTGACAACGAATACCCCTGTTCCTACCCCAAGTAAAACGCGAGAGACCATCAACAATCCAAAGCCTGGAAGAGTGATTACCCCAATGACGCCGAGTAGTATGATGGCGAGAGCCAGTAACAATTGCTTACGCTGATCCATCTTCGAGGTTACTACCATAACAAGTGGCGTACCGATTGCGTTTCCGAGAGCGAATACGGTAATAAGCTGACCTGCTGTTGCTACCGATACATCGACGGAAGCAGCCACTTGATCCAACGTACCTACGATGACGAATTGTGAAGTACCGACCACGAAGCTAATAAGGGTCAGCATGTAAATTTTCCAAGTATTTTTCATTCTGTTCTATCTACTCCTTTATCTATGATGCGATATATCAAATTTTGCATTTTAGACTTTTTGTATCTTGTTTAGTTACCAGTAAAAATCCCCCTCGAACTTCTACACTTGGAAGTCACAGCATAACAACAGCTTATTTCCATACAATCAGCCCGTTAGAAGAAACTTCAGGATCATTTCGTACTACACTACGCCTTGCATGATTTATTTTTCAATCTTTGCATTATTATCGCTTTAAACGGTTATATTATTTAACCGCATCCTTATTATCCTACAAGGGAGAAAGCAACCGGTATCCCATTCTTCTCAAATGATTGCCCAATCCTCTCACGACCATTTACGCAGAAAGTGAATTAGCATTATAATGGGACCAACACGGATGAAGAAAACAAAGGGGGATTTTATGTTTGAACAATTATATAGACAAAGAGTTGAGCTCGCCAAAATCATAGAGGATCACACAGGACGTGACGGTACTCAAATGACTGCTATTCCGTCTTTATTTTTCTCCCGTTATTCTAATGATACTGGACCAAATTACGGAGTTCACAAGCCTTCCTTATGCATAGTGGTTCAAGGGATGAAGGAGGTATTGTTGTCACAGGAGCTCTTTAGGTACGGTCCTGCCGATTACCTTGTTGCATCCGTTAAGTTGCCAATTACCGGACAAGTCACGGAAGCTTCTTTCGAAGTGCCTTATCTTGCTCTCAAACTTGAATTTACACCGAGTGAAATATTAGAGGTGTTACGTGAATTCCAAATGGGAGTCGACAAAAAGGAAAATGCAAAACGAGGTATGTATGTCAGCAAAACAGAGCCATCTTTGCTAGACGCGTTAACAAGATTAGTTCGTTTGCTAGATACTCCAAAAGACATCAAGGTACTTGCTCCTTTAATCGTGAAAGAAATCATCTATAGGGTTCTGCAAGGAGAACATGGGGATATGCTGATACAAATAGCAATAGAAGGAAGTTCTACTCATCAAATCAGTGACGTGATTGAACATATCATGAATAACTATGAAAAGTCTTTTAAGATTGAGGAACTTGCGGAAATAGCAAATATGAGTGTTTCTTCACTTCATCGGCACTTTAAAGAGATAACCGCGATGAGCCCAATTCAATTCCAAAAACAACTGAGACTTCAAGAAGCCCGAAGCCTGTTATTATCCGAATCAGCAGATGCAGCAGATGTTGCATTCCAGGTAGGCTATGAAAGTCCATCACAATTCAGCCGTGAATATTCGCGCATGTTTGGTTTACCACCTAAAGAAGATATAAAGCACCTGAAGGAGGAATATGAACAAAGGGTAAAAGCTTGATTCTCCTTCACGTAGGTTCATTCTATGTATTAATTTAGTGGAAGCTAAACTTTAAATAATATAAAAAAAGTGCATTAATCTAATCCCGGATTAATGCACTTTTTCATTCTGCAATTTACCTATCTTTGTAAACTATAGCTTTATCCTGCTCCTGCTTCCGAACAAATTTCAGAACATAATGAGTCCCACTGATATATATTCCCATGATAGCTAGATGATCTATTAAAAATCCCATGGAAGACTCATCAAAGCTCCAACCGAATGGATTATATATGGTTAACCTAGAAAGCATCTCTCTCTCGAAGGAAGGAAGTCTGCACACCATAGACAACAATCAACACCGCTATTATACGGAATGCAATTGTGCAGATACGGCTCGTGCTGGTAATTCCCGTCATCTTTCGTACTGCATTGATTATTGTTCCCCAGGACATTCCTATATGCACAGCCATGAAGATAAATCCCCAATATGAAGCCATAACATGTATCTGTAATAGAGTCATGTCATTGTTTATAGAAATAAAGGCAAATATGTCACGGGAAATTGGCACAGAACTTATCATCACCACAGCCATGGATACAAGAAAAAGCAAATTGACCGTAATGCTCAGTATACGTTGTACATTGTGCTTTCCCTTAAAAATCGTTTTATACCATCGTCGATTTAAAATATTGTGGGCAATAAACAACAAAAACAATATAACTCCTATCAGTTCATGGATTGTATTTCCGGTAATCTGGTAAGCTTTCAACTTTTCAGATAGTCCCTTACCTATAAATTGATTAAACAAAAGATAAATATATACCCCTATCACACCAAGGGTATTAAGAATGACATCATCAATGTTTGTTGAACTAGAATTTTCAATCAATTGGATTAGTTCAATCCCAATAGAAATAAGCATTGTAACCACAATTGTCTTTTTTACTTTTTAAGATACTAAGAGACATTAGTGCAAAAGCTAATGGGGTCAACATTCGAGATTTAATAAAAGATATTTCCACACCTTGCAAATAGCCACTTTCTTATTACTTAGTAGGCATGTAGCTACACCCCTAAAAACTTATTTTGTATTTTGTTTGGGAAGTGTAATTTTCGCCAGCACGAAGAAGAATATCTCCAAAATCTTCAAACTCAATCGCTCCTGGGGCAGCTTGGGTTTCAAATGTTAATCCACCATGTTGGATTAATTTTTCTCCGTGCATAAGTGGAACTCCTTCCACAAAGTTCGCAGTATAAACGACGATCGTAGGCTCTTCTGTGTATACTTCAACTTTTATTTTCTCGTCAGGACTAATTAATTTCGCTGCAATTTGATAAAGACTTGAGCACGTAAGGAAGAATGGATGATCTATCCCTTGAACCTTTTTCACCTCTGTATCAATGGATTCAAAGGTTGATTTTAATTTCTTCGGGGTTAGAAAATCATAAGGCGTGCCAATTACGCTTCGTTTTTCACCAGTTACTGTGGTATCCTCATTTACTAGTGCAAATTCTTCTGAAGATATTTGTAAGGAATGATCATCGATTGGATTACTTGGATGTCCTGTTAAGTTAAAATAAACGTGATTGGTCGGATTAAAAATTGTATCTTTATCACTTTTTGCTTGATAGCTCACTGACCAGATATTTAAGTTGTCTAATGTATAAGTCACACTTACTTTCAAATTCCCCGGAAAACCATTCTCGCCATCAGGTGATTGGGTTGAAAAGATGATTGATGCACTTTCATCCGTCTCATTCACTTCATAATCCCAGATTTTTTCATCGAATCCAGGCTTGCCACCGTGTAATGTATTCCTTAATTGATTTACAGATGTTTGGTAAAGTGATTCACCAATTGAAAATTCGCCATTTTTTATTCTTCCAGCGACCCTTCCTATTGTTGCTCCGTAGTATGTTTCTTTCTTGTAATCCTCAATAGAATCAAAGCCCAATACTATATTCTTACGACCTGTTTCCGTTGGGACGAAAAGATTGACGATTCTTGCCCCAAAGTTTGTAACTTCTACTATCACTCCATTATCATTTTCCATTGTAAACAGGAATGCTTCATCGCCAAATGGGATTTTTGTTAATTTCATTTTTTCAGACTCCTTCCATACTTAAATTTTTCAGCCATTCTGATAAATAAAGGCCGAAACAGAAGTTCCGACCATTTTAAATGAGCGCGTTGAGTCCTCATTGATTTCATATATGATTAACGCACGAGCTGAGGACTAACCATCAAACTTTTATATTTTGTAATGACGTTTTCAACTGTGAAACCAAATTTTTCATAAACAATAGTTCCGGGAGCTGAAGCACCGAATGTATCGATGGTGACAGTTGCGCCATTTAGCCCCACATATTTGCCCCAACCGAAGCTTGAGCCTGCTTCAATTGCCACACGTTTTGTTACGCTTGATGGTAATACCGCTTCTTTATAATTAATAGATTGTTGATCGAATAATTCAAAACTTGGAAGAGAAACAACGGATACATCGATTCCTTCTTCACGTAGTTTTGCTTGCGCATCTACTGCAAGCTTTACCTCTGAACCAGTGGCAATTAAGATTCCTTCAGGTGTTTCACCTTGAGCTGGAGAAAGGACATATCCACCCCGCGCTACGTTTTCTTCAGCACCTGTTGCTGTCCTAGGAAGGACAGGTAAATTTTGGCGACTAAGAACCAAAACCGTTGGCTTGTCAGTAGCTGAAATAGCTAACTTCCAAGCAGCGAGTACTTCATTTCCGTCAGCTGGACGGAGAACTATTGCGTTTGGGATAGAACGAACACTAGCTAATTGTTCGATTGGCTCATGCGTTTGGCCATCTTCCCCTACCGCGATAGAGTCATGCGTTAGCACATAAGTAACTGGTAAGCTTTGAATTGCTGCCATACGAATCGCTGGAAGCAAGTAGTTAGAGAAGACAAAGAATGTTCCTCCATAAACTCGTGTTCCCCCGTGAAGTGCGATTCCATTCATAGCTGCAGCCATTGCAAATTCCCGTACACCGAACCAAATGTTTCGACCACGATAATTTTCAGGAGAGAAATCTGTTTCTGCCGCAACCATTGTATTGTTTGATTTTGAAAGATCAGCTGATCCACCCCAAAATGTAGGAACCGTTTTTGACAAAGCTTGAATCATTTCTTGAGAAGTGACGCGACTTGCGGCACTTGTTCCCTCTTCATAAACTGGCATTTCACTATCAAAATCTTCAGGAAGAACACCCGCAAATGCTGATTTATATTGTTCAGCTAATTCTGGAAATTGTTTAGCGTAATCAGTGAATAAAACGTTCCATTCACTTTCTGCACTACATCCACGCGCTTGAATCGTTTCACGGAAACGGTTGTATACTTCTACTGGAACTTCAAAAGCAGCATGCGGCCACTCATAAAAACTTTTCGCATGTTTGATGCCTTCATCTCCTAATGGTGCTCCGTGAACACCACTTGTCCCTTCATTCGGCGCACCATAGCCAATAACCGTTTTTACTTCAATTAAAGTTGGTTTTGTTGTTTCTGCTTGGGCTATTTCGATGGCCTTTGCTATTTCTTCTATGTCATTCCCATCTTTAACCAATATATGTTGCCAACCGTATGCTTCAAAACGTTGCCCTACGTTTTCTGTGAAGGCTTTTGAAGTGGGACCGTCTAGAGAAATATCATTTGAATCGTAAAATGCAATTAATTTTCCTAGTTTTAAATGCCCGGCAAGCGAAGCTGCTTCCTGAGAAACCCCCTCCATCAAGTCCCCATCACCGCATAATGTGTAGGTAAAGTGGTCCACTATGTTAAACTTGCCTTTATTATAAGTAGCGGCTAAATGAGCCTCTGCCATTGCCATCCCTACCGCATTTGCGAATCCTTGTCCAAGCGGACCAGTCGTTGCTTCCACTCCATCCGTATGATCCACTTCTGGATGTCCTGGTGTAAGAGAATCCAATTGACGGAAGTTCTTCAACTCCTCAATCGACAAGTTGTAGCCTGCTAAGTGAAGCAAGCTATATAGCATGGCTGAACCGTGTCCAGCTGATAATACGAAACGGTCACGGTTCGTCCAATCACGCCCTGTCTTAGGGTTCACGTTTAAAAATTTTGACCAAAGAACGTAAGCCATTGGTGCCGCCCCCATCGGTAAACCTGGGTGTCCCGAATTTGCTTTTTGAATCGCGTCAATACTTAAAGTACGAATCGCGTTTACTGCCAAATTATCAATTCTATCAAACACTTAAACTTCCTCCTTCTTGAAGCTTTCCCAATCTTTCATGAATTGCGCAATCCCGTTATCAGTTAAAGGATGGCTCCATAATTTAGGAAATAACGAACCGGGAATTGTCGCAATATTCGCACCAACTTTAGCAGTTGCTTCGACATGCTCAATACCACGAATGCTTGCGGCAATTATTTCAGCTTTTAGTCCGTAGTTATCCAAAACTGTCCGTAAGTCCTCAATTAGTTTGATCCCAGGTGAGCCGATATCATCTAAACGCCCTAAGAATGGTGAAATAAAAGTTGCGCCAGCTTTTGCTGCCATTAACCCTTGTGCAACAGAAAAAATCAGTGTCACGTTTGTCTTGATGCCTTCTTGACTAAGGATGTGTGTGGCTTCCAACCCTTCATCTGTCAACGGAATTTTCACGACAATGTTGTCTGCCCATTTCGCAATTTCACGTGCTTCTTTCACCATACCTTCAGCATCCAAACTGATCACTTCCGCTGAAACTGGACCAGACACAATCGAGCATATTTCTTTGATGACTTCTTCAAAGTTACGCCCTTCACGACTGATAATAGTGGGGTTAGTAGTTACACCATCAACTAAACCAAGTTTATTAATACGTTTAATTTCCTCTACATTTGCTGTATCTAAAAAGAATTTCATTTTTTCTCTCACTCACTTTCTTTTAAATTTTTTGCAATACCTTTTCACATTTTATTGTAAATAATCTGAAATCGAATACATAGATATCATACAATTTTTATACGTACATGTAAATAATAACAATAAAATTTGTACGTATTAATTTTCCTCTTACATTTAACTAAAAAAAGGCTTCCTTCTTAGATTCTTTTACAGCCAAAACAATTGAGCGGAAATGATATAAATAAGAGGCTATCAGTTTACCTTTATTAAGAATTGAAATAAGGCCGAAGTAAGCAACTCCGGCCTCAAGTAATGAAACGTGAGCAAATCAACATGCTCACGATTTGTATATGATGAATACAAAAGTGTATTCAACTTTTGAAGCCCCTATTTCAAAATGCACTAGTGGGAAGATTTCCCCTACTATAATCCATGTAAGTGGTGCCCAAGAAAACGCATAGCAAAGGATGAAAGAGCAAAGTTCGATTAACGTTACCTAGTTTAGAACGCTTTCATTTCAGACATGTATGCAGGAACTAAAGAAGACGCTGTACCGACTCTAAAGGGAGTAAGCTAAGTACCATTCTTTGAAAAAAGCCAAAAATCCATGCATCATAGATCTAATACCAATCGCGCTAATTTTTGTTAACGTAATGATACTTGCCTTGAACATCTGCTGCAAATTGCGTATAGCTTGTTTGAATTCCGCTCCAAACCTCATAGATCTAATTACGCACTTTTTCCGTTAACTTGTCTATTTTCTCCATTTTTTTCAATTTCCTCCAAACTGCGACCCCGAGTTTCAGGAACGAGTGTCCGGATAAATAAAACTCCAAGTAAACAAATAACACCGAAGATTGCAAAAACAGCTTCTTGAGACATCGAAGCGATCATAATTGGAAATAGCAATCCAACTAAGAAAGAACCAATCCAGTTAAATGATGAAGCTAATCCAGACGCACGTCCGCGAATTACCAGCGGGAAAATTTCACCAACTATGACCCAAGTTAAAGGAGCCCACGTGAATGAATAAAGTGCTACATAGATACTTAAAAAAGCAACCATCATCATCGGATTTGCATTAGGAATTAATAAATTCAATATTGCCGGCAAAATAAATGATAGCCCCATAATTGTTCCGCCTACTGTTAATAAAGTACGGCGATTAAATTTATCAGCAATCATTAGGAATATTAATGAACCTATTACGAGAAGAACTCCTTGGATAATTGGCCACATCAACGCTGAACTTGCTGCATGCCCTGTTGCTTTCTCTACAATCAAAGGAATGTAATAAAAAATTGCGTTTGCACCCTGGAATTGTTGAAAAGCAGCAACACCCACACCGGCAATTAATAAATAACGGTATTTATTACTTAAGAGTGTACCCCATGATGCTTTTTGATTTGCCTTTATTTCATCTCTAGCAGTTTCTTGAATTTGTGTTATTTCAGAATCAATTTCTTCTTTGTTAGAGCGAATATAGCCTAACACCTTACGTGCTTCATCAAGTTTATTGTTCTTTATTAAAAAACGTGGTGATTCGGGTAACCTTAACATTCCAACAAATAAGATCAAAGCAGGTAAGGCAGCCAAACCAAGCATCAACCGCCATGCCATCGTTTCTGGTAAATCTTTCAATAAATAATCGACAATGTACGAAAGCAACATTCCAGAAACAATCATTGTTTGATTAATTCCTGACAGACGTCCTCGTAAACGTGCAGGCGCCATTTCCGACATATAGGCTGGGACCAACGCAGAAGCAGCACCAACGGCCAATCCCAATAAAATCCGAGCAACAATCAAAAAAAGTATCCCATTATGAGGGGCTATTCCTGACAAAATGGATCCAACACCAAAAATTATAGCAGATATTAAAATCATTTTGCGCCGTCCTAAACGATCAGAAAGTTGTCCGGCCAGGGCACCTCCAAAAATAGCTCCAAACATCACCGAAGAGGTAATCCAGCCAATAGTCCCAGCGTTGTTTTGAAGGTTCCAATCATGTTGCAGAAAAGGCAAGGCACCCGTCATAACGCCGATATCATAACCGAAAAGAATGCCTGCAAAAGCCCCAAAAAAATAAATGAAACCACTTGAAATTTTCTTTTCATTAACCATTAAAGTTCCCTCCCCAAGGTTGAAATTATATTGTTTAAAAATCCTGCTACTAAAAATATTGATGGCTTTTTAAGAAATAATAAAAGTGTTTTCAAACTGCAAATACATGCTAGGATATTCATCCTAAAAAATTATTTATTAAGTTGATTTCTGTGTCGTTTAAAAGTTTTCGAGTTTCCCCATAAATCACATAGTTTTATTCCTCTATATTAAGCGCTTTCAATTTTTCTAGAAAACCCTGATCACGCTTACAAATAAAAGGACCATGAATATTTTGATAATAGTTCCCGTTTCATTCTTCAACTTCTGAAATACCTATTTTTTACCTCCAAGGAAGCAGAAAAACTCCTCGGAGGTTAGAAGTATTACTTAATAACTACATATTCCAGGTCAACTAGCTTTGCATAGGTGATGATTTGGTCTGTTGTTAAATTCAATGAAACAACTGTATGGTGACCGCCGCCATTCTCAAGCCATGCTTTCACTCCATCTTGGAAGTTTGGCTTCACTTCCCAAAGTACACGTGCCACTGGAAGGTTTGGTGCTGGAACAGTTGGCTCAAATGCAGAAACTTCGTTAATCAACAGTTTGTATTGCGTACCAAAGTCAGCCATTGAAACAACGACACCATCTCCTGCTTTTCCGTCGAATACTAAGCGTGCTGGATCTTCACGATCACCAATACCTAATGGAGATACGATAATTTTTGGTTTGTTACTTGCTAAAGATGGGTCTACTTCAAGCATATGTGATTGAAGGATTGATTCTTGACCAGCAGCTAATTCATATGTGTAATCTTCCATAAAGCCAGTTGATTGGTTATGGCTCATCACTTTCAGTAAGCGATCGAGCGCTGCAGTCTTCCAATCTCCTTCACCAGCAAAGCCATATCCTTGTGCCATCAAACGTTGGACTGCCAGACCTGGAAGCTGTTTCATACCATATAAATCTTCGAAGTTAGTTGTGAAGGCAGTGTAACCACCATCATCAAGGAAACGTTTAATGGCAATTTCATAGCTTGCTTGTACTTTTACGCTAGCTTCCCAATCTTCCTTACTGTAAGTATCATAATCAAATTCATAAAGGTCTTCAAATTCTGCAAATAAAGCATTAATTTCTTCGTCCTTAACAGCATTCACGTATTGAACAAGGTCTCCAATGCCAAAGTAGTCAACTGTCCATCCAAATTTAATTTGTGCTTCAACCTTATCCCCTTCGGTAACTCCAACATTACGCATATTGTCACCAAAGCGAGCGACTTTTATGTTGAAGCTTTCGTTATAAGCAACCGCTACGTCCATCCATTCTGCAATTTGCTGTTGCACTTCAGCGCGTTCCCAGTAACCTACTACAACTTTATTTTGTTTATTCAAACGGGCATTGATAAATCCATATTCACGGTCACCATGAGCTGATTGGTTTAGGTTCATGAAATCCATATCAATCGTTGCCCAAGGAATACTTTCATTGAATTGTGTTGCTAAATGAAGTAATGGTTTTTGTAATAATTTCGTTCCGCGAATCCACATTTTCGCAGGCGAGAAAGTATGCATCCAAGTGATGACACCAGCAACTTCGTCACGATAGTTTACTTCTTTCATGATGCTTGTGATTTTATCTGCACTAACAGCTAAATCTTGCAATACAAGAGGGTAAGGTAAAACACCGCTTTCATTTAATGCATCGGTCATCGTTTGTGCGTGTGCTTTGACTTCCGCTAACGTTTCTTCCCCATAAAGATGTTGTGAACCTACGACAAACCAAAATTCTTTTTTGACTATTGTTGACATAATTACCCTCTTTTCTTAATTTGATAGTTTGTATTACTTTTGCCCATAATAGGCATTTTCCCCATGTTTTCTTAAATAGTGTTTATCTAAAATACGTTGTGGCAATTCTTCAGCAAAATGATTTAATTCTCGCGCAAATAAATTCATTTTCGAAACTTCTTCCAACACCACACTATTCATTATCGCTGCTTTTACATCTTTGCCCCAAGTAAATGGTGCATGGCCATGAAGTAAGACACCGGGAACAGCTAAAATATCTAACCCACGCTCTTCAAACGTTTCGATGATTACATTACCAGTTTCCGCTTCGTAACCACGATCAATCTCCTCTTGTGTCAAGAATCGGGCGCATGGAACATAACCATAGAATGTGTCTGCATGAGTGGTCCCCATCGCTGGAACATCAAGGCCTGCTTGAGCCCAAATTGTCGCCCAAGTTGAATGAGTGTGCACAATGCCACCGATTTCTGGGTAATGCTTATAAAGTACTGCGTGAGTCGGTGTATCTGATGAAGGATTAAACTCTCCTTCAACAACATTGCCATCTAAATCAACAACCACCATATCACTAGCTTTCATCGTTTCATAATCAACACCACTAGGTTTGATAACGAATAAACCACTCTCACGATCAATGGCACTTGCATTTCCCCATGTGTATTTCACGAGTCCATGTTTAGGTAAGTCTAAATTTGCTTGAAAAACTTCTTTTTTCAGTTGTTCTAACATGTCAATCCCTCCAGTTTCCCACTCATAAAATCAAATTATTTACAGCGGCCTGCTCAATCACTAAACCTTTTTTGTATCGTTCGATAAATGCTTCAAATCCTTTAACGTCATATCCATCAGGATAAATTTCTTGCCCATCAGCCTCTTCAAAGACTTTTTTGTCGAGGAAGTTTTCTAAGCTTTCTTTTTGATCTTTGTTCTTCATGTAAGAAGCGAGAATAGCAATTCCCCACGCACCGCCTTCTCCGGCTGTTGCCATAACTGAAACTGGAGCATTCATTGCAGCTGCAACAATTTTTTGTCCAACAACAGGGGTTTTAAATAAACCACCGTGAGCTAAAATGCTATCAATTGCGACATTTTCTTTCTTTGTCAAAATATCCATTCCGATTTTCAAAGCACCAAAAGCAGTAAAAAGATGAATCCGCATGAAGTTTGCTAAATTGAAATTACTCTCAGGTGAGCGGACAAATAGTGGTCGGCCTTTTTCTAATCCTGTGATATTTTCACCTGAGAAATAACCGTAGCTAAGCAAACCACCACCATCTGGGTCGGCTTCCAAAGCTTTATTCAACATCACATCAAATAATTTATTCGTTTCAACCTTTTGTCCCATTGCCTCAGAAAATTCACGGAACAATCCCAGCCAAGCATTGATATCACTTGAACAGTTATTCGCATGAACCATTGCAACTGGACTACCGTTTGGTGTAGTTACCAAATCAATTTCTGGATATACTTTTGAAAGTTCTTTCTCTAATACAATCATGGCAAAAACGGAAGTTCCTACTGAGATGTTTCCAGTACGTTTCCTCACACTATTCGTAGCAACCATCCCTGTTCCAGCATCACCTTCTGGTGGACAAAGTGGAATGCCTGGTTGTAAATTATGTGATTTATCCAGAATTTTTGCTCCATTTTTGGTTAATTCACCTGCTTGCTCGCCTGAGATACAGACTTTAGGAAGAATATCTTTTAGCTTCCAAGGATAACCCTTGGTCGCAATTAATTCATCAAACTGCTTGACCATCGATTCATTGTAATCTTGCGTTGATTCATCAATTGGGAACATGCCCGAAGCATCCCCAATGCCAATTGCCTTATTACCAGTCAGTAACCAGTGAATGAATCCAGCTAAAGTGGTAATAAAATCAATACGAGGTAAATGTTTCTCTTCATTTAATATTGCTTGATAAAGGTGAGCAATACTCCACCGTTCAGGGATATTAAATTGGAATTTATCAGTTAATTCGTTTGCTGCAACACTGGTTGTTGCATTGCGCCAAGTCCGAAACGGAACAAGTAGCTCACCAGTTTTGTCAAAAGCCATATACCCGTGCATCATTGCAGAAAATCCAATAGAACCAATTGTTCGAATTGTGATTCCATAATTTTGTTCAACTTCTTGCTTCATTTCACTATAAGCTGCTTGCAGACCAGTGATAATATCCACTAAGTTGTACGTCCAAAATCCATCTTCCAAGATGTTTTCCCACTCATAACTTCCAGATGCGATTGTTTCAAAACTATTATCAATCAACACTGCTTTGATACGTGTGGATCCGAATTCGATTCCAAGTGAAGTTTCTCCCTTAGTAATCGCTTGTTTAATGTTTACTCGATTCGTTTTCACGTTAATCCCCTCTCTGATAGCGTTTTCAATATCTATAATCGAAAGGAGGCGCTTTCCTTTTCGTTTAACTTTATTAACAACCTTAGTATATTTTTTTGTGCGTACATTTGTCAATATATAATAAAATATATACTAACAAATATAACAAAGATAATTCTGTCCTTTGCCCTTAAAGTTTGTAATAAACGTATTCGTATGACATAAAACCTAAAGAAAAAAACAGTAAAAATCGAATAAAATTATAGTTGTTTGTTAATTTGTACGATAATAAGGTAAATTCTTTCAATTCATTCAAAATCATGATAAAATATGTCCATACAAATATTCCGAGTGAAAAAATTAGAATGCGAACAACTATGAAAGAAGTGAATTAAATGAAACCAAAGTATCAGGTCATCATTGATGATATAAAAAGTAAAATTCTTTCAGGAGATTACAGTGTAGGAGAACAAATTCCTACTGAATACTCCATGCAAGAAAAGTACAAAGTTAGCCGACACACTGTTCGAAAGGCCATTTTAGAACTATCGAATGAGGGATTCTTAAGAAGTGAAAAAGGATCTGGCACTTATGTTAGTAACCAATATCAATCAAAATCTGGCGGAAATTCCAATAATAAAACAATCGGTGTAATCACGACCTACATTTCTGATTACATTTTCCCCTCAATTATTCGTGGAATTGAAGGGAGATTGAATGAGGATAACTATTCGTTACTTTTAGCTAGTACAAATAATGATGTCGAACAAGAAAAAAAAGCTTTGGAAATGATGTTGTCATTCGGCGTGGATGGTTTGATTGTTGAGCCTACAAAAAGCAATCTATACAATCCCAATATTGCTTACTACTTATCGTTCAAGGAACAGGATGTTCCATTCACCATGATCAATGCTTATTATGAAGAATTAGAAGTTCCTTTCTTTTGTCTCGATGACGTGCAGTCTAGTTATCTCGCAACAAAAGAATTGATTTCGAAAGGACACACACAAATTGGACTGATTTCAAAAATGGATGATTTACAAGGAAAGTATCGAATGAAGGGGTATATAAAAGCGCTTGGAGAAGCCAAATTACGATTTCAGCCAGAGCATGTTCTTTCGTTCGATACAGAGACAAAGCTGGACCTATACACTAACTTGAAGGAGTTCCTAAATGAAAATAGAGACGTGTTGACTTCAATTGTTTGCTATAACGACGAGGTAGGGTTGGAAGTGGTAAATGTATGCAGACAACTTGATATTTCTATTCCGGAAAAATTATCAATTATTGGCCAGGACAATTCTTACATTTCCAAAAATGCTAATATCAAACTAACGACATTGACACACCCACAAGAACAAATGGGACGTGATGCAGCTGATTGGGTCATTAAGAAATTACAAGGAAAGAAGGATTTACCAAACGAAACCTATTATCAACCGGTGTTAATTGAAGGCGAGACTGTAAAAGAGTTAGAAGTACAATAATCTAGTATTGGGTGACAGGCACGGCCCGAAAAATCTTATTTCACGGAAATATTCCACGAGTCGCGAAGGAAAACCCAGTCTATGTTATCAATTAGGTCGAGAGAACTTGAATGTATTTGACGATGAGAAGCGCGTAGATTTTCCTTTAGCTGCTTGTGAATCATACAGACTGTTTCGCAAGGCGGTACTGTCTATCATGACGACAAGTGGCTGGCGACGCCCCATCTTCTGTAGCGTCATAGCTTCGCTTGTTATACGAGATCTACGTCCCAACCAGCCTCAAACATGTTTCTACCATACATCCTCCCCTGGCTACTGATATAATAGATTCTATTTAAAAAAGGTCAACCAGTAATTTTACTGGTCGACCTTATGATACGTACGCACCCGTTAGTTTAGGTACAATTCTTCACAATCTTTTTTGGAGAAATCGGAATAAGTCGCCAAGACATCTCTTATAGAAGAAAAGAAAAACAATCTTATAATTTTTTTTCATATTTAAATAACTGGAGTTTTTCAGTAACTTGGACTTCACCTATTTTTATATAACCTAGCTTTTCATAAAAATGGTGATTTCTTTTGTTTAAATAAGGAGTATATAAGCTCCAATCTTTTATCAACGGAAATTCGGACTCCATTAACTTGATTATCTTACTTCCAAGTCCTTTATTTTGAAATTCATTACTTAAGAATAATTTACTTAATCTTAATCGGTTTTCATCCAAAGGGCGAATATCTATTGCTCCAATAATAGCATTGTCCGACAATATAGTGTAATGAAAAAAACGCTCAATGTTTTCGATTAATTTTGCTACCGTTTCATTTACAGGGGTTGAATCGTGGTCTTCATATAAGGCATAATCTTCTGCAAAAACTTCTTTTTGTATAGCTAACAAATCTTCGACTTCATTCAATTTGGTCTTTTTAATACTGACTTCCACCACTATACACACCCTTATTGATAAATGATTTAATATTCCAAATAATAACATATACCATAAGGGATAAATACAAAAACCATTCTTTTCATTAGAATGGTTTTCAGTATTTTAATAAATCCTTAATGAACTAACCTGCCCCGTTAGTTCATTAAGGATTATTGTATAGTTGACACAAGCTGTGATGTTAATTCCTGCAGAGTTTCAATAAAGTTGTTACATTATCAATAAAGTCATTTAATTTATAATATGGTTGATTAAAAAAGTAGCTTGTTTATAAGGGGGAAGTCTGATATAGTTATTTGATAAATTTTCAAGGAGTTTTAGAGAGGGTGAGTCAATTGACTAAAAACCTTAGACAATTGAAAAACGTTTCAGTGTTCCAATCGCTTCTAATTTAGAAAAAATAATTTAGAAGCGAGGAATAATTATATGAAAAATCAAAGAATCTTTAATAAATCATTTCTTTTTTTATTTATAAGCAATTTTTTAGTTTTTATAGGGTTTGAAATGTTGCTTCCTATTTTGCCAGCCTATTTGTTAAGCATTAAAGCATCTTCCATTCAAGTAGGTTTAGTGACATCATTATTTACGATAGGTGCTGTACTAATCAGGCCATTTGTAGGGTACTATTTAATAGATAACCAACGGAAAGGTCTAGCCATTTGTGCAAGTGCAGCTTTAATGATTATTACAATGCTGTATCCTTTTCTTAATATTATATGGCTTTTTCTATTGTTTCGAATTTTCCATGGCGCAGCGTGGGGAGTATCAACCACAGCTAATAGTACAATAGTGGTCGATTTAATTCCTAGGACACGGTTGGGAGAAGGAATGGGATATTTTTCTATTTCAACAACGGTCGGGGCTATCATTGCTCCGAGTATAGGTATCCTTATCTATGACTCTTTTTCTTTCGATATTTTAATTTGGTCATCAGTAGTACTCAGCCTATTGGCAGTTATTGCGCTTCAATTTGTAAATTCGCCTACAACTCTAAAGCGTGAGAAGCAACCATTTCGATATATGAATATGATTTTTGAAAAAGACGTATGGTTCCCAACGTTACTGACGGTTATCACAACACTCGGTTTTGGAGCGATTATTACATTTTTAGTTCTTTTTGGAAAACAAAAGGGATTAGATCATATTTTTCTATTCTTCCTTATCAATGCTACTGTTGCGACTTTACTGCGTCCGTTTACCGGAAAATGGTATGACAAAAAAGGGCCTTGGTCCATCATCATTATGTCGGCTGTTTTAGGATTTTTGTCACTTGTTACGCTGTCTTTTACGACAAATGATCTTCATCTTATTATTGCGGCGATTTTATTTGGGGCAGGTTATGGAACTGTTATGCCATGCTTACAAACATGGACGGTTCAAATGGTAAGTGAAGAAAAAAGTGGCGCTGCCAACGCAACCTTTTTTTCCAGTTTTGACGTTGGTGTTGGAGTTAGCGCATTTGTATTAGGTTTTTTAGCTGAATGGATTAGTTTAGAAATGATATTCCGGGTTATTAGTCTAAGTTTTATTGTTGTTGCTGTTTTAGTCTATAAGGATTTTTTAAATGAAAAGAAAAGGTATAAATCGATCTAAAACAAATCCACCTCTATTAACATAGAGGTGGATTTGTTTGCAAAAAAAGTCGATTATAATATGATTTTTACGATATAAGGCTATTCAAAAAAACAAACCTTTAGTACACATTACGAAGACACTATGCTTGTTGAACTAACCTGCCCTGTTAGTTCATGAAGAAACCCTGTATTGAAACAAAGAAAAGAAATAAAGAGACAACTACGCTCCTCCAAAATCCTCCTTTTCTATCTTTTTGAAGTTCGACTAATCCTGTTACCAACATAAGTGCCCCCACGCTCAACATTAAATACGGCATTACAAAGGTCAGCTATTAGCTGATAGGCTGATAAAGCAAAAACAATTATTGCTAAGATAATTCTAACTATTTAGGGTTGTATTGATTTTTCATTTTAAATTAATCTCTCAAAGTATGATAAAAGTTATGCTAGATACTAATATAACAGTTACTAACAAGAGTATTGCAATACTAGACTTAGACCTCTTTGGAACACTTTTAGCATTTTTAATAGAAAAAAATATGGTTAATATTATCATGATTATTAAAAAAAATTGTTGTGCAGAAGACATAAAAACCCCCCTTTTCTGGTGTTACGATTTAACGAATGCGAATAATGGTTGTTATGAGAAGAAACTCCACCGTCGAGAAAGTGTTCTTTTACGAATGGTAAAAAGAATGCTTTACCGCCCATTCCGGAATATATGCTAAGACAAATTCCAATCTTAAAAGTCAATTTCTAGAACTAATGCACACGTTAGTTTAAGTACTATTCTTCACAAACTACCAGCTGGTTTAATTCAATAAGAAGAAATAGCGTCCTGTTGACGAAATTGTTGTATGGTTAATGTTTTTAATTATCGTTATTAGATAGGTATTCTGCTACATCTTTTGGAACTTTAAAATTTAAATTTAGTTTCTTGGTTTTAAATTCGATATAAGGACTATCTTTATATGTAATAATTGTAGCGATTTGTTTAAGTTCCTTTTTATCTGTATTAGGCTCTCCAAGTTTTACTGTATCCTCTTGGTACATCTTATACATATACCCTTTAGTTGAATTTGAAGGAATATCTACAATACTCCATTTATCAACTTCTAGTGTATTAACAAATTCACTTACATCCTCTTGATTATCTATAACGTTTAAAACCAATTCTGGATTTTCTTCTGACGATACTTCTATCTTTTGGGATTTATCAAGCCCAGGATCTTCTTTCATATCTTCTTTATCTATACTACACCCTAACAAAAATATAGATAGGCTAAAAACAAATATAAATTTCATGCAATTTTTCATGATTGTTGTCTCCTCCAAGAATCAAATTCATACACTTACTTACTTAACAAAGAAAATTTTAACATTTATTGATTATTATCACTATACATCTACAGTCTAAATTAATATCGGTCTTAAGCCTATCCTGCCCCGACAGATGCATAAAGAAAGAGCTACCTTAAAGACAGCTCTGATCTTCAGTTAACTCACCAGTAAGGTCGATGCCTCTTTTTCACTGTAATATTTCGCGCTGAAAATTACACAGAAAATAGTGCTAAAGTATATGTTTTTCTTGCCAAACTTCCCATTGAGGGAAGCCGTAATAGGTTCTCACCTCAGGGCTTTTCCCTTATCTCTTTTCGTTCATGTAAAATTTCTTGAATGATTTCAATATGAACAAAAGCCCATGATTTTTCATGAAAATGAAGAAACACACTTATGGCGAGAATGGAAATATAAGTTAAAACAAAGGCAACCCAAAGCAAACTCCCATCTTTGAAAAGGAAATCTTGTAATTGTTTTGAAAACAGAAAAAAAAGCCAAGGTCCAGAGGATATTATAATAGGAATGATTCCCGATCCGTTTTTCTCTTTTATCATACAATAATAAATTTTTTTTAACGTATCGCTATCAATCGAACTATAAAAATTTTGAATTTCTTCCACTTCTTTAAGTTTCTTCATACATTTGAAAGATCGGTCTTTGTATGAGACTTTTTTTAATTGAAGATAAATTTTATGAGCATCTCCACGTAATGAAAACATATGCCTAATTTTTTTCCTCCTTCCAAAAAACTCCTTACTAGAGGTTTTGTAATAATCCGTCTTTTTATTTTACAAATTATTGGTACACCCATGTAGCTAACTCTCCCGTTAGCCATCCATGAGGCGAAAAAATCAGCGTTTTACACAGAGAATGAAAATGGCGAAAAACTGTTAATACTTAGAGCCCATTCGTTAGCACCTTTAGTTCTATAAGAAAAGGCTGTCAAAACAACAGCCTGACTATTACACCCTAAGTTTGTTTTCTTATATCTATTTAAGGTCCATAAAAAATCATAAATAGCATTAGAAATATGTTTAATATTAACAATATCTTACCAAAGAGATATTTTATAGCTAAAACAGAAAATACAATAGAAATCAAGAATGAAAAAATTGCTAGTTTTGCTGGAAAATACACAACGTCTAAAATGCTTGACATAGAAAAATACAAAAGAAAAATGCTAATAAATATAAATATCATTGAAAAAATTAATGAAATCGTGATAAAAATAAAAGTCCTGAGTTTTTTCAGATGTTGTTTCTCATAACTATTATCAACCATTTTCCCTCCTGATATTAAGTTTGTTTAATCCTTAAAAATCGACCTATACCGAATACTATTCTTTATCTGAACAATAAATACCTTCTTCAACTATCCTGCCCCTTTAGTTCAATAAGAAAAAGCTGCCTTAAAGACAGCTCTGATCTTCAGCTAACGCACCCGTTAGTTCTATAAGAGGTTGCGTCAGGAAAATGCGTATTTATAACGTTAAAGAAATTTCGATATTAAAAAGCCCAATTTCTCAGCATTAAAATTGAGAAATTGGGCTTTTTTCGTTACTCCATTAAAGCGCCCTTTAACGGAACAATTCTATTCGTCATTCAACAGTTTCATAATCAACCTTCGTTGTAAACGGCTTATTAGTATAACTTGAATGGCACCCTCTCAGCTCTTTAAACTCCCTCAACTGGGCTCCTGCTGATTATTCCGACGGTCAATAACTGCTTCAACAATAAAGATTACTTACTTACTTTTAAAAGAAACTGATCGATACGTTCTTTTTGCCGTAAGTGGTGCCGGAAATGCATTTCGATTAGCTGAAAATATTCCTCTGCATTTAAATATCCCATTCTCCGGTGCTGAACTTTCTGGCTGGCCGGAATTTCAGAGAGCTTTCTCTCTATCTCTTGCATTTTCTCAATGATTTGAAGCAGTCCTTCCTTTACTTCTTCTTTTCCTGTAGGATTTGGCGGTGTGAAATCTGGTGTATCCGGACCCTTTAACCTGATTGGAGGAAACGTTCCTTCTTTGAAAATCGATTCGCCTATTTCTGTTTTTTCACCGTCATCGGAAGTAGTGCTATTAACACATTGCTTAATGGCTTTCAAATGAAGCTGAAGGGTGCCCTTTATTAAATGATTGTACATTTGTCCTAATGACCATTCTTCCTCAGAAGGCTTCCTTGTAAACTCATCTAGCGAATATTTACTTAACTCTTCAATATAGTATGTAGCCACCTGTTCGAATCGCTTCAATATCTCTTTTGTATCCAATAGGTCTCCCACTTTCTTTATAATTTTCTTTCTCCTTAATGTTGAGTAGTTCGTCCCAATGCTAAACTAAATAACATCTTCTGACATTAACTTCGACTTACTCACAAATAATCCCTTCTCTTTTATTCAAGAATATGGTCAATTGCTGAACAAAGGTCAAACAGCACTCTTCAACTATCCTGCCCCGTTAGTTCATTAAGAAAGCCTGTTTGGAAACAAAGAAAATAAATAAAGAGATAGCAATATTCATATACCCCCAAAATCCTTTTCTGTCTTTTTGAAGTTCGGCTAATCCTGTCATCAACGTAAGTGCCCCAAGGAAAAACATATAATACGGCAATAATTCAAAGGTTTGAGTTATTAGACTATAACCTGATAGAACAATAACCACTATTGTTAAGATAATTCTAACCATTTTCAAGAATATATTTCCCCCTGCAATTCTGTATTAATTCATATTTAATTATATCCATTAAAACTTTTCATTGTCTGAAGGAATAGAAATTCATAATGAACTAAACTGCCCCTTTAGTTCATTAAGAAAAAAGGCCACCAAATAGCAGCCCCCTGATCTCAACTAATTTTTTACTTGATTTTGAATGTATGATTATTGTAAGAATCATACATTCAAATAGCCGCCAATTGGCGGCCTTCTTATTGAGCTAACGCCCAGTTAGCTCAATAAGGAAATATAAATTCTAAAATTAAAGAAATTTGAGTTGATGAGATAAGGGAGTTTTACCTGCCTTGTTGGGATTTATGACATTTTCCCCATAATATTTATAGTGCCATCAATAATGATTTTAATAAGAATCATGGACAATCAGATCTAGGAACGTATCGACTTTGTGAGCTTTACCTAGCTATGAATGTCAACCTCCTAGAGGAATTGAGAGTACATAATTGTAGAGTTCGTTTTCAATCGAGATTCAATAATCTCGAGAAGATTCGTTGTTTGTAATAAATTAAACCATTCATCCTAATTCAAAAGAACAAATTTTTTTGAATCAAACGCTGTTTTTTTGATAAAACAAAAGCAGAAATTCCAATTAATATTATGCCCATGATTGCTGGAGTGGTGTGGCTAACGATTGAATATAACTGTCCGCCAATAATTGGTCCAATGACTCGAGCTAGCGATTGAATACTTTGAGAACCACCTAGGATACGGCCTTGTTCTCTGCTGCTAACAGATTTTGAAAGCATACCATTAAATGATGGACCAAAGAAAGAATCACCGAATCCAAAGAAAATCATCCCTATGATAAAGATTGGATAAAACGCTGTAAATGCTGAAATGGCAATAAAGATATATCCTATAATTTCACTTATCATACCTAAAAGAGCGATTTTTTTATCCGGCAAAAATTTAAGTAATCGTGGCATAATGAGCGCTTGTGAGAAGATGTCAAGCACTCCCATTAATGAAAACGTCAGTCCGATAAGTATAGGCTTCCATGCAAATGTATCTATTGAAAACTGAGAGAAGATAGCTTGTAATGATCCATTAGGAATCCAAATCAGGAATCCAGAAATCAGTAGCCATTTAACAGATTTAAAGGAAAATACATTTGATAGTTGCATAAATGGATTAAGCTCCTTAACGGAAATGCTAGAAGAGCGTCTGGACTTTTCAAGGCTCTCAGGCATAAAGAAATATCCATATAGGGCATTGAGCAAGGTTAATACAGCACCAGCATACATAGGGACACTATTACCGAAAGTTGCAAGCACTCCTCCAATTATTGGACCGAGAGCCGTGCCGGCCCCAACAACAGCACTAAGCCAACCAAAGTATTTTGTACGATCACTGGAAGGAGTAATATCAGCAAAGTAAGCAAAAATCGCTGAAATTTCGCCGCCTGTCAAACCTTCTATGATACGTCCAAGGAAGAGAATCCAAAGTGCCCCTCCAAGACCAAATATTAAATAGCCAAGACTAGAACCGATTAAACTAATAATCATCACTGGACGGCGACCATATCTGTCACTTAATGCCCCTAAGACTGGTGCAGCCAAGAATACAGAAAGTGCGTATATAGAAGTAAGTAATGTTACTGCCATAGTCTGACTGCTTGGATCGCTAGTATAAGGTTTCACTAGAAAAGGTAAAACAGGACTGACGATAGTCATTCCCAGACCAGTTAAAAAGACAGAGATAAACCCAAACGTTAGTGCATGTTTATTGATAGAAGCATCCATTATATTTCTCCTTTGTAATTATTGTTTCCTCGTCAACAAAATTACCTTAACACCATATTGTTTCCTCGTCAACAATAAAACAAAAAGATCACTTAATCAGTGATCTTTTTTAAATGATGCCTGTAACGACCAATGAAACGAAAAATAGTGTCAAATTCGTCATCAGTCATGTTTTTAAATATTTCTTTGTCACGATCGAGAAACGACCGATGCAATTCTTGATGGACATTATTTACTTTTTGCCCTTTAGTTGTTAAACGGAAATATATCTCTTTTTTATTTTTAGCATCTTGGTAACTCTCAATAATATTTTTAGCTATAAGCTTCTTGGTGAGCTTGCTTATAGCACCTCGCGTCATATAGCTTGCAGCCGCAAGTTTTGTTACGTTTGCACTTGCGATTAGGGCGATATTTTCAATTAATTCTATCTCATTCAAAGTATAGCCGTTTAAAGTTGATTCTAATTCTGGTTTATTAATCCAAATTATTTCATTGCATAAATCCATAAGTTCACTCATTAACTGCTGCCGTTTATCCATGATAGCTCCTTCCCGATTTATATACTGTATACCCAATGATTTATATACAACATGCCTGAATTTTGTTTCTTTAGCAAAAACCAAAAATCTTATTGGACTAAACTGCCCCGTTAGTTTAAGTACATTTCTTAACAAACTTATATTAGTTCGCAACTAAGATTTAAGAACATCATTGATAAATTCTGTTTTTGCTTTAGTGTACGCTTCACGATCATTGCTATATTTTTTTGCTAAATTTCTTTTAAGAATAGCGTATTCATCAATAAACTGCTGATTAGTCCGTAATAAATCACGAAAAAGTAGCTGATTATCCCACCGTTCTTCTCCCTCAAGTAAAATATGTAAATGTACTACTCGTTTGTCGTTAATTACTTTCACAAAAAATCTTTGCCAAGATCGATTGTCTATGTTAGGTGGTACATAATTCCAGTCGTGATTAGCTAAAAATGAAGATATTTCTTTTATTTTTTGAAATGAATCAATTTTAGCCATTAAATCAATGATTGGTTTAGCTGGTAAATTTGGTATAGATGTACTTCCATAATGTTGAATTTCCGTTATGCCGAAAGTTGAAAGAAGATTAAGAAGAAGTGCTTTTTCCTGATTACCTTTTTCTACCCACTTGGGATTTGGTTCGACAATGTCTATTGTCTCATTAGCCCAAACGGGCCATGTGCTTTCATCATGAATATCTTTCATTTTACTCTCCCTCAAGATTTCAATTTTTTCAGTTTCAGAAAAATCTTAGTACCTGCATTCTTTTACAAACCTGCCTCGATAAAAAGAAAAAGCTACCTTAAAGACAGCTCCGATCTTCATCTAACGCACCCGTTAGTTCATTAAGGACACAGTAAAAAAAAGTCCCTTATTGGGGCTGTTTTTATTTAGATAATATTAAATTAAATAAAAGCCTGTGACCAAAACAAAAAGGTAAATAAACATAGAGTATAGGGTTAAGATGTATTCCTTTTTTTCTCTTTTATATTTCCATTCCATGAAAGCACGAAAACTTAATGAAATAAGGAAGTAGCCAATAAGCAAGGGGATAGTATTAACAACAAACCATATTAAGATAAGAAACGCTATTAGCACAGATATTTCAATCCACTTCTGATATTTATTAACACCTTTGTAAAAATGACCCTTACTTTTACCAATCATTAATTTCTTCTTCAACCAACGTTCAAACACTATTGCAATAATAAAGAAAGCTATAATAAAAATGATGTAATTTAACAAAAAACTCACCTGCCCTGACTACCAATTTTAATGATGTGAATTATTTACTTGTTCCTTTTTCCAAGCGAAAACCCAGCAGCTAATAAAGATCTGTCGCTAAACCAATAGTAGTAGTGTCGTTTAAGAATGCTTCATTTACCACATCTCTTATGCTATTTTTCAAGTCTACATGATACCAATTAGAAATGTAATAAGTAAGTGGAAGACTGATGTAGTTGAAGTATTAAATATGAAATTACAATAGGCTCAATAACTCCTTATTTATTCTTTAAATACCTAAGCATTAAGTAAATTCCACCTACTATTATCACTGCCCAGAATATTAAAGGGGTTATTTGTGTTAAGGTTTCCATATTTCTACCTCCATTTTGATATTTTTATTTCACAGGCAGTGTGGTTATTTACGCTACCTTTTTCTAAGGACACTTTATTTCCTGCTACTTTTTATACGGACCAAAAAGGTAAAAGTTCCCTTTTGTTGAACTAACCTGCCCCTTTAGTTGCATAAAGACAAAGCTGCCTTAAAGACAGCTCCGATCTTCAGCTAACACATCCGTTAGTAGAATAAGGAGTTACCTTTTATTCCTCGTTTAATTGCTTTAACCACTCTATAAACCATTCTTGAGGTAACTTTACTTTTGAGAGGTCTACATTCTGCAATTCTTTTAATGAGTAAGTATTTACCAAAAACAAACCCCATTGACATTCAATATCTCTTGCTATCCCAAAAGCTATTTCATCAAGTTCATTAGATGCTTCAGCTTCATCTTCCTCAAAAGCCATTGTGAGGTTATCACACCACTTAATAAACTCAAATTGTGAAAATCTGTTTTCTTTTCTACATACGGTATTTAACAAGTTCTTTAAGTTTTCGAACGAGAATGGAAAATCTAAAATGTTTTCATTCCAGTTCCAATTCATAAAAACATCCCCTATAATCACTGTAATTACTTACTATCCTCATCACCTTCTACTCTCTAATTTAACATTTTCTTATACAACTATCCTGCCCCTTTAGTTGCATAAGAAAAAGCTGCCTTAAAGAGAGCTCCGATCCAATATAGTAAGCCAAACTCATTACCACTCGCTCCTTGTTATCCTTTTTGAACTAGCGCACCTGTTAGTTTAAGTACAATCCTTCACAAACTAACTTTGAAATAAGAAAAAGAGGTGCGGCAGCTACCTCCTTTGTTCAACTCAAGCCCCCTATAGCATTCCTATGAGCATTAATTATCGGCTTTGAAAAACAAAACCATTCGGTATGATGAGAGTATTCCACTGCCGGCATCTTTGGAGAAGCTGGAGATCTGAGTACTCACGGGGGATTTTCAAATGATCCTTTATTTCAATCTGCACCCCATCTTATCAAAAACGTTCTTATCTCTTGCGTTCCTCTAAAGCAACCTTATACCTTGTGGTTTGAAATCCTGCGAATAACCGAGTACGTGAGCATTATCTATTAAACTGAGGGAGTTCAATAAGAACGTAATAATTTAATAAAAAAAGCCAGTTAGGTAAACGGGTTGTTTTGAAATGAAAATATACATAACTACCACAGAATTAACGCAAGGTGTATGATAGCATTAAATATCAAGTTTACGGGTACCAATCCATTTCATAATTTCAGGATCACGATGTGAAAAGAACAAGCTTTCTTTCGTAACTAGAGTAGCGATTCTTTCCATATCCTCTTGACCTAATTCAAAGTCAAAGATATTGAAATTTTCAATCATTCTTTCCTTACGAACAGACTTCGGAATCGATACGACCAACATAGTTGCTCTTTACAGGTTTCTTCCGAGTAATAAGATTCATATCATATTGGATCTACATATAAAGTTTAATATGCTTTATACCGGTTATCACTGTGGAAGTTATCCCTACGAATATAATTACCAGCATTGAATAAAAAAGTCTTAAATCCTTTAATGTGAAAACTCCAAATAAAATAATAAGGGAATCCAATAATAACAATGTAACTCCAACATTTATAGAAAACAACTTTGAAAAAATTAATGCTAATAAATCGATGCCACCAGGACTAATATGCTCCCTTAGCATAAATCCAACTCCAATACCAATTATGGTACCACCAAAAATTGTGCTGTATAAAGTTGGCAAGTGTATCATGAGCTGAAGTGGAGTTAACAAAGCAATTATGATACTAGAAAGTGTTATTCCTAACAAACCGTTAATAAAATAGGTTTTATCATACACACTGGCAACAAGATAAATCGGGACATTTAAGCAGATGAATGTAATCGCAATATGAAAACCCAGTAAATAATTAAGAATTAAACTAACGCCCCAAAACCCTCCATTTATAAGGTGGATTGGTATAATAAAACCATTAATGCCAATCCCCATCAATAAGCTTGATAATATGGTTATCGAAACTTTTCGATTCATCAAATCATCCTTTGTCCAAATCTTATACAATATATGGTCAAGATAAGATTTTTATCCAAAAATTGTATTCAAATTGAAAAAGGCCTTTAATTATTAGAATAGCTACAAAGTTCAATCAAAGTTCCATCAGTTGACACGGGATTAACATAAATGAGCCTTCTTCCACGTATGTTTGTACGTAGTGTGTCCTCTAGAAAACGAACTCCATTTTTACTTGCCTCGAGTATCGCTTTGTCCAAATCGTCAACTCGATATGCAATATGATGCACCCCTTTTCCGCGTTGCTTTATAAACCGCGCCATTGGAGAGTTCTTGTTGGTTGGTGCCAATAATTCAATTACTTTATCATTAGTTCTGACAACAGCAACATGTACTTCAACACCAGGTGAATCACTTGTATAACGGTCCTCTAATAATCCATTTAATACATTAAGGTAAAAAGGAAGAGCGTCATCAATACTTCTAACAGCAATTCCGACGTGATCTAAAACATATTCTAAATGATTTCCTAGCAATTTAGTCCCTCCTTTGTGCATTAGTCTCTTTAATAAAAGCTAAGTCTATTTAAAATATATATTTAATCCTCTATCATTCAGGACTAATTTGGAAATGGCTTTAAGATTGGTGTCTCGATTCTTAACATATTTCATTTCCAATGGAATTCTGCTTTAACACTACAATTGTGTGGATAATTTCCTCTTAATACCGCATCAATAATTGTACACACAAAGAGGAATTTTTAATATAAAGGATAACCCAATAAACTTTTTGCCGATTAAGCGCAAAACTATCCTTTTTGTATATTCTTATAGCTTCAACTTAATTTAATAACAATTCAATCTGTCTTTTAGCCCTTTTACCTTCTGGAATCGGAAACAAGGGAAAAACATGCATCATACCTTGATATTCATAATATTGAAAGTGACTAGGATTTTGATTTATCATTTCGCGTGTATCTGGATTAGTTATATCATCAGTTCCAGAAAATACTATGATATTAGTAGTTTGATCAAAGTCCCCTTTCATAGGACTTAGAAGGACATCCGTTAAAGAACGACTTCCTGCAAACGATTTTCTAATATCCTTTAATGCTGGTATTGCAGTGATAGGATCTCGTTTTTGAACTACTTCGATTTGTGGATTTTGCAATTCAAGATCAACTAAAGGTGAAATAGCGATTACTTGTTTAGGAAAATGTAATTTTTGTTCTTTTAACAATTGAATAAACGCTAGCGAAATAGTGGCGCCAGCAGAGTCACCCATTATTGTTAATTCCCCTTTGTTTTTGATGAACTTTTGATAGATATCTAGCAAATAATTCATCACATCATCTATATTATTTTTAGGTGCCAAAGGGTATAACGGAACAATTACATTAACATTAGTATTCTTCATTAGATTATCTATAAATGCCCAATGCAGCGATGAAATAGGTAATACAAAGCCTCCCCCAGGCAAATACATGACTGTCTTTGACGATTCTTTTGTTCGAGAACGTAATGTATACATTGGATATCCGAAGCTAGAATGAATGTCAATATCATAGTTCTTGTACATCGTCTTACTTGGTATTGCGACATCACACTGTTTTTTCTTTATAAGTATTTCAAGTTCTGATCCTTGCTTCGTCCAGACAGAATTAATCTTAAAAATTTTAGCCAATAATTTTAATAATTTACTTTGAAGACTTGTCATAATTTACATCCTTTTTGATTTCCTCTGCCCAATTTATTTCAGTTTGCAACTGTTCAATTTGTAATTTAATAGAAAAACCTGCATTTTTTTTAGAGGTATCTAAATGTTTAGAATCAAAATCATCAAATTCATTTTGGAATTTATTTAACTGTTTCAACAAGAACTCTTGTTGTCTATGACAACGTTTAATAAAATCCTGAGTTAAATGCTATCTATCACTAGCTTGTAAAAGTCCGAAGTTATTAGCCTTAATATGGAATAATTTAATAAAATTCACACTTTCAGTTGTATCCAACATAAGCGAGAAAAAACGTTCTTTTCCTGAACTAGTTATTTTATAAGTTTGTGAAGAATGATTTGATTTAAATGGTATATCTTCATTTGTATATTCAATATATCCATCTTTCAACATCTTCTTTAACAATGTAGATAAAGTACCTCTACTTATTTTGAACCAAGGTTCAATTATTTTGGAAATTAAATATGCGTGAGCTGGAAAATTCATCAAGATTGATAAAATAAAGATCTCGTACATGATGAATGTGCAATATCGTAAGATAAAGGCTAAAAGAAACCCCTATTATTTGTGAACTAACCTGCACCGTTGGTTCAATAAGAAAAAGCTGCCTAAGCAACTCCCTTATGGAAGTATAGCACTCGTTATTTGAAGAAAATTTTCAAGAAGATCTTTGTTTCGTACTGCTTCCTTCAATTGTCTTAATTTTTTTAATGAAATAATAATGCTTGTAGAGGGCGAGCACTACCAACAGGATTTTCACTAAAAGGATGTCCACATAAAATACAGAAATTACGATGAAGAAATCGGCAACTAAATTGATTCTGATTTTCTCTTTTCGAGTCATACCTTTTTTTTGTAAGAATGCTTCAACGTATTTTTTATATAATGAAGTTCTTTTGAACCAGATTTCAATCTTCTTGGAACTTTTCGCAAAGCAAAAAGCAGCGAATAAGTAAAACGGGCCCCCCGGTAGAACAGGTAACACAGTCCCTGCAACACCAATCACAAGGGATATGAATCCAAGCAGAAAAAATAGGATACTTTTTAATTTTTTTATGGTAATCACCTTTTTATTTATATTCTATGCCTTTTATACGTAAAGAGGAAGTAAACTTTATCATTGGCTATCAATTCTAGTTAAGTGAAAAGTGGCACCAGTGTAAGTTATGTTTAATTTTTATATACGATTAACTAAGATAGTATATATCTTCTTTTTCTCGAATAACTTTGGCTTGTACCAGCTGTTCAGCTTCTTTCATCAAAGCCTGTTTATAGACGAAGCGGCGATTGATCATACCGTATTTTGGATACTCCCGATAACCGGTGAAATTCCGGATCAGGTTGATCATTCGTTTTGTCTTTTTGGCTTTTCATTTACCATCTGGTAATTGCTTCAATCAATCTAATGACTCATGTTCTTTTTATCCAAATATACAATCATTTAGTGTAGCGTCAGGAAAATACAAAATTACAACGTTAGAAATTCCAATATTAAAAAGCCCAATTTCTTAGTATTACTATTAAGAAATTGGGCCTTTTCGTTTTTTTAGTTGCTTAACGTTGTAAATCCGCGTTTTGTTGGCCTTACTTCTAAATCATCATAGCACGGCTTTGAATAGGTCGAGTTATATTAATATCTGCGAATAGCCAGATCAACTACGGTGTAATTCTTCTTTGACGATAAGGCATGTTTTGAGCAGTTACAAACTGCATGGTTATAATTACGCAAAAGTTCATGTTCGACTGTGGTTGTTGGTTTACCATCAGGTGGAATTATCCATTTCTTTGCGTGACGCATCCGATGAGAGTTGTTTTGCTGTATCGAGAAATTGTTTAACCATGGTTGAATTGTCATCGGTTCGCCAGGCAATGCTCATTTCTACGCGCGGGGCTTCTCCCTCGATGTTCACATACGCGACGTCCCGCGCATGTAAGTTCCCTGTTGATCTTGGTACGATACTTATACCAAGTCCTGCAGCAACCAACCCAACAACTGTCTGTATTTCTTTCACGTTTTGACGGATGATTGGGCTGAAGCCAGCATCGTGACATTTCGAGAGGATATCATCGTACCAGCTCGGCCAAACCTCCCTCTCCACTAATATAAATCTTTCTGTGCTGAGATCACCCATTGATATTGAAGCGCGTTGGGCGAGTGGATGCAACTTCGGTACGACGGCGATACAAGTCTCTTGATGAACAGGCAAGAGTGATATGATCGGATCAACCACAGGGTTTCTTACAAAGCCGATGTCGATGTCCTTACTGTGAAATGCCTCAATTTGCATTGGTGTTGGCATCTCACGAAGAACCAAATCTACGTATGGGAACTGTTCATTAAACGCCCGAACAATGATTGGAAGAATATCGAATGTTGCAGATCCGACAAATCCCAACACTAACCGACCAAGCACTCCCATCTGTGCCTTTAGGGCTGCAGCCTTAGCAAACTCTAATCTGGTAAGGACATGGCGAACCTCATGCAAGAAAACCTTGCCCGCGTTTGTCAGCTCTACATGTCGTTTTGTTCTCTCAAACAATTTCACTCCAAGTTCCCTTTCAAGTTGTAAAATCTGTTGACTTAAAGGTGGTTGTGTCATCTGTAAGCGTATTGCCGCCCGACCAAAATGCAACTCTTCGGCCACTACAGTGAAATATTCAATTTGACGCAGTTCCACGTATTTCCCCTCCCCAATTAAGTCGTTATTCGACTTAAAAACATGACATTTATATATTAGACACTAATTAATTCTCGTTGTAAAGTGTTGTTAGAATGGAATAAAGAGATAGAGAAAAAATAATTTTCTAAGGGAGAGATTCGTTCGTATGAATGCTTCGATGGCTATTTTATGTCTTATATGGGGCTTTAATTTTGTTATCATGAAATTAGGAAATGGTGCTTTTCCGCCTGTCCAATTTGCAGCATTTCGATTTTTGCTTGGTGCTATCGTACTCCTCGGTGTGTGCTTTATGAAAAGGATTCCCCTACCGAATAAATCGGATATCAAGTGGTACGTTCTTTGCGGACTTCTCCAAACTTGCTATTTTAATATTGCTATCCAAATATCGCTTAACTATGTCAGCGCGGGCCTTACTTCTGTGTTGACCTACAGTATGCCGCTTTTTTTATCGATCATGGCTCATAGATGGATTCCAGGAGAAAAGTTGACGGCAAGAAAAGCGTTTGGAATTGTGCTAGGAATAGCCGGTTTACTTCTCGCCATGAATATCCATTTAGGGGGATCTTCCTGGGCTGTGTTTCTGGCATTAAGCTCCGCTATTTCTTGGGCAATAGCCAACTTACTTTATAAATTGAAATTAAAGCATAGTGATGCAATTCAATTCACTACATGGCAAATGACGATTGGAGCGATGGGATTATTGATATATTCACTTTCATTTGAACACGGTGAATCGCATTGGGGAATCATGCCAGCCGTTTATATTCTATTTGCAGGGATTGTTGCCTCTGCCCTGGCGTTTGTAATATGGACTCATATTTTAAGTCGTACAGAAGCAAGCAAAGCATCAATTTCTTTACTACTTGTACCCGTCGTAGGTGTCATCTCCGGATGTATATTTTTGCATGAAAACATAAAATTAGTTACGTTAGCAGGGATTTTACTTGTCCTGGTAGGAATATGGTTTGTAAATAGTAATAGTACTCGCGATTCCCATAGGGTCAAATCAATTTAGTGGATAAAGTATAGACGAAACGACCTTATTGTGGTCCTAACCGGTGTTTTTAATTTCCTTATATCATGTCAACCAAAATAGCGAACCGAATAAAACAATAGAGTGGGAAGCCTTGTGTATTTCTCGCAACCTTCTCTCCTCATAAACATGTTCCGCCCGGTATTCTATCCTCTTTGTCGCATGGAAAGATAGGCACTGGAAAAGCAAAACTAATCAATGCTTGTATTAGCAGCATTATTTATTTTGAACAAGAGCATCGGAAGATACAAGATTTCAATCAAATTGCTCATCTTTCTCAGTGCCGCGATGAGCCCAATTCAATCCCAAAAACAACTGAGGCTACAAGAAGTCCGGAGCCTGTTATTATCCGAATCAGCGGATGCAGCAGATGTTGCATTCCGTATTGACTATGCGTGAATATTCGCCCCTGTTTGGTTTACCACCTAAAGAAGATATAAAACGCCTGAAGGCGAACTATGAAGAAATGATAAACGCGTGAATCCCCTGCCTAATGATGGGGATTCTTTTTTGTGAAGAAAAAGGACAATTTTCTAGGGAGATGCATGTGAATAATTACACTTAAAGGGCCAAGTTATTGAATCACTCGGTGGTAAATTCGGCTATTTATGAAAAATAGAGATTGTGAAGAAATGTACTTAAAGTAATTGGAGTTTAGTTACGTGTAAGAAGCGTGGTGAGGTCGTAGACCAAGCGTTATTAAAACATGAGGTGAAATTTTCTTTGAGGGGTCAAGAAGTCATGTAAGAAGGTCAAAGTAAGCGATCCATGCTAATATCAACATGGATTCCCAGTCCAACCTGTAATGAAGATACTTAATCTATTTCGGAGCTGTCATTTAGGCAGTTCTGATTTTAATCTGAAGCACCCTTTAGTTCTATTAAAAAAGGTGATTATCCTTTTCAGAAATCGCCACCGTTAATATAATACGGATTGAAATTTTTACTGCATAATTAGTGGTGGAAATGTACTTTTTCACTTTAATATGAAGGGATGATACGTGTAATTTTTTCGTACATTGATATTGAGTGGCTTAAGCGATGTCATACTGCCTTCACGCAATTAAATAAAAAAAGGATCTTCAAAATGGAGATCCTTTTTTTATACTTCTATGTGAGGTCTAACAACCTGACGCTAAAAACCTCATCCCCCACTCCTTTCACTAACGCATTCGTTAGCGACAAAAAGCCCAAGGCATATTGCTGATCTTGACAATCCTTTTGCTTGAAACTAATTCATATGTGTCTTTTTCGTGTATGATCGAATTAAAGTGTGACAATAATCGGCCCATTTTTAGTAAGGATAATCGTATGTTCCAATTGAGCTACATAGCTTTTTTCTGTAGCATAGGTCCAACCGTCTTCCTTTTGGAATACTTCTTCTTCAAAGGTTGAGATAAATGGTTCGAATGCGATAACCATCCCTTCCTTTAATATTTCATTATCCCAAGGATCATAATAATTACAAATATGGTCAGGTGCTTCGTGTATTCTACGTCCAACACCATGTCCTGTAAGGTTTTTGATAACAGTGAATCCATGCTGGCTCGCTGTTTCGAATACCGCTTTTCCGATTCTACTTTTTTTGGAACCGGGTTTTGCCTTCTTAAGACCTGCTTCAAATGCCTTTTTAGCAACGTCGCATATTTTCGTTAATACTTCTTCTCCTTCTCCTACTACAAATGAGATTCCTGTATCTGCGAAATAACCGTTCTTTGAAGCAGATACATCTATATTTACTAGATCCCCTTCATGAATAACCCGATGACCCGGAATACCATGTGCCACTTCTTCATTTAGACTAATGCAAGTATAGCCAGGAAAATCATATTCACCTTTTGGAGCTGAAACTGCACCTGCTTTTTCTAAAAGTTCTCCGGCTATATCATCAAGTTCTTTTGTCGTTATCCCAGGAATTGTTCTTTG
This sequence comes from Peribacillus sp. NPDC097895, assembly GCF_050277555.1. Taxonomy (NCBI): domain Bacteria; kingdom Bacillati; phylum Bacillota; class Bacilli; order Caryophanales; family Bacillaceae; genus Peribacillus; species Peribacillus sp. NPDC097895. The sequence continues at coordinate 1,355,702 of NZ_JBNNSH010000001.1, read as the reverse complement.
TACCAATTCATCTCTAATGGAGGCGATAATTTTGCCAATTTCCTTCAAACCATTAAAATCTTCTTCTGTTTTTGCAATCATTTTTTTCCTACCTCATTATCTTTTATCTTCAATTAATTATAAATAATTATACCTTAATTTTCCCGAAAGATTCAAGCAATGTAAGATGAGCATATGCTACCCGATTGGATCGCCCTGCACGGCCACGTAGCTGATAGAGCTCTTTTTTGCTCTTGATGAAATAACTAAAATAAATTTGACTTCTTATTGACCTAAACTGCCTCTTTAGCTGAAGAAATAAATTGTTTTATATTTCTTTTATTAATCTCCTATCGTTGCAAATCCACTACTCTCACTTATTCCCTAGAGGATTCCGACTATCCACAGAAGGCTATTACGAACCTTGTTGTTATCCCCCAAATGCTGTACTGCAATCTAAAACATTAAACTTAATTATAAATGATCAAAATCCACAATATACAAAAAATAGAGTTGATTCTACTGTATGGTAGAATCAACTCTATTATTAATTTCTGACAAAATTATAAAAAGTTTGATCTTTTTTTCTCTGCACCTACAAATCTATTAATTTATATGACTCATAGCTTGTCCATTAAAGACCTAGCAATATTAAAACGCTTAAACAATTTTTCAACATAAAATACTGCTTTTAAACTGAATCAACTATTTGAAATGGCTTTATAAAAACAAAATTCAATAAGGAATATAGACGACTTTCAATAAATGCAATCTTATCATGTTTTTACGAACACATTATCGACATAATATATTAAATTTCAATAAAAGAGAGAAGTATTGGCGTATAGCGATGAGGCGCCGCCAGAGTGTACAAATAGGATATTATCATCCGGCTTAAATGTGCCTTTTTGTATTAAATCAATGAGTCCCGCTACCGCTTTACCTGTATATACCGGATCCAATAAAATCCCTTCTGTTCTTGCTATGAGTTTAACAGCTTCCACCATTTCAGGCGTAGGTAAAGCATAACCAGGTCCGACATACTCATCAAAACACATAACAGCCTCACGAGGGATTGAATTTGGAATGCCGATGTGTGTTGATGTTTCTTTAACAAGCTGAAAAACTTTCTCTTCTTGTTCCTCTTTTCCTCTGCTTACGTTTATTCCAATTACAGATATTCCACTTTGGTTTCCATGAAATCCAGTCACCAAACCAGCATGCATTCCCCCACTGCCGCTTACGCAAATGACTGACTTCATATCGATTCCTTGATTAAATGACTGTGTCAAAATCTCCTGGGCGCAAGCAACATATCCCGTTGCGCCAATCACATTGGATCCCCCGACTGGTATTATGTAAGGTCGATTTCCTTTCTCCGTTACCTCATTAGCTACTTTCTGCATTTCTTGCATTAAGTCCGCACCATTAGGCACAACTTTGATTTTTTCAGCGCCCAATAAATGATATAAAAAATAGTTACCGTTAAAATCCGGCTCAGAATTTTTTGAAAGTCCCTCTTCCAGCACAAGGATACAATTCATTTTCTCTTTAACTGCAGCGGCTAGTGTTAAGCGGCAATGATTTGATTGAATGCCTCCACATGTAATTAACGTATCCGCACCTTTTTCCATTGCATCGGCAACAAGGAACTCTAGTTTTCTCGTTTTATTTCCCCCAGCCGTCAGACCAAGTAAATCATCCCGTTTAAGATAAATGGATGGGCCCCCAAGAACTTCAGAAAAATGATGTAATTTCTCAATAGGTGTATCAGTTGGTGTGTATCGTCTTCTAGGGAATTGTGCTAAATTCATATAAAATCTCCTCCTGTATTCTCTGTTTAAGACTAAACCATATGTCAATTAAAGAAAAGAGAATATCAATCTTACGTTCTCTTTTCAATTATTATGATTAAATCATAGCAACCGCTTCAATTTCAATCATAGCATCTTTAGGTAAACGAGCAACTTCAATCGCACTTCTAGCTGGATGATTATCTGTAAAAAATTCTCCATATACATGATTCATCGCGGCAAAGTGACTCATATCACTCAAAAAAACCGTTGTTTTTATTACCTGCTGTAAGCTTGCTCCCGCCGCTTCCACCACCTGCTTAAGATTCTCCAATGACACCCTTGTTTGCTCCTCAATATTATTAGGCATTTCTCCAGTTTTAGGATGAATTGGCAGCTGCCCTGAAGTATACACTACATTTCCTACTTTAATGCCTTGTGAATAAGGACCGATAGCCTTAGGGGCTTCTTTGGTCATGATTGTTTCTTTTATCATATAAACCACCTCTTTTTTTTGTAATCCTATCAATACGGAATTGAATAAAACGCTTACATTCAAGACAAGCCTTCCCTCTTATTCCTTGTGCTCAAAATCACACTCCATCAGAGGAACTATTTTTGTTTTCTTAATGATTTTATAACCAAGCCAGAGAAGCAAGAAAATAGGAAGACCAATGTACGTGGCAATAAGTTCCGCCCAGCCAATTTGATGTCCGGAAAAAAGAGTCTGTCCAAGAATGAAAACCACAAAAAACAACAACGTGATAACCGGGCCCAGCGGATACCATTTGGCTTTAAACGGCAATTCATTTAGATCTCTGCCTTGAGCTACATAGGCCTTACGGAAGCGGTAATGACTAACGGCAATCCCGAACCATTTGATGAATCCGGTAAGGGCTGAAGCATTTACCAACCAAATAAAAACTGAACCATTTCCAAAAAGGGATGCCAAAAAAGAGGCGAGTCCTATAATAGCAGTTGTACAGAGGGCCAACATGGGAATTCCCTTCCTGTTAAGCCGTGCAAAGATTCGTGGTGCCTTTCCTTCTTTCGCCAGTGCCCAAAGCATACGTGAAGAAGCATACATTGCTGAATTTGCGGCCGATAAAACAGATGTGAGAAGCACAGCATTCATGACGGAAGCGGCAAATGCCAATCCAGCTCTTTGAAGAACAAGCGTGAAGGGGCTAATAGATACATTTTGAACGCCGGATTTAAGCAAGTTTGGATCGGTATAAGGGATAATCAAACCGATAACAAAAATTGTCAACACGTAGAATATAAGGATTCGCCAGAAGATTGACCGAATTGCTTTCGGTACGTTTTTCGATGGATTTTCGGTTTCACCGGCTGCCGTCGCAATCACCTCAGTTCCCTGGAACGCAAAGCCCGCGATGAGCACTACACTAAAGATAGATACAAGCCCGCCATGGAAAGGAGCATCTCCTTGAGTAAAGTTACTGAACCCGACTGCATGTCCTCCCATAATTCCAAAAATCATGGCAACCCCAATAACGAGAAATACGATGATCGAGATGACCTTAATACCGGCAAACCAGTATTCACTTTCCCCATATGCCTTGACTGATAAAACATTTAAGATTAGCAGCAAACCCAGAAATAGTGCGCTCCACAAGATAGTAGGTGAGTCCGGAAACCAATACTTCATAATAAGAGTAGAGGCCACTAAATCTGCAGGAACCGTTATCGCGGTTGTATACCAATAGTTCCAACCTAACGCAAAACCTAACGCAGGATCAATATACTTTGAGGCATAGATGTCAAAGGCCCCCGGGACCGGTAAGAAGGCCGATAGCTCTCCTAAACTATTCATGACAAAATAGACCATAATTCCTACCAAAATGTATGCTGCTAGCGCTCCCCCCGGCCCCGCAGTGCTAATCGTCGATCCGCTGGATACAAACAGTCCTGTTCCAATAGCGCCACCAATAGCCATCATCGTTAAATGTCTGGGTTTCAGCTTCCTTTGCAAGGATGCTTTTGAATTTCGCTCTTCTAGGGTGTTACTTATCTCTGCTTCTAATTTCCCCATAGTGTATCCCCCTTCAATTTGTATACAAGGCTCAGCTGGCTGTTCTTTTGAAAAATCTCTTCATTGATAATTTTTAGAACTTTCAGTCATTTTATAAAATGCCTCTCCCTTCTTCTTTTGTCCTCACCCCTGTCAAATTCAGGCGAGAAAATGATATATACACTCTCCCGCTTTCATTTTTAGTAACTTTTAATTGAGAAAAATAGATATTTTTTAAGAAGTTAACATAATTTATATTTTTCCAACTTGCGATAAAGAGTAGACAGGCTAATCTGTAGTTCCCGGGCAATTTGTTCTTTATCATGCCTGTATTTTTCAGCTAGGAAATAGCTCTGGATTACGTCTTTTTCAAATTCTGAAATCATTTGTTCTAAACTTAATCCTCTACACTCGACAGAGAGATGATCCTGTTGAAGCAGATACTCAGGTAAGTCATGGAAGGAGACGATATCTGATTCAGCCATATTTGCCATATATTCTACGGCGTTTTCCAACTGCCGTATATTCCCCGGCCAATCATAGCGTATAAGCCATCTCTCCAGCATTGGGTCCAGTCTCAATGGGTGCCTTTGCATGATCTTACAATGTTTATGCATGAAATGTTCAAGATACAAAGCGATATCATCACGCCGCTCTCGCAAGGGTTTGGTATGGAGAGGGATGACATTGAGACGGTAATATAAATCCTCGCGAAAAGTGCCGTTTTGAACCATTTCCTCCAGGTTTTGGTGAGTAGCTGCAATCACCCGTACATTAATCTCGATTGCTTTTTTTCCACCGATTCTTTCAATCTCTCTTTCTTGTAAAACCCGTAATAACTTTGGCTGCAAGAAAAGCGGCATATCTCCAATTTCATCAAGAAATATGGTTCCGTTGTGGGCTAATTCGAATTTTCCCATCTTCCCATTCCGACTTGAGCCGGTAAATGATCCGCCCTCATAACCAAACAACTCACTTTCCAACAAGCTTTCAGGTATGGCTGCGCAATTAACTGCTACAAATGAATCCATCCGGCGTTTGCTTTCGAAATGAATCGCTTTAGCTAATAATTCCTTCCCCGTACCGCTATCTCCCCTAATCAGGACAGTGGAAGGGCTGTTTATAATCCGTCTTGCTTTTTTAATAACATCCTGTAGCCCTGAATCTTTACCAAGAATGTTTTCAAAAGTAATAGATTTCGGGGGTATCGGGATATCTTCTTGAATTTTGCAACCCGGTTCTTTATCAGGGTCCAGCATTGCTAATTTATTGACTAACAATGTACTAAGATTCCGTAAAAACTGGATCAGATTCTCTGATTCTATAATCATTTTCTCCTTTTGTTCATGGGAAAAGCCAATCATGCCGATGACGCCAACTGGTTTGTCTTGCTTTACAATAGGAAACCCGATGGTAGCGAGTTCTTTGCATTGATTGACGAATTTACAACTCCTACACTGCGACTCATCTTTTTTCACATCGTAAACCACCCCAGGCTCCCCTGTTTCCAATATCATTCTGAAAAAGGAGCCTTCCGGAGCCGTTTTGCCAATGAGATCTTTATAGTAGCCAGTTCCGCTAATACGAACGCCCTTTTCATCAAGCACGGTTATGTCCAGACCAAGGATTCCTGCTGTGTTCTCAGCGTAATCTTGAATAAACTGCTGCATGCCGATAAAGCCTGCCATATTATCCTCCTTTGCTATTGCGCTTTATGAAATAATGAAATAATAAAATAAATTCATTATAAAATAAATTTCTACGCTTTGCACAATGAGGAGACAGCTCTTTCTATGCCACCCAAAGCATTTTTCAACATCGAACGCGGGCAAGCGATATTAAGTCGCATAAACCCTTCACCTTCCATACCAAAAATGTGCCCTTCATTCATTGCAACCCTTGCTCTCTGCAACATAAATTGATCCATTTCTTTAACCGAAAACCCTAATTCCCGGCAATCCATCCAGACAAGGTATGTGCCTTCAGGCTGGATGACTTTGATTTGCGGGATGTTTTTGCTGAAGTAACTCAGAGTGAACTCCAAATTCCCCTGCAAATATTCAAGAAGCTGATCCAGCCATTCTTCTCCGTGTCGGTAAGCAGCCTCTAACGCCACAACACCAAATAAGTTCGGCGAACCAATGGATAATGTATTAAGTTCTCGAACATACCTATCGCGCAGTTGTTGATTTGGAATAATAATACTTGACGTCTGTACACCCATCAGGTTAAAAGTCTTGCTTGGCGCAATGCAGGTAAGAGAATGATTGGCAAACTCTTCTGATATAGAGGCAAAAGGAATGTGAGTATGTGTCTTATAAACAAAGTCAAAATGAATTTCATCTGCTACAACGAGAATATTGTGCTTCATACAAATCTGTCCCAACCTCGTCAATTCTTCTTTGCTCCATACCCTTCCGATTGGGTTATGAGGACTACACAAAATCAACATTTTCACCGTTGAATCTATCTTTGCCTCTAGGTCGGCGAAATCTATTGAATAATGCCCATTTTCAAGCTTAAGCGGGTTGTTTACAATTTCACGGCCGTTCGCTTGAATCACACGGGCAAAATGATGGTATACAGGAGGTTGGATAATTATTTTGTCCCCTGTCTGCGTGAAGGACTGAATCGCCAACGATAGGGCTGGAATCACTCCTGGGCTGTGGGTAATCCATTCTTTTTCAATGGACCATCGATGTCTTCTTTTCAGCCAGCCAACAATGGACTCCATGTACGAGTCCGGTCTAAGCGTGTAGCCATAAACACCGTGTTCCACACGTTGTTTTAATGCTTCGATGATAGGTTGTGGAGACTGAAAATCCATATCGGCCACCCACATCGGTATAACATCCTTTACGCCAAAGTGATTTTCAAGATTATCCCACTTTTCGCAGTCCGTGTTCAGTCGACGGGTTTCTTGGTCAAAATTATATTTCATCGATATCTCTCCTTCTCATGTTTGCTTGTGTACCTTGCCTCTGCTTGTGTACCTTGCCTCTGATATGTGCAATTGTCATGCCAACCCATTTCTCTTATATTTTTTTGTTGAATCCCCTAATACCGCGGTCATTATAAAAAAATTATTTCATCCTAAGCATTAGCACATTTGCAATTATGGTAAGTATTTTCGCATGGATGATAAAATTCAAAGGGTTCATTAAGCATCTGTGGTGGGTCGCAATGTCTTCTGTTTTCTCCATTCTTCATAACCGCCTACAAGACTTTGTACTTCTTTAAAACCATGAACTTGTAGAAGGCTTGCAGCGATTGCTGACCTTCCGCCGGTTTTGCAATAAACCAATATTGGTTTATCATGCGGAATTTTGTGTACCTGTTCCTGCAAATGCCCAAGCATCACATGCCTTGCCTGCGGAATATGGCCTTCCTTCCATTCGCCCATGCTTCGGACATCAAGCACATATATGCGTTCTGTTTGAATAGCGCCATCTATCTGGTCCATTGTTACTTCTTCATACTTCATAACACGGGAATCAGATTCTCCTGCCTGCTCAATGATATAGGGTTCCATTGTTGCAACGACGCGATCCAAACCAATGGACTGGAGATCATTTATCATATCTGCCACATCAGCATTGCATGTTAGAAGATATATAGGCTGGTCATAATCCAACAACCATCCCGCCCAAGTTACAAATGATTTGTTATAGGGGATATTAATTACCCCTCGTATATGCTTGGTGGCAAATTCACTGGCCGGACGCGTATCAATGACAATTCCCTGTTCCGTCCATTCCTGCACAATATCTATTGAAACCTCCATATGATGTGGTGTTGCCTTCCTTCGAATTTGCTGCGCTCCTTCTTTATTCAACCGCTTCATCATTGAAAAATAAGGGGGTGCCTCCGGCTGTCCGGCCAAAAGCGCTACTATAAAGCGATCCTCATTATCATATTGCAATGCCCAATTTGTCCGTTTTTCATATCCGATGGTTGACGACGGGATTGCACCTAGTGCTTTTCCACAGGCACTGCCCGCTCCATGCCCTGGCCATACTTGCAGATAGTCAGGAAGTCTTTTAAACTGCTGCAGAGATCGATACATCATGCTTGCCATTTTTCCTGAAGAACCGTGCACCCCTGCGGCTTTTTCTAGTAAGTCGGGACGCCCCACATCACCCACGAATACAAAATCTCCGGTAAATATGCCGAGCGGATCCTTGTTCGATGCACCCCCATCTGTTACGAGCAGCGATATGTGTTCAGGCGTGTGTCCTGGTGTATGTACCACCTCAAAGTTGATATTTCCAATGGAAAATACATCGCCATTTCTTAAAAAGCAGTGTGCATACCCAGTTGCGTACTCATATTTCCAGTCCCTCCCTCCTTCATCAGACAAATACAATGTGGCCCCAATCCTTGAAGCTAGCTCCTGTGAACCCGACAAAAAATCCGCGTGGATGTGTGTTTCCGTTACACCCACAATCCGCACACCATGTGCTCTTGCCGTTTTTAAGTAAGGTTCTATATTACGTGACGGATCGACAATGATCGCTTCGCCAATAGCCTGACATCCCACAAGGTATGAAGCTTGAGCCAGTTTCTCATCATAAAAATACTTGAGTAGCATAAATCATCCTCCTTTTAAGGGCCTTGCTTACTTTTGGTTTTGTTATACCCATCAGAAATTATTACATCATACCTTTAAGCATCCCATTCCAATACATAACGGGAAGCAAGTTTTTCTTCAATACATACATACTGTACCTCTCACGGGATTGATCGATTGGAAAGGTTTCTTGCGGCTGTAAATCATAATTGAATTCAGCCAGTATAAGCCGCCCGTATCCAGTAACAAGTGGACATGATGTATATCCGTCATATTTATGAACCATTTGTTTGGCACGCATCCGTTGAAGTAAATTTTGCACAAGCACAGGCGCTTGTTTGCGAATTGCAGCCCCTGTTTTTGAAGTAGGCAAGTTTGTGCAATCCCCTATGCCAAATATATTGTCAAAGTGGTCATGCTGCAGCGTATATTTATCTACATTCAGCCAACCATTGCTTGCTGCGAGGGAACTATTCTTGATAAAATCAGGGGCGCTCATCGGTGGTACCACATGAATCATGTCATATTGCATATCCACACGCTCTTTTGTATTCAGATTTTCAAATGTCGCTCGCTTCTTGTCACCGTCAATTTCAATGAGATGATGCATAAAATATGTCTCGATTTCTTTTCGTTCAATTATTTTATTTAATGCCTGTTCATACTTTTTCACATTGAATATGGATGGGCTGCCTGAAACAAAAATAACCGAAGATTGAGGCCGAACCCCTGATTTTCTGAAATAATCTTCTGCCAAATACATAATTTTTTGAGGAGCTCCACCGCATTTTACCGGCGTGTTCGGATTGGTAAAAATGGAAGTCCCTCCCTTGAAGTTTCTGACCGCCTCCCAAGTGCTATCAACATAATCATAAGAGTAATTACTACATACCCCATTCTTTCCAATACTCTCTTTTAATCCCTTGATTTCATGCCAGTTTATTTGAATCCCTGCAGCGACAACAAGATATTCATAGTGCATTTTCTTTCCGGATGCTGTTACAACAGCATTTTCATCTGGCTGAAATGTGGTTATCGCATCCTGTACCCACACGGCACCGCTCGGAATAACCGATGCTTCCTCCCTTTGTGTCACCGTTTTATCAGCTTCGCCAGCTCCCACAAGTGTCCATAATGGCTGATAATAATGTTTCGTCGCAGGGTCAATGATGGCAATGTTTCCGCTCAGTGCGCGAGATTCACGCAGGAGACGGGCTGCAACCGTAATTCCGGCACTGCCCCCTCCAACAATCAAAATTTTGTAATGTGTCTCATCCTTCATATTTGCGATTCTAATCCCCTCATCTCAATTTTATAAAATAGCTCACCAATCTAACGCCTCAGCATTAATGATTAACATGTAAAAGGCGACCAACATAACAACACCAGAAAATACATAATGGAGCGCACGCTGCTGTTTGCTTAAGCGGTTGCCAGCCAAACTCCGACTGTTCCGCCGACAAACTCCCCCTCCAACAAATTCGAACCTGATCCACCAGTTTACATGGCCAGATAAGCTATAGCTTATATCTTCATTAGCCCAAATGTGCCCACAGATACCAGATAAAACCCAATTGCTGCAATCATTGGCATCCTTGTTACAAAAATTAAACAGGGAACAATCAAAAATCCGACGCCCTGAGACTCTTACCAACAAATCTGAGTAGTTGGCGATTCATCTTTCCCTCCTTTCTCTATGTACTCATCATTTATATAAGCAAAAACCATGCCAACTAATTTTTCCTGTAATACCGCTTGTTTTGCACACTGCTCTCTTTGGAAATTCCCAATTTTACAATCATTCATATTAAAATACCTTTATCATCAAGCCTAAAGCCTTCCTAAGACTAGGAATTATTTTTGCATCTCTGATAAACTCTTCAAGCTATTTCTATAAAGTGGTTCTCAACCTATCAGTTAACAAGAAATTTTCTTAGATTTCGTATAACTGAAAAAGCGTACAAGAACATTATTAATGTACTACCTCTGATCGAAATGAGCTCCAATGTTTTTTAGAACGATTTAACGTAAACGACCTTATTCAAATAAAGCGCCTTTTAGTGGCCACAAAATTAATCTCCCTTACTTTAGCTACCAAAATAGCAAAACCCTGCATTCAGCCAAAAATGGTCAAATTCAGGGTTTTTGTGTTTTGGAATAAAGGGTACAAGGAGCCTAGTTTCCGCTGAATTACGATCTACTATCAAATTTGGAAGCCAGTCAAAGACCCCCAACTTGGCGGCCTTCTTTTGGAACCAAAGCACCTGATATTTTAAGTACAATTCTTCCATATCCTTTAAATTATTATGGATGATTACAGCACAAAGAAAACTGCCCCAAATAGAGCAGTTTTCACAAGACATTATTGTACTTTAAAATGTGGCGATTAATTACTTAACCAGTAACTTATTTCCTAGAAATGATTGATTGTTAGTTAATAAAATGAAGTGTTGTCATTTCTAATTCCGTTATTAAGTCAGCCTCTAAATACTTATTGTTTTCAAATTTTTCATGCTGAAACCCAAACTTTTTATACAGTTCAATTGCAGAAGTTAATACAAGATTTGTATAAAGGATAATCTTGACCTCTTTCTCTGTCATAGACACTTCTAAAGCAGACTTCCATTAGTTTGCGCCCTTTTTTTAAACCTTGGTATGTTTCATTTACAGCAAGCTTAGCCAATTCAAAAGAATTCTCTTCTTTCATTTTTATTAGAGATACTGTCGCCATAAGAAAGAAGCTTAAATTCCTCTATATAATGATTAGTATATTGAACAATATTTTCTTCTGACAAACAAAAAATACTATCGAATTATTAAATAGGTAAAAACAAACCTTTGGGATTGGTCTTCCCAATTTAGTTCAACCATTCTTTTATTGATAGGTACATTATCTGTATGTTTTATTAATCCTCCACCTATTAAAGCTAACCTCATTAATAAAAAACACCGCCCATTAGAGCAACTTCATTTTTTAACATTCGATACCTTGAAATATAAATACTTCTTGAATTATCCTGCCCCTTTAGTTCTTTAAGCGATTGCAGCCTCTAAAAGACACCTCCTACGGTTGCAGAGGTGTCTTTTTATTTTTCGTTATACTGTGGTTTCATTCTTCCCACTCATAATCGTGATTAAATTCTTGCGGCTCTATTTCTGCTTCTTTATATGTAACGGGTTTTTCATTTGGCAACGTGACAGTTATTTCGGTTTTTTCTTTATTTAATTCTAGCGTTAAAAAAGAAGTCCTGTTTGATTCTTTGCTAGATATTATACCGGTTAGTTTTGATCCTGTAGATTCTGATAACTGGAAATGCTTTATGATTTTATCTTTTCCCGTTTTAGTGAATTTTTCTAATGTGAACTTGGATCTACCCTCGCCATCGTCACCATCACTTTTGATTAGTATATAAGATCCGCTGTTCATCCAGCCACCATATATATGATACTTGGGTGCTTCGTAAGAGGGTACTTCCTCTTGTTGTGTAGAATCTTTTACATCATATTTTTGCTCTACATCTACCTTTTCATTTTTTATTACCTGTTCTTGTTCGTTGTCACAAGCAGCAAGACTCCAAATAACCAGTAGCCCTACGGAGATTTTTTTAAAAGTAAACAAAGGCCTATCCTCCTAAAAGATGCACGTAACTTTCGAACCTTTACATTATCCAACCTAACATTACGTGTTGAAGACAAAACTTCAATATTATACCATAATAATACAATTTCTTATAAATCTATCCTGCCCCGATAGTTCCATAAAGAAAAAAACTGCCTTAAAGACAGTTCCGATCTTAAGTTATGCACCCTTTAGCTTAATGAGAATTTTTTAGCACAGTAAATATGCTGGTTTATGAACTTTCAATGGAGATTTTCTTCATTAATCGTTTTAATTTATCTTCTGTAACTGTTCCCTCTACTGGTGTATAGATACTGCACCTTAAGTCCATGTCCCCCTGGACTTGGAGAGAAGTTAAATTAAACAGCATTTTTCCGGCTTTAGCATGTCTAAATTCAATCATCATTTCTGGTGCTTTACTCACTTGACTTTCTTGCCATAAAGATTGAAATTCTGGGTGAGAGTTACTCATTTCTTTAATAAATAGGTTATACCATTCATCACCTAAGTATTGACCATAATAGGCACGAAAAATGGCAAGAAATCCTTTAACAAAATGCTCCCAATTCACAGCTAATGCTTTTAACTCTTTTCTTGTAAATACTAGATGGATCAAATTTCGTTGGTCATCTGGGAGTTGTTCAAAATCTAAAAATACATGCGCAGCAGCATTGTTCCAGCCTACAATATGACAATGTCGATCTGTAATGATTGTAGGGCAATACGTTAACTCAGCTAAAATTTTTTCCAAAGAAGGACTAAGTTTTGGCTGATCCTTCTTTGGATGAATAATGGATGATTTCACTTCTAAAGCTAAATCATATAGATACTCTCGTTCATCATTATTTAATTGTAGAGCTGTAGATATGCAATCCAATACGCTTGTAGAGACCTTTATATCCCGACCTTGCTCTAGCCACGTATACCAAGTAGTACTAACTCCCGCCAAATGTGCAACTTCTTCTCTTCGTAAGCCAGGTGTTCTTCTCCGTGTACCAGCAGGTATACCTATAGATTCAGGTTTTATTTGGGATCGCTTCGTTTTTAAAAATGAAGACAAAGCTTCAAGTCTGGTTTTATCATTCATTTCTAAAACCTCCATCATAACAATTTAACCTAGTAGTTATTATACCAGGATAAACACTCACTTGTAATAGGATAACCTCGAAGTATAATACAAGTATACTATTCATTGGAGTGATGAAAAATGGAAAGAGTCGTTATTACCGGAATGGGAGTAGTCTCTCCTATTGGAAACAACGTAGAAAAATTTTGGAGAAATCTGACTGCAGGGAAGTCGGGTATTTCCTCTATTGATACATTTGACGTAAGCAATCATAAAGCGAAAATTGCAGGAATTATTCGTGATTTTAATGCAGATGATACTTTAGGAAAAAATGAAGCACGACGCCTAGATCGCTTTTCTCAATTTGCTTTGGCTGCTGCTGAACAAGCTTGGACTGATTCTAATTTAGATATTGATGATATCAATTTAGAAAGACTTGGTGTATATGTTGGTTCGGGGATAGGAGGAATTGAAACATTGATTGATAATGTGGATATTCTTCGAGAGAAAGGTCCAAGACGAGTCAGTCCAACCCTGGTACCAGCCATGATTTCAAATGCTGCCGCAGCCCAAATTAGTATCAAGTGGAACGCAATGGGACCTACTATGTCACCTGTTTCTGCTTGTGCGATCGGAAATACAGCTATTGGTGAAGCATTCAGACTTATTCGCTTTGGAGAAGCAGATGCCGTTTTTGCAGGAGGAGCAGAGGCAGCTATTACAGATTTATCTTTAGCTAGTTTTGGTAATGCTACAGCATTATCAACGAGAAACGATAATCCAACTAAAGCTAGCCGTCCTTTTGATGTAAATCGAGATGGATTTGTCATGTCAGAAGGAGCAGGAATTTTAATCTTGGAATCTTTGTCTCACGCTTTACGTAGAGATGCAAAAATTTATGCAGAAGTCATTGGGTATGGTGCGAGTTCTGATGCTTATCATATGGTAGCTACACACCCAGAAGGTAAAGGAGCCTATCTTGCAATGAAAATGGCTTTGAAAAATGCAAAAATTTCTCCTGAAGAGATTGATGTTATCAGCGCTCATGCAACAAGTACAGAAGTGGGAGATCGATCTGAGACACTGGCCATTAAAAAACTATTTGAATCAAAAGCTTATCAAATCCCAATAACAGCTAATAAATCTATGCTTGGTCACATGTTAGGAGCAGCTGGAGGCGTGGAAGCAATTGCTTTGGCAAAAAGTTTAAAGGAAGGAATTATTCCTCCAACCATCAACTTAGAAAAGCCTGATTCATTATGTGATTTAGATTATGTACCAGGTGTTGCGCGTAAAGTGGAAATAAATACTGGTCTATCCAATTCATTTGGTTTTGGAGGTCATAATGCAGCTATCGTTTTAAAAAAATACGAGTGAATTAAACTTATAAACCCTCAAAAGAACCTTTAGTTAGTTTCCAGAATGGGTCTTATAGGAAAGTAAAATACGAAAAAGCCCTAGTTTCTTCTATAAGGGCTTTTTTCTTGTTCATAAAAGTGTAGCAGCAACAATGCTATACGAGCCATTTCGGTAATTTTATACGATAAGAGAATCCAACCTGAAAAGTCGATCTCCTCGTCGTAAAGGAGTTGACTTTTTTTACTTCCACTTATAGATCGAACGCACCCGCTAGTTTAAGTACACTTACTGCGTTAATTATTAGTTTTGGAACTCTTCAATTCTATCTAACCATTCATTTAAAAGAGTGCTAAAAAGTTGTGGTTGATCAATTTGTAAATTGTGACCTGCCATATCCAATACAGCAAATGTTCCTCGCGGATACTTGTTTACTATGTCAAGAGCATCTTTATATCCAACCGAAGAGTCTTGTCTACCTAACAGGAATACACTGGGTTTAATAAAATCAGACTGGTCAATCTTAAAAGAAAACCCATACTTTTTCTTAACCTTATTTAGAAACTTTTCATCTCCAATTTTACAACCACTTAGAATTTCTTTGTTGTACCTTAACCATGTGTACTCATCAAGTACAATGTTGTTATTTCCAAAATCTTCTAATTCTACCTTTGTTAAATTTTCAATAAACTTTTCATCTGTTCTCAATATTTTATGTTTCTCAACTGTTCTATTTTCTGGTAAAGGAATAATAAGAGGACATATAAATGCTGCACCGAGTATTCGTTCTTTATTCTTTTCAATAATGCCCCTAGCTATATAGCCACCGTAAGATTCCCCAGCAATTACGTACTCTTGGTTAGGAATTACAACTTGAATAAAATCTAAAACAGCATGCAGCATTTCATCAGAACTGCTTATTTCGTTATATTCTTTTGTTAATCCCATTCCAGGTAGGTCAATATAAATACGTCGCCACCCCTCCCTCTTAGTAAATATAGGTTCCATACAACCACTCATTAATCGATGGTCCGGAGAATAACCGTGTATCATTAAAATTGGTTTACCTTCCCCTAAATCTTCATAATAAATTTCAGCTTGGCGAACTTTGCAATATGCCATATATTAATCCTTCTTTCTATAAAAATCATTTTAACTAACAGTACCTATTCTCTTTTTGTTTCTTCAATTCCTTCTTCCACTAACTAACCCCGATAGTTGCATAAAGAAAAAGCTGCCTTATTGACAGCTCTGATCTTAACGCACCCGTTTTGTAAATGCATGTCACGGCTCAGTGCCGTCACCCTTCTTCAAGTTAGAAGTTTTCATTCCACGTGATGTAGGAGGCAGTGGTCTTTGATTATCGCCTTCTCTTTTCAGATTAGTATCGGAGCTTAAAAATTTGGGTCTTTTTTTAAACGCCCACATTGGTCTCCTGAAGAATGTATCGCCGAGTCCTTCCGGATTAAGTGGAGCAAATGGTGACATATAAGGAACTCCGAATGAACGCAGGCTACATAAATGAACTAGGATGACAAAAAAGATTAAATTCATACCATAAAAACCCATTGTACCTGCACAAATGATAAATACGAACCGCAGCAAGCGAGCAGCAGTTGCCATGGTATAGGAAGGGGTCGCAAAACTTGCAATGGCTGTGATCGATACTATGATGACCATTGCCGGTGATACAATTCCAGCCTGAACTGCCGCCTGCCCAATCACCAGAGCACCAACAATGGACATAGTCGCCCCAATGGCTTTGGGCATCCTTAGGCTTGCTTCTCGTAAAAGTTCAAATGTTATTTCCATGATGAATGCTTCGATAACTGCCGGAAAAGGAACGGAATCCCGTTGTGCTGCAAGAATGACGAGCAGCTTTGTTGGAATCATTTCTTGATGATACGTCGTAGCTGCTACATAGACAGACGGGGCAATTAGCGAAATAAAGAAAATAGAAATACGTAAAAAACGTATAGCTGAGGCTATATCAAAGCGAGCATAGTAGTCCTCGACAGATTGAAAAAACTGAATAAATATTGCAGGCGCCACCAAGACAAAAGGCGTTCCGTTAACAAAAATGGCTACCCTTCCTTCGAGAAGATTGCCAGCGACCTTATCAGGTCTTTCTGTATGATCAAGAGTAGGGAATGGGGTCATGACCTGATCTTCTATCAATTGTTCGATATATCCTGATTCAAGAATACTATCGATATTTATTCCTTTTAAGCGCTCTTTGACCTCTTCGACGATTCCTTTTTTTGCAATCCCATTTATATACATAATGGAAACATCTGTCTTTGTCACCGTGCCTATTTTCATCGACTCTATCCATAAATCCGGACTGTTAATGATGCGGCGTACCAGGGCTATGTTTGTTGCATTCGATTCAGTAAAACCCTCTCTTGACCCACGGACCACCGAATTTGTGCTTGGTTCCTGAACAGAACGTCTTTCTCCCCCTTTTGTACTGGCAACCAGGGCTAAGTTTATGCCATCAACAAAAATGACGCTATCTCCTGATAATAAGGACAAAAATAATTTTTCCCAGTCCATGACGGTTTCTACACCGCCGAATGAAACCACGTCTTTAGAGATTACTTCCAGCGCTTCATGTGGAAGTAACTTTTCTTTTAGATGAGGATTTTTCATGATGGATTCAATTAAAAAATCTGAAACACTTGGACTGTCTATCAGACCCTGTACATACAAAATAGTCACCTTAATCTCAGGGTTTTGACTAGCTTTCAACGTTCGTATAATGATATCCGGGCTGCTACCTGTTTTTTGCTTCACGATGTCCAGATTGGTTGTTATAGAGCTGTCAATATTTTGGGGTGTTTTAGTTATAGATTGATTGTTTTCTTTTTCATCTATCGTTTGCTTCTTGCGTTTCTTCATTTGTCCTTTTTGTTTTAAAAAAGAAACCATAGCATCGGTCCTCTTTCATTCCTATTTCATTTTATTCTGTCCAAAAAAATTGTCTTTTATGGATAACATCATTCCCTATAATATTATTAGGTCAAATATTTAAGTATTTATTATGAAACTAACCAGCCCCGTTAGTTACATAATGAAAAAGCTGCCTTAAAGACAGCTCCGATCCTCAGTTAATGCACATGTTAGTACAATAAGAAAAGCGATCCTTATTAAAGAATCACGCCAGATTAAGGAAAATCGTTCAATAATATTAAAAGATGTCTCCCCTTTCGCTTAATCTATTTCTCACTATTGTCGGAAAAGGAACACACTTTATTTATAAAGATAAACATATAAACTGATGCCTTCTTTTTTTATTTTGCAGTTTTTAAAAGGTGTTTCTTTTAAAAATTCCTCAAATTCTTCTTTTGTATAAGCACCTTTTTTTAAGAAAGTTTTAAAAGAAAATTTTACAAAATACTTGTCAAACCCCTTCATTCCTAATTTTCTTACTTCATTGTCAATATCATCAGATGTTGCCTCGTAATTCATGTCAATTATTAGAGTTGTTCCTCCTTGTTTTAGCACTCTATGCATTTCACATAGTGCCTTTACAGGATCTTTGAAATTCTTAAATGCAGCACTGCATACAATATAATCGAAAAAGTTATCTTCACAAGGGAGGTTTGAAGCATTACCTTCTTTAAAATCCACAGAAACATTTGCTTCTTTTGCATTATTTTTTTCAATTTCTACAAAATCAGGGCTTATCTCTACTCCTGTTAAATTAAAACCTTCCTTTGCAAGTTCAATAGACAAATAACCCGGACCGGGTGCGACTTCCAATATATTTGCATTTTTGCTAACATGAGATGCAACTTCATGAGCATATCTTTGCATTTCAGCCATTCTGCTTTTGCGAGAATTTTTATCATACCATTTTGCTGTTAAGCCATAAATACCAACATCTTTTTTTTTCCTCATATTTTTCATCATAAATAAAATTCCCCTTCAAAATATATTGATTTTATTAATATAATTACCTATCATTACAAATGCCTAACACCATTACTTATTTTACTCAGAAGTGTACAATCTAACGGTGTTAGCGTCTTTCAAATAATTCCTCGTTAGATTTAATATTATTATTGCCTAGGGAACTAACCTGCCCCATTTGTTGCATAAGAAAAAGCTGCCTTAAAGACAGCTCTGACCTTCAGCAAACACCACCTGTTACCTGAATAAGAATATCTCTTCTATTTGGCAACTTCCAGTACAATTCGAGAAACTAAGTAAGAAAAGCCACTTAACCCTATAATTCCTACTAAAATTAATAAAGGAGCTTGTTCTGCATACATCATACCTTCGTAGAACATAGTAAAACATAACAGTGAACCTACAATATTTAGTAAGATATTCTTTTTATTCATTGTATCCCCCCCTTTACTTTTTGTTTCATTAACCTTCCCCGTTTGTTCATTTTAGGGTGTAAGGGATTCTTGGAAAAATTTTAATTACAACAAGTATATCTATGTAATTTGGAACAAATATTATAACTGTTGCAAATCAAAAGGAGGTAGCTAAAATGAACGCACAACGAGCAGAAGAAATTGCTTCTTCGCCAATTATGGCTAATGTAACCTATAATGAGGAAAGTATTTATATTGAGCACGTGGATGAACAAAATGGAACAGCTACAATCCATCCGCTTGATGAACCTGATAAAAAACAAAGTGTTTCTGTAACCAGCTTAAAAGAACTGTAATTTATCATAATTCCTCTAAACCTCCGCCTTCGGGTGGTGGTTTCATGTTAGATTAAGTTCATTTACCATCTTCTTTAACAATCTATCCCCTTGATGATTGTTGAATTTCCCCTTACATAATTCCCTCATACATTACTTTATTGAAAGTCATGCTCCTTCGTATATTTAGTACCAAGTATACCAACCGAACTTATTTTGGACTTTTGAATTTGATTTGCTGTTGAATCAGCAATGTGTAAAATCGGTAAACTAACTTTTTCTTCAATATATTTATTTCGGCACCTGCCTTCCAAAGACAGAGCAACATCGCCTAATATTCATACTGAAAATTCGATATACACATAATAGACGCTATATCCTTACCTGATTAATCGAAAAACTCCATATATGCTTTTTCTTGTTTGTAATAATCTATTCTATCTTGTAAAGTACCTGTATGAAACTCAAACTTATGACCATCCGGGTCAGTAAAATAAATAGAGTTCTTATCTTTTTCATCTCCTTGACGACCTGACAAGATGTTTACATTCAATTCCATTAGTTTCTCGTACATTTTAACAAAGTCAGCTTCTTCTATTGAAAAAGCTATGTGTGTATATGAATGGCTTATTTCATTACGTGGAATATCTTTTTCTACATTCAGGGAGATCCACATTCCATTCAAATCAAAATAGGCTGTAGTTCTACCCTTAACTAACAATTTTGCATCAAGAACATTTTGATAAAACTCAATGGAATTCTCTAAATTAGAAACTGAAAATAAAAAGTGATTCAAACCTTTTATAGACACTTTACCACCCCGTAATAAGACTACTTAAATAATTATATAAAAAATGCTAAATCTCCAAATCTTTTGCCTTTTTTTTGGCCAATAGACGCTTATACACAGGATAGCCAAACATGTAGTATCCTGAAAATGACAGCAGTATTAAGGATAAACCGGTCATTGTGAGGATAGTGTATCTATACCAATTTCCAAAGAATGATCCATCATGCAAAGTGATGAGGAAAGTTGAGTAATCTGGATTTGTGGATAACACTTTTCCCGTACTCGCATCTATTTGAACACCTTGACTGTTATTAAAGCGTACTTGGTAAATATTTAAACCTGGTCTATATTCGATTCTAAATATATCTTCAACCGAGTCTACACCTGGTAGCTCCTGAGACGTAGCAATTGACACGACCTTCTCCATGGATAGCGCTTGATCTGGACTCGCCGCTTTCCCCGTCCTTAACTCATCAGCCACTCCGAGTGGTATCATATAAACAAGTACGAGGCCTGTGACTGCGATGAACATAAAAAAAACGGATAAAATTAATCCAGTCCATTTATGTACCTTTCGGCTTAATTGATACAACTTTACTGATTTCGACATTATTCCATCACTCCAATTGACTACTTTTCAAAACACCAATTTTTCGCCTTTTTCACGTTCATAAATAAAAAAACCAACCCTAGTTCTTACATAAACATGCGTCTTTTCAATATTTATTAAGAATTTGTATATTAATCCAATTTATATCTTATCATTATTCTATGGACCTGTCCCTTAGTGCCATAAGAAAAACGAGCTGTACTAGCACTTCATTGATTACCCTGTGTTTAATACGCTGGAGTCCCACCGCTCTCCTTGTAGAACTAACTAAGTAGTAACATTCATCTCAACTTTCCTGCCCCCTTTTGTTGCATAAAGAAAAAGCTGCCTAAAAGACAGCTCTGATCTAAATCTCAAGACCCTTTAGTTAAAGATGGAATCATTCTCACATAGCACGAAAAGTCTTACCTAATTCCTGCCCCAACCTTAGTTATATATTAAAGGGCTCCATTTACCCCTTCGCGGCCAAGGGGGTTTCTCATCTTCGCAAACATCGTTCATGCTGTAGCTTTGAATCAAAGTTAGATCACTTTTATGTTCCTTAATCAACTAACTCACCCTTTAGTTCAACAATGGTGTAATGTATGCAGTAAATTAAGTCCCATTATATGTAATCGATGTCGAAATGAGAGGATATTAATTCCATCCTTTTTAAATCCCATTCAAAAGTAAGTATAGCTGATTGTTTTGATTGATGTGTTAAGAGTCGTACACCATTTTTTATGATCATGCTTTCTGCATTCCAAAAACGGACAGTTTCGTCTTCGCCAGTACGATTACAGACAATTACAGGCAGTCCTGTTTCCAATGACCTTTGTTCCCATTCTCCCTCTGGACCATGTAATCCAGGACCCCAGGAAGACGGTGCAATTAATATTTCTGCTCCTTTTTCAAATAAGTTGTTAGCAATATCTTTGGTATATGCGTCTGCACAAATCATAATACCAACCTCAACATTGTCTGTTTTGATTGGCTCTATTACATCCCCTGAAGCTGACCAATCATCAATAACACTGATTTTTCTCTGTTTACCTAATATATGACCTTTTTTATCTATGACAAACACAGAATTATACAACTCTCCGTTACTGCCTTTTTCAGGGCAACCCAAAAATACTGTGCGTTTCAAATTCTTTAGTTGACGGCTCAAATTACTCATCCAAGCATCAGGTTGCCTGTTAATCCATCCAGTCCCAACCTTATGATTGAATTGAAGTCCGCTGACACATAGTTCTGGCGTTATAATCCATTCGGCATTATTCTTTGATGCTATATGAATGGCTTGTTCAATTAGTTTTTGGTTATACTCCACATCACCAGCAATAGGCAATAGGTGTAATAAAGCTATTTTTATTTTTCCCATAATGATCTCCCAAACATTAACTTATTTTAATGGCTATGCTTGTAATAATTGTAGCATATACATTGATTGGCTTGTTCAACTGATCTGCCCCGATAGTTGAATGAAGAAAAAGGTTTGCAACCTAGGAATTGATGTAAAACACATCTTAATTTAAATGTCTAACTTCACATCAGAAAAAAGGACCAACTACGTCAGTTCTCCCCCTGATCTTTCTCCTCTGATAAGGGAGTAAAAAGTTAATAGGTCATATTTCACTACTCTTTATCATAAGGAACAAGGAGAACATTTATTAGGGGGTGGTATTTATGAGAACAAGTTACAGAAGATGGACGGAATATCCTTACCCAGGGGAGAGTATCCCACCTAAAGGTTCTCCAGATGCAGGAAATTGGCCGATGTTTTTTATTTCAAGGGGAAGAGACAATGATTTCCTGGACCCCTTTCATCAACGTATTATTTGGCGAATTAAAAATCCTGAAGATATTGATTGGGAAACAGAGTTATTCATTGTAGAGGAGACATTAAGGTCATTAACTCCTCAGCAAATACGCATCGCACAATATTGGGGAACAGGTGAATTAACCGCAAAAATCACCAATATAATTTTCAGTTTAGCTGAAAAATATAAGCTAGGATCACCGAGTGTTGCCAGGGTGCAGGGATATTTCCACGCTGCTATGAATGATGCATTTGTTATGACGTGGTTTTTTAAATATCATTGGGATGTTGCACGTCCAAATCAATATGGAAGAAATCTATCTACTGTGTTGTTTACCCCTCGTTTTCCAGCTTATCCCTCTGCACACGCTACTGTGGCGGGATGTGCAGAGGCAATATTAAGTTATATTTTCCCTCAAGAGTCATCCGAAATAAAAAAAGCAATGGAAGAAAGTGCTCAATCTCGTTTGTACGCTGGCGTACATTTTAACGTAGATAATAATGAAGGCTTAAGGTTAGGCAGACAAATTGGAGAGGTCGTTGTAAGTTTATTAAGAGCTCAAAACCTAAATACGCTTCAATAATATTTTTGGTTCAGGTTAAGCTAACCTGAACCTTAGTTACATAAAGAAAGAGCTGCATTAAAAAAGTCAGCCCCGACCTTCAACTGAAGCCCCCTTTTTTCAAAGGTAAATTCTCTCAAATCCTCGGGATATAATGAGTGTTTTTTTGTAAATAATAAGATGGTTAAAGAATAAATGGAGGTGGACTTGTATGCAACAGGAGCAACAAGCTAAAGAGAATTTGGGTTCTATTACAAAACCAGAATTTGCCGGAACTGATGCACAAAAAGTAAAACAAGAAATTCTAAAAGACATAAGCGAAGGACAAGGTGCAATGACTTCCCGAGAGGCAGGAGCAATGCGCGATTAAAAAACCACTCTGAGTGGTTTTTTATTTTATGCTTGAAATTTAAACACTCTCATTTCGATTTGATGGAGATGCTGTAAGCTTAATGATTAAGCACGATTGGTTTGAAAGACCACCTTATGACATTGACCGTGAATATCCAACAAAAGAAATAAACAAATGTTTGCTGCATAGGAAAAGGAGCTGCTGATCAGCTCCTGGTAATGAAGTAAAGCACCTGTTAGTGAAAACATGCTTCCCTACACAGCAGTATTTAGGATAGCTTTGTGGAAGCATCTCTTTATTCTATTCCATCCACTTTTTGTAGAGGGCGTCAAATTTCCCTTGAAGCTTCATTTCTTCCAACCACATTTCCAAGTAGCTTGCATAAATGAAATCACCTCGAGGAATCATATAACCTTTTTCACTGTTTGTGAAAGGCTTGTCAGTTTGAGCCGCATACAGTCTGGAATCACCTTTTGCATACAGCATCGCTTCTACTGTGTCAGTTATCATAACATCATACGTACCTTCTGCAACAAGATGTGGGATATCAAGGTTGTTTTCTACAACAGTTACCTTAGCATTGCTTAGATACTGACGGACAAATTCTTCGTTTGTTCCGCCTGGATTTACGCCGATGCGTACAGAAGGCTTGTTGATATCTTCAATGGTAAGATATTTGTCTTTATCTTCCTTGCGAATCAAAGGCACCTTACCAAATGAAAAGTAACCTTGGGATACATAAGCACTTTTTTGTCTTGCTGTATTGCGAGTCACGCCGCCCACAGCGATATCAAATTTGTCCGCTTGCAGGTCTTTCATCATCGTAGGCCATGTGGTAGCGACAAATTCCACCTCCACACCAAGATCTTTGCCAAGCTCTTTGGCCGCGTCCACATCAAATCCTTCATACTCATTCGTTTCTGGGTTCAAATAGGTAAAAGGTTTGTAGTCCCCGGTCATTCCTACCCGAATGTATCCTCTTTTGACTATTTCATCAAGCTGGGAAGTCTCAACATTTTTCAAATGCCCTGGTGCATTTCCTGATGCGGGTTCAGCCGATACGTTTTGTGATGTGATTAGGTCGTGACCGACGTACCCTGTACCTAGCAAGGATAAGCTGATCACTCCAGCCATTAGTGTTTTTTTCCACTTGTTAACCACGTGATTTTCCCTCCATTTTTGCTATATTTTTAGAATTAATCTACCAATTATTAAAAATACAACAAAATAAATGAATCACCTTCAAAAAACCAACACATTTTTATATTTAGGTTGATTAGCCTACTAGTTGATATTAAAAGGACTTGTTATGGTAACTTGGTGAAAATACATTTTCCATCTACCATTTCTCAATTTCCATATCGAGCAACGCAATGAATGTTATTATTTACCTCGTTATCTATCCGTTGGGTGTTAAAATAATTTCTTCTGACAATGGATGTATTACTAAATTACTCAATTTCATCTGAACTACTCGAATTCCTCTTCACCAGTACTTACATCTTAGACAACACTTTAGCAGAATTTCCAATTTCAAAAAAATCGTCACCAAGTATATTAGTAGCTCTTCTTTTTATGTCAGGATTTCAGGTTTTAACAGCATTTAATAATAACATTAGATATTTGCTCTTCATTATTAACCTATCCTGCGCCGTTAGTTCAGAAAGCAAAAAAGCAACCAATTCGGCAGCTCTTGACCTTGGACTCGTTAGTTGAAGTACATTCCATACCAGAAAACATATCTTCAAATAAGGAACTTCTTACTTTGCACAAACAATGAAACTATTTAATGAATTCTCATTTCCATTCGAAGTGTTCATCAGTTCATAATAACTAGTTATCAACGTTTGTATCATGAAAGGAACTTTAATAAACTCTGCACGGATACTATTTGCATAACTTTTTTCCCATTGACCGTCTTGTAATAATGTTGCATCGACTTTAAGTTGTTTTATCACTTCAAAATTTGCCTGCTGGAGTAGTTGGCAAATTTGAGTTTTATGAAACAAGTTTTGGATATTTCCTTCATTTTTTACGAAGTTTGAATACAATGCTAGGATGGAAACTGCACAAAAATGGGAACGTTGCGTAATGCAGGTAAAATCGAGGTCCCATTCTGCAAAACATATATGTTTTGCCAATCTACGAATTTTTTTAAAGTAATTCAATAAATCTTCTGGTTGCTTGAAATACCATGAACAATGGGATAATACCGCCACATCAAATGGTATAGTTGTTTCAAAAAAATCAAAACCCATTTCAAAATGGAAGTCAATACGTTCTCCTAATGAAGATATCTTAATACGCTCTGTTGCTTGACCTAATGTTAACGGTGCTCCGTAATCGGGACTAGCAATATCTATTGCGACAACACATCCGTTTTCTCCTACTGCGTCTGCTATTGCAACGGTAGTATCCCCTTGACCACAGCCTATTTCCAATACACGCATTCCTTTTTGAATCCCAAATGCTTCCACTAATTCCAAACGGTGCTGCAACTGGACTTGTTGTACCAAATCACCTTCAAATAATTGATATTTGGATAAAAAAGATATTGTTTTTTCGTTTAGTTGAAATGACTTCAAGTATCATTCACCCCACATTTATTGTGTATTGGTTTATCAACAATGAAAAAGGCTGCCGCAGCAACCTCCTTTATTGAAGTAAAGCACCCGTTAGATCATTAAGAACACATTGTTTAACTAAACTCAAATTCATCCAACATTTCCACTGAACCATCTAATTTAATAATCGTAATTTTTTCATCCATTGATTTACCATTAAAGTACCAAAATCGATTATTACCCTTTACTTCCATGAGTTCTGCTGCATCATTTCCGACAAGGACCTTTGAAATTGAGGGGTCTGATATTGCCCCAGAATAAATGTAAGGAGCTGTATCCATTACTGACCACTTTTGAGGTGTTTCCCATTCTGTACCTCTTGTTTTTCGCCATTCCCATTTCCCATCTATTTTCTCCATGTAAGCTATGTATATCTTTTTATCGTTTTCGGTAGTAAAAACAACAAGAGCATTATTTTCATTTTCCATTTTTTGAATTAACGAATATTTTCCTTTACCCTCCATTTCATTCATTTTTGACTGAAGGAAACTATCGAAGGACTCGTCTTTTGAACAACCATATAAAATAAACATTAGTACAATAAATAAACCATAAAATTTTTTATTCATTTCTCTTTTTCCCCTTAAAGAATGTATATACCTTACGCATACTATTTTAACACAATTTCCCATCTCCCTCGGTGCCGATATAACCCAGAAACATTACACCACTCTCCTTCCACTTTAGCTCCATAAGAAAAAGTTGCCTCAGCAATCTTCTTTATTGAAATAAATCTCCCGTCAGTAGTAAAAAAGCGATTCTATATAAGAATCGCGAACGTTTCTGCCCCTTAAGTTTACATACAATGCTTCACGATGCCTATACTTAATACTTCTGCATAAAAAACATAAAATCTTTCAATTGACTTTTTGAAAAAAATAAAATAAAATACAAAGTACTCCATTTGAAGTACTCTAATTAAAGTACTTCAAATGGAGTAAAATACCTAAATTAAATCAAAAGGATGGATACAACATATGAAATTTACTGCATTCTTAAAAACAAGAGGTGCATCTGCGGCAATCTTTATGGGGATTTTCTATGCAATTGCCATGCTAGGCATCTTCTTACCTGGGTATACAGCCATTCCAGGAAATGTCGATAAATTACCGATCGCCATCATCAATGATGACGTCGGTGAAAATGGTGCGATGATTGCGGATCAGTTAGAAGAAAATTTACCCTTTAAAGAAATAGAGACGGATATAACAAATAAACAAGCCTTAAAAGAGTTAGAGAAAAATGACTTAGCATTAGTCGTACACATCCCAAAAACCTTCTCTGCGAATATGCAAAAAGGTGAAGCGTCATCAAGCATTGACTTTACAATCAATGAGGCAGGGGCAACAGCCGTTTCTTCTACCATGAATTCTGTCGTAACTGAAATTAACAATCAGTTAAGCACACAATTCTCACAACAAACGGCTCAGGGCGTATTGATTAACTTGAATGTACCTGAAAAGCAAGCCGCTGAATTAGCGGGAAAGATTGAGAAATCCTATGTAGGAAATGTGGTTACACTCAACGAAATACCAGATGGCATGAATCATAATATGCTTCCTATGTTCTTGACAATGGCCGGTTATGTTGGGGCGATGATCGGAGCAATGCAATTAGTGGGTGCATTTAAAGCCAGCCGCGGAAAAGCAAGTAAATCACGTTTATTCATTTATGTTCAATCAGCTGCGTTATTGATTGCAGTCATTTCATCATTCGTTGCTGTAGGTGTAGCGTATTTAATTGATAAGCCCAGTGGAGACCTATTCTTCGGTATAGTAGGCCAACAAATACTAAACTATATGGTATGTTTTAATTTCACCGCGATTTTAATCTTCTTATTAGGTGAAGGCGGCATGATTTTAAACTTACCGATATTATTAATCCAAACAATTGCAAATGGTGCCACCATCTCACGTGATATGATGCATTTACCATATGAATGGATGAGCCACATTTCACCGATGTATTACTCGGTGCAAGCGTACTTTGCAAACCTATATGGCAGCATCAGTCCAAGTCCATATATTTGGTCAATGGCTGCGGTTGGTGCTGTTTCGATGGTAATTAATATGGCTATTGTCGCGTTTATTCACAAACCAATGCCAGGACAGGTTTCTGAAACAGAAAATGAAAAGAATGCGGCTGAAATCACAGCTTAGGTTTTGCTACAATAAGGAGATAATACTTCTTAAAGGAGCGTAAAAATGTCTATACAAATTTTTATATTGAGCAAGCTGATGGAGGATAAAAACTATCCTTATAAATTAAAAAAGCAGCTTTCAGAACCCATTCCGTTGGATCGCCTAGGCGGGTTAACGGAAAGTAAACTGTACTACCATTTTGAATCATTGGTAAAACAAGGTTTAGTCGAACCAGTTGAAGTGATAAAAGAAGAACATCGGCCTGATAAACAAGTATTTGCGATTACGGATAAGGGTCGCGAAGAACTACCAAAAAAAATCTATAAATTATTTGAAAATGCGGATGAAATTAAGGATATGATTGTTGGTATAGCCAATATCAAGTATGTAGATCGGGACAAAGTAGTAGATATACTAGAAAAAAAAGTAAAGTCCATCAAGGCTATTTGGGAGCAGCTTGGGAATTTCGAACCAGAACCTAAAGACAACGAGAATATTCGTGAATTTTTGGATGTCTATTTTTCGACCAGAACAGATCACACAATATATTGGTTTGAAGAGTTAATTAAAAGAATTAAGACAAAGGAATTATAAGTTTACTCAAGAGCAGTCCTTTGTCCAAACCATAGATTACCACTTTGCCAAGACCATATACCCAGCTATTAAAAATTACACCGAATGTAGAAAAATTAGCCGAATCACATTACCAAAAATAATAGATAAAGCTATGTGAAAACTTATATTCACATAGCTTTTATTTTTCATATGATAGACAAGATCAGTAAAGGGATTTACTATATTTCATCCAAAAAAACTTGCCCGGAATGAGCATGTAAAGTATACCTATTTAATACTAACCCGCCCCTATAGCTACATAAGAAAAAAGGCTGAAGCAGCAACCTTATTGAAGTAAAAGCACACTTTAGTTTAAGTACTTGTTCAGAATAAGAAAAAAGGCATCCCGATTCCGCAGAAGGTTTACTATTACAAATTTCTCTCTAACACAATCCCCACTTGTTCTGCCAAGACTTGAGGTGGAACAGGTATTCCATTCGTGAAATACGATTCTACTATCCCTACAATTGCCACTCCAAAAAATTGAATAATGACATCTTTACTTAATCCTTGATTTTTTCCTTCGTTTACATCTACTTCATTCTTTACTTCTTCAATGACAAGCTCAAGAAAACTACTGCGAAAAAAAGGTGCCCCTTTGTCTGCCAACATGGTTGAAAAGAATGAATAATGACTTTCAAAGTATTCAAACCAAATGAGAAGAGCATTTGTAAAACTCAATTCTGTAGACGCTTCACAAAGTTTTCTTAATTCGTTAATATGTTCTTCAATGAGCTTATCGAGCAGATCATATTTATCCATGTAGTGAGAGTAAATGGTTCTTCGGCCAACATTCGCTTTGTCGGCAATATCCTGTATCGTAATTTGATCAAAATTCTTTTCAGACATCAGTTCAATAAAAGCCGTTTTTATCGCTACTTGAGATTTAAATATTCTTCTATCCACGATAGACATTGTAAGAGTCACCACACTTTCTTGAACAAACTTGTGCAATAAGGTACAGCCGTTTTCCTAAAATGACCGGGAAAACGGCTTTATTCTTAATAATAGCAAGCTTCTGTTTTTTTAAAACTCTTTGGATTCTACTTTCTTATTTCTTAAAGATTCTTGCCAAAAAAACTCTGTCAACTTAGTTACAGCTCGATCTACATATTCTGGGATATCAAACATCGCAATATGCGTTGCACCTTTAACCCAGAACAATTCCTTTGGTCCATTCGACAATTCATGGAATTGTTCGCTGTAACCGCGTGTGTCAGCCTCAGTTCCTACAATCAATAACATAGGTTGAGTCAGGTAGGTTCTAATTTGACTTGTTGCCGAGAAAGCCATGAGTTTGTCAACACTTGTAAATAGGAATCGATTTGGAGAATTAGAGTGCTGTGCTCTAGGCGTTCTATAGTAGTCAAAAGCTTCACGCATAAGCACAGGTGTATTTTCATCAATTTCTTCTAGTTTATCAGGTGCATAAGTAAGGAAATGTGCTTCTGTTCCATTTGCTTCTGAAGTACGCTGCTTCCCAACAGCCTCAAGTGTTTGCAATTGTGTTTCAATGCTACCTTCTCCTCGGAACATAGAACCGATATCCACTGCACTTACTGTTGCTACTGCTTTGATACGGCGCTCAGTTGGAGCTGCAGCTACGACATAACCGCCACCTGCACAAATACCAAGTGCCCCAATCTTTTCTTGATCAATATACGGAAGAGTTATCAAATAATCCACCGCACAACGCACATCTTCTACTCTGGCATTCGGATCTTCAAGCAAACGTGGTTCTCCGCCGCTCTCTCCCTGATGAGATGCGTCAAATGCTAACGCAACAAAACCATTGTCAGAAAGCTTTTGTGCATATACCCCTGCTGTCTGTTCTTTTACTCCACCACCAGGATGTACAACAACGATCCCAGAATATTTTTTGCTTTCGTCAAATCCCTCTGGTAAATAAAGGTTCCCTGCCATCTTTAAATGACCATTTTTAAACGTTACTGATTTTTTCATGTTTTGTCCCCTTTTTTGTAAAGAATTCGATGCCCTAGAAAAACCGCATACATGTGCAATAAGGTTCATCTGTGTATTATTATAAATGAGCAAAGGATATCTTCAATGACCAATTGACTACGATTCGTGCGTTAGTGCACAATTCGATTGAAATTGTGTAATATGCCTTCTATAAAGAAGAAATAAAAAAAGACCTTATTCAGGTCTCAAGGGTTGCGATTGATTCAAAAATTCTCTAATTTCTTCTATAGATATCCCTAGCCCCCGGTCATACAATAGCATTTCTGCCCATTCCTTATCTAAGCCTTCTTCAATGAATTAAAGAAATTAACATGTTCGCTCTCCACGATCTTTCAAGAAGCTTAGTAACAGTACAATGCATCCTTTCTTCTATCATTGTTTTTCTATCTATAAGATTATTCATTTTAATTAACCTTGCATTAAACGTGCCAATTATTTTTAGCCAGGAAAGTTTCCACGCAAACTATACATCTAAGGTCCATAATCTCTCAACTTACATTCGTGTTATTAATCGCAAGATTGATATTTTAATTCACTAAGAATGTTTCTAATTTAATACACTTTATAGGCATGTGTGTTATTTTAACGCCATTAATTTCACTTTATTGAATTAACCAGCACAGTTAAAAAAGATTGCCTCAGCAACCTCCCTTATTGAAGTAGAGCCCGTTAGCTTAATAAAGATAGCCTAAATAATCTAGATCTCCTTCGTGCCAAGCATAATTACCAATTGCTTTAATCATTAACCCCTCTATTACTTCAACCTATCCTCCTTATCATATGGCTTTCATGGTCAATTTTTAACCATTTTCATTTGTTCGTAACTGAATCCATTTTCTAATTAAAAAAGGTCAACCAGTACTTTTACTGGTCGACCTTTTATGCGAAACCAGCTATGTGACCTTCATACACGTTTTTTTATGGATTTCGAGATCAATTATTTTTTTGGCTTTTTCCCTTGCTCATTAGGGGAATCACTTTCGATGTTTCCTTAATGGCCTCGAGAGTGATATCTTCCTAGCCTTATTCAAGTCAGTTACCTTTATACAACCTGCCCCTTATTTATACGAATTATCTACAAATGATTGATAGAATGCACCTTCCGTATTTATCAGGTCGATGTCTAAAAAGGACAGATGTATCAAAAAGGCATAGAAAAAGCAAGTGAACTCACAATATTCGCTTGCCTTTGATTTACAGGGAACGTGTAAGTTGAAAATACTATTTTAAGCGATTAATGATTAGTAAATCTTCAACTGGCATTTCGTATGCACGATTACCAAGCTCTTGTTTTAAACGTTCATTATCTTCATACTCTTCGGGAGTAAAGTCATTATTACGGCCTTTTTTCAAGTAATCATAAAAAATTGGCGGTAAGAAGTCTTCTTTTAATAACACTTCTACTGATTCGCCAGTTTCTTTTGTGAACACATATGCATAACCTGTTGGACGGTATGGGTCATATTGTGCTTTTGGATAGTTTACATCCACAGTGTATACCCCGCGAGTTTTTGCACGTGTTACAAATTCAAATACATCACGGAATCCTGGGCCACCATGACCGGAAAGAATCGAAAGATCTTTGCGGTTTGGAATTTCATCGCCGTATAATGCTTCAAATGCTGCTTCAACCACACGGAAACCTACCCCTAGTGCCATATATGCTGCGTAGCCATGATATTTTTTAATGTCGTCGAAAGAAATCTCGATTAGATCATCACGATCATAAATTTTAATTGTTCTCATTAACTTTATCTCCTAATTGCGTTATTTAATCCTATTGATTAGTGAAGTAGTTTTATTACCGGTCTAACAATGCGCCAGAAATTTCTTTGTAATATCCCCTTTACTAATCCATTGGAACATACCATCTAAAAAGCGTTCTGTCGCTGGCATGAAATATGAACCAAAGTGATAGTCCGGGTCTAATGTTGTAATGATCCAAGTACCTTTTGTTGATTGCTCATCAATGTATAACACGGATCCACCATCTATTGTTGAAACAAGTGTTGTTGCATGAGCTGGAGGCCAAAATACACCGTGCTGGTGCCAAGTGCAATCTTCTAGCGTTAAATATTCAAAGAATGGTTGTTCAGCATTTTGAACACGTAATCCACTATCTGCATTTTCTTCAATCCACCACCAGAAATTCGTTGTGCGCTCCTCCCAGTTCTGGTTCGGGAGCCATTCCCAAGGCTGTGGTCCGAAGGTTATAACTGTTTTCCCATCATCAGCAAAGTCTCGAATTTTTTTCGCATTTTGAAGTAATAAGTTCGAGTTTAACTGTGATGGCACAATCAGTACATCATACGGTGATAAATCTGTCTCGGCAAACTCAGGGAAGTAAATCAATTTGTCGATAAATTGCGCATATTTCGGCTCGTGGAATGTACGATAGTGTGGTGCATGCCCACTATAAATAACTGCAATTTTTCTCATTATACTTCCTCCTGTGCAACTTCTTTCTCAAGCAGTGCCATCATTTGAATTCTAATTTTACCTGTTGTTTTCCTATCGCTCTTATAACCTAATAAACTACGTCCAGAGTGAACAATGACCGTACCATTTGTTGTTTGACGATCAATATAAGTAATGACCTTTCCATCTGTAAATGTTAAACAAACCTCCGCGTCTTCTGGAGCTCGGTAATAGCCGCGTGCAAAGAATCCTGCAACGCCTTTGTTATATACCATATCTTCCACTTCCACACCCTCAAATAGTGGTGCACCAGGAACTGGTTGTACGTAATAATCTTTATAACTATTAATTTTCATTGGCATCATTAATGAACAGCCTGGTAACCAATCGCGGAATAAGTGTCCACAAAAAACAACTACTTTGCCATTATTCAAAAATTCAGAAATGACCTCTTTGTGATTTAATAAGTATTCTTGATCAACAAATTCCGTAATATATAAAACGTTATACGGAGATATATCTGTCGCCTCGAGCTCATATTCGTCAATTACGGTTATGTTCAATGAATTATCCGCGGGTTCTTTTACGCTAAATGCATGAGACGGGTTCAATTCTAAAATGTTAAGTTGACTCATTCATTCTTCCTCCTAAACTATAGTTTTTTTTCTTTTTTCGAAATACAGACAAGCTTCCAGAAGATTTTTTGTGTAAGGGTGCTGAGGATTTTTTAATACCTCTACAGCCGTTCCACTTTCAACAATGCTTCCCTTCTCCAACACTAAAACTCGGTCTGCTACATCTTCAATAGCTTGAATACGATGCGTAATGTATAAAACACTCATATGGCAAGAGCTTTGAAATTTTTTTAGCCATTCAATTATCGTTCTTTCTGTTTGTGGATCTAACGCAGATGTTATTTCATCGGCAATTAATAAACGCGGGTTACATAGTAATGCGCGAATGATGGCCATACGCTGCTTTTGTCCGCCAGAGCATTGGCTCGGTTTATTTTTTAGAAGCTCAAGTGACAATTCTGCTTTGTTCATCATCGAAGTAATTTTCTTTAATGCTGATTTCTTTGAATATTTTTGTAATAAAAGCGGCTCCATTAAACTTTTTTCCATTGACCAAAATGGGTTGAAGGAGCGGTCTGGATTTTGATACACATATTGTGTGCAGTTAATCGAGTCTCCTGCCCAGCAGACCTCGCCTTGACATGGTTCATTTAATCCAATTAAAAGCTCAGCAATCGTAGACTTGCCAGAACCCGACTCACCAAGTAAACAAATAAATTCTTCTCTTTCTACACAAAAATTCACATTTTCTAACACAACATTATTTCCGAACTTTTTACATAAATTGCGAACCTCGAGCATTGAACAATACCTCCTCTTCCACATGCCCATCAACGATTGATAGCGTACGATCTGAAATGGCATAGGCTACGTCCAAATCATGCGTTATAAATAATAAGCTAATATTGTACTCTTTCACTTTTTCCTCAAGCAAAAGAACTATTTCTTTCTTTAAAATCGGATCAAGTGCACTCGTACATTCATCCGCAATAATAAATTTCGGCTTATTGACGAAAGCTAATGCAATTAACGCGCGACTTAGCATCCCGCCCGAACATTCATACGGATACTTTTCTAAAATAGTTTTAGACAGCGATACTTCTTCCACAGCTGCAACTGACTGCTCCATCGTTATCCCAATTTCCAAGAACTGATCCTTCAGTTTTAATAATGGGTTAAATGCTGAACGAGCATCTTGATAAATATAGGCACACGTTTTCCAGTAACAATTATTGGCAAAGTGTGGATTTCTAACAGATTGTCCGTCATATTGGATATCTCCTGACCATGCATCAGTTGGTAATAATCCGTACATCGCACGAGCTAAAGTCGTCTTGCCTGAACCTGACGGACCAATCAAGCTCACAATTTCCCCGCTTTTAATTTGGAACGAAACATCCGATACAACCTTTTTCTTCTCAAAGGCAATATTGACATGATAGGCGGCTAAATCATCTACCTCATTCTGAATCGTATCAATTGCTACCTTTTTCAGTTTTGACGGTCTCTTCGTTTTTTCCTCAAGTAAAAACGCTAAACTCATTGTTAAAATAGTAAGGAATAGCACTGGAGGGATAACAATCCAAGTCCAGCTTGAATTCAAGAAAATGGATGGCTGTGAAAATGCTTCATTTAACATGCTTCCCCATGAAATAAAATTCGGGTCACCCAGTCCTAAAAATGCCAGGCCCGCTTCCGTCAATATCGCTGACTTACATGTTAATATAAATTTCGTCTTCACTATTGGTCGTAAATGCGGCAATAAGTGTGCACGTAAAATATATAAGGAATTACCGCCGAATAATTGGGAAGCTTTCACAAATTCTCGTTCCTTCAATGTAAGGACAGCCGAACGTACTATACGCATATACGAAGGCCATGACAGCAAGCTTAATATAATGACAAGCTGTGCCATACCACCACCAGTGAACGACATAATGATTAAGATCAATAGCAAATTAGGTAGTACTAATAAAACGTTCGCAACGCCATTAATGACTTTATCTAATATAGAGAAATACCCTGCTAATAAACCTAGTACTACAACTAAAATAGTCGAGCATGCAGCAATGCAAAACCCAATTAAAATACTAGTGCGTGTCCCATAGATTAATTGACTTAAAATATCCTGCCCTAATCTATTTGTTCCAAGCCAGTGATTAGCGGATGGGCTTAAAAAGGAAGCGGCATCATATGAAAAGGGATCATACGGAACAAAAAATGGAATAATAAAAGCTACTATTAAAAACATACCAATTACTATAATGGGCAGCTTATAGATCTTATTCATTTTTATTTCCTCCCTTAACACGCGGATCCAGCTTCGGATATAGGAAATCTGCTAAAGCATTGAAAAACAGTATGATTGCTGAAAACACAAAAAACAGTCCATGCATTAACGGATAGTCCCTTGATAACACTGCATCTTTTAATAGCTTTCCTATCCCGGGATAAGAAAACAACGTTTCTACAAAAATAGCGCCAGTAAATAGTGTACCTATACGAATCATCATTAATGTAAAAATCGGCAGTAGTGCATTTTTTAAAATATGGCGATACACTAAGCGATTTCGTTTAATACCTTTCATTTTCGCAAATTCAATAAATGGTGAAGAAATTACTTGAATCGTTTCATTCCTTACTAATAAGTATGTACTTGAAATACTTACAATCGTTAATGTGATAATCGGTAGCGCAGCATGCTGAGCATAGTCGCCAAAGACCACCCACCATGAATCCGAGCTTAAAAATGGTTCACTTGCACCGCTCATAGGCAGAAAACCTAAATAAACTGCAAATACTAATAATAAAATCATTCCCATTAAAAATTCAGGTAAGGCCCCAACTGCCATCATAGTTAGCATAAAGCGCCGATCACCACGTTTAAAATGGAACCAGCCTGACCATAAACCAAAAAGTATTCCGATGATTAATGAAAGACTTGTTGAAACCCCTACAATCCATAATGTGTAAGGTATATGATTTAATACAATACCAGTAACTGGCTCCTTATAAGAAAACGAGTAGCCGAAATCTAAATGCAGGAGCCCTCCTAGATAATCGATAAATTGATTACCTAATGAAGCATCTAGGTTATAGTATTCAATCATGGAAGCCTTTTGCGCTTCGGTTAGCATCGGTCCACTATCCAGGCCCTCTAAATACTCAATTGGCCCCCCCGGCATAAGTCGAGGGAGAAAGAAATTGAGTAATAATAATATGACAAATACTGATCCGTATAGCGTCAATATTTTCTTAATCATTTGTAATCTACAAATACTGCTTTGTTATCAGTTAATGGAATACCATCTGCAATACCACCATGGGTATTGTACCAGCCAGCAAATACGCTTGAATCATACAAGTAGTAGAATGGACGGTGGTATAACACAAGTGTTGGTAATTCTTCTGCTAAAATATCTTGCATTTCATCAACTGTTGCTTTACGCTCTGCTTCATTACCTTGTTTTAATTGAAGACTTGCAAGCTCTTGGAATTCTTCGTTATTGAATACTCCTTTACCAGCTAGAGAGTTACTAGCTTGACCGCTAAACCATAAACGTAAAAAGTCTGGGTCACCGCTTAAACCGATATGCCCTGTAATTGTCATATCATAGTTCCCTTCAGCCATAGCCGATGAGAATGTTGCTGAGTCAACTGTTTTAATATCAAGTTCAATCCCAACATCAGCAAGCATTGATTTCATTAATTCCGCTTCTTGAGAAGTTGAAGAAACTAGTACGCTTAAATCTAAATCTTCACGAATACCATCATCATTTTTCTCGTAGCCGAGCTCATCCAGAATGGTATTTGCTTGTTCAATTTTGTAATCATATTTTTTCACGTCTTCGTTATACCAAGTAGAATCTAGCGGAATAACACCTGCACTACCAACCATAACTTCTGAGTTACCAGTTAATTTTTCAGCAATTGAAGCACGATCTAATGCATATGCAATCGCTTGACGAAGATTTTTATCACTTAATTGTTCGTTATCCAAGTTGAATACGATACGTACGGCGCTACCAGTAGGTTCGCTTTTCAGAACGTCATAGCCTAATTCTTCAAGCTGTTTCACTTCTGTATAGTTAAATGTCATACCGCCAGCAATTTCTTTGTTTTGTAAAGATAACATTCGGTTTTCAGTTGCTAAATATTGAACTTCATCCACTGTCACTTCACCTTTAAAGTAGTTTTCGTTTTTCTCAAATTTATAATTACCTGTTGCTGAATCATAGCTATCAAGGGTAAATGGACCTGAGCCAATTAAAGCTTCATTCTCTTGATACTCTAATGGTTGTTCAACATTTGACCAGATATGCTCTGGAATGATTGGTAACATACCAGCAATTTCAGAAATGAACGGAACATATGGCTCTGCTAGGGTAATTTTCACTTCATAGTCAGAGATTTTTTCTACTGAAGCGACTTTTGTCATATCTGCATTCCATTGAAAAGTATTTTCTTTAAAATAGTTATAGGAGAAAACAACATCATCCGCTGTTAAAGATTCTCCGTCATGGAATGTTACATCTTTTTCTAATGTAAATGTATATTCTAAATTATCTTCTGATACTTTCCAAGATGATGCTAACCAAGGAATAACCCCAGTATCATCCTTCCAAGTTAACGTATCAAATAAAAATGAGTTACGTAAAAATCCACCCGGACCATTTGTATCAAATGTAAACGGTGATGGGAACCCACTGTTTTGCCACCCGATTTTCACAATTTTCTTACCATCTAATTCAGATTTTGAAGTACTTGAAGATGACTCATTTGATTGTGAGCATCCGGTTACAATTAAAAGTACAGCAACGAATAAAAATAATATTTTCTTCAAAATGATTACTCCCCTTTGTCCCCTTATTGAGATTGATAATTATTATCAACTAGGCGCAAAACTAATTCTAATTCAAATAATTATTATTTTCAAGTATTATTTAACTATATTAAAGGAAAATTAATAGTTCCCAATTGGAGATAGAGAGTCAAAGTAATAAAGCTGGTTTTACCCACTAACCATTTTAAATACAAAAATATTGTAATAAGAGAAATTATGGTCGCACTGGTGGATCTCAGTCACGCTGCCCCACAGGGTTCTCCATGCCCGAAGTTTAGTTGCTTTTCTGACTAATACGTGCTTCAAATGTCCAATAACCATTGATACCATACCGACTTTTCAATCCCACCTACACAAGAATTTAGCGATTGCTTTTGCTATCTGGTGCCTTGCCTATGAGTAATGTCCTTCAACATGTAATCTTCCCGAAATTCAAATTGTTTTTTGCACTTTTCTGTAGATTTTGTTCCACCAGAACCCATAACTCCGAAATTAAATGAATAACTTGATAAAAAAAGAAGAATAGATCAGGTGAATGATCTATCCTTCTTTTTGCCAATAAAACTGATGATTTAATTGAGTTTTCGATACGTGATAAACGAAGTGATCTCGGCCATCTGCAAAGGTATTTCGAACCTGCAATACAAATGTTTTAGTTTTTCAATTTATTAAGCTTGCTTCCTCCAGTATAAAGCTGTGTAACTTACATACTGTACATCCTTCCTTCCATATTCCTGTGGCACAAAAAGCATCCTTAACAGAAGGGTGCTCTTCGAGTTTATAATTTGATTTCTTTCGTATGTGGGGAGGCTACTTGTTTTTTCGTATCTTGTTCCAGAACCGTATTAGTGGTGATCTTTATATAAGTGAGAGGATTGGGAGCCTTGGATAAGAAGCAAATCAATGTATACGTTTCTTTTTCTTTTGCTTGTAAGGTTATGTTTTTGGGATCTGCGTTCATTTTATATACATCCACGCTCTCTCCGTTACTTAGAAGCAGCTTCTTTATAGGTCCCTTTCCCAAATCAAGTGGTTGATCTGACACGTTTTCAATTGTAGTTGTAAACTGAATGGCATTCATTTCATTCGTAGGTAGACTACGCTGTTGTAAATTATACTTACCCACTTCACTCACTTCTTTACTTTGTACGACTTTTATCTTCTGTACATCAATATGAAGAGGACCAGTTTGAACGCCTACCTTCGGCTCACTTAATTGATTTAGCGTAAATACTCCAAGTGGATGAGGGGCAGTCTGTCCCACATGACTCAATGGCTCTTTGTAAGGTTTTACTTCTACATTAGGTTGCGTTGCTGCATTCTCGCTATCTTTCATTGTTTTTTCAGAACTTTGATGATTTGAACAAGCAGATACAATAAAACAGGTACAGATAGCTATACATAAAATAACCTTTTTCATTTGTATTCTCCCTTACAGATAGACTTTGTTTATTCATCATTTAACTATTTATATTCACTGTATAAGTTACAAGATTTCCTAGAAAAACTCAATTATTTTCAGAAAAGTCAATGAACTTTAATGTATATTCGCCAATACTTTTTCTTATCCTGCTTTATTTTATAGAGCTCATCATTCAAGATAAAATTTAAAGTTACTTCATTTCATTAAATGAAGTTACTTCCTACAAAAAAGAACCTTTACTAAAAAGTAAAGGCTCTATCTATATAAATAAATGGAATTTACTACGTATTTAGAAAGCACAGTATCCAACAACTGGTTTAGATGATCCCGTTTTAATAAAATAATCTGGAACGTATCCCTGATCAAGGTCACCGCCGTAGCCATTATCATCGGCAAAATCCCAAATTTTACTTCCTTTATAGGATTCACCATTTACATAACAATACAACCAAAGTTTTTTTCCATCAGGAATATTGGTTTCAACTCTTTTACCATTAATCGTTGGCGTGGTTCGAATATCCAGACCTGCACCACCCGTTTTTTGAACTGGATAAAACGCAGCATGTGTAATGGTTAGATTGGTAAGCAAGACAAAACCAGCGATTACAACTGCAACCAGGGAGAATGTAACTTTTTTAAGCATCTGTTACCTCCTATATAAGAGTTTATAGTCGTATTCCTCTTACTAGTTATTCTTCTAGAACAAAAAATGACTTGGTCTGACTCATTTGGTAATATGAGGAATACCTTTCTAAAGATACAATACATTTCATGAGAAATCAACGAATAGATTGAATCTTTTGAATTTATTTCATCAAAAGTGAATGTATCTATATCTGATTATCACTTTCACGGATGTAGCAATATATCCTTAAACGAATGTACTGCTTAATTGAAGCAAGCAATCATTTAAAACAGTTATTTATATTGTAAAAATAGAGAATAAGTAAGTATTCGGGAGAAAATTAAAGTATAAAGAGGAATGGATTAAAGTTCTTCCCCATTTAAATAGCATCCTTTAGGATTTTTTCTAGATACTCATAATTCCTTTGCTTCCCCAAAGTGTCATCTTCAAAGACGGATGCTACATATTAAGAAGTTTAGAGAGGACATCCTTTGTAGTTGGTGACTTACTTAAGACGGTTAAAGTCGTTCGGGTATTACCTTCTCTAAAAGCATAAGTTATCCAAATTTCGGATATGAAACGAGCTAGGTGATGATCTTGTTCATCCATATGGAAAGAATTCCATTTGTACTCGTTCATAATTAACGATAACTAAGCAAGGGTTTTCCACGTAAAAATGTTTTATGGTATTATAGTTAGATTGTTTATCAACCCTGTGACACATTTACAATCATCTAAGAAAAGAGGTATTTATGCACACCACAGAATTATCCAAGCGACATTGGTTACTCATCTTAACACTTACTTTATTAACATTTGTTCTCGGGACAAGCGAATTTGTTATCATCGGGATCTTAACCGATATTTCCTCGAGTCTCCATATAACAAATGCAAAAGCAGGCACACTCGTTTCTGCGTTTGCGATTACGTTTGCCATTGCCACACCACTCGTGATGTCCGCAACAAGCCATTTTCCAAAGCGTAAATGGATGTTGTTTTTGATAGGTACGTTTATCATCCTGAATGCTTTGTGCGTGATTTCGACGAGCTACATCATGCTCCTTGCACTTCGGATGATGACTGCGATTGTAACAGGAGTTTTAATTTCACTTGCCATGATTGTTGCAAGTGAAACCATGCCGATCGCAAAACGTGGACTTGCTATCTCATTCGTTTTCGGTGGTTTTACTCTTGCAAACGTGATTGGAGTACCAATAGGCACTGTCATCGCTGAAATGTACGACTGGAATGCCACCTTCCTGTTAACGACTTTTCTCGGTGGAATTGCGTTTTTGGCATCTTTCTTCATTTTGCCGACTATGCAAAGTCCATTTCGCAGTTCGATGCGTGATCAATTTTCTTTGTTAACACACCCACGAATCTTAATGGCTTTTTTCATTCCATCTCTTGGATTTGGGGCGACGTATGCCGTTTATACGTATCTTGTTCCGATCCTGAAAGGAATGGAAGCACCAAGTAGTTCAATCAGTTTGATCTTGTTTGGCTATGGATTTATTTCCATTTTCAGCAACATACTCGCTGGTAAAATTGCCAGCTACAATGCTATCGGACGCCTCCGGTTAGTTTTCCTCGTGCAAGCGATTGTTCTGATCAGCTTATATTGGACGACAAATAATTTTATCTTTGGATTGGTTAACATTAGCTTGATGTCATTAATGGCCATCCTTTTAACAACATCTACTCAGCTTTATTTGATAGACCTTGCCGGTATTTATCAACCAAAAGCTACAGGACTAGCCGCTTCACTGATGCCAGTTGCAAGCAATGTCGGGATCGCCTTTGGTTCCGCATTAGGGGGAATTGTTTACCATCAGGGAAATTTGATGAGTGTGTCATGGGTAGGTGGGCTGGTTGCTATCTGTGCAAGTCTACTAACTTTCCTAAGTCATCGCTTAGACCAAAAACAAAAGAAAGCAGCATAAGAGGATGAAGAAGCAATAAAAATGCAGTTCTGGTGCATAAATCACTCGTTAGAAACATAGAGTATGTTTCCCTTAAGAAGCTTATTTGCCCTTGGGGTACCACCTTCAAATCGGATTTTGCACGCTAAGACTAAAATCAATACTTTTAACGATTAAGTTAAATCATTTTCCATTAATACCCCATAAATATTCAAGAATTTAAATACGATTATTAAAACAAGAGGGCTGACTCAAAATGTTGAATCAGCCCTCTTGTCCGTTTTAATACCCACGTTTTCGATCTACTAATCCGTGTAATGGTTGTTCATGTAAGAATCGTTTTAAATTTTCTACAAAAAAGCGGCTCACTCCGTCAGTAGTGCTTGGCCCTGACAGATGAGAAGTGACATACACATTCAACATTGACCAGAAGACATGGTCTTTTGGCAACGGTTCTTTCTCAAATACATCGAGGATTGCTGCCAGAAGATGTCCCGATTGCATAACAGGTATTAAATCCCCTTCGTCGATCAATGCTCCACGACCAACGTTGATAAGACAAGCTTTCGGTTTCATTGCTAACAGAATGTCCCGGTTAATGATATGATGAGTGGCATCCGTTAAAGGCAGGGTTAAGACCAAATAATCAAGATCTTTTACAAATTCCCCCCATTCATCTGGAGTAAAGTGGCAATCCACTAAATGAGCTTGTTTTGCGCTAAAGCTTAATCCGTGCACATTCATTTCAAATGCTCGAGCTTTACGTACAATTTCAGCTCCGATTGATCCAAGCCCGGCTACTCCGATTGTTTTACCAGCTAAAGATTCAGAAATGAAAGGATCCCATTGGCGTTCCATTTGCGATTGTTTCATACGGGGAACGTCCTTCAAGATATACAAGAGAAACGTAAATACATATTCAGATATATAAGAGCCAAATTGATTGACAATTCTGGTTAATGTAATGTTCTCAGGTATCAAGTTGTCTGCAATCAAATCATCGACTCCGGCTCCTATCGACTGAAACCAGCGGACAGATGAGGCAATTGGTTTATTTAGCAATTTGGTAGGAAAATTCCAGCCCAAAATAACTTCAGTACTTGGTAGATATTTTTCAGCTTCCTCCTGAGTTGCCGCTGCCTTTACCGATGTAAATCCATGATCCCGGATACATTCAGCATACGCTTCTGCCTGCTCAGGACTAAATACAAGAATGTTAGGCTGGTATGTAATCATCGAATCTCCCCTTTTTTACTCATTTTTTCGCTATCGATTATTAAAATCGACGGTTCTTTTTTATTAATCTCTCCTTATGAATAGGATACTAAATAAAATTGAAAGAATGAATATATTAGTATTTAAATCTGTAAAACTGGGAAATTGATACGGTATTGCATCTTAAATAAAAGGACTGGATCTAAGGATTTTCAGAAAGGGTAACAAATACATCTGTTAGATTAGGAAGATCCTCTAACAATTCCAAGCCAATTGTTCCTTGTCCAGCTATGACGTGAAGATCATCAAATGGCTGAATCACCGTTAATCCTTTCCCTCTTTCCAGTTCATAGCAATGCTCTCCTGCGGCATCTTGGCTATCACCAACTATCTCAATTTGAGCTCCCAGGCTTTTTAATGAATCTACTTTTGCTTTTGGTATTCGATTTGAAATGCAAACAACAGCATCAATCCCTAGTTTTTTTGCTACATATGCTACAGCCATACCATGGTTTCCATTTGAAAACGTTGCAACCCCACGTTTTTTTCTTCCTCACTCAAGCTGAGTATCTTATTGGCGGCTCCCCTTACTTTAAATGCTCCAACCTCATGAACATTTTCAAGCTTTAAAAAACCAGGACGTCCAATTTTTTCAATAGTATCGTAGATTGAATCAATGGTGTTCTACTTACAATTGAAGCGATTCGTTTTCTTGCTTCCCAAACGTCACCGATTTTCATATCTTTTCTTTCCTTTATTAGTTTTGTATTAGTCATGTTGTCCTCCCCTCCTTGATCATAATTCTAGGTATTCATAAGATAAATACTAATTCCTTCTATAAGATATATCAATTGTCAAAACTGACTATAAAAGGATGAAACTTTTCATACAGTTTTTATAAAGCTATTAATGTTGAGTTTATTTAATACTAAAAAAGATGAATCCAGCCCAAAACCGTAGCCATTGCCATCGATTATCCATGTATTCTTAAAAAAAAATCTAAATTCCCCTTGCAACAGAAAGGATTCTCTGTTATATTACAGACAATTAAATATTTTCTTACTTCATACTTTTTGAAGTGAGGATAGAGGAGCAAAGACCATTAGTACACAGTTTGAGGAGAA
Organism: Peribacillus sp. NPDC097895; assembly: GCF_050277555.1. Lineage (NCBI taxonomy): Bacteria > Bacillati > Bacillota > Bacilli > Caryophanales > Bacillaceae > Peribacillus > Peribacillus sp. NPDC097895. The sequence continues at coordinate 1,311,000 of NZ_JBNNSH010000001.1, read as the reverse complement.
TGAGATCCTATGACTATTGTGGAAAGGGGAATTTGCCGAAGCGGAAAGAATCTCATGTTCTTGAAGCTGGTTCTGCTATTGAATAAATACAGGACTGTCATATAGGAAACTATATGGAGGGCTATCTTACGCACCGAAACGATTTTTTTGATAAATATTGTTTCTACTGCAGCAGCGAATCCTCGTTGTTGCTTTTTTGCGTTTACTCCTTAATGGCCCTAATCACCTCTCAATTTTCCAAAAAAATATACAAAAGGGTGTGAAGTTATGAATTTTGGCCAAGTGTTAACTGCAATGGTTACCCCGTTTAATCATAATGATGAGGTTGATTTTTATGCTACGAGAACTCTAGTAAATTATTTAATTGCTAATGGTTCTGATGGATTAGTTATAGCTGGTACGACTGGAGAGTCTCCTACATTAACAACAGAAGAGAAAATAGATTTATTCAAAGTTGTTGTAGAAGTTGTTGATGGAAGAGTTCCAGTCATAGCTGGAACTGGCTCAAATAACACGAAAGCTTCTATCAGCTTAACAAGGCAAGCTGAGGCAGCAGGAGTCGACGGAATTATGCTCGTTACCCCATACTATAACAAGCCGTCTCAAGAAGGATTATTTCAGCACTTTAATGCTATTGCCCAATCAACATCATTACCAGTAATGCTTTATAATATCCCAGGACGAAGTGTTGTAAACATGTCAGTAGAGACGATTGTTCGTCTCTCAAAAATTAACAACATTGTGGCAATAAAAGAAGCAAGTGGTGACTTAGATGCCATGGCACAAATCATTAGCGAAACAACGAGTGATTTTACCTTGTACAGCGGCGATGATGGGTTAACCTTACCGGTTTTAGCCATCGGTGGAACAGGCATTGTTTCGGTTTCTTCACACATAATTGGTAATGAAATGCAAGAAATGATTAATAGCTTTAAAAATGGTGATGTCCGTGGTGCTGCTTCCATACATCGTAACCTTCTTCCAATGATGAAAGCATTATTTGCTGCACCAAACCCATCACCGGTAAAATCAGCATTAAATATGCGAGGGTTAAATGTTGGAGGTGTCCGCTTACCATTGCTCCCTTTAAACAACGAAGAAAAAACAGCTCTACAAATAGCTCTACAACCTAGTAACGTAGAATCTGTGTTGTTAAAAAATTAAAGCGAGGTATAATACCGACTTTCTAATTAAAGACCATAATAAACGGGATATGTTTTTAAAAGCAGTGCAACTTCGAAAGAAGTGCACTGCTTTTAAATCGTTGCACGACTCAAGGGCTAAACTAGTAGAAATAGCTAGTGGTTATAAACTCAACGTTATTATTGAGTCAACTGAACCAGCATTAATTATAGATCCTGACCTTTAAGTCACCGCGATTTCCTTTAACTCATCGATTTCTTTGTTGTCCTTCATACCCTTCCACTAAATTATTGAAATAGGTCTCTTGTTTAGTTGTTTTAGCTAAAGCTTCTGACATTATAATACTCTTGCAAACATCTTGATTGAAGACTAGTTTTTTATTGTCCCTTCCTGATTTCAGCTTCGCCATAAACGAATTCACCAGTGAGTTCAATTTTATCTGGTGCATTTTTAATTAGACTCTTCCATGACGAAAAAATACTTATTAAAGTTTTAGAAAACTGCTTATCAAAAAGGGTTACTCCATGATTGTTAATACCTCTGCCAATTGGAGTTCCTCGGAATGATGGGTTTTTAGTTGAATCCATTCTGATAAGTCCATAATGTATTGAATCAAATCATCAATTATTACAACACTGTCAATGACACTTTTGTTTTTTTTCTCTATGCATCCAAAAATCTTTTATATCAGTTGTCTTAGAAATAAGATAAAACTCATGATCCATGCTCATGTTTTCCTCCTTAAAATAAGTCCTCGTTGGGTCTTATTTTAGCATTCCTTATGCAACTAACCTGCCCCGTTCGTTCAAAAAGCAAAAAGGCCACCAAATGGCAGCCCCGGACCTAACTAACGACCTGTTAGTTCATTTATAATAGGTGTATTCAACGCTTTAGTGGCTATTTCAGGAAAAATAGCCGCAACACCTCTGAATGCCAGTCGATGAGTTTCTTTAGTAACGAGTTCTAATCCTACTTCGTTTTTTTCTGTTTTTCTTTAGAAAAACCGTTATCAGAATGCTAAGAATGACACAAGGAACCCATTCTAGTGATAAGACTGAAAATTTATTTGTTTCCTCATTGATTGGTTCTTTTTTAATCGAAGCAGGCACTTCTGTTTTCCTAACATCAGCTACTTTTTTAAGGTCAAAAGAATCTATGGCCGTCCCTTCTTGGTTCATGATCGAGAGAATACCATCATTACTGGTTTTTAGACCAGGTTCATCTCTAGTTAAATATGTATAGTGTAAGTCTTCTTTCAGTTTGTAGGATTTAGAGTGGTCAGCTGAATAAAATATGTTATTTTTATCTATTTTGGCAGATTTAAAGTTTGCAAAGCCATAGTTGAATAGCAGCTCAGTATCAGAGTAGGCTTCCTTGTCTGAAGGAGCTTTAAGGGTAACGGCAATCAAGTCTTGTTCGCCTCTAGTAGCAGTAGAAATCAGGGTGTATCCGGACTTACTAACGAAACCGGTTTTCCCACCTGTGATTCCCTCATAGGGAATTTCGCCTTTTAACATTTTATGATGGGTAACTAGAGTTGTGTCCCATGTTTTCACTTCCCATGGTAAATCCTTATTCCCCAAATATTCACGGAAGTCTTCATTTTTCATCGCATATTGGGTAATTTTTGCAAGGTCATGTGCTGTAGTTACATGGTTCTTGTCAAACAATCCATGAGGGTTTGTAAAATGGGTATCGGTGACGTTTACTTCTTTTCTTAAAAACTCATTCAAGTCCTCCATGAACTTTTTCTCACTACCAGACATATGCTCGGCTATTGCGATAGCTCCATCATTTCCGGAGTTGATTAGCGTACCGGCAATTAATTTGGAAAGCTCTATCTCCTCCCCAGGTTCAATGAATAACGAAGAGCCTTCTGCCGCAGCCGCTTTTTTACTAATAGTCACTATTTCGTTCTTATCTCCGTGCTCTATAGCATATATAGCTGTGGCAACTTTCGTTAGACTGGCTGGATACATTTTTTTATTAGTGTTTTTTTCGTATAATACCTCCCCACTTTTCGCATCAATAATGATCCCTGCTTCACTAATGAGAGGTAAGTCTGATTCGGCACTTACAGTTGTTGATGCAAAGGGGATTAAAGCCAAAATGAAGATAAAGAAAAACTTTTTCATATAACTCTCCTTGAATGAAAGTAAAATCCTATATAGTCATAATAAAGTAAATTGAATGTTTAGAGATGTTTTTTTGAAATTGTAATAAAACAGTAATTACCCTTTAATAATCATGGAAAATTCTTGGGTAATAACCTCCATTTTATTTCCTGAAATAACTTTATAAGGGCTGTGACCCTTTAAGTGGGAGCCCTTGTTTTTAATAAAAGAAGGCCCCATTATATAGAAGAGATCTTTTATTAATCAACAAAATTGTGTTTTATTTTCCATCTTGCTGACGATAAGGGTCCTGCCAGCATATTGACCATATCTTTTCATGAAAAAACCCTTCAAACTGAAGGGCTTTAGTTACTCATTAGGTGCTTAATCATTACATTCCTTACTGAAAAAAGAATGCCCGGGAGCAACAATTCTGCCCCCGGGCATTTTTGAAATATTTTTTATAAAGTTGCTAATAGCAAGAACCTCATCTTTATAAAGCTTTTAAAAAGGGATACATGCCCACTCGCCACGACAGGAATTATCCAAGTTGGATTAAACGAACCCTCCAATCTAATATGAAGGAAATAAGATTAACCTTTATTTATGACAAGAGATCATAAGGTTAATGAATCCATTATTCAAAAAGAGAAGCCCCCTCTTCTCATTCTGAAGAGGGGGTATTGCGTCCCTTTAGTTGCAATGACATAAAAAAAACAGTCAATACTGACTGCTCTTTTTCATGGTTATAATGTAATTGAACAGGTTCCCATTTCTTTTCCACCCAAGTTTAGTGAAAGCTTGTCCTGATCTGACAGAGGACCGACGCCACTAGGAGTACCGGTAAAGATAATATCCCCTTCCCCAAGCCCAAAATGCTCTGCTGTAAATTCTATGATTGTTTGTAAATCGAAAAGTAGATCTTTAATATTTCCCACTTGTACACGTTCTCCATTTCTAAAAAGAGAAAAGTCTAATTGTTTACATGCTTCGACACCTTGAAACGGAATAAATTCACTAACAACAGCAGAGTTTTTAAATCCTTTTGCCAAAAGCCAAGGATGCTGTTTTTGTTTTAACTGTGATTGAACATCTCTAAGTGTTAAATCCAACCCAATGGCCATGGCATCTACCATTTGATCCACCTTCATTCCTGTTTCGTACGGCTTTGAGATATGTATGACAAGTTCGGTTTCATAGTGAATGGAACCCTGATTACTTGGCAGCGTAATTGCCTGACCATTAGCTTCAACAAGCGAATGAGTTGGTTTTGAAAATAAAAAAGGGGAAGTTGGTACTTCATTATTTAATTCTTTAGCATGCAAAGCATAGTTTCGGCCTACACAATAGATATTTTTAATGTCTTTCATTATTAAACTCACTCTTTTCTTTTAAAGATTATATTTTCAGATTTCTTTTTTTAATTAATAACTTATTTTTAAATATACAATGGTAAATGGAACTACACACCTGCTAGTATATTAGCATTATTGTTGATAAGGAGATTTGAGGACTTTTTGCATAAATCGTTTTGGATGATCAATCTGTTCAAAATCGTATTTGTTATATAATGAATGTGCATCATTCGTTGCTAACATAAACCTACGAACCCCTTGCAGTTCAGGGTGATTGGTAATGATATCCATTAACCATTTTGATAATCCTTTCTTACGATAGTTTGGTAATATAAACACATCACTAAGATACGCAAAAGTTGCTAAATCTGTTATCACTCTTGCAAATCCAATCTGTTCACTACCTTCATTATCTAATTCACCTTTGAATACTCCAAAACATAAGGGAGTATTTTCAATTGACTTTATTACTGTTTCCTTGAATATCCCCTTTGCCCAGTAGGATTCTTCACTCAAAAAGTTATGTATTACATGTAAATCTAAATACTTCTTATTAGTAGAAATCGAAAATTCGTTATTTATCCATTTTTCCATTTCAAGTCCTCCTAATTCTTTCTGTTGCCTGTTGTCATTATATCAAATCAATGGCACAAAACCCTCAATTAATCATCAATTATTTCCTTTGTTTTACACTAAATCCCCGGTCTTGGAGGGAGTTGAATGAGTATTGAATAAACCATCCATGCGGTCGAAATTACTTATACTCAAATACTCTTCGCAAGCTGCGCAGCTAGGCCTAGGCCAACAGAGCTAGTGCCGCCATGAATAAGGCCATGGCTCGGCTGAAGTCAGTCCGAGCTTATGCCGTGTCTAAGAGTTTGCTATTATTTAGACCTGTTATTTTCATTTCAAAAAATTTACTGGCTGAGTAATTTATATCCTTTTTTCTCCTTGATCAAAAGGACACCTAACAATCCCATCAAAGAAAATAGGACAGGAATGAGAAATCCATAATGATAGCCCACAATAGAATGTTGCGGAAATAAATCCAGTACATTTCCGAAAACACTAGGCAATAAAACGGCACTTAAGAATCCACCCATATTGGCAAATCCCGATACAACACCCACTTGTTCAATAGGGAAGGATTCCCTTACCACTGCGAAAGTCAAAGAGCTTGCTCCATTTCCAAAACCTACGATAAAAAGTAAAACCACTACCATAATAAATGGAGGGTGCACGCCTGAGAAGAACAAACCACTCCAACTACACAAGACAATGAGATGGATTATAGTGTAGACTTTTTTGATAGAACCCAGCCGGCTTGTAATCCAGCTAATTAAGGGACCTCCAATGATGGCTCCAAAAAGACCAAACATAATAAGCTGGCTTGCCCCTGAACGAGACATTTCAAATACATGAATTCCATATGGGACTCCCCACGAACCGATGAATCCTATATATGTGCCTACTACTCCAAAGTGGCAAAAGAAAGTGGCCCAGGCTTGGCGGGTAGAAAATATTCGGCGTAGAATCGTCCAAACACCTTCCCGTTCTTTTATTAAAATATCCTTCGCTTTTGGATCATCTTTAAATAGTTGTTTTGGTTTCGATACAAGAACAATATACAGAAGATAGGATGAAACCACTAAAATAATTCCTATGCTAAGGAATGGGGTTCTCCAACCAGCGACTGAAATCCATATGGAAAAAGGAACGGTAGCTGATAACGAACCAAGGCTGGCAACCATGGCAACCAGGCCTAACAATCTTACAAATTCCTGTGCCTTAAACCATTGGCTTAATATTAAAACCAAGTTGACAAAAATGGTGGCATCTCCAATTCCCACTAATAATCGGGAGAAAATCAACAAGTATTCGTTGGGAGAAAGACTGTAGATAAGGCTTCCCACCCCATTAAGAAGTGTGCCGAAAATAAGAAATCGATTGGGGCCATATCTGTCAGATAATAAACCAACCGGTATTTGCAATCCTGCATAGGCTAAGAATTGAATGCCGCTCATAAGACCTATGGTAGAAGCGGAAACATGAAAATCCTTCATCAATTGATCTGTAATAAGACCAGGAGCTGTTCTTTGGCTTACAATTAAAAAGTAAGCAAATAAGACGGTGCCGAATACTACCCATCTATAACCGCTTTCTTGTTTATTCATTTTTATGTATCGCCTCCCGTATAAACCTACATCCTCCCCCTCCAACACTAAACAATCAGCGTGAATACACACCGCTCTAAAGGTGGATTCCCCTGATTGCTTTGATCCAAGCATTGAGCGCGGCACGTTGGGCACTTCCGCAACTCTTTAGGCGTCAGCGTAACCGAAAGGGAAGCTACACTTGCTGATTTTAGTTGTAAATCTGTCATGGTTGTTTCTGGTAGTTCAGACTTAACCGCCGCCGGTGAAATAATCGTTGCCCAACTCTTGAGACCTTCCGTAATCGCACGTACAGCAAATATCGTACCACAATTAACCGAGTCTGTAGGTCTATTAAGTGTACAGATACTGAAGAAATATAATAATATGTCCTTCTTTTAGCGAATCGCATGACCTTTTACATAACTAGGGGATTGTTACATTCACAAAGTCTTATAAAACCATTCGTATTATTCGATATTCCATAATACGAAATTTTACCATATTACATCAAGGTACATATGTCCATTTATCGTAAATGATTTTAGTAACCCATTCAATTACATGAGGATTGGCATATGATACCTTTATCCTCTTTTTAGAAAAAGAAAGAGATCTTTAAAGCTTTTATAAATACAAGCCTAGATATTTAACGTCCATATCATCCTGTGTTTCTGGTACAATCATCTCTTTATTATCCTCCCAGTAAACGTATGAATACAGGAAAAATTAAATCATCATGAAGCACCGACAATTTCATAAAAATATCCCGCTCCTAATTTAAGAGCGTGACTTGTTACAGGAGGATTGATGAATATATATCCATTAAAGCGAGAAAAAAAAGACTTGAACTCTTTTACTTGTAAATCGTGTGGGGAAACATATGATGAGTTACTGATTAAAAAAGAATGGAATGTTTGTCCGAAGTGCCAATATCACTATCCCGTTACAGCTTATGACCGCATCTTAATGATTACAGATAGTGGTTCTTTTTCCGAATTCGATAAATGTTTAACTTCCGTTGACCCGTTAAACTTCCCTGAATATAAAGATAAATTAATTTCTGATAAGAAAAACACTTCATTAAATGATGGGGTTGTTACTGGAGAAGCTTCCATAGGTGGCTATCCGGTCGTAATTGGTGTCATGGACTCTCGCTTCCGTATGGGAAGCATGGGTTCAGCGGTGGGTGAAAAAATCACAAGATCCATTGAGGAATCATTAAAAACCCGAAAACCATTAATACTATTTTCAGCAAGCGGTGGAGCTCGGATGCAAGAAGGGATTCTTAGTCTGATGCAGATGGCAAAAACGAGTGCCGCTTTAGAACAACTAAACCATGAAAAAATTCTTTTCGTATCCGTTTTAACCAACCCTACAATGGGGGGCGTTTCTGCTAGTTTCGCTTCATTAGGTGATATAAATATTGCCGAACCACAAGCCTTAATTGGCTTTGCAGGTAAACGTATCATTGAACAGACCATAAGAGAAGAACTCCCGGAAAATTTTCAAACCTCTGAGTTTTTATTAGAACACGGACAACTGGATATGGTTGTAAAGAGGAGTGAATTAAAACAATCATTATCAACCATTTTAAAAATTCACCATCTCAATTTTAGGGAGTGTCTTTGAACGATGAATTTGCAAGAATTAATAAAACTAGAAAACCATATTGCTGAACTGAAAGAGATGTCTACAACTCATCATCTTGATCTTACCGAAGTATTAAATAATCTTGAGAAAAAAGCCAATGAAATCAGAAATCATCTTAATGAGAATATGGAAGTATGGGATAAAATTAAACTATGTAGAATTCAACAACGTCCTACTACTTTAGACTTTATCCATCATATTTTTGAAGACTTTATTGAACTTCATGGTGACAGACTATATGGGGATGACCCTGCCTTAGTTTCAGGGATAGCTATCTTCGATGGAATGCCTATAACCGTATTAGGAAATCAAAAAGGTAAAAATACAAAAGACAATATCTATCGCCGTTTTGGCATGTCTCAACCTGAAGGCTACAGAAAAGCCTTAAGAATTATGCAACAAGCAAATAAGTTCAATCGACCTATCGTAACATTCATTAACACGCCTGGAGCCTTCCCAGGTCGTGAAGCCGAAGAACGTGGACAATCTGTAGCTATTGCCCGCAATCTTCGTGAAATGGCTAGCTTTGGAGTGCCCATCATCTGTATTGTCATTGGCGAAGGTGGCAGTGGTGGTGCGTTGGCTTTAGGTATTGGCAATCGAATCTTCATGCTAGAAAACACATTTTATTCGGTTATATCGCCTGAAGGAGCAGCAGCATTATTATGGAAGGATGCCACACAAGCAAAACGCGCAGCTGAAGCATTGAAAATTACGGCAAAGGACTTGATGAAATTAGGGGTGATTGATGAAGTCATAAAAGAACCTGTTGGAGGAGCACATAAAGACCTCCCTCTTCAATCGCAATATATAAAACAAACGTTACGAAAAGCATTGCAAGAACTCGGTCATTTAGATAAAGGCATTCTACGCCAGCAACGTTACGATAAGTTCCGCAAAATTGGTGAGTATATGGACGAAATACTAGGTTAATGGTGATCATTTACCCTTCTATTCAATATCTCCTATCTCCCAATCGCCAATCTGCTGAATTTAACTTAAAAATCCTTCCATCACATAGTCCATTAATAGAAGATAAAGAACCTTTAGATGATACAAGTTTATATTCCTTATGTGCTGTTTCCTCTTCGGATTTAACTTAAATTTTACCATTCCAACTCCCATTTAAAGCTTTATTATGTTAATAATACTTCTTCAAGGAACTTGTCACTATGCTTGTATTTGTTAAAGCCCCAACTTTATTGGAAGAGGGAGTCCCCTTAGTTTGATGTTGTGTCCATGTGCTTTGACACTCATGCATCATACAAGAAGGCTCTTTTCTTTAAAGAGGCGGATCATTCTTCAAAACAAATATGTCTACCCTTTAGCTGATAAGAAAAAGCGATTCTTCTTATTGAAGCATCGTCCCGGATAGCTGAAAATCAATAATAATGTAAAGAGTGTATTAAAAAAACGAACGTGGAATATGATTTAAATATCAAACTAAGGGAGGAAATGAGTCAATGAAAAAAACAAAAATCATATACTGGATTTTCACGGGACTGTTGGTTATTTTAATGGGTCTGGGTTCTATTCCGGATATTATGTCTGTTCCCGATGCAGTTGATTTATTTACTCATTTAGGTTATCCTACCTACCTCCTGCCTTTTCTTGGAATTGCAAAGCTATTAGGTATTGTGGCGATACTTGTTCCTGGCTTTCCGAGAATTAAGGAATGGGCTTATGCCGGTTTTGTCTTTGATTTGACGGGCGCTTTGTATTCAAGCATATCAGTGGGCGATCCCGCCAGTGGATGGCTGATTTTCATTATCGGATATATTTTGATAGCTGTCTCTTATATTTTTCATCACAAAATAATAAAATCCGCTTCATCGAGTAGTGAGAATAGCTTAACAATATAAATGAATTGGCCATTTCCTACTCATTTATGTAAGAATTGAATATGAAAGAAAAAGCACCATTAACGGTGTTTTTTCTTTGGCTAAAAATTATGGCTCGTATTTGTTTTGACAGTAAATAAGCTTTCCGTATAAAGTATTCATACGAATCCGAATGTAATTCTTTTGCACACCTTTTCCTTACTGTTTATCAAGGGCTTTCGTTTTTGAATTCACACAAAATTGTCCTAGTTGTTTTTCTCTACAGCATGTCCGCCGAATTCATTTCGCAATGCAGCTACGACTTTACCTGTAAATGTGTCATTATCTAATGAACGATAACGCATCAATAAAGACATGGCGATAACAGGGGTAGCGGCTTGTAGATCGAGAGCCGTTTCTACTGTCCATTTTCCTTCTCCGGAAGAATGCATAATGCCTTTAATTTCATCTAACTTTGCATCTTTAGAAAATGCATGTTCTGTTAAATCCATGAGCCATGAGCGAATAACCGATCCATTATTCCATACTCTTGCTACCTTTTCATAGTCAAAATCCAGGTCGCTTTTTTCTAGGACTTCAAACCCTTCCCCTATCGCCGCCATCATTGCGTATTCAATTCCATTATGGACCATTTTCAAGAAGTGGCCACTACCTGCCTTTCCAGCATATAAATACCCATTTTCTACGGCTGTATCCCTAAAAATCGGCTCGACAATGTCCCATGCTTCTGGATCTCCACCTACCATATAACAAGCTCCATTCCGAGCGCCTTCCATCCCTCCGGATGTGCCAGAGTCCATAAAACGCACCCCAAATTCCCTTAGCTCGTTGTAACGACGGATGGATTCCTTATAGTGGGAATTACCTGCCTCTATAACGATATCCCCTTCGCTTAACATAGGGGAAATCTCACTAATAAGTGAATCAACTACAGAATGTGGAACCATAATCCAAAGAACTCGTGGTTGTTCTAAAGATTGGACAAGCTCTTGTAAACTGGATGCCCCTTCCACTCCATAACCTTTTATTTCTTCAATCGCACTTGTATTTAAATCGAACGCCACTACATGATGATGATTATCGATTAAATTCTTCCCCAAGTTCATTCCCATTTTTCCTAAACCAATTAATCCTACTTTCATTTGAAGTGCCTCCTTTAAATTTCTTTTCAAATTTTTTTTTATTTCTGCTTTTGAGGATGGTCTACTCACTTTTTAGAACACCGATCCCATCCTACTCAGTTTTCTATCAAACATTACCTTACCTTCACCACCATTTATTTCCATCAACCTCCAATATTTGATGAGCAACTTCCGGTCCCATCGAACCAGCTTCGTATAAGTGAAGGGGAAGGCTGTTTTCCTTGAATGCTTCTAATATAGGCTGGACCCATTTCCAAGATAATTCAACTTCGTCCCAGTGGGCAAAGAACGTAGAATCTCCTCGCAAAGCATCAAATATAAGCAGTTCATACGCTTCAGGTACTCCTTTTTCACTTGCTGAAAAGTCAATCATTATAGGTTCTAATTTTCCGTTTATTGAGTTTTTGCTATTCAATTGCATCGAAATCCCTTCATTCGGACTTACTTTGATAATTAAAAGATTGGGTTCTGCATGCTGATTCTCGTTACTATACAACATGGTTAATGGATTTTTGTATTCAATCACAATCCGCGTCGACTTTTCTGTCATACGTTTTCCTGTACGGATATAAAATGGGACCCCATCCCAAAAGGAATTATCAATCCATAGACGAGCCGCCACAAATGTATCATTTTTGGAAGAACCATCAACGCCAGGTTCCTCTATATATCCGACTACTGGTTTACCATTTATTTCCCCAGATTCATATTGACCACGAACGACGTGGACTCCTATAGTTGGTATCTGTAATGGTCGCAAAGATTCCATAACCTTTCGCTTCTCATTTCGAATATCCTTTGCACTAATCTTTTTTGGCAGATGCATGGCCGTCATCATCAACAGCTGCAGCATATGATTTTGAACCATATCACGAATCGCCCCAGCTTTGTCATAATACCCCGCTCTCTCTTCCACACCAACCGTTTCACTAGCCGTAATTTGCACATTGGCTATATAGCGATTGTTCCATAGTGATTGCAACACAGGGTTGGCAAATTCCAAGGCTTCAAGGTTTTGAACCATCGGTTTTCCCAGATAGTGATCAATCCGAAAAATTTCATCTTCCTCAAAAGCTTCATTCAGTTTTTCGTTTAAATCTTGGGCAGATTTTAGATCATGTCCAAACGGTTTTTCGATAATCAAACGCTTCCATCCTTTTGTTGAGCCTAATCCACTTTTCTTAATGTTCAAAGCAATTACATCAAAGAATTCCGGGGCAACAGAAAGATAGAACATTCGATTCTCTTCAATATTCTGGTCTTTTTCATTTTGCCGAATGAGGTTAAGTAGCCCTTCATACCCATTAGCATTTGTTACATCCAATTGGATATAACGGAATGCCTGGATGAACTCTTCTTTTTTTGATGGGTCATTTATCAACTGCCTTGAAAAAGTCATTAAGGATTCTTTTACACGTGTTTGAAATTCAACATCAGACAACTCGCCTCTCCCTACACCAATAACTGAAAAAGGATCCGGCAATTTTTGATTAAGATACATATTAAACAAGGCAGGATAGATTTTTCGCTTAGCTAAATCTCCCGTTGCTCCAAATAAGACAAAGGTCATAGAATCCACTTTTCATTCCTCCACTCTTCAACATTTTTTCATAAGGTAATGTCTTATTCGCTTCGGTCGCAAATGCATTATCCTGCTTTTACATATAGGAATCGTTAATCTCTCACTGCTTGCAGGTGATGACATCATTAAATGAAGCATGGCTTTTTTTTGACAATATTAGCGAGTGTTCCACAAACTCTTATTGACAGTTATTTGTCGTTCTCATGAGTTTTTTTCATGCATGTATTAGTATTCCTTAAGCTCACTATTAGTTATGCCAAATTAGTCTAATACGATGTTTTATTTTGTAAGTACAACCTTTCAAATAAAGCACATGTACAATGGCGGGTGCACGTGAAAAAGCCAAGGTCAGCGACTTTACAAAAAATCGCAAACCTTGGCTTTAAATAACTTTGTTGTGTTGTTTTTCTCTGCCTATATTGATGCGTAACCCTATCAGATCAATTAAGAATGGAATTTTTTTCTACTTAATATCTTCCTTTCTTTCTTCTATTATCCCAATGTCATTAATCTCCATATAGTTTTTACCCCAATTATACATCGAATCAAGAATTGGCATCAGGCTTTGGCCTTGTTCTGTCAGTGAGTATTCCACTTTGGGAGGTACAATGGGATAGACTTCTCGATGAACAATAAGATCTTCTTCCAGCTCTCGAAGCTGGTTAACGAGCATTCTTTGAGTGATTCCCGGCATGAGGGCTTTCAGTTCACCGAATCGTTTGGTCCCCTCTTTTCCTAGATGCCACAAAACAAGCATTTTCCATTTCCCACCGATAACAGAAAGAGTCAATTCCTTTTCACAATTATATGTTTTATTCTGCAGCCTTGTCATTCAAATCCACTCCAAACGTATGGTAAATCACATAGTATACTTTTTAACACTATGTAAAAAAAAAGTGCGTACTTACAAAATTATTATACTTATTATACGATACATTGTACAGACGATACGTTTTCTTCTCTGTGTAACATTGAAGGCAAGGGAAGGTGCTATTACTGTGGGACAACAAAAATATTTTATTAGGAGTGAAAGATAAATGGAATTACAATTGGCATTGGATTTAGTGAACATAGAAGAAGGAATAAAATTGGTCAAAGAGATCGAGGAATATATTGATATTGTGGAAATCGGTACACCTGTTGTTATTAATGAAGGACTTCGAGCCGTAAAAGAAATGAAAAAAGCTTTTCCTTCTTTGAAAGTATTAGCTGATTTAAAAATCATGGATGCTGCTGCATATGAAGTGATGAAGGCATCTGAAGCTGGAGCTGATATCATTACAATCCTTGGTGCAGCTGAAGATATGTCCATCAAAGGTGCTGTTGAAGAAGCTAAAAAACAAGGTAAAAAAATCCTTGTTGATATGATTGCTGTTAAGGATCTTGAAACTCGTGCTAAAGAATTGGATTCTTTTGGTGTTGACTACATCTGTGTTCACACTGGTTATGATCTTCAAGCCGTTGGAAAAAATTCTTTTGAGGACCTTCAAACCATTAAACGTGTTGTCAAAAAGGCTAAAACTGCAGTAGCAGGCGGCATAAAATTAGAAACACTTCCGGAAGTTATCCAAGCACAACCTGACCTAGTCATCGTTGGTGGCGGTATCACCGGACAAGTTGATATTAAAGGTACTGCTTCCCAAATACAAAAATTGGTTAAACAAGGCTAATACCCATCATGCAGACCACTCAATATTTAGCTGAAATCATAAAAGAGCTAAATCGTTCAGTAGACATAATTGCTGACGAAGAAGCTGAAAAATTAGTTAATGGGATTCTTGAATCAAAGAAAGTATTTGTTGCAGGTGCAGGAAGATCTGGCCTTATGGGTAATTCCTTTGCGATGCGAATGATGCATATGGGGATTGATGCATATGTAATAGGGGAAACGGTCACTCCTTCCTTCGAAAAAGGTGACATTTTGATTATCAGTTCAGGTTCAGGAGAAACAAAAAGTTTGGTTTCCATGGCTGAGAAAGCAAAAAGCATCGGTGGGGCGATTGCTTCAGTAACAATTTTCCCGGAATCCACCATCGGAAAATTAGCGGATATCGCTATAATATTGCCTGGCACACCAAAAAATCAGTCAGAAGGCGATTATAAAACAATCCAGCCAATGGGCTCTCTATTTGAACAAACTCTCTTACTTTTTTACGATGCTGTCATTTTGAGGTTCATGGATAAAAAGGGATTGGATTCGAATAATATGTATGGACGACACGCTAATCTCGAGTAGTTTAATATTAAACAAAAAAGTAAGATGTTAAAAGACCGCAAAAATTCTTCTGAATTTTTTGCGGTCTTTTTATAGAGAAACGATTATGAGTCATCTCCAAATATATTAAATCACCCTCACTTGTTTAAAGGGGATTTTACTTGCTTCGGTCTAGTTTTCGAAACGATTATCGTCTTAATTAATGGCTGTTTTCTAAAAGATTGTTGCTCTCAGGATAAAAACAAATCACTTGCATTTTTATGGTAAAATACAAGTGATTTTAATCAACAAACGAGCCGGATTGTAGAATAAAGTACTTTTTCATTAACGGGGACAATTGCTGCATAACGTAATAGTAAGGATTTAAAAGGATTAGACCCTGAAGGAGGCTAAAAGTTGAAAAAAGAATATTTTGTGCAATACTCAGACCAAAGTATAATTAATAGCTTTGACTTTCCAAAAGATATCTTTGTTTCTATCTCTATAGGGATTAGTGATATCCCAAATGATTTTATCATTTCCTTAGTTCAAAAAATGTTCAGTTTACCTGTTTTTTTTGTTTTAGAATCAATGATCTTTGGATATGAAAAAAAGACTTTAATTGAAAATAATATTCCTTTTTATGAGTTTTCGTCAGATGGTGCTATTATCAAAGTTGATTCTGTAGAGAAATTGAATCTGGTTAGTGAATTAGCAAAAGAATTAGTTAGTAATGGACTAAGTGTATTCATTTTTCACGGGAAAGATATTGTAGAGCAGGATTTAATTCCCTCAAGACAATGGAATAGACCTATAGTATTTAAAAATTTTGATATAAATAAAGTCGAAACATTTGTCGATATGGAAGAGGTTGGATTTACAATATTCAGTAAGAATAGTCTATTTAACTCGCCTGGAAAAATCCCAAACTATATATCCGATGATTACTCACTTGATATTAACAGCAGCGATATCTAAGGTTACCGGCTATAAGTAGAATTGTATCCGTTATTCAACAATCGGGGGCTCTAATGATTAAACGGATCAATTGTATTATCACGCTTAGATTAAAATGCTCTGGGTGTTTTTTAGTACACCAAACTCCTAAAGCCGGTTAACTTCTGAACGTCTCAACAGTATGATTATTAGATCTTTGACAAGCTGAAATAAGCATTTGTTCAACTCGTATATCAAATGCCATATTCTTTCCTATTTCTAGCCAGCGAAACCAGTAAAGGTAATAATCCAGATAATATGTTCCGACTCCTTGAAAACGCTCCATCCAACCCTTTAGTCTGTTGTGAAAGTTATTAACGTGCTGTATATGATAGATACCTTTTTTCACACGTTGCTTCTGACGTTCATTAATCGTCTCGTGCAACAAGCCTTTTATCTTAGCGAATTTTTTATAGTTTGTAGCGGTATCAGTGCATAACAAAGCAGATGGGTGAATAAAATCACCTATCACTGCATCAATTTCTTCGGCTTTAACCCGCCCTGTACCTTCTTTACGTGCAATCATATTTCCATTGTGGTCTTGAGCCACGACTACGGCAACCTTAAGATTTGAAATTCCTCTTTTTTTATCTTTTTCTCCTCTTTTTTTTGGTTTTCTATGGTTGATCACACGGCACCCTTTTAAAGACTCACGAAAGAATGTTTCATCACTCTCGACAATTCCTTCTAATTGTTTGAAGCCGAGGCTACCTAGTACGTTCAAGATTTTATGTCTCCAATAGAATGCAGTGGAAATATGTATTTTTAAGCGTTTAGCGATTTTGGGTAAAGTAACACCCTCAATCATAAGTTCAATATATTTCACCCACTTTTCTGGATATTTTGAGCCTGAAAATGGAGTATTAGTCATATCATTGAAAGTTTTATTGCAATCCTTACATAAATAGCGTTGCCTTGTACGATATTTCCCATTGCGTTTTACAGATGTACTTCCACAATGAACGCAACCTATTCCTGAAGCAAATCGAGCTTCACGTATAGGTCCGAGCAATTTATCAATTCTATTAGTTTCTTCTGGAAACAAATCTTGTTTTATTGCCTCAAATAAAGTCATTTGCTGTGACTTAGTTAAATCGTTGAAACCTTCGTATACATTTTCCCACAAAACTAAACGCCTCCTATAAAACGGATTATATCAACGTTCAATTAGTATGTGGAAAAACAACAATCTATACGAAAACAGCCTAATTAATAGTTTAAAGCACTTGCTCGCTGAAGCTGTATTATTTCCCTGAGTTCGCCCCGTTTACCGGATGTAGTACCTGTACCTTGTCTCCTATTTCAATTGATAACAAATCCTCACCTACTACAACGTTTCCTTTGTATATTTCTTTTGTTCTTTCGAGCAAATTTGCCTTTTCTTCTGACAGTCCTTCCAATAATACAATATGTGAGTACACAGCAAGTTTTGGTTTTATTTGGCTAAAGACTTTACCTGCTTCCTCAGGTGTAGTGTGAAGATCAAGTATATTGGATATTGATTCTGATTCGTTATCAGGGCTTGCGGCTGCAACCTCATGGATCACTACGTCAGCACCTTTAGCAAATTGAATGAGATTTTCATTATAACGGGTGTCACCTGAGATCACTACGGAGTGTCCTTTGTAATTAACCCGATAACCGAAAGCAGGTTCTATGGATTTATGGTCAACCCTGAATGCTATTACCTCGATTCCCTTTTTTTTATAGACAATACCTTCTTTGATATCATTTGCTACTATACTTGATCCTTCAACGTTTCCATTCCCAGAGTCATTCCTTGCATCCAAATCGGCTTTAAATGCTTTATTCATATGTAACATCATTTTCTCGGTTCCCTTTGGTCCCCATATATTAAATGGTTGCTCCCTTTTACCTCCTGTTGGTAAAGAACCTGTAAGCCAAACGTCTGGTATGCCAATCGTATGATCAGAATGCAAATGAGTAAGGAATAACTTGTCCACACTTCCAGGTAACATATTCACCTTATATAATTGTAAAGCGGTTCCACGTCCAGCATCAAAGAGTAGTTTTTCATTACCTACTTCTAAAAGGGTAGCAGGACCTGAGCGAGTTGTACTTAAAATAGGAGAACCTGTTCCTAATAGAGTTACTTTAAAATCCGTTTTCTGTACAGCGGTTTGGCCAAAAGAAGGAAGAAATAATGATAATGATAGAATTATTGAAACTAGCAACAAAAAACCAAAAGAAGTATTTCTTATTCTTTTCTTCATAAAAAAACCTCCTGTAAGATTATTCAAGGAAAATCGAGCCGCTTGTTTTTAATATAAAACCTTGTTTCTTAAATACATTCACAAAATAAATATTACAATATTTATAATATTCAGTCAATAATGCCCGAAATAAAATCATGTATACTTTTTCAACCTTCCATCAAGACAACAGAGCTCAATTCGGGAAAGAAGCTGAAATAAACTTAAAAAATATTGGATTTTATATTGGATCAATTGTTCAAACTAAATTAAAAATATCTGTTCAAGAAGGAGTTTATATGGCAAACAAAAATAATAATAACCATAATCCAGTTCAACTTAAAAGTCAGGTTAGTAAATTAAATAACAACGAAATGGAAGTGGATACAGATGTCAATGAAGATCCTAATCGAGAAAAATTATTAGATGAATCAGTTGATTCCTTTCTAAAATCGAAAGAGGGACAGGAAAATTAGAGGAGGTATTGTAGTCGCTATTGACTCGTTTTAAAACGTTTTTATATTTTTTCTAACTCAAATGGGCCCCTCATGAAGCGTTTGAGCGGCCCATTTTGTTTCTTTATCAACGAACGTTTTTCTTCTTGGGGTACCGCCACATTTTTTAAAAAATATACGCTAAGCCTTCGGATGTGACCGGCCCCGGCCGTTTCTCTTCTATAAAGGCTGTTTTTATGAAGTAAATCTTTTTGTTTTTGATAACAAAAATTGAAATATTTGTTTTCGTGCGAATAAGTAGAAAATATATAAAGGTGAACAAAACCTTGTATATTTTCTACTTGTTGCTAAAGTACCAGTGTATCATTCACATCTGTACTTGAACTCAGGCTCTGTCTGTATATAAAAAGCATTTCTTACTTGTGCACTCCAATTTGCAAAGGCTGATCTCCATTCAGGAGTGTTAAAGAATTGTTCTACAGTTTGAGTTTCAGAATGCCAAACTATAAATAGGTTGAGTGGGGCAATTCCTCCTGCCCAAATTCCATTATTTGCGTCAGTATCTTCTTCCCTTACTAATAATAAGGGTAGACCAAATTGAAAAGCCATTGAAGGTTCTACTTGTGAATAAACTGATCCTATCCAGAATGGAGTGGATGGTGGAAGGGGTCCTGCATTGACATCATCTGTTTGAATTTTAAAACGACGAAGGTTTACTGCCAACATTCCATAGCTTGATGAAACTAACCGACGAATATCAGTTAAAATGGATTCGGGATAAC
Source organism: Peribacillus sp. NPDC097895 (assembly GCF_050277555.1). NCBI lineage: Bacteria > Bacillati > Bacillota > Bacilli > Caryophanales > Bacillaceae > Peribacillus > Peribacillus sp. NPDC097895. Next base: position 1,291,377 of record NZ_JBNNSH010000001.1, on the reverse strand, counting down.
TTTCGCTTAATGGTAATGTACGCGGAAAAAGCAAAGCATTCTCAATCTCTAAAATTAGACGGTTTAGAAACCGTTGTTGGTTGTCATTTAAATGAGTTGTCGTACTTAAAAATATAGGAATACGATAAGCACGGTCAATACACTCTTGGTGTGCCGATTCTATTTTCGCTTTATCTTTACGTAAAGAGCTATGCTCATTATTACTCACTTTCTCTTCATCCTTGCGTGAAGAGCTATTCTTATTTTTACTCACTTTCTCTTCATCCTTGCGTGAAGAGCTATTCTTATTTTTACTCATTTTCTCTTCATCCTTGCGTGAAGAACTATTCTTATTTTTACTCACTTTCTCACCTCCTTTTTTTATTAGTATATGGAAAAGGAATAAGTGAGCTTGGACATAACAGACTATTCATAATAGAGAGACTTTATAAAACGAAAATTAGTAATTTTGTCTTAAGCAGGAAATAAGTAATCTATCATTGCTATCCAAAATAAGCTTTTTGAATGAAGTCAATGTTGAGGAAAAAATATAACCCACAACATGATTGTGGGAAAAACGTTAAAAACGAGTAAGATGCACAAAATTTTCGTTCTAGGGGTATTATGGTATCTTACCTTGATGGGCATGGGGTACCGCCAGCAAACGCTGAATTATGATATCGTATTGCACTAATGCTCCCATTAGTTGAAAATAACGATATAATGTTAGTGGATGATTGTATTCGCAAAAGGAGGTTCGTTTCTATGAATATTTTAATTTTGGGTGCAACTGGACGAGTTGGGGGTCAATTAGTTACTTATGGTCTGCAAGACAGACATCATGTTACAGTTTTAGCTCGCACTCCAGAGAAGATTCAAATAAACAATGCCAATTTAACCATCATTCAAGGTAATGTTTTAAATAAAGATGATATCGTACGTGCCATGTATGGGATTGATGTCGTTATTAGTGCACTGAATACTGATGGGACAACCACTTTATCAGCAAGTATGCCACTAATTATCGAAGCAATGGAATACGAAGGAATACAACGAATTATAACCATTGGAACAGCAGGTATTCTGCAAAGTAGAACCAACCCAAATTCTCTGCGTTATCAGTCAAGTGAATCAAAGCAGAAGTCTACCCGTGCAGCGAAAGAACATCATAAAGTTTACGAGATGCTTAAACAATCAACACTTCTATGGACCATTGTCTGTCCTACGTATTTGCCGGATGGAGAAAGTGTTGGTACATATCGTGTAGAAGGTGACTTTTTGCCGGAGAATGGAGTTGAAATATCCGTTCCTGATACTGCAGAATTTGCATTTAGCCAAATAACAAGTAGCGATTTTTTAAAATCACGTGTAGGTATTGCCTACTAAAAATTCCAATTAACATTACTCCCCTTCGAGTAAGTTTGTTTAATCGTATAGAAAGCAAAAAAACCATCACATTGCGTTGATAGAAAGCCGGTTCAATTATCTTCGTAAATGCATTGGAATTTCGTTCTGCACAGTCTCTGAACCATTGCCAAGAATATTTTCCAGCTTATTTTGGGCGAAGATTTCACTCGTACCTTGCTCATGAACCTTCTTTTCCAATGTGCTATATTCCTCTTCCAAAAATAGCCACATTCTGCCGGTCAGGAACAAACGCTTGCCCGTTCCATTTCAATACGGTCTGCACATATCCTAGTGAGTCGGCATTATACCTCCCTGCGATCCTCTGATACGCTTCGAGCTCATATATGCCATCCCTATTGTAATCAACCGGATATAAACCAGATAAAGGATTGACCCATCCTTCTATCGGCGCCTTCAAAACACCATTCTTGTTATAAATTTCCGATAAATATTCCTTATCTTTATAAGTAAGATCTAGAATGTATCTTTCTTTTAGGTAATAGCTGTTCACCTTGGCTTTGTATAGATTTTCGTAATTTACAGCGTATTTATACGTTTCATTGAATGTATCGGAATTAAAAATGGTCAAGAGTCGACCGTTAAGATATGAAAAAACATAAGCATAAATGGAACCACCGCTTCCTCCTGTATCAATGACCACTAAAATGTCCTCCCCCTTATTACCTGTAAACTCACCAAGAAAAAGGGTCGGATTATATCCTGCGTTATTTTTCATTTGAACTTGTTCATATTGATTAGTCCTCCCATTTTGAATAACCAAAGTTATATTCCTCCAAAAGGGGCTATCAGAGGTTTTGTTTGCGGTAAGAAAAACATTGTCCTTTGTCCCGTCCCCATTAATATCGCCTTGCTTTGAGGTCACTATGACTGTTCTGTTCAAGTTCATTTCTCTTGAAAGATCAGTTTGGAGGTTCAATTGCATATCTAGCAGTTCCATTTTTGAAGGATAAGGATTTGGAAACGACAAGGCGTTATCAATCGTTTGCAGTGCTTCATTTGTTAATCCGGCCCTACTTTGAGTCTCAGCCAAACAGTACCAATAATAAGGATGATTCGTTTCTTGTATTTTTGCATAAAAGTAATGAATCACTTTTCTGATGTCATATGTATCCAATTTCATCCCACCTGTCTCATTATTATCCATATAGAATTATATGCGGGAATTTAGTGAATAGCCTTGATTGCATATCTTATGATTTCTGTTGCAAAATACTATTGTATAACCTTATTCGCTTGCATATATTTATTTAATTTGCTATTATAACTGACGAACGTTCGTTAAATTATGAGGTGATATTATTGAAAAGTAATGAAATTAAGGAAGCCGCTCTAAAATATTTCACGATTCATGGTTATGAAGGAGCTTCCCTTTCCCTAATAGCTGAAGAAGTCGGAATGAAAAAGCAATCCATTTACGCCCATTTTAAAGGCAAGGATGATCTTTTTCTGCAAGTTTTACGTGATGCGAAAGAGACGGAGCTATCTTCGAAACTCCAATATTTCAGTAAAGTTGATTCAAAAAATCCTGAAAAAGATTTATATGGATTCCTACAATTGGTCATCGATCTTTTCCAAAAAAATGAGCATATAAAGTTTTGGCTGCGTATGTCCTTTTTTCCGCCAGCACATCTTGAAAAAGAGATTGGGCAGGAAGTCATAGATATCGAGGAAAAGGTGCAGGCGATTCTCGAATGTAAATTCCAGGATTGGATCCATGCCAAATTAATCGTCGAAGATGCAGCCATAACGCCGACCTATGCTTTCTTGGGAGTAGTGGATTCCATTTTGGTTGAGCTTGTATATGGCAATGATGAGAAACGGCTGAAGGATAAATTATCTGCCTCTTGGAAAGTGTTTTGGAGAGGTATTTCACAAAAATGATTCACATAGAAAGTGGTGTTAAAACATGAATAAACCAATTAAAGAACAAAAGGCAGTATTAATTATTCTTCTAAGCAATATATTCATTGCTTTTTTGGGAATTGGACTCATCATCCCCGTTATGCCGTCATTTATGAATATCATGCATTTATCAGGAAGCACGATGGGCTATCTGGTTGCCGTATTTGCGGTATCACAGCTTGTTATGTCACCATTCGCAGGTCGTTGGGTTGACCGTTATGGCAGAAAGAAAATCATCATCATCGGCTTATTCCTTTTTGGTGTTTCTGAACTTATCTTCGGTATAGGCACGAATGTATCCGTGTTTTATATATCAAGGATCCTAGGCGGAATCAGTGCTGCCTTTATTATGCCAGGTGTTACGGCATATGTTGCAGATATTACGTCCGTTCAGGAAAGGCCGAAAGCTATGGGCTATATATCAGCCGCCATTAGCTTGGGCTTTATAATAGGACCCGGTATCGGTGGCTTCGTTGCAGAATATGGCATACGCTTGCCCTTCTTCCTTGCGGGAGCTATCGCTTTTTTAGCATGCCTTACATCCTTATTCATTTTAAAAGAGCCGTTAACAAAGGAACAGCTTGCAGAAGGTTCGGCTAATACAAAGCAAACGAACTTTATAGGCGATTTAAAAAAATCACTTAATCCGCTTTACTTTATTGCGTTCATCATTGTATTTGTACTCGCATTTGGTTTATCAGCGTATGAAACTGTTTTTAGCCTATTTTCTGATCGTAAATTCGGCTTCACGCCGAAGGATATTGCAATAATCATTACAATAAGCTCAATCTTCGGAGTGGTTGTGCAAGTATTTATGTTTGGTAAACTGATAGAGTTCCTAGGTGAAAAGAAGCTTATCCAATTATGCTTAATTATCAGTGCAATTTTTGCAGTAGCTTCCACCATGATCTCTAGCTTTTTGGCAGTTCTAGTCGTAACTTGTTTCATCTTCCTTGCATTTGACTTGCTTCGTCCGGCATTGACGACATTTCTATCAAAAGCTGCCGGGAAAGAGCAAGGGTTTGTTGCTGGTATGAACTCAACCTATACGAGCTTGGGGAATATCGCCGGACCATCAATTGGAGGATTACTATTTGACGTCAACATCAACTATCCATATCTTTTCGCTGCTGTCATTATCGTCATCGGACTGGGTATTACAGTCATTTGGAAGGAAAACCGATTGGCAGAAAGCTTAGCGGAATAATCAAAGTCCATGATTGTCCATTCCCAATTTTTCCTTTTCGAGTACAAAACTCTCAAACTTGAAAAATCGGACTATACTTTTATCATTAATGAAAATTCTTCGGGCATTTTTTTTGCCATTGAACGAACTAAAAATGCTTATTAACTTTTGATAAGGAGTAAAGGCACATCGATATTCGATGTGCCTTTACACTCTTATTTAGAATGTGATCCTTCAGAATCGTCAACATTCATTAGTTTAATTGCTAAGTTGAAGAGATACATACTTTACTTCTAAAAATTCATCCATGCCAGAGTGCCCGCCTTCTCTACCTAATCCACTTTCCTTCATGCCGCCAAATGGTGCTTGAGCAGTGGATGGGGCACTATCATTAATACCAACAATCCCATATTCAAGGCCATCCGAATAGGTAACTGCTTTATTTAATGACTCCGTATATACATAAGCTGCCAAGCCAAAATTAGTGTTATTGGCTCGATCCATCGCTTCTTGGTCAGTTTTAAATGTACTGACTGGTGCAATCGGACCAAACGTTTCTTCCTGCATACACAGCATATCATCCGTTACATTGGAAAGAATGGCAGGTGCGATAAAATAACCCTTTTCTTTATCTACCTTGGTAGTCTTATGGATGACAGCTCCTTTACTTATAGCATCATCTAATTGAAACTGAACTTTTTTTACTGCAGCTCCATCAATCAGTGGACCAAGATCGGTTCCATTCATTCCATTTCCAACCTTCAAAGATAAAACAGCCTTTTCAAAGGCTTGTAAAAATGGCTTTTGAATAGTCTCATGGACGTAAATTCGGTTCGCACAAATACATGTTTGTCCGGCATTCCTAAATTTCGATTGAATCAAACCTTTTACGGCTTCTTTGATATTCGCATCTTCGGCTATGATAAACGGAGCTAAGCCACCCAATTCAAGTGAGACTTTTTTTACCGTTTCTGCGGCCTTTTTCATTAGATGCTTCCCTACAGGTGTGGAACCTGTAAATGTAATTTTTTTGACACGTGAATCATTCATCCAAACGTCTGACACTTCCCCCGGGTTTTGTGTTGTGACAATATTTATTACACCGGCAGGAATTCCTGCTTCATGAGCACTTTCAACTAATAGCAATGCTGTCAATGGTGTTTGTTCCGCGGGTTTGATGACGACGGTACATCCTGCTGCAAGTGCAGGCGCCACTTTCCTTGTGATCATGGCAGCAGGAAAATTCCAAGGCGTGATGGCAGCAACGACACCGACTGCCTGCTTTTGCACTAAAATTCGCTTAGAAGCAACGGAAGCAGGTATGGTTTCTCCGTAGTTACGCTTTGCTTCTTCAGCAAACCATTTCACGAAACTTGAAGCATATTTTATTTCACCTTTTGCTTCGGCCAATGGTTTCCCTTGCTCCAATGTCATGATTGTTGCGATTTCATCTAGCCTTTTTTCAATAATTGTGTACCACTTCTCAAGTAATTCCGCCCGCTGATATGCACTTGTTTTCGACCAATTTAGAAAAGCCGCATGAGCTGCATCCACAGCAGCCTTTGCTTCTTTTTCCGTAGCGTCCGGTACATAGCCCACAGGCTCCAATGTTGCTGGATTTTCCACTACAAAATGACGTTCTGTTTGTTTGGTTTCACCGTTTATATATATTGGCCATTTTTCAACTACTTTGTTCATCCTGCTTTAAGCTCCTCTTCTTCTTCATGATCTGTAAAAGTCTTATCATTTTCTCCTTTGAAAAAGTCCTTACCATATAAAAGGGCACATAAAAGTATTCCTGCTGCAAACGCCATTCCAGCACCTTTTATAACAAGGATGGCAGCAACGACCCCTGCAATTCCCAAGTCGCGTTGGCTCCTCGCCTGCATTACACCGACACGCACGCTAACATATCCTTGAACCAAAAGCGTTAAGGCCAAGGCCACACCGAGAATTGGTTCAACCAAACTGACGACCGGCAATAAGAATAACCCAGTATTCGTACCCCAACGGAAAGAGCCAGCACCGCCAAAGAAAGAGTTCATCGCTTTCTTGCCATTTTTAAAGCGCTCCACTACAACGACCTGCATGGCTGCCCATAACGGGCCACACATCGTAATATCAGGCCCGATGAAACTCATGATCACATTTCGGCCGCCAAAAATTAAATGGGCTCTGTTTGGATTATATTCCACTTTTTCATCTTCCCTGACATCATCCGATTCAGAGAGCAACGCTTTTGTTTTCAGCACATCCCCAAATACAACTAAATAAGTAGCAAAAACAGCTGGTATTGCACTTAAAAAGAAGGTCATGGCTGGGAAACCTAAACCAAAAACCGTATAGTCAGACCAAAGCGTAGCAAAGTCCGGACTGCTGAATCCCCATTGAATATTTGGCCATTTTGCTTCTCCAAAAATGGGAGCAACAAAGACCGCGAGTAAGATAGCTGGCAATATCCCTAAATTACCGATAAATATCCAAACTTTATTTCGCATTTTCAATTTTCCGAAACTTTTCGAAAAAAGCAAATAAAAGGCAAAACCGATACAAATGCTTATTGTATAAGGAAATAAATCAAACTTTCCACCGACTTCAAAAATAGAAACGACAGCACCAATTCCCGCTCCTAATATAATGCCTGATTTAATTGCATTCGGCACTAATCGAACGACTTTACTCGCAAGCCCGGTCATTCCTAGTATTATGGATAAAATCCCTAATGTTAATTGAAACGCAACGAGTGCATAGACCCTATCAGGTCCTTCTGGAAATTGTCCGACAAACAATACAAGCAATGGAACCGCAGGTGTAATCCAACCTGGTATAACTGGGTCTCCGAGTAAATGATGTGTTAAATATAATAATCCATTTAAGACAACAACGGCTAGAGCCACATCGAAAGGCATACCTAGATGGTCTGCAAGAAGTGTAATCGCTCCAAGATCAACGGCACACATTAATAAACCTTGAACATAGTCTGGCCACTCAAAACGATAATGAACAAATGGCAGTCTAATTTTAAAAGGACCTGCAGGTATATACGATGTCTCTTTTCCATATGGACGGTTTTTCCATTTCATGTTGTTTCCTCCAGTTACATGCCATAGGCTGAACGATATATTTTTTCGATATCACGAACGTTTAATGCACGAGGATTATTCCGTAGTAAACGGACTTGTTTGATAGCTTCAGCAGCCATTTCACATAAGGAAGATTCAGGAATATCAAATTCACGAAGTGACTCAGGGATATCCACGTATCGACATATTCTAGTCATTGCTTCGATCGCTTTATCCGCTGCCTCATCATCATTTAAATGATCGACTTTTTCCCCAAGAGCTTCCGCAATATCACGGAATCTTTCTAAACATGCAATTTTATTCCATTTCATGACAAAGGGCAGTAATAATGAATTGCTGACTCCATGTGATAAATGGAAACGGCCTCCAAGCGGATAAGCTAGGGCATGTACAGCTCCAACACCGGCATTTCCAAATGCTAACCCGGCCATTAGGCTTCCCGTGATCATGGCTTCTCGTGCTTCTAGATGATCTGGAGCCGCATAAGCCTTTGGTAGATTTTTAGCGATTAACTTCATAGCGCCAATTGCCAAGGCATCCGTCACAGGGGACGCAAATTTTGAAATATAGGCCTCGACTGCATGAACAAGTGCATCCACTCCACTCGCCGCCGTCACACTTGGTGGGCAAGTCAGTGTCATAATCGGGGATACAATCGCTACATCCGGTAATAGATACGAACTAACAATTCCCTTCTTAACCTGTTCTTTTTTATCAGATAGTATCGAAATATTCGTTACTTCGGACCCAGTGCCCGCTGTCGTCGGTATAGCTATTAAAGGAATACCTGGAACTTCAATTAAGTTCGTACCAAAATAGGTCTCGATGCTTCCCGAATTCGTAGCCATAACGGAAGAGGCTTTTGCGATATCTATCGCACTTCCTCCCCCTACCGCAATCAACCCATCATGATTGCCATCTTGGATTGAACGTACACATTGCTCAACGATTTCAATTTCCGGTTCAGGATTGACTTCCGAAAAAATACCGTATGCCGATGAAAGTAAATCCTCAACCTTTTGCACAACCCCAGCATTCAGTAAAACTTTATCTGTAACTAATAATGGATTCTTCATCCCTAATCGCGTAACCTCTTCAGTCAGCTGTTGTAAAGAATCTGCTCCTGTCACCAATTTGTTAGCCATTGAAAAAATAGAAATATTCATGGTAATCTCCCCTTTCATTAATCTACTAATGCAGGAATCATGCCAAAATGAAAACGCTTCATATAATAACGGTTTAACCTATTTTTTCATTGGAAATCCGATTAAAATGAGTAGAAATCAAATCGAACAAACTAATTCGATTCGTTTTCTACTCGCATGTGAAATTTTTTCATTTTTTGCACCAAGGCGCTTTGACTGATTTCTAAAGAAGCGGCAGCCGCCCTTGTTGTCCCATATTTATTCATTGCATTCAGGATTAAGGATCGCTCCAGTTCAGAAACGGCCTCCTTCAAGGAAAGAGGTGTAGTTTTCCTTGTCACGACTGGACGTATGAAAGATGGTAAATTAGATAAATCAATCGTATCTTCATAAGTCGTAACGACCAGTCGCTCAGCAAGATTCGCAAGCTCACGTATATTACCAGGCCACGAATAATTTGTTAGCCATTCATAGCATTCCGGTGTCATCTTTTTCTTTTCATTATACTTTTCATTGAATTTTTCCAGATACATTTCTAGAAGCGGGACCATTTCTTCTTTCCGCTGGCGTAAAGGCGGAACTTCAAACGAGACAATATTAAGCCGGTAATAAAGATCTTCACGGAAAGATCCTTCTTGAACAAGTGATGCTAGGTCACGATGAGTGGCAGTAATTAATCTAACATCCACTTCTTTCATTTCAGTAGAGCCTACTCTCATAAACTTGTTTTCTTCCACCACTTTCAACAGTTTTACTTGTAACTCTAAAGGTAAGTCCCCAATTTCGTCTAAAAATAAAGTACCACCATTGGCTTTCTCAAAAATACCCATTTTCCCATTCTTTAGGGATCCGGTAAACGCTCCCGGTTCATATCCAAAAAGTTCAGATTCCACCAAGTTCGCTGGGATGGCCCCGCAATTTAATTCAAGGAAAATATTTTCCTTCCTGGAGCTTTTGGAATGAATGTACTTAGCAATCAAGCTCTTCCCTACACCTGTTTCCCCCTGTAACAAAATCTTCGCGTCCGTTTTGGCTACCTTGTCAGCCAAATTGAATAAAGGCGTTGTAGAGGGCCCAATGATAATTTCCTGTAGATTCACCTGTTCCGAATCAGGTAACAATTGAGAAATGGGTTGAAAAGATAACTTTTGACTGTCAATCGTGTACTTCATTCTGATTAATTCGGTAATATCTCTTACACTATTTATGACAAATATGACTTCGTTCTGTGGCGAAAGAATGGGTGTGGCCGACACGATAATCTTTCTTCCATTTCGGATTCTTTGCGTCAGCGTAACTTGATTCTTCGTTCGAATAGAGTCCAATGAAGCAGAAACGGAAATCATCCCCTGCTCAATTAAATAACTCATAGGTTTCCGGATAATTTCCTCTTCTCTAATTCCAGTAATTCGTTGATAAGCTTGATTGATAAATAATGTCGTTCCTTCACCATCTGTGATATACACGCCATCGTACAGGGCATTAAATACAACCCTGCATAAATCACTCTCAAAAAATGCTTGAAATTGTTCATATGGTATCGAGTAATTCCGTAAATTTTGCAGAGGTGCATTCACAGTAATAAAATGAGAAATAGGCTTCGTTAAATCACTCTGCTGCACGGCAGCTGATAACGCTTCCATTGTCAGAAATCCGATAAAATCCTCTGAATTGTCTATCACTTCCACTTCATTTTTACCGATGGGAAAACATGAGATCGCTTCCTCCACTGTCATATCAGAATGAAACTTAGTCATCAATATCCACTCCCACTGGTTCTTTAACATCAAAATCGAAGGTTTCTCGATATTCTTCATTAATTTCCTCTAATTTTTTCATATAATTGCCACCTATCTTTCTCCCTTTATACTAGGTCACTCTTTGAAATTCGTGTTCAAAACGGCTAATATGAATGTTCTAATATCCATAAATCATGTGCTATTCGTTTTTTTAGTGAACTTTATGGTAAGTATTATGTAAGTCCCTTTCCTTATGATACTATGTACAACAACAAACGACTCATAAACATACACCGTTAAAACGGAGTCAACCCTTTTTAAATATGCTAAAAAACTTCATAAATGGAAGGAATGAAAACATCCAAATAGAAGATTTGAGGAATACCGTAAATAAGTCCCGCCCAGACCTCTATTTTGTCCATTTAGCTGGGAGGGCACTGGACACTTTTATCATACCAAGGGTCTTTCCAATGCTCAAATTCCATTTTCACCCATTTAAGGAAGGCTGCAGTTGCCAATAGGCTGCCTTATGAAAACTCCCGTTGTGTGTAGATTGTTCTTATGTTTATAAGAAAGACAGTTAATGAAAATAAAAAAGAAACCAGTGAGTAATTTCACTGATTTTCATTTTCTTATCTATTATTAATAATAAATTAATAACGACCGGTGTTCGCAGAAATAATGAGAGCCCCGCTTGAAGAATAAATACCCGCTTTGGCCAAAGCACTATACGGATCTTTATCCCATAATTGAGCGATATAACAGAAGGTCTGACCTTTCATTATCCATCCGTTACCACCGGAACTGGAACAACTTGTATATGCTCTCTTAGAAGTGCCATTAAAACTATCAACCCACACATTCGCATAATAATCATAAGGTGCGGTCGAATAAAGCTTTAAGTAACCCCAAGCCGAATGACAATACGCACTTCCTTTTAGCTGCACATATCCAATTTTCACACCGTTTTTATAGATATATTCTGTTTCATAGGTGTTTGGGCTTTTATTGGCACAACCAGTCGAATAAGGATTTGTATTATCATAAGAAAGCGCATACGCTTTCTTCATCGGTGATATCGCAAAAAATAGACCAAAGACAAGAGTAACTGACATCCCAATATTTAATAATTTTTTTATAATAACCTCTCTCTTTTCCTTCTTCTAGACTTTACCATGTGAAAATTGATATTTCTATGTACCATGGGATCATATTCCATTTAATTACATACTCCCATTTTCAGGCTAACTATTTAGTTAATTAGGTACTAAAGAATGAATCTTCTCTAACCATCCAATCTGCTCCGTTAGTTAAAGTACACAAAAGCGATGATGGACTCTTAAACACCCAAGGAATGAAGTTTACTCACACAATATGACTGTTTGGATATTACAGATTGCCTCCCGGTTTATGCATACTGTGCAACATAATCACTAATAATAAATTACTTTGGAATATTTTTTGATTTACTACGAATCCTAATTTTAGGAGGCGACAAAAATGAAAAAACAAGAAAAATCAAAAAAAATTGGCCAAAAAGCCGATTCAATGAACGCTATGGATCAGGGGTTAAACTTGTTTCCACAATTGATTAATAACGCTACCGGTATTGACAAGGGAAACGATGGTAAAATCAATAAAAATGATTAACAAACGCCTTTTTGGCGTTTTTCTATCTTCCTAATGATCTTCTCCCTCTTACCTCCACCTTCATATAATGGTCACCAATTTGTCACCCTTTTAAAGTGCTAACACATCCTTTAGCTTACGAAGGAATTCTTAATTAAACGAAAGCTCTGTCGTCATTTGGTCCGTCATAATCAGTGTTTACTGAACATCATCTGTTTTAAAGAAAGTCCAATCATACACGTTGACTATACAATCTTTAGAAGCTAAAAAAGTCCCAATAGGGTTTAACCTATTGGGACTCTCGCGTATTAAGTTAATAGAAGGAATGCTGAAGCCAGTAGTTGCAACATATATCCGCCTTTTTATTTACTTAATGTTTTTGAAGCAAGATAAGCGACAAGTATATAGCGTTCAGGAGCTGATCCAATATAATCAAAGGGATAACATGTACTGACGGTTAGTGTCGCTCGTGGTTTTGGAACGATTACGGTTCGATCATCCTCATCCACAATGCGAACTTTGTTGACTTTGTATGTGAACTCTCCTGCCGAAGTTCTTACAATCAACAAATCTCCTTCGCCAACTTGCCCAAGTTTACGGAATACCGTATCTCGATGACCGGAAAGAACCGAATTGTCATTTTCACCTGGTAGCACGCTTCCTGCAAAGTGACCTACGCCTTTCTCCAATTCATCCTCGTTTGTGCCATGGAAAATAGGGAGTGTTGCTTTTAGTTTGGGTATATACAGTTCCCCCATTTCTTCACCCGTTTTAGGGCGGACAGGATAAAGCTCTTCCTTTGTTGTTTTATTACTTGGTGGTTTCTGTACTGTTTCTTTTACTTGGCTACTTGGAGCATGAGTCTTATATAGTAGGTAGCCTTTTGCAAACTTATACATATTAGATGTGGAAAACCAAACCCCAAATAAAATGATGGCAATTGTACAACAAAGCAGAAGTAACCGCCTTTTCTTTAGTTGTTTCATATTAAGCGTTCCTGATTTTTCGATACATCATGCATCCCAACAAAGCGATGAATAGTCCTAAAAGGGCGTTAGGGATGTAATCTGATGCGGTCTTTGGCAGCTTGGCCCCTTTTACCGTTTGATGTTCCGATTTAGTATGAGAGCTGATTTTTTGTTTTACTGGTTTTGCAACGGGTGCCTTTTCAATGGTCTTTGTCACCTCTTTAGCAGATTCCTTTATTTGTTGTCCTGCATTCGTAAGAGTGTCAGAATCGACCATATCACCCGTAATCAAAAGATCAGCCAAGAACTTCCCATCTGTAGTGTATATCGCAATTTTCAGGTTAGCACCCTTCAATTCATCCATTTTCATTAAATCAAAAAGAGAAATAGGCGATTCCGAACCGCTTTTCACAAGGGAATAGGATACATTAAGCTTAAAGATGGAAAGTAATTCTTCATAGATAGATGCCATTTCAGCTATTTGTTCGGCTGAAAGCTCGGTTGCTACGTCAAATTCCTCGAAAGCCATCATACGGTTGCCCAATTCTTCAAGTCGCTTGACTGTTTCCGGATTGGAAAGATGCTCTTCCAAAGACATTAAATGGTCTTCAAGACGCTGTAATTCCTCTTCGGTTAGACCGAGTTCTTCCTCGAAAATAGGAAGAAGATCTTCGGCAACTTCACCATCCAAGTCCTCACCAGTAAGGGTCCAAACAGTTTCTTCAAGATTATCTATGTATATATAATCGTTAATATCTTCACCATTTTCCTCTAACAATTGAAGCAGGGATTGTTTATCCAGTTCATAATTCTCATTAAAATAATCTAAGTTACTTAGGTCTGCCTTTATGACGTCACCTAAAAATTCGCTAAGCTCTTCGACAGATTCAAAGTCTTCCGTGCTAATTTCATAGGGTTCTAATGACACTTCGATATCTTCTTTTGTTACTTCGAAGCCTCTTTCCTTGCTAACCTTTGCTAAATAATTGGCTAATTCTTGGTCAAAGTTTGGATCGCGTTCAAAATCGCCCTCTTCTTTATAGAAATAAACAGCTTCATCGAGGTCCCAGATAAAGATATAATCATCCAGCTCTTCTCCGTTCTCGTGCAACAGTTTAATTAGACTCTCATTAGTAAGATTATAATCTTCATAAATAGGTTTTAAATTGCTTAAATCTGCTTTTATAGTTTCTCCTAAAGTATCTTTAAGCTCATCAATAGATTGAAAGTTTTTTATACTCTCATCGTAAAAAGAAAGCGACGTTTCAATATCATCCTTCGTCACTTCAAAGCCCCTAACAAGGCTTACCTCCTTTAAATACTTTTTAAGTTCCTGTTCAAAATTATTGCTTTGAGCAGCCGATGCTAATTGCGGGAATAAGCTAATTAACAACGTAAGGGTAAGTAACGTGTTCCACAGTTTTTTCATACTGTTCTCCTATTCATAACATTTCTATGTTTCTTGAAAATTATAAGGGAATAACATTAACTTAACAATGAGGGTATTTTTTACCAATAAGGAAAAATGATATTTTTCTTACTTTTTAAGGCGTGTTTCTTCTATTGAGGGTATCGGGCCGTGATGGACATCGATTTAAAAGCGTTTGCAAAATCAAAAATTTTCGTTATAATACTTGTATACAAGTATACTCGAACTCAAGAAGGTGAATGTATGGACGATTCAAGGGAATTTCTTTATCCCACTAAATGGCTTTCAAAAGCCTCTGCTGGTGAACGTGTTACATGTGAGCTAAGAATGCGTATAATTTCCGGGAGAATTGAAAGCGGTACCATATTATCGGAAAATAAATTAGCTGCAGATTTTGCTGTAAGTCGCTCACCTATTCGTGAAGCATTAAAAATCCTGGCATCCGAAAATATTATCCGATTAGAAAGAATGGGTGCCGTTGTTATAGGTTTATCAGAAAAAGAAATCGAAGAAATTTATGATGTTCGTTTACTTATAGAATCGTTTGTATTTGAACGCCTAGTAAGGATGGACACTAATCATTTAGTAAAGGAACTTAGTAAAATACTGGAGATGATGAAAGTCGCAATCAAATATAATGATGCTGATGAATTTTCCTATCAAGATGTCTTGTTCCATGAAACGATTATTCGTGCAGATAATCATTCATATATCTTGATGATCTGGAGTAATTTAAAACCCGTAATGGAAAGCCTCATCTTAATTTCGATGCGTATGCGTTTCAAAGAAAAGTATGAAGACTTCACGCGGATAGTAAAAAATCATGAGCTTTATATTGAAGCGATCAAAACAAAAGATAGAGACCTCATGATTAAAACTTTTCATGAGAACTTTGATGATGTTCAAGGTAAAGTAGAAGACCTATGGATGTCACAACAAATGCTTACTAAAGGAGTCGTGCAACAAGATGACTAACTATATGTTGGGTGTAGATATCGGAACCACAAGTACGAAAGCCGTGTTATTTAGTGAAAAAGGCGAGGTCATCCAACAAGAAAATATTGGGTACCCGCTTTATACACCTGATATATCGGCTGCAGAACAAAACCCAGAAGAGATTTTCCAGGCAGTTCTACAAGCCATTTCGAATATAATGAAACATCATTCACAAAAAAAGCTATCGTTCATTTCATTTAGCAGTGCCATGCATAGTGTCATTGCCATGGATGAAAAAGACCTACCGCTGACGCCTTGCATCACTTGGGCAGATAATCGAAGTCAAGCATGGGCACATCATATAAAAGATGAGATGAATGGCCAAGAAATCTATAAACGAACAGGAACACCGATTCACCCCATGTCACCATTGACTAAAATAACTTGGATCGTGAACGACCTTCCTGAAATCGCTGTCAAGGTTAAAAAATATATCGGAATTAAAGAATATATTTTTAAAAAGTTCTTTGATAAATATATTGTAGATTATTCACTAGCCTCAGCCATGGGCTTGATGAATCTCAAAACATTGGATTGGGATGAAGAAGCATTAAAAATTGCTGGAATTACATCTTCCCAATTATCTGATCTTGTGCCAACAACCAAGATATTTACCAACTGTGATTCCGATTTAGCCAAACAGATGGGCATTGATCAACAAACACCATTTGTCATAGGGGCCAGCGATGGAGTCCTTTCTAATCTAGGTGTAAATGCGATACAAAAAGGCGAAATTGCTGTAACGATCGGGACAAGCGGTGCCATTCGAACCATTATTGACAAGCCGCAAACAGATGAAAAGGGAAGAATATTTTGTTATGCCTTAACCGAAAAGCACTGGGTAATTGGCGGACCGGTAAACAATGGCGGAATGGTCCTTCGCTGGATCCGTGATGAGCTTGCCTCTTCAGAAGTAGAAACAGCGAAAAGATTAGGAATTGATCCTTATGATGTATTAACCAAAATTGCTGAACGTGTAAGACCAGGTTCAGATGGATTGCTGTTCCACCCATACCTTGCTGGTGAACGTGCGCCATTATGGAATCCAGACGTACGTGGATCATTCTTCGGTTTAACGATGTCACATAAGAAAGAACATATGATTCGCGCTGCCCTAGAAGGAGTCATTTACAATTTATACACCGTCTTTTTAGCCTTAACCGAATGCATGGAAAGTCCCGTGACCCGTATTCAAGCCACAGGAGGCTTTGCAAGATCAGATGTTTGGCGGCAAATGATGTCTGATATTTTCGCATCTGAAGTAGTTGTCCCAGAAAGCTATGAAAGTTCTTGTCTAGGAGCATGTATTCTAGGCTTATATGCCACAGGAAAAATCGAATCATTTGAGGTCGTTTCTGAAATGATTGGCAGTACCAACATTCACACACCAAAGGAAGAGGCAACAAAAGAATATAGGCAATTACTGCCGATTTTCATTAATCTATCTAGAATATTAGAAGAAGATTATACACGGATTTCCAATTATCAAAGAAGCTTAATTAACACTACTAGATAACTAATTGGAGGAATTAGAATGCCATTAATCATTGTAGCAGTTGGGATTTTAGCATTACTACTATTAATAATGGGCTTAAAATTAAATACCTTTATTTCACTAATCATTGTATCGTTCGGAGTTGCTTTATTACTTGGGATGCCCTTAGACCAAATTGTAAAATCAATTGAAGCTGGACTAGGCGGAACACTGGGTCACTTAGCGTTGATCTTTGGGCTTGGAGCGATGCTGGGCAAGCTAATCGCAGATTCAGGGGGCGCTCAACGAATTGCGATGACGCTCGTTAACAAATTTGGAGAAAAATATATTCAATGGGCTGTGGTTATAGCTTCATTTATTATCGGAATCGCTCTATTTTTTGAAGTGGGATTAGTACTATTAATACCAATCGTATTTGCCATTTCTAAGGAATTAAAGGTCTCTATTTTACATCTCGGTATTCCGATGGTAGCAGCTTTATCCGTGACACACGGTTTCTTACCGCCACATCCAGGACCAACCGTCATTGCTGGTGAATATGGTGCAAACATTGGTGAAGTATTACTTTACGGTTTTATTATAGCAATCCCAACAGTCATTTTAGCTGGGCCTTTATTTACTAAACTAGCTAAAAAGCTTGTACCTGAATCATTCACTAAAACTGGGAATATTGCCTCTCTAGGAGAACAAAAGGTATTTAAACTTGAAGACACTCCTGGTTTTGGTATCAGTGTATTTACCGCAATGCTTCCCGTTATTTTAATGTCTATTGCTACGATTATTACTTTGCTTCAAAAAACAATTGGATTTGAAGATAATAGTTTACTAGCAGCTATCCGTTTCATTGGTGATGCTTCAACATCCATGTTGATTTCTTTACTTGTTGCAATCTATACAATGGGATTAGCAAGAAAAATCCCAATCAAAAATGTCATGGAATCTTGTACAACCGCCATCACTCATATTGGGATGATGCTATTAATCATCGGGGGCGGCGGAGCCTTCAAACAGGTATTAATTGATGGAGGCGTAGGTGACTATGTAGCCGAATTATTCAAAGGAACTTCGCTATCACCCATCTTGCTTGCATGGATCATTGCTGCAATCTTACGTATTTCCTTAGGTTCTGCAACTGTTGCAGCTTTAACAACTGCCGGTTTAGTTATTCCGATGTTAGGACAATCCGACGTTAATCTTGCCTTGGTTGTACTCGCAACTGGAGCCGGTAGTTTAATCGCTTCACATGTTAACGATGCAGGTTTCTGGATGTTTAAAGAGTATTTTGGCCTAAGCATGAAAGAAACATTTTCAACATGGACCTTACTTGAATCAATCATTTCTATAGCTGGATTAGGTTTTATTCTATTACTAAGCCTTTTCGTATAAATCTATTTCCAGGCAGTAGCTTCTCACTTATAGCCTTAAAAATTCTAAGGCTATAGGTGAGAATTTTGTACATAACCTGTCATTCAGAATTTCAAGCTGGCCTTTCCCGGATCTAAATAGGGATAGGCCTTTTCTTTTGAATTTTCTCTCATGTTTATGAATTTCACGATTCCCTCTTTTAATAAAGAACTAATCATAAATTTTTTTCTTTGTAGGGGATAGAATGGAACCTGATCACGGAGAATTAATTCGCTTGATGTCAGCTGGTCCACGCGGAACTATCACCATGATTCAAATGCCATATGTTAGGCCCTCTATAGCTAATTCAACATCCAACGTATCGGTTTCCGCTGATGGTGTAACAGCGTTCGCTTCAGGCAAAATCCGTCCTTCTGAGAGATATTTCGTCCCACACACGGAATAATCCGTCCTTCTGAGAGATATTTCGTCCCACACGGCATAATCCGTCCTTCTGTGTATTATTTCGTACAGTGATCACCTCTTCTGAGTTGTACCTGTATATCTGTCATACAGTTTTTTAACAACTTTTCAAGGTGATCTATAGTTTCCTTCCTGTAGCCCCCACCGATTTATCTGAATTTCCCCGATTGTTGTAGTCCTTATCATTTACGCCTTCTTGATGATCTTCTTTGCCCAAATATCGTCCTTCGTGGTTTTTCTGAGATTTAATAAATTTGTCGAAATCAATGTTAACCATTCTAAGCCCCCCTAAAATTTCTTTAGCCTTTCAGTCTTAAGATACATCCTAAGAAGTTTTTTATTCGATGATGAAGTTTAAAAACAAAAAACTTCCTTACATAATTGGAACTAATAAGCACGAAAATATAAATGAAAGGGGTTTGTTTATGTTAACATCTCAAGTATTAGCTGAGTTTCGCTCGCAGTTGCTAAAGGAGAAAAAAGAACTTGAAGCCGAATTTAAAGTGAATGATAATTTTGGCTTTGACTGGGAACATCCATATGAGTCAGTGGGAGAATTATCAAGCTATGATAACCATCCAGGAGATGAAGGGACGGAATTATACGAACGAGAAAAAGATCTTGCCCTTAATGAGCATGCAACTCATCATTTAACCAATATCAACAGGGCTCTTGATGCGATGGATAATGGAACATACGGAACGTGTCAGGAATGTGGTGAAGAAATTCCTTTTGAAAGACTTGAGGCACTTCCTTATACAACTTTCTGTAAAGACCACAGTCCAGATCAAGTCGTATCCCATAATCGTCCCGTTGAAGAAGAGGTGCTCATGCCTCCATTTGGAAAATTCGATATGGATAATCAAGATGAAAATGTAAGTTATGATGCAGAAGACTCGTGGCAGGATGTAGCGCAGTATGGAACATCTGAAACACCATCTGACTTTGCCTTTACAGATGATAAAGACACTTATAATGACATGTATAACGAATCGCTTGATCCGATTGGATATGTGGAATCTTATGAAAACTTTGTAGGGACTGATATTTCCGGAAAAAATATTACCGTTTACCCGAACAATCAGCACGAACAGTATGAAGAAGCACTTGATGAAGATGGTATCATGACTTCATTTGGGGACTTACCTGCATACGAACATGATCCTTACGTCGAAGATGAAGATGAGAGTTAACGACCTGCAAAACAAAAACCAGCTTCTGAGGAAGCTGGTTTTGATAATTTGGACGTTTTTTTCATGGTTATTGCCATGCCATGGATAGGAGATAAGCTCTTATAAGTGTATCGGAAGAATCTTGTTTAAGAACATGTATGTATTTTTAAATTGTATTTCTACTTTCACTTTTATCACAAACTCGTTTCGATGTTTTCAATGACTAATCAATTAATACACAAAAATCTTGCCATTATTATTCTTATAGTGATTATTCTTCCGAGGTCCTTGATTCCAAATACCGATCCAACTTCCTTTTTACCCGTTGAAGAGCATTATCGACCGTCTTTATCTGAATATCCAGTTTCTTTGATATTTCTAGATATGTTTGACCTTCCAGATACAAGTCCACCACTCTACTTTCCAACTCACTTAGGACTTCCGCTAAATTTAGCTCTAGATCTGTCATTTCTTCTGATTTTATTAAAATCGTGACAGGGTCGATTTGTCCCTGTTCAGGGATTAGATCAATTAAGGCTTGTTCCGACTCCCCTTGATAGATAGGCCTATACAATGAAACATAATTATTTAAGGGCGAATGCTTTTGGCGGATAGCCGCTTTAACCGCCGTTATGATTTGCCTGGTAATGCACAGTTCCGCAAATGACCTAAAAGAAGACTTTTTGCAGTCCTTGTAGTCGCGAATCGCCTTATATAATCCAATCATACCTTCTTGAAAGACGTCTTCCTTATCTCCACCCGTTAAAAAATACTTCACAGCATTAGATTGGACGACAGATCTGTATTTTTTGATTAAATAGTCCAGTGCATCTTCATCACCATATTGGATTTTCTCAACCAACATTACATCTTCCATATGAGTATAGTTTTCCACTTGTTTCTTCTCGATGAGTACACTCATTTATTTTCCCCCACTCACTAAAGTTGAGCATCGATATTATGGTTGAATTGCCACATCAAAGTGTTAAAGTAAATACAATACAATATAATAATATCTTAGAAATGACGATAAAGATATTCGTAAATATCGACATTTTTCTACAAAACTTCTACTATTATTCCTTCTCTTTAAAGTACTGACCTATAACTAAATCCACTTGCTGTATAATCAACGACCATAAACATTGTTTTATGTTATTTTTTTACATCCAAGCTAATATAAGAGCTCGCTTTAGTGATAAAATGGACTCGACACAAACTGTGAGGTAAGTGCTAAAAGACAATAACTGAATTGGAACTAGAATAAATGACCATAATGGTAACCATAGATAAAAATATATATAAAGGATGATTACATGATTTATATCTATAATGACTATGGTGGAACACATACCACGGCCCTTGCAGCCGCCTATCATTTAAAAGAACTTACCCAATCTGAACGAAAACTAACTAAAGAAGAAATATTAAATGTGAACTATTTCAATAAATTATCTAAAGATGATGCAGGGAAAATCATTTTTCATGGTATAGATGAAAATGGAGACTCTGTCTATACAATAGGACGGAAATCCTCCAAACTAGTTGTTCCAGCATTAAAAAACTTAATTTTATTACTTCAAAGCAAACATCCATTTCATGAAAAAATAATATTCTCAAATACATCACCAACTGTACCGTTCGTCATGTCAATTGGAGGATTTTTATCAAAACAATTAAAAATTGATTTGATTGGTGTACCATTATTAATTTTAGGTACCAAGCAATGCTGTGATAATATTTTTCGGTTGGTTGAAAATACGAAACAAATAGGGAAATACTCAAACGAGGAAAAAGTGATCATTTTAGAAAATGAAACATATAAGTAAAGAGTTCATCTCTATTAGAAAAGACTAGCTACATAGGAATTTTGAAAAATAAAATGCGATGAGTTTGTTGAAGATATTCGGAACAACGATAGGCTTCATCAACTCACTCAGGTTCATACGATTTTTCACCTCCCTCCCATATATGATTGACGAACTTTGATGGGAAGCAAGAGATATAAAAAGCATAACCTAAAAGGGAAAGGTTTTAATGGGGGGGGCAGTCAGTAATACGCGAATTTACAACGTTAAAGAATTTTCACTATTAAACATCCCAATCTCTCAGTACTATAAATGAGAAATTGGGATGTATTTTTTCAACAATAGCGCCCGTTTTGTTGAAGATCATTGCTTCCCCTTATTGGTAGCACACTCTTATCAAAGTGGTGGATTTTCTACACCTAAATGAACCCAATCTTCTTTTGGTGGCCCATAAACCCCATAAGGTTTAATTCCTGCTTGACGCATCAGAACCGTAATTTGTCCGCGGTGATGAACAATATGCTTGATTAACCCCATTAGGATTGAAGCATTTGATTCCTGTCTTCCAAACGCTTCTTGTATATGTCCTAGGGATTCGTCTGTCCATTGTTGCTCAATCATTTTAGCCGCGTGTGAACTTACATTTTTAAAAGTTATGGCGATTTCTTTTGCAGAAGATGGAACGCTTTCCCCATAATCTATCCTGGCTATCTTAAGCCCAAAATGCGCTAAATAATCTGGGATATTAGTTGTGAAATGCCACGCAATTCTTCCTAAAGTTCGACCTTCAGGATAAACTTTTTGTTTTAATGCATCATCAGTCAAGCTATCCAAGACATTTTGAGTCAGTATGGCTTCCTTATTCCATTCTTTAATAAAATCTGAAATTGTCATATACATATACGTCCCCCCATATTTTTTATTCAAAATACATTATAAAACATATGTTCCCTCACTTCAAATGCCTCATTAAACTCTGCAATTGCGGTGAATCAAGTAACGGGGTACATAAACGGATTCATTATGAAACTAAACTTTTAATCTTAATGCCGGTCATTGATTATTTTTATGTACCGTCGCTGTCGCTGAAAAAAACGCTTCAAACGCTTTTGTCGGATTGGCAAACCATTCAGCAATTTCGTTAGCTTGTACTTGGTCCTGAGCACCCTGTAGCAGCAATTGAATAACATGCTCAGGTAATGGCTCCGTCATGGCATTTGTCCATTCCGTTACCTCTTTTACATACTGTTTCGTTCGATTCCAATAAGACTCCCCTGTATCTGCGTCCCACTTGGAATTTTTGTATTCAATAAGGGTTTCATACAATTGTTCAGCACAGTAAGAAGAAAGATTACAGCCTTGACCCGAAATAGGGTCGTTTAGAAACACACTATCCCCACAGCCGACAACCAACTTATTATTAACCATGAGATATGGCTTTCGTATAACCGGTGTTAAGGCTGTTTGAAGAAAGCTACTTTCATCACATAAAGCAAAATTACTTCCATCAATTCGGTTATGAATTTCCGGGAAGAACTGTTGAACTGTACTTCTCATTTTAAGAGTAAACTCTTCTGCATTTTTTATACCTTTAAATACATCCAATTCAGTGTTTGGTATGCCCATAATGAATAGTATGGTCACAGGACCGTGTTCTGTTATTGCGGGTATTTCAAACATTTCACCCAACCCAGGAAGAACTGTAACGCTTACCCCTAGAGGAGTGTTTGCTCTTATTCCTGTGAAATAACCAACGATACATTTTCGCTGAGGAGTTTGATAAGGAGACAGAGCCTCTTCAATCGGAAACGGCAAAAGAGGTCCATTTTTTCCAGTACAATCAATAAGTAAATCGAACTCATCAATTAGTACTTCCACATTCTCTTTATCTATCTTTTCAAAACGGAAGGAGACTCCTTTTTCTATAAGATCTTTAATAGAATGAGAGTAATACAAACGCTGATCAACAGATAATGCCGGTTCTTGCAGCATTCCCACAAATAGCTTTTGATTTCCAATTGTAATATGAATGCTTTCAAGAAGTGATTGTTCTCCCCATTTCGGCATATTAAAGCGTTTTTCACGAGTCCTTGTTGATCCAAAATGCACCTGGGTGGACATGATTCGGCCTTTTCTTATCTGATCTGGTGATTGACGTTCAATGACAGTGATATCAAAGTCGTCCTTTAGAGCATAAGCTAGGTGCAGACCCGCTACACCACTACCAATAATACAAAGTTTCTTTTTCAACAATCCCACTCCCTTAATAGTATATATTTTACATAAACGAAGCGTATCGGGGCGAATGCCTTAGCTACATTATCAGAACCTGCCTGTGAAATTCCTTTGGCTAACATTTCCAACTATTTGTATCTAACACTTATTTTATGGGAGGCTGATTTTCATGTAAATGGTTCTTTAGTGACAGAGTCTTATTACGAAACATATTTAAATAAGCACCTTTTACCAATACCAGAAGGAAATCTCTGGATTTTTCGCAACTTTTATAGTGCTTCATCGTCATCTGTAAAACATACCTGCAGAATGGATCAAATGGTCAATCGCAGGTGTTAAAAAGAAAAATATCTTTTTAAAGTCGAAGGTTTAGGTAAATACCTTAAGTTGGTGTATATTGTTGGAAAAGGTAGGTTGATTTTCTTTAAGATAGAGGGAATATTAACTTAGTATAGTCGCTTTAGTTTCTATAACTTAAAATAGCAGGACGTAACAATATGTACTAACTCAATCAAAAGGACGTGCCAAAAGAATGAATCACGACAAAACAACAAGCTCTACTTTTCGTACAGGCCCCATGTTTGCGGTAATGCTGGCTGGTGCTCTCGTCGCTTTCTTGAATCAGACTTTAATCAATATCGCGTTGCCTCAATTGATGAATCATTTTGAAATATCAGCTGCAACAGCTAATTGGCTTACAACTATCTTTTTGTTGGTCAATGGGATTGTCATCCCGATTACAGCTTTCTTAATGGAACGATTTAATACGAGACAATTATATCTTGCTTCGATGGGACTGTTTGCTTTAGGAACTTTATTATGTGGAATTGCCCCTAGCTTCTTTGTCTTATTAATCGGACGTGTGGTTCAGGCTGCAGGTGCAGGGATTTTATTCCCTTTGATTACAAACGTAATTTTCACTATATTTCCTCCTAACAGACGCGGTTTTGCAATGGGTATATTCGGTATCGCAATGAATTTTGCCCCAGCCGTTGGACCTACGTTATCAGGATGGATTGTACAAAACTATTCCTGGCGAGTCCTGTTTTTTATCATTTTCCCATTTGCACTTCTTGACTTAATTTTTGCCATTTTTATCATTAAAAAGGTGGGTGAAACGAGCCGACCTAAACTCGATAAAATTGGTGTCATTCTATCCACTATCGGATTCGGAGGAGTTCTATACGGATTTGCAACAGGCGGTACTAAGGGCTGGGACAGCTTAGAAGTCCTGACTATGTTCCTTATTGGTGGAATCAGTTTAGGTTTATTTGTATGGAGGCAATTTACTGTAATGCATCCTATTCTGGAATTTCGAATATTTCGTTACCGGATGTTCACATTAACGACCATCATCAACATTATCGCGACGATGGGTATGTTCTCTGGAATGATTATTATGCCAATTTATATGCAAAACATCCGTGGCTTTACTCCCATGGAATCTGGACTCATGCTATTGCCTGGGGGTATCCTAATGGGTATCATGTCTCCTATCACAGGGAAGCTATTTGATCGATTTGGCGCAAGATGGCTTGCAGTAAGCGGACTTGCTATTACTATTATTACAACCTATCTTTTAACGCGGCTTGAAACAGATACCTCTTATTCTTATGTGGTGTGGGTGTATACTATAAGAATGTTAGGTATGTCATTACTGATGATGCCCATCTTCACAGCTGGACTAAACGAATTGGCACTTAGTCTAAATAAATATGGAACAGCAATGGTGAATACATTGAGAATGGTTGCAGGAGCTGTTGGCATGGCGTTCTTTGTGTCAATAATGACAAATCAGGGTACTAAACATGTACAGGGAATTTTAACTAAAGAGCACATATCATCAGAAAATACAACTCAAATGGCCATGGCCATTAAACAGGGAAGCGTAATGGGGGTAGATGATGCATTTATGATCGCTACATGGTTAACAATCGTTGCGTTCATCCTGGCTTTTTACATTCGGCGAACTTCACCACAAGAAGATACCATCACAAATCGCTTATCCAAGAAACATGTAACATGATCTAGTTTCCAGGAACCATACAACATTTTTTATTAACAACTTGCCTCAAGAAGACAGTTAAATACCTAAATAAGGGACACTTTTTAAAAGTGCCCCTTCATTCTATCCGTAATTCCTTCATGAAATCTGTTGCTTATTCTTACATAACCGAATTTCAGAATATTTATTTTTCCTTACTCCCATGCCTGCTTCCTTTCTGTATATTCCAACAAATCCTTACATAATTGTGATGAAAATTTAGAATAAGTTAAGTCTGTGGATGGCAGGGTGTTAAATGGGTGCCGTATGTGAAAAGAAACACCTCATTGGCGGGAATATCCTATTATTAGCAATAATAGATTGGTAGATTGAATAAATAAAAGCCAGTCTCATAAAAAAGGAACTGGCTGCTATCACTATTACATTCTTTTAGCCCCTAAATATCTTTTTTCCCAATAACTATTATCCATGGAGGTAATGGTTACACCTGATGAGGAGCTGTGTATGAATTGATTCCCCCCTATATAAATACCCGCATGTGAGGCACCGGATTTATAGGTTTCAAAAAAGACCAAATCGCCAACTTGTGGTTTGGACACCTTTGTCCCCTTTTTATAAATTTCCGATACCGTTCTTGGCAAGGTTACATCTGCACTTTTTTCGAAAACATATTTTAGGAATCCGCTGCAATCAAAACCTTTTGGCGTAGTTCCACCCCATACATACCGTACATTCAAATGTTTTTTTGCTTCTTTTATTATCGCTGTAGATTTATTGCTTGAATTGTTCATGGCTGTCTGCTTTTTTATGCCTAATGCTTTATATGTATTCGTCCCTACAATGCCATCAGCTTTTAAGCCTTTACTTTTTTGAAACTTTACAACTGCGCTTTTAGTAACAGTTCCAAAATAGGTAGTGGTATTATTACTCTTAAAATATTCTTTTTTCTTCAGAACCTCTTGTAGTTGTTTTACTTCTTTATGAGTCATTCCGCTTTTTAATGTTCGATCTCCTAGTGCAGCATTACTGACCAATGGATTCGATAATAACAATCCGGTAACGACAACTGAAGCTATAATTTTTTTCATTTTCTATTTTTCCCCCGATTAGGTCTTTTTCATTATTTTATCACCCTTAAATGACAAATATATTTACCTAAATTTACATTATCATTACAAATTTATGCAGAATACGCACAAAAATGACATAATGCCTATAATTCGCCAATTTTCTCCCAAAAATAATGTGACAATAGTGCCCCTTGAAAATCATATAAATCTCTACTAAGTTGCTATGTTGGTAGTCTTTTGTGGATAGGTAGATGGATTTTCCTGTGTGATTTTGTCCAATGTGTCCATACTGGGCCTAGGGACATACATTCAAAAGTTCTTTTCTTAACAAAATTGATGTGGATGATTAGCAAGCAAAAAAAGAAGATGAAACATTTCATCTTCTTTTACTATCTATTAATCGCTCCCTGTCACAAATAAATCTTCTTTATAATAGGCGAGGACCTCACCAGCCACCACTTTTTCCCCTTCCATTACCTCCAAGGATTCGACCTCGCCGCTGAGGCCAATATCAATGATTTCCACACGTCCGTCTTCTTTCTTAATACGAAATAACTGTTCCCATTCGTAAAATCTGGAATTTTTGGATATCGAAATTTTTTCAACCCTGCCATCACAAGGGCTAAGGATCACGTCAACAAACATTTACATCATTCCTTCCTCAATATTGTTCAAAATGAAATGGGGATTGTAGGACCAAATTTAGAAAGTCTTGAAATTCGGATATATCTTCTTGTTCAATGCCAAGGGTCGGTGCCCAGTACTGATCTAAATTAATATCATCGGCACACAGAAGGATCATTCTTCCGCTTTGAATGGAAGTTACCATTGCTTTACCGTAAAACTGAGCCGAATATACAATGGTCACATCATATCTATAATTTCTTGATAATAAGCAATAATGATGTATGGCCTGGTTTTCTTTATTTTCCGAAAGAATATCAAAGTTCAACTGATTGCCTCCTTTCTTGTAAGCCCTAATTAGTTCAGAATCTGACCCATCCTCGATCCCGTGATGCTTCTGCTATTTTACGAATCCCTTCTATATAAGCAGCAACTTTCATATTCACGGAAAATTTTTGAGATGTTTGATAGACATTCAAAAAGCTGGCTGTTATTTTTTCTTTCAATCGTTCATCTACAAGCTCTTCCGTCCAGTAATAACCTTGGTTATTTTGGCACCATTCAAAATACGAGACGATCACTCCTCCTGAATTCGCCAAAATATCCGGGACTAGCATTATACCTTTTCCATCAAGAATTTGGATTGCTTCTTTAGTTGTCGGTCCATTTGCTGCTTCGATTAAGATTTCACACTGCAATCGTTCGGCATTATCTTTATTCACCACTCCACTAATAGCAGCGGGAATAAGTACATCACACTCTTTTTCCAATAATGCTTGATTGGATATTGAGTCTTTGAATAAATTCGAAACGACCCCAAAAGAGTCCCTGTTCTCCAAAAGGTAAGGAATGTCTAAGCCGTCAGGGTCATATAAACCCCCAAGTTCATCCGCTATCCCGACAACCTTAGCCCCCATCTCATGCAAATACATGGCCAAATAACTGCCAACATTCCCGAATCCCTGAATGATTATCCTCATGCCTTCAATAGGAATTCCTTTTAAATCACTTACCATTTGAAGCGTATATAATACTCCCTTGGAAGTAGCCGTTTCCCTGCCCTTCGATCCTCCTAAAGTCAGTGGTTTTCCTGTAATGAAGCCCGGTGAATCGAATTCCTTGATGTGATCGTATTCATCTAACATCCAGGCCATTATTTGAGAATTTGTATACATATCCGGTGCAGGAATATCCTTGGTCGGTCCCACTATTTGACTGACAGCCCTGACATACCCTCTGCTTAATCGCTCTAGTTCAAACGAACTCATCTGTCTGGGATCACAGACAATACCACCCTTTGCCCCTCCATATGGAAGATCCGTTATTCCGCATTTCAAACTCATCCAACCCGCCAATGCCTTGACTTCATTTGGAGTGACATCCGGGTGAAAACGAATTCCTCCTTTCGTTGGACCGGCTGCATCATTATGTTGAGCCCGATATCCTTGAAACATCCTTGTCTCCCCATTATCCATTTGAATGGGAATACTGACTTCCAAAAAACGCATTGGCGCTTTTAAAAAATCAAAAACCAAATCTGGATAGTCCAAAACATGAATGGCTTCTTTTAAAATATCCTGAAATTCTTGCAATGGATTATCCATTTGACGTTTTTCAATACTCTTAGTTTTGCCTGCCATTTTAGCACCTCACTTTTATTCTATTAATAGATTAAGCAACTTTCATGCCAGTTTTGAAAACACTGTATGGATAGCCCTTTCCATTCATGTTCGGCAGGCCAAACTCATCCAGACATATGTATCCATTCATAATCAATTCAGGATTGCATATGTAAAAAATGAAGTTGAAATAAAAAAACGCATCCTATTGGAATGCGTCTTTTTATCCGTTTGTCTATATCTGAATTTCTTCAACTTGATATTGGGGCGGAGCTTTCCGGAATGCCTTTGTCATATATAATAGATAACAAAAGCCAAGAATAAACCAAGCTGATCCCATTATTAGTGAGCTTGTCTCAAGGTTGATCCAGAGCATCCCAATTGATATAGCTCCAATTAATGGCATGATCAAGTAATTGATACAGCCCTTTATCGTTCGATGCTTCTTTTCCCGGATGATAAAATGGCTGATCACTGACAGATTCACAAAGGTAAATGCCATTAATGCACCAAAGTTGATCAGTGACGTGGCTGTCACTAAATCGAAGAATAAAGCCGACAATGAAATAACTCCAACCATGAGGACATTAATGGCTGGCGTTTTCCACTTAGGGTGGATAAAACCAAACCATTTTTCCGGAAACACGTTATCACGGCCCATAACATACAAAAGCCGGGAAACGCTGGCATGCGATGCTAGTCCAGAGGCTAACGTATTGATGAAAGTCGTACAAAGAAAAATGGATTGGAATAGCTTCCCGCCTACATAAAGGGCGATTTCCGGTAATGCAGCATCCGGTTCCTTAAAACGGGATATATCCGGAAAAAAGAGTTGAATAAAGAAAGATGCGGTAATGAAGATGATTCCACCCCAAAGTGCTGTTAAAAAAATCGCTTTTGGAATCGTTTTTTTCGGATTCGGCGTTTCCTCAGATAGCGTCGTTACCGCATCGAATCCCAAAAAGGAAAAACAAAGGATCGTGGCTCCCGTTATGATTGTTGAATAGTCCATTTCTCCATTTATGAAAGGCTTTATTGTAAACACTTCTCCTGTACCTTCTCCATTGTGTAAGCCTTTGACAACAAGGATGATGAACACTGCCATGATGACAATTTGAATTAAAACAAAAAGGGCATTAAAGTTGGCCAGCACATTGACACTTCGGAGATTTAGAATGGTGACAATTGCTACGAACAATACTACCCAAATCCATGTTGGGACTTCCGGAAATAATGCTGTCAGATAAATTTTGGTCAACAATGCATTTACCATAGGTAAAAACAGATAGTCTAACAACGAAGACCACCCTACCAGGAATCCTAAATGTCGGTTAATGGCCTTTTGTGTATAAGTATAGGCAGAACCTGCAGCAGGAAAAACCTTTACAAGTTTTCCATAGCTTGCGGCTGTAAAAAGCATCCCCACCAATGCAACGATATAGGCAGTCGGGACATGTCCGCCCGTAATCCCAGATACAATGCCAAATGTATCAAATACGACCATGGGTGTCATATAAGCCAAACCCATCATGACAATTTGCCATAATTTCAGTGATCTTTTCAATGTAACCTCATTTTCCACCTATCATTCCTCCTTGAAACCGCTTTCAAATAGTAGGTTTAATTTCTTAACTAGATAATTTTCAATGCCTCCCTCTTTTGAAAAGTTTTAACTGTATACCTTTATGCAAATTCTGTGCCAAATGACTGCTGTTTATTTCAATAAATGTAAACGATAAAAATACGTTGAAATTTCCTTATAAGTCACATCCTTGGCTGGCTTCATGGAAATGTAGCATTACCATCTTTCATTAAAATTACGATTCAATTTCCCATAGATTATTCGCGCTTGCATACTCCCTTACAAATGAAACCTAGTAATAATCAACAATAAATCTCTTATTATGAATTGGCATGGTATTTGCATAATAGTTGTTAAATGAGTTCAATAAAAATGAATGTTTAAGACAATTAAAAGTTATAAGAAAATGGAGGAATAGAAAAATGAAATATCCTTTATCACCTGATGTTAAACCAGAGTTTTGTACGACCGGATCGTTTATGCGCTTACCTTCTTCACGGGAAAATGCCAAATTGGCAGTGGTAGGAATGCCTTTTGATACAGCTGCTTCATTCAGGGTAGGAGCACGGTTTGCCCCACAGGCAGTCCGCCAGGCATCCATGACCTTGTTTCCTTATCACCCCATTCAAAAGGTTTTCCCATTTGACGAATGTAATGCAATAGATATTGGCGATGTTTCGGTGATTCCCCATAATATACACCGAAGCTATGAGTTAATTGAAACCGCTATGTCAGATTTGATGAAAAACGGAATCATCCCCATAGCAATTGGAGGAGATCATTCAGTAACTTTAGCTAATCTAAGAGCCGCCGCAAAAATACATGGGCCTGTCGCACTTCTTCATTTTGATTCACATACAGATACATGGGATACTTATTATGATGAGAAGTATTGGCATGGTTCTCCGTTTATCCGTGCATATGAGGAAGGTTTGCTCCAAACGGATAAAGTTTTCCAAATTGGAATTAGAGGTACGCTCAATCATCCAGGAGATATAGATTCCAGCACGGATCTCGGCTACAACGTGATAACTACGCCTCAGCTGAAGGAAAGAGGAATCATGGATGTCGTGAAGGAAGTCAAGAAGACCATTGGTGAAACACCATGTTTCTTGAGCTTTGATATTGATTTTGTTGATCCATCTTGTGCACCTGGTACGGGCACCCTTGAGGTCGGCGGTCTGAATAGTTTTGAAACCTTAGAGATGATTCGTTCCCTGCAAGGATTCAACTTTATTGGATTCGACCTGGTGGAAGTCCTCCCACCTTATGATCCAACACAAATCACATCACTTTTGGCAGCCACCATCATTCATGACTTTGCCAGTTTAGTAGCCTTGAAAATCAAAAAAGACCAAGAAAAATCGATCCAAAATAGTTAAGTAAAGTTTGATCTCAAGTTCATGAGCATAATGTATTGAAATCTTTTTACGAATCGATGAAGATGGAACCATCCCCTACAGGTAGACAAGACATTTGATAAAATGGTCTTACTAGTCTATCTGAGTGGGGATTTTTCATGGCGGTTAATATCATGTCATATTCTGCAGCAGCCCCGATTGATATTTTATTTAAAAATCGGTGAAGCATTACAAGTCCTACAATCCTACATCCCATTTTATTCGTCCTTCAAACGATCTTTAAATGATGTTCGTGCTTAATCCTAAACACCTCCTAATCCCTCTATAATATTCCTATAAAAAACGTATTAATAAATTTTATTAATGATCATTAAAAAACCGCCACATTGTGACGGGTCATATAACTCACTATTAAACATTAAAACGATATCCGGCACCCCAAACGGTTTCCAGGAATTTAGGATGTGCCGGCTCTCTTTCAATCTTTTCACGTAATTTTCTAATATGAACGGTCACGGTTGAAACATCCGCAGCTGACTCCAGCCCCCAATTACGTTCATATAGCTGCTCTTTGCTCAACACTTGGTTCGGGTGCATGACAAGAAATAGTAACAAATCAAATTCCTTTGTAGTAAACGGCACTTCCTCGCCATTAATATGTACTTTGCGTGCCGACTTATCTATCGAAATTCCATGAACGAAAACAGTGTTTGTTTTGGCTTGATTTCCTGCTAGACGGTCATAACGCGCTAAATGCGCCTTCACTCTTGCAACCAGCTCACTTGGACTAAATGGCTTTGTAATATAATCGTCAGCCCCTAAACCAAGACCTCGAATTTTATCGATATCTTCCTTTTTGGCGGACAAAAGTAAGATAGGAATGTCTTTGACAGCGCGTATTTGTTTGCATATCTCAAATCCATTTACTCCGGGAAGCATGATGTCCAGTATGATTAAATCATAATTTTTTTGAAGGGCATGTTGAAGACCAGCATCTCCTGTATGTTGAATATAGACACTAAAATCATTAATCTCTAAATAATCTCTCTGCAATTCTGCAATGCTGACATCATCTTCAATAAGTAATATTTTTTTCATTTTTCCTCACCTTTCATTAAGGTAAAGAAGACACTTGTGCCTTTTCTTATCTCACTGGTAGCCCAAATATCCCCTCTATGCTCTTGGATAATTTGTTTTGCAATCGCAAGCCCTAAGCCACTTCCACCTGTCAGGGAATTTCTTGATTGTTCTGCACGGTAAAAGCGATCAAAAATGAAGGGTAATGCAGAAGGTTCTATTCCTTGTCCGTTATCTGTTACTTGTACTACTACTTCATAGGGTCCTTCATGCAGAGTAATGGAAATGCTCGCTTTTTCTTTATTCGTATACTTCACACAATTACTGATCAAATTAGCCAAAACTCGTTTTAATTTCTCTCTATCTGCTGTCACGAATACAGGCTTATTCATATGGCACAGTTCAATCTGAATCCCTGTTTGAATTAAATCTAAATGAAGTTCTTCTACATAGTCTCTCAAATATTTATCCAGTTCCACAGTTTCAAAAGTGAATGGCTCTTTTTTTAAATCCAGCTTGGAAAATAAGAACAATTCATCTATCAATGAATCCATATCTTTCGCTTTTAAATATACAGTTGATAAATACTTTTCCATTTTTTGAGGGGTGTTTGCTACACCGTCTTTTATCCCCTCAACATATCCAATAATTGAAGTAATAGGTGTTTTCAAATCATGTGAAATATTGGATAATAGTTCTTTCCGATTTTCCTCATATTGAAGCTGAATTTTAACGGACTCTTTTAATTTTATTCTCATTTCATCAAATGTCCGATTTAACTGTCCGATTTCATCATTCGATGTAGCTTTGATTTCAAAATCTAAATCTCCTGATTTTATTCGTTTGGCACCTTCTTTAAGTAGTGAGATCGGCTTGATGATGCTTCGTGATACCAAATAGTTTAGAAGCCCAATAATCATAATAAATAAAAATAGCAACAAACCAAATAAAATCGGAAACAACTCTCGAGCCAACTCTGCTGAAGAACTCGCCTTTCTTAGAACAAAAATACTTCCTTTGCTTTTATCTGAAAAATAAAAATCAAATTTCACATATGTGAAAAAAAAGTCTTCGATCTTAATCGTATCTCGCGTATTGATGTTCGTTTCTTCAAATCCCGGAAGAGACTTAACCAATGACTGCTTATCGAGAGAGGGGGAAGCATATACAATTTTCGTATCTTTTCTAACGACAATCCCGATATCCTTCTGATTTATTTTCTTCAACTGCTCTTCATTTAGAAGCTGTGCAGGATTGTTTTTAGCCAATAGCTTTAAATCAAGAAATGCACTTTCCTCTACTGTTGTCAATGGTTTTTGGACATAAGATTTTTTGTAAAAATGCTCTATCGATTTTGTATCGCCTGTAATCGTAAAAATAATTAAAAACCCAGCGACCAACAGTAAAACGATAGAGAAGAGTACCACTCCAATATAAGATAACAGAAACCTCGTTTTAATTGACATATTAATCAACTCCGTATTTACTTTTCCCTCTCCTATAAATGTTTATTAGGCACTATATAATTGTTTTTTATACAGTTTGTTGTATTAACACCTATCATTAGCTTGTTCTTAAATGCGGATTTACCATTTAAAAGTAACATACAAATCTTAAAACTTTCTAAAATAGGTATGAAATATCTCTAAACATCATTTATTAGTCAGACACTGATCGATTCGATTTTAAAACAACGATCATTCCTACGAAACTTCAATTCAGTGTGCATGGTTCTCTAAATTTTAATGGCAGAAGATTTTTTGGGGGTTCAATTCCGAAATCATCCCACACCATTGTCTTAGATGGAACCGATTGCCTGCTTTACATGCTTCCTAAACGCCAAGCCGCCTTGAATCGATTTAATTGTCCAAACAGGATTTTCCCTCATTCAAGTTTCATTTCCCTAGAAAAGCCGCCCAGTTCAATCCTTAGGCCTTTTAAAGATCACTATAGAAGAGGTAAGAAGGTATTCCATTAGCGAAACTTTTTTAAAGATGAATATATTTTCACCTTTTTGTTGTTTAAATAAAAAAATCTCTTTATAGTTGATTTACGCATTAGCTGTTGCTATTTTATCATTCATGCTTCTTTACAACATGATAAACAATTAGATTGGAGGTTTGCATCATGTCACAAGGTCAGTCGCCTTTGATAAAAAGTTACATTGATTCGAATGAAAGACAACGCCAGCTGTATCGTAGGACGTTATTGATTGTTGTCATTTCACAAATTTTTGGAGGGGCCGGACTTGCAGCAGGGGTAACGGTCGGAGCACTAATCGCTCAGGATATGTTAGGGACGGATAGTTTTGCTGGAGTACCAACTGCCCTATTCACGCTAGGTTCCGCTGGGGCGGCGCTACTCGTTGGGCGACTCTCCCAACGATATGGTCGACGTTTAGGTCTCGTAACGGGCTTTATGACTGGTGGGATTGGGGCAATCGGTGTAGTGGTGGCAGCAGTAACCAATAGTATTCCCCTCCTTTTCGCTTCATTACTGTTCTATGGTGCCGGGACTGCTACTAATTTACAGGCTCGTTATGCAGGAACCGATTTAGCCAATTCGACTCAGCGTGCTACGGCCATCAGCATCGCAATGGTTTCAACAACACTTGGGGCTGTAGCGGGTCCAAACTCGGTTCATGTAATGGGTGAGTTTGCCTTATCGATGGGGATTCCAGCTCTAGCAGGACCGTTTATTTTAGCTGCAGCAGCTTTCATTCTTGCTGGTTTTGTTCTTTTGGTTTTCCTTCGTCCTGACCCTTTCATGATTGCAAAGGCCATTGCTGAGGGACAGGTGGCAGACGAAAATAAACCTCTAAGTACACATGCTTTAACAACCCCAAAAAACAAACGAGGTATTATTGTCGGGGCTACAGTAATGATCTTAACTCAAGTTGTCATGGTTGCTATTATGACAATGACACCTGTACATATGAAGCATCACGGACATGATTTAAGTCAGGTTGGTATGGTGATTGGCGTCCATATCGGTTTTATGTATCTACCATCCCTGATGACGGGTTACCTCGTGGACAAGTTGGGTAGAACTGTAATGGCAATGGCTTCCGGATTTACTTTACTGGCCGCTGGAGCACTAGCTGCTATGGCACCTGCCGATTCAATGCCAGGACTTATTGGTGCACTGGCATTACTTGGACTTGGCTGGAACTTTGGCTTGATTACTGGAACTGCACTCATCGTTGATGGGACACCCCTTTCCTCTCGAGCAAAGACTCAAGGAAAAGTAGATGTGTTAATTGCATTGGCTGGGGCATTAGCTGGGGCACTTTCAGGTATGGTTGTGGCAAATTCAAGCTTCGCAGCACTATCACTTGTCGGTGGTATACTGCCATTAGTACTTATCCCTGTCATTATCTGGTCTCTTTCTACGTCTAATAAAGGATAACCTTAGTGGTTTTCTATAGGATAGTGCTTATTAAAGCCTAGTTGCTCATTTGCAGCTAGGCTTTCTTCATCACAGTGCAAGAAAAGTTCTAATCCAGAAACTTTCCCCTTAAATATGTTTTGCCATAAGGCAATTTCCTAAGAGAAGTGGTTTAATATCAGATACGAGTGGAAGTAGAATGTTTTTTTCTTATTTTACCAATGACTAACAATAACAACGGAAGCAATAAACAAATGGTTAAGGAAAAAGGGGTCCAGGTTGTAGCAATGAAGTTCTGATAATGTACGATATCTGGATGCGAAATGATGGTAAAGGTTAGAATTAAAAAAGCTAATGGGAAAAGAAGTATTTTATAATCTTTCAACCCCAGCAATTGGGCGAGTCCAAGGGCGAGTCCATAATAGCAAATGGTCAACTTGAAATACTCCGTAAAAATCCAAATGAATGCCACAATGACCTCAACCCGTTCAAAAAAATTACCAATACTTATCCTCATCCCTAATTTATAAGAAGGATAGGTTAGTCTTGTTGTATTTTCAGCACCCAATACGAGGATACTGAAAATAATCACTAGGAATAACACGATACCTCCTATTAAAGTCCCTCGATAAAAGTTTTTTTTCATTTCTGCTTTTTCGTTTACATACGGCGTGATCATTAAAAAGAAAACAAGCTGTACATAGGGGAGTGCTAAAGAGTGATAGGATCCACTCAATAGCGGTTTCATACCTTCTTCAAATATAGGTTGTAGATTTTCGATTTTGACATCAGGGGTAATAAATAAGAATAATATGAAAAGCAGCACTACAATCCAAGGAAAAAAGATTACCGCCGTTCGGCAAATGACTTCTAATCCTAGCCTTACACCAAATAAGCTTGTTAATAAAAACAATATCATAATCATTTGTATGGGTGTCCCAACAAGAACTTGAGTCGTAAAAAAATTCCCGATTTCACTAAGTAAAGCAGAAGAAAGGTAATAAATGTAAAATAGAAAGAGGAGTGCCGAGATTTTCCCGATCCATTTCCCAAATATTTTTTCATTTACTTCTATATAAGTCAAAGTTGGATAAAGTGATGCAAGTTGGTTAAATAAGAATATGAAACATAAACCAATGATAGTAGCAATAATATAAGCAATCCATCCATCTTGTTTTGCATATGTGACAAGTGCAGAAGGTAAAGTAAGGATCGCGCCTCCTATCGTAAATATGATGACCAAGATAAGGAATTCACCAGAGCTAATCTTTCCTTTTTCGAGCATATTGGTAAGACACCTCCCTAAGATAGAATATGATCCACGAAAGAAGCGAATGGACTATATATTTTTGTTATCCAGTCTATAGGAGTGGGAATGGTAATATTCATGAATATTAATATACCCAACGTCATTCCAACTAATAGCAATGAAACAAAAACGATGATTTCCCTCCAGCATTTCTTTTTAACAAGAGGAGGTATTTCAAAAAATGATATAATAGCACCAGTAAATACTGTTCCAATGATTGCCCACATTGATCTTTACTCCTCGATTTCTTTTTGAAAGGACTCAAGCATGGTGCCTAAATTTCGAATTTTTGCTTTAACGGTTACTTTCACTTCTAAGTTTGCGAATTCTTGTTCCCAATTTTCCTCTAAACGTTTCCAAGCTTTAGGATCAGTCCTATGAATTTCTTCACCAAAACCAAAGATATCACTTTGATAATCGTCTTGTAGTTTTTTTATCGATCCCACTATTTTACCTTTAACATCTTTTTCGTATCTTTCATTCAATTCTTTGATATTTTCCTCTTTAGATAGATCGATTTTGCACTCAACATCTCCTATACTCCCTTCCGACGTGACATTTATATCAATTTTCGGTTTTCCTTTTTCCATTCTCCCCTTTATTTTCGTTTTTGACCTAATCGTGTTAATCGTAATTTTCTCACCTTCACATGGAATGGTTACCGCCGTTGACTTCACATGATTGGTAATGTAACTGACACCTTTACTGTCGTTCTTATCTAACCAACCTACAAGTTTATCCTTTTTAAATACTCCAAGATAGTCCAATCGTATACCTGTTTTCGGGGAGATATCTTGTGCATTTAAGACGTTGCTTCCAGATTTACGATCACCATATATGAAAATTCCCGTTAACATAGACTCTCTGCCATTACTGATCATACTGCTGATCAACTCATCCAAAGTGACTGTCCTTGTCGCTGCCCATCTTTTCTCTGAATTTTCTAAGGCGTTATAAATTTTATTTGCTGGTATTTTTTCAATACCAGTTTGGATATTTAAAATATCAAAAGCAGTAGCTCCCTTTGCAACTGTCATATAGAAGTCCGAACGTAATTCTTTTTGCCGGGAAAGGACGTCCAGGGCTTTCCCGATTCCTTCTCTGGCCATTTCCTCACCAAAAACAACTTCACGAAGATGTGATACATAAATCCTCCTTGGTACATCAGTTGATAGGCTTCTCATCGCTTCATAAATGGTTGCTCCACTTTTTTTAAAAGTTACAACTTCCGAACGACCAGATCTGGCATCTCCCGCTAACTCACTCGTATTTAGAATTTGGACGGTTACAAGATATCCAGCTTCTGTTTTATCGATTCCCAAGGCCGTAGCAATGGCTAGTTCATTCAACTCAATGCTGCTCCAACAGCCGGATAAACATATAATAGGTAACATTAAAAATACCCTTAACATTTTTTTCATCGTGAACCCTCATAATCTCACCCTTTTCCAGGTGGTTTGGGAGAACTGGCATCTCCTCTGTCTGTAGCTTTTTTAGTGACCAAACGCGGACGCTTTATTAGTGACCAATGCGGCATTCGAATGATGTTATCTTTTTGATCTTGTAAAATAAATGGTGCATTTGGAGCTAAGTATGGTAATCCAAAAGATCGTAAGCTATTTAAATGAAGGACCATCCCGATCATCCCTAATATAATCCCATATAATCCAAATGTTGCAGCAAGGATCATAAACAAGAAACGAAGCATCCGAAAAGCCATTGCCATAGTATTGGATGGAAACACAAAGCTGCAGATGGCTGTTAAGGATACGATGATAACCATTGTTGCCGAAACGAACCCTGCTTCGACAGCAGCCTGTCCAATAACTAACGCACCTACGATGGAAATGGACGAACCGATTGCCCTAGGCATTCTCACACCTGCCTCACGCAAGATTTCAAACACTAGTTCCATCAGCATCGCCTCTACAAAAGCTGGAAATGGAACACCCTCTCGTTGTGAAGCCAAACTTATGAGCAAAGGGGTAGGAAGCATTTCTTGATGAAAGGTTGAGACAGCTACATAAAGTGACGGTGTAAGCAAGGCAAGGAAAAATGATAAATACCGTAATATTCTAATTAGCGTTGCAATGTCTGCCCGTTGATAATAGTCTTCGCTGGATTGGAAAAAATGGACCATCAAAGCCGGAATGATAAGGACAAACGGCGTTCCGTCAACAAGAATCGCAATCCTTCCTTCTAAAATGGCAGCGGCTACCGCATCAGGTCGTTCCGTATTATAAACGGTCGGAAATGGAGTGTATACTTCATCCTGTATGAACTCTTCAATGTAGCCACTTTCGAGAATCGCATCTATATTGATTCGATTCAACCTGCTTTGTAATTCTGAAACTATTTTATCTTCAGCAACACCTTTTAAGTACATAATTGCAACGTCTGTTTGTGTTTTTTCTCCAATTTGTTTTGTTTCAAGCCATAGGTTTGGATCTTTTATTCTACGTCGTATTAAAGCTGTATTTGTACGTAGTGTTTCAGAAAATCCATCCTTTGGTCCTCTTACAACAGTTTGCGAGGATGGTTCCTGCACTCCGCGATCTGCCCAATCTCTTGAGCTGAGTGCAATTCCTGTTGGGGAGCCATCCATTAATAACATCGTGTCTCCCGATAAAACATGGTGGAAAAGTTTTTGAAAATCGGTTATTTCCAATATTCCCCCTACAGGAAGAGTATGTACTTTTATCATTTGAAACCAGTCAGAATGATTAAGGACCTTTACATCTAAGTCCGAGTTACGCATTTGAACCATCAAAGTGTCGAGGATAAAATCTTGGATTGAAACTGAGTCGGATAATCCTTCCGTGTAAATGATGCCTAATTTAATTTCCCCATTTTTACCGGCCTGAAATTCCCTAGTCACAATGTCTGAACTATTTCCTAACGTTTTCTTAATATGGTTTAAATTATCATGAAGATCAGCAGAAATATGTTTGGGTTGATTATTAGTTGAGTCTTGACATCTATTTTGGTCTTGACCAGGATTTTGGTTTTGATCATTCTTTTGCGTTTTGCTAGAGTTTGGATTTCCACTCTGATTTAGGTCTGCATGTTGTTTTTTACTTTTCACTGACTGTTTATCTTTTATTAACTTTCTTAATGGTATAGGAACTCGAGATTTCACTGCTAACCCCCTCATTACCAAAAGCCTGTTAATAGTATGTTTTCACCTTAGATGCAAATATATCCATCAAAATGCAAAAACTTGTCCATTCAATAAATTGATTTTCTGATTCCATTCACCGAACATGAATCATCATATAATTGGACTAGTATTTAGGCGTTTCTAATGAAATTCATCCATTGATTTTTTGAGGGAAAAGGTAAGAGAAATATAGCTCGAATATGAAACGGGGAGGCTCGTGGAATAAAGGCCCTGACGCTACTTAATAATTTACAGATGTGAATAACTTGAACATGAATAGCCAAAACTAAGAAGTATTAAGGAAGGAAGGATCAAACACAAAGGTGAATAAGAATGACTGATAGTTTCAAAATTTCATCTCATCAATTGATGATTTTAGTCCTTTTGTATTCAGTTGGAACAGTTATTTTACATACTCCTTCTCCTTTAGCTACCATTGCAAAGCAGGATGCGTGGCTTGCGGCATTTCTCGGCACAGGGGTTGCATTAGTTTTTGTATGGTTCTACATCAGAGTTGGAAATTTATATCCTGATCTAGCTTTGGATCAAATAAATGAAAAGGTTTTCGGTAGGTCAATCGGAAAGTTGATCAACCTTTTATTTTTTTTCTGGTCTTTTTCAACAGCTGCCGAGACCACTTATTATGTTGGTAATTTCATTAAAATATTTTGGATGCCAGATACACCACTTGTAGCATTAAATATGTTATTAGCTGTAGTTGTAGTCTTCACAGTGCGACTTGGTATTGAAACTTTCACACGCACGTTGGAAATATTCTTCATACCTGTTTTAGTATTACTTACTATTTTTATTGTTTTTAGTATTCCTCAAGCTAATATAGTAAACATACAGCCAGTATTAGAAAATGGCACCAAGCCTGTAATTCGGGCCACACTTTTTTTCATAAGCGTGTTTACGCTGTCACCTGTTATGTTTTTAATGATTTCCCCTTCAAAGGTCGATAAAAAGAAAGAAGGAGAAAAAGCTTTTTATACTGGCACATTAATCGGAGGAATCATTATAATTTTTATTATCATGCTGGATATATTAGTTCTTGGTCCCGATTCGACAGCAAGAAATATCACCCCAAGCTATACTCTTGCGAAAAAGATTAATGTTGGGAATTTCCTCGTGCGAATTGAAGCTATCATTGCTACGATTTGGATCATTACAACCTATACCAGAACGGTGATGTATTTCTATGTATCGGTAGTTGTCTTTACAAATATATTCAATTTAAAAGATTATCGACCTTTTACTACTGCTTTAGGAATGATTATGATCTTTCTTTCAATCATTATTTTTCCAACGGTCCAGGTATCTGGAGATTTCAATAAAAATATTTGGTTGTTCTATGCATCGACTTTTGGTCTGATCATGCCTTTATTATTGCTTATTATCGTTAAACTTAAAAACACAATGAATAAACAAAGAGAGGAACTTAAATAGCTAGATTTGAAAACGAGACTCGCAAGTCCAAAAACAACATGGCTGTTTTTACTTAAGCCTAAAATGATTGCATGGGAGTTCAAAGCATAAAAAACGACCATCATAAAGATGGTCGTTTTTTTATGGTCATTTAAATATGATGGATATGATTTTATCCGTTTTCATCTCACTATCTACCTCATATGTTCCTGGACGTAATCCGTTGGCCTTGCCTTTTTTTTCAACCTCGTCAGAAAATTCATTGGCATTCTTAATGACTTTTGCTTTTTGAAGGGTTTTGCCTACATCGATGCTTGTCGAGCCTTTAGATACTTTCAGAACTGTACGGTATATGATTTTTTCTGTTGGTTCTTTTTCTTTTTCTGTTTCTTTTTCGGCTTCCGCCTTATCTTTAATAGATTGCTCTTCTGCTATCTGATCTTCCCATTCTTTTTCAGAATGAATAACATACCCTTTCGAGGTCAGAGACTCTTTCATATCATCTTCCGATAGTTTCTCTGATGTGCCGGTCGCTTCACCTGGCCCAAAAAAGTATACTGCACCGCACAATCCAGCGGCAACAAT
This sequence comes from Peribacillus sp. NPDC097895, assembly GCF_050277555.1. Lineage (NCBI taxonomy): Bacteria > Bacillati > Bacillota > Bacilli > Caryophanales > Bacillaceae > Peribacillus > Peribacillus sp. NPDC097895. The sequence continues at coordinate 1,248,149 of NZ_JBNNSH010000001.1, read as the reverse complement.
AAGACCCCCTGCAAAGCTGCGCATTGATTTAGATGTCATTGGCAACATTTCTCCTTTCATTCTTCGTTACTATGTAAGGAGTAAGCAAGCGTTCTATTTCATTTTCCGGCTGTTTTGTTTTCAATGCGATGCTTTCAAAAGAATAGCCCCGCTTATGTAAGTCGAGAACTTCACGCAACAAGTTCCGCTTTTCGGAAGACATGGCAAGTATGCCTGCCTCTTGCACCGTAATTTCAGCATCTATCTCGATGTTCCTGATTTTTTCATGTAATACATTCATTTCATCTCCAAAATTGCTAGCAAGCATTTCCAATTGACTGTCCACTTTCATTGAATCCTTTTTAATAAACGACAAAATGAACAGTAAAACTGCTGCACCAAACAAAATGACTAGAGCCCATTCCATCATTCTATGTCCCTCCTTAATCTTTATATCTATTATCTCGCTTTCTAATTATATATTGATTTGCACCAAAACTCGATTTAAAAGAACTAAATATTACAATAGTCATGTATTTATGACAAAAAAAGGCGAGAGATGGCTATTCTTCAATAATTATGATGGTAAAACACCTATTGCATCTTCCATTTAAATACTATTTTACCATTATTCAATGATGAATCAAACCTTTGTTACTATATTTTGGTTCCATGTATTAATCCTGCATATTAAATTTCCACAACATGAGAGAATGGATGATTCTCATTAGTCAACAGCTTTCACTTTGCTTTTTTCATCGTTGTTCTTTTCTTCACATTCATTTTCACTTTTACTCTCAGCGGAATCCCCACCTGAAGTATATTAAATGACAAATGTCCTTCAAAACGATAAGATATATACTATTAGGTTCCTTTCCTGATTCATTAAATAGGTGTGATTTTATCGTGTATCATACTTATTGAATGCATGCAAGATAATAAGGAGGAAACAATGAATATAAAAATAAATAAGATACCGCGTTTCATGCAAGCCGAAATGGAAGAACTTCAATCAACATTATCTCCCTTGTTGAAAAAAAATATGAAATACAGACTTTTATCAACTGTGATGATAGGTTTTTCCATCATTAATCTTTTTTTCCTTTTATTTAAGGGCGAATCATTACCCATCTCGAAAATTGCTCTTGGAATTTATGCATTGGTAGGAGCTGTTGGATTTGCTCTCTTAAAAGAAAATAAACACAATCAAAAAGAAATAGTGAAAATGAGCCAAAAATATATGTTGGAGAGAATGAAAAAAAGTAACTATTTAACAGATTCCAGGAAAAGTAATTACTATAAAAGGGTAAATGATCAGCCACTATTTGCCATGAATGTTTTTTTTGAGTTTCTCTCTGAAGAACAACAAAGGATGAACAGATCCTCACACGAGGAATAAATACAAAAAGAAGTTCGCAATTTACTATACCGTTGGAATCAATCAACGATTAGCGCTTTAAAAAAAATAGGTAAAAAACACCTCAACCCGTTTGAATCGGTAACCTGCCGATTCAAACGGGTTGGTTGCTTTGCCTTTGAAACTGTCTACATAATGAGGTAAGACAACTTTACGATAGATCCTTTCCAAAAAAGTAATTAGTCTTGAAGGTTCTTATCAATAAGTTCGTGAAAATAGACAGCAGCATGTTCAGTCGGAGAAAAGATACCATTTGAAAATGCCTGGGAACTTAATCCTTTTTGCAATTTTTCCACCAGGTCAAAATCTTCCTGCCTTACTTGATCAACAAATTTAAAATATTCTTCTTTTTCTTTTGTTGTGATTTCATTGAGGGAATAATCACGATAAATACCTAGTGATGTCTCTGCATCAACAGGAACTACTTGAATGGTGTTCACATTCCCGTCTCCTGGATAAACGTTAATCATCATATTTGGCCAAATCCAATAAAAGCGCGCTTGGTCACCTTCAGCATTCTTGCTAGCTGCCATATACTGATAGGTGAATTTGTCATGTGTCGTTGTGCAAAAGTTCGATATATCAAAAGATTTTGCAAAGCCAGGATGGGCAATGGAACAATGATCACATTCAAGGTAGTTGTCCACAACAGCTTTCCAATTTGCTTTAACTTCACGCCTAGTTTCTCTAACTAGTTTTAGAGAATCAAAGAAGGGATACTCTTTCATTCCCTCTAAAAACTCCTGATATACTTCTGCCAGAGAAGCGGCATTTTTGTCCAGATTGACAAAAATCATAGCATTCTGAACTTCTAAGCGAATGGATTTCATACAGCTGTGTTCTCCCAGGTCATTCGTTTTAAAATTAGGAGCCCTATTTACATTTCCATCTAATTTGAACGTCCATCCATGGTATCCACATTGTAAAACTTTTTTATTTCCTTTGTCAGAGTTTTCTACTTTCATTCCGCGATGAGGACAAATATTGTAGAAAGCACGCAGTTCACCATCAGTACCGTGAGTAACAATAATAGGCTCACCTGCGATATCCAATGTCAAGAAATCGCCCACTTTCTCAAGTTGGCTGGCATGCCCAACTAATATCCAATTTTTACTGAAAATCTTTATTCTTTCTTCATTAAATACCTCTGGATCGACATAACTTGAATAAGGTAGTGTAGGGCTGAACTGTACATTTTCTTTAGTAGACATATTGAAAATCCCTCCTGATAATTATCTGATTTTTTTCAATAAAACCGCTTCGTACATTTATTTCTAGTTATACCCGATCCATATAGACTGTCTTGACTTCTGTATAGAATTCAACTGCACTCTTCCCTTGTTCACGGCTGCCTGCACTTGAATTTTTACATCCGCCAAATGGCATTTGCGGTTCAGTTCCTGCTGTTTCCGAATTGACATGGACAAGACCCACTTCTACATCTTCAATAAACTTTTGAGCCGCCGTTAAATTATTCGTGCAAATTGCTGCGCTCAATCCATATTCGGTATCATTCGCCATCTTAACTGCTTCCTCATAATTTCCTGCCTTAAAAAGTGCGATGACTGGTCCAAAGATTTCTTCACGTGCAATGCGGGCATGTTGAGCAACATTTTCAAAGATAGCCGGTCGTACATAAAAACCGTTCACCAATTCCTCTTCAGTCGGAATCTCTCCTCCGCACAATAACGTTGCTTCTGATTTCCCAGCATCAATCATTTCAAGCACGCCATCGCGTTGTGATCTAGATACAGAGGGACCAATATATGTTTTTTCGTTGAGAGGGTCGCCCACTTTTAATTCTTTTGTACGGGCGACAAGACGGTCACGGAATGCTTCATAAATTCCTTCTTCGACAATCACCCTGCTAGTGGCTGTGCATTTTTGCCCAGTGGACTTAAAAGCTCCGCCTACAGCAATTTCCACTGCTTTTTCTAAATCAGCATCAGCTAGTACGACGAGCGGGTTTTTCCCTCCCATTTCCACTTGCACTTTCTTCCCATGTTCAATGGCTTGTTTTTGAATTTGCTGACCTACTTGATTCGAACCGGTAAAAGATATAGCCTTCACATCCGGATGTTCCACTAACTCAGCACCAATGACGGAACCCCTTCCGAATACACAATTCATGACTCCAGCCGGAAGACCCGCTTCATCCAATGCTTTTATCACATGATAGACTGACTTAGGTGTAAGATCAGCCGGTTTAATTACAACTGTATTCCCATAAATAAGGGCGGGTGCCAGCTTCCACACAGGGATGGCAATTGGAAAGTTCCATGGTGTAATCAAACCCACCGGACCGAGCGGAGTACGAGTTGTGTACAAAAATGTATTGGCATTCGCTGAAGGAATTACTTCTCCTATTGGCTGCCGGGCTTCAGCAGCATAATATTCAAGAATGCTAACAGCTCGATTGGCTTCCCCCATCCCTTCCAAGAATGTTTTTCCTTCTTCCTTTATCAAATCCCGACCTACTTCCTGCATATTCTTTTTCAAAATATCAGCCGCTTTCTGCAAGTATGAAGCCCTTTGCTGAAACGATAGTTTTTTCCAAGCAGGAAATGAATTTTTTGCGGCAGCCACTGCATCATGTAAATCTGCGGCCGCACTAGATGGAAATTCCCCTAAATTTTCTCCATTATGGGGACTAAGGTTTTCCTTATACTCCCCAGTAGTTGGTTCTTTCCATTTTCCATTAATATAATTTAAGTAACGCATACAATTTCCTCCCACATTCTATTGATGGTAGATTTTCTTTATAACTGGAAAACTCTTAAATGATTCTCACCATACGTGTAAAATCATATGGTTTCACTTTGTCGGCATATGAACAATAATTTCTATTGAACGAAATCATTGGGCGGTTCGTTTGATAAGGCCGGAACCTCTATTTTCCTTCTCGTATATCTTAAATAGTAAAATAAATAGCAAGCAACGACGAAACCTAATCCCCAATACAACGAATTACGCTGTGTCGGGTCATAAGCGGTGAAAACGAATATACCTAGACACATTAGAATGCAGAGAATCGGGGCTACCGGGAAGAAAGGTACTCTATACTTCAGATCTTCAACCTTTCCACCTTCTCTGATATATTGTTTCCGGAATCTGTACTGTGCCAACGCAATTGCTATCCAAGTAAGTAATCCTCCAACCCCGCTTATAGAAAGTAACACAACAAATAACGTTTCTTCTGCTACTACACTAGTAAGTAACGACAGCAAGGCAAAGACCATACTGACAAGTAAGGCGTTAATAGGTATACCGCGCCGATTGAGCTTTCCAAATGAAGCATGCGCCATACCGTTTTGAGAAAGGGAGAAAAGAATCCTCGTACAAGCAAACAGACCCGTGTTCCCCACAGAAAGGACTGCCGTCAAAATTACGAAATTCATAATGTCGGCAGCATAAGGAATACCTACCATTTCAAACACTGTAACAAATGGGCTTTCCATCACCCCAACTTCTTGCCACGGAACGATAGCCGACAAGACAAAGATTGCTAGTACATAAAATAGCAACACACGTATTACGATATTTCGAATCGCTCTCGGGATGCTCTGTTGCGGGTTTTCCGTCTCTCCTGCTGCAACCCCCATGATTTCCGATCCCTGGAAAGCGTAAACGACCGTCATCATCGATACAAACACACCTGTAAATCCTGTAGGGAATAGTCCATCACCTATAAAATTAGAAAAAAACGGAGCAGGTTGTGCGTCCATATGAATCAAACCAAACATTGCTGCCCCACCGATAATGATGAACAAAATAACGGCAAGTACTTTAATCCCTGAGAACCAGTACTCTGTTTCTGCGAAACTTCTAGTTGTTAACGCATTAATAGTGAACAAAAGGACGGTAAATATCGTGCACCAAACCCATACTGGTATATCAGGAAACCATCTAGTCATGAGCAAACCAGCCGCTACAAATTCCAGGCCTACGTATAGAGCCCAGCTCAGCCAGTAAATCCATCCAATGACAAAACCAGTGGCGGGTCCAATAAATTTCGTTGCATGGACCTGAAAGGAACCGGACACCGGCATCACTACCGATAATTCACCGAGACATATCATCGCCAAGTACATTAATAAACCACCGACCAAATAGGCAAGAATCGCTCCTGCGGGTCCGGCTTCCCCGATCGCATAACCTGATCCCAGGAAAAGACCTGTTCCAATTACCCCACCTAAGGAGAGCATAAATAAATGTCTACTCTTCATTGATCGCTGTAATTCTTTTGGCTGATTTTCAGGTACTGTTTGCATGAATACCCCCCGTTTCTAATCGAATAACTGGCCTAAACACCTTTAATTAACACGAGATAACGAGAGTTCTCATTATTCTGAAATTAAAACACATCATTGTGCAGCTAACGCTTCGGAAGGCTCCCCATATTCTAGCAAGTAGCTTATTGTCGGTTTAAATATTTCATAAGCTACCTCTCTTTGATATTTATTTTGTTTTTTTGCCTCCGTAAACAACTGATACGTATTTTTTCTACATAGTTTTTCAATATCATCAACTACAGCTTGTGGGTTTGGTTTAACTAGTCCGAAAATAATCACATCATAAAATCTTATCGCCCCCAGGTTGGCTACGAAATCATTGACAAGATCAATTCCTCTTTGTTTTATGATTTCGTCCCCCTCAGGAGAAAGGGGAATGTTTGCCGCTTCCACAATTAAGCTTGCTTTTACGCTATTAGCATTGGAACTGTGGATGACATCTTCGAGTGCGGACGGAATTAAGATGTCGCAATCTATATCGAGCCATTCCGTGTTCGACCTTACATCATAATGCGGTTCAAAAAAGGCTTTATCCATTTCTCCGTACAAATTCTTATGATCAATAAGCTTTTGGACATCTAATCCTTCTTCACACGTTACTAAAAGGGCTGCATCAGAAATTCCAACCACTTTATAACCCAACTGAGACATTTTCAATGCGCAGCTTGCTCCTACGCATCCGAATCCTTGAATGACAACTCTCGCTCCATCTTTTCCGCTATTAAATTTCCAAGCTTCATCTGCAGAAAATGCTACACCGTAGCCCGTAACGACATCGTTTAAAAACAACCCGTCAATTTTTGTCGTCAACAGTTCATCGAAGTCTTTTATCCCTTGCAGAACATTCGGGTTTTTCTTCATTGATTTCGTAAGAGGGATATCAATACCGAATTCTTTAAATATTTTGAGCACATCGTCATATTTTGTACCTAAATCACTGCCTAAAGATACCCCGATGTCTATATAAGGCATCATCGCAAGTAAAAATCTTCTTAATACTGCATACGCGTCTGGCGCTTTATAATCATAGGCAATTCCCGCTTTACAACCGCCAGTCGTCTCAGACTCACACGCTACATACTTATAAGCCATCGCCTCAGCTAACCTTTCTACCTCTTCTCTTGTAACCGTTGGATGCATTCTCGTACCGCCGCCTGCGTAGCCTTTCACAAAATTATGAACGACCAGCCAGCCTTTTGCATCTGTTTCCGTATCATTCCATTCGACAACTAAATATGGTTTTAACATCTTTGAAACCTCCCCAAAACCTTCCTATTATTCGTTCCTATTACCTTCTAATGCAAACAATACCTAAGCATTAATGCCAGCAACTATTTGTTGGACACGAGATTTTCGTGTACTTCTTTCTTGTCTTGGCCTACAGAAAGTATCTTTGGATTGACTGTAACCTCGATAACAGCCGGAAGCCCAGAAGCAATCGCCCTTTGCAGCGCTGGTGCAAATTCACTATTTTTTTCAACCTTTTCACCATGCGCTCCAAATAAGCGGGCCAATTCGGCAAAATTAGGATTGGACAAGTCAGTTCCAACGACCCGATTTGGAAAATGCCTTTCTTGATGTGCGCGAATGGTTCCGTAAATATTGTTGTTCACAACAATGGATATGGTCGGAATTTTATATCGTACAGCCGTTTCAATCTCCTGGAGAGTCATCATAAAGCCGCCATCTCCTGAAAAAGAAACCACATGTTTGTGAGGCTGCGCCAGTTTTGCCCCTATTGCCGCAGGCAGTCCATATCCCATGGCCCCCGATGTTGGCCCCACATAAGTGTTTTCATGTTCAAAGCGATAATATCTCGATAGCCATCCAAAAAAGTTGCCTGCATCATTTGTAATAATTGTATCCTTTGGAAGACTGGCAGCAATGTCATGCATGAATCCGTCCATGTCCACGAAATCTTCTGTGTAGTCGGGCTTTGGTTCAGAAAATTCCATATATTTATCGTGCAATTCTTTCACATTATCTTCATTTGAAATAGAAGGATCTGAACCTTGCGCTTGCAGTGCTTGTTCTAAGAAACTCTTGGCATCGGCTTCAATGGCAAGAGAAGGAGCATACACTTTACCAAAATTATCGGGACAAATATCCACATGGATCAGTTTTGTATTTTTAGAAAGCAGGGTGTAATCTTGTGTTCCTACTTGAGAGAATCTCGTCCCTAACGCCAAAACAACATCTGCATCTCGGATTGCATCAAGTAAATATTGAGGTGTCCCAAACCCAAGCCATCCTGCATAGCAAGGGTGTGAATTCGGAAACGCGTCGAATCGGCGGAAAGCGGTAACAACAGGTAGTTTCATGACCTCGGCAAACTGTACAAGCAGCCTGTTAGACCTAGCATGAATCACACCGCCACCAGCAATCAATACGGGGCGCTTCGCGTTTCGTAACGTCCCTATCGCCTGCTTCACATCTTCCATATGTGGTTGAGGAGGAAGTGAGCGATAAGAAGGATTGATTCTCAACTCTGCCTCATCTTCTAACATGTCATGCGGCAAAGACACTAATACAGGGCCCGGACGTCCCGACCGTGCCATATGAAACGCCCGTTGCAATAATTCCGGGATCCTTTCGACGCGATCGATTTCTACCGTCCATTTACATAAATGACTGAAAAAGCCCGTCAAATTTACTTCCTGAAATGCTTCCTTTTCTTTAAAAGGGCGTTCAACCTGCCCAATAAGCGCAACCAAAGGGGTTGAATCTTGAGCAGCAGTATGGATACCGATAGCTAAGTTTGTCGCACCCACTCCACGTGTTGCCATGCAAACTCCTACCTCACCAGAAGCCTTCGCATACCCTTCCGCCATAAAAGAGGCACCACCTTCATGTCTGGCGGAAATAAGTTCTATTTCAGAATGTTGATATAGTGCGTCCATTACACTAAGATAGCTTTCACCTGGTACACAAAAAGCTTTTTTTACCCCTTCTTTAGCCATTACTTCTACGACCGCTCTTCCTCCATTGACTTTCATAATCCAGCCTCCCGCTTTCAAAAACGTGTTTTTGTTCTAGTAATTTATATTTAGATGAATGTTGAACTCATTCTTACTATTATTTAACAAGTTTCCCCATACCCGAAACTCGTTCATCCTCTTCTTCCACATTGATTGAAGTTTTTCTTGTCACAGCACTAACCCCCAAAGTTACTGCAATGTTTATAAGTAATACAGCTAACCCCACATCAAGATCCTGTATTGCTTGCGGTAGTGATGGAAATAATGTGGCAAGCGTCGTACCTGAAGTAGTCGAGTATATGACAAGCAGAATTCCAACAATCATACCGACAAAAGCTCCTTGAACGGTAACGGGATTCTTTTTCCACAGACTGAAAAATAGGGCTGGGAACAACTGTGCCATGAAGCTATATGCCATAAGATACAACGTAAAAATTGACTCCCCGCCATTGAACGTAAAGTATAGAGTCACGATAGAAATGACCGGTACTAACATCCTGCTCAATCTCCGAAGTTGTTCATCTGATGTATTCGGTTTCCACACCTTATATACATTTTTTGAAAGTATCGTGGCCGTAGCCGTCAACACGAGTGAACTAGGTATTAGGGCAGCCATCGCCCCAGATGCTCCAATCACTCCAACAAACCAGGGATCGAATGACATCTTCGCCATTTTAAATAAAGCTAAATCTGCTTCTGCTCCCTGTAAATTCGGAACTTGAAGTATCGCAGAAAAACCAATAAAAAGTGAAAAAATGATGATTACTTGATAAATTGGCATAATTCCAGCATTCCAACGAAGTGATTTTGGACTTTTTGCAGAGAACACTCCCGCTAACATATGAGGAAACATATAGAAAGCAAGTGCCGTCATAATCGTAGCGGAAATAAACCAAGAGATACTCATTCCTTGTTCAGGGAATATCAATAATCCTTGTTTTGCTGTATCGATTGCTTCAAACATCGGCTGCAAACCACCGTAATAATGAAGTGGAAAATAAATCCCCATAAAGACGACAACTGCCAAAATCATAATATCTTTAATGACGGCCGTCCATGCAACACCATGCATTCCTGAAGCCGTTACATAAATTGTGATGGCAATTACACTTACAACTATAGCCACATTAGGAGAGATGGACCCATAGGAGGCTTCCGATACGATTATTCCTAGCCCTTTTAACTGCATGATCAGATAAGGAATAATTGAAATAACGCTAATTACCGCCACAAGAACACCTAAAGCCGGACTATTGTACTTTTTGTCATAAAAATCAGATTGAGATATGACATTGTTTTTTTTAGCATACCTCCAAATTGGCGGCAACAGCCAATAGGCGATTACAAAATAGAAGCAATTGAAAGCGTATAAGGCAGGAGGCATACCGGATCTATAAGCTCCGCCGCTGGCCCCCAGAAACGTATATGTCGTAAACATTTCACCTGCTATCAAAAAGAAGAGTAAAAAGCTGCCGAAACCTCTTCCACCTATAGCCCATTGTTCCAAACTCATATTTTTACCTTTTCGTGCTTGAAGTCCTAACCAAATACACAAAACGAGAAAGAAAGAGATAACAAGCAGGGCTGCATTCATCAGTCTTCTTCCTCCTTGGTTGAAGGATCAAGTTTATTAGCAATCATCAAAAACACAGATGTAAGACATACCCATAATATGGCCCAAAAAAGAACAAATGGCATCCCTAAAACATAAGGTTCAATTCGATTGATAACAACAAGCGAGCCGAGTGCTGGTATCACACTTATCACATAGATTATTTTCTTCATTTGTTCACCATCCTTATCAACAAATGCCAAACTGAACTTTTTAATATCTTGCTATTTTAATAAAACATACGTGTACTTACATTGACACCCCTTTAGTTAAGGGCTCATTTACAGCCCAATTCGGTTTTACACCAGTAAGAACTTGTTCCACTTGCATGGCTGCATGTACAGCCATCCGTATCGACCCTTCCTTCGTCAATGCCGCATTATGAGGACTGACAATCACATTATCCAATTTAAAAAGAGGATTCCATTTATCAGGAGGCTCAACTTCAAATACGTCTATTCCAGCGCCGGCAATTTCGCCCGCTTGCAAAGCATGTACTAAATCACTTTCCTTCACTACACCGCCCCTGGAAGCGTTTACAAAATAGGAAGAAGGTTTCATCCAGGTAAACTCACGGCTTCCTATTATACCCTTTGTGGTTTTCGTTAACGGCAGATGCAGACTTATAACATCAGAGTTTCTGAATAACCATTCTAAATCTGTTACTATCTCTAATTCCGAGTTCATGCCGGCTGTAACATAGGGGTCGTAGCCAATTACTTTCATATCGAAGCCATTCGAGGCCTTTTTGGCCAGTATTCTGCCGATTCTACCTAGTCCAATAATCCCCAACGTCTTGCCTTCCAAGTCCATGCCAAAAATTTGATTACGGATAGCAAAATTCCCACTGCGCAGCTCTTTATCAGCCAAGTTTAAGTTTTTGGACAATGATAAAATCAATGCCATTACATGTTCAGCTACAGCATTCGCATTTGCCTCTGGCGTATTTGTTACATAAATTCCACGCTTTGTAGCTGTTTCGATATCAATATTGTCCAAGCCCACTCCATACTTAGCGATTACTTTGAGGTTTTCAGCTGCTTGAATAACATCTTTATTTAATACAGCCGTAGATCTCGTTAATACTGCATCACAATCCTTGATTTCTTCGATAAGAATTTCTTGCGCCAGGTCAGACCCTACTTTAATCTTATAGCCTCTTTCTACTAAATAACTTTTGCCCTCTTTCTCAATATCTTGAGGAATATACACTAAATGACTCACATGTCCACCACCCTTTCTTGTTAACCTGGAAGGAAAAAAACTTTCCTACTCCTTTGTATATATACAATAATTGTGCCAACATAAAAAACATCAGTATTATCCATGAAACAAGCCTTTTCGTTCTTAATCAAGACATAAATAAAGTTAACACATTGTTTCAAAACGAATTAATTTGTTTCATTATGTTTCAATTTGTTTCAATATGTAAATTTTTCATCTTTCTCCATAAAGTCGTGCGACTCATCCCTAACTCAGAGGCAGCTTTTCCCTTATTATAATTAACCCTTATTAACGTTTGAACAATTCTTTCACGCTCGGATAAATGTATTCCAGGCGTCATCCCGCTTTCTTCCTCTCGTTTCAACACTATTTTCTTTTTACTCTTATTCGGAAAAAACATTTCGATATCGTACACATCAATTAACTTGTCTTTATACAGAACGCTTAATCGCTCACAAAAATTTTGCAATTGGCGAATATTCCCTTCCCAGTTCTCTTCACTCAGTTTTTTCTTGGCAGCATCCGTAATCTTAATTTGTTTTTGATCCGAGTGACCTTTCTGAATAAAAGCATTCACCAATAACGGAATATCCTCCCTGCGTTCCCGAAGTGGAGGCAATACAAGGTCCAGTACACTCAAGCGATAATACAGATCCTCGCGAAAGTCATTACTTTTGACCATTTGCATGAGGTCTTTGTTCGTTGCCGACACAATTCTCACATCAACCGGAATTACCTTATCATCGCCAATGCGCATAATTTCCCGCTCTTGCAGGACACGAAGCAGGCGGCTCTGCATTTTTGGGGAGATTTCTCCTATTTCATCCAAAAAGATGGTACCTCTATGAGCAAGTTCAAAAAACCCTTGCTTTCCGCCTTTCATAGCCCCCGTGAATGCTCCTTCTGCATATCCGAAGAGCTCACTTTCCAATAAATTTTCGGGAAGCGCCGCACAATTAATGGCCACAAACGGTTTATTTTTCCGGCTGCTATGATTATGTATGCTTTGGGCAAATATTTCCTTGCCCGTTCCCGTTTCTCCAATTATAAGTATGTTTGAATCTACTTCACTATAATGTTGAGCTGTTTCAATCGTCCGCTTAATTTCGGGACCCCGATACAATATATCATCAAATGTGTACTTAGCCACATGTCCGCGTAAATGTAACTTCCGATAGAATTTCCCTTCCATCTCCTGAATGCGTGTAACATCTTGAAAGGCAACCATATCCCCCACTTTTTTACCTTTTAAAAATATTCCAACTTTTTTTACCGATAATTGAATAGATTGGTAAGCAACAATATCTTTTTCGTATTCATCGTTACTTAACAGCATATCACGAAATTTTCCATGCTTTATTATTTCGTTTATAGAATTTCCAATTAAGCTCCCCTTGGAAATGGATAATATCTCCTGTGCCGCCGTATTAAATACAGATATTTGCCCTTTTAAATCTATAGCAATAACCCCTTCATAGGCATAATTAAGAATCGTTTGATAGCGCTTGGTCTTCTCCTGTTCCCTTCTACTGACAAGAGCTACTCTTTTCGCCTCGATCAACGCCTGCCGGAATGATTCCTTTCCAGTATTAACGAGAATGGCTCCCAATCCTATCTCTTCAGCATATTTACAGGTACTTAAACCACTTAGCACCACCTCACAGCCATCACTGACCGCTAAATCTACTAAACTGGCGGAGGACTCGATATCATTTAATATATAGGACTGAATTGGCAAATCAACGATATCAGAAAGGTTTTCCACGCCATATATCATATTTAACGCTCCAATAACGGCCACTTTTTTACTGCCAAAACGTGCCTTGCAATCATACAGACAACGAATGAGATCTATACCTTGTACAGGTATATCAACGATAGGAATTAATTCATTGCATTCTTTTAAAAGCTTCGTAATTAATCCCCGCGAGATGACTACATCAGCATCAAGCTTCAGCTTCACAATCTGATCAGCATCCACAACTACCTCCTCTAACGCAAACTTCACTGAACCATCATCATTATTTTCCGCTTCTTCCAATTGGTTGAATTCCTCAAATCTTTCAAAAGCATCCGTTATATACCCTTTTCGAGGAACAACGAGTTTAATTTTTATCAAAGCACACACCTCAAAATCATATAGGTTTATTGGATATATAATCCACTGGCATCAAACAAGGACTTGATATAATTGAGATAGCTAAGAATGGCAAGCAAAAATTTTCGATCATTATGAAAAGTATATGGCTTACTATCCTAATTACCAATTGACACATTCCTAAAAAATTAATCGTCCGCCATTTACTTAGATATTTCATTTTTGAAAAATCTCTTTTGAAAAATAAAAAACCCTGTTATCGTGGGTTTTTTCGAATGTTTTTATAATGATCCAAAAACATTAGTCACCTTTTTAAAGGGTATGGGTGGTCACATTCAAACGCCACTAACCTTTTTCTTCGAATGTTTATGTTCCTCTGATCTGCATCGTTAGAATACGCATGTAACATGAACTTCAGTATAAAAACAAATTACTGGTATATCATGTTATTCATCACCTATTTTATTTTCCATAAGTTTCATTCCTTTCACACTAATAGTACATATTCCTTATATTCTTCATACAAATGGGGAAATCCTTTTGATTTTTTAGTGACAGACAATAAAATTCTAAACCCCGTTCAAGTAATCCTGAACGGGGTTATTCAATAAACACATATTGGGTATTTGAGGACAGGGTTTGTTGTCAATCTTCGTAAATTGTTCTTTCTTGGCGGTTTTTACTTACGAACTAATAAAGGATCGGCAATGACAAGAACTTTCCCGGACTTGATGTCTTCCACATATTTATCGACTTCCGCTTCCTTCAGTCCAATATCCAATAATGGCTTCCTCAATCCGCCTGCTCCTGATGCTGCACCGGCTGCCGCTCCGCCAAACGTGGCGAAAATCGGGCCTGCTGCCAAAATCGGACCAATTCCCGGTACGGCTAATGCACTCATTCCAATAAGTAGGCCTGTCAATCCGACAGCTCCTCCAGCTGCTGCCCCAGCTACCAATCCATCAGTCTTTGCTGGGCTGACTTCCTCAGCTTCATTTGGTAAGTTATCAATGTTTTTTGCTACTACTGATATTTGATCGGAGGTATATCCTCGTTCCTTTAAATTTCCGACTGCCGAAATCGCTTCATTTTCATTTTCATATATTGCTATAAACCTCTTGTCCATGAGTATCTGCTCCTTTAAAAGTAATGTACTATACAATACCCTTAATTGAGTTTTAATAACCTTCTATGCAAAAATGAATGTCACTCCCGGATTTGCCCCTGGCCATAAATGAAATACTTGCTCGATGTTAAGGCAGGTAAACCCATTGGTCCACGTGCATGAAGCTTTTGCGTGGATATGCCGATTTCTGCTCCATAACCGAATTCAAAACCGTCTGTAAAGCGAGTGGAAGCATTGTGATAAACTGCTGCTGCATCTACTTTAGTTAAAAATAAGGAAGCGTTTTGTTCATCTTCTGTTAGGATTGCTTCGGAATGTTTCGTACCGTATTGGTTAATGTGTTCAATGGCATCCGATACACCGTTTACCACTTTCACGCTGATTTTCAATGCTAGGTATTCAGTTGACCAATCTTCCTCCGTAGCCGTTTTCGCTTTCGGAAAAGCGTTACAAACTGCTTTGTCTCCGTAAACTTCAATACCCTTTTCGTCGAGGATTTCCAAAATCCGTTTTCCATTTTCTTCAAACCATTTTTCGTGTATTAAAAGACTCTCAATTGCATTGCATACCGAAGGCCGCTGTGTTTTACCGTTCAATACAATCTTCTCGACCATGGTGATATCTGCCGTTTGATCGATGAAAATATGACAATTACCTGCCCCCGTTTCGAGGACGGGAACAGTGGACTCCTTAATGACCGTTTCAATTAAATTCTTTCCACCGCGGGGAATCAAAACATCTAAATACTCATTAAGATGAAAAAGTTCCTTAGCGGTTTCACGGCTCGTATCCTCGATCAACTGAACAGCTTCCACAGGGATTTCCGTATACCCTAATGCTTTATGAATGGAGGAGACTAGGGCCATATTCGAGTTCTTGGCTGACGAGCTGCCCCTTAAAAGCACTGCATTCCCCGTTTTCAAGGATAATGTAGCTGCATCGATGGTCACGTTCGGCCTTGCTTCATAAATCATCCCGATTACACCGATCGGCACCCGTAACTTTTTAATTAATAAACCATTCTCTTTTTCGATCGTCTCCAATTGTTCCCCAATTGGATCATTTAAATCGATTAAAAGCATAATGGCCGCAGCCATGTCATCTATACGGTTACCATTTAACATAATTCGATCCAATGTAGACTCACTGAAGCCTTTTTTCCTGCCATCTTCCAGATCCTTTTGGTTTTCTTTTATCAAAAAATCTTTATCGATAATAAGTTGATTGGCAATTTTCTCAAGTGCTTCATTCTTCTTTTCCGTTGTCAATCCGATTAGCTGATAACTGGCTGCTTTCGCTGCCTTTCCTTTCGCAATCACTTCACTCATTTTCAAATTGCCCCCTTTTCCTTCGCTAAAATTGATCTTTCCCTATGCTTTCACCCATTTATCGCGGTGGATGACCTCTATGGATGTGAACACAAGCTCGGTTGTCCGTTTGCCCATAGCCTGTTTTAATTGTTCGTCAGAATAAAGAACCTCCCCCCGTCCCAATAATCCATTTGCACCATAGACCTCGACGACATCCCCCTTGCTGAAAACACCTTTAATTTCATAAATCCCAGCCGGTAATAGACTGCTGCCATTTGAAACTAAAGCCTTTTCAGCACCTTCATCAATGAATATTTTCCCGGATACTTGTGAATGAAGGGAGATCCACTGTTTGTTTTTCGTTACAGTCGTCAAGACATCATTGCCGATATAGGTGCCATCACCATTGCCCTCCAGGATCGTAAGAAGTTTTTCACTCCCTGCACCAGATCCGATAAATACTTTCACTCCCAGAGACAGTGCTGTTTGAGCTGCAATCAGCTTCGATTTCATTCCACCTGTACCAACACTGGAACCAGCTCCTTCGGCCATTTGCAATAAATCCGCCGTAACTTCGGAAAGCTTATCCAACCGTTTGGCACTTGGATTTGTTTGGGGATTGGAATCATAAAGCCCATTAATATCCGTTAAAATGATCAAATGGTTAGCGTGAACCAACCCGCTCACTAGGGCTGAAAGCATATCATTGTCACCGAATGTCAACTCTTCGACCGATACCGTATCGTTTTCATTAATAATCGGAAGTATGCCGCGTTCAAGCAATTCCATTAATGTTGCATATGCATTTTTATATCGATCTTTTTTCGAGAAATCTTTCCGTGTCAATAAAATCTGCGCTGGAACGATTCCAAAGTGCCCTAATTGTTCCATATATGACTGTATTAATAGGCTTTGTCCTACAGCTGCAGCCGCTTGCTTCCCTTTAAGAGTGACAGGTCTCGTAGGATATCCCAGCTTGCGAAAACCTGTCGCTACCGCACCTGATGAAACAAGGACCACTTCATGTCCCGCTTTCCTTAATGCTGCCACAGCCTGGATATGATCGGAAAATTTGTCTTGGTCGATTTCACCTTGTGTATTCGTTAAAGAACTACTTCCTATCTTTACAACGATGCGCTTCTTTTCCATCGATTTTTCCTCCAATAAATAGCATAGACATGAAAAAAAGCCCTTTTCATCCTTGAAATAAGGACGAAAAGGGCTTCTCTCCGTGGTACCACCTTCATTGAATGCAAGTTGATGCATTCCACTTTGCCTGATAACGCCAGGATCTGCGCCTATGTTTTGCATAGGACTCAAGAAGCAGGTTCTGCGCTTTCCTGTCGCGGGTCTTCCAGCAATTGACGCCGCTCTCTGTCACAGTAATTCTCGCATACTAATCTTCTCTCAACGTTCATGGTTTTAATATAGTATGCTAAATTATCTTCTTGATGTCAATAACATTCCTACGATGAATGAACCTTATAAAGCTATGGCCGGTCCAAAGAACTCATAGTGAATTTTATCCGAGTCGATCCCTAACTCTTTTAGGTAAGTGATGATGGCTTTCATGAAAGGAACAGGACCACACACATAATAATCAGCTTCAGGTTTTACATGACGGCTCAATAATTCCTTATCGATATACCCTTCCTTCTCAAAATTCGGCATGTTCTTATCATCCTCACTCGGATTTTTAAAAACAAAGGATAATTGATAGCTGGCAAGCTTGTGTTTGAGATCCATTAGTTCCATTCTAAACGGCTGTAAATTACCATTATCAGACGCATGAATGAATTGGACATCACGATCAGGTTTTTGTTCAGCTACGGCATGGACCATACTCATGAAAGGTGTTATGCCAACGCCTCCGCTCAAGAATACTGCAGGTGTTCGTTTTTCCAAATCGATCGTGAAATCACCCGCAGGAGCCGTTACGTCTATACTGTCGCCCATCTGAATGGATTCATGCAAGTAGTTAGAGACCCTACCATCAGGAGAGGTTCCCGGCTTTTCTTTTTTAACGGAAATCCGGAAGTAATCTTTTCCTGGTACATCGGACAAACTATATTGACGGTTGAATAAATAGCGTTCACCTGGTATCTCGATACGAACGGTGATATATTGTCCAGGAAGAAATGATGGAACCTCCTCTCCATTTGATGACTTTAAATAAAAGGAAGTGATTACATCACTTTCTCGTACTTTTTCAACCACAGTGAATGGTTTGAAATCCGACCAACCACCGACCTGATTGGAAGCTTGGTCGTACATTTCCTTTTCGATGCTAATGAATACATCGGCAATGACTCCATAGGCCTCTCCCCAAGCTTGGAGGATTTCTTCTGTAGCTGCATCTTGTAATACTTCCTTGATAGCACCTAATAGATATTGTCCTACAATGGGATAATGTTCCGGTTTAACTGCGAGACTTCTGTGTTTTTGTGCTATTTGCTTCACGACAGGTAAAATCGTTTCAAGTTGATCTATATGTTTAGCTGCAGCCAAAACCGTGTTGGAAAGTGCAGTTTGCTGGCGCCCTTTTTTCTGATTGGCGTGATTGAAAATATTTAATAATTCAGGATGTGCTTCGAAAAGATTTTTGTAGAATACAGTTGTTATAGTTGTACCATGTACTTCTAAAACAGGTACAGTGGATTTGATAATATCGATCGTTTTCTGGGATAGCATAGATATACCTCTCTTCATTAACAAGTATTTTAAATACATGTTTATATTAAAGCGAATTTGCATTTAAAGCAATATTTCTAATACATCTTTTCAAATAATAAGTTTTCATGTTTATAAAATGTTCACATTTATGATATAGTCAAATGGGGATAGAATGTGAGGCGATAAAACATGAGGTTGACGAGTTATTCCGATTACTCACTTAGAGTGTTGATTTACCTAGCTTCCCACGACCAAAGCAAATTATCCAATATAAAAGAAATTTCAGAGGTTTATCAACTATCTAAAAATCATTTGATGAAGATTGTTCATAATCTGGGGAAATTAGGATATATAGAGACGATACGTGGAAGAAATGGCGGTTTCCGGCTTGCAAAATCACCCGCTGAAATAAATGTAGGTGAACTGGTACGGAAGACCGAGGAGGATTTTTATTTAGTGGAATGCTTTAAAGATCACGATAATTGTGTGATTTCTCCTGTTTGTTCTTTGAAATTTGTCCTGAATAATGCCTTGGACGCTTTTCTACAGGTCCTTGACCAATATACGATTGCAGACTTCAGCGAAAATAAAGTGATGCTCAAAGCCTATTTCGATTCGGTAAAGCATAATGACCAAGAGCCCGATTTCTTATAATCGGGCTTTTTTTTAACCTATGATTCGTTCGATCTGCATTTCCTTTTCCATTCGTAAATCTATGATCCCTGTACTTGTTTTCATTAAAACTTTAAGGGGATCGTATGGATTGATCATAATGATCGTCCCGAGTCGTTCATTAGTAAGCATGACTTCTTTTCCAACCAGGGTGGACATTAATTGGTTTACAAACGCCAGCAAGATTTCAGGATTGAATTTACCGAACATATCACGGTTCATTTGCTCGATCACCCTATAAAATGGCATTGCCTGATGATAGACACGATTTGATGACATTGCATGGAATACATCAGCTATTGCCACGATTTTCGAATGATGATGAATATCATTCCCCTTCAGTCTAAGTGGATAGCCTTGCCCATCTTCCCGTTCATGGTGCTGAAGGGCCGATAATGCAATTGATGGCGGAATGTCAGGGATATTTTTAAGTAACTCATACCCATAAATGGTATGGCGCTTCATTTCTTCATATTCTGTCGCTGTCAATTTCCCCGGTTTTTCCAATATACTCTCGGGAATCCTTGTTTTGCCCACGTCATGCAGAGTGGCGGCCAATGTCAGTTCGGAAAGGCTTTCTTTCGATAATCCAAGCTTCATCCCTAGATAAGTGGCAATGATCCCGACCCCGATATTATGGTTATAAGTGTACTCGTTCTTTGTTTGCATCTCTTCGAAAAGGTAATAAATATCCGGATTCTTTGCAGTCTCCGCAATGACAGGTGCAATTTTCGACTTAATTACTTCAACCGATTTCTGCTGTATGTTTCCTTCATTACGAATATCGGATAAGATTTTTTTGATTTGAACAGAAGCTTCGTTGATTCTTTTATGGATTTTCACTTTAGGTTGCACATGATATTCAGTTAAAGCGGGTTCACTTTCTTTCCCTTTATTCATTTTTTTCAATATGAAATCAATTTCAGGGATCGTAAGAGGTGAAATCCATTTACTATTCAGCTTCCCTTTTCTATTCTTCAGCGCCCTCACACTTTTCTCTATTTTTTACCTATAATACCATATCCTTCATACAGTCGTGTATTTATATAAACAGTTTTATATATTTACGAGCGGTCGCTAAGTTCATTGCCTAGCTGTTTTAACTTCTCACCAACTGTACATTCTGATATACAGAACTGGTGGGCATAAGAACGCCCCTTCTCTTTTCGAAAATGTTTTCGTAAAAAACAATCTTGGCAAAATGAAGCGAGTACATCTTCTACTTCTTCATATATTCTTTTCCTGTTCATTGTTGATATGGCTCCTTTGACTCAGCTATTTCTGATTTGCTGAAAATGGCTTTTCCCTGTAACGCTAGAGTGGCCAGGCGATCTGCCTCCTGATTCTCTTTGCGTGAAATTGGCTTGTAGACCGGGATGATCTTTAACTTATCCAGTTTCGCTTCTATTCGGTCCAGCCATTTATTTAAGTTTTCTTCCATACAGGGCCATTCACCGGAAAGTTGATTTAATACAACAAGCGAATCCCCTTTAAATACACAGCTTTGGTGATGGACCCCAAGTTCGTCCATCTGCCTAACGGCTTCATGAAAGGCTGCATATTCCGCTTCGTTATTGGATTCGAATTGCTCCAGTTTTACATTAGTGCGTAAACGCCAAAACTTTTTACCTTGACGAAAGTAAATGGCTACACCAATTCCCGCCACCCCTTCTGCTTTTTGATAACCACCATCAAAATAAACCGTCACATCCTGCGGTTCTTCCTCAACTTCCGTTAAGAGTTTCTTTAACTCCTTCTTTGTCCATGTTGTATCGAATTCATCCTTGAATTCCACTTCTTTCAGCCTGCCTGCCTTTTCAAGGTCTTCTGTAATGACTAGTGCAATACCGGCATCAAGCCAATCCGAAACGAAATCGGCGGATGGTTTTTTTGAAGCATGATATGTCCATTGCATAATTACCTTCAAAGATTTCCAACTCCTTATCATCTCACTATTCAAGCAGTACAGTCGTACAATTTTGATACCTATCTTTCGTAATACCATTTATAATATAATGTAAGCAATTGAATCACTTCTTTAATTATAGTTCCCTTATCAGCCTGAAATTCTCATGTTTCAATCTTAATATTTTTATATGAAACAGTTTTTAATCATAGCATATTAACAACTTAAACGAAAAGGAGGAGCACATCATGATTGAAGTGTATATTGATGGTGCCAGTGCGGGCAATCCAGGTCCGAGCGGTGCAGGTGTTTTCATCAATAATAACGGAGTGGTCGAGCGGCATTCCATTCCGCTTGGAATGATGGAAAACCATGAAGCGGAGTACCATGCTTTAATTAAAGCACTGGAAATTTGTGTAGCCAATAAATATCAAGTGGTTTCTTTTCGGACTGATTCCCAAGCCATCAACCAGGCCATTGAAAAAAGATTTGCAAAAAATAAGTACGCCCCATTACTTGATCGAGCGCTTATCCTTTCCGACGAGCTTGAGTTATTTTTCATGAAATGGATTCCAAATCTCGAAAACAAGTCCGCTGATGAGTTGGCTAGGCGAGCGATACGATTAAATAAGATTGAGGAAGTCCATGAACAAGACAGCTGATATTTCATTATTATTCGTTGTATTTATCTGGGGTGTCACTTTTGTCATGGTTCAAAACGCCTTGTCATTTCTTGACCCCTTCACATTTAATGCAGTCCGTTTCTTCATGGCCTTAATTTTATTGCTCATCCCATATTCATTGACTTTTCGCAATAGGGGAAAGACTTGGAATAAAGGCCTTTTTAAAGCAGGAATTCATATCGGGGTTTGGCTTTTTCTTGGTTATGGTTTTCAAACGGTCGGATTGAATTATACAACACCAGCGAAGACGGGTTTCATAACGGGATTAAGTGTTGTCATGGTACCTGTTTTTTCTCTGTTGCTTTTAAAGCATAGGCTTTCCCGCAATACAGTATTGGGTGTTGCAGCCGCAACAGTTGGGCTCTATTTAATGACCTTCGCTGACAGGTCAAATTTGAACATCGGTGATTTACTGGTATTCTTATGCGCAATAAGTTTTGCCATGCAGATCATTACAACAGCTAGGTATGCCAAGACGCTTCCCGCTTTACCGTTGACGCTGATACAGATTTCTACCGTATCTTTATTATCCTTTGTTTCAGCCTTGATTTTCAAAGAGAATCATTCTGTCATCTTCAGCACGGAGGTCATGTTACAGAAAGACGTCTGGACTGCTTTACTTGTCACGGCAGCACTTGCGACGGCGTTCGCTTTTTTCGCTCAAACCTTTTTCCAAGCCTATACGACGCCTACAAGAGTGGCATTGATCTTTTCAATGGAACCTGTTTTTGCTGCTTTATCCTCATACATACTGATTGGGGAAAAATTGACTACCGCTTCCATCATCGGATGCGCATTCATTTTCTTGGGGATGATTCTTGCTGAGCTGCCTTCGAAGAAAAAGAAAACGATAACACAGGAGTTTTCTTGAAGATCTAAATAAATAAATCGGACTTCAAAATAACGAAGTCCGATTTATTTAAGCAACCCCTGTTCTTTTGCAAACAATACCGCTGCGCTACGTGTTTCTATGCCATTTTGTTTTAAATTTTCCAAAAAGGAGATATAAAAGCTACCATCAAAATTCTTCTGAACCTTCAAAGTCAATTCTATTGCTGCATTGACTAATATATCACTGGCGTCCGTGTAGCGCTTACCAAAATAAATAAAACCAATGGCGTCATTACCGAAAGTGAACCCCTTACCTTCTAAAAAACTAACATACTCTTCAGTTGATTTCCCCACTTTTTGCATCACTCCATCATTCTTGCCTTATTTTCATCTTACCGTAAATAAAAGATTTTGACTATCCATTTTTCGACAAAAAATTCACCCTGCAAATTAAAGGAGCTCCCTTTGGGAAGCTCCTCAGTTTGTAGACAAAAGGGGGGCGGAATAAAAAATTCCGTACCCTTTTTGAAATTCCTTTTGTTTTTTTGAGATTTGCACTCCCAATAGCCCTCTTTTTTTTATTGAATACATTACAATCTAGCACGAAGGGCAAAGGTAACACTTAAAATATTAATCGTAAATATAGTCTTTTTTGCCCAAAAAACCCTCTTTTGTGCGAGCACGTGGGGTAAATCCGTTGTAAATTCTTTTCCCAATAGATAGCTTGTAATGGCTGGGATTTTATTAGCTGGATCCGTGGCAAAGGCTTAGGGTTTTCCAACTTTCTGGCTGCCTCGATTTTACTAACCAAATGGTTCGTCGGCATCAGTTGTTCTAATGTAATCATTTAAAAATTAAAACAAAGTTGATTGGAACGGAAGGTACGAGACTCCTACGGGAAAAGCGCGTCTGCGGGAGACCCCGCAGGCGCAAGCCGAAGAGGCTCCCGGACCGCCCGCTGAAAGCGAGTGCCTGGAGGAAAATCAACGATTAAATTATAAAAGCAAAAAAAAACTGTAGGCAAACTCGATTTTCATCGAGTTTGTCTACAGTCTGAGGAGCTGCCCAAGGGAAGCTCCCTTTGTACCAATATTAAATCATACGCAGTAAAGCCCTGAATTCATGATCCCTTGCCAGACTTTTGACCTTCTCACGATCATACTGATAGACCGCTTCATCCAAAGAACATGAAACGGGTACGTCACATTTTATTTCTGCAAGTTGTCTGGATAAATGTAGCATATCGACGGCGGCTTCAATCTTAGCTCGCTGGCCATTCGTCAATGAAGCTACATTTTCAAGAATCCCTTCAATACTTTGGTACTGAATCAATAATTTCAACGCTGTCTTCTCCCCAATTCCTTTAACTCCGGGATAGTTATCAGCTGTATCACCCATTAGAGCCTTTAAATCGATCATTTGTCTTGGCGTGATCCCTTTCCACTCAAAAAAGCTATCGGGATTATGCACTTCATAATTACCATACCCTTTTTTCAACAAAAGTACGGAAATGTTTTCATCTATTAACTGGAGCATATCTTGATCGCCTGTCAAAATACCCACTCGGCTATGTTGGGCAGATGCCTTCGCAATCGTCCCGATACAGTCATCCGCTTCAAATCCGGAGAGCCCTATGTTCGGAATATCAAACGCTTCAACCGCTTTTTTCGCCAAGTCGAATTGAGGGATCATTTCGACTGGAGCTTCTGAACGATTAGCCTTGTATCCATCAAATAATTCATTACGAAAAGTTTTGCTGCCCATATCCCAGCAAACTGCTACATGACTAGGTGAAAAATGATTCACCGCCGTCAGCATATGTTTCAAAAATCCTTGAACGGCATTAGTCGGAATGCCTTTTGAGTTAATCATGAACTGACCAGTAACTGCCGTTGCATAAAAAGCTCTAAATAATAGCGCCATCCCATCGACAAGTATAAAGGAAGGATGCTGCTCATTTTCTTTCATTAACACATTATCACCTCTATCATGATGTACTTCCATTTTAACATACCTGTCCACTTTGTTAAGGGACGTTTAATTGGAAACAATATCAGTCAATAGGATTATCATCATAGGAAATCCAGTCACTGAAACTGCCAATATATATTCGAACATCTTTAAAGCCCGCTTCTTTCAAAGCGACGTAATTGGGAGATGCGGTTACACCTGACCCACAATATACAATGATTTCTTTACCCTTGCCGATGTCTGTGAAATTAGCCTGAAGATCTTCCTTTTTCTTATAATAGCCATTTTCCAGAACCTTCGTCCACACCTTATTGACTGCACCAGGTATATGTCCGGCTTTTTTATCAATCGGCTCCTCGATTCCCTCGAACCTTTTAGATTCCCTTGAATCGATTAATACGGTATCACCAGGCCTCTTCATTGTATAATCCTTCACTTTTTCATAAGATGCAAAAACGTTTTCATTCAAATCTATTTGATATTCTGTTGAAGTATACTCTTTTGGATTCGTGTCAATCGGGTAGCCCGCATCCTTCCAGGCCTGATATCCGCCGTTAAGTACATACACTTGCTGATGTCCGAGATAGCTCAGGAGCCAGACAAACCTCGAAGCAAAGGAGCCTTCCCCTCCATCATAAGCAACAAGTATCGTATCATTGGATATTCCCTTGGATTCCAGTTTATCTTTAAACGTTTTTAGATCAGGAAGAGGATGTCTCCCGCCATGTTCTTGAACATCCCCTGATAAGTCTTTTTCAAGATCGAAATAAACTGCACCGGTAATATGGTCTTTTTCGTATTCACTATACCCTACATCAGGAGAACCTAGCTTAAAGCGACAGTCACATATTCTGATATCTACTGAATTCACCAACGGCAACAGTTCTTCTTTTTCCATTATATACCCCATCTGTATTTCCCCCTATTTCATATTGATTAAGCAGCTTATTTATTTCATTCTTTAAGGAAAGTGATTTCCCTTCTAATAACGAAAGATTCTTTTCACTTTCCTTGTTGATTGTGCATCCTTCTTTTTGTTTAGCCCTAAATATACGTGCCATCCTCGTTATCAATTTGATCCATCAAATCTAAATCAACCAATTCACAACGGATTATTACCGTAAGACTGGAGGATTTAAATAAATCCCAGCCTTCGTATAAGCCTGCTTTCCATTGAATCACTTGAACGGGCTGCTCAACCTGAGGTATGTTTGTTTATCTTTATGAACATATAGGAAACCAAAAGAATGGCTGCCAGTAACAGCAGCCATCAATACGGTCATATTCTCTTGCTTTTCTAGGTATCTCAATCGAGAAATAAGGATTTCTTTCATGAATGGAACCTTGTTACTATTTCGAATGCATTTTTGCCAATTCCGCTACTGCTTTTTCATAATAAGGTATATCGACCTTTTCTTCCAAAGCTGCACGTAAACCTGCAAAGATATCCGCTATTTCCGTCTTATACTCTTCTTGAATCGCCAGTAACTCTTGATCAAGTACATCTTTATACATATCGAAAATCCGTTCACCCTGCTCTTTCACGAACACTAGGGCAGGTTCATCCAGACGCTTCTGAAGTCCTTCACTCATTTTCACTTTCTCATTTTTTTCAAAGAAAGACTTTGGATTTTTAAATAACGACAATTCCTTTTTGAATTCCCCCGTATCCAATTGGTCAAAAGCACCAGTAAATTCAAGGGACTCCCTATCATTTGGTTCATATGGCTGTAATGATAGTGTTTTTCTTACTTTTTGCATTTGCAAAAGCAAACCGCTTTGCTTTTCATTCAATAATTTATTTACGAACATTTCTGTCCTTAAGGCTGTCGCCCGCATTTCCTGGGCAAGGTCAAAGCCTACCGCACCCAATAGGTTATTAAGGGCTTGCTTGAGGACGATTTTCAGATCTCCTCCATCATCCTTTAAAACGGCTGGATTAAACGATTCTTTGAAGAAATCATTAAACCGGAAAAAGACTCGTTGTTTGCTATAGAAAGTCAATTCATCTATTTCTTTTTTCAAGCGTTGTTTTTCTGCATCTCCTTTTATGATGGAGAGAAGTTCCGTAATGGCTTGTGCCTCACCAGAAAGGGACTCCAGGGCTTTTCGTTTCGCTTTTTCATCCTGCTTGGAAGCTGTAATCACATCACGGAGCAGTTCTTCCGTTCTTTTTACAGCCGCTTTAGCTGATTCAATGGCAAGACCAGTTAAATCGTTTTCGATGAAAGAATCGAACTGGTTTTGGAATGCTGAAATTCCGCTATTCGGAAGGAACGAATGCTTAAATGAACCAGGCGTTTGTTTTTCCATCAACGCTCCTTTACTAGTAAGCGGGAACAGTTTTGGAAAACGGATACCGAATCCATTCAATTGATCTGTAACATAATCCATCACTTCGTCCAATTCATCAGTTGTTTGTGCAAGATCGACCGCATTGACAATAAAGAACATCTTATCCATGGCGAAAGAATCTTTCACACGTCCAAGCTGTATCAAGAACTCCCTATCTGCACGGGAAAATGGATGATTGTAATAGGTCACAAAAAGGATGGCGTCAGAATTCTTGATATATTCAAAAGCAGCGCCTGTATGACGGGCATTTATCGAATCCGCCCCTGGAGTGTCAACAAGCACCATCCCTTGTTTTGTCATTTCACAGTCATAACGTAATTCAATCAAATCAACAAGACACGACTTGGATTCTTCTGCAGCAAAACGTTTAAACCCTTCAAGATCAACGGTGACTACATTTCCTAAATCATTTTTGTGCAGGGGCATTCCTTGATGAAAAGCCCTAAGGAAGGATAAATGTGTTTTCCCTTTATCCACTTCCCCTGCTTTTTCAATGATTTGCCCTGCTAAATGATGGGCTTCATCCAGTGTCTTTGCTGATTTATCAAAAGCAGCTAAAGCCAGGCTTACATCTTCTAGCAACATTGCTTCTGTCTTTAATTTGACGGTTGCTGTGCCATGTGGATGCTCAGCGTCGGAAGACATGATTTTATTGATTGCAGCAGTGGTCGGATTAGGTGAAACAGGAAGGACGCTTTCTCCCATTAACGCATTGGCAAAGGAAGATTTACCCGCACTGAATGCTCCGAAAAGAGCAACCGTGAAAGTCTGCTGTTCCAAGCGTTTTGCCTTATCTGTCAATTCCTTGTAAAGTGACTGAAACCCTCTCAACGGTTGAATCAGCTTTGCCGCCTGCTGTAAACTCGTTGATGTTTCCATCAGCTTTTCCTTGCCGCGTAAATCAGGAGCATCCGATGAAGAAACAGTCACAGATGGTACAGCTTCCTTGTTTTCTTTATCGTGATCCGTCTCAGGGTGTACGTTGACGGGCATTGAAGTACTTCCTTCATCGGTATTCATGATTTTGACTGTAATATTTTTTTCTTCTTCGTTCCATTGTGTTAAAAGCATATCGATATCGCGTTCATCGACTAATGATTCAGTTTGGTTGGCAATGGCCTCAAATCGTTCCGTTTGGAACTCGATTTCCGCGTTCCATGCCGCAGTAACTTTAAGGGCTTCCGCAAATTCAGAAAAACCTTCAAGCTCCTTATCGATGGATATAGACTGCTGTTCCACCATTCCTTCCATAACGGCAACCACATTATTCAAAAATTCTTCTGAAATATCACGGGCTTTCTTTTTGATGGCTGAGGCCAAATCATTCGTGTAGTTTAAGACGTATTCACCAGTAATATCAACTTGAGGCTTCAAGGAGTTTTTTATGTAAGCTTCCGTTACCTCTATCTGAAGTGACTGAGCCTTACTTTCAAGTGCTGAATCATGGATTTCCGCTTGATTAAGTGTTTTAACCGCTAACTCCTTAAGATGCCATTCAAGCTGGGTTTTCACCTTTTCTTGTAAATCCGACAAGAACGCTTTGATACGTATCTCACGCTCGGCTTCCGTTTTTTTCTTGGCAAATAATAATCCCATTTTAAAATCCGGCTGTGCCGACTCCAAGAAAGATTCACCTAGGTCCCGTGTAGCCGCGGGCATGATGTACGCACTTTTCAAAATTGTTTCTAATGCATCTGCATATTGATCCTTGATACCCTCTATACGTCCAGTTAATGATTTTTTTTCTTTTAATAGGCTGTCCACTTGATTCGTCAGGTGAATTCGCTCTTCATGAGGAAGTTCTGCCAATACTTCAAAATCATCGGCATGTTCCTCTTCATACTGCTCCTTCAGCCAACTGAGATGCCTTTCCACAAGGGCATTAGCCGATTGCATGATGGCATCTTTCCCATCACTTTGACCTTTGCCTGCCATTTCATATATAAATTTCCGGACCACTTCTATTTCATTTTCGCTATTGTTCAAATCTCTTACAGACGTATAAAAGATCCCATCAGGATATACATTCCAGTTCGAAAATGCTTCAGAAACGGAGAGTTTGAAGTCTTGAAAGCTAAGCTCGTTCTCATCATGCTTATCAATCATATTAATAATTAAGTATGTCGGTTTTTCAGCCTCTAACAATTCTTTGGTGAAAAGGAAGTTCACTTCTGATTGTACGTGATTATAATCCATAACATAGAAGACGACATCTGCAAGATGCAAGGCAGATTCCGTAGATACTCTATGTGCATCATCTGTCGAATCGATTCCTGGCGTATCCATGATCGCACATGAATCCGGAAGCGAAAAATGCTTGGAACTTATTGTTATTGCCGATACTGAATCACCATCCTTGGCAAATTTCTTGACCTCTTTAAAATCATAAGGTGCAGGAAACAGGACAGGCGGCTGATTATGATAAAAGACTTTGGCATAATCTTCACCTTTTTGGACTTTAACCGTATTGGCACTTGTTGGAATAGGACTTGAAGGCAATACTTGATCATCAAGAAGAAAGTTGATCATACTTGATTTTCCAGCAGAAAAATGCCCGCAAAAAGCAATGATGAACTCCTCTTTATTCACTTTCATGATTAACTGTTTCAGTTTATCAGCATTGCCTGTATCACCTGCCGATTGAAATTTCTCATACATGGCAGTCAAAATCCCCAATTTAGACTGTTGTTTTAATGTTTCTTGAATCATGAATCCATACCCCTTAATCTATCGTCATTTTAATACTCTTATTGTAAACGATTTCGTTCATTATTCATACCGTCAGCTTTTAGTTTTACTATATGAATCTTTACAGGCCATGTTCAAAAAACCACTCAAGGTGGATTCAAATCGTTTGAATATACCTTGGTTATGAGTCTTGAATGCACAAAAAAAACCAGGTTGTTTACCTGGTTGTAGGGGTGGGATTAAATGCAGCTTGGCTTTCCACGGATGACTCTCTAAAAGTTTTTACTGCCTTTGCAGGTTTTTGAATATTTTTTAATACATGTTTCATCACAAAACTATATGTAGCGATTGTCAATATAATGAATAACCAGACCATTACATACACCATCCTCTTATATATTGGGTAGCTTTAAAGTTCATTAAAAAATTTATCGATATGTGATTGAGAATAATTTTCATCTTCATTTAGAATCTTATCACGAACGATAATCATTTTCAATAAGAAACTTAAATTTTTATTATTTTCCCTTAAAAACCACAGAATATTCCGTATGTTCTTTTAGTGCCTTCTCTTCAAGGGGAATTCTTACTGCCATCATCCATGCATTCAATAAACTAAAGATGATTGCTGTATAATATGCACTAAATAATAAGGAAATAACAATAATTTCGGTTGCTACTATAATATAGTTCGGATGTTTAAAATATTTATAAGGACCTTTAATGACTACCTCTGCATTAGGAACCACTATGATTTTTGTATTCCAATGTTTCCCCAATGAACTGATTACCCAGATCCTTCCTGACTGTGCAATCAGAAAAAGGGTCAGCCAAATCGGCCATAGACCAGCGATATTCCTTTCATACACGTTCACTTCAATGATGAGAACTATAAAAAAACTTAGGTGCATCAGTACCATCCATCTGTAATGGGACTTACCGTATTCTACGGCTCCGGCCACTTTCAGCTGTTTTTCATTTTGTTTGGCAATATATAATTCAACGATGCGCTGTAAGGCAATCAAAATAATGAAAATGGCGAACATCATCATTTCCACCTCATTAACACAAGTTCCGATGAAAATCCAGGACCCAATGCAGCCGCCAAGCCCAACTCACCTTCATTTCCACCGCGCTGCATGAATCTCTCCAAGACATACAATATGGTAGCAGAGGACATATTTCCATATTCCCTCAATACACTCATTGATTCCGCCGTCTTGCTTTCATCGAATCCCAGAGCTTCGTGATAAGCATCAATGACTTTTTTTCCACCAGGATGAGCGATGAAATCTTTTATATCCTGGAGTTCCAACCCATTCTCCATTAAAAAGTCTTGAACATTCGGTTTAAGCCACTCTTTGATGATTGTAGGGATATCTTTTGAAAAGACCACGTATAAACCTTGGTCTTTCACATCCCACCCCATTACATCCAAAGAATTCGGCATAAGCGTAGATTGGGAATCCAAAAATTTCAAATGACGTCCTTTTCTTGAAAACTGTTCACCTGGCACTTCATCACCGCAAACCAAAACACAGCTTACTCCATCAGAAAATAGGGAGGTTCCAATCAAGTTACTTTTGGAAATATCATTCCGTTGAAATGTCAAACTACATAATTCCACACTTAAGACAATGACCTTTGCGTTCGGGTATGCTTTGCAATATTCAAATGCACGCGATAGTCCACTCGCTCCCCCTGCACATCCGAGCCCCCAAATCGGAATTCTTTTGACATGCGGGTTAAATGGTAGCTCATTCATTATCCTGGCATCGATGGTCGGGGTAGCCATCCCCGTGCTTGAAATATAAAAAAAAGCATCTAGTTCATTTGCCTGCAGCTCGTTTTTTAAAAATTCTGTGTTTGCTAGACATTTTTCTATCGCCTCTTTCCCAAACTCGACCGCCTGCTTGATGTATAAATCATTCCGATCGGCGAAAGTATGCTCCTCTTTAAACCAATCAAGATCATTTGAAAAATAACGATTTTCTACTTGGCCATTCTTAAATGCCTTTAGTAATCTTTCAATATTCTTAAATGAAGGTCCGAATATTTCTCTCGAAAATTCCATTATTTTTTCCTGTGAAAGCAAATATGGGAGCTTTAAATGTGATGCAGATAATAAATATGGCATGAACCCACCCCTTATTATTCTTGATATGGTTAATATACCCACCTCAAACCCTTTTATGCTTTTTAACTTAATGGTTATATTTATTGATAAGTTGGTAACTTTTTTAATTTTTTTCCTTGAAAAATAGGTAATAAAACCTATTTTATTGTTAAAATAGAGAACATAACCATACAAACGGGGGAATGAATTTGGAAATCAACGCTATAATTACAAAAGTTTTAAACGGAACCATTCTGGCGGTCAAGTCCGTTCTTCCTTTCTCTTTAGACATTCAAAAGCCATCCCTCATTAGACAGCCTTTCGAACAGGAGTCCATTAGCGTCCTCATTGGGATGACAGGGGATATCCGTGGAAGATTAATCATTGAAGGTACAAACGGATGCATGAGCAAGATAGGTGAAAGCATGTTTGGCATGCCATTAGAAGGAGAAATGCTTGAATCTTTCGCTGCAGAACTCGGCAATATGCTGGCGGGCAATGTCGCCACCTCTTTAGCTAGAGAGGATACAATAATGGATATTACACCACCTACTGTCATTGTGGGCAAAACCAAAATGTATGGATTTAACGAAGCAATCCATATACCCATTTCAATGGATGGGGCAGGTACGATTCATATCATCTTAATGATGGAAATGTAGCCATAAATAATAACCCCCCTTACCTTAATAATCGGTAAGGGGGTGCTTTCATTCTTCCTTCTTTAATGTGGATTGATTTTGTACTTGAATAATGATATTTTGAAACTCCTCTTTTCCACACACTCTGCACCTGTACTCGTGACTTAATATGGTCCGACAATGTATACAATATTTTTTCTCCATCTCTATCACTACTTTCCTGAACTTATACTATCAATATATTCAAAAAGTGAAGAGAGTTTCCTTTTATCTGACAAAACCCCATTTCATGAAAAAATCATCAATCTCCGGGCAAATAAAAAAATGCCCCTATCCTCAATTATTGGAGGATCAGGGGACATCTATTAGGTGAATCTATCAAGTTTACCGAATCTATTCTTAATTAGGCTACATTTTGTCCCTCTATACGCTCTTCTTTTACTTTCCCTTTTATAGGGACGATGTTAAAGACGATATTCAAGAAAATGGCTGTCAAACTTCCGGCTACAATACCGTTTTCCGTTAAGATTTGAAAACTTTCGGGAATTTGGGCAAATACCTCGGGAACGACCGTTACCCCAAGGCCCATACCTACTGAACAAGCAATGATCAATAAATTTTCTTGGGAAGCAAAATCCACTTTGCTCAACATCTTAATTCCAGCGGCAATGACCATACCAAACATCGCAACCATTGCACCGCCAAGTACGGAGGAAGGGATAATGGTCGTGAATGCACCAATTTTCGGAACAAAACCAATGAAAATAAGGATACCTGCTGTCGTATAAATGACATTCCTTGTTTTAATGCCTGACAATTGAATCAATCCGACATTTTGTGAAAAAGCCGTATATGGAAACGCATTGAACAAACCGCCAATCATGATGGCAAGACCTTCAGAACGATATCCGCGAGCTAGATCGTCTTCTGAAATCTCTTTGTCCGTAATTTCACCAAGGGCATAATAAACACCAGTCGATTCCACCAAGCTGACGATCGCCACCAAGGTCATTGTAATGATCGGTGTAACGTGGAATGTCGGAGTGCCGAAGTAGAAGAAATGTGGCATGTGGAGCCACGTGGCACTGACCACTGAGCTAAAATCCACTTTTCCAAGGAAGAAAGCTACCAAAGTTCCGACTAACAGCCCCAATAAAATAGAAATGGAGCGTACGAATCCCGTTGAGAATTTATACATGAATATGATGAATAATAAAGTTCCAAACCCAAGAGCTACATTATTCAAGTCTCCGAAATCAGCAGCCCCTTGACCTCCGCCAAGATTGTTGATTGCAACAGGAATGAGCGTAATGCCAATAATCAAAACGACCGATCCAGTGACAATGGGCGGGAAGAACTTTGCCAGTTTTCCGAAGAATTTACTAATTAAAACGACAATAAATCCCGACACCAAAATAGATCCATAAATGGAGTTGATACCATATTGCGTACCAATTGCAATCATCGGGCTAACTGCTGTGAATGTGCATCCTAGGACGACCGGAAGCCCAATTCCAAAGAATTTATTTTTCCACACTTGCAATAAGGTTGCTATTCCACACATTAAAATATCAATCGATACTAAATAAGTTAACTGCGCTGCAGTCAATCCCAGTGCCCCACCGACAATCAATGGAATGACAATTGCGCCTGCGTACATTGCAAGAACATGTTGTAATCCTAAGGAAGCAACTTTCAATGGTGATTGATTAGACATTGACGGTTGCCCCTTCCTTTTCCTCAGCGAATGTTATCTCACCGAATTTCAACTTTGCAATTCGCGCAAGGGATTCCACATGAAACCCTTGTTCCCTAAGATCCTTACCACCACTTTGGAATGCTTTTTCAATAACGATGCCAATTCCCGCCACTTCTGCTCCAACCTGCTTACAGATATCCACCAAGCCCCGGGCTGCCTGTCCGACCGCAAGGAAGTCATCGATGATTAAAACCTTATCCCCAGCTTCAATATATTTATTGGAAACCGTAATTGTATTGGTTTCTTTTTTTGTAAAAGAATGAACGGACGCCGTCACTAAATCATCTGTTAAAGTAAGTGATTTACGTTTACGTGCAAAAATTAGAGGAACTTCCAATTCCAACGCAGCCATCAGACCAGGTCCAATGCCTGAAGATTCAATGGTCAGCACTTTCGTTATTTCCTTTTGTCCGAAACGTTTTACGAATTCTTTACCAATTTCTTTCATTAGCATAGGATCCATTTGATGATTTAAGAATGAATCTACTTTTAAAATGTCTTCTGATAAAGCTTGACCCTCGGACAAGATTTTTTCCTTTAAAAGTTGCATGAAGGTTCCTCCCAATCTTGGATGTTTATTGACCCATAAACCAGGCAATCGTTTCCCGGCAAATAAAAAAGCCCAGGAAACATTGCGGCACTTTTTTGGAGTGAAGCAATATTTCTTGGGCATGAATGAAAAATGAATGGGTAAAAACCGTCCATTATGCAACAAGATCCATTACTCACCCATAGTCGAATCATTTACGGTAATTCGGTAGAAACTTGCAGGCCATATCCCTGCGATTATACGAGTGAAACTTAATATTTTATTAATATATGAATTATAACAATGCTCGCCCCATTTGAAAAGGCATTTTTAACAAAAACCGAACTTTCACTTTGAATATGAAATAATCATTCGTTTTTTTTGAAAATTATGAAATTTACCAATCGGAAATTGAGATATTTCACCAGTTTAAGAAAAGAATATTCACTATCACTAGTAGGCGAATTATCTAAAGTGTATCGAAAAAAAAAAGATGCAAAACTGTGCTCTAAGGGTCCTTAAGGACAAAAAATGACTTAACTTTCTTCAGCTTTCTAAAGCAGAAGGAGCCCCGACAATTTTGCCGCGGCTTCCTTCTTTGATTATTTGATTTTATAAACTTCTTTATATTTATTTTCAAGATATGCGATTAAGTATTGAACATTCAAGCCTTCCCCTGTTGTTTCTTTCAAAATCTCTAAAGGCTTTTTTGTTTTTCCGTATTTATGGATCTTTTCATTTAGCCATTTCCTGATTGGAGCAATATCACCGGATTCCAGCAGTCCATCAAAATCAGGCAAATCTTTAAGCATCGACTGCTTGATTTGGGCTGCATACATATATCCCAATGCGTAAGAAGGGAAATAACCAAAGCTTCCATCGGCCCAGTGTACATCTTGTAATACACCCAAAGCATCATTTTCTGGTACTATCCCCAAATACTCTTTATATTTTGCATTCCAGACTTCCGGTAAATCCTTCACTTCAAGTTCTCCATTAAAGAGGGCCTTTTCCAGTTCATACCGAATCATAATATGTAAAGGATAAGTAAGTTCATCTGCTTCTATACGGATGAACGATGGTTTTGATTCGTTAATGCCCCGGTAAAACTCATCCAAAGTCACATCATTGAATTGTTCGGGAGCATATTCTTTTAAAAGGTTGAATTTATTTTTCCAGAAGCTATAGTTCCGTCCAATGAAATTTTCAAAAAACAATGATTGTGATTCATGGATTCCCATCGATGTCCCATCATCTAGTAGTGTCCCGGTTAATTCCTCAGCGATATTCTGCTCATAAATGGCATGTCCGCATTCATGAATCGTACCAAAGATTGCCCCTCTAAAATCATTTTCATCATAACGGGTCGTAACACGGACATCGCCCCTATTTATTCCAGTTGCAAATGGGTGAACTGTTTCATCCAGCCTGCCAGCCTTGAAATCGTATCCTAGTTGATTTAAAACTTCAAGATTGAATTGATGTTGTTTTTCTTTTGGGAATCTATTATAAAGGAACGCTGTTTCAGGCTTGTGTTCGCTTTTAGCAATTTGTTTTACCAGAGGAACTATACTCGCCCGCAGTTCACTGAATACCTTATCGAGTATCTCTACCGTCATGTCTGGTTCATACATATCTAGAAGGGTATTATATTTCTGACCTTCGTACCCCCAATACTCTACGAACTTACGGGTATAAGCAACAACCTGCTCTAGATACGGTTGAAATAACGAAAAATCCGCTTTTTCCCTTGCCTCTTCCCATGCACTTTCAGAGCGGGATTGTAAAATGACGAATTCTTTAAATTCGTCAGCAGGGATTTTCTTATTCCTTTCGAATTCTTTTTTACACTCTTGAACCATCTTATTCGTCGTTTCACTAAGAGAAGCTTCTTTCATTGTAAGTTCCGTAATGAAAGATTCCATTTCCTTACTTGTGATCATATTAAATACTTCAGAGGAAAGTACCCCGATTACTTCTGAACGCTGTTCAACTCCCTTTTTCGGTGAACCTGTACGTAAATCCCAAAAAATTAAATTGAGAGCTTCATTATAAGCAGAGATTTTCTTGACATATTCTTTAAATTCTTTTTCTATCAAATCTGTACCCTTTATATTCATATTCACTGCTCCTTCCAAACTTCACTTTACCATATTATACAAAAATCTTTCACTTCAGAACTACCCCATATAAAAAATTAAATAAGAGCCAAGGGAAGATTTCCCTTGGCTCACAAATTAAATATATTAAAGCGTTACAGGGAGAATGGTAACAATTTTCTCTTTGACCTGTTCCGAAAGATCCTTTTCTATCAAAATCTGTACGGTTCCCGAATCATTGCTTGTCCTTATCAAACGCCCTATTCCCTGACGCAAACGAAGGAGCATGTATGGAAGATCCACTTCTTCAAATGCATTGGTAACCGAGTTACGTTTCGCCTCGAACACCGGATCACGTGGTGGGAATGGAAGGGAGTGTATTACTACATTTTGTAATGACGGCCCTGGGACATCAAGCCCTTCCCATAAATGATAGGAGAAAAGTACAGATTGCTCATCTTCTTGAAACTTCTTAACAAGCTCGCTGATTTCCGCTTCTCCTTCAAAATAAAAGGGATAGGATGATTTTGGGCAGTTTTCTTTGAACCAATGCAATTCCTCTTTTGATTGGAATAACACAAGCGTTCGACCTTCATTTTCCTCAATTGTCTTCATTGTATATTGAAGTTTTGCCAATTGGTCTCCATTTTCAAAGACCGGCATGTTCATTTTCATGACTTCATCATAGTCAAATGGTGATTCAACAGAGAAGCTGTCATACTTTTCTATCCCTAAGCTATCCGCAATGTACTGGAAAGATTTATTATCCGATAATGTTGCCGATGAGAAAATGTAAGGGATTTTTTTAGAGAATACCTGTTCAGACAAAATGTCTTGTACAAGCCTTGGCATAATGACCAATGTTTTGGTCATTTCATTTTCTTCAAACCAGGAAACGGCCTGTTCATCCTTCACAAATAGTGAAAGAGAGTACCCGAGCTGTTCTAAATATTCTTCCGTCACCTTTAAATCGTAGTCATTGATCGTGTACATTTCCGCTTCAAAAACAAGGTTCTCCTCTAACTCTTCAACCTTTTTATGAAGCTTTTGTGCAAAGCTTGTTATTTGTTTGGACATCGGGATTTCATAGCGATTAGATCCGCTGACATGTATAGCTTTTTCGTCCAATAAATCAAAAAACTCTTCATTGATATCAATTAGGTCTTCAATGATGTATAACGTTTCTTCACGAACCTGATTAGCAGTAAGCAACTCTAAAACAGAAGCAAGAGTTTGTTCGCCCACTTTATAGGTTAACGCTTTTTGAGCAGCAAATTCCAATAGATGACCTTCATCAAAGACAACGCAGCTATGTTCAGGCAATAACGGTAATTGCCCTTCACGCTTACGTTTTTCTTTTGTCCATACATGCTCCATGAAGAAGTCATGTGAACAGATGATCAAATCGCTTGATTTCCGGTAGTGGTCCCGTGATAGGGTTTGTCCACAACGATGTCGTTTATCACAAGTAAAACAGTTTTGAAGCTGATCCCAGCCCACTTTAGACCAGTCTTCATCATTCAAATATGGATACTGTTTACGGTCGCCATATGCAGTATAGGCATTCATCGATGAATTATCATGAACGAACTTCGGAAGTTCATCATAGAGCTGATCTATTCCCTCAGAATCTTCATGATTCACTGCGTGTTCCAGCTTCTTAAGACATACATATTGATCGTGATATTTGGCAAGACGAACATCCACTTCAATACCTAATGCATTCTTAATTTTTTGTATGTCGCCTTCTTCTTTTACAAGCTGTTCAATCAGCGTTTCATCTGCACACGAAATAATGGCCGGTTTATTTGTATATCTCGCATAACAAATCGCATATAGTAAATAAACCAACGTCTTACCGGTCCCTACACCTGCTTCAGCAAAACTTACATTCTTTTCTTTAAAGGCTTTTTCCAGCTGAAAAGCCATAAAGATTTGTTCGTCACGCAGTTCAAATCCTTTTTCGGGAAGAATATCGTAAAAAACATCTCCGATCCATTCTGAAAGCTTATCGTAAAAAGAATCTTCCTTTGTTACCGAAAAAGGCAGTGTTTTAAGCATCATGGTCTCCCCTTTTATCTATCATCAGTATATCGAATCCGTATCAAAATATATCTAGGCAAAAGTATATTATCCTTTATTTCACTTTAATAGTCAAGGTATTTACCATTCTACCAGATATTCTATGTATGTTGCTTGTTCAAATCCGTAAAATAAAAGACAGGCTCCACAAGAGAGCCTGTCTGTAAATAATATAGGGTTGAATTAAGCTTTGTTTACGTTTGATGCTTGTGGTCCACGTTGACCTTGTTCTACATCAAATGTAACATCTTGGCCTTCTTCAAGTGTTTTGAAACCTTCGCCTTGGATTGCTGAGAAATGTACGAATACGTCATCTCCGCCTTCACGTTCGATGAATCCAAAACCTTTTTCTGCGTTAAACCATTTTACTTTACCTTGTTCCATTTTTGTTGCCTCCTAGTGTGTTCGCCACACATTATATTACTATCCTTGCTCATTGAATATTAAGGTATTCCTTAAATCTGAACAAAAATAATTCATTATTAGAATAACAGAAAAGGAAATGATAAGCAAGACTGGAACCTATTATGAATAAAACGTCCTGACTATTCATAATTTTCTGTTATATTCTACCTATTCATTCACCTCTAGGCTGTCTCGGCGGCCGTTTTCCCCAATACTGATAAAGATCAGCACGGATGAAACCATTGAACAGCTTCCTTTTTTTCGTTGCGGGCTTACCGTAATGCTGTTCAAAGTCAGGGTTGGAGGTAATCATGTATACAGACCAAGTATCAAGCTTCTTAAAGGCTTGGCCCATTTCTCTATACATCTGTTCCACCGCTTTTTTCTCCCCAAGACGTTCTCCGTAAGGCGGATTGCCGACAATGACGCCATATTCTTTCCTAGTCGAGATATCCCTCACCTGCATTTGTTTGAATTCAATCAGATCACCGAGACCTGCTTCAATACCATTTGCTTTGGATATATCAACCATTCGATGGTCAATGTCACAACCGGTTATGTCCAAATACTGATCATAATCAGCTAAATCTTCAGCTTCAATTCTCGCTTCATCCCAAACCTTACTGTCCATCCATGACCACGTTTCGGAAACAAATTCCCTATTAAAGCCAGGTGCAATGTTCTGCCCGATTAAGGCAGCCTCGATAGGGATCGTTCCAGACCCACAAAATGGATCTATGAAAGGTTTATCAGGTTTCCAATTGGTCAGCATAATCAAAGCAGCCGCCAATGTCTCTTTTAGTGGCGCTTCTCCCTGCCCTGTACGATATCCTCGTTTATGCAAACCTGCACCTGAAGTGTCCATCGTAAGTGTCACTACATCTTTTAAAATGGATACTTCAATTTTAAACAACGGACCCGTCTCAGCAAACCAAGATACTTGTTTATATTTGCTTTTCAATCTATCAACTATTGCCTTTTTCACGATAGCCTGACAGTCAGGGACACTGTATAGCTGTGACTTAACCGACTTACCACTTACAGGGAACTCGACATCAGCCGATAAGTAATCTTCCCAATTCAAGGCCTTAGTCTTTTCAAACAGCTCATCAAAAGAATATGCTTTAAATTCACCTACTTTAATTTTCACCCTATCTGCACTCCGCAGCCATAAATTAGAGCGGGCAATGGCAGATTGGTCCCCTTTGTACATGATTTTACCATTTTCAACTTCACAATCGTAACCAAGATCCCTAACTTCCTTCGCAACGATCGATTCCAATCCCATTGCGGATGTTGCGATAATATCGAATTGTTTCATTAGTCTTGCACCTTCTTCCCATTAATCCAAATCAATTGCACCTTCCCTAATTCACACATTTTAGAAATAGGTATCGATTTTTGACAAGTAAACCCCTTCTTTTAAAAAGTCTACCGTCCATTTAAGTTTGCTTAGAATTCTTCATTGATTCCTGTCTAAATGTCTTAGGCCTGTAATGATAGCATTTTTTTATAACTGGGTCATCCAACCGTCCAAAAAAACTTCACTCATTTTTCTATGTATCCAAACGCCGCGAAGGTTTAGGAATGAAATATCCAAAATAGTTATTCACAGCTCATTATGTATACCTTTAAAACACGCTTCCCATTCATTAACTGAAACATTTGAGGTCATGCCTTTCATATCCAAACCTTCAATCCCTCCAATTATAGGATACCCAGAATGAAGGAATTGCTTAACATTTTCACGTTTTTTTATAAAACGTAATGGTTGACATGAAAATTCTGCTACTACACTTGAATTAGAAATCATCCGAATGGGATTCGAACTTCATCAAGTCCTTAGTGTAACACAGCAGGGTTTTAGAAAACGATAAATGATTTGGAATGCTCCGCTTTTTTGCAATTTTTTTTACAAACAAAAACTCTCCTTTTAAAAGGAGAGTTGTGCTTTTGGTAGAATATGATAACGTTTTGTAAGCCATGTTTTGTTCCTCAGTACTGCAAGCGACTCGCGTCTCGTACTTCGGTGGTAATCATCTATCTACAGAAGCAAAGCTTCTGTCCTTCTCCTCGTTCATTTCCAAGGAAGAAAGCGCCCCTACCATTAATTTGGGTTTCTCGCTCGTGGGGTTTACCTCGTTCCACCCCTTACATTTCTGTAAAGGCTACGTCACTGTGGCACTTTTATAGGTATTCATGCCATATCCAAAAGGACTTAGGCATTTTCCCAGCCGTCAGCAATCAAAGACTGCTGCCCAAGCTTATTTTTTCGCCAGGCACGAACACTACGGACATCTCAGTCCGTGCGAGCATGGACTTTCCTCTACTGCAAAAAATGCAACAGCAATTACCCAAACGTTAACATAACATTATTGATTATACTTCATTCTTCATGAAAACACAATACCAAAATCATTTTCCCTTTTTAAAAGCAAAACCTTAGTCAAACAGCTTGTTTCCAAAAACGTGCTTTTCCAAGTTGGATAATCGTTTAAGGATGTCAAAGTTAGTGGTTCCCGGAGTGGCACCGGGAGCAGGTTGACTTGGACGCTTTGTACTCTCTTCGGCCTGTTTTTTCAATTTAAGATTTTCTTGTTTAAGATCTTCAATCTCCTGATGAAACACTTCATAATCTTTCATGATAAGATCCAGGAATTGATCCACATCTTCTGGTTTATAACCGCGCATGGCTGTTTTAAAATCTTTTTCAAGAATATCTTTAGCCGTTAATTTTATCTTATCGGATAGCATAAGACTTCACCTCAATACTTTCGCCAATACAATCGACTTTTTATTATTTTTTCAAATCTACGTGGGTTTGTCAACGAAACACTTTTTTATGCTTATTGTTTCAGTGCCGCTATGTACTCCCATGAAACTCTATCTAAATTTCATCATAATATGAATATGCTTTGGAAACAACTTTTAATCGATAATTATTTTCTATCTGTCATTATTCGGACCAGCTGCTCTCTTCAGCAGCCATTTGCAGGTCATCAAAGTTTATCTGAAAGATGGGATATGGTTGTGTTTCCGCCTTTTTCATCGCTTCGTAATATGGATATTTGGCTGATCCTTCTTTTTCGGCTTCAAAAATGATGAGCATGGCATCACTTTTATGGACCATATATTTATTTTTGATTTTTAGTTGTTGTGGCCCTTCGTATGGCTTATTGAAAATGGACTCTACAAAATCGGCACGGGCCAATATGGATCGGTAATACTCTTGGTTCGTCTCGTTCCATGACTCTTCCTGATTCAAGAATGGAGTAAGCACCCCTAATTTAAGCTGATGATATTCTTCCTTCAATTCAAACACCACTTCGGCACCCCATAGTTCCGTACCCAATTGGCCTGATATAATCACCCATTCCAGTTCATCTTCCACCAATGGTAAAAGACGTTGCTTCATCGCTTTCTTAATATATTTTACAGCTTCATGGTCATTTTTGAATATCCCGAATTCAAAAGCCTTGTAGCCCGTCATATACAAAACCTTCATTACTTGGCCAATCTCCCTTTTAACATGATTATGTAAGAAAATAAGGGCTTGATAAGCCCTTATTTTTTAATATCCGAAATGTCTAGGCGGACAGCATGGGTTTTGCGGCGGCCTTCCACAAATCAAGTGTTGATTAAAGCACTCATTCACCACGGATTGAGTATGCGGGAAGTAATGCTTAAATGTGTTCACATGTTTATTCACATTTGTAGTATGTGATGGATGAACGACAGGAATCACTGTGTTCGATACATTCGTATTGACATATTGCTGTGTTGGAGAAACTTGCGCTGGGGCAACTTGAGATGGAGATGTTTGTGTTGGACCATATTGCGCTGGAGACACAGCAGATGGACCATATTGTGCTGGAGACACAGCAGATGGACCATATTGCGCTGGAGACACAGCAGATGGACTATAGGCTCCCATTACGTTGGAGTTTTTACCGGTTGACGCCCCCATTACATTATTGGGGT
Source organism: Peribacillus sp. NPDC097895 (assembly GCF_050277555.1). Classification (NCBI taxonomy): domain Bacteria; kingdom Bacillati; phylum Bacillota; class Bacilli; order Caryophanales; family Bacillaceae; genus Peribacillus; species Peribacillus sp. NPDC097895. The sequence continues at coordinate 1,204,722 of NZ_JBNNSH010000001.1, read as the reverse complement.
GTTTACCGGTTGATGCTCCCATTACTCCTGGTGCGTTACCGTATGCTCCCATTACATTGCTGGATGCTCCCATTACATTGGGGTTATTTCCTCCACAATTACGAAAATACATATATAATACGTCCCCTTTCATCATGATAAGTTTTAGTCTTACCATTACAGACTATGAAAAAAACGGGAGACGTGTACTGATGAAATGACCTATTTATACAGAATAAGTATAAAACCATTTATGTCAGTAAATAAGTACACTACATTATATTTGGCTAACCCTTCAAAGGCACTGAGGATAATTTTCTATAATAAGGAGTATAAACTGTCTTTTAATGATGTAAATAAAACAATCGTTAAACAAAGGACTACAAAAAATAGAAATAAAGTCGTTTTATACATTTCTCCGCTCCGCTTTCACCTTAAATTTAAATGGAAAGGGATGAAATGAATGCTTGAAAAATTTCACCCTCAACTCTTTCCATTTTACACATAATAGTTGAAGGCTACAATATTTGTATCTACATTTTTTATTTTTTGCCTTTCGCACTAAAAGACCATTCGAAATCCCTTATCTTATACCAAAATATCCTTAGATAACTCTTTCTTTTCGAGCCGTCGGATCCTCTTTTCCAATTCCAATTGTTTTTTCCCCGGAATCAGACCACTTTCTTCCCTTATCATCTCTTGATGCGCGATTAAAGAACATTTTAGAGCAAAGGCGACGTCCTTAAATTGATGTTCATATAATTTTGCACATTCAATCTGTGCCTGTATCCGTAATTGTACATTCCCTTTTACGGCAACTTCCTTCCAAATTTCCAGCGCTTCATTGAATTGTTTTTCCTTCTTTTTCTGAAAGGCTAAGGCGTGGCCAGCAATGATCCGATCTTCCTCATTTCCTGCTGTCAATATTTTTTCATATGTCTCAACCGATTCCTCTTTTTTCCCTAGATATGCAAGCCACCGTGCAATTTCCATGGAATCTTCCGTATAACCATCCAATTGGAGAATTTTCCTGGACAAATGAATATACAAAGAGATCAATGATAAAATATCCAACTCATTATGTTTCATGATTCCGAACAAAATTTCCGGGTTCTTTCTCTCAACAAAATCAAAATAAATCATCGGTGCCAAATATCCAGGAATATCATCCTCTCTATGTACATCGAGAATGTCTGTTTCAACTACAGATAATTTCACACGTTCCAATTTGTTTCTCCAAAGCCTTCTTGAAGCATGATACAAATCGAAATGTCCGAATTCCGGGAGTTTTGGAACATGTTCTTTTATCAGGGTATGTCTTGTTTTTAGCTGAGGCCAATCAAAAGACTTACCATTATAGGTGACAAGCGTTTCGTAATTGATTTTTTCCAGAAAGCTTTGGTAAAGTGGTATTTCACTGCCGGGCTGAGGCAGGATATGTTGTTTCACGACCACTTCTTCGCCTTCTAAATAGGCATAACCAAGTAAAAAAATGGTATTACCTGCACCACCGCCAAGCCCTGTTGTTTCCGTATCGAAGAAAAAAAGGTCCTCACTATTCACACCTCTAGCGGAAAGGGGATGCTCCAATGAAGTTTGATTCCATTCGTTTACGATTTTTTTCAATTCAGAAAAGGCATATAGTCCATGTTTATGATTTAAAGGATAGCGGACCTCCCTAATGAAACAATAGTCATCATCGAAATGATAGGATACGGTATCGTTCTCCAGCCATTTTTCAAGAAAAGGAATATCTTCATTCACTATCCCGATATTTTCCTCCACCGGAGAAGGATGTTCTACTTTCTCTAGGTTCATATGCGTTTTCATACGGTTCAATTTATTTTTTAATGACATAAACTACACCTCTCCTCCCTAATTCCCGCATCCTATGATCGTTTTTCCTGACAAAATTGACCCAATAACTGTTTTGCGTCACTCTTGGCCGTTTTCGTAGCGGATTCCGTTCCTATACAGGAAGGACAGCCGTTATCACAAGAACAATTTTCGATCATTGATATGGTTTCAAGTAGAATGATCTCAGAGTTTTCATATACTTTATCACTTAACCCAATGCCTCCTGGATAACTATCATAGATAAAAATGGTTGGTTTTTCATTATGCGCGGCCTTAACCTGAGGATAAACATGGATATCATGTGGATCGCACATGACATATAGCGGAATCATGTAATTAAGGGCATGGGAGGCACCAATCATTCCTTGCTCGATCCGATTTTCGTCCCATTCAAATATATCAGGCTCCATGGAAAGCATGGCCGAACTCGTATGTAGTTCAACTTCTGGCAGACTGATTGGTCCTGATCCAATATTTTCATGCGTTTCAAATTTGATTTTTTTGAATATGGTAGGCATCGCCCGGATGGCGACATCACCAAAGGCTGCTGATGTGGAAGCGAAAGTGCGCTGTTTATCCACTTCCAATACAGACAACTGAACAGCTAGGTTGGCATCCGTATAATAGTCCACATTGACCTCACGTACGAATGCTTTCTTTTCTTCCCAATCCAGTTCTTCCACTTGAAACTGTATTCCCTGATGCAAATAAATGGCTTCATCGTGCAGAAGGGTCATTGCACTGAACGTATCCATCTCTCCAATTACCCGATTATTCGGGGCATTGGTTTGGTCAATGATCACGACATTTTCCTGTGCCGCAGAACGAAGACTGATATTGCTTGCGGGAAATGCATCGTTCATCCAATGCCATTTGTCCCCATTTTGGTGCAAGACCCTTTCTTCCGTAAGAAATTCCAGAACGTCCAAAATCTCTGTTTTTCCAAAGGTATCGCCTTTTTTAAACGGCAGCTCATATGCGGCACATTTTACATGATCAACCATTATCAAAAGATTATCAGGATTGATTCTTGCCGTTTCTGGATTCCTGGTAAAGAAATAATCAGGGTGCTGTACAATATACTGATCAAGGGCACTAGAACTGCCGACCATGATGATAAGGGCTTCTCCATGCCTTCTACCCGCGCGGCCGGCCTGTTGCCAGGCACTCGATATCGATCCAGGATAACCTGTCATGATGCAAACCTGGAGCTGGCCAATATCGACCCCTAACTCAAGCGCATTCGTAGATATAACACCATAAATGGATCCATCCCTAAGGCCCTGCTCTATTTCTCTACGCTGTGTTGGCAAATAGCCCCCACGATAACCCCTGATCGATTTCGGCCCCAATTGCTTTGACACAAGTTCCTGTAAATAGGTCAATAGGATTTCTACACGAACCCTGCTTCGAGCAAAAACGATCGTTTGAATTTTATTTTTCAAAAATTGATTTGCAAGCTTCCTGACCTCCAAAACGGCACTCCTTCGAATGTTTAACGGTTTGTTGACAATTGGCGGATTGTAAAACACAAAATGTTTTTTCCCACTTGGTGCCCCGTTATTATCGACAAGTACCATTTCTTTTTCCGTTAGCTCCATAGCCAGCTCTTTTGGGTTATTGATCGTAGCAGAAGTACAGACGAACACAGGGTCGCTTCCATAAAACTTGCAGATCCTCTTTAACCTTCTTATGACGTTTGCCGTATGACTTCCGAAAACACCACGGTAAATATGGAGTTCATCGATAATCACATACTTCAAGTTTTCAAATAAAGAGACCCATTTCGTGTGATGCGGCAAGATTCCGGAATGAAGCATATCTGGATTGGTGATCACGATATGCCCAGCTTGGCGAATTTTTTGCCGGATGTTGGAAGGTGTGTCCCCATCATATGTATAACTATTTATCTCTGCATCCATTTCATGAATCATTTCGTTCAATTCGCTTTTTTGATCATAACTCAGTGCTTTTGTCGGAAAAATATATAGCGCTCTTGTTTTTTCATCTTCAAGTATTTTTTGAAGGACCGGCAAATTATAGCATAATGTTTTACCAGAAGCCGTTGGAGTGACTGCTACAAGGCTATTGCCACTCACAGCTGCATCAAATGCAGTTGCCTGATGGGTATACAACCCATTTATCCCTCGTTTTTCGAGGGCCTGCTTGATCTTATCATTCATTCGATCGGGAAATGGAACGTGTTTTGCCTCTTTTGCTTCAATTACCTGCCAATGTACGATATTATCTTTAAAATCCTCATTGGTTTTTAAGTCATTGATGACCTCTTGTAAATTTTTTCGCAGTTTCATATAACCACCTCATACTTCCTATTCTACCGAATGAACGTTCTATGCAAAAGGGAAACTATTTCCTTTTCAAAAAAAAAGCAGGAAACGGTAACACATCGTTTCCTGCTCAGTCTTTTTTTAGTTCATTCATTTGACAAAGCGAATGATTTCCTCGGCTAGTCTGCCTGGAGCCTCCATCATTCCCATATGGCCGCTTCCTTCAAGGATCACTTCTTTAATATGACTTCCTTTAACAGAAAAGGTTTTTTCGGCTGGTATTACCTTATCTTGTTCACCTGCAACCAATAGAACCGGAAGCTTCGTATCTCTGAGTACATGATTTCTATCAGTCCTGTTCCTCATGGCATTCAAAGATCCGATTGCACCGCTTTCACTTGTTTTATAACCGATGTCCTTTGTATGTTCAATGTGGGGATCATCTGAATCAGCAAAAAGCTTTGGTACAAGTCCGTCTATGAAAGCAGGAATTCCATCATTTTTAATTTTCTCGACGGATTTTAATCGACCTTCCTTACCTGCTTCATCGTCCGGCAAAGCCGTTGAATGAACGAGTGAAAAACCAGACAATTTCCCAGGAAACCTTTCTGCGAACGCCAAGGTGATGTACCCTCCAAGCGAATGACCAAACATATAAACCTGATCGATTTCCCTATCTTCCAAGAATGATGCGATATCCGCAGCCATATCTTCAATCGAAAAAGATGCCCCTAGTGCCTCACTCGCACCATGGCCTCGCAAATCAACGGCAACGACACGATATTCATCTTTAACTTTAGCGATGATGTCACTCCAATATTCATGACTTCCGCAAAATCCATGGATAAACAACAACGTTTTATTTCCTTTCCCGTAATCTATGTAGGAAAGCTTGCTATTTTCAGTCATAATATCCCTCATTTCCTATACTATTCTTTCCATAACGTTATTCCCTATATGTCCATATCTAAAACCATCCGTGCATTCACAAATCTTCAGTCCCCACATAGCCTATAGGCAAAGGAATTTTTAGGAAGGAGCACCGAGATGACCTCTTCTGAAAAAAATAATAATCGAGATCGAATAGAGCCCTTTACCCATTTTATTAATAAAATGGATCGACTGTTTTCCGAAAGGCCTCCAAAAGGGATGCTGCAATCTCTAGACGATTTCTTCAGTTCGACTAAAGAACGTAGCTTTCCGGTTGATATTCACGAAACGAATTCAGAATATATCCTCACAGCTACCTTGCCGGGCATTGCACGCAGCCAAATATCAATTGATGTGCTGACTCAAGCTGTAACGATAACGGCAAAGCGTGATGGACGGCATAAACAACTTAAGACTCAAGGAATGTTTCAAAAGGAAGTTTCTGTAGGTAACATATCACGAACCATTTCCTTTCCAAAACCGATTGATGAAGCAAAAGTAACCGCACGGCATCGCGATGGCATCCTTACGCTTCACCTACCAAAAATTAAAGGAAACCGAATTGAGATCAATTGAGCAATTTTAAAAGCAGACTTAATAAAGTGGCTGGGTCACTTGTAAGTCTGCTTTTATTTTATTCACCATCTAAACTTTGAAGAAGCCCCCTACTCCTTTGACCATCGAAGACACTTGTGAAACTGTATTCATCATTTGTCCAGCTGTATTCATCATCTTCGTTATATCCATTGATCCATCCTGTGTTTTGAATTGATTCATGACCGATTTGATTCCTGATGGCTGCGGTTTTTGCATGAACTGTTGCTTTGGATAAGGATTATACGCCTGCTGTTGACTTTGCGGTGGTCGTTTAGCAGGCTGTAGCGGGTTATCAAACGGGCTGAAAGCTTGCGGCTGCGGCTGCTGATTGGACTGCATTGGCTGCATTGGCTGCATTTGCGGATATTGGGGCATTGGCTGCATTACACTGTTGCCCGGAAAAGTTCCCACAGGCATTGACTGCTGCTGAACTTGTTGGAAGGGGTGATAGGCCGCCTGCTGATAAGGATCATGATATGGCGTCATATAGCCCCCTGTATTCTGGGGATGATATGGATACATGAATGGTTCATGATTTTGATTCTGAAGGTGCATCGGCTGCTGGTGCCCTCCCCAATATTCCGGCATCGATTGAGGATACTGTCCTTGATTTGGGGAGACTTGGTTAAAACCGGATCTCATCATATTCAATGAGCCCTCCTCTTTTTTCATTACATGGTTCTGATAATATATGAAAAAAGAGGAAATAAAGTGTAGGTGTTTTTCATGATAAAATCCGATCGATTTCCGCTCTTACATTATTAAGGATATATTCAACTGATTGGACATGACTTTTAAATCGCTTGTAACTGGTTTTTGGAAAAAATGCCTGAACGGCTACATCAGAAAGGTTATGAGCGGTTTGTTCGATTTGCTCGGGGAAAAGATGCTTAAACTCCGTTACTTTCATCCACTCCTTCATTCCAATTTCCCATTCGATGCATACGGTCCTGACGTTATCTGCAAATGGCTTAACTTCAGAGAAGAAATCCTTTTCTTTTCCTTCCACGCGTACACCTTCATAGATATCATCCGCTTGGGATGTATATTGTATTAATTGTTCCGTTAATTGCTGTAGTTTTTCTTTTTGCAAAATATATTCCTCCGTACATTTGTTTCCCTTATTATAATCCAGTTTTTTATAAAAGGAAATTCAGTCGGCTTATACCTGAGCAGTCAAAACATTGTGCGTTCTTATTGATTTCTCCGGAACGAATGAAAAGGAATGGTTTTCACCTTCAGTATTCACCCAATATTCCTCGGCTTTCTCAATGGCTTCCTGGGCATCATTCACTAATGTATATTGCTCTGCCCATAGTTTGCACCGAACTGTATTAACAGTTTCACCATATGAAATTTCCAAACGATCCAGGCTGGTACTGATCTCAGCTATCATCCTCAATATTTCCTCTGTTGCGACACTTTTATTGACCATGCTGATCCCTCCCCATTCTTTACCTGTACTATTCTTTTTTTTATCGGAAAGCCCTTCAAGGCTGACAAAACTAGAAGGGAATCGGCAAAGAAAGTGCAATTCACTTAATTTATTATGCCCTTCGACAACAATGGCAGAATGAAGAATGGAGTTTTAAACAAAAATACATACAGGAGGTGATTTTATGCAGTCGAATGAAAGCAAAGAGCAAGGATACGAAAAACGACAAAAGCCGCCCACTAAAAAGGCAGGAACGGGGAACCCAAAACTTGATGGAGAAAACCGCCCTTCAACGTAAAACTTAAACACTTGCATCATTAACAAGGAAGGCTTAAACGAGGCCTTCCTTGTTTTTCTTTTCAAAAAAGTAATTTTTTAATCAGTACGGCTTTGTGCAATTGTTTTTGTTTATGGTCAAACCAATCGGTCATTTGCGGGTCTTCTTCCCATCGGGGTTCATTAAACCAATCCTTTTTTATCCTTTTATTCTCATCCCATTGTACCGTCTCCCCTGCTTGATGATGAATCAATGGATAAACTCGCCGGAGCATAGGGGTTTCATGGTACCTTGGCTTTTTTCGATATTGTTCATAATCATATCTGGCTCCAGTTGGCTCAGTCCGGCAGGAAAATTCATAAAAGAGCGGAAACAAATCTTTAGAAAATAAAAGTCCAGCCAACCTTTTCCCCAATTTAATCCTTTCATCGATGTTTCTAAAATGAGAAACGGACGAGCCGTACAGTCTTCCATTGCAGGTAGGAAAAAATACAGTGCTAAAGTGCATCCAGTCCTGCAGGAAAAATAATAAAGAATGGAAAACGAAAGATTGCTTTTTAATGACCGGTTTTTCAATGATATTTTGTTCATTTATTATAAGCGCGGTGACTAGTTTTTCGCGATTTCCGTGTTTCCAAAAAGAATTCCATTCGTCCATCATGAATTTAGTAATAAAAAAATAATGTCCTAAGTGAAACAAAGGACGTCTATACTTCGTCGAATAATGATAGAGAAGTAATTGCGGATAAGCATCTTGGAATATTCTCCAATTGGCTTCTTCATATGTTAGGAATAAGTGATGCCTGTATTTAAGGCTAAGCAACTGGGAGAACCAAATACCTTCAAGGTCACACATATTCCAGCCTGCATTCCTTGAAACCATTCCTGCCAAAAAAGACCATTGTATTTCAGGATGCATCTTGAAAAACTGTTCATATGCCTTAGTTCTTGATATATTATCCCTATTCCCTTTCGCTGTTTGGGCTTTTATGGAAAAAAGCAATTGCTTTTCTGTTTGAAACATTCGCATATATGGGTCATCCGCCTTTCTTTAGCGATGAATTGTGACATATAGTTGTACATAAATCCTATCGTTCTAAGAAACAATTCTTTTTATTCACATATTGGATTCTTTTTTTGCTAATATAGATAAGTGAAAAAAAGGAGGGGTAAAAGTGGCATTTCATTATCCCAACGGGCGAAGATTTGTACCGCAGGCTATGGAAGAAAAGGAAGGCCCACTAAAAAAAGTCAGTTATAGCAATCGGGGAAAAACATTGGAAGACGATTTGAACGAAACCAATCAATATTATTTAGCACACGGCATTGCCGTCATTCATAAAAAACCGACACCTATTCAAATTGTCGATGTCCACTACCCGAAGAGAAGTGCCGCAGTCATTAAAGAAGCCTACTTCAAACAAGCATCGACCACTGATTACAACGGTGTTTATAAAGGAAAGTACATTGATTTTGAGGCAAAGGAAACGAAAAACAGCAGTTCCTTCCCGCTGAAGAATTTTCATGACCATCAAATTGAACATATGAAACAGATCGTTCAGCATAACGGAATTGCATTTGTCATCATCCGCTTTTCCGTCATGGATGATATATATTTGATGAGTTCTGAACAACTGAATTATTATTGGAAGAGAATGAAAGACGGCGGGCGCAAATCTATAACTCTTCAAGAGGTTGAAAGCAGTTCACGAAAGATTACTCTTGGCTTTCAACCGAGAATTGACTATATTAAAGTAGTAGATTCGCTCATCTCAGAAAATTTTTAGTTTTTTTAGAAAGGCAGGTTAGCTGTAATGGCTGAAAAATATAATACTAGAGAAGAGCGCCGAAAGCAGGGGCAGACACAAAAAAAAGGACCGAAGAAAGGTCCTAAAAAGCCGGCCAATATGCTTAAGCGCATTTTCCTTATACTCGTAACGATCGGAATAATTGGCTTGGTTGCCGGAGGAGCTGCAATGGCTTACTTTATAAGCGACGCTCCAAAACTTGATGAAAAGCTTTTGAAAGATCCCGTCACATCCAAAATACTCGATGAAAATGGTAAATTGCTAGCTGAAGTCGGCACAGAAAACCGGGATTATGTGAATTATGAAGACATACCTGATCTTGTCGAAGAAGCCTTCCTGGCAACGGAAGATTCCCGTTTTTATAAACATCACGGGGTGGACTTATTACGTCTGGGCAGTGCCGTCATAGCCAACGTTAAAAATGGATTCGGCTCTGAGGGTGCCAGTACCTTGACCCAGCAGGTTATCAAACGTTCTTATCTTACACCTGATAAGACCATTAAAAGGAAAGTGCAGGAAATGTGGCTTTCCATACAGCTAGAAAGAAAATATACTAAAGAAGAAATTTTCGAAATGTATGTGAATAAGATTTTCTTCGCAAACCGTGCTAACGGGGTCTTAACTGCTTCCCGGACGTATTATGGAAAAGAACTAAACGAATTGAAATTAAACGAAGCGGCCATGCTTGTAGGATTACCGCAAAGCCCAAGCCGTTATGACCCTTATAAATATCCTGAGCGTGCGAAAGAACGCCGTGACATTGTCCTACATTTAATGAATAAACATGGATATATCACCGAAAAGGAAATGAAAGATGCACAAAGCATCGATATAACAGAGGGACTTCAAGAAATCGATAAGAGTCAAATCGATACGACTGCTTATGATGCATTCATCGATTTGGTAATTGAAGAAGTCGGAGATATGGGTGACTATAACGTCTTTACCGATGGTTTGGAAATCCAAACGACTATTGATAAAGATGCCCAAGAATATGTCTATAAAATGTTGAACAGTGATGAAATCATCAATTATCCAAGTAAAGATCTTCAAGCTGGAGTCACCTTACTTGACACACAATCTGGTGAAATTAAAGCTGTCGGCGGCGGCAGGAACACTACGGTTAAACGGGGCTGGAATTATGCCACGGATGCCAAGCGTTCCCCTGGTTCGACCATTAAGCCAATTTTGGATTATGGTCCTGCTGTAGAATATTTAAATTGGTCCACTTACCAACAGATTAAAGACGAGGACTATTCATATAGTAATGGAACACCGCTTAAAAATGCTTCAGGACGCCATTATGGCACAGTTACCATTCGTGAAGCACTAGCACGGTCATTGAATATTCCAGCTTTAAAAACGCTTCAAGAGGTAGGCCTGGACAGGGCGCGTGATTTTGCCGTTGACCTTGGCATTCCTTTTGAAAAGGAAATCACCGAATCAGCTGCATTGGGCGGCGGTAAGGATGTTTCTACACTAGAACTTGCCGGTGCTTACAGTGCATTCGGAAACAATGGTATCTATAATGAACCGCATAGTGTTAAAAAGATTGTTTTACGTGACAAAACAACCATCAAAAACAAGACGGAATCGAAACCAGTCATGAAAGATTCCACAGCTTTCATCGTGACGGACATGTTGAAAAGCGTCTTGAATGAAAGTTATGGAACAGGAAGGTTAGCGAACATACCTAGTCTGCCTATAGCCGGTAAAACTGGTTCAACCAATTTCACGCCAGAACAGCGTGCAGCAAACAACATCCCATCTTCCGGTGTAAAAGATAGCTGGATGGCAGGTTATACAACCAATTATACAGTCGCGATATGGGCTGGTTATGATAATGCAGCAGGTAAAAAGATGGAGTATCTTGGAGATTCATCTCAAAGGATCCCTAAATCGATCTTTAAGAGTTTGATGGAACATATGGCTCAGTCAAAAGCAACGAAAGACTTTGATCAACCGGACAGTGTAGTAAAGGTTGGAGTCATAAAAGGTTCGAATCCGGCTGTTAAAGCCAATGAATATACACCAAGCAGTAAAATCACTTATGAATATTATGTAAAGGGTCACGAGCCAACACAAGTGACGACAGAATATGAGAAAATCGACAAACCTGGCATTAACGCTTCTTATAATCAAGAAAGTAATGAAATCAATCTATCATGGTCATATCCTAAAGGTGATGGAGATACAAAATTCGAAGTTCTGATGTCCGTTGATGGCGGCGGTCAGAGTGTGTTAAAAAAATCGAAGGATACTAGTTTATCGATCCCAAATCCAACCCCTGGAAGTAAATATACCTTCTCTGTGGTTGCCTTAGTGGATGGCCAACAAAGTGATCCGGCTAGTACATCTGTGGAAATCCCTGCTCAAGTGGAAGACCCAGAGGCTACGGACGAAAATATTGAAGATCCGGCCGAAGGCGATGATCCGGCAGAAGAGACTCCTGCTGAAGGCGAAAAAGGCAATCAAGATGAAGACAAAAATAACAATGGCAACAATGGGAATGGAAACACTGATAATAATGGAAATGGAAACAACCCTGACGATGGAAAGGGCGATGAAAATGCGGAAGACGGTGGTGCCGTCACTGACCCTGGAACGGTAGAGGAAGAAAATCCGGGTGAAACTCCTGACCCTAACCCTGCCCCTGATCCAGAAAAAGAAAAAGATAAAGATAAAGACAAGGATAAAGAAAACAAAGATTGACTAAAAAAACGTCTAAGCTAAGAGCTTAGACGTTTTTTTTGCTGTTCTTATTTTTGATCAAGTACTTCGCATATTGTTTTTCTAACTCCTGGAACAACTCACTAAGCTGTCTATAGGAATGGAAAAAAGCAGGTCTTGCAAATATAAAGGAAAGCCTTTCAGCCAGGTTTACCGGAATATCTTTCAAGGATTCAATTTGCCGCTGCCAAGCACTCAATATCACTGGCCTTCCATGCATCCAGAAGATTGCAGTTAGAAATAAACTGATGCCCTGTTTCATGAGTCCCGAAGTCTGACTCACTTTTCGTTCAGAAAATAACAAGCCGCATTCTGAATCAATTTCCTTCCACTTGTCCAGTAGCTCCTTTACATGTTCCGCTCCCTTTGTCCAAGGGGCATACGACTCTACATTATTATAATAAAGTAACTCATACGGAAATGACTCGAATGGAATTGATCCACTCCATCTTTTATAGTGCTCATACTCTAAGTTGGTTTCCTTGTCAGGGTAAAACAAAGGATGCTCTAATTCTGCAGGCACTTTTAAGGATATGAACTGCGTCACTTTGCCTCTTTCCTTTTCATTCTTTTTTGCCCCTCACGGCATAATTCGAGAAGCGGGCAGGTTTCACATTTTGGTGACTGGGCCTTGCAATGATAGCGTCCAAAGAATATGAGACGGTGATGCGAAACTGACCATTCATCCTTTGGGATCTTAGCCATTAACGTTTTCTCAACTTCTAGGACACTATCCTTCCAGCGGCATATACCCAGACGCTTGGAAACACGCTCTACGTGGGTATCAACAGCTATCGCAGGCACACCATACGCAACGGATACGACTACATTCGCCGTCTTTCTGCCAACACCAGGCAAATTAACGAGCTCATCACGATCCCTGGGAACCACCTTACCGTATTCTTCGATCAGCATTCGTGACAACTTTTGAATATTTTTGGCCTTATTACGAAACAAACCGATTGAGCGAATGTCATTTTCCAACTCTTCTATCGGTACGCTTATGTAATCCTCAGGCGTTTTATATTTTTGAAATAAATCCTTCGTGACTTTATTGACTAGTACATCCGTACATTGAGCTGACAGTGCAACAGCAATCACCAATTCAAATGGATTGGAGTGATTCAGCTCACAATGGGCATCCGGATACAATTCACCCATTGTATCCAGACAATATCGAATTTGAGCTTTATTCAACATATTCGTTCTCCTTCAATTTACATTACTGCTCAAGCCAGTTATAAAAGGGCACATCTTTCAATGGTTGTGCAGTTTCTGTCTTTCTGTCCCTTTTTTGATGGACTCTAAATTTTTGTCCTTGCGCCCTTGCCTGTTCCAAGGTTTTTATTCCATTCTTTTTCCACTCGAATAAAATACGATCAATGTAACGGAAGTTCAATTTTCCGGAAATGACTGACTCCCTAAGGGCTGACTTAATGATTTCAGGTTGGTGATCATCCTCCATCCACATTGCCAATGTCTCACATTCAAATGGAGATAAGGGGCGGCCGAACTCCTGCTCAAAAATCGTATAAAGGCTCTCCCCAGCTTTTTGCACCTCAGCTGACTCTGCCTGTTTCAACGTTTTCAAGAAACAGTCCATCATTTTTTCATAAAGGGGATCAAGCGAATATTTTTCCTGACCGATTTCTTGATTCCCTTCAACCACCATTTCCACAAATCCCCTTTGAATCAAACGCTGGATTAAGAATAGACATTCCGTTTCCTGTAATGTCATTCGGTCAGAAAGTTGGGATGGTGCAGGAAAATGATTGCCTTTATCGATAAAGCTTTGCAATTGTAATAATAGGACCATTTCTTGTTCGTTTAATCCCATTGTCTTATAGTTAGTCAACAAAAAGGATGGAATCGTTATCGTTCCTTCCTTAAACCACGCATATAAATGTTCTTTATTCATGTTTTTGGACACCTCTGAATAAGTATAACATGAATATGGCTCCCCGAATAAGCTTATAATTTTAACAAAAAACGGTTATCTGCCAAATATGACAAGATAACCGTTTCATTAAGAGATCAAGGATATAATCGATTTAATAGTCGTGGGAAAGGAATGGTTTCACGTACATGTTCAACCCCGCTGATCCAAGCAACCGTACGTTCCAACCCCAAACCGAAGCCTGAATGCGGTACAGAACCGTATTTTCTTAATTCCATATACCATTTGTAAGCTTCTTCGCTCAAGCCATGCTCATTGATTCTTTGTTCAAGCAATTCCTGATCATGAATCCGCTCTGAACCGCCAATTATTTCCCCATACCCTTCTGGAGCAATCAAATCGGCACAAAGAACGACTTCTCCCCTCTCAGGGTCTGGCTGCATATAGAAAGGTTTGATATTGGTTGGATAATGAGTGATGAAAACTGGTTTATCAAAACTTTCAGCTATTGCAGTTTCGTGCGGCGCTCCAAAATCATCACCCCATTGGATATCTTCAAAACCTTGTTCATGAAGGAACTTTATGGCTTCATCATATGTAATCCGTGGGAAAGGAGCTTTAATTTGTTCAAGCTTTGTTGTGTCACGGCCTAGTGTATTCAACTCAAGCTGACAGTTTTTCAATACAGATTGAATTATGGAGGTAACGAATTGTTCCTGAACCTCGAGATTCTCTTTAAATTCGATGAAGGCCATTTCTGGTTCAATCATCCAGAACTCGATTAAATGGCGTCTTGTTTTGGATTTTTCTGCCCGGAAAGTAGGACCAAAAGAAAATACCTTCCCTAGTGCCATGGCTGCCGCTTCCATATAGAGCTGACCACTTTGTGATAGGTATGCATCCTCATCAAAGTATTTAGTCGCGAACAATTCACTTGTTCCCTCTGGAGCGCTTCCAGTTAAAATTGGCGGATCGACTTTAACGAACCCTTCTTCATTAAAGAATTCATATGTAGCACGAATGATTTCATTCCGGATTTTCATGACAGCATGCTGCCGTTTTGAACGCAGCCACAGGTGACGGTTATCCATTAAGAATTCAGGACCATGTGCTTTTGGTGTAATGGGATAATCCAATGATTCATGAATGACTTCAATATCTTTCACTTGTAATTCAAATCCGAACGGTGAGCGTTCATCCTTTTGAATGACACCTGTAATATACAAGGATGTCTCTTGCGAAATCGATTTCGCACGAGCGAAAATTTCTTCACCAACCTCGGCTTTCACGACCACTCCTTGAATGAAACCAGAGCCATCTCGGATTTGAAGGAAAGCAATTTTTCCACTGGAACGTTTGCTTGCAAGCCAGCCTCCAATGGTAACTTCTTGATCGACGAATTTGCTAGCATCTTTTATTGTAATTTTCACGGAATTTCCCTCCAAAAATAGCTTAACTTACTATCGAATTTACTCTACTTATTATACCCATAGCCCTCCCTACAAGCAAATAAATCACTTGAAGTGGAAGTCTGCATGCCTTTTATATTTCTCTTTTTATGATTTAAATAAGCTTATTCGCCGCATTGCTTGATAGATTAAATATATACTAACGAATTTGCTTATATGGGACCGCCCATGCTGTAAGAAGCATCACATTATATGTATATAAGTTTGACGTTGCAGCGTTAAAACAGATGATTGCCCCCTATCCATTAATGGTTATCATTTTCGCTTTTAACAGGGTCTCTAATGATGCATATAATTGAAAAGAACTTTTAGGATTTCTTATCTGGCAGGCAAGAAGTTCTTCGAGTCTTTTGATCCGATAGCGTAAACCACTCATTGAAATGTTCAATCTCGTAAACTTTCAAAATACTCTTTACCATTCATCATCGGAACATCCCCCAATCACATTTTTCAATTGAATTGCTAGCTCCATTCTAACTAAATGATCAAAGCATATTTCTGTTGAATACATTTTTTCTAACAATTTTTGTATAATTATACTTAATAATCTAAAAATGTTGAACTTATACAAAAAATCATATACGATATCATATATGATTAATAAAATTCAAGGGGTGAGTGTCCATGACAAAAGCAAGAGTGAAGCTTCAAAAATCAGATTATTCGGAAGAGATAGAAATATTGTCAAACCGCTATATTTTAATGAATGGAAAAAAATTTGAGGTTTCACAAATAAAGTTGGATATCCCTATTTCAGGAACCGTATATGGAACATTATTAAACTATAAAGGATCATTGGAGGCATTGAAGGATGAAGTTCACCACCCTCCTTATAATGAGCCTCCTAAAGGGCCGATTCTTTATATTAAACCTAGAAACACATTTTCTTCTTTTTTAAATCCGGTTCCCCTTCCAAAAGGCATACTTGAATTGGAAATCGGGGCGGCACTTGGTATTGTAATCAGTAACACAGCGACCAGGGTCAAGAAAGAACATGCATTGGATTATATAGAAGGCTTTACGATCGCGAATGATATCAGTATCCCGCATAAAAGCGTTTACAGACCTGCCATTCGACATAAAGCCCGTGATGGATTTTGCCCTGTCGGTCCCTGGGTCGTATCCAAAGAATCGATATCTAATCCCGATTCTTTAGGAATCCGAGTATATATAAATGGAGAGCTAAAGCAAGAAAATTCAACTTCAAATCTAATTCGCTCCATTTCCCGCCTTATTGAGGATGTAACGGACTTCATGACATTGAATTCAGGGGACGTTCTTTTAGTTGGAGTTCCTGAGAATGCCCCCCTCGCAAAAGCCAATGATCAAATTAGAATAGAAATTGACGAAATCGGTTATTTGGAAAATACAATCATACCCGAAGAAAAACTATCAATGGAGGGGATTTTATGAAGAGAGCTCGAGTAGCCTATGCGGGTGCCATACATCTTGCAAGTGAATATAATGGACAGCTCCGATTAACGGATGGCCGGATTGTCGACGAGCAAGATGTTGTCTGGCTTCCCCCTTTGGAGCCCCGTACAGTGTTCGCGCTCGGCTTGAATTATGCAGACCATGCAAAGGAGCTTGCTTTTAAAGCGCCGGAAGAACCCCTCGCGTTCTTAAAGGGTCCCAATACCTTTATCGGCCACCGGGGTCAGACAAGACGGCCTGCTGATGCGGCTTATATGCATTATGAATGTGAATTGGCTGTCGTCATCGGTAAAAGGGCGAAAAACATAAAAAAAGAAGAAGCACTTATGTATGTAAGTGGCTACACAATTGCAAATGATTTTGCAATTAGGGATTATCTCGAGAATTACTACAGACCGAACTTAAAGGTTAAAAATCGCGATACATGCACCCCCATTGGCCCATGGCTAGTGGACGCTGAAGATATTCCAAATCCTTCGAATCTTGCCATCAGGACATACGTCAACGGAAAATTGACTCAGGAAGGCAATACGAAAGACATGATTTTCAGCATTGCTGATTTAATAGAATATTTCAGCAGCTTCATGACTTTGAGTCCTGGAGATATCATATTGACCGGCACACCGGAAGGATTGGCGGATACCGCTGTAGGCGATGAAATCACCACTGAAATTGAGGGGATCGGAAAACTCATTAGCACAATTGTCGGTGATGATCTTTTTACCTCAGGCCAGGAATCGTCGCACCTAAAAATCCACCTTAATGGAAGGAATTAATCACATGCCTCATATCATTATAGAATATACGGACAATATAAAAGATGAAATCCAAATTGACGACTTGTTAAAGAAGATAAATGATGTCCTGATCTCCTATCCTTCCATCTTTCCAATTGGCGGCATTCGCTCCCGGGCCATAGAATTGAAGCATTATCGGGTCGCCGATGGTTCAGAGGATGATGCGTTTGTTCATGCCATACTAAAAATTGGCGCTGGACGCCATGAAAGTGATAAAACCAAAGTATGTGATAAACTTTTCGAAACGATGGAATCCCATTTGGCATCCCTCTTTTCTAAGAGATATCTAGCCCTTTCCATGGAGCTTTCCGAATTCAGTGATTTTGGCACATATAAAAAGAACAATATCCATAACAGATATAAATGAACACCTGATCTTCCGATTTCATATTAAAGGCCTTCCCGATCAACAGGAAGGCCTTTAATAATGAAATGATATGAAACTACAGCCGTGCTTGGTTGATTTCAGCAAGATGTTCTGAACGGTTTAAGAACTCCTTGACACGATCCACATATTCCTGTTTATCATAGCCGTTATATAAAGCGCTTGCCATACGTATCGGATCCCCAAAAAAGAACCGTTCATACAACGTTTGCCTTGTTCCAAATGAACTCATGCATACATCCCATGCAAGACGATACAATTCAACCCTTTCATACGCTCCTCCATTGGCTGCTTGAAGATATTTATCTAAATCCGGTCGAAGTTCTGAATTGAAATCCGCTTCATTTGGTATCGCCATTAATCCACTGGCTCCAAGTAGCTGCATGATTTCACTGAACCTAGGGTAAATCTTCGGATAATAATTACGGGCAATGTTTAACGGTGTGAAATCAGGTGTCATTATTCCCCATTTATCCAATTTTGCATTTGCCTCCGAAGCTGTAATGAAAGCCTTTACCGTTTCAAGCGCTATGATGACTTCCGAGATTTTCTCCTGAACATGCTGGTATTGCCCAATATTGATGGTTTCTACCATTAGTTGCAGAATCCCCAGAATGAACTCAGTTTTAACGATATTCTTCGATACCACCTGATGGGTCATATGAACAACCGCATTGCTCTCATTATACGCTTGGTTACAAATGCCGACATCACCGTATGCAAACACGCGATTCCAAGGAACGACTACATCATCAAAAACGATGATTGTATCCATTTCCTCAAATCGTGAACCGAGTGGGTGATCAAAATGTGATTTACCATAGTCGAATGATTCACGACAGATGAATTTTAATCCAGGTGTATTATTAGGTATGGAGAAGGCGAATGCATAAGGGTTTTCTTCTTCGGATTGCTTAAGCAGTGTGGAAGGAAAAACCATGATTTCGTCCGTAATCCCGCCTTGTGTGGCCAATAATCTGGCTCCCTTTATAATAAGCCCTTCTGAATTCTTGCCTGCTATCCGTGCTGCGATGTAAGGGTCCGGAAGCTTTGCTGCACTAACTCCCCTATTAACCTGCGGTTGAATCAGGGTATGTGTCAATGACAAATCCTTTTCCCGGCAGAGCTCATAATAATCTTTCATATTTTTTGCAAATGCCGAATCCTGGGTTCCGAACATATCCGCAGCTGAACCGTACGCCATCATCCCACTGTTGATATAATCAGGGGACCTTCCCATCATTCCATTATTATGTCTTGCCCATTCTTGAATCATTTTTCTTCTTTTTGCGAGGTCTTCCTTTGTCCGAGGCTGCATGAATGAGGTTCCTACTCGTTCTTTGGAAGTAGGCGAGGTATAAGTCATGATGTCTTCTTTCGTGGAATCATGCTGAAGGTCATATAATTCAGCCTGGGTTTTCATGACTCCTTTAAAAGCTGGATGTTCACTGATCTTATCTTGTACTTGCTCTCCATTGATCCATACATTGGCCTTTGCTTTGTCTACCCTATTAATATATTCTTCACCTGTTTTTACCGGCATGATTGTATCCCCCTTTAGTTTCAATAAGAATGAAGCGCTTACAAATAAATTCGAAAAATTCAATTAATTACTTTAACAAAATATACCATGTGTTAAAATATATATAAAATACTTAAAAAATTGAATATGTATATGTAAATCATATGTATGAGGTGTATAAAATGGACCTCCGGCAACTAAAGTATTTTGTGACGATTGTTCAGGAAGAGCAAGTAACTAAAGCTGCAAAAAAATTACATATGGCTCAACCACCTCTTAGCCAGCAACTAAAATTAATGGAAATGGAAATCGGTGAAAAACTTTTCGATCGGAACGGAAAGAAACTTGAACTCACTGAAACTGGCAAGGTCCTTTATAAAAAAGCTGAAGCTCTATTAAACCAGTTTGAAGAAACACTTTTGGAAGTGAAGGAAGTCAGTAAAGGGCTAAAGGGCACTCTATCCATCGGGTCAGTAAAAACTTGCTTTTCTTACATTCCGCAAAGGATGAGAACGTTTAGAGAAAAATACCCTGAAATAAGCTTCAAGTTAATGGAAGGCGATACGTTTCGTATGACGGAAGGTTTACTAAACCGGGAAATCGAGTTAGCCATCGTACGACTTCCAATTAACGGTAAGCAATTCTCATCGATTAACCTTCCACCGGAAGACTTTGTACTTGTCATCCCAAAAGAATGGGATATTCCAGACTCCATTGAATTTAAACATATTAAGGAATTCCCTCTATTATTGCTGCATAGGGTAAGTGGTCAAGGTACCTATGAACTGATAGTGGATGAATGCTTCAGACATGGATTTGAACCCACCATTGTTTGTGAATGTCCTGATGCAGCAATGATTCTATCTTTAGTGAAAGAAGGAATAGGTGCTACCATCATGCCACGTACTACATCCAAATCGTTTTCAACCCAAGGTATAAAAATAGTCGAATTCATAGATTGTGAAGTACAATCGGAAGCCGCACTAATCTGGCTCGAAGAACGTTATCTTTCCAAAGGTGCCGTCAAATTTTTAGAAACCTTTTCTGAATGAGTGACCCAGTTTTCCCGAATCTTCTTTTTGATTTATCACTCCCCTATTAAACTGGATGGATTCTCGGATAAAAAGAAAAAAAGCAGCCTCTATTCAGAAGGGCTGCTTTTTCTCCCATGGACGTTAACAAAATCGATCATCATTCAATGTCGTACGACACCTTTAACGTCATGGCCAGTATTGGACTTTACGAGGATTTCATTAAAATTATCATTTGTGATCGCTTTCATATTAGCTTGACGGTTACCGAACAAGGCACCTAAGTAGCATGCCAAAAAGCCAAGTGGAATGGAAACTATTCCGGGTGAATTCAACGGGAAAATGGGGTCGCCTGTAATAATGGTTGACCCCGGTACTGGGTTCCAGACATTCGGACTTAATGCTACGAGTATAAGTGTACCAAAAAGACCAGTCATCATTCCGACTATGGCACCTGTTTTATTGAATTTTTTCCAATAGATCGTAAGAAGGATGACTGGCAAATTTGAACTGGCGGCCAATGTAAAGGCAATAGACGCTAAAAATGCTACATTGAATTCCTGCAGACCTAATGATAAAACGATTGAAAGTGCAGTCACACCAACGGATGCCCATCTTGCCATGGTCATTTGCTGTTTTTCCGTCGCTTTTCCTTCTTTTAATATTTCGTTATAAAAATCATGGGAAAATGCCGTAGCACCTGTTAAAACGATCCCAGCCACTACTGCGAGTATCGTGGCAAAGGACACGGCAGCAATAAAGGCGAATAAGATGTCGCCGCCCACAAGTTTGGCCAATAGAGGAGCAGCCATGTTTCCCGCTGGGTTAGCGGCCATGATATTCGATGTTCCAACCAATTTCGCTGCACCGAATCCAAGAAAAATGACCATGATGTGAAAAGTCCCCATGATCCACATCACCCAAACAACTGATTTTCTTGCCACTTGAGCATTGGGGACGGTCAAAAAACGAATTAATATGTGAGGCAGACCTGCTGTGCCTAGAATAAGGCCTAGTGACAAGGATGCTGCATCCCACCCACTGGCATATTTAATACCTGCCTTCAGGTAATCTGCACCCATAGGTGTCGCTGTTTTCATATCCGTGAAAATCCCGATGAAATTGAAATTCATTTTCCACATGACAATCATGAATAATATGAATACCCCGCCGATTAACAGGACGGCTTTAATGATCTGCACCCAACTTGTCGCCGTCATTCCTCCAAATAGAACAAATACCAACATGGCAATCCCTACGATGATTACAGATGTATTATACGGGATGTCTAAGAGCAATTTGAATAAAGCACCTGCTGCAACAAGTTGCCCCAGCATGTACATGACTGATATCACCAGAGTATTAAAAGCGGTCACTCCCCTGACCTGTTTATATTTGAACCTCGTGGTCACCATGTCAGCCAATGTATATTTCCCTAAGTTCCTTAATGGTTCAGCCACCAGGAATAATACGACCAGGAATGAAACAAGTGCCCCATACATCAGGAAAAAACCATCATACCCCGTTAAGGAAAATGCTCCAATCAACCCTAAAAACGTGGAAGCCGACATAAAATCCCCTGCCAACGCAAGTCCATTTTGCCTAGCGGTCAACCCGCCCCCGGCCGTATAAAAAGAGCCTGGCGTTTTCGTTTTTTTGGAAGCGTAATACGTTATAAAAAGGGTGCCTATCGACATAAGCGCAAATAGAATTACCACTGTCCAATTCATAAATCAAAGCCCTTCTTTCTCGATGATTTCTTGTATTTGCTTATCGATTTTATCCGATTTCCTTACATACATGCTGCAAACCCATACAGACATAACGGTAATCGATACACCGTATACCCACGCCCATGTTATGTCTCCAATGAAAGTGTGATCCAGGATATCTGTATAAAAAACTAAGAAGGGCAAAAGCAGGGAATATCCCATAAAAAAAATCGTAAAAGAGATGACAAACTTCTTTTTACCGGTAAGCATCTGCTGAAACTCTTTGGAAGCAACAATCTTTTCATAATCTAATAGATTAGTTTGTTCCGATTCTTCATGGTTTTGTTTTTCCATCTGCACCATCACTTCACACCTCTTTTTACATTTATTTTCCAAGGGCGGTAACCTAGCAGAAGTCTTGATTATCACAATTGAAAACAGTTCAGTACTCTTCCTTTCAATGGACCATACTCAAAGCAAGCCTTAGTAAAGAAGATTCAAACTGAAGGGTTCATGTTTAATATATCTGCTTGAAGAGGTTCTAAAGCCACGATCCCTTATTTCTTCGCTTCCTCACATTTGCACTTAAGCTTACAGATAGGGCAGCAGTATATTCTCACTGCTGCCCTGCCCCAGACCATATCTTTTGATGGCCTGCTCTCTCTTAATAGACGGCCCGCATATCTGTCATCTGATTCAACTTCTTTGTGCTTTCACTTTTCCACTCGATATGAATCTTCATATCTTCTAAGGGAAGACAATCATTGATTTGTAAATGCCCACTCTCTTGTTTGGATTCCTCCATTGTTTGATAGGCAATCCCTTCGTAAACATTTCCGTCGTTTTGCATCTCGATTAAAAAACGCCTGGCGGAGGTGTCAGAAATGCTTCTGATCATGTAACTAGGACGTTTTGATGGTTTTTGGAACGGAAATAGGAGGAATTGATTGTCCCGTGACTTTGAAAATATGTGCCAAGGTATGCCGGGATATCAGCAAACCTTCCATTCTCAATCAAGTTCCTAAGCATCGTAGAACTCACTTTTTCGTGTACAATTTCAAATTTCTCGATTTCCGTCACTTCAAAAAATCGCTTTCCTTCGATTTTCAGCGTTTCCATATTTCCTTCCCCTTTATACCCATATCGAAAATCAAAACCAGCGACGGCATGTTTGCATTTAAACCTACAAAGATACTCCTGGATAAATTCAGAAGGGGGAAGATTAGCAAATGCGGAATCGAAGTTCACGACTATCAAGGTTTCCACACCTAATTCCTGTATGATTTTTGCTTTTTGTTCTAACGGAGTAATGTATTTTTTCGGTGTTTGATCACTACCTATGATTTGCTTTGGGTGAGGAAAAAATGTCATGACCGCCAATTTTAAATCTTGTTGCAAAGCAATTTTTTTGGCTCGATTAATCAATGGTTGATGTCCTAGATAAACGCCGTCGAAAAACCCAAGCGCCATCACACACGGTTCTGTTTTAGCCGTACATAACCAATTCCATCTTCCTTTCATCTGCTTCTTGAAAGGTTCTATTAATAACTTCATCAAACAGACCTTCTATACTTCCAGCAGTTCTTTTTCGCAACTGGTAATCAAAAGGCATAAAGCTGCCCATACAGGAGTTATGGAAACACACATACCATGAGCACTCTCTCTTCCAATTTCCACTGAGTGCCCATGTTCAATTTTACGGGACGCTCGATGATTCACCCCCGCATCAGGTCTTCAAATGATGAATTCAGGTTTACTTTTTGCCAGGATCGGTTCTTCAAGAAGAACTTCTTCGCCTGATATTATATCAAGGACAGTAGATGCCTCATCAAACCATGAATCCGGGGCTTTTGCACCCCAGAATGTCTGACGCCTTGGATCATCCAGATCCCAATGAATCGGTTCGTTATCTGGGTCAGACGTTAAATAATCTCCATTGTAAAGTTCGATTCTGTGACCATCCGGATCTCTTAAATACAGGAAGAATGCATTGGATAGACCATGCCTTCCGGGTCCCCGTTCGATGGACTGTGCATACCCGAGAGAGGCCAGCACATCGCAGGCATGGATAAGTGCAAGCGGATCTGGCAGCCAGAAGCCTACATGATGAAGTCTTGGACCAACACCGTTCATGAATGCCTGGTCATGGACCGTTTGTTTTCTATGCAGCCACGTTGCCCATAAATTACCCGACTCATCCACTGTATCTTCCGAGCAGACAAAACCTAATTCTTTCACATAAAAATCATAGGCTTTTTGCACATTTGGAACACTGCAATTCACATGATCGATCCTTTGGACCCTCGAACCCCTATACAAATCGAATCGTTGCAGCAATCTCTCGGCTTTATCCATTTTGCAGAAAAATTCCACCGGCAAGCCCGAAATATCCTGAACACGGAGCGATTTTCCTATAGCATGCTGTGTTCCTGCTTCCATCCACTGCATTTTCATTCCCTTGGATTTGAAAAATGATTCCAGTTCTATTAGGTCATCCTCTTTTTCAACCTTGTATCCTATCGCTTCCACACTTGGCTTTTCTGCCTTTTGCAGGATTAGCGAATGATGATGCGCTTCCTCTAAACCGCGTAAATAAATGTGTCCATTTGTTCTTTCCGTTTCAATAAAACCTAGAGCATCCACATAAAAGGCTCTTGATTTGTCTAAATCTGTTACATTTAGTATCGTCCTCGCAACACGAATAATGGAAAAATTCATAGTGTTCTCCCCTTCTTTAATGAAATCCGGATTATTTTTCAGCAGAAGAAACGGCATTTTGATTTATGGATCCAAACTTTGGAATGTGATGTTCTCCAATTGCTACATGAATAACTTGGGTTTCTGTATAGAACTCAAAGCTATAATGGCCTCCTTCACGTCCTACCCCACTATATTTCGAACCTCCAAATGGTATCCTCAGATCCCTTACATTTTGGGAATTCACCCAGACCATCCCACTATCGACAGCTTGAGCAAATCTATGACCACGTTTCATATCATTGGTCCATACATAAGCAGCAAGCCCATACTTTACATCGTTAGCCATTCTCAGTACTTCCTCTTCCGTCTTGAAAGGAATGACTGCCATGACTGGTCCAAAAATCTCTTCCTGTGCTACAGTCATATCGTTTGTGCAGTTCAAGAGCAGCGTCGGGGCAATATAATTCCCTTCCTTGAATTCACTTGGTATGATACCGCTTACAATTTCTGCTCCTTCATCCTTTGCTATTTTCAGATAACGGGAGACATTATCAAAATGGTTTCGATGGATAAGCGGCCCGATCTCCGTTCCAGTGTCCATCGGATTTCCAATTTTGATAGTATGAACACGCTCCTTCAATTCTACAACGAACCGGTCCATTATCGATTCATGGACAAATAACCTGGAATTAGCCGTACACCGCTCCCCATTGAATGAATAGATTCCCCATACCACTGAATCCAGTGCCTTTTCTAGATCGGCATCTTCAAAAATGATCGCTGGTGATTTACCTCCGAGTTCCATGGAAAAACGTTTCATCGTATCGGCACCATTTTTTATGATTTCAGCGCCAGTCGTCGTCTCTCCGGTAAAGGAAATCAATTGGACATCAGGATGGGCAACCATGGATGCCCCCGCCGTCTCACCAAAACCGTGAACAATATTGAATACTCCTTTTGGCAAACCGGATTGATCAATGATCTGAGCCAATTTATTGGCCGTCAAGGGAGACCATTCAGCAGGTTTAAGGACACAAGTATTACCAGTAGCGAAAGCCGGGGCGATCTTCCAAGTTTCTAACATGAAAGGCGCATTCCAAGGCGTGATTAATCCCGCCACACCTATTGGTTTATGAATCGTATAATTAATGAAAGTGTCATCCACTTGATACGATTCTCCGATAAGCCTGCTTTTCACCATTTCAGAATAAAACCGGAAATTTTCCGCTCCCCTTGCTGCCTGTTTTTTTGTCTGGCTAATGGGCAAACCTGTATCGAGTGATTCCAAAAAGGAAATTTCTTCGGCGTTTTCTTCAATTAAATCGGCAATCCTATTAATATATTTCAATCTTTCTTCCACTTTCATCTTTCTCCATGGACCGTTATCGAATGCTTCTC
Source organism: Peribacillus sp. NPDC097895 (assembly GCF_050277555.1). Lineage (NCBI taxonomy): Bacteria > Bacillati > Bacillota > Bacilli > Caryophanales > Bacillaceae > Peribacillus > Peribacillus sp. NPDC097895. The sequence continues at coordinate 1,178,476 of NZ_JBNNSH010000001.1, read as the reverse complement.
GTGCAGCAGCTACCGCTTTATCAATATCTTCCTTAAACCCTTCAGCCACATGATTGATTGCTTGATTATTAAAAGGGCTTAGATTTACAAATGTTTTTCCTGAGGTACCCTCAACAAATTGACCATTGATATAATGCTGAACATCTTTCACGGGAAATGTTTGCATGATTAATCCTCCTTAAATCGTAATTTGGGAAGATAACATGAATTATTAGGATTCTGTAATCTTCCCAATCTATAAATTATGACTGGATGTTTTGGCCAATCAATCCGTATGATTGAAGGGTTTCACGTAGTTCTCTTTCCAAAGGTTCCGAAGGCGGGCCCATCGGCGGTCTTAATGCGGGATTGATTTTTCCCATCATCCCCATTGCCGCTTTTAATGGTCCAGGATTGGTTTCTTTAAACAAAACATCATTCAAAGGCATTAATTTATAATGGAGATCAAGTGCCTTATCAACATCACCTTCCACCCAAAGGTTGTAAATTTCCGCTACCTCTTTAGGTGTGATATTGGCTGTAGCACTAATATGCCCTGCTCCTCCAATTGTCAGCATTGGATAACATAATAATTCGATGCCCGAATATAAGAGAAAATCCCTTCCACAATTCAGTAAGACACGGTTCACATGTTCGAAATCCTTATTGGATTCCTTTACACCAACGATGTTTTTACAATCTTCAGCAAGACGAGCCAGTGTCTTCACTTCTAGATTTGTCGCCGTTCTTCCAGGTATGTTGTAAACGATCAGTGGAATGTCGACAGAATCAGCTACTGTCTTAAAATGATTGTAAAGTGCCTGTTGGTTCGGTTTATTGTAGTAAGGAACGATGACTAAAGCGGCATCCGCACCCATTTCCTGTGCTCTTTTTGTCAAATGCAACGTTTCTTTCTGATTGGCAGAACCAGTACCTGGTGCTACCGGAACACGGGCATTTGCTGTTTTAATAGCTGTTTCCATCACTAATTCCCGCTCTTCAATCGTTAATGAACTGGGTTCACCGGTAGTCCCGCATACCGAGATTCCATGGGAACCGCTTTCAATATGCCAGTTTACTAAACTTTCAATTGCTTTTACATCCACTTCCATCTTGTCATCAAACGGAGTAATCACCGGAGCGATGGAACCTCTTAAACGACTTTTGATTTCCTCGTACATTTCATCAACCACCTTTTAATTATTTTGAATATTCAGACTAATAAAAGTGAAAAAATCGGCTTTGTCTTTATAGATAATCAAATCGACTATTATAAAACAAAACCTAGGTCATTAAAGTGCCTGATCGTGATTAGTTTCAGCCCTCTGCTTGAATGTACTAATGGCATTCAGCTTATGCTTTCTAACCAATGATTCAATTTCTTCGAAAGAAGCTTTTTCCTTTAGAAGCTGTATGATGCTTTCATGTTCACGAATGGATTGGACTGCACGCTGTGGCACCATGGTAAACATGGACTTTCTGACTCGATTCATTCTTTGTTGCGATTGTTTAATTTCCTCAATTAAAAAGGAATTTCCGCACTTTTCATAAATTTTTGCATGAAAACATTCGTTTAACTTACCAAACAGCTCTAATTCAAAGTTATGGAGGGCTTTTTCCATTTCTTTGTTTAAATTAATTAGATTTTCAAAATCATGATCATTCATCGTTAAAGAACTGAGGGCAGCTGCATAGCCTTCAAGCAAAGATAAAACGGAAAGCGTTTCTATGTATTCGCTCTCATTAATGCTTGTAACCACTGCGCCACTATACGGCTTATATTGAATAAGGCCGTCAGATTCCAATTGTCTGATCGCTTCCCTGACTGGAATTGGGCTTAGACTCAGTTCTTTCGCTATTTGATCGATAATGATCCGCTGTCCAGAACCGTATGTTCCATCCAATATTAATTTACGAAGGTGCTCATAGGCTATTTGCTTTTTACTGGTGTTTTTGTTTTTATCTTCCATATTTTTATCATATATGAAATCATATATGATTGCAATCCATTTTTATTCAAAATCATATATGATTTGTGTTTTTTCATATCTAACTAGATTGCTTAATTATGATCAGTTAGCTTTGGAAGCAAAAAAACTCCTTGATGAAGGGAGCTTTAATTTGTAGGCAAACAGGTTTCGGAATGGTCTCTTTGCGAAACCTGTTTGATTTTTTATTGGATTTGATCCAGTTATAGAGAACAACGACTGGTGTTTAGTAAGCTGCATCTGCGGCAACAGCTTCTGGTTTTTTCAACTTGATGCTCTAAGATATGATTATCATGCTTTTTCCCGGTGTGACTATCGCCCCCAACACAAATCCATTGCGGCGGTCTGCTGCCGCATGAAACGATTTGGCAAACTGGTTTGTTCGACTTTATCTTTCACATAGTGGCCACTCTCAGGATCCGTTGAACTTTCTTTAAACTCCTTGGTTTCTTCCTATATAAATTTATCTGGTGGAAAAGGCTTCTTTCCACTGTTTTCACGATCTTGATTTATTTCTTCTTGAAGGTGTCCTTGATAGGCTCGTGTTTCCTTACGCACGTTCAAATTTCCGTTTATTCTCACCGGTTTTCACATATGTCGAAAGATAGCATCCTTATCCCTCAAGCTTTAATACTAAAAAGACTTTAGGTAAAAGAAGTCCTATCTACCTGTCAAACCAAAGTTGATTAGAACAGGTGCTCGAGCTCCTGCGGAAATACACTTCCAAGGGAGACCCCGCAGATGCAAAGCACCGAGGGCCGACCGTCCGCGGAAAGCGAGTGCCTGGAGGCTACGGTCAAATTTTAAAAGCAGATAAACTTCCTTGATGATTTTCCTGTACCTTTTGAAATTTCATGACCTCTTCTAAACATGGACTGCTTCGATATTTTCCAACTAAAAAAACCTGCAGACCCTCATCTAGCCAGGAAGTCTGCAGGTTTTTAAAAAATTATGCCATTTTTGATTTAACGAATGAATGGATTCTTTCAACAGCTTCTTCAAGAAGATCCAATGAAGTCGCATAAGATAGCCTGATGTTATCAGGTGAACCAAAACCTGAACCTGGAATAACTGCCACTTTTGCTTCTTCCAGCAATGCAGTCGTAAAATCTTCGACATTGCTGTAACCTGTTAATTCAGCTGCGCGTGTAACATTCGGGAACAAGTAAAATGCACCTTGTGGTTTAATGCAGCTTATCCCTGGGATTTCAACTAATTTATCATATATTTTATTCAAGCGGCCTTCAAATGCTTGACGCATTTCTTCTACGGGCTCCTGGGAACCTTCATAGGCGGCAATCGCTCCATATTGTGCGGTTGTGGTTGGGTTCGATGTGCTATGGCTAGCAAGGTTCGTCATTGCTTTAATGATGGACTCATCGCCGACTGCATAACCAATTCTCCAGCCTGTCATTGAATGCGATTTAGAAACACCATTGATGATGATCGTTTGCTTTTTCAATTCAGGTGAAATCTCTGCAATGGATGTATGTGTTGCATTTCCATAAACCAATTTTTCGTAAATTTCATCGGATACGATCAAGATATCATGTGCCAGGCAAACTTCCCCGATAGCCGCCAGTTCTTCCCTGGAATAAAGCATACCCGTTGGATTGCTTGGCGAGTTGATGATAACCGCTTTCGTTTTCTCGGTAATGGCTTGTTCTAATTGTTCTTTTGTTATTTTATATTGATTTTCTTCCGTACCGACCACATAAACTGGCTTTCCGTCAGCAAGCTTGATTTGCTCAGGATAACTTACCCAATACGGGATTGGTACAATGACTTCATCTTCTTCATCCAGAATAGCTTGAAACAGTGTGTAAAGAGCGTGCTTAGCACCTGAGCCGACTAAAATTTCAGAAGGCTTGTATTCCAAACCTTGATCACGCTTTAATTTGGCGGCAATTGCTTCTTTGAGCTTCGGAAGACCAGCAGATGGCGTGTATTTAGTTTGACCTTCATTCATGGATTGAACAGCTGCTTCTATTATATGTTTAGGCGTATTATAGTCGGGTTCACCGGCCCCTAAACCAATAATATCAAGACCTTGAGCTTTAAGCTCCTTTGCTTTTGCCGTGATGGCCAATGTTGTAGATGGCGTTAATGATTGAACCCGATTCGCTAATTTCATATTAAATTAATCCTCCATTCTAAATGCTTCGATAATACTTAAGCCATTCCCCAGTTTTAAAATCATAATAATCATAGTTAAAACGCTCTGATTCATCAAGATACGTTACTTCCCAAAGTGGAACGTTCTTTTCCATGCCAAGCTTGACTGAAATGATTTTTTGTGGGTTTAGCTTATCTTTAACAATGCTTAAGATTTCTTTTTTCGATTTACCATCTTTATAGTTTTCGACTACTATCTCTTTTTTCTCATCCTTAGGAAGCCAGACTATTTTTTTAGTCCCTTTTTCTCCCTTACCAATGATGACGGAATATGAATCCTGCCCATTATAGAGATAGTATTCGTCCATGGATACAAGGCCGCCCTCTTCCTTCGCCTTTTCAAAAGCCTCATTACCAGCTTCTTTTTTAGGCTGCAACGCTTTAATATATGCCCCGCTGACAAATCCGATAAAACAAAGGATTAGGATAGAAGCAATAATCAACCATTTTTTCAAAGCTGCTTTTCCCACTTTCTATGTACGATAAATTGTAAATATCGCTTTTTCTTGATCTTCGGAATCCAATGCCAAACCAAACATTAAGTCATCTTTTTTCAATGTTCGGTTCAAAGAATCCACGATTTTATACAGATCAGGAGAATGTTGCAGCCTGACTGTCGAGATTACTTCAATTTTACTTTCCATGAAAACGCCCCTCCGATTTAAAATTTGTCAACAACCACTGGTATGAATAGGGTTAGAAGGCTTTACCACCTTTCACATTATACCAGTTCAAAGATCATTTTTCTTTAAAATTTCATAAAAATTCAATAGGATTTATGAATTATCTCCAGAGTCTTTAAATCCACTCTTCTATCATATCGGCCATTTCCATTATTGACGTTTGGTGCCAATTGACTGCAGGAATGGCCTTTTGAAATTCCGGGCCATATTTGGCTGTGACGACGCGGCGATCAAGAATAACCAAGATCCCTTTATCTTCTGGAGTACGTATTAACCGGCCGAATCCTTGGCGAAATCTTAATAAGGCTTCAGGTAAAGAATACGCAGAGAAAGGATTGCGCCCTTGCTTCTCGAGAAGTTGGCATTTAGCAGCTGTCACTGGTTCATCCGGAGGTGAGAAAGGCAGCCTGACAATCACTAAACAAGATAAATCCTCACCTGGAATATCGACGCCTTCCCAAAGGCTGGTTGTTCCAAAAAGGACTGCTTTCTCGAAGTTTTGGAAGTTCCTTAGCAACCTCATTCGGCTTCCACCAGAAATTCCTTGAGCAAACAATGTGAACTCATCCAGAACCCCTGTGTCTTTGATGGCATAAAAAGTAGCCCGAAGCATCTCATGTGAGGTGAATAATACCATCATCCTGCCTTTAGCTGCCTGTGCAGCGGCAATAATATGGTTTGCTGCCGTTTCGGAAAACTCCTCCACCGATAAGCAATTGATATCTTGTATATCATTGGGAACAAGAACCTTTACAAGTTCCTTATAGGGAAATGGCGAAGGAAAACTTGCTGTCTGCATCGGTTCATTCTCTAATCCAAGTTGTTCTTTAAAATACTGAAAGGAATCCTTCACTACAAGGGTTGCTGATGTCATGACGACACTTTTCTGACGACCGAAATAGGAATCCCACAACCATTTACTTCCTGCAATCGGCTGAACTGTCAGAGTCACCCCATGCTGTGGTGCTGCATTCGTATAGTCAAGCCAATAAATATTTTCTTCATGCGGCTTAATGAAAAACTCATGTAACGAATCCCTTGTATCCTGCAAATGTCCAAGAAGCACTTCAATATCATTTAAGTAAAATAATGAATTTTTACCTAAAGGGGACTCGTGATTCAATAAAAGGGCCAATCTTTGCGAGAGCTCCGTGATGATATACCCCAGTAAGTCAACCAATCGCTCAGCAACCAGGATCGCTTTACCCCATTTACCATCTTCTATCTTGAAAGAGATCCGTTTCGGACTTATGGAACGTGAAAGTTTTTCAGCCTGATTGGAGAGGTAATAAAAAAGCTGTTCGAATTCATAGGAAAAATCATTCAGTTTTTGATCCAATTCATGCCGAGAGTTCCCTTCCGTCAGCCTATTATTTAATAGTAATCTATCCAATTTATATAATAATTGCTTTTGATCTGATGTGCCTAGTCTGTTCAACATCGTCTTCACTGAAATATAATTCAGCCTTCTTCCAAGCTGTTTAGAGGCAGCCTGTTCCAAATGGTGCGCTTCATCGAGTATCAGGTACCCTTTCTTGGGAATCAAAGCGTCTTCGGCAAGAAGATCCGTCATTAAAAATGAATGGTTAGTGATAATGACATCTGCCTTGGCTGCCGTTCTTTTTGCCCTTTCAAAAAAATCCAATTTCTGCCAGGGTTGTTTTAAACCTGCGTATGTAAGGCCATCACTTTGCAGCCGATTCCAAAACAGCTGACCTCCGCTTGTAAGATTCAATTCGTCTTTATCGCCAGTTTCGGTTTCGGTAAGCCAAACCAATATCTGCATTTTCGTTAATGCCGTTTCATAATTATCTTCCTTTTCACGTAATGCCCTTTCGAACTTTGCCAAGCTCAAATAATTACTTCTCCCCTTTAATAAAACAGCTTGAAAGGTAAAGGGAAGAATTGTCTTCAGCTTAGGTACCTCGTTTTGGAGAAGTTGATCCTGCAGCTGAAGCGTATACGTCGAAACGACGACCGGTTTTTGATGTTTTCTAGCAAAATAAACGGCTGGAAGCAAATAGCCTATGGATTTCCCAATACCAGTCCCTGCCTCAATGATTGCATCTTGGCTGGTTTCAAAGGAATGGTGAATCATATTCATCATATCAAGCTGTCCCTGTCTTGCTTCAAAAGCAGGGAACGCACTTTGAAGCAAGGACATTTTTTCATCATCATCGAGCGGAAATTCCGACTCCGTGCCTTTATGATCACTTTCCTCGCCGGCCTTTTTAAATGCAAGGCCCCTATAAGTTATAAGTTCGGGTGAATGAACTTCTGCCTTAGCAAGTTTGCTTGCAATGCAAGCATCTATCAATTCGGAAATTTCACTTTGTAAGGAATAAGATAATCGATATAACTGTTTAAGCGTCATCACCGGAAGATTCATCAGCTTTTTTTTCAATTCCAGCAATAATAAAGCCGTCGCATATGCATCACTATCCGCTTGATGGGGCCTGGAATGATCCAGGTTCTCTTCTTTTGCAAGCTGGTGCAGCTTATATCCATCGGATGTTGGTTTTAAAATTTTTGCTAACTCTACCGTATCAAGGGTGGAACCATAAAATGGCTCAAACCCGCATCGTACTAATTCTTCCTGTAAAAAAGATAAGTCAAATAAAACATTATGGGCAACAAAACATGCCCCTTCGATCAGCCGGGCAATATTTTCTGCGACATCCTCAAAGTCAGGTGCATTTTTTACCGTCTCGTTGCTTATTCCGGTCAATTCTTCTATAAACAAGGAAATTTCCTGTCCAGGGTGGATGAATGTCGAGTATTCATCAACAATTTGGTCATTTTCGATGACCACGCCAGCAAATTGAATAATCCTATCCCCTTTTTTCGGAGAATTCCCTGTTGTTTCCAAATCGACCACTACATATCGTTGCGTCATGAATTGTACACCTCAAACTTCTCTTTCTCCACATCCTGATGGAATTCTCTTATCTTTTTTATACCATAATAATCGTAATAAAGGAAACACACCGTTCATCAGACCTTTTTATAATCAATTTCTCCCCTTCCACCCACAGACAAAAAGGGCCGGCTCATGTATGCATGGTTCATGCGCATGAGCCGGCCTTCCGCTTACATGATTGTAGCTGCAGGTTCGTTTGAAATCAAATCAATGATTTTGTTATTTTCATCCATAATTGCAACTTTTGGCTTGTGATCTCCCAGTTTTTCTTCGGCGACCATCATATAAGAAATGATGATCACGATATCATCCGGCTGAACCAGTCTTGCAGCTGCTCCGTTCAAACAAACAACACCACTGCCGCGTTCACCGGCAATCACATATGTTTCAAGCCGTGCACCATTATTATTATTCACGATGGCGACTTTTTCATTTGGCAGAATACCTACCGCATCAATTATGTCTTCATCAATTGTAATGCTGCCCACATAGTTCAAATTAGCTTCTGTTACCCGTGCACGGTGAATTTTACCATTCATCATCGTTCGAAACATCTATATTCCCCCCTGATCTTTCTGATTTTATTCGATGTTTAAAGTAATATTATCAATTAGCCTTGCATGCTTGAATTTAACCGCTATTGCGATGATGATGTTTCCAGATAGCGTTTCAAGTGGTTTAAGTTCCGGGTATTGATAGACTTCAATATAGTCGATCACACCATTTGTATGGTCCTCAATATGTTCCCTTACCATTGCCGTAACGCTTGAAGGATTCCTTTCACCAGATTCAACGGCTTCTTTCGCCTTTAATAAACTTTGGTACAACTCTTTAGCTTCCTTGCGTTCTTGATCTGATAGGTAAACATTTCGCGAGCTTTTCGCTAACCCATCTTCTTCACGTACGGTATCTACAGCAACTAGCTGAATCGGGAAATTAAAATCTTGGATCAAACCATCTATCACGGCGACCTGTTGGGCATCCTTCTTACCGAAGTAAGCGCGATCAGGAAGGATGATATTGAAGAACTTCGTTAAGACTGTCGCTACACCATCAAAGTGTCCTGGCCTTTGTCTACCACATAAACAATCCGTCCTGCTTTGGACAACCACTTTGACCGATGGTTCTTCACCGTACATTTCTTGGACTGTTGGATAGAAGAGATAATCCACTCCGGCATTGGAAGCAATATTTTCATCACGCTCCCTATCACGTGGATATGTTTCAAAGTCCTCATTTGGTCCGAATTGCAACGGATTGACAAAAATGCTCAATGCCACAATATCATTTTCTTTCCGTGCCTCTTCCAAAAGGGTGGCATGCCCTTCATGTAAAAAGCCCATTGTCGCTACATAGCCAATACTTTTTTGATTACTTTTTTCTTCTCGGAGCACCTGTTGCAAGTCATCTGCTGAAGTAAAAGTTTTCATCTTGTCCCTCCGTAAAGTTCGGTAAGCTGCTCTTCCTTCATCGTAAATGAATGTTCCTTCGATGGAAAATCTTTAGCTTTCACTTCACTCACATACTTCGTTATCGATTGACCGATCAGTTCGTTCGCATCTCCATAAACTTTTACGAATTTTGCTACACGATCAACACCATATCTGATGACATCATGAAAAACGAGAACTTGACCATCTGTGTCGGCACCTGCTCCAATTCCTATGGTTGGAATTCCGAGATTCCGTGTGACGAGTTCCCCCACTTGATATGGTACACATTCAAATACTATTGCCATCGCCCCCGCCGCTTCACACTTTTTCGCATCCTCCACGAGCTGTGCTGCAGCTTCGGCGTCTTTTCCTTGTACTTTATATCCGCCAAGAACGCCAACGGATTGCGGAGTCAGGCCAAGATGAGCTACAACTGGGATGCCCGCTTTCGTTAATGCTGATATTTTTTCAACAACATCATCCGCTCCCTCAAGCTTCACAGCATCCGCATGACCTTCTTGCATGATACGGGCTGCATTCTTGAGGGTTTCATCCATTGAAAGGTGATAGCTCATAAAGGGCATATCAGTCACGACAAATGTATTTGGCGCCCCGCGTTTTACTGCCTTTGTATGATGAATCATGTCATTCACCGTTACAGGAATGGTTGAGTCATAGCCCAATACGACCATTCCTAATGAATCGCCCACTAAAATCATGTCTACACCTGATTGTTCGGCTAACTTTGCTGACGGATAATCATAAGCCGTAAGCATGACAATTTTCTCTTGATTTTGTTTCATTTTCAAAAATTCTCCGGACAATTTCATTACGTTTCCTCCTTTTTGATGGAGGAGATGAAAACATCAGCGTTTTAAAAACTGGTGTCTATACATTCATACGCAAAAAAAAGACTGACTAAAGAAGGATCTGTTTCGTTACGAAAATGGCTATAAAAGCCACATATCGTTCACTAAAACATCACTTTACTTTTTAGTCAATCTCTTTGTTCCATCAGAAGTTTCATCCCTCCGTCCCAGTCCAGTTCTCTGGATCAAGGCAGATTTTCAAATAATTTGGTAGTTATGGGGGTGCAGTTCATATGAGATACTGCCCACTTGCATTATATCAAGCCAAATTCAAAAATTCTATTTATTTTTCATTGATTTGACAAAAAACTACTGAATTTCAATGTCTGCAGAATAGATCGAATGTACAGTTCCTTTTCCATCTTCAAGGAGTAAAACACCGGCATCCGTTATGCCTAATGCTTTTCCGACAATCGTATCATTGACGGTACTGGCCTTGATGACTTGCCCAAGGCTGATGGCATAACTCTCCCACAAAACCTTTATTGGCAGGAAGCCTTCAATTAAATAGAGATCATATAATCTTTCCAGGCGAAACAATGCACGTTGAATAACCTTGGACCTTGAAACCATTTCTCCACTTTCTATGAAAAGGGAAGACGCCTTTTCCTGTAAGTCTTCGGGAAAATCCTCCAATTGCTGATTGACATTCATGCCAATCCCAATAATGACAGAATGGATCCTATCCGATTCAGCCTGCATCTCAGTCAGGATGCCTACCACTTTCTTGCGATTCACCAAAATATCATTCGGCCATTTAATTTGAGGTTTTACATCAGTTGTATCCTCGATTGCTTGAGCCACTGCCACAGCTGCCAATAATGTCAGTTGGGGAGCCTCATGAATCGGGATATTCGGTCTTAAGATGAGGCTCATCCAAATGCCGCTGTATTTTGGGGAATGCCAAGATCTCATCAGTCTACCTTTTCCAGAGATTTGCTCCTCGGCAACGACCAGGGTCCCCTCCTGAACGCCTTCATTTGCTAATTGATGGGCAATTTTTTGAGTGGATTCCACAGTTTCCTGATAGTGAATCATCTTGCCGATCGTTTTTGTTTCCAAGCCGAGTTGTATTTCGCTTTCGGACACTTTTTCCGGTGCTGAAATGATCCGATAGCCTTTTTTTCTAACGGCTTCCACATTATAACCTTCACTGCGCAGGTCTTCTATATGCTTCCAGACCGCTGTACGCGAACAGCCAATATATTCGGCAATTTCCTGACCGGATATAAATGCACCATCCGCTTTTGAGAGGGCTTCCATCAGCTTTGTTCTTAACTCAGATTGCATTTTTCCAGCCACCTCTTTATTTCTTCTTTATCATTTATTAATACATCGTCCAAGACTGCTTTCAATATCATTTCCAAGGATTCCTTCACCCATGGACCTGGCTTTTCTTGATTCCAATTCAATAAATCCGTCCCCGTCACGGCAAGATCGGACATCTGTTTAATAATGAGTTTATTGTAATGTTGATGGGCGTTCTCCTCTGCATCCATAACGTCTCCTCCAGTCAGCGCAGCCCTGACTTTAGCCGCCTGTACGGCTAGGATTTGACCTGCCTGGAATACATCGAAAGCTGAATTTTCAAATGATGGGTCTTTCTTCACAAGTTGTATGATACGTTGGACGTTTCTAATTGTTTTCAATGGCAGCTTCCATGCTCTTAATGCCGCTTCAATTTCCTGATCGCTCGTATGAACCATGATTACAGACCATATTTCTGCTGCTTTTAGCTGATTAAGCGGCAGTTTTAGTAAATTTCCTAAATGATCCTTCTCTTTGGAGAAGTGTGGCAGATATTGATACAATCCGCTTTCAAGCAAGAGAGAAATAGCCCTTTTGTTATTGGAGCCAGCCATTAGCTTCTCAAATTCAACAAGGATTCTTTCGACAGCGATTTCATTTATGATTTGGGCATTCTCTTTAAGGGAAACAAACGTATCTTGATCCAGTTCAAAACCAAGTTGACTGACGAACCTTAATGCTCGCATCATTCTTAAAGCGTCCTCATGAAACCTTTCATGTGGATTGCCAACCGTGATTATCCTTTTTTCTACCAAGTCATGCTTCCCATTAAATGGATCGATGATATTCCCCGACTTATCCATGGCCATTGCATTCATCGTGAAATCTCTTCTTTGTAAATCCTCCGTCAAAGAACGAACAAATTGCACTGAATCAGGTCTGCGGAAGTCCGAATAACTGCTTTCCGTTCTAAACGTCGTTATTTCGTATGTACCAGCCTCCGTAATTATAAGGACTGTTCCATGTTCAATCCCGATATCGGCGGTTTTAGGAAAAATCCGTTTGATTTCCTCGGGTGTAGCGGAAGTGGCGATGTCCACATCGTTGATGGGCCTGCCTAGGATATAATCCCTGACAGAACCACCAACGAAATAGGCCTCGAATCCTGCTTTTTCAATCAATTCAAGAATGGGCACCGATTTTAGGAATAATTGATCCATCAGCATCCCCTCCTTATTTCATAGATTTACCTTCAAGAGCTTCAATGTAAATGGCTTCATATTCTGACATGATCGTATCGGAGTGAAAATCAGAATTCGCCCTTTCCAGTGCAGCCTCTGAAAAACGTTTATGTAAAATCGGGTCGCTTAAAAGGCCAATTGCTTTTTCAGCAACCGTTTCAACATCCCCCAGTTCACAAATATATCCAGTCTCCCCATCAACGATGACCTCAGGTATTCCCCCGATATTCGTTCCGATACAAGGAACCCCACATGCCATCGCTTCCAGCAAGACAAGGCCAAAACTCTCTTTTTCGGATAAGAGGAGTATCAAATCACTGATTGAATATAATTCGGCAAGATTATCTTGCTTGCAAAGAAACAAGACCGATTCATCGATTCCAAGATCTTTAGCCAATTTCAAAACGGTAGTCACTTCAGGTCCGTCACCGACGAGAAGAAGCTTCGCAGGAATTTTCCGTTGAGTTAAATAAAACGCTTGAATGACGTCTTTTACACGCTTGACCGAACGGAAATTCGAAACATGTATGATCACTTTTTCATCATCCCTGATTCCGTATTTTTCCCTTAGGTATCCTGAATTGGTTTTATGGTAATCTCTCTCATCAATAAAATTATAAATGGTTTTGATATCCTTATCTGGAGCGATTAAATCATGTGTTTGTTGCACAAGTGAATTGGATACCGCTGTAACGACATCGGATTGTTCTATCCCAAATTTTATTAAATTGTTCAATGAAGGATCTTGTCCCAACACGGTTATGTCCGTACCATGCAGTGTGGTCACGATCTTTACTTCATTACCTGACATCTGCTTTGCCAGAATCGCACAAACAGCATGCGGGATCGCATAATGAACGTGAAGGATATCCAATTTCTCCCGTTTCACGACTTCCGCTATCTTGCTCGCAAGTGCCAAATCATATGGTGGATATTGAAAGACAGAGTACGAGTTCACTTCAACTTGGTGATAATAAATATTATGGTACATTTTATTCAAGCGAAAAGGGAGACTCGAGGAAATAAAATGTATTTCATGTCCTTTTTCCGCAAGCATCTTGCCTAATTCTGTTGCTACGACACCTGAACCCCCAACTGTAGGGTAACAGGTAATTCCAATTTTTAATTTCATAAGGTTATTTTTCTCCTAACAAATCGGTATCGATCAGTAACGGTTTTTTTGTCATGAATCCTTCCGCATATGAGACACCCACTTCTTTGCCGAACATTCTCTCACGTGCCTCTACAGTCTCGATATAGCCATTCACTAGCGGGGTTTCAACTGTTATATCGCTTTTCTCGAATTGGCTCCCATATGCTCTAAGGCTATCCAGTTTTTTCGAGATGGTAGATGTGATGTCCACGACGAAGTCCGGCTTGTGAAAACCATTGATCATATAATAGTACATATTTTTGACACGATGAGATTCAACTCCATCTTCTTCCATATACTTTCTGACTCCCGCCGAAAAAACTGCTTCTTCCACTAATTTCGCACAGTTTCCATGATCGGGATGGCGATCTGCCAAAAAAGGTGCAAATACAAGGGAAGGTTTATATTGACGTATGACCGTTATGATTTGATCTATGTATTCCGCTTTCATATATAAACCCCGGTCGGGTAAATCAAGGGATATTCTCTTCACCCCAAGGATTTCTGCAGCCTTTTGCGCTTCCTCTTGTCGTAAAGGCACAGTCCCATTCGATGACATTTCAGCTTTTGTCAAATCACAAATGACAATTTCCATGCCTTGTTGCACATATTTAGCAATCGTGCCACCCATACCGATTTCCACATCATCTGCGTGTGCACCGAAAGCCAGTATATCTATATTACTTTTGTTTATCATTAATCTCACCTTGTTTTTTTCGTAGTTTAAGCCAATCCATATACCCATTTTTCAGACCTTGTATCAGTACTTCTGCCGTGCCCATATTTGTCGCTAATGGAATTTCATAGACATCAGAGAGACGTATAAGTGCTGATACATCCGGTTCATGGGGTTGTGATGTCAAAGGATCACGGAAAAATAAGACCATATCCATTTCTCCACGTGCTATCATGGCACCTATTTCCTGATCTCCGCCAAGTGGTCCCGAATGAAAGCGGTGGACAGGAAGTGATACTTCTTCCATAATTCGTTTCCCGGTCGTACCTGTAGCATATAAATCATGTTGCTGAAATACAGTTTTATAGGCAGTTACAAATTGAATGATATCTTCTTTTTTCTTATCATGGGCAATTAAGGCAATTCTCATCGTCTTCCTCCTAATCACTATTCGATAATGTTTTCCAGACCATATACAAGTACATCCAATTTCATGACGGATTCGACAGCAAGTTTAACTCCCGACATGAAGGATGCCCGATTAAAGGAATCATGACGGATCGTCAATAGCTCTCCATCACTTCCGAAAAGCACCTGTTGATGAGCAACAAGTCCCGGAAGCCTTACACTATGGATATGCATGCCATCAACATTAGCTCCTCTAGCTCCCTGAATGGTTTCTTTCTCATTAGGATGCCCCTGTTGTTTTGTTTCACGTACGGCAGCAATCATATCTGCCGTTTTGGAAGCCGTTCCCGAAGGTGCATCCAGTTTTTGATCATGATGCATTTCTATGATTTCCACATCCGGGAAATACTTGGCGGCCATTTGTGAAAACTTCATCATCAAAATGGCTCCAATTGCAAAGTTTGGGGCGATGATGCAACCGATGCCTTTTTCCTTGGTTAACGAATCAAGTTTTGCTAAATCTTCCTTTGTAAAACCAGTCGTTCCCACTACAGGACGAATTCCGTGGTTAAGTGCCGTTTCGGTATGGTACATCCCCACTTCAGGTGTAGTTAAATCAATCAATACGTCTGCTTTTACCGAAGAAAAACATTCATTTATATCTGAAAAAACAGGTGCTTCAATGCCTTGAAATCCTTCTATTGCGGAGAGGCTTTCCCCGTCATGCTTACGATCGATGACAGCTGCCAATTCAAACCCTTCTGTCCTATGTACCAGCTTCACCGCTTCATTTCCCATTCTGCCACGAGGTCCAGCTACAATCACTTTTACATTACTCATCTTTACCTTCCTCCTCCATTTTTTCTTCTTTTTTCGTCCATCTATCTTTATCACGGGTTGCAAACTTATGCATGACCTTATCATGTGAGCTTTGAAGATCTATCCCTAAAGAATTGGCAAAGCAAATTAAAACAAAAAGCATGTCCCCCAATTCCTCTTCAACCGTATTCTCTTCCTCAGTTGTTTTCTTAGGTTTTTCACCATGATAATGATTGACTTCCCTAGCCAATTCCCCAAGCTCTTCTGACATGCGTGCAAGCATGGCCAGAGGGCTGAAATATCCTTCTTTGAATTGCCCTATGTATTGGTCGACTTCTGCTTGCATTTGTTGGATCGTCTTGTGCTTTTCCATATAGTCACCCATTCTTGATTTTCGTTTACCTTACATTATACCTTCTCCATGTTAGCTAAAAGTGAAACAGATGACAACAGATACGTTCGCGAATCAAAATTGCCCATAGTTGGCTAATTAGTTATAATAAGTAAATTAATGATATACAAACCTTTTGGAGGTATGGGACATGCTTTTCGGCTTAAAATTGAAAAATACATTATTCATCCTTTTTGGTGCAGGAATCTTTGCCTTTGGCCTTGTGCATTTTAACATGCAGAACAATTTAGCCGAAGGCGGTTTCACCGGTCTCACCTTGATTATATATCAACTTATTGGAATAAATCCTTCTTATTCTAATTTGGTTTTGAATATTCCATTATTTTTTATTGGATGGAAATATTTAGGGCGGACATCTTTCTTTTATACGATCATTGGAACAGTAGGCCTATCCGTTTGGCTATGGGTATTCGAAAGATATCAAATCGAAATCAACCTCGGTAACGATTTGATGCTGGTGGCACTGTTTGCCGGGGTCTTTGTTGGTGTCGGACTAGGCATCATCTTTCGTTACGGTGGGACAACAGGCGGAGTTGATATCATTGCCCGTTTTGCTCATCGGTATTTAGGAA
Source organism: Peribacillus sp. NPDC097895 (assembly GCF_050277555.1). Classification (NCBI taxonomy): domain Bacteria; kingdom Bacillati; phylum Bacillota; class Bacilli; order Caryophanales; family Bacillaceae; genus Peribacillus; species Peribacillus sp. NPDC097895. The sequence goes on along the minus strand of NZ_JBNNSH010000001.1, from coordinate 1,161,900 downwards.
TGGCCATGGGACGGACAATGTTCATCTTTGATGCCGTTGTTATTGGTCTTTCCATCCTCACCTACCTGGATTACCGGGAAGCGATGTACACCCTTGTTGCCGTATTTATCGGTGCTAGAGTCATTGACTTTATGCAGGAAGGAGCATATGCAGCAAGAGGTGCAATGATCATTAGTGAGAAAAACAAAGAAATTGCAGAAAAAATCATGAATGATATGGAGCGGGGCGTAACTGTATTAAGGGGGTATGGATCATTTACACGCAATGACCGGGAAGTTCTCTATTGTGTTGTCGGGAAAAATGAGCTTGTCCGTTTAAAAAATTGCATAACTTCAGTGGACCCTCATGCATTCGTCTCTGTAAGTGAAGTGCATGACGTATTGGGTGAAGGCTTTACCCTCGATGAGAACAAGAATCCCATTGAAAGATAATCGATTTGCTTGATGTATAACAAATGGAATGTAATCATTTTGAATGTTTCCCCGAATGTATGAATGTTATGAGCTGTGTTCTCCAATATTTTTGATCCTTTTAAAAACAGTACATGAAAAAGGACGCCATCATATGATGGCGTCCTTTTTCAATTAATCTTCTTCTCTCATTCCTGTATACATAAGCAGAAGACGGACTAATTCAAGCACGGCTACAAGAGCGGCAGCAACGTACGTCATCGCAGCTGCACTTAAAACCTTTTTCGTTTCCCGTTCTTCATCATTACGGATGACCCCGACGGAAACCAGCTGATCCATCGCCCGAGAAGAAGCATTGAATTCGACCGGGAGTGTAATCACTTGGAATAAAACTGCGGCTGACATAAATACGATACCCGCCAATAGCAAGTCAGGGATTGAAGCTAACATCCCGATTAAAATCAAAATCCAGGATATGTTAGAACCAAAGTTAGCTACCGGTACTAACGCATGGCGGAAACGTAAGAATGCATAAGCTTCTTTATCTTGGATCGCATGTCCAACTTCATGGGCCGCAACCGCTACACCTGCAACTGAATGGCCGTGATAGTTATTTGTTGACAAACGCACCGTTTTATCTCTTGGATCATAATGATCTGATAGCATGCCAGGTGTCTCTTCTACCCTGACATTGAACAGTCCATTTTGATCCAAAATGGCCCGTGCCGTCTCAGCACCATTCATACCAGAAGAAGCCGGTACTTTTGAATATTTTTTATACGTACTTTTCACTTTCATTTGTGCATAAATCGGGATTAAAATGATAATCGCCAAATAAATGAAATACATGGTATCCTCCTATAACTATTATTACTTTTAATTCTATGATTTGAGGGCACCCAAGTCAAATATAGTGTTCTCTTCCCATGCCTTTTTAATCATTATGTTCTTTTCTCGGTTTTCCCTGGTCACCTTTATATTTTCTCCAACCTACATATGAAAGAGTCATGATAATAATACTGCCTGTAGATATGATGACCCACCAGAGGGAAGGGTCTGCATCATCCTCTCCCATGTCATCAAAAATGGAAGTTAGTTCATTTTGCAACGCATCCATTTCCTTTTGATTCTTACCATCACTGATTACTTCCGGGCGGTATTGGTTAATGTATTGAATCCTGGTGTCCAGTTGCTGCATCGTTTCTTTAGAAAGGTCTACTTTCAAGCTCGGATATATCATTTCATATTGTGAAAGGAATAAGTTCAATTGGCTATTGAATGTAATTGTGTCTTGGTTGATCGCGGCATTTTTTGTCTGCTGGAAAGAATTCATCATTTGATCCTCCATCTCTGTCCACAGGGGCTGATGGGTGGACTTGACCGCATCAACGACAAGCCTGAACTTTGTGACAGAATTAACCTTTTCCGAATCTCCCTTATTCATATCCTTTATTGTCATCAACGCCTCATTATGAGCTACAGTGATAATGCGAAGTTCGTCCATGTCAAGAATCTGCTCTTTCGCTGTCTCTTTTAAAAACCGGTCAGAAAAATACGTCAGCATCTTTTCTGAATCTCCATATCGCTTCAACTTGGTCATTTCCAAGGCTCTATCGGAAATGTTATCTAATTGCTCCAAACTTGAAGAGGATTCTGCATAGACAGGGAAATGTAAGACGACAAATAAAACAGCAATGGTTAATATGAATTTTTTCAACATGCTACTCGTCCCTCCTCATATCTCTACTAAAACGATATGAAAGAAAAAACATGAGTAGACCTTGTCAACATAAAAAAGTTAACCCCGCTTTTACAAAGCTGTATGCGGGGTTAACTTTTTAATGGATGAAGGATAGAGTAAATCGCTTTTTCCTATATCCAAAGTACCAGCCGACGAAGATGGAAAGGATACTAAGCCAAAAGGTAAAATAGCCGATCGATTTCATATAATCCAACAAATCACTGTATATAGGCATCATTTCAAAGACATAATCAATTATGTCATTATGTATGGTCCAAATCCCTGCGACAATTAAATGCCAAGGTTTTATTCGATAAAATGGTGCATATAATATCCCTTGAATCGCCATACCCAAATGAGAAGCCATTAACATATACCCTTCCCAAGGCAATGAACCCGTTGTCATTAACGTCAATAGATTCATTACGACTGCCCAAATACCATATTTGAATAGTGTTATTATCGCCAAGGCTTCCATCAGTCCAAAATTTCTTTTTAAAAGGAACCCCAGTAATACAAATACAAAAAACAGGCTAGCTGTCGGACTGTCTGGTACAAATGCCAAAAATATGGCCGGTGTATTTTGCAATTGGCTTCCGTACCAATAATATCCAAAGGCAGTTCCGAATATATTTATTATTAATAACAAAACGAGCATTTGCCGATTTGCAAGCCAACTGTAGATGATATTCATTCTTTTAACCTCTCTTACATATTCAAGTATACTCATTTTACAGGTCATCACCATTAAAACCAAGTATTTTATTTCAATTTCTTTGCAATTAGGCTTCAATTTACCAATAAAAAAGCCGACAACCGTAGTCGTCAGCTTCTCATTTGCAGCATATGAAAGAAAATGCTCTTGATGGATGGTTACATTATTTTGCGGATAATCCCGAAACAAATTCAGCTAATGTTGCCAATTCTTCATCTGACCCTTTAAACATGCCAGCTGGCATGGCGCCTTGGCCTTTGCGAGCGATTTTAGAGATTTCTTCAGGACTTAAACCAGTGTCAATTAAGCTTGGCGCTCCTGCTCCACCAGTTAATTCTGCTCCATGACAACTAATACAGCCATTTGAATCCATCAATTTATATCCATCGCTCTCTTTATCAATGTCTGCACCTTCTACGATTGCTCCTTGTTTCTTAGAAGCTTCCCAATCGTGATGGGCTGCTGACTCCCAAGTTAAATAGAAAACACCCGCCATTGCCAATAGCATGAATCCTACAGCAAAAGGGCGTTTCGCCGGGCTCCGCTCTGGACCACGATCTAAAAAAGGTGCCAAGAGCAAGGCTCCGAAAGCCAAACCCGGTATTACCAGTGCCCCAATTGCATTATAAGGGCCTGATGCATAAGTATACTTAAGTAATTGGTAAAGGAATAGAAAATACCAGTCTGGCAGCGGAATATACGCTGTATCTGTAGGATCTGCTATTCTTTCCAATGGAGACGGATGTGCGATTGTCAGGCATAGATAACCAACAAGAAAAACTGCCCCGACCATCCATTCCTTTAAAAGGAAATTAGGCCAAAATGCTTCAGTTTTACCAGGATATTCTGAATAATCTTTCGGAATATTCGGTTTACGGTTCGCAGAGATACGCGAGTCACCTACGAATTTCATACCTTTCCCACGATGCATTGAACAATTCCCCTCCTTTATGAAAAGGTTTTTTTAGTTCTTGGTTCATAATTCTATTATAGTGGACCTGAAATACCTTGTTTTCGGATCATTAAGAAATGAGCCGCCAGTAAAGCAAATAATGCTGCAGGCAGGAAGAATACATGAATGGCAAAGAATCGTGTCAATGTCTGTGCTCCAACGATGGTTGGATCTCCTGCTATCAATGCCCTGAGTGCCGGTCCCATTAACGGTACCGAATCAACAATGGTCAAAGTAACTTTCGTTGCGAATAGCGCTTTCATATCCCATGGCAGTAAATAACCAGTTAAACCTAGTGCCAGCATGATGAAGAAAATCAAAACGCCGACCATCCAGTTCAATTCGCGCGGTTTTTTGTAAGCTCCCTGGAAGAAGACACGAAGAGTATGTAAAAACATCATAACAATAACCAGACTTGCTCCCCAGTGATGCATACCACGAACAATTTGACCGAAGGCCACTTCATTTTGTAAATAATAAACAGATTCCCAAGCGTTTTTAATGTCCGGGACATAATACATCGTCAAGAACATGCCTGACAAGATTTGGATGACCGTGATAAAAAAAGTTAACCCTCCAAAACAATATACGAATGCAGAAAAATGATGCGCGGGGTTAACATGTTCAGGAACCTCATGGTCAGCAATATCCCGCCATAACGGCGTAATATCTAAACGCTCGTCCACCCAGTCATATAACTTTGTTAGCAATGTTTACGCCTCCCCATGCGGTTTTAGTTGACCCAAGTAAAGAATTCCATCTTTTTCTTTCGTGTCATAGACATCCAAAGGTGAAACCGGCGGTGTCCCTTTCACGTTCACTCCATCTTTCGTATACCTGCCGTAATGGCAAGGACAGAAAAATTGATTCGGATTAGACTTATCCGTATTCCATGCTACCGTACAGCCTAAATGCTTACAGATTGGAGATAAAGCAATGATTTTACCATCATCCATTTTGTAAACCCAAGCTGTATTTGTTTCTTCGGACTCATACCACCCATCGACCTGCTTGAAACTAAAGTCAACACGGGTTGGTTCGGTAGTCAGTTCACTTACCTTTTGTTTAGTTGCAACGTAATCCCCGCCTTTATCTGCAGATAGTACTGGATCAATTGCAAACCTAACCATAGGCATCAACATACCGGCCGCCATAAATCCACCAACGCCAGTAAGTGTGTAATTAAGGAATTGACGTCGTGAAACATTATGCTTGCTCATGCGTTTTCCCCCCCTCTATTACTATACTGAGAGCCCAAAGGACCAATAAATAGCAACACTATAAAACTAGGACATTTCCATGATATCTCAATAATTTACCAAGGTCAATATTTGTAAAACCCAAAAGGTGGCAACTATGTGAAAATAATGAGAAAAATCCTACTTTTTTTCATTTTTCCAATTATAAGTGAAAATATCAAGGATTTGGAGAACTTGCTGGTTAATCATTTCCCTGGCTTGGTCATTTTCCAGACTATCCAGGGGGATGGCAGGGATCCAAACTAAATGGTTTTCTAATTCCTGCTCTTCCTTTTTCCATTCAAAATCTGATGTTAGAAAAAAAATATGCTTGAAATCATTTTCTTTCACTTCATTGGCCCAACGCTTTAACCGCTCAATTTTATCCATTTCATCAGGTAAATAATGAAATGTTGGCATTAAAAGTATTCTTCCTTTCATCTGCTTTTCAATTTCCAAGCTTAAGATGGTAAGAAATTCATTCATTGAACCCGTTTGCTTCATTTGTCCTCCAAAAGAAATGGGAACCAATGGGATTAAAACGGTATCCACATACTCTTTTGACTGGTTGTACATGTCAAGATCTTTTGCTGTCCACTTCATATCTTTTCTTCACTCCCGATTTTTTGAATCAACTCCTTATCATTTTACCATTATTTTTATAACACATTTACCATATACCCATAGTCTTTACAAAAATGTGGATTTTATCAATGTTTTATAAAAAATAAAAACCTTTCCTGATTACGGAAAGGTCATTTTATTTCAGCCAAGTACTTTTAGCTGGTTCAATTGTTCAGTTAGGCTCTTAAATGCTTGTTCATCATGCTTATCAAGTGCTTCATCGATTTCCTTAAGCAGGCGGTCCCTTTGAAAATACAACATGCTTTTTTCTAAAAATTGTTCAGCAAGCAGCTGATCTTTTTCGTTCGCTGCCGTTGATTTCGGCATGAATGGATTATGTTCCAGAACCGCTGCATATTGATAGGAAGAGTATGCGGATTTAAAATTGAGTTGAATATAAATATCTTCATCCCGGTTTAAACGGATATCGTGAAAAGATTTTTCAGCATCGGTCGTCATGATATTGGACTTGTAGAACCTGAAAGGGACCTCTTCCACACAATGTGTCGACATTACCAGTCCACGAGGGCAATATTGGGCGTTCTCTACAAAATGAACCTTTTTCATTAATTGATCATGACTCATCAAATAATTTAATATCCACACGCATTCTCTTCGTTTCAATTGATAATGATTTAAAAACCACCGAATAAATTCCTTCTTCTCATTCACAGAAACAGGGGCAGCCACCATGAATTCCCTCCTCTGTCTTGATTTAGTTTTATTTCGCTTATCTACATTTCTTCTGTACTTTCACCTAGCCGCTCCAATATCATCACATACTCATCATTCGCTGGGTTTATCTCAAGCAGCTTATTAAATACTTCTCTAGATGTGGCTCTGTCTCCTTCTTCAATTAAAAAGAAACCATAGTCTTCTAGGAAATCTTGATTGTTCTTGAATGAATTATATGCTTTATGATAGCTGGTTAATGCCTCTTTAAATTGTTCGGTGTGTTGATAAGATACAGCGGCAATCCATTCAAATTGCGGATCATCCTCCCCATATCGCCTGACTTCACCGATACACTCCAACACATCTTCATATCTTTCATGATGCATATACAATTTCAAGAGTGTAAGTGCAGCTTCCAAATATCCAGGATCTATGGCAAGAGCTTCCTTAAATAAATTTTCCGCCTCTTCATCAAGTCCGCTTTTCAAGGCTATTTTTCCACCGAAGAAATAAAGTTCCTTATTGAATTCATCAGCCTTTATACCTTCTTTGACCGTTTTCAAGGCATTTTCCAAATCCTCTAGGTGTTCATAACTCTTTGCCAAATATAAATATAGGGAATGGTATTCATGATCCATTTCTTTCAGTTCAATAAACTTACGTACGGCTGTCTCATATAGACCTGCCTGGAAAGCTGTAAATGCATACTCAAATAGCGTATTGATTTCAACTCCATCATCTAAGGCCTTTTCAAAGTACGAAAGTGCCTCCTCGAACTTCCCTGAACTGCTTAATGCTTCAGCAAGCCTCTGATTGACATTGACTCCAGCGATTTCTTGTTCCTGTTCCAAAACCTTTATGTAATTTGCAATGGCTTCCTGATCCCTTCCTTGATGAAAGAACAGTTCACCTAGAGCAAAATCAATGATGATCTCATCTGGCAGTATTTCCTTGGCTTGCAGCAATTTTCTTTCACTGACCTCATCCATCCCCTGTAATTGATAAAGGTCCGCTTCCAAAAGCAAAGCACTTGGATATACTTCATCATCAACACTTACTTTTTCAAGCATTAACATCGCTTCATCTTCTTGATCCATGTCAATCAGTATTTCAGCCAACGAAACAATCAATTCTCCTTCATCAGGATATAGTTCCAATAGGTGTTCAAAAAGATCCTTTGCCTCCTCCACAAAACCAAGCTGGAGCATTTCCTCGGCCAGCAACAATATGTCCTCGACTGACTCTGATGATTTAATTCGATTTATATGTTTAAGAGCTTCTTTTAATTCCCCTTTTTTTAATTGCTGAATAACTTGTTCCACAGTGTTCATTGCTGATTCCTTCCTTTTGCATGATAGACTTGGTCCTTAGTCATACACTCTCACGCCTTATGTCATATTCTCTTCCATCAAGACCAAAATACCCATGTAATCGTGAGGTGCATAGTAAGCAGTATTCATTAGTTTACCATACTGTAGCCCTGTATTCCATTGATGAAGTCCCCTCCCATTCTCATTAAAAAAAGGTTACTAGTTAATTCTCCATGCTACGGTCAATCTCCTTTTTGATCACGGATCACTTTTTCATAATTTTTTATGAATAAGACGCGTATGAACATCGAAATGTTAGCGCTTTCAACACTTTCTGGCATATTACATGAAAATAAAAAAAGTTTACAGACCTATTTAAAAGGTCTGTAAACTTGAAAATATTTACTGAATCAAATGAGTCATATGCTCGAAGAATTGTGGATATGAAACATCAATTGCATCAGGGTCACCAAGTTCCACTTCACCATCAGCTATCAAAGCCGCTACTGCGAGCATCATCCCGATACGATGATCTCCATGGCTTGTAACCATACCTCCGTTAAGGGCTTTCCGTCCATTGATAATTAATCCATCCGCAGTCGGCGTTATATCAGCCCCCAGGATGGAAAGCTCGTTTGCGACCGTATCTATTCGATTGGTCTCTTTCACTTTGAGCTCTGCTGCATCCTTGATTGTCGTTATTCCCTCCGCCTGGGATGCCAGAAGTGCAATAACCGGAATCTCATCGATGAGACGCGGGATTAGATCCCCACTGATGGTTGTTCCTTTTAAGCGGGAGCTTCTGACTGTAATATCTCCTGTTGGTTCACCCTCGCTCGCCTTCATCTCTATCGAAATATCTGCCCCCATCGATTTCATAACGTCGATGATTCCTGACCTTGTCGAATTAAGGCCGACATTTTTTAAAACGACTTCACTATTTTCCGTGATCGCTGCAGCCACCATGAAGAATGCAGCTGAAGAAATATCGCCTGGCACCTGGATTGTGGTTCCTTTGAAGACTTGATTCCCGCTAACTTTAATCGTTTGACCGTCCTTTTCGATTTTCCCGCCAAACTCCTGGATCATTCGTTCTGTATGATCACGGGTCTCTTCCGGTTCGACAATGGTCGTTTCCCCTTCAGCTTGTAAACCTGCCAGTATTATCGCCGATTTCACCTGCGCACTTGCCACAGGCAATTCATATCGAAACCCTTGTAACTTGCCACCTCTTATGAAAAGCGGCGTATATTCGGCACCTTTACGACCATCAATGATCGCTCCCATCTCACGAAGAGGGTTCACTACCCGTGACATAGGGCGTTTGGCGATGGATTCGTCACCTACCAAAACGGCGGAAAAATCTTGTCCTGCCAAAATGCCCATCATTAACCTGATCGTGGTACCAGAATTTCCGACATCCAGCACTTCTTCCGGTTCCTTCAATCCATGAAATCCTTTGCCCTCAATCCGGACCTGATGTCCTTCTTGTTCAATATGGACTCCCAGCTGCCGAAAACAGGAAATCGTACTTAAACAATCGGCTCCTGGGAGAAAATTAGTGACTGTCGTTTCTCCCTCAGCAAGGGCTCCGAACATTATCGAACGATGGGAGATGGACTTGTCTCCTGGTATGGCAATCAAACCACGTAATGATTGAATGTTGGTTTGTAATGTTTTTGTTTTCATACAATCATCCTTCCCCTTTTATTATTATGCCAGGATCGTTTCATAATCCGTATGTCTTGAGATACAATCAGCGGCCTTTATGCGATCAACATCCGTTTGGAAACTGATGACCAGCACACCGTATATCTCTTCCCTGGTTTCTATGATCCTAATGTTTGTAATGCTGATACCTTCTTGGGCCAAATATCCGGTGATCTCAGAAATTATTCCGGCATAATCCGGTATATCGATATATAAATCATAAAAGGCTGGGATGGCGCCTTTCTCGTGGGTTGGCAAATCATCCCTGAAAATCTTGGCTTCAGTAAAGAATCGAAGGATTTCATCACTATCTTCATTTGCCACCAACCCTTTAATATGCTCCATTTCAGCAAGCCAATCATTCATTAATACAAGCAAAACATCCCGGTTATGTAACAAAATGTCACGCCACATTTCCGGACTGCTTGAAGCAATTCTTGTAATATCCCGAAACCCACCAGCTGCAAGCCTTGAAATCAACTTATTTTCCTTACTGTAATTTTCCGCTTGCTTGACCAGACCCGATGCGACAATATGCGGAAAATGACTAATGACTCCCGTCAGCTTATCATGTGTAGCAGGAGTGACAACCAAAAAGTTCGCTCTTGTCCCTTTTAACCACTCTTTCAGCTGCTCCACTTTTTCTTCTTCGATCGAATCTCCAGGAGTGAGTAAATAAAATGCATGTTCAAATAAGTGCAATTTGGCTGCCCCTGCACCACTTTTATGGGAACCGGCCATAGGGTGCCCCCCGATGAAGGCCACCCCTTTATCTATCAATGGTTTCGCTGCCTTTACGACTGTATCCTTCGTACTTCCGGCATCCGATATAAGGACATCACTTTTTAAATCCATGTCTGCTAATTGAGCTAATATCTTGACCGTTTCATTGACAGGTACAGCAAGTATGATCAAATCAGCTTCACATGCTCCCGCTTCCAGGGAAGATACCGAATCATCTATGATTCCCAATAGCATCGAAAGCTGAATATTCTTTTCACTTAGGTCCGTACCAACAATCACGGCATCAGGATGTGCATGGCGTACAGCCATGGCCAAGGATCCGCCAATTAGACCGAGACCTATTACAAAAACCTTTCCCTTCACTCTTCTCTCCCCCGCATCTATTATGCCCCTCTAGTTTGATAAATCGTTAGAGCAGCGAATCAGAAGGTGCCTCAACTTCATTCAAGAAAGTTTTAATAGCGTTAATCATTCCTTCATTTTCTTCAGTAGATCCAATCGTCACCCTTAGGCTATTAGGAAACCCGAAAGATTTACCCGACCTTGCAATATATCCACGCTCAAGCAAATATTGGAACACCACATCGGCATCCTGTTTAAAATGGATAAAAATAAAGTTACCTTGCGACGGGTAATAGGCTAAATTTTCCTTACTGCAAAACTCATAGTATTGCTTAAGCCCTTTTTGATTTTCTTCCTTGCATTTTTCAATGAAAGCTTGATCTTCCAAAGCGACGATAGCAATATTTTGAGCGAAAGTGTTGACATTGAATGGTTCCCGGGATGGATCTAGCTTTTGAATAATATCCTCATCCGCCAATCCGTAACCTACCCGAAAACTAGCAAGTCCATAAATTTTTGAAAACGTACGAAGGATAATCAAATTTTTATATTTATTAATCCATTGATTCGTTTTCGGGTAATCTTCTGCCGTTGCATATTCACAATAGGCTTCATCCAGGACGATAAGCACATCCTCAGGCACCCCTTTGATAAACGATAATAAGTCCTGTTCCGAAATGTATTTCCCTGTAGGATTATTGGGTGTACAAAGCCAAACAACCGCTGTTTTTTCGTCGATGGCATTGATCATTCCGTCTAGATCATGTGCACCGTCAATATGAGGAACTTCCCTGATTTCCGCACCCTCCAGCGTGGCATTATGGCGATATTGCGAAAAAGTGCCTGTTGCCATGACCGTATTCTTTCCAGCCCCCAACAAACTTCTAGAAATAATTTGGATATTCTCATCTGATCCATTCCCAAAAATAAGCTGGGTTTCTTTCACACCTGTATGTTTTGCGACAGCTTCTCTAAGCATCGTTGCATATCCATCCGGGTAAATCGCAAAAGAATGTGTTGAATTCCTGACAGACTCCTTGACCTTTTCCGAACAGCCAAAAGGATTTTCATTTGAAGCTAATTTCGTGATTTTTTCAAGACCATACAATTTTTTCACTTCATCGGTGGATTTTCCTGGTTGATAAGACTTCAAGGAAAGGACCGCTTCATTCCACTTCATATCAATCACCTCTATATTTTTATCACTTTAAAGTAAGAAAGTGTGAGAATAGTGTATCATATTCCAGTATTCATGATCATCTTATATTTTCTTTGTCAAATCTGGGCGTAATGCGATAGCCCCACCTTGATATACATGCTGAATCTCTTTTTGAGATATCGTTGTATTTACATGGATCATAACACGGATGCAAAATGGCAATGAATTGCTCACTGGTATTTCTTTCATGCATGTAACCGGTACATAGGTCCAGCCGTCGAATTTCCTCAAGGCTTTGGCAGGAAAGACAGAACGGATCTCATCCGTAGCGGAAAAAAATACAGAAGCAACCATATCGGGATCAATCTTGTTTAGGTGAATGATTTCTGCCATTAACTTCTCGACAGCGTCAATCACTTCCGTTTCCGTGTCGTTCACAATTGTGGTTGCACCTCTTATTCCTCTAATCACACATAGTTCCCCCTTCTCTCTGAATTTCATTTCATATCAATCATTTCCTCTAACAGCTCAGAGTCGGCTATGTCCGTTAATAGTGGTGACCCAACCTGCTTTAGCAGGACAAAAGTAGCTGCTTCATTGATTGATTTTTTGTCTGTTTTCATTAAATTAAGTAAAGTGATGTTTTCAAGTCCAGTAGGAATGGTTGTTTGATAACCTAAAGAGGATACCCAATTAATAAACTCCTCAAGTTTAAAATCGAGACCCTCTTTTTTTCTGCTTAATTTAAGAGCATATACCATCCCGATTAATATGGATTCCCCATGCGTAAAGTTTCCATATCCCATAGAACCTTCTACTGCATGTCCAAGTGTATGACCAAAATTCAAAAAGGCTCGAATGCCCATTTCTTTTTCATCTTCTTCGACAATTTCCGCTTTAATGCCAATCCCTTTTGTAATCATTGTCAGAAATTGCTCATCCGTTATATTATTCAAATCCACAATATTCGACTTTAACCATTGATAAAACTCATTATCGGCAATCAAGGAATGTTTAATGACTTCAGCAAAACCTGACCTTAATTCTTGGAGAGGCAGAGTTTGTAAAAATTCAAGATCATATATGACCGCTTCAGGCTGATGAAAGGCCCCAATCATATTTTTCCCTAGAGGGTGATTGATGGCAACCTTACCGCCCACAGCACTATCATGGGCGAGCAAGGTGGTAGGAACCTGAATGAATGGAATCCCCCTCATAAAAGTAGCCGCAACAAATCCAGCCAAGTCACCGACTGCACCACCACCAAGGGCGATAATCAATGACTTGCGGTTAAGCTGTTGGGATAAGCAATAGCTTTGGCATTCATAAAACACTTCGAATGTTTTAGCATGCTCCCCTTCTGGCACTATATGTTGCAGGACCGGTTTCCCCGTCTTGATCAGAGCGTTTTTTACAGTTTGCAAATGAAGTTCCGCTACTTTTTCATCCGTTATGATCAAAATCTTGTTTAGATGATTTAATTCATCTGTTATTAATTCCGGTAATTCATTGATCACCTTCTGGCCAATTAAAACCGGATATTGCTTGGAAGCCGTTTTTATTTGGATGGATTCCATGATTTAAAACTCCTTTACTTCTTCACGATAGGATCTTATGTAATCCGCTAATTGCTCATATCGATCTGAAGGGAATTGATCAACGATGGCAGTCGCCAGTTCCCATGCAACTACAGCTTCAGCAACTACTGCTGCAGCAGGAACTGCACAACTATCGGAACGTTCGACACTTGCTTCGAATACTTCCTTCGTATCAATATCAACACTTTTCAATGGTTTATATAAAGTAGGGATCGGCTTCATTACCCCGCGCACAACGATCGGCATTCCAGTTGTCATACCGCCTTCAAAACCGCCAAGGCGATTGGTTTTCCGGTAATACCCCTGTTCTTCATCCCAAGCAATTTCATCATGGACATCACTGCCGAAACGATGGGCCGCTTCAAATCCAAGCCCTATTTCCACCCCTTTGAATGCATTAATGCTCATTATTGCAGAAGCAACTTTCGCATCAAGTTTACGGTCATAATGCACATAGCTTCCTACGCCCACAGGCATTCCTTCTACAATGACCTCAACAATTCCGCCGATGGAATCCCCTTTTTGTTTCGCTTCATCAATTGCATCCTTCATCTGCTGCTCCACGTTTTTATCAAAACATCGAACTGAAGATTCTTCTGTCACCTGTTGCAATTGCTGAATTGTTTCGTATTTTGGCGGTTCAGCCTTCACTCCACCAATTTCCAAAACATGTGATGCCACTTCTATTCCCAATAACGACAATAACTTTTTAGCGACAGCCCCTGCTGCCACTCTTACAGTCGTTTCACGGGCTGAAGAGCGTTCCAAAACATTTCTCAAATCACGGTGCCCGTATTTAATCCCACCGTTCAAATCGGCATGACCTGGGCGCGGCCGGGTAATTTTACGTTTGACTTCTTCAGCTTCTTCCTCTGAAAGACCTTCACTTCCCATAATCTTTGTCCAATGCTTCCAGTCGTCGTTCTCAACAACTAAAGCAACCGGTGAACCTAGTGTGTAGCCATGTCTGATTCCCGAAGATATAAAAGCCTGATCTTTCTCGATCTGCATTCTTCGACCACGTCCATGCCCTTTTTGCCGGCGTCCTAATTCTTCATTAATATCCTCATTCGTAATCGGCATTCCTGCCGGTAATCCCTCAATAATAGTAGTAAGTTGCGGACCATGTGATTCTCCCGCTGTTAAATATCTCATCTTCCAGCCCCCCTTTTAGCACTTTAAAGTGTATATGTATCAATATACCACAATTTTATGAAATATGGGTATATGTAAAACGCAAAAACCTTATTTTGGATCAAATACTGAATATAATCACTATTCATTTTATTTTACATGTTCTCCAGCATTTTCGATATAGTTTATTCTTTTTGGATCATGCTCCTACAGGATTTGCTTATTACGTGCAAACCAAAAAGGGACTGAATGCGTATAATCAGTCCCTTATACAAAGTATTTACTTTTTCTTATAAAAAAATGTATCGATGGTTTCAAATTGATATTTTCCGGGGGTGAATATCTGCTCTGTACTTCCTACAAAAAAAACCCCGCCGCTTTTTAGTGACGTACTGAATTTATCATATAATAAACTTTTTGCCTCTTCAGTGAAATAAATTAACACATTACGGCAAACGACTAAATCGAATCCCTGTTCGAATCGATCAGCAAGAAGATTATGCTTCTTAAATGTCACTCTCTTCTTGATTGCATCATCGACACGATAAAAGCCCTCTTCTTTTTTTAAGTATTTCCTTTTCATTTCTTCAGGCACTTCATTTAATGACCGTTCAGGATAAATTCCCAATTTCGCTCGCGCCAATACATTTTCATCTAGATCCGTCGCCAATATCTCTATTTGGTTAAGTGGAACAAGATTGGATAATATCATGGCAATTGTATATGGTTCCTCACCCGTAGAGCAGGCAGCACTCCAAATTTTCAACTTTTTATTGCTTCCCAATAAGCGTGGAAGGATTTTCCCCTCCAGCACTTCCCATCTTTTCACGTTTCTATAAAATTCAGAAACATTGATGGTCATTCTATCCAAAAACTCATTCAAAACTCCGGGACTGGTTTGAATATCTTTATAGTATTCACGAAATGATTGATAACCTCTTTTTTCATATAGAGATGTCAGTCGTCTTTTCATTTGCCCTTCTTTATATAATGCCAAATCAATGCCTGTCAGCATTTTGATATTACGAATAAACTCTTCATATTCTTGAGGCATTCCAACGACTCCCCTGCACATAATTATTTTAAATGATTCCATATATATATCGGAGAGAGCTGAAATTTCTTTAAACTAAAATGGTGCTCACGACCTCTTCCCAACATAGAAAAGTCCATACAAAAAAAGCGGGTCCATCGCATAAAGACGATGAAGCCCGCTTTTTAAAAAGTGTTTCTATAGATTAATAAACCCACTCGTTAACAAGTTTAGAATATTCAACAAGCTCTTCTTCTTTGAAGAATAAACCGATTTCACGCACTGCGCTTTCAGCTGAATCAGAACCGTGAATGATGTTTTTTCCAACAGTTACGGCAAAGTCGCCACGAATTGTTGCTGCTGCTGCATCTTTAGGGTTAGTTGCACCCATCATTTGACGTGCAGTAGCGATTACATTTTCACCTTCCCAAACCATTGCGAAAACAGGACCTGAAGTAATGAAGTCCACTAATTCGCCAAAGAAAGGACGTTCTTTGTGCTCGCCGTAATGTTGCTCAGCCAATTCCTGGGAGATGACCATTAATTTTGCTCCTGCAAGAAGGAAGCCTTTCTTTTCAAAACGGGAAACGATTTCACCGATTAAATTACGTTGAACGCCGTCAGGCTTTACCATTAAAAATGTTCTTTCCATAATTGTCACTCCTATTATGTATCATTGTTATTTGCCTATATAAGGCAATCCTTTTAGAATATTACCATTGTTTGATGAGTTTCGCAACTCCAAGTATTAAAACTTTCTTTTTCCGATATTTTTCGCGATATCGGATAAAGCTTTTCTTGCTTTAATAGCAGGAAGACCCTTCAACTCAATAAATGCCTTTTCTAAATACATATCACTGACCCTCGCTGCCTGTTCAATGGCACCCGAAGATTTTATCGCATTGATTATACGGTTCATTTCGTCCTTAGGCGTATCTTCCCGAACTGTTTCGATAAGCTCTTTCAACTTTGGATCTTCCATCGCAATCAAAACGGGTAACGTGATATTTCCTTGTATCAAATCACTTCCGGCTGGTTTCCCAAGTTCTTCTTCGGAAGCTGTAAAATCCAATATATCATCGGTGATTTGATAAGACATACCGACATAATATCCGAATTTAAATAGCTTTTGGTGAATTTTCTCATCCACTCCCGCTGAAATGGCCCCCAACTGGCAGCTAGAAGCAATGAGTAATGCCGTTTTTCGTTTGATCCTTCTAAAGTATATCCGCCAATTTTGTTCGAAATTGTATTTATCTTTGATCTGTTCAATTTCTCCAAGACATAGTTCAACCATCGTATTTGCTAGAATTTGATGTGCAAGAGGAGACTCGATCACTGCCATCATTTCCAATGCACGTGCAAAAATGAAGTCGCCTGTATACATGGCGACACGATTATCCCATTTGGATTTGATGGTCGCAGATCCCCTGCGTAAATCCGCATCATCTACAACATCATCATGTACGAGGGAAGCCGTGTGGATCAGTTCCAATGTCGCTGCAACATGCTTTACGACATGAATATCATAATCGCCAAACTTCGCACCCAATAGGACGAATACAGGACGGATCCGCTTTCCACCGGATTGCAGTAAATGCAGGGATGCTTCCCTTAAAACAGTGGAATCCGCTTCAATTGCGGCTTCTAGTTCTTTTTCTATTAATTGCAAATCTGCATTCAAAAATGAATACATCATTTTAAATTTCATACATTCCACCCAGCTTTGTCCATTGCTATTATGCTTTTTTTGAAGGCTTGTACCCGAAATGTGTTGCTGCAACACCACCAAAATGGGCCTTGTAGCTGACATTTTCCATTCCTGCCTGCTTGAACATGTTTTCAAGCTTTTTCATGCCAGGGAAATCGCGGGCCGATTCCTGTAACCATGAATATTCGTTATAGCTTTTTGCGAATAATTTGCCGAACACGGGCATGATGAAGCGGAAATAAAAATAATAGCCCTGTTTAAAGCCAAGCATCGTCGGTTGTGAAGTATCCAGACAAACGACCATTCCACCCGGCTTGGCGACTCGGTTTAACTCTTTAAGCACTTGCATGTAATCAGGGACATTCCTCAACCCGAAACCGATCGTGACATAATCAAAGCTATTATCCTCAAAAGGAAGCTCCATTGCATTCCCATGCATTAGGGTAACTTGATCTAAATTGAGTTCATCCACCTTTTGCTCGCCGATTTTCAGCATGTTCTTACTAAAATCCAGACCCACGACACGACCTTTTGGTCCTACTTCATTAGCAAGGGCAATGGTCCAGTCCGCTGTTCCACAGCATACATCAAGTGCATGGGCGCCTTTTGGGACATTCATGATGGCCATTGTAGCCTTACGCCATTTAAGATGCTGTTTAAAGCTGATGAGAGAATTCATCTTGTCATAATTTCCGTAGATCTTTTCAAAGACATGATGAACTTTTTGCTCTTTAGACTGCTCCATGATTCACCCTTCTTTCACATATGAATTTGCTATATTCTCTGTTTGTTCCAAGATGACGTTCACTCTTTCCAGAAGATCATCATCCATTTTTACTAATTTTCGCATTGAGTGCTGTACGGATTGCCTGGCATCCCTCAGACACTTATCGAATTGGACCCGTACCCGATCTTCTTTTTCCGAGGTGAGAACTTCCTCACCATTCGAAGCATCAAAAGGCATTTCCCTAAGGACATCAAAAACTATCGATTGGCCCGACTTCAGATAACTCCTCTTCTCTGCATGTAACCGGTTTAAAAGCAGCAAATCTTCCGAGATGTCTCTCCAGGCGGGCTGATCATAGTAATCCGCCAGTTTAAGGATCAGCGAGGCCTCAATCGCTTTTATCGTCATTAAAAGCGTTGGTACATCCTTTATGGAACCTTGCTGATATAGAATGATTTTATTATCATTTATTTGTTTTATGGCGTTTGAGAGTACACGGATCATCTCAACGTTGCCCACACTGGCAAGACCTTGATAGTATAGACCGCTATAGTAATCACCAGCAAGCACTTGTAATTGGCGATTTTTCAATACCTCTGGTAACTCGATACCTTCACCAGAATTCGATACGGTTTCATGGGTATCCAGAGCTATTTGCACTAACATGGTTGAAATGATGTATTGATTCCGTTTTTCGCTTAAAACGTCCAAATCGTTAAACAATCCCCAAAGCAATAACAGTTTATCTTCGTCTAAGCTTGGTTTTTGTATAAACTTCAATAAATATGGATGTTGAGCTTTCGTTTCGATTAATCGTTTTAATTGCCTTATGTCGTCCGTTATGTTTAACAATTGAGATCACCCTTGCATCCCCGAAAGATAATTTTTTTCATACATATTGGTTTCTGTCTGTGTAAAATACACATTATTATACCATAAAAACAATCAGATGAAATGGACAACGTTTATAAAATGAAACTCCCAAAAATATGGAAACCATCGTCTTTTGTTTCTTCAAAAAAATGGATGCGGGAAATGTACAGCTTGTTAAACGCGATATCAGATGATTATTTTAATACTTAAATTATGGAAAAGCCATTATTTGTCGGAGGGATTCCTTTTCGAATCGCTTTCTATCTCACCGAAAGGCGTATAAATTTTTGCATGTCCCCTGATTTTAATCGCCGATGTATGCTCTGTGAATTGTGCGATCATCACCTCTCCTGAATCAAGTTTTTCGGAGTGATGAAACTTTGTATCCGTACCTCTTGTTAATCCAATGACATTCACACTATCCTCAATAGCTTTGATTACGACAAAATCATTCAGAATCTTTTTTTCATTCATTTTTTTCCTGCCCCCATACCTTAGTCTTTAATGAATGCCAGCACTTCAGCTCTTGTACGATGATCTTTTGCGAACGTTCCCCTTACAGCTGATGTCACTGTTTTAGATCCTGGTTTTTTGACACCTCGCATCGTCATGCACATATGTTCAGCCTCCACTACCACCATTACACCATGAGGTTCAAGCTTATCCATAATGGAGTCCGCCACCGTTGAAGTGATACGTTCTTGAAGTTGCGGACGTTTTGATACGGCCTCAACCGCACGTGCCAACTTGCTTAGGCCTGTTACTTTTCCGTTTTTCGGAATATATGCTACATGCGCTTTTCCGTAAAAAGGGACTAAATGATGTTCACAGACTGAGTAAAACGGGATATCTTTTACTAGTACGAGTTCTTCATGGTCTTCTCCAAATACAGTATCGAAATATTCCTTTGGATCCTGGTTCAGTCCAGAAAAAATTTCTTCATACATTCTAGCTACACGGCCAGGAGTATCAAGCAGTCCTTCCCTCGTTGGGTCTTCTCCTACAGCCTCAAGAAGCATTTTAACCGCTTCCTCTAATTTGGCATGATCTACATTAGCCATTTATACGTACCTCCTAAAAATTCAAACATAATATGTATTTAGAAAAATCAAGGCATTACACCCCGATATCCATATTTCCTCTTGTTAAAGCAGCCCATTACCACCGCAATACGTCCCTTGAAACGCCGCTTCATCGGAATCGCTTTTTCGTAATGGTTCATTCATTATGGTGCATTTAACATTTACACCTTCACTAAAATGTTCACTGTCTTTTATATTATCACAGATAGAAATTAAGAAGCAAAAAAAGGGCCGCGTTTGCACGCGGCCCTTTTCGGTTAAGCACCCGTATGTAATGGTAGAATTACTTCACTGCATCTTTCAGTGCTTTACCAGGTTTGAAAGCTGGCACTTTGCTAGCTGCAATTTCGATTTCGTCACCAGTTTGTGGGTTACGGCCTTTACGAGCCGCACGTTCACGAACTTCAAAGTTACCAAAACCAATCAATTGGACTTTATCACCGTTTTTTAGAGCTTCTAAAATTGTATCAAAAACAGCATCAACAGCTTTTGTAGCGTCTTTCTTAGAAATTTCAGTTGCTGTAACAACTTCATTAATCAATTCTGTTTTGTTCATGCCATTCACCTCCTCCCAAAAGGATTCTTTATAAAAAATCATTATTACAACACTATAATAGTGATTTGATATTGGTTTTAATTTTCATTCCTTTAAAAATCGAAAATTACTAAGCCGGATAAATTTCCAAATAGTACATCCAGAAATTTAAAAACAGGTGAAATCGCTGTTATAACGCGTTTTCTGTATGTAGATTATCACAAATCCTATAAGCTTAGCAAGGGAATTCAAAAAATAATGGGAATCTTTTCATTAATAATTGTATATATTATAAATTTTGTCTTTCGCTAATCATCATTTCCCTTTTTTATAGAATTTAAACTTATTATATTACTGAATATCGCTTAACCACAGGGTTTTTTCAAGATTTCCCTAAAAAACAACCGTTATTTTCAAAATGTGGACCTCACAAGCGATACTTTTACTTGGATTCATTCCGAATTTGCATGCAAAAAGACCAATCCAGAATGGAATTGGTCCAGCTTTTTAACATTTTTATAAGATAATGGCAATCAATCCCCCACTGCCCTCATTAATAATTCTCTCCAGTGTCTCTTTCAATTTGTAACGTGCATTGTCTGGCATCATCGCTAATTTCACCTGTATGCCTTCTCTTACGTATGAACTAAGGCTTCTGCCAAAAATATCAGAGTTCCAAATGGAAAGTGGATTATCTTCAAAATCCTGCATCAGATACCGGACCAATTCTTCACTTTGCTTTTCCGTCCCAATGATTGGTGAGAATTCAGATTCGACATCGACCTTGATCATATGGATGGAAGGCGCTACCGCTTTTAGCCTGACACCGAACCTGGCGCCTTGTCGGATAATTTCAGGTTCATCAAGACTCATATCGTTAAGGGAAGGGGCTGCGACACCATATCCTGTTTGTTTGACCATTCTCAATGCATCGGCCACCTGATCATATTCAGCTTTGGCATACGCAAAGTCCTGCATCAATGATAATAGATGATCCTTGCCCCGTATCTCCACACCGACAATTTCCTTCAGGATTTCATCATAGAGTTCATCAGGTGCATAAAGGTCGATTTCCGCTACACCCTGCCCCATCTCAATACCTGCAAGTGCGGCACGGTCAATGAACTCGAATTCATTGAAATGACCGACTACACGATCTACATCCCTCAGACGTTTAATGTCCTTCACGGTCTCTTTAACCGCTTCCTGGTAACTCTCCCTTAACCAATGATCCTCACGCAGAACCATTACCCAGCTCGGGAGATTTACATTGACTTCAAGTACAGGAAATTCATACAGGGCCTCACGCAGGACGCTATAAACATCCGATTCCCGCATTCCTTCAACACTCATGGCCAAGACAGGGATATCATACTTTTCTTGCAAGGACTCCTTTAAGGCTATTGTATTTGGATGATGAGGCTGAACGGAATTGACAATCATGATAAATGGCTTGCCAACCTCCTTCAATTCTTCAACAACCCTTTCCTCGGCCTCTAAATAATCACTGCGTGGAATTTCTCCTATGGATCCATCAGTCGTAACGACAACACCTAAAGTGGAATGATCCTGAATTACTTTGCGTGTACCTATTTCTGCCGCTTCATTGAACGGAATCGGCTCCTCATACCAAGGCGTATGAATCATGCGGGGACCATTTTCATCTTCATACCCTTTAGCCCCAGGTATTGTATAACCGACACAATCGACTAAACGAATGTTCACTTCGAGCCCTTCAGCTACCTGAATCGATGCTGCCTGATTAGGTACGAATTTAGGTTCTGTCGTCATGATGGTTTTTCCAGCTGCACTTTGAGGCAATTCATCTTGTGCCCTGGCACGGTCAGCCTCTGACGGTATATTCGGAATAACGACTAACTCCATGAATTTTTTAATAAATGTGGATTTCCCAGTCCTGACGGCACCGACCACCCCCAAATATATATCGCCGCCGGTCCGTTCTGCTATATCTTTAAAAATATCTACCTTTTCCAAGGTATCCCCTCCCGAATTAGAGTTTTGGGATTTCGTTTATCCATTTACTTTATTTAGGACACTATATATCTATGATGTTGTCCTAAAAATTTATTCCAATTATTTCCCTGGTTCAATCCCTTCCTCCACCAGAAATTTTATATAAGGGTTGTTATTTTAAAAGTAAGATGAAATAAAGATAAAGAAATAACCCTTCCCCTACAATATATTTTGTAGAAGAAGGGTTATGCCTATTTTGTAAGAAATATTGGATTATTTGTTTTTTCATCAATCGTATATGGGAGTGAATAGGCAGGCACGAACTCCGAACTCTGTACAAGCAGGTCCCGGATATCTTCACCTGGCTTAATTTTTTCTCCATCATGCTTCTTCATCGCCTCAATTAAATCCGGGGTATAATCGGCAAAAATACTACCCTGTCCATCGACTACAAGATATAAGTCTCTTTGTGAAAATGGACTTGTGACAGTAGGAGCTTCCTTCAGGCCCATTTTTTCATAATCAAGTGTAAAGACATTATCGGATAACCTTTCCTTAAAAGGCGGATATCCGTTGCTTTGTTGATAAGCAGTCAATCTCAACGAAACATCCTGTATTTTTTGCGCCATCCTGACATCCAACAACTTTACAGTCGGATCCTTTTCAACATTTACAAGGATATATTGAAAAACGCCTCCTGATTCATAGGCATTATCCGGCGGTTCAGCCATATACCTTGGGGAAATCTTAGAAAATTTAATGACATATTTTTGATAAATGGGTGTCTCTGCATCTTTCGTAACGATGGGCAGAATGCCACCTTCATCTTTCTGAAATTGATCTACTGCACTTTGGACGGATTGTATTTGTTCTTTATAAGGCAGCTGGTTTTGCATTTTTTGCTTCTCTGGATATAAACAGCCAGATAGAGACACAGAGATGCATAATAAACATAATATTTTGAAAAAAGTTTTCATCATTTCTCCTCACCTATCAAGTGGTTGGCCCGCTAAGAACAACGATAAGGATGATCAAGCCGGCTAGAATCATTAGTATGTATGCGATAATTGCTGTCAAGCCTCTCCAAAAACCTTTTAACTTATATCGGCTTAAGTAGATAAGAAATATAGAGATAACCATAAAGCCCATAGCTATAAAGGATATCCACATTTTTTGCAGAGCAGGTGTCATATCTTTATCACTCCTTTTTCCAGAAATTATTATAACATACCAAATTACGTTAAAGGAATTAAATCATTGTCCAAACTATGTAATATATGCACGATCGCTTTAATGTAAAAAAAACCCAACCGACATTCATCCGATATGCACCATGTTCAGGACTATGCTGCTGGCCATTTGATTGACATTCATTCCTCATCATCCACTGCAATAAACAAAAAACGAAGGGAGAGAAGTTCTATCTACCTGCTAAAACAAAATTGATTGGAACCGGTGTACGAGACTCCTGCGGAAAAAGCAAGTCCAAAGGAGACCCCGAGGCGCCGAGGGCGGACCGCTCGAGAAAAGCAAGTGCCTCGTGGCAACGGTCAAATTTAAATAACCAAAAAAACTGTAGACAAACTCGACTTTCACCGAGTTCGTCTACAGTCTGAAACAGTCCAAAGGCTGCTTTTCTGCTTATTTAAATTAAGATTGAAGCGTCGGCAAGACCTCTTTAAACGCTTTAATCACTGCATCGACTTCATCTAAATGAATAGTCAATGACGGCTCAATCCTGATTGTTTTGGAATTTATAAGCGTACCTGCCACCAAGATGCCTTTATCAAAGAGGGCTTTTGAAAATTCATAACCCACTTCGTCCTTATGGAACTCAATACCAATCATCAATCCTTGGCCTCGAATCTCCAAAACTTTATCTTTGTGCTCAGCAGCCACTTCCCTTAACCCATTTAAGAAGTATTCACCAACTTCTGCAGCACGCTCCGGTAATTTTTCTTCCAAAAGTACGTCTATCGTAGCAATGGCCGCAGCACAAGCGAGTGGATTTCCTCCAAACGTGGTAGTGTGCATGAATGGATTGTCGAACCAGCTTTTAAACACTTTCTCGTTGGCTACAACAGCTCCTGCAGGCATTACTCCGCCGCCAAATGCTTTCGCTAAACAAATAATGTCCGGAACAACATCATATAACTGGGATGCGAACATTTTACCTGTACGTCCCATTCCTGTTTGAACCTCATCCAATATCAATAACGCATCATATTCGTCACATAGTGCTCGAACCTGCTTTAAATAATCTTTCGGAGGGAGGATGACCCCACCTTCACCTTGGATAGGCTCCAACAGCACTGCAGCAACATCTTCACCGACCAACGCACAACTTTCAAACGTTTTTCTCATCATATCCACATCACCGAAAGGTACATGACGCACACCTGGTACCAGTGGAATGAACGGTTTTCGGAACATGCCCTTTGCAGTTGCCGATAGGGAACCAAGACTTTTACCATGGAATGATTTTGTCGTGGAAATAATCGTGTATTTGTCACTGTACATTTTAGCCAGCTTAAGCGCAGCCTCCACGCTCTCCGTACCGCTGTTCGTAAAGAATGAGTATTTTAAATCTCCCGGCGTGATATCGGCTAGGATTTTTGCAAGCATGGCCCGCAATGGATCAAGTAAATCTTGGCTATGAAGGGCTTGTCTTTGCAATTGATCGGTTACTGCTTTTACTACTTTAGGGTTACGATGGCCAACATTATAAATACCGAAACCACCTAAACAATCAATATATTTTTTTCCATTAACGTCCGTAAAACAGGAATCTTGATCAGACCACTCCACCGCAGCAAATTGTGTGTCTTTAGTGACCGTCTTCCGATATTCCAAAAACCCTGGGTTTACATGGTTACGGAAATTCTCGACCGTTTCTTTCGTTACCCATTGGGCATCTTCTTTTGAAATTTCTTTTTGTTCGATTAATTGAAGCACCTTTTTAATATAATCTTGTGTTGCTGATTGGTTTGCTTGAGATTTACTTTCTACGTTAATTGACATTTTATACTCTCCCTTTTTTTATAACTTTAGTGGATGGTTAATTAAGATTGCTTTAGATTAAACTTTAATGCTTACCTCCCTTTTTTCTTATACTTATATATCTAGCAAGAAGCATGCCAAGATAATTAACCAATAAAATCACATTCCTTTTTAATAAATCCCTCTAAAACTATGCAAATTTGAATAGCTTTAGTTTCATTTGCATACTCCCCTTGAAATGTCATGACCCTACTTACCCATTCCCTCATAAAAAAAAGCCGTTGTACAAGTGAATATCATCACTTGTCAACAGCTTTCAATCAAAATGCATTTTTTTCGATTCTCTTACTCTGTTCCGCCAGGACTTTTTGATACTTCCGGCTAACGGACGATTGGCTTATCCCCAGCGCCTTTGCCGCTTTGGTCGTAGTTTTATATTGTTTCATGGCAAGCATGATCAATTGCTCCTCGACATGATCCTGTGCTTCCTGAAGAGGAAGGATTCTCGTAATGATTGGTTTCGTTTGTTTAAAGTCATTGCTGACCGGAATGAACCTTTGAATGAAGTCAGCATCTATCGTCTCTTCATCTGCTGAAACAACCAATCTTTCAATCATGTTCTGCAATTCACGAATGTTTCCCGGCCATGTGTAGACTTCCAGTATAGTCAAGGCATCAGGTGAAAAGTGGTAATTCCGCTGATACCGTTCATTCAGTTTTTGCAGAAAATGAAAAGCAAGTGGTGGTATATCCTCCGGCCTTTCCCTTAAAGGGGGTACGTGTATGGGAATGACGTTCAAACGATAGAACAAATCTTCTCTAAACGTCCCCCTCTCGACCATTTTTTCCAGACTCTTATTCGTGGCAGCTACAATTTGAACATCAATGGGTATTGGTGTAGTGCTGCCTATTGGAATCACTTCCTGTTCCTGAAGGACACGGAGCAGCTTCACTTGCAGATGTATAGGCATATCACCCACTTCATCAAGGAATAAAACACCCTTATTCGCCTGTTGAAAATACCCTATTTTCCCATTTTTATCTGCTCCGGTAAATGAACCCTTCGTATATCCAAACAATTCACTTTCGAGGAGGTTTTCCGGGATTGCCCCGCAATTTATCTTCAGGAAAGGTAGCTTGGATCGCCTACCCATTTTATGAATGGCTTCGGCTATCACTTCTTTACCTACTCCCGACTCCCCGTTGATTAACACGGTAGATGAAAAATGAGCGATTTTTTTGACTTGGCTAATTATCTGCTCCATTTTAGGACTGGCAAAAATCAACTCTTTATAAAATTGATCTTGTTTTTTGAAAGAATCAAGTTCTTTCCTCATTTCATTTAATTCCGATTTCAACTGTGTCGTTTCCGTTATATCCCTTGATGCAATGACAATTCGCTCGATATCCCCTTTTTCATTGAATACTGGGGTCCCCACGGATAGGACTTTCTTGTTCATTTTCGTATCTTGGACAATCGATACTTTCTTTTTTTGTTCAAGGACTAATCGAGTGACCGAAGAATTAAAAATCCCTTCATCTTCTAGTTGCAAGAGATTCTTTCCGATATAATCTTTTAGATCCTTTCCCCAGAATCCGGAAATGATCCTGTCACTATAGCGCAGCAGTTCACCCTTTTGATTAACGACCAGAATTTCATCATAGATATTCGCTAAGATGGCATTCAAGTCTTTATTTGAACTTTTTATCAATTCAATTTCCATAGCCATTTCCTCAACCATCGGTAAATCCTGAACGATGATGATCAGGCCTTCCACTTCTTTTGCGTGGTTTAGAATCGGGCTATAATCGACTAGCACACTCATGATATCAGTAATTTCCAGCTGATTAAGGATACTGCCCCCGCTTGCAAACACGCTATGTATATGCTGCTTATTGAAGATGGTCGCAGCAGGTTCATTTAGGACCTGATCTGAAGGCTTCTTTATCATTTTCAATCCTGATTCGTTGAAGTTCACAATATTTTTTTCTTTATCAGCCACAAAAATCCCCATGGGAATGGAAGTTAAAATGACATTTAGCAGGTCTATATTTTGTTTGCTGTCCTGTTTGAATAATTCAGCTAACACATCTTCCCTTTTTACATAGCCGGTAAACTGGCCTTCATCTGTTTTTATCAGTACGATAGGTTCGCCGATAATTTGAAACAGGAGTGGCATGGAAATGTTTGGAGGCAATTTACAGACATTATCAATCGAGCAGGCATACTGTAAAAGCTGATCAACTGTTGTTATTCTTTTATTTAACGGGAGGTCATCCACGCGGATATAGGCAAACACTTGATTTTCTTTCACAAGAAAGAAGAAGGGTTCCTGTATCTCATGAATTTTCTGTTCTGAAAATGTTGGCTGATCAATTATGATAGTTATGAATGGTCTAATTTTATCATCCGGAATGGATAACACAATTTCACTCTCCTTTTGTAACCTAGCCTATATTTTAACACAATTCCAAATTGCGAGATAAAAAATAACATGCAACTCTTCACTCTAACCAACAACCAATATTTACCTATATTTGAACCAAAATAAAAGGGTCCTCAAATGGACCCTTTTGACAAGAATAAAATCTTAAAATTGATTGTTTTTCATTACAAAAGGACGTTCACCTTTTCCTATTTAATTCCCTGCTTAAACCCACTTCCTTAGATGGGAGGCTGGTCTTTAGACACCTCGCCCTCACTATACAGATAGGTTTGCCTCCACAGTACCATTACGGCACCATACCTGCTTTCCATCGATAAAGGTTAATTCAACACGCGCTTGAAAAAGTATGATACAGCTATAGACAAAATGCCACCTATAAACATGATGATTTAAACTGTACGGGGAATGCGTTTTACAGGATTAACCGGTTCTTTGGCAAACGTTGTTGCCGAATCAAAGTCCCTGAACGAGAACAACGATGTATGAAATCGACTCGTTTGAATTATAGAAAGACTGAAAGCTCAAAAGAGCTCCCGTTCCTTCCCCATCAGAAATCTCACGGATAGATAAAGCAATGAATCTGACTATGAAAAGCAAGGTGGGACAGCATTCGCTTTCGTAGCCATTTTCACCCCCATCATATTGATAACTATCACAATAATCAGTAAACTATAAAGCCAGTAAGTAAGCTCCCGGAACCATCCATTTGACACTTCTGCAGCGATTCCATACGTGCTGAACACCGTAGCCTACGCCATGAACGAAAAACCAAATAGAACAGCGGGCAAGAGCGTCAACGACCTCTTCATTTTCTTATCAGCTAATAACCTCCTACGGTTCATGATTAGGGTGGATTCACTGAGCTTCTTCAAAACGGAATAGTGGTGGGGATTCCGTAAACCATTTTGTCCGATATAGTAGATAACCAATTCCAATAGCCGCCCAGACAACCCCCAGAATTAATGAGCTCATATCGAGATTAAGCCAAAGGATGAATACGGATGCCCCTCCAATAACCGGGGACAGAATATTTACAAGAAATCCTTTAACCGTTTGGTAGCTTTTGTTCCTTATTGCATGGACAATCACACAAATATTCACGAAAGTAAAAGCAATCAAAGCCCCAAAATTTATGAGGGAAGCAGCCGTAACCAAATCAAGGAATAAGGCAATCATTGATATGATCCCGACAAAGATGACATTAAAAAATGGCGTGTTGTATTTAGGGTGAACAAAGCCAAAAAGTTTTTTCGGAATCATCTGGTCACGGCCCATGACATATAACAATCTCGATACACTAGCATGAGACGCAAGTCCGGAGGCAAGTGTGCCGCATAATGTTCCAGCTAGAAAGAAGGCTTGAAATAACTTCCCTCCTACGAAAAGTGCAATTTCCGGGGAAGCCGCTTCAGGATCAGTAAAACGGGAAACATCAGGGAAAAATAATTGTGTAAAGAATGCTGCCGTCACAAACAAAACACCTCCTATAAGGGCAGTTAAAAAGATGGCCCGCGGAATCGTTTTCGATGGGTTTGGTGTTTCTTCCGATAATGTAGTGACTGCGTCAAACCCCAAGAAAGAAAAACAAAGGATTGTAGCACCTGTTATGAGCGTCGACATTTCCATATGAGATCCGATGAACGGCTGAAGCGAAAAGACCGCTCCTGTTCCTTCACCCTTCATGACCCCTTTAACGACAAGGGCAACAAAAATAATGATGACCAGCATTTGAAAAAAAACGAGAAAACTATTAAAGTTGGCAGCAAAATTAACATTGAATAAGTTAATGCCAGTCATTAATAGGACAAATGCAACCACCCATATCCACGGGGATACTTCTGGAAAAAGAGCTGTTAAGTATATTTTTGTTAAAACGGCGTTTACCATTGGTAAAAATAAGTAATCAAGCATCGATGACCATCCGACAAGGAAGCCTAAATGTGGATTGATCGTTTTTTGTGTGTAAGTATAGGATGAACCTGCCTGGGGATAAATTTTCACCATTTTCCCATAGCTCGCTGCCGTAAACAACATCGCCATTAGAGCAATGACATAAGCTGTTGGTACATGTCCCCCTGTTTTTTCAGAAACAATCCCGAATGTATCAAAAACAACCATGGGCGTCATATATCCAACACCAAGTAACACGATTTGCCATAAGTTTAAAGATCTTT
The DNA here is from genome assembly GCF_050277555.1 of Peribacillus sp. NPDC097895. Classification (NCBI taxonomy): domain Bacteria; kingdom Bacillati; phylum Bacillota; class Bacilli; order Caryophanales; family Bacillaceae; genus Peribacillus; species Peribacillus sp. NPDC097895. Next base: position 1,131,992 of record NZ_JBNNSH010000001.1, on the reverse strand, counting down.
TCAGCTGTCCTGTTTGCATGTATCATTCCCCTTTCAATTTAGCCGATAATATGTGAACCAATTTTTTAGGCCTTTCCTTTTTTATTTTCTGGATACAATACACTCCGCAATTTTCATACCAAAAAAAATAGTCGAAATATAACAAAAAATAAGGAATAAAGCCGAATGATTCATGCAAACTTGAATAACCTATTCAAATATTCATAACGCTTAAGCCAGCTTAAAGTGATCACGATGATTTTTACCCATAAAAAAAAGCAGAAGATATCAAGATATCTTCTGCTCATTTGACTAAATCCCCCGTGCCGAGGTCAAATTACTAGTTTACTTTCGTTGCATTGTATGCTGATACATGGCAAGGTGCATCATCGAATGCCTAATTTAATGAAATTCTTTTATTAAATCAACTAATTCGAGATTAATCCTGCTGTCTGCTATCCAATATGTTAAAAAGTTCTTCCATTTCATTCGTTTTCGATCGGGTCATCAACAGGTCAACTGCCTCTTTCACTTCTTTCCCATTGAATAAGACGTTGTACAAGGCTTCAGTAATCGGCATATTCACCTCATACTTTTGAGCTAGTTGATAAGCCGCTTTAGTCGTTCTGACTCCTTCAACCACCATACCCATGTTTTCCAATACTTCTTCTAGTTTTTGCCCTTTACCAAGCATATTCCCAGCTCTCCAATTTCGGGAATGAACGCTTGTACAAGTGACGATTAAGTCACCAATCCCAGCTAATCCTGAAAAAGTAAGTGGGTTAGCCCCCATGGCCACTCCGAGGCGTGAGATTTCAGCCAGTCCTCGAGTAATTAAAGCAGCCTTGGCATTATCGCCATAGCCTAACCCATCGGTAATACCGGCAGCCAAGGCAATGATATTCTTTAAAGCACCGCCGATTTCAACACCAACCAAATCAGGATTTGTATACACACGGAAACTATTGTTGATAAAGATGTCCTGAACCTTTTCAGCCGCCTGCATATTTTTTGAAGAAACGGCAACTGTAGTTGGATGACGTAAACTGACTTCTTCTGCATGGCTTGGTCCTGAAAGAACCACTATATCTTTAAGCCAATCAGTGGAAGAAACTTCTTCAATCATTTCAGAAATACGAAGCAGTGAATCTGGTTCAATCCCCTTACTCACATGAACGATTGTCAATGGTTTATCATGAGCCGCTTTAATCTGTCCAAGAACTTCCCGGTAGGCTTTAGTCGGGACAGCCAAGATTATTGTTTCAATACCCACCAATGCTTCCTCAATGGAAGAATACCCTTTAATCCCCAAAGGTAATTCAATTCCAGGCAAGTATTTTTCATTCGTATGATTTTGATTTATTTCATCAATTTGTTTCGGATTATGTCCCCATAATCTCACTTCATGCTGGTTATCTGCTATTACCATTGCTAAAGCAGTTCCCCAGCTCCCTGCACCAATGACTGCGATACTCTCTTTTGCTTTCACCATTCTAAAACCCGCCTTTACTATTTTCTTTGGCGTCCAAAAATTCGTATTGGTGTTCCTTCAAAACCAAAGGCATCCCTGATTCTATTTTCTAAAAATCTCTCGTATGAGAAATGCAATAACTCCGGATCATTGACGAATACAACGAAAGTAGGCGGCTTGATCGCTACCTGGGTCGTATAATAAATTTTTAATCGATTACCATTATGAGTCGGAGTCGGATTCATCGCCACGGCATCCATGACCACTTCATTCAATACATTTGTCTGAACACGGATAGCATGATTCTCACTAGCCTGATCGATGACTGGTATTAATGTGTGTGTCCGTTTTTTAGTTAAGGCAGAAAGATAAATGATTGGCGCATAATCCAAGAATAGGAAATGGGCACGAATCTTTTCTTCAAAATCCTTCATGGTTTTTTCATCTTTCTCGATGGCATCCCACTTATTGACAACGATGATGACCGCCCTACCCGCTTCATGGGCATATCCGGCAATTTTTTTATCCTGCTCCCGAATCCCTTCTTCAGCGTTCAGGACCACAAGCACAACGTCTGAACGTTCAATTGCCCTTAATGCACGTAGTACGCTATATTTTTCCGTACTTTCATACACTTTCCCTTTTTTCCGCATCCCAGCGGTATCAATGATAACATACTCTTTACCATTATATTTATAAGGAGAGTCAATCGCATCGCGCGTGGTTCCTTCAATATCACTTACAATTACACGATCTTCTCCCAACAATGCATTGACCAGCGATGATTTACCTACGTTCGGTCTTCCAATCAAACTGAATTTAATGACATCATCAGCATAATCCTGACCGCTGAATTTTGGGAAATGTTTCGCTGCTTCATCCAGGAGGTCACCAAGACCTAGTCCGTGAGATCCGGATATTGGGAATGGATCGCCAAAACCCAACGCATAGAAATCATAAATTTGATCTCTCATTTCTGGGTTATCGACTTTATTAACCGCAAGAACGACAGGCTTCCTAGATTTAAAGAGAATCTTAGCGACCTCTTCATCAGCAGCCGTTACTCCTTCACGGCCATTCGTCATAAAGATTATCACATCAGCTTCGTCGATCGCAATTTCAGCCTGCTGACGAATTTGTTCAAGGAATGGTTCGTCACCGATATCAATTCCACCTGTATCAATTATGTTAAAATCATGTGTTAACCATTCACCAGAACTATAAATCCTGTCACGTGTTACCCCAGGAACGTCTTCGACAATCGAAACCCGTTCTCCCACTATTCTATTAAAGATTGTCGATTTTCCTACGTTCGGACGACCGACTATCGCAATTACCGGTTTTGGCATTGCTATTCACCCTTTCTGCTACTATCATCTTTGTCAAAGTCACGAAATCCATGAATGCATTTATTATCGTTGCATTATTGATTTTCATTATTTCCTATTAAAGGAAAAGGCTGTATCCATCATCATATATAGGAAACTTCCATCAGCAAGTGAAGCCCCCTGATGTTTTAGTTAAACGTATCAAGTAAATACAGGCAGTTTGTCCACTTTACTCCCCAGTTCCTTTAGGTGACGTGAAGCTGAACCCTCAGCATGCTAAAACGTGATTATAACAGCCCAAAAAAATGAAGAAAGCGTTCGGCATACTGCTTCCTTTTTAATTGTTTAGAGCATTTTACGATTTATCTACAGACCTCTAACTATCCTATAGTAACAAATTTCTCAACAATCAACAATGATTGTATGCATAAAAGCCTTCCCATTCCAATTGATTCCATTTTAGACCGCAGCATTCTTGGTAATGCGGTCAACACCTCATACTTATTTTCCTTCCTTTCACAGTTCACCTCATTGATTAAAGTTCTCTTTTCTTTGTTTGGATATCACCCTAGATTGAGATGATAAATATATGTATTGGCCGACAAGCTCTAATATTCTCCACAGTATATTCGAGCCCAATATCAGCACTGCATCATCATGCCATGCGTATGTAAGGGCAGCATAAGGCAAAGAGTGATAAACAAGCAAACCTGAATATATGATATCACCCATTATCAAACCAATTAAAAGCACAAACAATCGATGTTTCCAATTTTTAAAAAGTAATAGGATAAGATAATTCAGAAAGATACACATAAGATATGAAGGTTTCATAATCAGCCATATCGGATCAAGCAAAGAAAACAGTTGAAAACTGGCATAAGCGAGTGTGATTATTAGACTGCCGCAAATCAGCTCCATCAACTTGATGATGGATAGCTTCCTAATATACACACACAATATAAACAATAGATATAGACCGCTCAATTGCACCGAAAGCAAGGATACCTCCAGTTTATACCCCGCCAATACCATTACGGCTAATAGATGAAAAAGAAAATCAAAACGAAAGGGAACCGTTTTTGGAATAAAAAACATGACAATGACCCAAACTATCCATGACATCCAATAAAACAAAATTCCATCCATGCTGCGTCCCCCTTTTAGGAAACATTATGGCTCGTTTATACAAAGAATAAACGTTAGGCACGGCTTTTAATGCGGTGTTGCAATATTTATACATAAAACAGTTCCTACTTTATTTTATAAAGGAGGTGTAAACATGGGCAAAGATCGGCAAGAGAAGAAACTGAAACAAAGTAAACGGGTGGAGTCCGATAGGGACCAATCATTGGATTATAAAGGGGCAACAAAAATGGAAAGCCCGGAAGAAGCACGAAAAAGAAATAGCTGAATCTATGTGAATAAAAAGAAGCATCTCAATGAATGTTCCAATTGAGATGCTTCTTTTGTAGTGATTCATTTAGCATATGACGAGCAATCAATGCCTCTTTGAGTTAACCAATGATAGGTCTTGCCTGTGATGACAATTTTTGATTCCCTTAATTCTGAGATATTACCGCACCCAAGTGCAGTCATGATGATCTTTAAATCTTCATGTATGTAGTTAATTTCTTTGATTAATTGTACCAGCCCCAATTCTTTATGCAACTTTAGGAAATGACCGGCTAACCCGACACCTTTCGCTCCTAAAGCCAGGACTTTTGAAATTTCCAGAGGGTTTTGAATACCACCCGATCCAATGACTGAAATCTCTGGTGAAACATTAACAGCTTCCACGATGGAAGCAGCTGTCGGAATGCCCCATTCATTAAAATATCCGAGTACTTTTGCTCGCCTTTCATTTTCAATCTTAGCAAAATTTGTTCCGCCAAACCCACCTACATCAATGATTGAAACACCAACAGAACGTAATTGTTGCACCGTTTCCATACTCATCCCAAATCCTACCTCTTTAACAATGACAGGTATTCCGATACTTCTGTTGATTTTTTCTATTCTAGAAAGGGTACCCGCAAAATTCCTATCTCCTTCCGGCATCGTCAACTCTTGAATGACGTTGACATGAATCTGCAAGGCATTCGCCCCAATCATCTCGTGCGCTCGTTTTGCTTGGTCTACAGTTGCTTCACCACCGAGATTACCAATCAGCACCCCATCAGGGTTCTCCTGTCTTACCACTTTAAAAGATGCCTGCTGTCTAGGATCCTTGATTGCTGCCATCTGTGATCCGACCGCCATGGCGATTCCTGTTTCCCGTGCAGCAATGGCAAGGTCACCATTCAATCTCTCGGTTTCAAGGCCTCCGCCTCCGGTCATGGCATTTATAAAAATTGGCGAACTTAATTTAAGTCCGCCAACTTCTGCTGTGAGGTTCACATTATTCAAAGAAATTCCTGGTAAGCTTTGGTGAATAAACGAAATATCTTCTAGTCCGGATTTATGCTGCTGACCTGTTTTTAGCGCAAATTCTATATGATCTAATTTTCGTTTTTCTCTCTCCAAGGCTATCACCATTATTATCTATTATTTTAGTTTTTTCAATTGATCTCCAATCATTTCACCTAACTGAAAGCCCTTCGATTCTTCAGGAAGTTCATAATCTGATGAGTTGTAATTGGATTGTGGTTCTTCAAGTTCTTTAATGCTCAAGGATAAACGTTGTTCCGTTTCATTGACATCCAGTACTTTCACTTCGACAGATTGGCCTTCTTTCAGTACTTCCTGTGGTGTGGCAATGTGTTTGTGCGAAATCTGTGAAATATGGACAAGTCCTTCTACCCCAGGGAAAATCTCCACGAATGCTCCGAATGAAACCAAGCGCTTAACGATGCCCTCTTGTGTAGAACCCTTTGCTGCCTTTTCCGCAATGCCTGCCCATGGCCCAGGAAGGGTATCCTTAATGGAAAGTGAAATCCTTTCATTATCACGATCAATGGAAAGGACCTTCACCTGTACCTTATCCCCTTCGGAAACGACATCGGATGCCTTGTCGACATGCTGATGGGAAAGCTGGGATATGTGGACAAGACCGTCAACGCCTCCAATATCGACGAATGCACCGAAATCGGTAATCCTTTGGACCACACCCTCTAGCACTTGCCCGCTTTCAATCCTATCCAGAACATTTGCTTTTTGTTTTTCCTTTTGGTCTTGGACGACTGCCCGATGTGAGAGAATTAAGCGATTCTTGTCTTTCTCAAGTTCAACGATCTTGAATGTTAAAGTTTTGTTTTTGTAATCAGAAAAGTCTTCAACGAAATAGTCTTCTACTAGAGAAGCCGGAACAAAACCACGTACGCCTAGATCTACAACAAGTCCGCCTTTGACGACATCTTTAACCTCAGCCTCAAATACGTCTCCGTTTTCAAATTTCAATTCTAGGTCATCCCATGCTTTTAGCGCGTCAATTTTGCGTTTTGATAGAATGAGAGCTTCTTCTTCTACTTTAATGACCTCAAGCTCCAATACATCACCTTCCGAAACGGCGTCTGACGCCTTTTCGACATGAAGGCTCGACAGCTCGCTGATAGGGATGATTCCATCAGTCTTGCTGTTTTCTACATCGACGATGACCTGTTTTTCTTCTACCTTTGAAACGGTTGCTTTCACTTGATCCCCAACTTTGTAATTGTTCACTTCTACCTGGTTCATATCTTCTGTCATTACTAACTCCTCCTTAACCCATGACTGATCAGCAAACTTCCTCTTCATCGGCCACATATTTTATTTAAAGTGGTTCAATAAAAACACTTTCCTAATAAAGATAAAAACGGTTTTTTTTTAGAGTAATAAGGTTATATTCCTTTTCATTCCCTATAAGGAACAATACCCCTATTTTATAAATTCTAACAAAACCAGAAAATTGTCAAGTATGAATGACTATTTATGCTGGGAAATCAATTTCCCAATCTCGTCCATAATGATTTTGGTTGCTTCATCGGCTGAAATTTTCTGTTCACGGTACTCGGCAAAATGTATGGGAGGACCATACACCACCTTTAAAGGACGCAATAACTTATATGGGCCGATGATTGCACAAGGGATGATTACGGCATCAGATCGCAAAGCGAAAAAACCTGCACCAGCCATCCCCTCTCCCAATTCACCTGTCTTACTTCTGGTTCCCTCGGGAAACAGCCCAAGTGCCTTACCTTCCTTCAAAAGCTTTAAACCTTTTCTAAGGGATTCACGATCGCTATTGCCCCGCTTGACGGGAAAAGCATTCACTCTGGGTAATATCCCCTTTAAAACAGGTGCTTGAAACAGCTCTTCCTTCGCCATGAAATGAATGTCCCTTGGAGATGTCATGCCAACTACAGGCGGATCCAAATTATCAATGTGATTGGCACAGATCAATACTCCGCCCTCTTTAGGGATATGTTCCTTTCCGAGCGTCTTGACCCTATACGCAGGCATTAAAACGACTTTTACGACGTTTTTGCCAAATGTGTAAAAATCCAATTTCATCTTTTCCTCTCTTCTATTAAAGACATGATGCTTTCTGCCACCTCTTGAATCGATAAAGAAGTCGTATCAATTTCGATAGCATCTGCCGCCTTTTTCAGGGGCGATACCTCGCGTTCCGAATCCAGCTTGTCCCTTGTTGCAATTTCTTCCCTTAGCTTTTCGATATCGGATGGAAAACCTTTTAACATATTTTCCTGATGTCTCCGCTGTGCCCTTTCATCTACAGATGCAATTAGAAATACTTTTACCTCGGCATTCGGCAAAACATGTGTACCGATATCCCTGCCATCCATGACGACTCCACCATTTTCACCAAATATCTGCTGCCTGCGCACCATTTCTTCCCGGATGCTTCTGTGCTTTGCCACTTCCGATACAGAACCAGTCACTTCATTGTTTCTAATTTGGGCTGTCACGTCCTCATGATCCAAGAACACCAACTGCCCCTTTTCACTCGGTCTTAATTCGATTTCTGTATTGATGAGAACTTCAAATAGTGCTTGTTCATCATTCAGACGAATCTGTTGATTGATGGCCTTATAGGTAAGGGCCCTATACATTGCTCCTGTATCCACATATATGTAATTGAACTTTTCTGCAACAATTTTAGCAACCGTGCTTTTTCCAGCAGCAGCTGGTCCATCGATTGCAACTGATAATTTTTTTTCCATAAATCCTCCCAAGAATCCTACAATCATGCTGATTATTTATTACCCTTTCATTTTATCACAACTAGCAGGAAAATCATTAATAAAAGGGACGTGTACATACAAAAACACCTTTGTTCATCTTTTGATTTTATATGACCATCAATAGTTTTCCTTTATTGAAGATCTTCATACAAAAAAAAAGCGGAACACCGCTTTCATTTTGAGGTCCCATTGAATGTTTCAATGATTTTCGTATAATTATTGCTAGTTACCCCTTCATACTTCGAGAGCTTGGTCAAATCAATGATTTGGTCCTCCCTGCTCAAAAGGAACTGAAAAAAGAATAAGCAGGCCAGCTGGATGATGATCACTTTAATTAAAAGTCTTTCAAATGTTTTCATATGCCGCTCCTTCCATACTGATTATATTAGCAGTATGGATGGAATCACTGTTTTTCATTCAATCCTGTCAAACATACAACCCTTTTTTCTTTAAATCCACTTGTTTTTCAAAAATAAATCTCATTAATATTTGTACATCACTTTTTGTCGGTTCAATAAACTGGACGTGTAGAAGCTTATTTTCATGTTCTTTCTCCGTTACACGAATGACTTTGCTTCTTAAACGTAAATAATGGATCTCCCCGGATTTCAGTGTTAGGGCCATCCACAGAAATAATTGTGAAGCCGATTGTATATTTGCGCCTTTTAAAAGCCTTATAGAAGCTCCCCCTGCACTGATATCCTCCGTTAATGCGCGAAAAGGAGTAAACTCGGAATGTTCTGGGTGGATGGCTGCATCAAGCGTTACATCCAGGCGAACGTACTGCCTCCTTTGAATTTTCACAAATGTACCTGTATCAGGCAGCATTAATTGTATCATTGGTATTCTCCCCTTCACTTTTCCGAGCACTTCAGAATCAAATACATATACTGCCTGATCTTCGTTTGAAAATGTGACGTTCAACTGTGTCCCGTCCATCAGGAATGCAATTTTTCCAGTCTCTAAATTGATGGGAAAGTCTATATAAACACATCCCGGCTCCATTTCGACAACCATACATTTGAACTTTTCCTTCCGGGAGGAGTATTTCTGTTCGAGCATTAAAATATCACCAATTTTAAACATCTTGAACCACATCCTTTTTGGTAGCCAGTAATGAAGGAAACAACACTATATTACCTATTAATTTCCCATATAATCCAAAAATCTTTTATATTATTATGTCATGAAATAAGAAAAAGGGAAAGTGACTAGGCACATTTCCCCATTTTGAATGAATCATCCTATCCGTCTAGATTAAATTTTCGTATACCGGTTCGGAATTCTTTAATTTTTCCACTTTTTCTTCTTGACCAGTGTCGGCATTAATGAAAATACGGTATGTATCTTCTTTAATAGTACCCAGAAATTCATAACAAAGAACTTCTTCGCCAATATCATTAATGATTAATGCCTTTCCACTTTCCATTATTTTTACATTTAAGTTGATTTTATCTCTAGCTTCTTTCTCCGATATGCTCGGACTTTCTATTTCCCTTGTTTTATGTGATTTTAAATACTCGTCTGCCGAGAACCCCACAACAGATCCGTCATCCAATCCAATTTTAACCTTGACTGAATCAGGATAAATCTTGACTCCATTTTCAGATGTAACGAAATTCAGTAAAGCGATGTTATCGTACTGTGCACTTTCAAATAATTCCAGAGAACTGAAATCATGTTCTTTTAAAAAGGCTTCGGCTTTCGTATAGGCTTGATTCAAATCAATATTTGTTTTGTTCACGTCCCTATTATTGATATACCAAATGGGGTAACCGCCTTTTTTTGTCAAATCCATATTCAATTCGGTATCGGAATCCTTATCAAGGATGCTCACACTATAAAATCCATAATCGGAACCTTTACCGTTTTCTTCAACATTCACCTTCAAATTCCCGCTTTTTGAATGTACATAGCTTTTCGCTGTCGCAATGGCTTCTTCTTTAGTAATGGTCTTACCTTGCAAATTTTTGAAGTTTTCATCCCTCTGTTGGGTAGAAGTAAAGGTCGGATTCATTTCGTTTGTTTCCCCATACCCCGATACTTTTTTCTCCACCACTTTTAAGCCGTCAATGATCGTGTTATCTGAATTTTCTTTTCCAGATGCTAAAGCCATTTCGACATCCATCCATCTTAAATTGTTTTTAAGGACTAGATATTGCACCTTTCTTAACTCGCCCTGGATGTCACTTGCCTGTGTATATAGGGATTGTAAAGTCGAATATTCCTGATCATTCAATGGTTCTTTATCAAGATCGCGTACGGCTGTTTTATAACTGAAGTCCGCAATTTTCGCTAAAAATTCTTCTGTTTTATTAAAAGGAAGCAGGGTTAATGGCAACTGCCCGACATCACTTTGGGCTTCGGAAGTGATACGCCAAACATCTGTTAAAGCTGGACTTAATGAATATCTTGAATTCATCGCCAACGTGCTGCCGACTTTATCATGCAATAAATCTACTTGATAGCTTAAATCATGAAAGGCTCTCTGATATGTGTTTTCCGCATTGATCAATACAGCATTTTTTTCCTTATGTTCTTGATAGCCCCAGAATGCAGTTCCTGCAACAACTACAACAAGCAGGGCAATCACTATATTCCTGATCATTTTCCTTCACCTCTTTACTTACAAAAGATATGTTTTCCGATTTTTTTGATTTGCGGTCTAGACCAAATCCATTTGCTTGTAGCCGTTTCGGGATTAAAGTAATACTCGGCATTTCCACTCGGATCCCATCCATTGATAGCATCCACGACCGCTTCTTTTGCCCGTTCGTTCGGGGTAAGCCATATCTGGCCATCCGCAACTGCCGTAAAGGCTCCAGGTTCGAAGATCACTCCCGAAATGGTATTCGGGAAAGCTGCACTTTCCACCCTGTTTAAAATGACCGCCGCAACAGCAACCTGACCTGTATATGGCTCCCCACGCGACTCTCCATAAACGGCATTGGCCATAAGCTGTATATCGTTTTGAGAATATCCTCCTGGAAGATTGGCCGCTGTTGTTGTTTTGGAAGGGGCATTTCCGGATTTATCATTGGCCCCTCCAGACTTGGGTGTATTTGCATTTCCTTTCACTTTTACCTGTTTTTCAATATCGACTCCCCCATAATAGGTGAACTCGTTCCCTTTATTAATCTGTTCGTGAACGAATGCACTATTGAAATTAGAGGCATTCGCCAACTTCTGTTTTGTTGTAGTCCCTGCCAAACCATCGATTGGAAGCCCGAAATCTTGTTGAAAGTTTCGAAGTGCCCAATAAGTGCCCCATCCATAGACTCCATCAATCTTTCCATTATAGTAACCGATATTTTGCAGGCGTGCCTGCAGTTCAATTACATCATCCCCAACCGCACCTTTTTGAATGACCTGGCTCGAAAAGGCATTTGTCCTTGTTTCCGGGTAAATTCCGAAACAAATAGTTAAACACGAAAACAGCAAAAGCCATTTCCATTTTGACGAAATTCCTTTCATCAAAAACACTCCTCTTTTTCTTGAATTAATGTAATTCTATTTTCTTCTTAACTGGCTTTTTTATTCCAAACCATAAAAAAACGGAGCGGGCAAAATATGCCAACACTCCGTTTTTCATTATTCATCATTTGCTAATAAAATGATTTTGAGAAAGTTTTTCAGCGTGAAAATCAGACATCAAACGTGCTTTTTTCACCTTTTTCATCCCTAACCACCATAGGTAAATCATAAATGGCATAATAAAGTACACCCAAAATTTTTGAGAAACTAAAATATAGTCATATACACCATGTAACGAAATTGGTATGATCAGTGCCAATAATAAATAGAACCTATTATTGGTAGCTGAAAATTTCGCCTTGCCCAAATAATACCCCATGATCACCCCGAATAAAGCGTGACTGGATACAGGGAGAACCGCCCTGACAAAGGCATGTTCCACGCCGTTTGCAAGTAAGTACAAAATATTCTCCAACGTAGCGAATCCAAGTGAGACTGCTGCTCCGTAAACGATACCATCATATGGCTCATCAAAGGCTACATGCTGATAAATAACATATATGAGTATGAACCACTTGAAGAATTCCTCAAGCAGTGCTGCCCATAAAAATGCATTAGCTAAGTCTGTATTCAAGATATGTTCCGTTTCGAGCACATACTGTATGAACATAATCGGCAAAACAAGAAAGACACCGAATAAAAATGTTTTGATAACAACCGATATCGGTTCTGTTTCATATTGATCTTTCAAATAGAAATAGCTAAGTAGCGCCAACCCTGGCGCAATAGCCGCTGACAACATGACCAGCATTAGCTGACCCTCTTTTCCTCTTCTTTTCCTTAATCGTACCATGGAATGCAGAAAAACTAAATCCAAGAATCAAGTCTTCCAACATTTATTTAATCCGTCAGTACTTAAAGAAGGTTTCATCTACAGAGTTTTCGCTTGCCAGCACGACAGCTAACTTTATTCTAGCCTTCTTGCTGTCATAATCAGCACCTAATATCACGCCGCGCTGTTTTAAATCAAATGCGCTGCCTACATAATCATATGCCGGGTAAACTTTTCCTTCTTCTGCACTTGTTGTCATGACGATTGTTATGCCATTATCGATTGCATTTTGTATGGAAGTTACCATTTCAGGCGTAACTTGTCCCCTTCCTACACCTTCGAGGACGATGCCTTTCGCACCGTTTTTAACAGCAGCCTCTATAAAGAGGCCATCGGCGCCTGTATGGCACTTGATGATATCCACTCTGGGGATGCGATTCTGGATATCATAGAACTCCCTATGTAAAGGTTTTTGATAGATGCTGACGACATCATTATCAATGATCCCCAGATATCCATAGCCGAAAGATTCGAATCCTTGCAAATTGGAAGCATGCACTTTTTTTACATACTTTGCTGAATAAATGCGCTCATTAAAAACGACAACCACACCAACATCCTTGAGAAGGTCACTCGCAGCACATAATATCGAATTCCTTAGGTTCGAATATACATCGGTTCCCACCTCTTTAGGAGACCGCTGGGATCCTGTTAAAACGATTGGTCGTTGATCTCTATTCGTGACATCAAGGAAATAAGCCGTTTCCTCAAGTGTATCGGTACCGTGGGTCACGACAATCCCGGTAACTTCCGGGTCTTCCAATTCCTTTTTTATGGCTAGTTTCAGCTGTTCCATTTTCCCAAATGACATGGACATGCTTGAGATTTGGAAAAGATCAACCACTTTAACCTCAATATCGTTGGGTAATTCGCAAATGGATGCCAACTCCTGCCCACTCAACGCACCTGAAGCCAACATTCCATTTGTAGTTTCTTTACTGGCAATAGTCCCGCCTGTCGTTATTAATGATATTTTGTCCATACTCTTTCAGCTCCCTTTTCATTTCACTTTTCTTTAACAGCCAAATGATAGGCAATTAAACCACCATGGAACCTGCCATTTTCAATGAAAATTTCGTTCGCATTATTTCCGGCTGCAAGAACGCCGGCAATATATAGTCCCTTTACGTTCGTCTCCATCGTTTCCTCGTTATAGGTTGGCCTTCCAGTCACCTTATCAATATTTATGCCCATTGAAGCTAAAAAGGAATGGTCAGGGTGATAACCAGTCATGGCGAACACATAATCATTTTTTATAACTTTTTCCTCTTCACCTACATGATATATGACACTATCTTCAGTGATTTCGTCAACATTCGCATTAAATTCCATCATGATCGTTCCATTGCGGACTAATGATTCAAATTCAGGGAGAATCCATGGTTTGATTTTAGAAGAGTACTCCGCTCCCCTGTATAGGACGGTAACTCTTGCACCTGATTTGACCAATTCCAGTGCCGCATCCACACTTGAGTTTTTACCACCGATGACGGTAACATCACAATCAAAGTAAGGGTGGCCCTCCTTGAAATAATGAAACACTTTAGGGAGATCTTCACCGGGAATGCACATATAGTTTGGATGATCGTAGTATCCGGTAGATACGATCACATGCAATGCTGTATAGTCACCTTTTGATGTCTTTACTAAAAATTTCCCATCTTCCCGTTTTTCCACCTTTTCCACTTTTTCGAACTTATTGATCCGTAATTCTTTTCTTCTAACTACCTCCCTATAATAAGCTAATGCCTGATTACGGACCGGTTTACGGTTTTCTATAATAAAAGCGGTATCACCGATTTCCAATTTTTCGCTTGAACTGAAAAATGTTTGATGTGTGGGGTAACGGTAAATCGAATCCACCACATTGCCTTTTTCAATAATCAGGGACTGAATTCCCACTTCTTTAAGAGCAATCGCAGCCGCCAATCCACAAGGGCCCCCACCTATGATAATGACTTCTTCAACATTCATTTTTACTCCACTGCCTTTCCATGCACTATGTAATTCGTTCGCCTAAAAATAAAAACTCCTATCAATACATGATAGGAGTTTTTACAAATCATTTCAATGATAAAGCAATGAATACGATTTTATCTATATGCCATTCGTGAATTGAATCTTTTTAGATCCAACCACGGAAGCGTGAAGCTTCAGCCATTTTTCTTACGCCAATCATATAAGCCGCAAGACGCATATCTACACGTCTGGATTGGGCAAGTTCATAAATATTATTAAAAGATTTCACAAGGATTTTTTCCAGCTTTTCGTCCACTTCTTCTTCAGACCAGTAATATCCTTGATTGTTTTGTACCCATTCGAAGTAAGAAACCGTAACTCCGCCAGCAGATGCCAAGACGTCAGGAACAAGAAGGATTCCACGGTCCGTTAGGATTTGTGTCGCTTCCATTGTCGTAGGCCCGTTTGCAGCCTCTACAACGATCGAAGCTTTAATATCAGCAGCATTCTCTTCTGTGATTTGGTTTTCAATTGCAGCCGGAACTAAAATATCACAATCCAATTCAAGCAGTTCTTTATTTGAAATTGTGCTTTTAAACAATTTTGTTACGGTTCCGAAACTGTCTCTCCGGTCTAGAAGATAATCGATATCCAGTCCTTCAGGATCATGAAGCGCACCATATGCATCGGAAATCCCAATAACCTTAGCACCTGCATCATGCATGAATTTAGCTAAGAAACTTCCTGCATTACCAAAGCCTTGAATGACGACCCGTGCCCCTTTAATATCAATGCCACGTTTCTTGGCAGCTTCATTGATACAAATCGTTACACCCTTAGCAGTTGCTGATTCACGGCCATGAGAACCACCCAATACAAGCGGTTTACCTGTAATGAATCCTGGGGAGTTGAATTCATCCATACGGCTGTATTCATCCATCATCCAAGCCATGATCTGGGAATTCGTAAATACATCCGGTGCCGGGATATCTTTTGTCGGCCCCACGATTTGGCTGATTGCGCGAACATAGCCCCGGCTTAGTCTTTCCAACTCACGGAAGGACATATTACGAGGGTCACAAACGATCCCGCCTTTACCACCGCCATATGGCAAATCAACGATCCCGCATTTCAAGCTCATCCAAATGGATAATGCTTTCACTTCACGTTCCGTTACATCAGGGTGAAAACGGATACCGCCCTTTGTAGGCCCAACAGCATCGTTATGCTGCGCTCTGTAACCCGTGAAAATTTTAACCGACCCATCATCCATCCGGACTGGTATCTTCACTGTTAATAAACGCAATGGTTCCTTCAAGAGCTCATAAACTTCTTCCGGGTAACCCAGCTTATCCAAAGCTTTATGTATTACAGTTTGGGTTGACCTCAGTACGTCGTGTTTTTCTTCTTCATTTACATGGCTATTATCTTTTGCCGAATCCATTAAAAGTACCTCCTAAAAATCTCATCCATATATTAAATTATAATTTACAAATAGTCCTCTTCATGTGCTAGTATACACCTTCGTTATATTTATGCAAGAACAAAAATGGGAATTTTAAAGTTGGAAATATTCAAAAAATGAAAACGTTATCATAGCCATTGTTTTCTTACTCAATTCCCGCAGATTTTCTTCAATCAAAAAGGAGAGAAAAATAAGGCAAACCGCATTGATTTTTACATCATGCGTCTGCCTTGTCTCCTTCTTTTTGCAGTTAACTGAAGTGCGTAGTCAAAACATGTATAGCTTCATTTTCAATTATACAAGTGCCATATTCATTAATGCGGCAGAGCGTCAGTGTCGAAGCATGGCCATACTCGGCGGCTAAGGAGATGACCGTGTCATAGGTCGTGTCTTTACCATTTTCGATTAGTAAATAATATCTTCCCTCATAATGATAAAGAGTACTCGTAAGCAAACCTTGAGAAGACAATCTATGAGATAATTGGACGATATCTTCAAACTCATCAAAAACATACAGTATATGGGGGAAGTCATCGATTTTAACCTGCAAATCCAAGAATTCTTCCTCGTCTGCCAATAATTCTTCTTCGTCCTTTGTCACGATGATTATCAACCCCTGAGCAGGCAGGGAAAAAATCTCGATTGCAATGGAACCACTCATTTTAAAGCTGAGTTCTTCGCATGCTTCTTCAACCATATCCTGAAATAACTTGTGGACCTTTAAAGAATTCCCTAAAATATCTTCTTTTGTTATACCTCTATCAATTAAATCATCAAGGGTCAAAAAAATCTTGATTTTATTATTAGTTAAACGCTCCAGCTTCATAAAAAAAGGCCCCCTGGTTACCATCTTCATACATCATATGAAGCCTTGGTCGCAGGGTGCATATCCATTATTTCACAAAGACAGTCACTAACTTTTCAGCCATTCCTCCCATTCCGATTGCTTGTCCCCCATGAGAACTTCACTGAAGGTAATATTTCTTTCTTCGGATATAAGACTCAAAGCCGCACCTCCAAGACCTACCTTCAAATCCGGGAAATCTTTTTTTAACGCTTCCACAAGACTAAATGTACCTTCAAGATTTTCTTCAAGTGAAACAGACATGAATAAGTATGAGGGTTTTATGATGTTTAAAACGGTAAAAAGATCCTTATCGGCGATTGATTCTCCCAAATAAACGGTTTCATACCCTTTCCGCTTCAAAAAAATGGTGAAAATCAACAGGCCAAACTCATGTTTTTCACCAGGGGCACAAACGGTAAGAGCTTTTGGAAGAAAACCATTAGTCGGAATCGTATGCATGACGGAACTGATCCTGGCTTTTATAATGTTCGACGCAAAGTGTTCATGAGCGGAAGTAATTTCTCCCCTTTCCCACTTATCCCCTATCTGAACCAGTACGGCACCAAGAACATCCACTATCGTATGTTCGATCGTATACATACTGAATGCTTGGCTAATCAGCATCTGGGCTTTATTTTCATTGAAATTCAATAGAGCTTCAATTAATTCATCCGATAACTTAATCGTTTGTTCATCCTTACTGTTCGTTTCAGGAACTCCAATCGCTTTAGTGCCAGTACTTTCGAGAAGTGACACGGCCTGGCTTATCGTGAACCCTTGATTCGTTTTATTGACGAGCCATATAAGGATCTGCAGATGCTTTTCTGTATATAGCCGATGCCCTGAATCATTCCTGACAGGTTCGAAAAATTTATAGCGCCTTTCCCATGCCCTCAGAGTACCCGGCTGAATGTCTAGCAGTTTTGAAACTGCCTTTATATTATATTTACCTTCTTGCATGGTTTTTTCAAGGCCTCCAATAATTGAACGTTCATTTGTTGAAATTATAGTGGTTTCTTATAAGTCTGTAAAATTCCGATATGCTCGTTAAAAAGCTTTTTAAAAGGTCTTCTCCATCGCATCGCCTATCTCAGTGCGCATTCCCCTTTTCAAGGTGATTAGGTGTGTTTCTGGTTTAGCCTCAAGCCTTAAAGGCACTGCGCTTGTCCCATAACCATTACTCGTCATATACAAACAGTTGCCCTCTTTTTTTATACTGCCGATCTGATAGGGCCCGAATCCGAATATTCGAATTTGCCCGCCATGGGTATGACCTGACAGGACAAGACTTATATGGTGTTCCGGAGTCAATTGTTCCTTGACCAAGGGGTTATGACTCACCAATATCCGAAAAGCCTCATTCTCGCAATCCGACAGGGCGAGATCCAGCCTATCTCGTTCTTCCGTTATATCATCAATACCTAAAAGAGCGATTTTCCTGCCATTTCGAGATTCAAAAGAAACAGCTGTATTATCAAGGATTTTCACTCCATGTTTTAGAAGTGCTGCATCCAGCTCATGAAAATCCCCTTCATAATCATTATTTCCCCAAACAAAATAAATGGGACCAAGCTCTTTCAATTTCAAAATATTTTTTTCCACTCGTGCTAGGGGAACCCCGTTTTCTCTTATGTCCCCGCCGATAATCACCAAATCAGCTTTGCCTCGGGCTTCTTCAATCAATTTATCAGATATGATCCGACGATGGAGATCAGATATGAAAAAAATTCGAACATCGCCAAACTCTTCAGGAAAGTCATTGAAAAATAAGTCTTGAAAAATCAACCTATCTTGCTTAGCAGTAAGCCACATGTAAATGACCATGCCGACTACCAGCAAAATGATGACTAAAAATAATCCAGATACCAATAACATCTTTCGTTAAACCTTCTTTCCATCCTAATCCTAATAGTTACCTTCATATAACCATAAAACCATATTACCCGCAATTAAATATATTTTAACGTGATCAATCATTTATTTTCATGATATAAGTTAATATCATAATTCTTCTTCATCATTTCAAAAACCTTATGACGACTTTTCCATTCTTCCTCTTTTTCCCATAACTGCTTACTTTTATTAATGATTTCACAACGTAGCAGCTGAAACTCCTTTTCAGCTTTATCGAGCTTCTTTTTAATTAATATCATATATCCATACAGACCTATAGCTGCCGCTAAAAAAAGAAAATGGCTGAAATGGTCGACGAAAACACTAAACATGCTGAAAAAGGAATAGGAATAAGGTACAACAATATAAAAATAAAGGTAAACCAAAAAAAGAGCAGCAACAATCATGGTCGCCCATAAACTTTGAAGATGCTTCTTTTTAAGAGCCTCGAACTTTTTTTTTCGATCCACAACATTCTGCAACATTTGTTTTGTTGCTTGGTCCGTTTTTTCATCCAATAAAATGATTGTCGATTCCATTCTTTTTCCTCCTCTACTCTTTCAAGTCATGATATGAAGCTGTCCAGAAAAAAATGATAAAGTACCTGACATGTTTGGCTTCAAATTGGAAAAACACCCTGCCTACAAAGACAGGGTGCCATCATCATTTCTTAATCGGAATTTTCAAAACCTGACCATTGGAAATTTCATTGCCATTCAGTCCATTCCATTCCCTGATCAAAGCAATGCCTTCCTGTGATTTGTAGTAATTCATTGAAATGCGGAAAAGTGTTTCTTCCGATTTAACAGTATGTAAAACAACCTTGTATTCATCCTTATCCGGTTTTGCGGCTTGAATTTCAGCTGCCTTTTTCTTTTCGGCTGCTTCCTTCTTGGCTTTTTCGTCAGCTATTTGCTGTGCTTTAGCCTTTTCTTCGGCTTCTTGCTGTGCTTTAGCCTTTTCTTCAGCTTCTTGCTGTGCTTTAGCTTTTGCTTCGGCATTTTTCTTAGCTTGTTCCTCTTGCTTGCGCTTTTCCTCTTCCTCAGCTTTAGCCTTAGCTTCTTCCTTTTCTTTTTTTTCTTTCTCCGCTACAGCTTTTTCCGAGTCTTTTTCTTTATCATCTTTTAAATCATCTGCTGTTGCTGTAGTTGGAATCGTTTCTGTAACCTCCTCCTCATTGTTTTTAACGACGACTTGGTCACTATTTGTATCACGTACAGGTCTATCCTGAAAATATGTATTAAGGCCGTAAAATCCTATAGGAAGCAAAATAAAAAACAACGATAAAAATTGTATGATTGGTAACTTAATCTTCGCTTTACTTTTTTTCTTTTTATTATGGTGGATTTTGCTACGCTTGGGCAATGATGACTTAGCCTTATGACGTTCTATTCGCGAACGAAGTTCACCAGCCTGATCTTTTTCTTTTTCATTCTTTTGTACTTGACTCATTCAAGTCACCCCCCTTCTTGCTCAACCCTGTTTGCTTTTTACTCCTAATTAAAATACCAAGGATGAAGTCAATCAAAAAATGGGCCGTAATCGTCACCATGATATTATTGGTCCATTCAAAAAGCAAGCCGATAAAGAAGCTCAAAACCAAAACATTTAAAAATAAAAACCAATTAAAAAGGTAACGATAATGGACGGCTGCAAAAATGATGCTCGTCCAAAGTAAACCAAAATGTGTTTGCAAAACTCCACGAAATAATACTTCTTCACTTATCGCGACCACTAAAGCAACGGCAAATATCATCGTATAAGATAAATGACTGAAAATGCGTTCGTTAATGCCCCCATCATCCTGATAGGAAGATGGTGTCACTTTCATCAATAAAATGTCAATTAACACAACGATGATTCCAGCAGGAATGCCGACCAGCAAAATGTTAAGGTCATCAAAGATAAATAAGTCGAAAAAAGCAGAACGTTCTTTAAATAAAATAATACCTAAAAAAACGGCTAACGTTAAGAGAATAATTTGTGTAAGAAACAAATTATATATCAACTGTTTATCTGTTAGTTGTTTAATTAATTCAGCTTGCTTATTTTTCATTGCCAGTTTCCTTCTTTAATAAGATAAAAGCCAATTCCTTTTTCCACGTGGAATAGGAATTAACGTGATCCACCTTAACCTCAGGCCATACATCGACCATTCTATCCGCATCCATCCCACAGTAATCACAACAGATGGGATTCACTATTTGTTGCTTTTCCTCAAAGTAGTCCAATATCCCTAACCTGCGACATTCCTGTGCATCTATCCATTGGAGGAATTTATACAGTTTTCCTTGATTCGCGGCCTTCCTCTTATGGCAATACTCTTTCATCTCTGCGACTTGATGTAAAGGATTATCCGTTCCTTTAATAAGCTGGGTAAAAAAACGAAGTTGGATTTCGTTCAAAGAAAAGGATAGAGACAGCTGTTCTTTTTCAGATGGAGTCAAGTTCGCCGGAATCTTTTGTGAATCATTTAGGAACGAACAAACCCCCTCTATTTGCATATCCGTAGGTAATTGTTGTTCCATCAAATGCATGGGAAGCCCTTCATCTCCATCACTATATAATAAAACAGCGACACTTTGCTTCCGATCTCGCCCCGCCCTGCCTATTTCCTGAAGATATGCTTCCATCGTGGATGGCATGTGAAAGTGGATAACATATCTGACATCCGATTTGTTTACACCCATGCCAAAGGCACTCGTTGCACAAATTATTTTCAACTGACCGGAAATGAATTGCTGCTGGATGAGCATCCTCTGTTCCTGTTCCATGCCCCCGTGATAATAATTGACACTATCCACCCCATTTTCCTGTAAAAACCGAGTGACTGCTTCAGCTACTTTTTTTGATGAAAAATATATAATTCCACTCCCTGTGAATTTCCTGACTAGTTCAAGTACAAGAGATTGCTTTTCATCGTAGCTGAACATGCGTTCAACAAGTATCCCAATATTTTCCCTATCAACGGACGCGACGGTTTCATTGACTTGGCCAAGGTTGAGTTTACCAACGATGTCCCTGCGGACTTCAATGGTAGCAGTTGCCGTCAGGGCAAGCGTTAGCGGATCGTTCAGTTCACGCCTCACTTCACCTAAATTCAAATAATCTGGACGGAAATCATACCCCCATTGTGAGATGCAGTGCGCTTCATCAATGACGAACAAACCTATATCTATGGATTTCAAGGATTTTATTACGCCCTCCAGGCTAAGCATTTCAGGAGATAAAAAGATAAACCGATAACTATGTAACCGTTCGAACGCACTTCTTTTTTGATTTAGCGTCAAAAAAGAATTCAGGGTCAATACACTTTTTTCTCCACTCATTTTCAACTGATCTGCCTGATCCTGCATTAAAGAAAGTAACGGAGAGACAATTAAGACCGTCTTATTTAAAAGATATGCGGGCAACTGATAACATAATGATTTACCGGATCCGGTGGGTAGCATCCCTAAAGTGTGACGGCCGGACATCAATGATTCAATCACTTCTTTTTGCCCAGGACGGAATTCATCAAATCCGAATTTTTCTTTTAGGACAGCTTCTATATTCATCATCCATCACCTAGTTTCGCGAGCACAAGCCGTATTTGGAAAAAGCTTATCTGTTTATTATCGACCATTTGTTTGATTGCTTTAAGCTTTTTCGTACCAAGCTCCTTGATCGCTGAAGCTATTTTACTTTCATCCTCGATCGACACATAATCGGCAATTGGAAAACTATTATCCGAAAGGACAATTTCGACTAGATGGTCTTCTATGGTATTCACCTTCAATCGGCGGATTTCAGCTATTTCCCACATATTTTTCCCTTCCTGGATATATCGTAAAGTCGTTTGTGTAGATTGCGTCAAATGGGGATTCCCACTCCTTTTCCAATCGTATATTAACGTGGCTAAAAGAGGATAATCCTTGCCCATTTCCGTATCTGCAAGCATTTGATGCAGAGAGTCAAGAAACATAAAGCGAACATATTCTTCTTCTACATCTTTCCTTTTTGCAATCTGTTCAAACGTAAGTCCAATCCTGTTTACCCCAGTTAATTTCAAAATGAAAATATCTCTTTTCAGATCGCTTTGCCGTTCTAAAAGCGATATCAATTCTTCATATAGATGAGTTGCTATCAACACTCGGTCTTGCCGATTGGTATGTAAGAATTCCTTAACGAAATGTTGGATTTTAGGATTTTGTTGTATCGGATAAAAACGTCTTTCGTTGTGGACAATATGGGATATGGTTTGAATGAGTAAATTTAATCTCCCCCAGAATACAGGGGTGATATTTTGATACTTCCAACCATTTAAATACGTTGGAAATGGGTTGTTTTCTAAGAAACTAACTAACATTTTCTCACCTTGTACACTAATTTCATAAGCATCGGTTTTATCCATTAGTTTAATGAAGTCATGTTTTAGGAACCATTCAATGTTTTGATTCAATTGCTGACGGGTAAAACGGGGTATTGTCCCGAATATATTCGTTAATCCGAATAAATGGGCATCCTGAATCGTTTGTGACGACTTCTTCCCCTGCAGCATATGGTAAATAGCATAAATGGAACGTTCGCCTTGAAATTTTTTTATCGCATATAGAATGATTGCCTGTAGATAATTATTCATGGGACTCACATCCTTGTTTCATTTAACCATTAATCCCATTGTATCAAAAAACTGCAAAAATCGCCGGTATTATTGATGGGGATAAGGAAGAATTTGTGACTAAATGACGAACCATGGCAAGTATCGAGTTAATTATTCCGATGTTTTTCATTGACAATTCGCTTCTTGATAGTTATTATCAATACAATTTCTATTGAAAAGTTTGGCATTCGGTCTTACAATAAGAAAGAGATAATAATCTGAAATAAAAAGATTATCAGTTGTTAAACAACTTAGGAGGGGTTTTATATTCATGGCTAAATTTACTATTGTGGATAAAGAAACATGCATCGCATGCGGAGCTTGCGGAGCAGCAGCACCAGATATATATGATTATGATGACGAAGGGATTGCATTTGTTACCCTTGACGATAACGAAGGAATCGTTGAAATTCCAGATGTACTTATAGATGACATGATGGACGCATTTGAAGGATGCCCAACGGATTCTATTAAAGTTGCTGACGAGTCATTTGACGGGGATGCACTAAAATTCGAATAAAAAGGCAAGCCATTTTCAATCGAGAATGGCTTTTTCTTTTGGCTAATGAATCCTTCTATTGTTCGGGGACGTGTATAAGGTAAAGACGGTTTGATTACTTTGCCAAAATGATAGTTTGTAATGGCTAGTGTTTTGTAGGCAGCATCTGCGGCAACAGCTTCTGTTTTTCCGACTTTATCAATCACTTGTTCAACCTGAGGCTCTAAGATATGACTATCATGCGTATTGCCGGGAGTTACTATCGTCCCCAACCAAAATCCATTGCGTTCTGATGCTGTATGAAACGTATAGGCAAAGCATCCTCATCACCTCAAGTTTTATTACTTTTATTTTAAAAACAAAAAGCCGGATATGGATATCCGGCTTTTTTGTATCATCGTCAATGCCATTAAGCATTTTTATATAATGTTTGCTTATTGATCCATGTCTGCAATTTAATGAACAACAGCATGAATACAGAAGTGATAAGCACGCCTTTAATCACGTTGAAAGGTAAAATTGCCGTCGTTACGAACTTTCTTGACTCGGGCGCCGACATTGCATCCCATCCCATAAAGAAGGTATATGCCGGTAAAAAAACAAAATAGTTTAAAACACTCATGACTACCGCCATTGAAACTGTACCCGCAAGTAAAGCGAACGTCATACCTTTTTTGGAATTGATTTTTTTAAATACGTAGTAAGTAGGCAAAACGAACAGTACTCCTGCTATAAAGTTAGCAATATGCCCAACCGGTACAGCAGTCAGGGTACCTGTCATGACTAAATCCAATAGATTTTTAAGGAATTCAACTAGGATTCCAGCCATCGGACCAAAAATCAAAGCCGCCATCAGTGCTGGAATGTCACTAAAATCAACATTCAGAAAAGGTGGAAATCCTGGAAACGGGAAATTCAAAAGCATCAATAAATAAGAAATGCTCCCCATCATGGCCAGCGTGACCGTTTTTTTAACTCTGTTCTTTTTCATAGCTCTCTCTCCTTCTTTTCCGATCTACCTGAAAAAGAGGTTAGTGTTCCTTCATCGTTGATGTTCAATAAAAAACCCTTTAATTCCGATCGAATTAAAGGGATAAATTAAAGGTTTCATCAAACAAACGTTCAGCATATGACTGTTGAAACGCACTCAGGAACCTCCATCTTCTCCCATCCAGACTATACTGTCGGCTTTGGAATCACACCAAATCCTGCCCCGTAAGGCTCGCGGGCTAAGAAGAAGATTTCCTTCATCACCGCCGGTGGGGAATTGCGCCCCGCCCCGAAGATAGACCTATAAAATTTTTTGTATCCTCGTGAATCCGATTGTATTTTCTAGTGGCTTACCAAATGGTTTTAAGGAATTTGAATGCTTTTTCCTTATCCTCTAATTTCCTCGGAAAACCTTAAAACTCATCCAATTTCCTACTAAAATCCTACCAATACGAATTCCCTTAGATTGATTTGATTTTAACTTAGAAATTATAAAAAAACAAGGAAAACAATTTAGACTATAAGATTACTGTTTTCTTAAATTAACATAAAGGAATTGTTAAACATTGTTGGTTCATAAATGAATAAATGCGACATAAAACCTTAATTGACTTTCTATTTGTATTCCTTGGGTCTCTTCTTTTATTGTTCCAATTACTGATATTACTGAACCAATTGCTTGTATCCAACTTCCTGTTACTACTAATGACTCACCATAATTATGTTCCCTATAGACTTCATACTGGTTTCCATATTCAGATACTCCTCCAATAGCCTGTAATGAGTCCCCCATAGACTGTACTAAGTTTCCTATCATGTTTTCTGAATGGCCAGGGAAGGGATTAAGTTCGATTCCGTGTCCTACATTAATAAGTCCACTTAACGCTTGCATCCAGTTCCCAGTATTGAATATTTTCTGTTTTGTTTCTTTTTTAAAGTCAATAACCTGCCCGGTTATGAATGATTTCCCCTTGCCCTTCTGCTTGTAAGGCATTCCCTCCTGCCTGTAAGACGTTTCCTCATAAACTTAGGTTTTCAACGCAAATTACTATTTATGAAGTTCAGTGGCGAAGCTCCATCGGCAGCCGAAATTGTTCCCACAGCTACTATCACAGAAGCAAAAATATTGTTAGATTCATTATTCATTTCAAACCGCAATCTATTATTAGGTTATAACCTATTCATATGCAAATTGATATTCTAATGTCACTTCTTGTTTTTCTATACTAGCGAGAGCTAGGGCTTTTTACAGAAACTGAGATAGCTTTGAAATCTAGGTCATATATAAATTACATATACCTCTAAAGAACAATACCCAATGATGGGGGCATCTCTCTTGAAAAAACGACCCCTGGAATCAAACTTCATATAAAAATGTGCCGCAGCTGATAAGGGACGATGGTACCGGAGCGACCTATTTCGTTCCTCAAGACGTCATGAGGGACCTTGAGAACCCCGACATGCTAGTTCCACCGGCCACCGACGCCGGGCCGGTGCCCAATTTAAAGTACTCTTTTTCGGACACTCATATGCAGTAAAATCAAGGAGGTTGGTCGCGTGAATAACGGGTAAAGAGCTGCCGATCGCAACTACGCTTGCGGGGGTGAACATGCGTCTGACGACGGGCGGTGGGCGTGAGTTACATTGGCATAAGCAATCAGAATGGGCCTACATGATTTTGGGCAGTGCGCGAATCACCTCGGTCAATCAGGACGGGCGGAACTTTATAGCCGATGTCAACGCGGGATTTGTGGTTCTTTCCTGCGGGAATTCCACGTTCGATTCAAGGACTGGAGGAAGGTTGCGAATTTCTGCTCGTCTTCGACGATGGCAATTTCTCAGAGCTCGACACCTTCACTATTACCGATTGGTTCGCTCACACACCAAAGGACGTGCTGGCTGCGAATTTCGGTGTACTTCCTTTGCCCACATCCCTGCAAAACAGCGATACATTTTCCAAGCAAAGGTGCCAGGCTCAATGGAAATCCAGAAGGTTTCGGAGCCTTACGGTACTGTACCAAAGAGCTTCACACATCAGCTGCTTGCTCAAGATCCGACAGGACCATTTACATGTAGGATCGGAGCTTATAAACGTATTGCGAAAGGAGAAATGGCCAGTCGTCAAATACAACGGTATCCAGAAAATCACCCGGACAGGCGTAAAGATGCTTATATCGATGAGGTAACCAAATTTAGTTTCTCATCCTGATAATTTTTGGGCATTTACTGAAAATCCTACTTCATCAAAACTGCCCCTTTAGTTCATCAAAAAATCAATCAATAACATCTATTAACAGAGAAAAAAGGATCTTCAAAAGGAAGATCCCTTTCTTTATTTTTAACATTATAATTGAAGTACACCTTGTGGTGGTTGGTTAGCTTAACGAATAATTCCTCCGGGCTTTTCAGATGATGTCCCCAATAGAAAACGGATTTTAAATAGTCTGTCTGTACGAATAAATTCTATAGAAAACTCTATGAGGCAGGTTTATGTATATACGGATTTATGATACTTGGATTTATCAGTTTTTATTTGAACATTTTTTTTTAGATTGCATACATTATCTAAGAAAAACGCCCAAGGATTTAGTAAATCAGGGGGGATTACATGAGAGCAAATTTAAAAAAATATGGTCAAACTATACATTTAATTGGAGGGAATTTAGTTTATATTTCAAATATGGTACATCCTACTTATGCTGATGGTATAGTTTCGGATTATGACCAATACTGTATTGATTTAAAAAATGCCATTCGTGTAGGACAGACTAGTGTACAATCTTTAGAGACTATTGCTCCTCCATTTTTTTTGGATGAGGAACATGAATTGTTAATAAAATCATGTAACGATATTTTATATTGCTTAGAAGGTTTTTTATATAAAATTGATAATAATATTCTCACAGTTCTGAGAGTAGAGGAAATAGAAAAAGTAATTTACAAATTAAAAGAGATTGAACAAGAGCTTGATTTGACCACTATTAGTATAATTAAAAAAATAAAATTACAGCCAAGAAGGTGAGAAGTTATGGTAGTACCAGAAGAAGAACATCCTTTATCCTCCATACCTCCATATATTGGGGATAAGATTGATTTATTTGGTTCGATGATTACTAACATAGGAAACTTCATCGCTATTCTAGGGATTATAGCAGAAACTAAAGAGGTAGAACAGATTGAAGTAGAGGAGGTTTCTACAAACTCGAATACTTCAGCATCAGGATCTGAAGCAAACTCGGATACTTCAGCATCAGGGTCTGAATCAAATACAGGCTTTATATTAACCTTATTAGGCGCCACATTAGGAGCGATTGGAGACTTAATTTCATCTGGTGGTACCGCCATTGCAATTGAAGAAGCCATTATAATAGATAAAAAAGCAGAACAAGAAGCCGAGGAACTAACTAAAAAAATAAAGAAAATGGAAAATCAAATCGGCTTATTGCAGAAGGATATGAATTCGGTAATAACAGTAACAGATTCCCTAAAAAGAGAAGTAATTTTCTTACAAAGTGTTATCTATCCTAACCTTTATCAACAATAATTATATTTTTAAAACAAGTCATTTAAATAATCAATATTCATAGGTAGGCACGAAATTAAATGAAAAGCAACCAATTAGTATAGGTATGAATAAGAAATGAAGAAAATCAGGAGATACAACAAACTAATTCCATTAAAACCGTTCTTTTAGAGCGGTTTTATATTTTCACTATTTGAGATAACGAAAAAAATCCAAAGTTTCTTTACCAGCCTTTCCATCCGCTAATCAATCTTTTTTCGTTCTTGCGCATCACTTGTATTTAGTGCCAATGTCCATCCTAAAGTCGCTTAGGAGCTACAAGGACAAAATCCATTAAGGTAACTTTGGATACTTACTCTCATACTGATGCTAATATACAAGTCGATGCCTTGAAAGCGTTGGATGAGATGCTTAACTAATGTACCCTTTAATCCCCTACCATTTACTTTAATAATCACAAATTCCCCCTTATATCTGAAATTCTTTTTTTGAATAGCATTTTTTCTTGGATGATCCATTTAATATGAACTTTGATTGTCATTTGGAATCGATATTAACCGAATAAAAGTTGATGTCTTTAAATGACAATTTTAAATAATCAAATTTTTTTCTTTTTTAGGCAATTAATGATAAAGTCATTAATACTGCGGTCTTGAACAAACAATACCAATATTAATCATTGTTTTAAGCGCTTACATCAAGAAATGCCAAATTGACATAATCAACAGTTCAATTGTAAAATTAACTGAAATTTAAGATAATTCTTTACCTAGGAAGGTGTTTAACGTGTATCGGATTTTAGTGGCAGATGCCATCAAACCAGAAGGACTCGGACCGCTATCAGAGGCATCCAATATTCTTCTTATTCAGAAGACAGTAGAGGAAGCGGCAAGCGAACTTGATCAGATTGATGCAATACTTGTAAGAAGTGCAACGAAGGTAACGGAAGACTTAATGAACCGTATGCCACAGTTGAAAATTATTGCACGCGCTGGTGTCGGTGTCGATAACATAGACATCCCTGCTGCGACAAAACGCGGGATAGTCGTGGTTAATGCACCTGACGGCAATACCATTTCAACAGCTGAACATACATTTGCTATGATGGCTTCGTTAATGCGTCATATTCCGCAAGCTTATGCTTCTCTGAAGAATGGGGAGTGGAAACGATCTTCATACACAGGAACGGAACTTCGCGGTAAAACGTTAGGAATTATTGGGTTTGGCCGTATCGGAGGGGAAATTGCCAAACGTGCTAAAGTGTTTGGTATGGATGTCATTGTATATGATCCGTTCCTTACTGCTGATCGTGCCAAGAAAATGTCCGTAACATCCCTTCCCTTAGATGATTTGCTTCCTAAAGCAGATATCATTACTGTACATACACCTCTAACGAATGAAACTAGAGGATTAATCAATAAAGAAAAACTGCTTACCTGTAAAAAAGGCGTTTATGTCCTGAACTGTGCCCGCGGTGGAATTCTAGATGAGGATGATTTATATGAAATGATAGTTGCAGGTCATGTAGCAGGGGCTGCACTGGACGTTTTCGTCGAAGAACCTCCACTTGGCCATAAACTGCTTGAACTGGATAGTGTCATCGCTACACCTCATTTAGGGGCATCTACAAAAGAAGCCCAATTGAACGTAGCCGTACAGGTCGCACAAGAAGTACTGACCTATTTCGAGGGAAATCCAGTCTCGAGTTCTATCAACCTTCCAGCCATTTCTAAAGAGGTGTTTGAAAAAGTTCAACCTTTCTATCAACTCGTCCAGCAAATGGGATCCATTGCTTCTCAGTGCATGAAAGAAGGTATTCAGGAAATATCTGTTACGTATGCAGGAGAATCATTGGACTTCGATACAGCGATTTTGACAAAAAGTTTAATCTCAGGTTTCTTCAAATCAAGAGTTGATGCATCCGTCAATGAGGTTAATGCCTTACTGGTCGCAAAAGAGCGTGGCATCACAGTTGGGGAAAAGATCTCTTCGGATTCTTTAGGTTACTCTAACCTGATCAGCCTTAAGGTAAAAGGTGATAACCGTGAATTAACAATCAGTGGAGCGTATATCGCAAATTACGGTTCTCGAATTGTAAGTTTGAATGGCTTCAAAATCGACTTTCAACCGGAAGAAAATTTACTATATATCCAGCATACCGATAAACCTGGTGTAATCGGTAACGTAGGTAAGGTGCTTGGAGATCACGGTGTGAACATTGCCGCCATGCAGGTCGGTCGAAAAGAAGCTGGAGGGGAAGCCATCATGGTTTTAAGCTTTGATAAACCATTAGAAGACAACATGAAGCAATTTTTAATGGAAACAGAAGAAGTTACATTCTTGGCCCGCATTTCATTATAAGAAGAAAAAGTGCCCGCTAGAAGAGGGCACTTTTCTATTTGCATACAATGATTAGTGTGTTTTTAACTCCAATCCTTTATTCTGAACAAATACGGCACGGATCCTCATCATTTAGCCCTGTCCCTGCATCAATTCACTTGGTTCGGTGCTTTAGGCACTACTATGTCGTCAGTTAAATTCAGACGACCCACCTTTTCAATAGGAGCGTTTTCAAACTTGACTTTTTTAAAACCAAAATCCTTAGCAATGAAGAGTATGGCTTCTAAAGCTTGAAGAGATTCCTCACTATTTTCAATAGCCGCATGCTCTGATAATTGAATGGTCACAAGGCCACCCTCTGAATTTATATTGTCCCAATTCATGTCTTCCGGGATTGCAGGTTTTATTCCCTCTATATCCTGCTCACCTTTTCCCGCTTGAAGGGCTTCCTCAAAATCCTGATAATCCCTTTTGCTTGGAACAAGCAACCGTGGAGAGGTTTCATCTTTTTGATAAAGAAGGTATGTGCGATTTTTTTGTTGAGGTACCTCCGCCTCCTTTAAAAATCCCGCATGTAAAAACATTGCACCTTGCTTACCATCTGTAGCAAACGTCATCTTCTCTATACTATTATAGGAAAACGTTTCTTCCATCGAATGGAGAAACAGTGCATCATCATCCAATAATTGGCTGTTTTCTTGAAACTCGATATGAGCCGTGGTCATATCGTTTCCTTGGCTAATTTTTATATCAAGTGGAAAATAGTCAGATAGCCCATATTGCTCTTCATTGATATCGGACATTTGATTCACTAACTGATTCAGTGTATCCGTTCTGTCAAAGAGATTGAGTTTGATAGAAATGGGAACGATGACTTTCATATGATCATCTGGTACACCCATGGTAATGGTCGATTCATTTTTTAGGTCGTCCTGATAAATCGCATGTGCGAAGGTTTTTTCCTTGTCCTTTTTAAAAGGTTTTATTTGTGAAACCTCGTCTTTAGATTCACTTTCTGCTTGCTTACTCAAAAACTCCTGATTCCCCTGTTTATCTTCTGAAGTATTCTCATTAATTTTTGCACCCTGTTGTTTTGACTCTGACATTTCCTTACTTTCTGAAATGGATAATTTTCCACTCTCGCCGGTGTCCTCTTGATTTGTAGTTCCTTCTTTTCCAATAATGATTGATGACGCCAAAACTACCATTAAAAATAAGGAGGCAACGCCCGCAATTAAGGGTAACCAATGTTTCTTTCTCTTTTTATCATGTATTCTCGCAAACACCTCTGCCTTGGTTCGTTCATCTTTTACTTTTGGAAGCTCGCGCAACATGTCTTCAATTTCGTTTTCTTTCCAATGGGATTTTCTCAATGCGGTGTCCCTCCTTTCCTGATAAATCTTCCATCATCTTTTTGATCGCCTTTAACGCACGGTGTTGGGTCGTTTTTACCTTACTTTCACTCCAGTTCAATACTTCAGCGGTTTCTGTTATTGATATGCCAGATATATATCGTAAAATGATGACGGATCTTTGATTCGTGGTACATCTGTTTAAGCATCGATAAATATCCTGGATGTCATCGTTCATAATAGCCACTTCTTCCGGAATGGGCTGAGTATCTATAATCAATTGCCTATCCCAATCAAAGTTAGAAAAGATTTTGTCCTTCCACCCTTTTTGTTTCCGAAAATAATCAATCGTCACATTTCTTGCAATCGAATAAATCCATGTTTTTACACTGCTTTTTCCTTCAAACCGTTCATATGCCTTCATAACCCGGATATAGACTTCCTGAACAAGGTCCTCTGCCGTTTCTCGATTTTTGGTCATATAAAATATGAATTGATAAATTTCCTGATGATATTTTTCATAAAGATCGTGGAAAACGGAATCCATCATTTCCCCACATCCGTTCATAAATATAGTCGTCATTCTTACATAAAAGTTACATTCTTTGGCTTTAATCTTATTATAAAGTACCGTTAATTTCCACAAATCCAAGACTTCTTATCTTGCTTCCTAAAAAAAACAAAGACAAGTTGGAAATGAATCCAATTGCCTTTGTCTTCACAGTTTCTTATGAAACAAGATTTTCTGGCAAGCTACCCGTTATTCATTCAGCATTTTCCATAATTCGAGGCAGGATAAAACTGAATGTTGTCCCTTTATTAGGTAAACTGTTTACCGAAATGTAGCCATCATGGGCATTGATGATATTTTTTACGATTGCCAATCCCAATCCGGTACCTGACTGTCCGCGGGTCCTTGCTTTGTCCGCTTTATAAAATCTCTCGAAAACAAAAAGTAAATCTTCTTCGGGAATACCCGATCCAGAGTCCTTCACATCAATGATCAGACCTCTTCGATCACTTGTCCTCTGAATGACATCAATGTTTCCTCCTGGAGGAGTATGTCGAATTGCATTATCAATTAAATTCGTCAAAACCTGTTCAATGCGGTCAGGATCAAAATGCCATTCGATTTCATCGTCTTGAAGAACCGTGGATATCGAAATCCCTTTATCCTTGGCCGGCCCGGAAAACTTACTTGTAATCCTCTTTAAATAGGAAGAAATGGGCACACGTTCGTAGCTAAGATTCATTTTTCCCGATTCCAATCTTGCTAAATCGAGTAGATCATTGACTAAACGTCCCATTCTCAAAGACTCATCATAGATGATTCGGGCCATTTCCATCTTTTCCTCTTCACTGCTTGCAATGTCATCTACAATCGCTTCACTATACCCTTGTAACATTGAAATCGGCGTTCTTAACTCATGGGAGACATTTGCTATGAAATCCGTTCTTAGTTTGTCCATTCGTCTTTCATCACTAATATCCCGTATGATGGCCACCGCTCCCCGAATATTGTCGCCATTGGTATATAATGGACTGACAATCAATCCCCAATCGCGACCTTGCAAGGTAATTTCACCAATTCGCTCCTTATCGAAGGACTCTGATTCATCAAAAAGGTTCATCAACACCAACGGGACATTCACATTATCTTCCCGGTTATAGCCTTTTTCAAAGTACCAGGATTGGAGAAACCTTTCCGCTGGGGGATTCGTTTCAAGAATTGTGCCATCCTTATTGAATGTAATGACCCCATCAGCCATACTGCTAAGAATGCTAGAAAGATGTTCTTTTTCCTGGCTAAGTGCATTTATATTGAATTTCAGTTGCTTTCTCATCTGATTGAACGCTATGGCCAACTCACCGATCTCATCCTGTGTCAAGATTGGCACCTTTGTATCAAATTTCCCCCGGGCGATGGCTAGTGCGGCTTCCCTCATCTTCACCAATGGGGCATTGATTCTAGTCGATAAAAAGAAAGCAAAAACCGTTGTCAAGATAATGGCGATCCCTGCGGCCAATAAAATGAACTGTGTAGTGGATTTAGTCGTTTCTTCCATGGATTCCAACGATTGAAATAAGAAAACTTCATCCTGTTCCCCATTCAGTTCAAGCGGAACCCCTACTACAATTGCGGATAATTCCTGGTTCCCCTTTCCATCGGATAGAGCCATTTCCTTTTTTACTGTCTTTCTTTCCGTAAAAACCTTGCGCAATTCGGAGTCATTCTTAATGGATTCCGGAGTGATATCAATCTCCGTATCACCAATGGATGAGAAAATCATTTTGTCATCGTTTAGAATGATCATTTTCGTTTCGTTGCCTATTAATTCTGAAGCTATTTGTAAAACATCCGTGTTAGATCCTTGATGATCATTTGTCACCTTGATGATTTGTTCAGCCGTTTTGGTTAAATCATTTTCAATATTTTCAATTTGGAAATTCTCAAAAAACTCGACGAGCAAAACGGTTAATACGATTAATACAAACGACACAAGCAATAGAATCGTTGCCCAAAGCTTCCCTACAACACTTCCCCATAGCATCATCAGTCGTTCATGACTTCGAACTTGTAACCTACACCCCAAACAGTGACAATCATCTTGGCTGCGTTTTCGGATATGCGGTTTAATTTTTCACGTAAGCGTTTAACATGCGTGTCAACAGTTCGAAGGTCTCCAAAGAATTCATAGTGCCATACTTCTTTTAACAGTTGCTCCCGATCGAATACTTTATCTGGGGATTTCGCTAAGAAATATAATAATTCATATTCTTTTGGCGTTAAAGAAACCTCTTTATTATCGGCAAGTACACGATGGGCATCATTATCAATGGTTAAATGCGAGAAGACAATCACATCTTTTGCCGTCGTTTCGGTCTGCATATAACTAGTGTTTGAAGAACGCCGTAATAAAGCTTTGACCCTTAACACAACTTCACGGGGACTGAACGGTTTGACGATATAATCATCGGTCCCCACTTCGAACCCTTGAACCCGGTTCACTTCTTCACCTTTTGCCGTCAGCATGATAATGGGTGTTGTTTTCTTCTCCCTTAACTCACGGCAAACTTCTATTCCATCTTTACCAGGCATCATAATATCCAATAAGATTAAATCATAATCATTTTCAATGGCTTTTGATAAAGCCTCTTCTCCATTTTCAGCTTCATCAATTATGTAGTCTTCTCTTTCCAAATACATCTTTAACAACCGGCGGATTCTTTCCTCATCATCCACCACGAGAATAGTAATAGCATTATACATTATGTAATCAGCCTCCTATCTTATATTCTACAAAATGAATACTTCCATGACTAATAATTTTTCCCTC
The DNA here is from genome assembly GCF_050277555.1 of Peribacillus sp. NPDC097895. Classification (NCBI taxonomy): domain Bacteria; kingdom Bacillati; phylum Bacillota; class Bacilli; order Caryophanales; family Bacillaceae; genus Peribacillus; species Peribacillus sp. NPDC097895. The sequence goes on along the minus strand of NZ_JBNNSH010000001.1, from coordinate 1,096,817 downwards.
CAAAGTACGTTAAAAAGACAATTTCGTATGGGTTCTATGAACTTTTCACCATATTGTCACAATAAAATGACTTCCACCGCTCCCCCACTAACTCAAAGTGGCTATTCTAAAACCGTTATATCCTTTTAAAGTGAGGGACAGAAAAAGGGATCATTCTCCAGAAAAATCGATAAACCATCTCCTCGACGTTTCTATCAAAAGACCCCCTTCATCTAACTATTACAATACAGAATCAAGCATATGAATGCAAACCAGCAATAACAAGATTAACGAATATCAAGTTAAAGATCATGATGGCAAAACCGATGACGGCAAGCCAAGCTGATTTTTCCCCTTGCCACCCTTTAGACATACGCAGATGTAAGAAAGCTGCATAAAACAACCAGGTAACGAGTGCCCAGACCTCTTTTGGGTCCCAGCCCCAGAATCTTGTCCAAGCCACTTGAGCCCAGATCATTGCAAAAATAAGTGCACCGAGTGTAAAGATTGGAAAACCGATAAGGACTGAACGATAACTGATCTCGTCCAATAAATTCAAATTCACATTTTTAACGATCGGTTTTATCAATGCTGCCACCCTTTTACGCGCAATCAATCTTATTAGACCATAAAGGACGAGTCCCATTCCGATTGACCAAATGACAGTATTCAATTTCTTAGCATTGATCAGTGGAGGCATGCTCACCATCGGTTCAAACCGATCCGGCTCAATTAGTTTCCCTTCATTGGGACCCACTAAAGCAGGTAGGTTGAATTCCTGTTTAACCTCCGCACCGTGTTTATCGACCCAATCAAAATTCGCTTTATAATCCATCGCTGAAAAAGTTGAGGTGATGATGACAAAAGCAAGAGCGCTTACTAATGTGAACATGATGAATTCTAGCCAGAACGTTCTTTTACTGGATTGTGTTTGATCGACGAATTTAACCAGATAAATGATGGCTGCAATGAAACTTATCGCTAGGATCGACTGTCCTGCCGCTGCCGTCGTCACATGAATATGAAGCCAATCGCTCTGCAAAGCAGGTATGAGTGGCGCTATTTCTGTAGGAAACATGCTTGCATATGCGATTATCAATAACGCAATCGGTAAAGCGAACAACCCAAGTGCAGGTGTTTTATAAAGGAAATAAATTAAAATGAAAGCACCGACCAGCATCATTCCGAAAAAGGTCGTAAATTCGAACAGGTTACTTACCGGGGCATGGCCGGCAGCAATCCATCTTGTGATGAAATACCCTATTTGCGCAGCAAAACCGAGAATGGTGATGAAAATCCCCAGTTTAGCCCATTTATTTTGTTTCTTTTCCTCCGCTCCCCGTTTATCCTTTATCGCCCCTCCAAATAAAAAGGTAGCGACAAGATATAATAAGAAAGCTGCATATAAAAAGTTACTGCTTACTTCAGCCATTTAAAGCTTCCCCCTTTGTAGAAGATTTCTCCTCCTCAAGTTGATCCGTTGGTTCGCCAAGAGATGTGGATTCTAACGCTTGTTTTATATCTCTTTTAATACCGTGCCAGTTTTTATTTGTATGGCCGGCTATCAATATCTCATCGTGTTTCCTCTTAATCCATATACGTCGGTGATTCCAATACGAACCTTGGACCACACCCACCATGAAAATGATTCCACCCGAGAAAAGGATCCAAAGCGTTAAATCCTTCCTAACGGTCAAAGCCGTGACGTCTTGCGTCTCCACACCACTAAAAGCCATTTTATACGTGTTTTCCCCTAATGGCTCCACATTTTTTTTAATGGCTACAAAACTGACTTCACCCTCAGGCTTGTCCGGTGTATGCATTTTAAAGATAAATGCTGGATTATTCGGAATCTTCGATATCGTTCTGGGCTCACCTTTTTCATCGAACTCGAAATCGGGGAAATAGCTGATCAAATCAACAGAATAACCTTTACCCAAATCGTATTTCTTTTGAGGATCATTCAAATCAACCTTTAAGCTGCCAAACTTCTCTTCTGTGTTTTTGTTCATTAAATTAAAAGCCATCGTACTGAGTTCATCCAGTTTATAATCTACTTGGTAGAGGGCATAATGATCATGTTTCAGAGGTTCATTGACTTTGATTTTAAAATCTTTAAGCTTTTCAAGATCCACTTTTTCCCCTGGTATGGTTTCTCCCTTGCGCTGATAGAGTGTGACATCGGATTGATAGGTTTTAACTATCGTACCTGTTTTATCTATTGCAGCACTAAATTGTTCATCTTCTTCATTTCCTTTGTCATACACGTCCAAGGTAAATTCATTATTCTGGAGATAGTATTCGCCATTGGTACCCGGGATTTCTTTTCTCTCGCCTTCCCGGAGCCAAAGGACTTTGTCGATGTACATCCCAGGGACAGAACGCAATAATGCTCCAATTAAAAAAATGATAAGTCCAATATGATTTACATAGGGTCCCCAACGTGAAAATCGACCTTTTTCGGCAAGTATATGACCGTTTTCCTCTCGTATATGATAACGCTGCCTTTTTAGTCGATTCTTTACTTCTTCAAGGTTTATATCTTGGTCTTCAAGCTTCGTCACTCCATAAATCCGCTGCCGTTTCATGAAACCATCATGACGAGTGACCCCTTGGTTTTTTAAAGATCGATATAAAGGAAAAAAACGGTCGATACTGGCAATCAAAAGTGATATGCCCAGCATGCCAATGATAATCAAATACCACCATGAACTATACAAATTATGAAATCCGAGTTCATAATACAACTTTCCGACCCAGCCGTATTCAAGTTCATAATGCTCTGCCGGCGTCGCAGTTGAAGGGATGTACATTTCCTGAGGTAAAATCGTCCCGATAGCTGAAGCGACCAAAGCAAGGACAATGAGCGTCACTCCTACCTTTACGGAAGAAAAAAAGTTCCATATTTTATCAATGAACGTTTTTTGATAGGTTTGTGAACGCCTTGCACTTCCTTCATATCGCATATCAATAAGCTTGTTTTCTTTGTCGTTACCAAGCAACATCCCGCATTTCCCACAAATTTTTGTGCCAAACGGATTTACATGACCACAATCGCATTTTACTTCTTTCATGTCAAAAACTCCCCAATATTATGGTTTAATTCTCTCCATATGCTTTTGGATGCTCTCTTCTGTCAAAGCTCCGGTGATGATATCTATCACTTTACCTTCTTTATCAACCAAAAAGGTGACTGGCAAAATATCCACGCGATAGGCATTTTCCACTTCCCTGCCTTTGTCGATCATGACAGGAAAGGTAAGATCATGCTTTGTAATGAAATTATTGACAGCATAGTCAGATTCCCCGACATTAACGGCTAATATTTCCACGCCCTGGTCTTTAAAGTTTTTATACTGATTTTGCATATAAGGCATTTCATACTCACACGGCTTACAATATGTACCCCAAAAGTTCAGGAAGACGCCTTTCCCTTTGTAATCGGACAGTTTATGCGCTTTACCTTCCATATCCGTCAAAACGAAATTGGGTGCATCGGATCCTTTTCTCAAACTTTCATTCTTATCTTTAGTGAAGTTCGTATAAAGGGCAAACACTAAAGCTGCACCTAAAAGCAAAAGAATGATGGTCCTGCTTATTAGGCGTCGCTTCTTTTTATTCATAGAAATCCTCCTAAGTCCACACCAAATTTAACCATACCATTATACCATCTACCACCATGTCCCTTTTAATTACATTTCCGAAGGTTTTATGACTTTCATTCCTGCTTGCTTCATGAAAGAAATTGTATTTACAGACTGTTTTCCACCACCTATTCTTCCACCATGGGAAGAATGGGGTAGTGGTTTCAACCTATTAATAATTGAAAAATTCTTTCTTACATTCTCCGTTGTTTAGGATCGGTCGATGCTAAAGTTCGCATTAATTTAACTTCATGCGGAGTCAGTTCCCGGGAATCTCCTGCAGTTAAACCGTCCAAGGTCAAAAATCCATATTGTTCCCTCTTCAGTTTAATGACAGGATGACCAATCGCCTCAAACATCCGGCGGACTTGTCTGTTTCTGCCTTCATGTATTGTGATTTCAACAATGGCCGTTTCCTTATTTTTGTCGGTAGACAATACTCTAGTTTTGGCTGGAGCAGTCTTGCCGTCCTCCAACTTGATACCTTTATCCAACTTTTTCAAGCTTTCACGCAAAGGCATCCCTTTCACTTTTGCCACATACACTTTATCTACTTCATGCTTCGGATGCATTAACGTATTGGCAAATTCTCCGTCATTGGTTAAAATCAACAAACCGGAAGTATCATAATCCAAGCGGCCAACTGGATAAATCCGTTCATTGATGTAAGGGAAATAATCCGTTACCACTTTTCTATTCTTATCATCCGAAACTGCCGAAATGACACCGCGCGGTTTATAGAATACGAAATAAACAGGAGCTTCTTTTTCAAGCGGGACTTCATTAACTTGAACTTTATCATTAGGACCCACCTTCACACCTAATTCCTTCACTACTTTACCGTTCACTTTTACCTTACCTTCTAAAATCAACTCTTCTGCTTTCCGACGGGAAGCCAGTCCAGCATGTGCTATCACCTTTTGTAATCGTTCCATCTATCTTCACCCCATAGTATAATCATTCGTTTGTTAGTGTCTATACATACACAATCATACAATTATTACATATAGAGTGGCAAAAACAAAAGGTTTTTCGCGATTAAGAGCTTTTCTTTTATTATTACACCAAATCTGAGATGGTTAAATGGTTTAGTTTCCATAATGAGTGTAACATAGCTTTTTTTTCCATACAAAAAAATGTTTCTTTTAGATGTAAGTTTGATCCCAAGAAAAAAGACAAAAAAAAGAAACGGGATTGCCCGTTTCCTCTCTTAATTCATTCCGAAAACCAGTGTGACGACGATAACGGCTGCTATGATACCGACCAAATCTGCCAAAAGGCCGACCTTAAGGGCATCTCCCATTTTTTTTATTCCGACAGCTCCAAAATAAACGGTCAATACATAAAAGGTGGTGTCTGTACTTCCCTGAATCGTGGCAGCTAGGCGTCCAACAAAGGAGTCCGGACCATAAACCGATATCAGATCACTGGTCATACCTAAAGCGGCCGTACCTGATATTGGTCTAATAATCGCAAGCGGTAAAACCTCTGACGGAAAATGAAGCAGGGAAAGCAATGGGTTTAGTGATTGTACAATGAAGTCCAATGCCCCTGATGCCCTAAATACTGAAATGGCAACAAGCATCCCTACCAGGAAAGGGATAAGTGAAAAGGACATGTTAATCCCCTCTTTCCCTCCCTCGACGAAAGTTTCATAGGTGGGGACTCTTTTCAATGTACCGTACAGTAATATAGAGAGAATCAAAATCGGTATCATCCAAATCGAGATAGTGGTCATCCAGTGCAACATCCTATTCCCTCCCGCTCCTCTTTCTCCTGTAATAAAAATATCGATCTATCGCGATTCCTCCAACGGCAGAAATGGCCGTAGCTATTATAGTCGGAAAAACGATGTCCGTCGGGGAGTGGGCATCGTAATTCATGCGGATTGCGATGACTGTCGTCGGAATCAACGTTACGCTTGAGGTATTGATCGCTAAAAAAGTGACCATCGATCGACTGACCGTTGCTTTACCGCCATTTAGTTTCTTTAGCTGCTCCATTGCTTTTATACCAAGTGGCGTAGCCGCATTACCCAGACCGAATGTGTTTGCCATCATATTCGATAGTATATACCCCATAGCGGGATGATTAGGAGGAACTTCAGGGAATAGCCATCTCATGAATGGCTTGAACAAGATGGATAGTTTATCAAGCAGTCCCGATTCCTCCGCTATTTTCATCAAACCTAACCAAAAAACAAGAATGCTCATAAGACCCAGACAAAGGGTGACCGCTTCCTTTGCGCTGACAAAAAGAGCCTCATTCACCTGATCCATCGTCCCATTAATCATGCCAAATACAATCCCGATTACAGTCATTCCAACCCAAATGTAATTAACCATTGCGTTCGATTCCCAATACTGCTTCGAACACCTCAGCCCATGATGATTGGAATGATTGTTGTTTGAAGCTTTCTTTTGATTCCCCATAAAAAATCGAACGAGTACCTATTTTCTTTCCATCGAGGTAGATGGAAGCTCTCCCGACAACATCCGGTATTTTCCTTTTATCTTTCCAAGCTTTCTGCGGTTTCAACAATTTCATTTTCACATCGACCAATTTTCTTTCATCTTTCGTGAGTGGATACGAAAAATCATTTTTAATGTAAACATGCCCTTCATACGTTTTATTTTGCATATTTTTTACCATGCCTTCAGGTAAAATTTCCGTTGGCTTATAATCCTTAAAAGCGGATTCGTACATTTGAATATGATCATTCCAATCATCAGGGCCATTCAATGTCACTGCGATCAGGTCATGCCCTTTTTTTGTTGCCGTCGTGACCAAGGTGCGTTTTGCTAGTTTGGTATACCCTGTTTTCCCACCTGTGCAATACTCATATAATTGTGTAAGAAGGCGATTTTTGTTCTTCCAGATATAATCCCATTGTTCTGTTGAATTATGGGCTCTGTGCTCCTTGGTGCCGGCAATCTTTACATATGTTTCATTTTGCATGGCATAACGAGTCAGTATAGCCATATCATATGCGGTTGAATAATGGTTTTCCGTATTATCCAGACCATGTGGATTTGAAAAATGGGTATCCTTCATACCGATTTCTTCTGCCTTTTGATTCATCATCCAGACGAATCCATCCAAGCTTCCACCAACCTTTTCGCTGATTGCGACTGCTGCATCATTTCCTGAACGCAGCATCAAGCCATAAACCAAATCTTCGAGCTTAATCTTTTCTCCTTCTTTTAAATAAAGGGAAGAACCCTCCGTCCCGAAGGCATTATTACTTATCTTTACCGTTTCATCCATTTGTCCCGATTCAATAGCCAAGATAGCCGTCATTATTTTCGTAATGCTTGCTATGCGATTTTTTTCATGAGCTTTCACTTCATAAATGACCCTTCCGCTATCCTCATCCATCAAAATCGCGCTGTGGGCACTGACGGCTACATTTGCGTTGGCGCTTTGTACAGGTGCCATAAAAGACAGCAGGAGAATGACAATACACAGACTTGATAACCCTTTATATCGAAAACGCATGAGTGCCCCCTCGTCTCTTTACTTGTTTTTGTACAAGTTTATGCAAAGGGACAAGGGTTATGAATAAAAAGAATGTAACCCCCATGATATCCTCTGATTTTCAATGGTCAATTCCAATAAAAAAATCGATAGGGGGACAGCCCCCTATCGATTTAGTGTTCTATCATACTAACAATGCTGCGATTTCATCAATTTTCTTAGCTCCGAATACCACTTCTTCATCATTGATGATCATAGCCGGCACGCTCATGACTTTATATTTCTTTTTAATTTCCTGGAAATTGCTTATATCGACCATTTCAGCTTCAACGTTAGGGTTTTCAATAGCAATGCGTTGTGCGCCCACTACAACGTCTGGACAGTAGTGACATGACAATGAAACCATCACTTTGATGTTCGCTTTTTTACTGATTCCTTTAATTGAACTCAAGACGGCTGAATCCAAAGCTTGACCAGGTCCAGCCAGGTTGTAGATAGCCAAAATGAAGGAATTCAACTCATGTCCACCTGGTACGCCGTGGTATTTGACCCCACTGTATTCACCATTCGAATTTAATAAGGACACGACAGGGAACTTATCTGCATTGATCTTTTCTTCAATTTCCTCATTTTCCCCTTTGTTGTATAACTCAAGATGAATCTTGTCGCCTAATTCCGCAACGTCCAACAAGAAGTCGCGTAATTCGACTGATTTTGGCAAACTTTCATCGACGATGGACACCAATGTTACTTCTTTCTCCATCTTGCCGAAGATTCCCTTTAATTGGCCGCGTAACGCATCACTTAATAAAGAGCTCTTTCCTGCTGGGACTGCGGCCTGTTCTTTTTTCGCCGGCTTTTCAACCTCAGGCTCATCTTTAATGCCTAAGCGATCTTTTTCTTCTTCAATATATTTACCTGCATCCGTTGCAGCAATCGCTCCGTCAGATACAGCTGTGATAATCTGGCGCAAGGATTTTGGCCTTAAGTCTCCCGCTGCATATACACCCTTCACATTCGTTTTCATATCATCATCCGTGAGAATGTAACCAGCATGATCCATTTCGATATGGCCATTGAAAATCTCTGTTTTAGGCTCGTAACCAATGAATACGAATACTCCAAACGTATTGTCTTCTTCCTTCGCCTTATATTCAAATTCTTCTTTAGTCTCGTTGTTGATGAAACGGGCACTTTGAATCATTCCATCTCCATGCACCCCAAGGATCTCCGTATTGAATTTCACTTCAATCTTATCATTTGCCATTACTTTATCAACAATGGAAGGGGCACACGAGAAGCTTGATTCCCGTGCAATGATGGTAACTTTTGTGGCAAAACGAGTCAGGAAGATAGCTTCTTCAGCTGCTGCATATCCTGCCCCGATAACGAAAACTTCCAATCCTTCAAAGAATTCACCATCACAGGTTGAGCAATATGCTACGCCACGCCCGGTAAATTCCTCTTCACCTGGAAATCCTAGAGTTCTCGGAGTAGCACCTGTTGCAATGATGACAGCCCGTGCATGATAGTCTCCACCAAGAGTTTTAACGACTTTTACCTCACCAGAGAAATCCACGCCCGTTACATCCGCTTTGGCGAATTCTACTCCAAAATCTTCATTTTGAAGCTTCATTTCTTCAACTAATCTTGGGCCTGAAATATGGCGGATTCCAGGATAATTGGCTATTTCAGATGTAGTTGCGGCTTGTCCGCCCCCAGTGCCTTTTTCAAGAATTATAGTCTTTAATTTGGCTCTTCCTGCATATACGCCCGCTGAGAGGCCAGCAGGGCCGCCACCAATAATTAATAGATCATATATTTTTTTCATATTTGTTCTCCTAGCTGAATAATAATATGTGCTAACCTGATTATTTTGAAAAACAAAAGGCACTTATTTTAGCTAAGTGCCTTTTGTCATTAGATACTTGTCAGGAACGAATTGTCCCCATTATCATAATCATGGGTCCATTAACCGGAGTAATGGATTTTTCCATTAAGAATTAAAGTTTACCTACAAGGTCTAGGCTTGGTTCTAGCGTCGCTTCACCTGGAGTCCATTTAGCTGGGCAAACTTTATCTCCGTGTTCTGCTACGAATTGTGCAGCTTGAACTTTTCTCACAAGTTCTTCAGCATTACGGCCAATTCCTAAGTCATTCACTTCGTATGCTTTAATTTGTCCTTCTGGATTTACGATGAAAGTTCCACGTAGAGCTAATCCATCTTCTTCAATCAAAACACCGAATTGACGGGATAAGACGTTTGCTGGGTCTGCTAACATAGGATATTGAATTTTACCGATTGTATCAGTAGCATCTGCCCATCCTTTGTGGCTGAAATGAGTATCTGTTGATACTGAGTAAACTTCACAACCAATTTCTTTGAATGTTTCATAGTTATCTTGAAGGTCAGCTAATTCAGTTGGACATACGAATGAGAAGTCAGCTGGGTAGAAAAAGAATACTGCCCATTTTCCTTTAACATCTTCAAGTGTAACTTCTTTGAATTCTCCTGCATGGTAAGCTTGTACTTTAAAATCTTCAACTTGTTTATTGATCAATGACATAATAAATTCCTCCAATAGCTTTTTTTTAATACGCTCCTATTTATAATAATTATTAAATAGAAACTAGTCAATAAATATACCTTAATAATTTTTAAGTTCACAAATTAGTCACAGTTTTTATATTGATATAAATTAATTAATTTTAAAAAGGCATGGTACTACAAAATAGCATATTTCAAACCTTTCCAATGTTATTTCAAGAGTAAAAAATAAGAAACAAGCTCATTATTTCAAATGGTTTTATCGCCCCCTTTTCAATCAAATAATCAACTTTAAATGAGAATCAATAGCTCTTTTTCATCCAATTTTTAATTGAAAGGCCACTTCTTTATATCATTGCCATTTTTTCCCTAAATGATTCTTCATACATGATTTCAGCAAAAAAAACCGAACCATCACGGCCCGGCTCTTTGAATTGGCTATCCTATGTCATTCTTTCATTTTTATCCGTTATTGTTTTTTCCAAATAAGCTTCTTCGCTTCGGTGAACCTTACAGCTGTTTGCGGCCAGTTTACCACGTCCCACCATTTATCCACATAGGCTGCCCGATTGTTTTTATATTGCAGGTAATAAGCATGTTCCCACACATCCAGAACAAGGATTGGAATCGTATCCCACTGGGTTAAAACCATATGCAGTTCCGATTGAAGTATTTCAAGACGCCTGGCACGTGGAACCCAGACTAAAATCGCCCAGCCAACACCTTCAACCTGTTTGGCCGCTTCACTAAACTGATTTTTAAAAGTTGCAAAGCTTCCAAAGTCCTGTTCAATCTGTCTAAGTAAGTCTCCCTTTGGCTGCCCGCCTCCTCCTGGAATCATCACTTCCCAAAATAATGTATGAAGATAATGACCCGAACCATGAAAGGCTGCTTCCTTTTCCCAATGTTTCAACAAGGAAAAATCATTCGTTTCCCTCGCTTTTTTCATCATCAATTCCGCTTTATTCAGACCATCGACATAGGCTTGATGATGCTTATCATGGTGCAGGTACATGATTTCCCTTGAAATCGTCGGTTCCAACGCTTCATAGGCATACGGTAACGGCGGTAGCGTATGCTTCCCAATTGGTACTGATTGCCTTTCCTGTATACCGTAATCTCTAGCGATTTCTTCAATTTCCCCGTAGACCCGAGTCATCTCTTCTTCAATCAGGACCATATCTTCATAATCTATTTCTTCCGTATCCAAATCTTTGGTCCACTGGGAAAGCCGTTCAATATTTGACAACAAATTCGAATCGGTGATATCGATCTTCTCAAGATATTCCATGATCTCGTCAATCCAATCACTTACCTCTTTTGCGTACTCTCTTTCTTCAGACATCTTACAACCTCCTTGTAACCTTATGGCACATAAATCATCAAAGTATTTTATGTTTCGATTAAGCGGAGATTCCATTTATATACAAAAAAACAGCAAGGCCTATTGAGCCTAGCTGTTTCTATATCATGACTGTAACATTTTCGTTCGGTAATCCGTTTCATAAAACTCCAATTCTTCACGCATGGTCTGGAATCCACTTTCTACTGCCTTCAGAATGGATATTATGCTGTCCGGTACACTTTGGTGAAATTTAATCGAGTTTTTCCCTGTATATGCAGATCTGCTGTCCTCAAACCAACGATCCGATTTTGGGGAAAAGTATTCTTCGATACATTGATGATATACCCTATAAAGCGTCTTTTCAGCTGCCGCTTTATTAAAAACATCATTTTTAAGAACGATTTGACAAGCTTCCAAGCCCTCTTCACAACTGACGAGCAATCTTCTTAAACTGGAAAGGACTCCTTTATAATAGGTTTCATCACCAGGCTTTTCTTCTTGCAGCTTAGAATAGGTCGTCTGATTTATAAATTCTTCTAGCTGAGCCACTGTCGTTTCTAAAAAGCTTTTTACATCCTCAAGCTGAGATTTTACCAATGTATTCCCCAACCGTGAACCCTCCTCAAAATGATTAAGATTGAATATAATAGTCAACATGTGATTCTATATTATATGGTTTAGCTTGGTCAATAGATATAAACACTTTCTCCAATTTTTCAAAATCTATATTTTCGAAATAACTAGCTAACTCTTTCTCTGAATTTATATATATACGTTTTCGGTTGATCAAACTCGGGTCTTTAAGCAGGCAGACCATGGCAATGATATCAGCCAGATAAATATCTCTGTTAAAACTTTTGAATATAGGATTGGCGGGATAGGGTGTAAAACGAGAGACCATCTCATCAAAATAACGAAGATACAGGACATTCAGTGTCTTTTCTTTTCCATCCTTCATGTATTGTATAACGGATCGGTTAAAAAATTCCTCCGGCGAATTTGACTTCTCTTTTTCAAGCTCAAATCCATTGCATGCTACGATTTGCACCCGCAATCCCCCCGTATTCATTTTTTCTATATTATCACAATTATTCGATTGTTTGCTGAAATTTTTCAAAAAACAAATCCGCTTCACCATTTTCGAAGCTATCATCCGAATTATCGGCAAGCGGCGGTAATTCTTCGATGGAATTCAATCCGAAGTAATCCAAAAACTCTTTTGTTGTTCCATATAAGTAAGCCCGACCGGACCCTTCAGCACGTCCGACCTCTTTTATTAAGACTTTGGCGACAAGTGTATGAATGGGACGTTCTGTTTTGACACCACGAATTTCATCAATTTCAGCTCTAGTAATCGGCTGCTTATATGCAATGATTGCGAGTGTTTCCAAAGCAGCCTGGGATAAGCCTTGTGCGCTTGATGTTTCTACAAGTTTTTTCAAGTAATCCGAGTGTACTTTTTTTGTCGTCATTTGATAAACACCCGCTATTTCAATCACTTGAATTCCGCGTGTATCCGATATATATTCTTCCTTTAAACTTTCAACGATGTCCGTTGCTTGATATTCTGTAATTTCAAGGACTGACGCAATTTGTTTGATGGAGAGTCCTTCATCTCCAGCCGCAAACAGTAATGCCTCAAGAATACCTTTCCAATTAATAACTTCCAACTGGCTCTACACCTTTCTTAGCTGCAATCATGATTTCCGAAAAATTATCTTCTTGTTCAACGTTGATTTCATTTAGTTTCATTAGTTCCAGTACTGCCATAAAGGTGATGACAATATGCTCTTTAACCGGAACCGAAAACAGTTCAAAAAAGCTTTTCTTCCCTTTGATGGATTGTAACTCCATCATGATTTCATCCATGCGTTTTTCTATCGATATTTCTTGTTTCGTTACTTTCGTGTAAAGCGGCTTTTGTATTTTTTGTCTGCGGAGCAGTTTTTGCAGAGCGCCCAACATATCATATAGACTGATATTCAACTCTTGTTTATCACTTTCCGCTTCTTTAACATATCCGGACAAGTCACTTGGAGGTTTAGTGAACATCAAACTGCGTTCTTCTTCCATCCCTTTAAATTCTTCGGCCGCATGCTTATACTTTTTATATTCTAAAAGCTTCTCCACAAGCTCATCCCGTGGATCTTCTTCAAATAGTTCCCCATCTTCATCAATCAATTGTTCATCTTCATGCTTCGGCAGCAACATTTTACTCTTTATAGCAAGCAGCGTTGCAGCCATTACCAAATATTCGCTGGCCACATCCAATTCAAGGTGCTGCATCGTATGGATGTAACCTAGGTATTGATCTGTAATATCTGCCATCGGAATATCGTAGATGTCTATTTCAAGTCGATTTATCAAATGTAGGAGTAAATCCATCGGACCTTCGAAAGCGTCAATTTTTATATTATAACCCATTAAATTACCCCATTTAAATCCAATTGGCCCAAAGGCCTATTTCTTTTCCTAATCAAGTATAGTGGATTGCCGCCCTTTATCCAATAATAATAATTTACGGACCTTGAAAAAAGTTCTTTTAAGGGAATTTTGACAATTGGGTCAATGCCCAATCACATTCGTAAATACAACATAACCTAGAAATGTAAGAATAGCAGAACAAAGGAGGTACTTATTATGGGTGCAGGTGGTTTTGGACACGGCGGCGGATTCGCCTTTATTGTAGTATTGTTCATATTGTTAGTTATCGTCGGTGCTTCTTGGTGTTAATGAAGGCTGATGAATCAAGCTGATTGCTTTGCAATCAGCTTTCTTTATTTTCCAAGAAAAAATTCTATGCTACACTTAGAAAGAAAACATTGCAGATCATAAGCTATGGAAAAATGGCTTTTCTGCCTTAGATGATTCCATCAAAACAAAAGGGGTGCTCCTATTGAATTACGCGGACGACTACCTTTCTTTCCTTGTCCATTTCCATGGGACAAGGGATTATTTCGAATGTCATGAAATTCTTGAAGAATATTGGAAGGAAACCGCTCCAAAAGAGCGTGACTCCCATTGGGTCGGCCTCATTCAAATTGCTGTTGCCCAATACCATGATCGCAGGGGAAACACTAAGGGTGCTGTCAGGACCCTGACTAAAGCCCTGGCTAATCTCCACTCTAAAAAGCCCGAGCTCCTAAAGTTGGGGCTTGATCCCGAAGAACTGTTCAATTTGCTCGAGAACACCCTCGAACGAATGTTATCCCAAAAGCCATATGAAAGCATTAATCTTCCGATAGCAGATCAAGGGTTAATCGAAAAATGCCAATCGATGTGCCTGCATGAAGGATACATATGGTGCGCAAATAGTGACATGGCTAATTCATCAATAGTTGATAAGCATCTAATGCGTGACCGTTCGGATGTCATTTCTGAAAGGACTCGGCAACTATCCCTTCGAAAAAGAATGGAGGACCGCCCTTAAAGGCTGTCCTCCATTCTCACTTTCATATTCAGATTTCTTCGCACCTGTCAAGAAAGCTTTCCGTAAACTCATTTGCCTTTAATTCTTTGTCAGGATATTGCTCCTTAAGAGCCCTGACCATCATTTTACCGATACCTTGCTTCCGAAAAGATGGATTTACAGATATATGTTGAATCTCAATGTGATTTGGAGAGACTTCTATTCCGATCAAGCCTATAATCTCTTCATCTTTCCATAAGAACAGCTGTAGATTTTCATCTGTTTCATAATTCTTCATCGTATTCCGAAGCACTTTTATCTCTTTTTCATTTGGCATGAAAGATAATAATCCCATGGCAAATTTCTCATAACTTTTCTTATACTTAATCAACATAATATCCCTCGTTACTAAATAACGTTTTATTATCTACCTGTTTCCAATTAATTCGCTTTGAATAATAATCCTCACTTATAACATTTCCATCATACATAAAAACTTCGTACGTTTCAACATCACTTTCAGCACTTGATTTATGGATGTGCTATGTGCTACGCGATAAACAACCAATATACGATTCCCCACATCAAAGCGATAACAAGTATCATAAGTAAAAGAGTTTTATTACTTTTCCTCATCCCATACTCCCTTTATTAATGGTCCAAATATTTAAATATCGAATTCATTTTACTATAACCTAACACAATCTGACAAATATCCCTTGCAATCTTGCTTCGATTTTACTACATTGATAAAGTGATCTTAGGTTCATAGAGTGCCTCTTAGGTATAAAAGACAAGGATGCAATCATTTTTCTCCCTTGAAAGATCATTAGCTTTCTTGGGCCATAATATTTTTTTTAAGAAAATATGTATCTTTTTTATCCTTTGTTTCGTCCAATACTATGAATCTTCATTTAGAGCGCCGCCCTTTAAATGAAAGATTCCAATTCAGCAGGAAAAGTTAAGGAGGATTACCATGAAAAAAAGTAATAAATGGGTCATTGTAACTATTTTATTATGTCTATTATTGCCATATAAGGCTTTTGCAGATGCAGCTGTTGGTGAAATGATCGTCACACTTGGTGAAAATTTGACAAACGAACAAAAAAATATGATTTTGTCAGAAATGAAAGCCCCCAATGATGTTGAGGTTTTAACGGTTACAAATGCGGAGGAACATGAATACCTAGGAGACTATATCGCCAGCCGACTGATTGGTACAAAAGCGATTTCTTCCTCTGCCATTACATTGGAGGAAAAAGGTACTGGCCTTAAACTGGAGTCGAAAAACATTAACTGGGTCACCGATGAAATGTATATCAATGCTCTGGCCACTGCAGGAGTAAAAGATGCTACCGTTTATGTCACAGCACCTATTCCCGTTTCCGGTACAGCGGCTTTGACAGGAGTCATCAAAGCATATGAGATTTCTTCTGATAAGAAGATTCCGGAAGACGTGAAACAGGCAGCAAATGAGGAAATGGTAAAAACAGCTAAGTTAGGTGATGAAATCGGTACGGAGGAAGCCTCTGCACTGGTAACAAAAATCAAAGAAAATATGGCTGAAAATCCACCAGCCAATACCGAAGAGGTTCGCGATGTTGTCGAATCTTCAGCAAAAGAACTTGGAATCGCCTTAAATGAGGCTCAAGTTCAAAGTTTAATTGATTTATTCAATAAGCTAAAAGAATTGAATATTGATTGGAACGCTGTCGGGGATCAGCTTACTGCTGCAAAAGATAAGCTATCCAATTTTCTGGAGTCCGAAGAGGGTCAATCATTTTTAGATAAATTGAAAGAAGTTTTCAGTAGTTTAATAGACGCGATCAAATCATTTTTCAGCTGATATAAATAAAAAGAGGATGGCCTATGCCACCCTCTTTTTATTCTTTATTCAAGACTGCGGCTTCGTGAAGGGCCAAATCCAAATGGATAAGATCATCGAAGGTCTCGCGTTTGATGACTAATCGAGCTTCCCCATTTTCACAAAAGACGACAGCCGGTCTCGGAATCCGATTGTAATTATTCGACATGGAATATCCGTATGCTCCTGTACAAAAGACTGCCAATACATCCCCGCGTCCTGCTTTAGGCAATGGTAAATCCCAAATCAACATATCTCCGCTTTCACAGCATTTCCCAGCTATGGACACTGTTTCTTCTACAGGATCAAGTGGCCGATTTGCAAGAATTGCATCATACTTAGCTTCATAAAGTGCTGGACGTATATTATCACTCATGCCCCCATCAATGGCAACATATTTACGGACATTAGGCACTTCCTTTTCAGAACCGACTTTATACAAAGTCATACCGGCATCTCCGACTAATGAACGACCAGGTTCGATCCAGATTTCAGGCATTCCTAAATCGGATTCGGCAATCAGGTTCTGCACTTCCCTAACGATTTCTTCTACATATTGAGAAGCAGGTAGCGGGTCGTCCTCTTGAGTGTACCGAATTCCGAATCCTCCTCCGAGGTTCAATACCTTTGGTTGAAAACCTATGGTACCATGCCAATCATTCAGCTTGCCGATAATTTTTTGAGCGGCAAGAAGGAAACCAGTCGTTTGAAAGATCTGGGAACCAATATGGCAGTGCAATCCTAGTACTTCCAGCCATTCGCTTTGTAGTGCTTGTTTAAGGGCTTCTTCAGCCTGGCCATTAATAAGATCAAAACCAAATTTCGAATCTTCTTGCCCTGTCAAGATGTAATCATGCGTATGGGCTTCGATGCCTGGTGTTACACGAAGAAGGATTTTAACCTTTTGCTCACGGTTTGTACAAATCTCTTCTAACAATTCCAACTCTGAAAAATTATCGACTACTATACAGCCAATTTTATAATCCAAAGCCATATGTAGCTCTTCTTCACTTTTGTTGTTTCCATGAAAGTGGATGCGTTCAGTTGGGAAATTCGCCTTAATTGCCGTATATAATTCCCCTGCTGAGACAACATCGAGAGAAAGGCCCTCTTGATCAGCCAACTGGACCATGGCAATCGAAGAAAAGGCTTTACTTGCGTAAGCAACTTGTGCTGATATCCCCAATTCCTCAAAAGTTCTCTTGAACCCTCTTGCTCGTTCACGAATTAGTTCTACATCATAAACATATAGTGGTGTACCAAATTTTTCGATTAGTTCGATCGTGTCCACTCCGCCAATCTCCAAATGTCCACGCTCATTGACACCACCGGTTCCGTACAAATGCATGATAGCTTCACCTTCCTGACTTAAAACTAAAAAAAGATTAACAAGAAATGAGGCAGCCTCAAATAAAGAAACCTGATATTAGTGAAAAGGACTCTCTATATGATCAAGCCTCATTCGAATCTAATTGATTATCCCCGTTAAATATTGTTCTCCATAACTGCTTAGTAGTTCGAAAGACAAGCCAGATTCGTTTTACTTCTAGAAACAAAAGCTCTATCTCTTTGGGAAGCCTTAACTTTACCGCTTTATTCGAATAAAATTAAATTACCACAACTTTTAGACAACATCAACCTTTAGATTTTCTTGGCTGCCTAAATCTATCCTGAGGATGAACAATACTTGGACGTTCCACAGATCCCGGATAAGGTCTTCTAAATATTATATGTGATAAACCCTTCGGTTGAAATGGGAGAAGCGGCCATAAATATGGTGTGTTTAACGTTTTTATGCTAGTAAGCAAAATAATGTAGAGTGTGATGCCAATGACTAAGCCAGGCACTTTAAATGCAGCAACCAACACTAGGAGCGCTAAACGGGAAATTTTATTCGCTACCCCTAGTTCTAAACTCGGAGTGACAAATGTGCCGATTGTCGCTACGGAAGCATAGAGAACCACTTCAGGAACAAATAAGCCAACATCTATCGCAATCTGTCCTATCAAAACGGCAGCAACCAAGCCCATCGCCGTAGAAAGCGGGGTCGGGGTATGGACGGCTGCCATCCTTAAAAATTCTATACCAATATCGGAAATGAAGATTTGGACCACTATCGGTATATGCGTTTTTTCATTTGGCCCGATATACTCAAACTTTTCAGGCAGGAGGGAAGGCTCTAAACAAAACAGCAACCAAATCGGCAGCAAGTATAAAGAAACGAAAATCCCCAAAAAACGTACCCAGCGTACCAAGGATCCAACTGCAGGTGCCTGCCGATACTCCTCAGCATGTTGCATGTGATGAAACAGAGTGGACGGGGTAATGATGACACTCGGTGAAGTATCGACATAAATAAGGACATGCCCCTCAAGTAAATGTGTTGCCGCTACATCAGCCCGTTCCGTATACCTGACCATCGGGTATGGGTTAAATCTTTGCTTGACGATGAACTCTTCAATCGTTTTATCAGACATCGTTATGCCATCAACCTCAATACTATTCAATTCCTTACGAACGATATCTATTAAATCAGGATCGGCAATATCTTTAATGTAACCAATGGATATGTCCGTTTTCGATCGTTCCCCTACATGCAACATTTCGAAACGTAATCTTTCATCCCGTATTCTCCGTCTGGTTATCGCAGTGTTAACGATGATATTCTCAACAAAACCATCCCTTGATCCTCGGACGACTTTTTCCGTATCGGGTTCTTGTGGCTGTCTCCCGGGATAACTCCTGACATCCACAACCAATCCTATTGGTTTACCATCAACAACAATGACTATTAAACCGGATAATACCTGATCAACAAGCTCATCCATCGTCTTTATTTCCTCGACGGATTGGTGTACGAGCAAGTCTTTGACTACATCAAAAACTTTAGTAGTCAAGATTTCAGCATTTTTGTTATGGATTAGTGAGTCGAGGATTTCAATGATGAATTCTGTATCCGTCAACCCATTTATATAGTAAAGATGCACATCTTTTCTAAGTACCTTTATCCTTCTTACCCCTAAGTCGAAGCTGACGCCCAGACCTACTTTCTCTTCCATGTACTCGTCAACTTCCGCTACCCTATTCGGAATCGGTATCATGTTTTCAGGTTTTTCTGAAGTCATCATGACCACTCCTTTCCAATATAATTTCCACCGCTAGCTTCGTGATTGGTGCACCTTTTTTAAAATCATCCTGATGGGACATTTTACCGATATCCCCTATCCCAACTACTATGGGTACATGTAATTGATCGATGCAATACACCGTATCTCCTGTTATCTTGCCCAGTTCAAATTCCTCGGCGCCGTATTTATCCACCCCGTTCGGTGTCAAATTCCCATCCCGGTCGATACAGATATCAACCTTGGTCCATTCTTCCCTTCTAGTCCTTGAAGCGACCGCAATCACTCCAAGGACAATAATATCAGGATGTTCGGCAACTACTTTCATCGCTTGTTCACCGGATCCTTCACCGATAAATCCGCTATCATCAAACATGACCAACACAGGATCATTCTTCGCCTTCTTTATTAGTCCAACAAGCTCCAAGCCCGTATATCGTGATGGATTACCTTGCGACATGGAGATGCATCGTCCCCCAATTTCCTTGGCGACAAGTTCGACAGCCCGTTTAGCATACTCATCTCCATCCGTTATCAATATCACTTTTCGTTTGGTCACCATCTTGAGCCTACCTTTCATTACCAGGAATAGTTACCTTAAAAACTTACAAATCGACAAAATAAATCCATTGGAATAAAGAACCGGCTATCTTCCCCAATACGAGTGCCATTAACAGATAAATGATTTTCTCTTGTATACCGATTCGTTTAGACAGAACAGGAAATACATTCAGAACTTCAGTTAAGGCAGCAGCAAGCATCCCATTAAAGATCCCGTCAGCCAAACCGATCGGAATTAATAAAAAATGCGGAAGGGAAAATTCCGTTTCCTGCAATCCGAACCATGTTCCTGCGACAACCCCGGCAATGATAGCTCCTTCGTAGTAATGTATCATTTTCATTGTTTTGGTCAGCTGAGTCAGTCTCGGAATCACCCCAAGTACAGTTAAAAACGCTACAAAACCGGCACCTGTAGCAAAACCTCCAGCTAAACCGACAAAGATTCCGAAGATAATTTTACCTGTCATCAAGATGGCGCACGTTCTCCTTATTTTCATTCATGGTTACATACCGGTCCAAATCCTGCTGATAGTTGAACATTTCAACCTCGAGCGGACTGGGTTCCTCATTGAAGCGTTTTTTAAAAAAGTGATTAAAAAATAAGATCATGCCTATACCAAGGCCGAAGCTATATGGGATTTGAATCAATAGCGGCTTTTCATCCACTTTTCCGGTTATGATCGTGAAGATTTTTTGATGCACTTCCCCCATACTGACATCAACATGAAAATTCATGATGGTCATACCACCGCCGATAAACAACAAGAACCAGACTAGGATGAAGGCCAGGATTGACATTTTCTTTTTCGAGAGGATGACTTCGATGATGGTTTGGGAGGGTCCGAATGTCTCCACTTCAATACCCGGATCCACTTTGCGAATGGCCATGATAACTTGAGCCAAATCAATGACAATAATATTCTTATCTTCCTTCTTGACCGTTAATAATAAGATTTCTTCAATTATTTGAATCTCTTCTTCAGGTCCGATTATCCTCGCAATATCTTTTATCCTCACCGTTTGATTTCCATTTACTTGTACACGGTTCCTCATTCTGATATATACAACTGCCACTATCATCACATCCCGACCTTTTATTTCCTTATGCTAGTAGTATGGATTGTAAACAGATTGAAAATGCAGGAAGTGGCCGATGTCCAAATATTACTAATTGCAAACAAAAAAAAGACACGCTGCAATGACAGCATGTCTCTTTGATTTACATCCATAAATTAGTGGGTGGGGAAGAAAATCAGTTGAACCAAAAATATCAATCCAAAAATATAAATGAGTGGATGAACCGATTTTCCTTTTCCACTGAATACCTTCATTAGAGGATAAGTAATGAACCCTATAGCAATCCCCGTTGATATGCTTGAAGTAAGCGGCATCGTTAAAATGATTGCAAAAGCTGGAAATGCTTCATCGAAAATTTTCCAGTTGACTTTAGCCAGCCCCTCCATCATGAAACATCCTACGATGATCAAAACAGGAGCAGTGATTGCTTGAACTGAAGAGATCGCAGATATTAATGGAGAAAAGAAAATCGATACAGCGAACAGGATCGCCACAACTGTAGCCGTCAACCCGGTACGTCCACCTGCAGCCACACCCGTGCTCGATTCAACGTAAGCAGTTGAAGGACTTGTTCCAAACATTGATCCGACTGTCGTTGCAATCGCATCACCTAAAAAGGCTTTCTTGGCACGAGGGATCTTACCATCCTTCGTCAGTCCTGCCTGTTCCGTTACACCGATCAATGTACCTGTCGTATCAAAGATCGTCACAAGTAAAAAGGCGAATACAACTGAATATAAAGAATGGGTGAAGACTCCAGCAATATCGATATCGAAAAATACCGGTGCTGGAGGTACGGATAAGAAGCCATCAAAATTTAGCAAACCGATAAAATAGCCGATAACTGCCGTAATGATCATACCAATAAAAATGGCCCCTTTGATATTACGGGCCATTAAAATCAAGGTAATGAATAAACCTATCAACGCTAAAACGGTTCCAGGCTGATGCAAATCGCCAAGAGTCACCATCGTTGATTCATTAGATACTACAATTCCCGCATTTTTCAACCCGATAAACGCGATGAATAAACCAATTCCGGATGTGATTCCATATTTTAGTGAGTTAGGAATCGCATCGATTATCATTTTGCGCAAGCTCGTCACGCTAATTAATAAAAAGAGCAAACCGGCGATGAAAACCGTTCCAAATACAGTCTGATATGAGAGGCCCTGTGCCCCCACTACGCTAGCAAAATAAGCATTCAAGCCCATCCCCGGTGCTATCGCAATCGGATATTTTGCTACGAGCCCCATGATAAGGGTACCTATGACCGATGATATGACCGTTGCCATGAAAACTTGTTCAAATGGAATTCCGATTGAAGACAATAAAGCCGGATTCACAATTAGGATATAAACCATAGTCAAAAATGTCGTAACGCCCGCCATGACTTCTGTACGGACACTCGTTCCATTTTCTTTCAGGGAGAAAAACCTTTCCATAAACATATTTAGACCTCCAGATCTAAAGGAAACACCGACAACCGTTTGCACGAAAGAACAAGGTGTCCTAAAATTGTACTGCATCGTCGCTTTTCCTGGTTAAATATTCGCTGAATGAAAGATAAAAAAACGAATGAAAAACGCGACCTTTACTATAATATTCGTTTTTAATTGTAAATTCAACTAAAAAATTTGATTCCCATACATATTTTCATAAATTTGATTCCTAACTAATCACGAGGGTCCATTACTTTTACTTTTTCCTAAATCCGCGATTTATCTCCAGCCAAATAAAAAAACCACATGAATCACTGATTCATGTGGTTTTTCATTTGCTGAAGAATCTTCTTTTCCAGCCTTGACACCTGTACTTGGGATATACCAAGCCTTGCCGCTACTTCCGACTGTGTCTGATCTTTATAATACCTTAGGAAAACAATCAGCCTTTCACGTTCATTCAATTCATGAATCGCTTCTTTCAATGCGATTTGATCAAACCAAGATGTTTCGTTATGGTCGGCAATCTGGTCAAGAAGAGTAATCGGATCTCCATCATTCTCGTAAACCGTTTCGTGGATGGATGAAGGGCTCCTGCTAGCTTCTTGTGCCATGATGATTTCCTCTGGCGATAACTCAAGATGTTCCGCCAATTCATTGACAGTCGGGACTCGGCCATATGTCTTGGATAGTTCTTCTTTAGCCCTGCGAATTTTATTCGCCATTTCTTTCAAAGAACGGCTCACTTTAACTGTTCCGTCATCACGGATAAAACGTTGGATTTCACCAATGATCATTGGTACAGCATACGTTGAGAATTTCACTTCAAACGATAAGTCAAATTTGTCCACGGACTTCAAAAGACCTATGCAGCCAATTTGATAAAGGTCATCCGGTTCATAACCTCGATTGAGGAATCTTTGCACTACTGACCATACAAGCCTGAGATTGCTATTGACAATCAAGTTCCTTGCATCTTGGTCACCGCTCTGGCTGCGTTGAATCAAATTCCTCAATTCCTCATCTTTTAAATGGGGCTGGCCTTTTTTGCTCTTCTCGTTTTTAACCTCCACATCCATATGCAAGTCTCCCTTAATTGCACAAAGCTCTGCTTGTAGTTAAGTGCTTTTTTAATCGAATGATCGTGCCTTCACCCTTATGGGAAATTATATTGATTTCATCCATGAAGTTTTCCATGATGGTGAATCCCATACCGGAACGTTCAAGTTCGGGCTTTGTCGTAAATAAAGGCTGTTTAGCCTCCTCGACGTCCTCAATGCCCAGTCCTTCATCCCGAATGGTCAATTCTACTGTATCACCTTCGATGACCACTGAAATGTAGACCCACCCTTCCGGATCACTCTCATACCCATGGATAATCGAATTCGTAACGGCTTCTGACACGACAGTTTTGATTTCTGTCAATTCATCCATCGTCGGGTCCAATTGGGCAATGAAAGCCGCAACAGTTACCCTGGCAAAAGATTCATTTTGGCTTAGTGCGGAAAATTTCGTTTCCATTTTATTTTTCATTTTAGGCAACCCCCAGTCTTTGCAAAGCGTTTTTTTCGGATAGTTCCATTTTAACAATTTTAAACAACCCTGACATCTCAAATAACCGCTTTACTGCTGGAGAAATTGCACAGACCACCATTTCACCTTGCTTTTTGTTTACCTGCTTATAACGCCCTAAAATAACTCCGAGCCCTGAACTGTCCATAAAATGCAATTCTTCCATGTTGAGAATAATATGCTGGATGTTATGCTTTTGAATGGCTGCCTCTGCCTGGTTCTTCAATTTTTCTGCTGTATGATGATCTAAATCACCTTTGAGACGAATGCACAATACACGATTTTTCGCCTCCATATTAATCGTAAGACTCACTATATACAGCCTCCTTCACTGTCTTGTAATGAGTCAAATTCTCTTTTTTACCTGCCGATTCCTTCTTAACAGCAAAACTAGTGGAGTTTCGCCTAAATTAGTACTAATACCAGGCATTGCGACAATTTATTCTATTTCGCTTGAGTAAACATGCCGAAAGCACGTTTATACAATTGCCACCAGCTGGCATTTTCAACAGATTCCTTCGCGACAATTGGAGATTCGACATACACCTTACCGTTTTTCTTCAATTCAAGCGTACCAATTTGATCACCTTTTTTTATAGGGGCTTTCAAATCTTTATCAAGAGTGACTTTTTTTGTAAAGTCCTTTGCCGTTCCGTTCTTGGCTGTCAAAACTGAAATAGGTTCACTTGTCACTCCCACCACCGCTTTCTTGTGGCCTTTACTCACCCTAGATTCACCTAACACCTCGCCGCGTTTATAAATCGGATATGTGATGTATTGTGAAAATGCATAATCTAGCATCTTGGTGACCTGAGCGTTTCGTTCCTTTGGAGAATCGGCTCCAAAAACGACCGCAATGACACGCATATTTCCTTTTTTTGCAGTGGCTGTAAGACAGTATTTCGCTTCATTAGTGAACCCTGTCTTTAGCCCATCCACTCCAGGATAAAATTTTACTAATCTATTCGTGTTAACGAGCCAGAACTTCTTATCGGTGTTTTCACGGAGATAATCTTCATATGTACCCGTGAACCTTGTAATCGTATCGTATTTCAATAGTTCCTTCGCCATAATCGACATATCATGGGCCGAACTGTAATGATCTTTAACTGGAAGGCCCGTCGCGTTTTGGAACTTTGTATTTTTCAAACCTAAGTCTTTCGCCTTTTTGTTCATTTTCTTAACAAACTCTTCTTCAGAGCCGTCAAGACGTTCAGCCATTGCAACCGATGCATCATTCGCCGAACCAATCGAGATGCCTTTAAGCATTTGTTCTGTGGTCATTTCTTCACCTGGCTCGAGGAAGATTTGGGACCCGCCCATCGATGCTGCATACTCACTTGTCCTGATTTTCTCCTTCATGCTTAGTTCGCCTTTATCGATCGCTTCCATGATCAGCAGCATTGTCATGATTTTCGTCATACTAGCCGGTGAAAGACGAATGTCTGCATTTTTATCATACAGAATGGCGCCTGTATCCCGTTCAATCAAAATAGCGGATTTAGCATTGGCCGCCAAGTCGACTCCTTTACCTTCAGCTGCTTCTGTATGTGGGATGCAAAAGCCTATTGCTATTAATACGGTTATAAATAGAGAAAGAATCCGCTTCATCTCCATACCCTCCAATCTTGATATCATTTATTTTTTCCATCAAACCCATTTTTATACAATTAAAGATGAATTTTGAACATATATTGGATATTAGTACCAATTAACAAAAAGCAAAAGAGGATGCGCATGGGCATCCTCTTTTTTAACATTCATTGGAAAGACACAAAAAGGTCACCCTAAAAAAGGGTGACCTTTTTAAAATCATTTATTCCATGATTTCTTTATAGATCAGGGTAGGTTTTTCGACTTTCTCTTTTGAAATCGCAATGCTTTCATACAATTTTTCTTTTACTTTTGTAACATCTTCAAAATTGCTGTAAATCGTCACAAGGGATTCACCTTTTGCCACAGTTTCCCCGATTTTTTTACGGAGTACAAGCCCGACTGCCAAATCGATCTCTGATTCTTTTGTAGCTCTCCCGGCGCCTAAAAGCATAGCTGCCGTTCCCACTTCATCAGCGATGATCTCCGATACATATCCGTCCTCTTTCGCTTCTAGCTCGAAAGTATGAGCAGCCTGCGGAAGTTTTTCCGGCTGATCTACAACCGAACCATCGCCTCCCTGAGCTTCTAGGAAAACCTTGAATGAGTTTAGTGCAGAACCATCTTTTATCGCATTTTCAAGCAAGGTTCTTGCTTCCTCCAGCGAACTTGCCTTTTTGGCAAGGTATACCATATGACTTCCTAGTGTTAAAGAAAGTTCCGTTAAATCTTCCGGGCCTTCCCCTTTAAGTGTATCGATGGCTTCCTTCACTTCTAATGCATTTCCGATTGCGTAGCCCAGCGGTTGGCTCATATCGGAAATGACAGCCATCGTGTTTCGCCCGACATTGTTCCCGATGCTCACCATTGCATGCGCTAATTCTTCAGAATCTTCGAGAGTTTTCATGAAAGCGCCAGCTCCTGTTTTAACATCGAGTACGATTGCATCAGCACCAGCGGCAATTTTCTTACTCATGATCGAACCAGCAATCAAACCGATACTGTTAACGGTAGCCGTAACATCGCGCAATGCATATAACTTTTTATCCGCTGGAGTCAGGTTACCACTTTGTCCAATGACAGCTATTTTATTTTTATTTACAAGCCGAATGAACTCGTCATTTTCGATTTCAACATGAAAGCCTTTTACAGACTCCAACTTATCGATCGTTCCGCCTGTATGGCCAAGACCCCGTCCTGACATCTTTGCAACCGGAACACCTACCGCAGCAACTAATGGCCCAAGCACTAGTGTTGTGGTATCCCCAACACCGCCTGTTGAATGTTTATCGACCTTGATTCCTTCAATCATCGATAAGTCGATTTGATCGCCTGACTCGACCATTGCCATGGTTAAATCAGCACGTTCCTGCTCATTCATGCCTTTGAAATAAACAGCCATTGACCAAGCACTCATTTGGTAATCAGGAATCGTTCCATCAGTAAACCCTTTGATGATGAACTGTATTTCTTCTGTAGAAAGAGCCTTTCCATCCCGCTTTTTCTCAATTAAATCTACCATTCTCATAATAGAATCCCCACTTTTTTAAGACACCGATTCTCTCAGGTGCACTTTTATTTTTTTGATCATTTTATATGTCTTTAACGATGTGCTTCACAAAATCCAGAAAACTGCTTTTCACTTTTTCCGTCGTTTCAATTACCTCTTCATGCGACAAAGGCTGATCGAGAATGCCTGCCGCCATATTGGTAAGGCATGATATTCCGAGCACCTTCATATCGCTATGTCTAGCCACGATAACTTCTGGAACCGTTGACATCCCAACTGCATCCCCGCCTAGGATTCTGGCCATTTTCACTTCTGCAGGCGTCTCATATGTCGGACCTGAATTCCCGATATAGACACCTTCTTTAATATCCAACCCGAGTGTTGCTGCGATTTTTTTAGCTTGAGTCCGCAGCCCCTTGTTATAAGCTTCTGACATATCAGGGAACCTAGGCCCAAAACGCTCCTCATTAGGACCGATCAATGGGTTTGCCCCCATTAAATTAATATGATCCGTAATCAGCATCAAGTCGCCTGGTGCGAAGCTTTCATTAACACTTCCAGCAGCATTCGTTACAATTAATTGCTCAACGCCAAGAAGTTTCATAACACGTACAGGAAATGTGACCTTCTCCATGGAGTAACCTTCATAAAAATGAAAGCGTCCTTGCATGGCTACAACTTTTTTGCCACTTAATTGACCAATGACAAGCTGTCCTGCATGTCCTTCAACAGTCGATACCGGAAATTCCGGGATTTCGTGGTATGGGATCGTTATGGGATTTTCAATTTCATCTGCCAATACTCCAAGTCCAGAACCAAGAATCAATCCTATCTCCGGGGAGCCTTCAATTTTATTTTTTATAAATGCAGCAGCTGTCTCTATTTTATTAAACATCTATTTAATCTCCCCTTAATTTATATCGCCCAATATATTTTTCCCGAAGGCAGGCATTTTTACATCAAAATTAGCAGCGACCGTCGCTCCGATATCAGCAAATGTATCTCTTACTGGAAGCTCGGCACCTTTAGTAAATCGTTTGGAATAGACTAATAATGGCACAAATTCACGTGTATGATCGGTTCCTTCATGAACCGGATCATTCCCGTGATCGGCAGTGATGATCAATAAATCATCCTCCTGTAGTTTATCGAGAACTTCCGGCATCCGAGCGTCGAATTCTTCCAAGGCTTTTCCGTATCCCTCTGGATCGCGGCGATGTCCGTATAAAGCATCGAAGTCGACAAGATTAAGGAAGCTTAACCCTTTGAAGTCCTGTTCTATCGTTTGGATTAATTTATCCATTCCATCCATATTAGATACGGTCCGTAAAGATTCAGTTACACCTTCTCCATCAAAAATATCCGAAATTTTCCCGATTGCGAGAACATCATATCCGGAATCTTTCAATTCATCCATAACTGTCCGGTTAAAAGGCTTCAATGCATAATCATGACGGTTAGACGTTCTTTTGAAGCTACCTGGTTCACCTGTGAATGGTCTAGCAATAACGCGTCCAACCTTATACTCATCAGCCATTGTCACTTCCCGTGCAATTTCACAAATCTTATATACTTCGTCTATCGGCACGATGTCTTCATGTGCAGCAATCTGTAAAACGGAATCAGCTGATGTATATACAATCAATGCACCCGTCTTCATATGTTCCTCGCCAAGTCTTTCAATGATCTCCGTACCGCTGGCTGGGACGTTCCCAATAATTCCACGACCCATTTTCACCTCAAGTTCATTCACTAACAACTCAGGAAAACCATTTGGAAATACACGGAATGGAGTGGATATATTCAATCCCATTATTTCCCAATGTCCAGTCATCGTATCTTTACCTGTAGATGCTTCTTTCATTTTCGTATAGTATGCGAGCGGTTGCTGAGCTTTTTCAATCCCTTTTATTTCACGGATGTTTCCTAAACCCAATTTTGCAAGATTCGGCATGTTCAAACCATTCATTTTTTCTGCGATATGGCCGAGAGTATCAGCCCCTTTATCACCAAATAAATCTGCATCAGGTGCTTCGCCAATCCCAACTGAATCCATAACGACTACAAATATTCGTTTAAATGCTGAATTCCCTTTCATGTTCATTCCTCCTAAAATAGTAAATCACTTTTATACTCTGTATTTTACCCTTATATCGCTCCGTTACTCTTCAATAAAATGAAATCACGAAAACGTCAGAAGTCTGACCTCTCTACATTGTAAACGATTACTATGTTGGAAACAAATAATATATTTCAGAAAAAAAAAGTCTAATACATGTATGACCAAGAATCATTTGCTGCTTTTAGGTCCAGTCCACATTATAAAAAGGCTGGTCCTTTAACTGCCTTTCAGTTAAATTCACAGCCTCCCTATCATTCTGCTATTCTTCTAAGCTCGCGGATGGAATTTTGAATATACATCCTTGATCCGGACGTTCGTAATATGTGTATAAATCTGTGTTGTTGAAATATCCGCATGACCCAGCATTTCTTGGACTGCACGTAAATCAGCCCCATTCATCAATAGATGTGTCGCGAAAGAATGTCTTAGTGTATGCGGTGTGATTTCTTTTTCTATTTGTGCCGATTTTACAAGTTTTTTTAGAATCTTCCAAAATCCCTGTCTTGTCAGCCTGTTACCATGATGATTCAAAAAAAGTGAATCTGTCCTGTGCTTGTGACTGGCTAATTTCCCTCGGGAACTCTCCAAATAATGTTCAATCGCACCCAATGCCGTTTGTCCAATCGGAATGATCCTCTCCTTATTTCCTTTCCCGACACAACGGACAAACCCCATTGATGCATGTACATCACTTACATCCATGGATATCAACTCACTAACGCGCATCCCTGTCGCATACATCAATTCAAGCATCGCCTTATCACGCAGGCCGAATTCGTCCATGAACTTCGGGGCTTCCAATAACGCTTCAACCTCTTCCATACTTAATACTTTCGGGAGGGTTCGTTCCGGTTTCGGCGTTTCTATATGTATGGACGGATCCTGATCGGTTACTTTTTCCCTTAGAAGAAATTGATGAAAGGACCGGATCGAGGCAATATGACGTGCTACCGTCTTCGATGATTTTCCTTGATCCTTCAATTGAACGAGAAAATGCAAGATGTTCACACGCCGTGAATCATTCCATTCGATAATGGATTCAACATCTTTCAGATAGCTCCAATATGACCTTAAGTCACGCTCATAGGAAACGAGCGTATTCTTGGCAAGTCCTTTTTCAATGGTTAAAAAATGAATAAAATCCCTGATTTGATTCTCCATATTCATTACTCCCCGTTTAAATAAAACAACATTAAGCGTTCCAGCCATGCATCCTCACCCGTATCAACAGCCTTCGATACTTTCACAGCCATTCCTTTGGGTTCATCATAACGATGATAATTTTGATATTCCTGATTTAACCATACCATTCCTATATAAAAAAGAACAGTGAAGCCAACAAAGAGAACCATCACTTTAGCCGTATGCAAAACAAGCGATAATGTCGTTTTCATCTTCTTTCCCCTCCCAATCAATCCTTTGTATCAATCTATGCCCAACAGGACAAGTTTTATACGCGTTTCGGTAAGGGGAAAGGAAAAACTGCCTTTACGTGAGAAAATTCATTCCTTAAAACTGTTTTCTTGATGCCTTTGCAAAAGATTCTAAAAAAACGCAGAAAACCTTCTCCATTAAATGGAAAAGGTCATACTTCATTCACCTTTATTTTCTTCTTTGTCATGACATCGATGACAAATGCCATGAAAGGTTAATCTATGGTCTTTTATCTTGAATTTCCATTCGCGTTCCACAATGGCTTCCACGTCTTCAAGTAAGTCTTCCTGGATCTCATCTACCGCACCACATTCCACACAAACAAGATGATGATGGAAATGCGCAGCTCCTTCTTGTCTTAAATCATAACGGGAAACCCCGTCTCCAAAGTTAATTTTATCTACTATCTTCAATTCAGTCAGCAACTCTAGCGTACGGTATACTGTTGCCAATCCAATTTCCGGCGACTTTTCTTTGACAAGGAGGTAAACGTCTTCTGCGCTTAAATGATCCTCTTCGTGCTCAAGTAAAACGCGGACGGTCGCTTCTCGCTGAGGCGTTAATTTGTAGCTGGACGAGTGCAACTGCTTTTTTATCCTATCAATTCTGTTTTCTATTTCCATACCTAATATTCCCTCCCGCGCCGCTATCTTATCCATTATATCAAAAGAGGGAAAACTGTCAAAATAGATTTCTTGTTAATGATAAAAAAATTTGCGATAAAAGCAAATCTCCGTCAATGACCCAATAAACTTACGACGTTTTTCATTAAAGAAGGTGATAAATACGCTTCAAATGCTGCAGCTGTAATCAAAAACAATCCTGACATAATCAATGAAAAAATATACCGTGAAATTATTGGCTTCAGCGGCTCACGGATCTGCTTAAGGAAAATCCTGCTGATCATTTTCATTGATAGTGAAACAGCAAGGACGGTTATCACGATGAATATCGGCACGATGAATATATTTTGGGGCAGAATGGAGACAAATGATAATAAGAACCCGCTCCATCCCATTTGATTGACTAAAAATCCGACTGTAAATCCAACAACCATTCCTTTTATAAATAACAAAACCAAAATGACCGGCAAACCGATGACCGAAATTCCCAGAATCCAGATGAGGCCTATATATTTTATATTATGCATAATACTTTGGCTGAACATATCATGCGAAGAGGCAAATTCACCTTTGGATACTTGTCCGAAAAATTGAGATAAATAATAGAACAAGTCCTCCTTTTGGGTAAAGCTCAAACTATTCACAAGTACTGCTCCAAAAATGACACCCATCAAAAAAAGCACAGTGATAAAGACATATAATGAGGAATGTTCGTTAATATGTTTCATTACGGCATTTTGTACGACAGATTTTTTTTTCATCTTTCATCCTCCCAACTCCGCTTACTAGAATCTATGTTTTCACTCTCTCATTTATGCTAAGAAAACTTTCTCCGTCCGGTAGAACACCTCCAACTTAATCCATGTTATAATTTCCCATACCCATTGCAAGGAGGTAGGAGATGAAAGCTATATTTATGGATTTCCCAGAAAAAATTGAAACCCAACGATTATATCTTAGGCCTTGTTTGCCTGGTGATGGCCATGATGTTTACGAAGCCCTCGTCCATTCTAAACCCGAATTAAAACAATGGCTGCCATTTGCGCATCAGGATGCGTCCTTGGAAACGTCAGAACAGAACGTTCTAAAATCATATGCGGACTTTATTTTAAAAGAGGATATCAGACTTCATATTTATAGGAAGGAAGACGATCAATTCGTCGGCTCCACTGGTCTGCACCGAATTAACTGGGATATCCCAAAATTTGAAATTGGTTATTGGATTGATTCGAGGTTCAGTAAAAAAGGGTACATAACGGAAGCGATAGAAAAGTTAACCAAATTCGCTTTTTATCATTATGGCGCAAAGCGGGTCGAAATCCGTTGTGACCCCAATAATATTGCCAGCAAACGGATACCCGAGAAACTAGGGTATACCCTTGAAGGAACTTTGCATAATGACTGCCTAAGTGCAAACGGCAAGGAATTGCGGAATACCTCCATTTATGCAAAGACAACAAACTAAAAAGTCCTGACAGATGACAAGCTCATCTACAGGACTTTTTTTGTTCGACTATATTCAACTTTCCCTTTTGACCTTTCCGTATCTGCCTCCGCCCCCCACTTCAAAAGAAAGGGTCCCTTTTCTTGCAGAATCGATATAAGAAGCCAATTTTTCAGGAACGATTTCCTTGAGCTGTTCAAGCGTAACTTCATGAAGGATATTCATCTCGGTTCCAAATGCCTCCAGTAGTTTTTCCATGGATTTAGGTCCCAATCCAGGGATGAAATCGAGTGGTACTTGATGGATATAAGGCGGTCTTTCTCTTCGATGGCTTCCATTCATATTGGAAAGTTCTTCA
This sequence comes from Peribacillus sp. NPDC097895, assembly GCF_050277555.1. NCBI lineage: Bacteria > Bacillati > Bacillota > Bacilli > Caryophanales > Bacillaceae > Peribacillus > Peribacillus sp. NPDC097895. Next base: position 1,063,690 of record NZ_JBNNSH010000001.1, on the reverse strand, counting down.
ATCCGTAACGATACCCCTTTTATTATGGATTTATTCCCACATTCAGAACATGATTCACTATCCCTCAATACCTGGTGTAAACAAGCTGAACATACGGTTTGATGATATTTTCCCAATAATGGGTTCAATCCATAATTGGCGGTCACCTTACGATTTTCTTTTTCTCTAAGGGCCTTTTCCAGTTCATTGAAGCTTGGTTCTTCAAGTCGGATTTTTTGATATTCACGAGCGATCTTCCCAAGCGAATGCGCATCGGAATTTGTCACGAATACATAGGATTCCAACTCTTCGATATCCTTGACCATCTCTGTATCTGAACTTAAACCAAGCTCGATCGCATCAATCAGTTGCGGATCGAATACTTCGGTCAGACTGGATCGCACCCCTTTTCCATATAAGCTTTTAAATGGTGTGAAAACATGGGCCGGGATAAACAGTCCTCCCAGAGACTTGACGATTTTTTGTAACGTTCTCCCATCACAATAAATCCTTTGGGAGCTTAAGGTGATATTTTTAACATGGCCGCCCATCCATGTAGAGAATTCCTTCATTGCTTTTAAAGTTGGAAAATAGGCGAGGACATGGATTGGTCCATTACAATTCTGATCATAAATCTCAATCTCCGAGCCTGGGATGATTGTTGTATTCCTGTACAGAAGGCCGCCTTCAATCTTTTCCGTAATTTCCCCATCCACAATCCCCTGTTCGATTTCTTCGATGACTTCAGGAGAATGGCAATCGATGATCCCGATTAAATCAAGACCCTTCCGTTCACTTGCAACTTGCAGCACTTTACTGAAGGTTAATGTTTTAGCACCGGTTATTTTTACAGCCCTTCCGCTTCTCGTTCTGCCTATATGGATATGAAGGTCTGCGTAAAACTCTTTCATTTATGAAGTCATCGCCTCTTTCAAAAGCAGATACTGAACAGCATATGCCGTTTTGGCATCCTGGATTTTCCCTTCAGCCATATAACTCCGAGCTTCCTCCAGCGTAAGTTCCATCATCTCGACAAATTCATCTTCATCAAGTGGTGCCGCATTTTCTTTCTTTTTCAAATTGTGGGCCACATAGAGATGGACCAATTCATCGGCAAACCCCGGGGATGTATAAAAGGATATGATGTGCTCCATTTTTTCACATTCATAACCTGTCTCTTCTTCCAGTTCCCTTTTAGCCGACAGAACTGGTTCTTCGCCTTTTTCCAGCTTTCCTGCTGGGATTTCCACCAAGCTTCTCTCCAGCGCTTTTCGGTACTGTTCAACCATGATGATTTTATTTTCTGCCGTAAGCGCTATGATGGCAACCGCCCCCGGATGTTTGACTATTTCACGTTTTCCCGTTTTTCCATCAGGAAGCTCTACATCATCCACTTGCAGGCTGATTACCTTTCCTGTAAAGATTTTTTCCGAAGATAGCGTTTTCTCTTCAAATTTTTTCATCTTGACCACTCCTCTGTTCTAATTGCCGCATGATTCCTCATACATTTTACCATAATAGAGATGGAGGGCGATTTAATGAAAGTTTACGTATTAGAAAAAAGCGTTACTTTATCCGGAAAAAGTTGGGAAATCATTCAAAAACTAAAACAATTGCAAAATCAATATGTCTATATCAATGATTGGATTGCCGACATACACCCACAGGCACCACCCGCTCCTTTAAAACGGATAAAGTGAATTCTTTGAGTGAATTGGTTTTCTCCTTTACAATGAATGTTAAAGGAGTGGATAACATGAAAAAACGCAGACTAGGCAGTTCCGAATTGCTAGTTTCTGAAATCGGGCTCGGATGCATGTCCTTGGGAACTGTTGAAAATCAGGCATCTGAAATCATACAGGCCGCTTTAGATGAAGGAATCAATTATTTTGATACTGCTGACTTATATGATTTCGGGGTGAATGAAGAAATCGTCGGAAAGAATTTAAAATCTGTCCGCGATAAGGTATACATAGCCACCAAGGTTGGAAACCGTTGGAACGACAATAAGGATGCCTGGAGCTGGGATCCTTCTGGTGCTTACATTAAAACGGCAGTAAAGGATAGCTTAAAACGACTGGGGACTGATTATATTGATCTTTATCAGTTACATGGCGGCACCATTTCAGACAATATCGGAGAAACGGTAGAAGCATTTGAAGAACTTAAAAGAGAAGGCTATATTCGATATTATGGAATTTCCTCGATTCGTCCGAATGTGATCAAGGAATTCACTGAAAAGTCTGAGCTTGATTCCGTTATGATGCAATATAACTTACTAGACCGCCGCCCGGAAGAGTGGATGTCCCTTTTGGCCAACAAACAGATCAGCATCATCGCCCGCGGTCCCCTTGCTAAAGGGCTGCTTAGTGAGAGAATGCTTGAAAAGGCAAATGCCGATGGGTACCTTGACTATAGCTATCACGAACTTAAAGATTTGCTTCCGCAATTAAAGGACAAACTTTCTGATAGGAAGTTGAATGAAACGGCGCTTCAATATGTATTGTCACATCAAAGCGTCGCTACCGTTGTACCCGGTGCAAGCTCAGTGCAGCAGCTGCGTGAAAACTGCAAGGCCGCAAACAGCTCTTCACTGTCTAAATCGGAACTTGCTATCTTGGAGCAGTTGACCAAAGCGAACAAATATGAAAGTCATCGGAATTAAAATGATTCAATCAAACTAACTATCTGGACATCGGTAGGCTGCCTTATCTCCGTTTAATCGGCGGGATAGGCAGCCTATTTCCGTTTCCCTCGCTTTTTCTTCGCCATACCGCACTTCTTTACCGTCTTGCTGTTTTCTATCACTAATCGCTTTGCTTTCCCCAACAGTTTTACCTCCTTTTTCTAAAATATTCGCAAACCAGCAGAGATGGAATTAGTGCCGGAGATCTTAGCCTCCATGTTACCGAGAGTATGCATTTCTATTGTTTTTCAACTATTCTTTTTTATTGCTATTCTAAAAACGATGTTGTACAATTCAGTTGTGCACAATTAAAATATAAAGACAAGGGAGAAATAATGATGACAAAAACTTTATTTACAACGTCTGTAACGGTTGATGGCGGAAGAGAAGGAACAGCAATTTCTGCTGATGGTAACTTTACGGTTGATATAGCGATGCCTGGAACACCAAGGGCCAAACAGATGCCTGAAGCATCCAACCCGGAACAGCTTTTCGCTGCTGGATATGCTGCATGTTTTGATAGTGCTTTGCAATCAGTCGGTAAAATTGAACGCATTTCATTTGATTCCAAAGTCACCGCCAGCGTCAGTTTATTGATGGGGGAAATGCACCAATACAGCTTAGCTGTCACTTTAGCTGTGAAGGGATCTGGAATCGATAAAGAGACATTTGAAACTCTTGTTCATAAAGCGCATCAAATGTGCCCTTATTCAAAAGCTATCAACGGCAATGTGGACGTCACTATTGAAATCGATGTAGATTAATAATATAAAAAAACGCTTGGGCTATCCCAAGCGTTTCAGACTGTGGACAAACTCAATAATAATGGAGTTTGTCCACAGTTTTTTTAGTTTTTTGAAATTTGACCGTTCATTTCCACTCCAGGCACTCGCTTTCCGCGGGCGGTCCGCCCTTTGCGCCTGCGGACGCGTATTCCCGCAGGAGTCTCGCACACCCGCTCTAATCAACTTTGTTTTAACTTTTATATAGAACACCTTTTGCCTACAGTCTTTTTTAAAAAATGAAAGCTTCCGAAAGAAAATCGTTTGTAAGGAAACACGTGCCTATCAAGGACTTCTTCAAAGAAGAAATTAAATCAAACCAACTTTACCATATACACGTCCTCGAACAGACTACTTTAAGGGGAATTAAAAAATTGTCGATGCAGGCGATGCTTACTTTCGCTGCCATGAATGTAGAAGATAGCCAACTGGACTTGGCAAGGGCCAAAAATCGCCTAAATAATGACCTTGGTGAGGTAGCTATTCTCTATAACTGCTTCAAACCAATAAAAAATCAAAAAGGTTTCGGAATGAGACCAATCCGAAACCTTTTTGTCTACAAACTGAACACTTGTGCTCCCCAAGCGTTTTTTCTTTTCGCTAAAACTTCTGTAATGTTTTCAATAGTTGGAGCAGTGAGGCTTTCAAATCCTCGACCACCTTCTTATCCTCACCCGACATAGCTGAAATGCGATCGGGAATGAAACAAGCCTCTTCCTGTAAACCCATTCCTTTTTCCGTCAGCTGAATCATGACGGACCGTTCATCTTGAGTGGAACGTTCACGAACAATCAGACCATTCTGTTCCATTCGTTTTAACATGGGGGTAAGCGTTCCTGAGTCCAGGGCAAGTAATTCCCCTATTTTTTTGACTGTAAGTGTATCCTGCTCCCATAGTAGAAGGAGAACGAGGTACTGTGGATATGTCACTTCGAGTTTATCAAGCAGCGGTTTATATTTTTTCGTCATTTCCCTTGAACTTGCATAAAGCAGGAAACATAATTGGTCTTCCAGTACATTTTCTATTTTACTTTGCATCAAATCACCAGCTAGTAGTAGTCCATCCGATATGAATGCATATCGAACTTACCTCTAATATAATCGTTATCATTTATAAAATAAAGGAATAGTCTGCTTTTCTAAAGAATGGTTCTTCTTATCGATGAAACAAGTCCAAAAAGGGAGACAGCCCTCTTTCTTAGACCGCTCCTTTTTTTCTTTATTTTATTTATAGTTCTTCCAGTTCAGATTGCTTTCACCCAATAGCTCTTCGAATGATTTGTTTTTCTCACGCTGTTTTCTTTCTGCACGTTTTTTTTCTTCTTCCGCTGCCTTCTTCTCCACTTCAGCCTCATTCAATTCTTTTTGTTTTTGACGAAGCTGGGACATGATATCTTGATTGAGCATATCACCAAGTTTCAATGATGATGAATCTTTATCTTGGTTTTTACTTTGATTTTGATTGCGCGGCTGTTTCTTTTTCATCCTTAAAACCTCCTAGCCAGTATAATGAAATCATTATATCACGATTGCCGTTTTTCTCGTTAGGTTTTCAAAACAGTGTTTTCCCATTTCCCTCATGGTAAAATAAAGAAAATCAACCAAGGAGGAGCATTCATGAAAAAATGGTGGCTTGCAATAGCTGGAATTCTAACCTATATCATCGGCGTCGGCATTTATTTTTCCAATCGGATCATGTACATGAAAAAGAAGGAAGATGATTTTATCCAAAATCGTGAAATCCTGGCTAAACGCCTGATTAGGGAGGATTTCGATAATCTGCCTAAAACGGAAATCTGGATACCTTCACCCTCCGGATATTCTTTGAAATGTTTATTTATCGAACCGTATGAAACCAATAAGTGGGTGGTCATTTCTCATGGTGTGACGGAGAACAAAGTCAATTCGATTAAGTACATGAATATTTTTCTTAAGCGGGGCTTCAATGCCATCATTTATGACCACCGCCGTCATGGGGATTCTGGTGGCAAGACGAGCAGTTATGGACATTATGAAAAATTCGACCTAAAGGCCGTTATCGATGAATTGAAAAGACGTAAAGGTTCCGATCTTCACATTGGCATTCATGGGGAATCCATGGGGGCCGTAACCCTTCTTTTATATGCCGGAATGCTTGAAGATGGCGCTGATTTTTACATTGCCGACTGTCCATTTTCAAATTTCGAGGATCAGATCAAACACCAGCTCAAGCTTGAAATCCCCATTCCCACTTGGACCGTTTTGCCGCTTGGGCGTACGTTCATCAAATTCCGTGACGGATATTGGACAAATGAAGTGTCCCCGATCAATTATATGAAAAACATCCGAAACCCCGTGCTTTTCATCCATAGTGAAAATGACAGCTTCATCCCCGCTTCCATGACGATGGAATTATATGCAGCAAAAGAGGGCCCAAAGCAGCTGTATATTGCTAAACAAGGGGCCCACGCTCAATCCTATAATGAAAATCCACAAGAATATGAAAATCAAATCGATCAGTTTCTCAAACTTGTCTGAGAAGGAAAAGAGAGGGTATCCAAGATTCCCTCTTTGTTGTGTTAGATTTTATTAAAATAGCTCATCCTCGGATTTAAGATTTGATTCGGGCTTTTTAACTGAAAGCTGTTCGCTTCCGGCACAAAGTCTATTTTCATGACTTCATCCAGAAAAATCATTTTTGATGTTTCTACGTATAGAGGGAGTCCGTTCGTTTCCGCTTTTTCGGTACCTTCTTCAAGTTCGTTGACCAGCCATAGCGCCGTCACGCCACTTACAACGCAGCCACAGCCATCCGTATCATATTTCAACTGTAAATATCCTTTTTGCCCCTGTATCTTACTGGCTATTTTCTCTGCCGCTCTTTCCGTCCATTCAATATACATGATTACATGCCTCCCGAAGTCTTTGCATTTCCTCATTATAAACGATAAAAACGTTTCTGTTAACGAAACTGCCTGCTTCCTTTTCCTTCGCTAACTGTGCTAACAAGTGCGGATTCTCTATGCCCCGATGATTTCCTTTCATTATGAAAGAGGACGGAAATTGTTTCGAAAATGAAAGGGCGGCTCTCGGGAACCCTTCGCTCCATTATTCCATTATCCTTACATCCGCTATATCAGAAAGCCTGATATAATGAGCCTGCTGAAAACGATCGATGACATGAAGCTTTTGGGTGAGCTCATTATAATAATGAATCCTGCCAATTAACAGCTGATACCGGTTTCCTTCATAATGAGCAATCGTGACATCCTTTCTTTCCTCCATCGCTTCCCCCATCACCACATTCATTTCTTCCAATTGCTGCTCATCCACGATGCGCTTCGCTTCATGGCCATCCTCCACCACCCAATCCCGCAGCATTTTCACATGCTCCGGCAACATCATCGATGTCCATTTGATACGGCCGCGATCACGAATCATTCTTTTCCCTCCCTTCAAATTCAGCCTTACGCCTTATGCCCGCCAAGCAGCCTGCTTCGGTAAACAGCTGTGCCTGCTTCGGTATACGAAACTGCACGCAATAACGATTTGGATCCATATTTATGGCGAATTCGATCAACCGTGTAACTCAACTCCCGCTTCTTCCAGCGCGAAGCATCAAATAAAGTCAGCTGCATCTCGTTATCATCCACAATATTCGAGAGCCTGACCTCTATGCTCCGAACCGTTTTTTGCTTATAGTTCTCATGAAAAAGCTCCAGGCAAACTTTATATAACTCCATCGTAATGTTGGTCGGTTCGCTAATCGAACGCGAACGATGGAAACCTCCGCCAAACTCATCCTTGCTGTAACCAATACTTAAACTGACCGTCCTTCCTGCCTTGCGGTGGGTGCGTGCCCTTCTTCCAACTTCCTCGCAAATTTCCAGCATGACCTGCTTTACCTCATGCTCCTCCTTATAATCCCGCAGCAGAATCTGACTTTTGCCAAAGCTGACCTGTCCTTCGATGATCACTGCCCCCATGTCCGATAAATCTATTCCCCACGCATGATGGTAAAGCTGATTGCCCATAATTCCAAACTTCGCTTCAAGTAATTCAAGATCATAATTGGCAAGCTGCCCAACCGTAAATATTCCCATTCCATGAAGGGTTTTTTCTACGCGCCTGCCGATTCCCCACATTTCACGAAGTGGGGAAATCGGCCATAATTTGCTTGGCACATCCTCATACTTCCATTCGGCAATCCCTACATGTTTGGCTTCCAAATCAAGACAAAGTTTTGCCATAAGCATGTTCGGACCAATTCCAATGGCACAGGGAAGCTGTAATTCCCGTTCGATTTCATCTTTTATCTTTTCAGCTATCATCCGGGCATCTCCCCATAAAGAAGCGGCACCATCGACTTTCACAAAACTTTCGTCCACACTGTATACGTGAATCGCTTCTTTAGGCACATAACGGTTAAACAAACGGGTGATTTCCGTCGCGACCCTTAAATAGGTCGCCATTTTGGGTTCAACGACGACAATTCTTGGATCATTCGGAATCTCGAACATCCGCGAACCTGTCTTGATGCCAAACTCCTTCTTCATCTTTGGAGAAGCCGCAAGCACAATGCTCCCTGTCCTCTTCAAATCACCAACCACCGCCAAATAACAATCAAGTGGGTTCAAACCAAGCATGACCGCTGAACAGCTTGCATAAAAACTTTTCATATCGATACACATAATTGATTGTTTCGGCATCGTCCCATAATCCATCATTTTTTCACCCTAACAAGAATATATGTTCGCTTTTATTATATTCATAACTTTAACCGAATATACGTTCTTATTCAATGGAAGTTTTCATACAAATTTCTACTTTTTAATGGAATTTCCTCGAAAAATATAATGCAGCCTAATAATAGATAAAATACCAAAATTACCCTCAATATCCATATAGTTTTTTTGAAATAGATAAATTCGTAACTTGAATAATTTTAATCATGCCCAAATACTTAGTTTTATTAAATTTTTTTATCCATTTCAACAGACTTTCGTCTATATTATCTTAAGTCTTACTACTCATTTTTTGTAATGAAATTGTAATCAAAATTATGTCTAATTGTCATAATGGTATTGTAGGATAATATTGTTAAGAATAATAGAGAGATAGATAGAGAGGAAATGAAAATTATGAAGAAATGGATCGCTTCAGCTGCTGTTGCATCTGCCATGATGCTAACCCCCCTGCAAGCCTTTGCAAATATCGGAGATCAAACCCTCAAACCCGGAATGACACATAGCGATGTCAAACAACTACAACAACTTTTAAAAACCAAAGGTTATTTCACATATTCAGGTTCACTGACTACATATTACGGCACTTATTCTGTATCCGCAGTAAAAAAATTCCAGAAAGCTAAAGGATTAACCGCCGACGGAATTGCCGGCCGAGGCACATTTAATGCGCTTGGTGTTTATAAGGTCAATAATACCAGCTTGATCAGTTATGCAAAAACCTTAATCGGCAAACCCTACAAATGGGGCGGGACAACACCAGCTGGATTTGACTGTTCAGGCTTCATTTATTATGTATTCCAGAAATCACAAGGAATTACCTTACCGCGTACAGCATCATTGCTCTATTCCAATACTGGTTTAAAAGTATCTTCACCATCTAAGGGGGATCTTGTATTCTTTGATACTTCTTCCGGAAGAACAGGCGTATCACATGTTGGGATCTATATCGGAAATGGTCAATTCATTAGTTCTACGTCTTCAAAAGGAATAACCATCACTAATATGGATAACTCTTATTGGAAACCGAAATACCTAGGTGCGAAAACTTTATAACATCCAGGACATTCGCTCATTCTTGTAAGCGAATCCCCATAAAATAACCGGACAGAATTCATAAATGATTCAGTCCGGTTTTATTGATTTATTTTATATATAATATTTCATCCGTTAAATCTTCTACAGTCACCATGAAAGATGAATCCAAGTTGGAGCGATTCATCATTTCGATATTATACACATGCTCCGAGGGTAAATGGACGACTTCGAGGACCATGAATCGCTGACTTTCCGCTTTGCTGACATGCTCGATGGCAGCCGTGACCGCCCTTTGTTCAGCTAAGCTCTTTTCGTCCGTCAAAACAAGAATCAACACCGCTTCCGCTTTCCCAGGAAATGATTCCATGACCTCGCCATGGTGCCATGGTTTCACTTTCATCCCGATCTCCAAGTCAGAATAATCGAGGTCCTTCCCATGTTGATCTTGAATATATGTATGGTTGGTCACCTTATAGTACGTCCCTTTAATCAAAATCTTTTTATCGTCAAGATCGGTAATGAAACCATCTTCCCCTTTATCAACGGCCTCATGCATGTTCCAATCAGAGGATTGACAGCCCCCCAAAATAAAGGAAACTAGTATATATATAAAAAGGTTTATTACCATCTTCATGAAAATCCCTCCTAAGAAATAGACGGATTTCCCGATGAAATGGTTACCAATTTATTCAAAGAAGTTCCTTTTTATTTTCACACAAAAGGGGAATGTCATTAGACACTCCCCCTTTTTGACTAGACCATCTTTCGTATTGTTGTGGTATCGAAAGTCTAGCCTATTTTTTAAAAAATGCTTTTTTTCCTAAAGTTTCGGTGATCTTTGGAAACATGTTATACCATTTCCCAGCTAAATCCATCCAGCCAGGGAGATTGATTTCCCTCTTATTGGTCAGCATCGCCGCTACGATTTTAGATGCGACATCCTCAGGCTTAAGCATGAATTTTTCAACATTCTTTAAATATGTTCCTGATTCATCCGCAATGTTAAAGAAATTCGTTTCTATAGGCCCTGGATTGACTGTGGTCACAAAAACATGATCTTCCATCAACTCAAGCCGAAGTGCGTTTGAATAGCCAAGAACTGCAAACTTGGTCGACGAATACAAAGTGGATTTAGGCGTGGCAATTTTACCGGCCTGTGAAGCGATATTGATGATATGACCTGATTTTCTCTGCTTCATATACGGAAGCACTAATTTTGTACAGGCCATCAATCCAATCACGTTGACAGCAAACATTGCCTTTGTTTCGTCCAATTCCGTATCCTGGGCTTCTTTAAACGTGCCGAAACCAGCATTGTTGACCAATACATCCACTTCACCTATTTGGGCATGGATGTCATTAAATACCCTATTCACCTGATCGGTGTCTGCAACATCAAGCTTATATGCATATGCATCAACACCAAATTGGTTGATTAGCTCATTCTTTAGCTGTTGTAATTTATCCAGGCTTCTAGCCAAAAGAACGAGACGGCCTCCCTGCTTTGCCGCTTTGATTGCAACTTCCTTGCCAATTCCTCCGGAAGCTCCGGTAATAACAATTACTTTTCCTTGCAACTTATTCAAAAAAATGAGCCTCCTTGAAAACATTAAGCGATTGAATATAGAATGACTCCAGATTGGATTTCTGTTTCGACTTCACCCAAATCTTCTAAATAGTCCAGTTGACCGACTGTTTCCGAAAGTGTAAGACCGACTTCCTGTAGATATACTTTCGGAAACAGTTGCTGACACACTTCAAAGGCGGATAAAGGCTTATCTTGAAGCATGCTTTTCACCTGCATGGCCCGATTATGCTGCCGTTCGAATCTATATTGAATCAAGTCGGCAACCGCATCTCCTGCAACTTCGGATCCATGTCCGGAGTACACGGTGGATATGGAGAATTCCAATAATTTCTGAAGTGATGCGTTATATTGCAGTAACGGACGAGGCCTTAAGCCGCCTGGAAGGAGCGGAGGTTCCATTAATGGGTTAGGTGAAATCTTAGCTAGTAAATGATCACCGGCAATCATGACACCGTCACTTTCCCGGTAGAAGGATAAATGGCTTTGTGCATGCCCTGGAGTCTCGATCGTTTTCCAGCCCGGAAGACCAGGAAGCTCATCCCCCTCAGCCAAATATCCCTGCAACTTCCGTTCACTAAGGAACCTGATTTCATCGCGGTTATGTATCAGTTTACTTTTCAGCTCTTCTGCCACTCCAAACTTCGTGGCATAATCAAGGAAAAAACGATTATGGATTTCAAGGAATTCATCACTGATAGTCAGCCAGCGCTGATTATTTTTATGTCCATAAACCGGAATTTCCTTATCAAAGAAATCAAGAGCACCAGCATGATCAGGATGATGATGGGTCAAGATGATTTGTTCGATATCAGACAGTTTTAGACCCAAATCGCCAAGCCCCTGAATCAAGGCTTCCTTTGATCGTTTCGTTTTGACTCCAGTGTCAATTAACGTTAAAGCATCCCCTTTAACTACGTAAACATTTACATCACCCACTGCAAACGGCGTGGGCAAAGCTATTTTTGCAATATCTCCATTCCAATTCGCCATAATCATTTCCACCTTAGAAGTTATATTTATATAAATCTTTTTATACGCAAGACCGGATTCTTGGTGCACTTATCAAGAAAATGAGTGTATAATTACCATTTTACATGTATTTTTAATTACTGTCATTATTTTCACATAATTCATGTCTATTTTTTGACGTCCATGCATATATTATCATTGACAGAGTACTGATCTATCCTTCATAATCACAAGTAATTAAAGACGGCATGGCTTTGATTAAGGCCAAGTAAATTTATTGATGGCGTAAAGAGAGTGAAGCTCGGAATGTGCTGAAAGGCTTCACCGCCCCCTCATTATTGAACCTACCTTATGAGCCTTCAGGAAAACCTGACGTAATTCCCGCGTTAGAGGATTCAAGTGCAGCTTTTCTGTTTATTTGTTATGGAAAAGTTGAACAAAGGTGGTACCACGGAAGCTAGACCTTTCGTCCTTTATTGGATGAGGGGTCTTTTTATTTTTCAAAAAAGACCGTAAACAAAAGAAAAGGGAGCGAGAACTATGAAAAAAATCGCATTTATCGGAGCTGGATCGATGGCAGAAGCAATCATTTCGGGGCTGGTGACTCAACAGGTAATTGACCCAGCAAATATTTTTGTAACAAATAAATCAAATGATGACCGGTTTGATTATTTAAAGAAACAATACGGTGTAACCACAACAAGATCGCTTCAACGATTATTAGAGGATGCAAACCTTGTCGTACTGGCTGTGAAGCCGAAAGATATTTTAGAAACGATGCAATCAATAAAAGAATACATTCGCGAAGAAATGCTGTTCATATCTGTTGTGGCCGGTGTCCATACATCAAGCCTTGAAGGGATCGCCAACAAGGAGTTCTCCATCGTCCGTGCCATGCCTAATACATCAGCAGCCGTAGGAAAATCAGCAACCGCCATTGCCGCTAATGGTCATACGAAAGAATCGCAATTACAAACGGCAATTACCCTTTTTGAAACGGTTGGGACGGTGGCAATCGTAGAAGAAACTCAGCTCGATGCGGTAACGGGCTTATCAGGAAGCGGACCGGCTTATATTTATTACTTGGTGGAAGCATTGGAACAATCAGCTGAAACAATAGGCCTCGATTCCGAAACCGCGAAGCAATTAATTCTCCAGACACTGTTGGGTGCAGCCGATATGTTACAGAAATCACCTAAAACACCTGCCGTGCTTAGGAAGGAAGTAACTTCACCAGGCGGAACGACGGAAGCCGGATTGAAGGCACTACAAGCACATCAAGTGCAGGAAGCGTTCATTGCCTGTGTACAAGAAGCGACCGAACAATCGAAGCGAATGGGCAATCAAATAAGTAAAGAGCTTGCCAAGTATGTAGTTTCGCAGTAAATGAACATGATGACCTGGCTGTTGACTAACACTCCGTATAGGCAGTGGCAGGGCAACAGCCCATTATGATTCGAACGGCTTATATAGGAATACAGGAGGCCTAATTTCTTCCGAAGTGAACGTTCACTTTATAATCAGCATATCATTTTCATCAAAACTCCAATCCTTCGAATACGCAACCTCCCAATAGTAACCATCGGGGTCTGAAAAATATCCGCTGTATCCTCCCCAAAAAACATCCTGAGGAAATTTCTCGATTGTTCCTCCGGCCTTTTCCGCCTTGTTGATCACATCATCCACTTCACCAATTGATTTAGCGTTATACGCAAGGGTAATGCCCGAGAATCCACTTTGCTTAGGCGGTTCTTTCTCATTGATGTCTTTAGCCAATTCCTCCAAAGGATATAAAGCAAGTTTCGTCCCCGTATTATTAAAAAAAACAATGGAGGGCTGGTCCTCTTTAATCGATGTATGAAATCCCAATCCATCCCGATAAAACCTTAAGGATTTATTCATATCCTTAACACCTAAAGTTACAATGTTAATCCTGTTCATACTAGTCCTCCTTTTTTCGTTGCTCAAATGGTAATTCGACATCTAGTTCAAATTTCCTTTTCGCCTTAAATGACCATAAGACATACGCCTCCCAACTATTGAACTAAAACAAGGAACGTCAAATGCCTCCAAGAAATTTCTTCATTGACCGTTTACATGCAAATTACGTAGGAAATCCACTTTCTTTGCCGAATGAATACATGTTTTGTCATCTGTAAAGGAATTCCCTCTTCCTTATCGAATTCAACAACCAAAAGGGGGAATCTCGATGAATACAAGTGCAGTTGCCCGGTTACTGAATGTATCCCATAGTACGATTCAACGCTGGGTTACCCAATTGAACATGGAAGTAGAACGGAATCAACTTGGGCACTACCAATTTTCAGATGATGACATTGCCTTATTGAGAAAAATCCAAGATCAACTGAACGAGGGTATCATTCTCCAAAAGGTCAGTATATCAGAGAAAAAGATCAGGAAAGCCTCCGTCCCGAAACACTCCGAAATGAATAAAGATCATGACCAACTGATAGAACGGGTCGTCAGGCTTGAAAATGGACTGAAAACAAAAGCGGATGATGTTGTATCCTATCAACTTTTACAGCACAGAAGTGAAATGGAAGAAATGCATAAACTCGTGAAAAAGCTTGAAGCTCGTATTGAAGCGTTAGAAACACCAACAGCCCAGCCATTCGATTATTTCCTCGCAGCTGAAGAAACTGCCGCCACTAAAAAAACGAAGAAAATACCATTCATAAAAATGATTTTTGGAAATAACAGAAAGAACGATACTTCTTCATGGAACACAGCCGACAGCGATTAATTCCATTCAAGGATGTTAATGGGGCCAAATCAGAGCCATCTTTCCTATGCCAGGTTCTTCATGGATATACATTCGATTCAAGAACCCAACGGATTAATTGCCCCCAAAATAAAAAGGCCCTGGTCCAAGGTTAATCTTTCACTTGGGTCGGGCCTTTTCATCATTTAAATCAACACTGCACGGTCATTGAGCATTTTTTCACCTTTGATGCGCTGGAATTCGTTAAGCAGTTTTTCAACGGTAAGCTTCTGCTTTTCAGCACCTCTTGCTTCAAAAATGATTTGTCCTTTATCCATCATGATCAAGGAATTTCCGAGATCGATTGCCTGCTGCATATTGTGAGTCACCATCAACGTCGTTAACTTGTTCTTTTCGACGATTTCCTTCGTCAGATTTGTAACAAGCTCTGCCCTGGAAGGATCGAGAGCGGCTGTATGTTCATCAAGAAGCAGGATTTTAGGATCGGTGAAGGTCGCCATCAACAATGATAATGCCTGGCGCTCCCCTCCTGATAATAATCCGACTTTTGCCGTCATGCGGTTTTCCAATCCTAAATGCAAGGTACCCAAACTTTCTTTAAAAAGCTCTTTCCGTTTTTTTGTCACCCCGAAGCCTAAACCTCTTCTATTGGTCCTGCCATAGGCGATCGCCATATTTTCTTCAATTGTCATATGTGGTGCCGTACCAAGCATGGGATCCTGAAAAACGCGGCCAATCATTTTAGCACGAGCATGTTCCTCAATGGCTGACACGTTTTCCCCATCAATGATGACTTCACCGGCATCAGGGAGAATTTTGCCGGATATCATGTTCATCAGCGTCGATTTACCTGCCCCATTACTCCCGATGACTGTTACAAATTCGCCTTTTGTCATATGCAGTTCCAGATTCCCAAGGGCAAGCTTTTCATCTGGTGTCCCTTCATTGAAGACCTTATAAATCTGATTTAACTGAAGCATATCCTTCTCCCCCTTTCGATAAAGTCCCACCATGGCGCATCTGTATTTCTTTGAGACGCCTTTTCTTACGGCTTTTTTCCTTTTGTTTATCGGTAATTTTCGGAATGACTAGTGCCCCGACCACAATAAGTGCCGTAATTAATTTAACATCACCCGTATCAAGGAATTCCACGCGTAGTGCCAATGTTACGACAATTCGGTAAATGATCGCTCCCCCAATGACCGCAAGTGTCGCACGTGCAATCGTTTTTGAGCCAAATAATGCTTCGCCAATTATGACGGATGCCAATCCGATGACGATGATTCCAATCCCCATGCCAATATCGCTAAATCCGTTATATTGGGCAACCAAGGATCCCGAGAAAGCCACAAGTGCATTTCCAATCGCAAGTCCCAGAATCTTCATATTGCCTGTATGGGCGGAAAAACTCTTGACCATTGCTTCATTATCACCCGTCGCACGTAAAGCAAGACCGATTTCCGTTTTTAAAAAAGCTGACATTCCAGCTTGAATGATTAAAGCCACAATCAACATAATAATTAGTATGGCCCACGTTTTTGGCAAGCTATCACCTAGGCCCACGATTGATAAAAGACCATTCAACATATTGTCCAGTCCAGTGCCAGCCCAGGCATCCTGGATATTCGTGATAATGGTCGTTTGAGAAAGCAATGGAATGTTAGATGCACCCATGATCCTTAAATTGATGGAATAGAGGGCGATCATCATTAATATACCTGCCAGGAGTGGATTGATTTTTCCTTTCGTATGCAGGAATCCCGTTATTGTCCCAGCGATGAAACCTGCCACCATGGCACAAAACGTGGCCATGACTGGCGAGAAACCGTTAACGATCATAATGGCGGCCACAGAGGCCCCTGTCACAAAGCTACCTTCCACTGTCATATCCGGGAAGTCGAGAATCCTGAATGTTAAATAGACACCTAGTGCCATGATCGCATAAATCATTCCCGACTCAAAAGAGTTGAATAAAGCTGAGAACATTTTTTTTCTTCCTTCCCCGAACAAAAGCAGAGTTTATTTTACAAACTCAGCATCTGCTTTCCATTCTTCTTTTATTTCAACACCCATATCTTTTGCTGCTTTTTCATTGATGACCAACTTCAGTTTTTGTGGATATTGAACTGCGATATCTCCAGGCTTTTTGCCATCCTTCAAGATTTCAACCGCTTTTTGCCCCGCTTCATAACCAATATCATAGTAACTGAAGCCATATGCTGCAAAACCACCAGCTTTCACGGAATCAAGCTCACCAACAAACAATGGGATATCTTTATCATTTGCCACCGAAATGACCGATTCTAATGCGGAAACAACGGTATTATCAGTAATGATATAGAAAGCATCGGCTTTTCCGATTAATGATTCCGTTGCCTGTTTAACCTCGGCTGAAGTGGAGACGGATGCTTCCACGACTTTCAATCCCGCTTTTTTCGCTTCCGCTTTCACGTTTTTTATTTGGACGACGGAATTTTGCTCCCCTGTATTATAAACGGTTCCAACGGTCTTGGCGCCAAGTTCTTCTGCTAGGAATTTCATTGATTTGGCAATGGCTTCAGGATGGGAATCCGTCGTACCCGTCACATTTCCGCCTGGCTTATCCAAAGATGTAACAAGCTCCGCCGCTACAGGATCGGTAACCGATGTAAAAACGATTGGTATATCCTTTGTCGCATTCAAAGCGCTTAGAGCACTAGGAGTAGAATTGGCAAAGATTAGATCCACTTTATCCCCAACAAAGTTATTGGCGATCGTTTGACTGTTATTTTGATCACCCTGTGCAACTTGAAGATCATACTTGGCATCGATGTCACTGTCCTTCAATGCTGCCTGGAATCCTTCATAAGCCTGATCCAGCGAATCATGCTGAACGATTTGTGTTACCCCAATATTGAAGGTATCCTTTTTACTTTCATCCTTCGCCGTATCTTTTTCCTTGTCATTTCCACACCCAGCCAGTAGTAACCCTGCAACCAATGTCATCGCTGCAGTCGAATATAATTTCTTTTTCATATTTTCCCCCCGCTTTTTTCTTATTTTTGATAGGTCTTTTTAACGACACCAACTTTTTGGTTTTATGTCCTAAATTATAATCGTTTAGTCCCAATTATTCCAATATATTTTTTTACTTTTTAGAATTTTTCGAGTTCTTTTATAAAAAACATCAAAAAAGCTGCTGTGAAAGGAATGTTTACTTTTCACAGCAGCTTAATGAAATATCAATGTTCGACTACTTGGGTAACAATTTCGGTAACTGTCGCACGATCGATTTTTTCTTTGCCTTCTTTTAAGGCCTTCAATGTTGCTTTTGCCAATTCCAAGGGTATTTTACAGAATTGGATGATCTCTTTCGTTTCGATCTCTTCAATATACGCATCAGCTAAAGCAAGATTATGTTCCGTATGGGCAAGCATTTCATCGAAACCCCATCCATCCGGATAAAAGTTTACACCGCGTTCTGCATCTTCCTCACGGTTACGCAGGATATTGACCGTTTGGAGTCCACGGCCAAATGCGATGGCAAGTTCACGGTCCGTTTCCGTTCCATCGTACCAGTTCCACATATCAGACAGCATGACTCCAACCAAACCCGCAACATAATAAGTGTAATCATCGAGTTCTTCTTCATTATGAATTTGCCAGTCCTTTGTAACCCATTTTGCCATGCCTTCGGCCATTTCCCTCGTGGACTCCAATACTTTCGCTTTTGCACCAGGAGGACAATATTGAATCCAGTCCGGTAGAAGCAGGGTCACTTCCGGCAAATCATTCTTATATGGTTCAAATAACGATTGACATTCCCCTTCACTAAAATCAGTCAAAAGCAACTCACTAAGAGCCTGTAACAGGGAAACCTTGGTATCGGCAGGAATACCGGGGTGATCCTCTATCTCATCGATAGCGCGCATGCAAAGGTATGCTGCCCCGATGGCCTCCTGTAATCCCTTTGGAAGGTAGCTGATTGGAATGAAAAAAGTCCTGCTTGTTTTTAAGAGAAAATCCATTGCTTTATTATGTAGGTTACTTTGGTCAGTCATAGGTTACACTCCTTTAAATATCCAATGAACAATTGATTCATTATATCAAACATTCGCTTTGATTTCAGCTTCCTATTCCTCTGCATATAAAGGAACTCTTATCGCCATTAAATCTTCTGCCATGATTGTGTTTGCGAAGATCGCTTTGCTTTCCTCTTTTAATCTCTCAGAATCCTCGACAGTATACCGTGAGCTGATATGTGTAAGGATTAGATGCTTAGCTCCCGCTTTCAAAGCCGTTTCAGCAGCCTGAACGGTGGTCGAATGATAATAGGCAGATGCCATTTCAGCTTCTGCTGCTGAAAATGTAGCTTCATGAACAAGATAATCTGCAGATTCAGCAAGGATGAGGGCATTACTGCAAACTCTTGTATCACCAAGAATCGTAATGATCCGACCTTTTTGAGGAGCACCGAGATAATCTTTCCCGTTTAAGACACGGCCATCATCGAGGCAAACATTTTGTCCATTTTTCAATGCTTTAAAAAGCGGACCCGGCTTCACACCTTCAGACAGCAGCCGGTCAACCAACAGGCTTCCTGGACGTTCTTTCTCCACAATCCGGTAGCCGACACTATAAATGCCATGATCAAGCGACATGGCCGTAACTGTGAATTGTTCGTCCTCGAACACGATGCCTTCCTCTATTTCGATGATTTCCAATGGATATTTTAAATGAGTGCCACTCACCTGTAAGCTTGTATTAATATAAGCATCAATGCCTTTTGGACCATATACCGTCAGTTTATCCACTCCACCCTGAAAGGATCTGCTGCTTAATAAACCAGGGAGTCCGAAGATGTGATCACCATGTAAATGAGTGATGAAAATCTTTTCTATCTTCCGAGGTTTGACTGCCGTTTTTAAAATTTGATGCTGTGTTGCTTCACCACAATCGAATAACCAAACCGTCCCTCGTTCTTCCAATAATTGAAGTGCGATTGACGTCACATTACGCGCTTTAGCCGGAACACCAGCCCCTGTACCCAATAAAACAAAATCCACTCATCCTACCTCCGTTGCAAATACGTTATAATTTAACTATAGCATAACCAAGGGCACTCTTTCATATATGACCTATTAAAATAGGATCCACTTTATACTTTTCATGAAAAATGAGAAAAAATGCGCAAATTGTTTGCTTTGAGGGAAAGCTAACCGTAAAATTAGTAGTTGGTACACATACGGGAATTCCAACTTTAGAGACAGAATTAACGGAAAGTTGAGGTTTTAACATGACAGATAACAATAAACCCACAGCATTAATCATGATTTTTGGTGCGACCGGAGATTTAGCGAAAAGGAAATTGTTTCCTTCCATATATCGACTATTTCAAAAAGAAAAAATCAATAAATTCGCCGTTGTTGGCGTAGCGAGGAGACCTTTAACGAACGAGGAGTTTCAAAAAAGTGTCAAAGACTCCATACTTACGTTCGGACATGCGGAAGAAAAGGTCGACGAATTCATTTCCCATTTCCATTATCACTCCCATGACGTATCGAGCTCAGAATCATACCTGCAATTAAAAGACATTGCAGAAAAATTAGATGGCCAATATCAATTGGAAGGAAACCGGATCTTCTATTTGGCGATGGCACCTGAGTTTTTCGGAACGATTGCCGAACAGATAAAAGCTCAAGGCCTGACTGATACGAATGGTTATAAGCGCCTTGTCATAGAAAAGCCATTTGGACACAGTTTTGAAACAGCTCAAAAATTGAATGAGCAGATCCGAACTGCATTCGCCGAAGATGAAATCTACCGAATCGATCATTATTTAGGTAAAGAAATGGTTCAAAATATTGAAGTCATACGTTTTTCAAATGCCCTATTCGAGCCACTATGGAACAACAGATACATATCAAACATCCAGGTTACTTCAAGCGAAACACTTGGCGTTGAAGAACGTGGGCGTTATTATGAAACCAGCGGTGCCCTTAGGGATATGGTCCAAAACCATCTATTGCAAATGGTTGCCTTGCTTGCCATGGAGCCTCCGATCGCGTTGACAACGGAGGAGATTCGTAGCGAAAAAGTGCGGGCATTGCGTTCACTACGGCCAATGAAAGTGGACGAAGTCAATCAATACTTCGTCCGCGGCCAATATGGTGAAGGAACAATAGATGGTCAAACTCTTCCGGCATACCGCGATGAACATAACGTGAATCCGGAGTCCAACACTGAAACCTATGTTGCGGGTAAATTGATGATTGATAACTTCCGCTGGGCCGGTGTACCTTTTTATATCCGGACTGGTAAGCGAATGGATGTCAAATCTACCAATATCGTTGTCCAATTCAAAGATATCCCAATGAACCTGTATTATAAAACGGAAGAAACCTTGAACCCGAATCTTCTCGTTATCCATATCCAACCTGACGAAGGTATCACACTTTACTTAAATGTCAAGAAATCCGGGACGACATCCAATACTAAGCCCATGAAGCTGACAGTCTCGAACAAAGGGATCGAGCACATCAATTCTCCGGAGGCATATGAAAAGCTATTGTTTGACAGTATGCGCGGAGATGCTACAAACTTCACCCACTGGGACGAGGTTGCCCTCTCATGGAAGTTTGTCGACACCATTTCCAATGCATGGGAAAATACTAAAGAAGAGTCTTTCCCTAACTATGATGCAGGATCCACAGGTCCACTTGCATCCGATGAACTTTTGGCAGAAGATGGACATATATGGTGGCAAATCAAGAAAAACGAAAATAGTGATAATTGATTAAACAAAGAAGGGATGCAGATTTGAATCTGCATCCCTTCTTCATTCATGAAACACCCTTCCTGACTAATCTTCTCCTGATAAAATGAAACATTTCCTTGGGCTTGGACATTACTCCATCCGTTTCTGAATTTAGCCAAAATGAAACACCACATTCTAAGGCAATAAAAAATAAAAAAATGGATACAGCCAACCAGATGATGAACATAAGTCATCCGCTCCTTCTCTCTTTCTGCCTACTGTATTCTACGGTCCGCTCATCTCTTTCAACGTTTATATTCCTTTTTCCGCAGGTGTTTAAACCTAAAAGCCATGGATGAATGACATACATCATACTATATTTTCCATATAAAAGGAAAATGAATTGGCACTATTTACAACTAGTTCATTTTTACCATTTTTAACCTTTCAATCTCTTCATGGATAAAGAATGGTAAAGCCTGGCTGAGGTTACACTAGAAAAGGTGCTGGTGACGGCACCACTAACTTCGATGTGGAGGGATTAAACGATGGACATTCGTGAAGGATTAATTCCAACAGCGTTGGGCACAGCCGTAACAGCTGCGGGTTATGCAATGAAGCAGACCCGGGGCTCAAACAAAATGGTAGCTAATACGGTTTTTGGTTTCGGTTTGGCACATGTTGTATTAGGGGTCATTGACCTCGTAGAGCATCGGAGATAGTAAAAAAGAGGGCGCATTGGAGCGCCCTCTCAGTTTGTAGACAAAAGGATTTCGGAATGATCTCCTTTCCGAAACCTTTTAATTTTTTATTGAATATGAGGCAGTTATAGAGAATAGTTGATTATATTTCCAAAAATCGTATTGCTCTAAAATGTAGTCCTGACTCAACTAAGTAGCTCCACAGTAAATCCGCCTGGACTTAAACATAGCATGTCCATCTATGAGCCTTTTGGGCAGTTTCACATCAAATCCATCATCCTTCAAAAAAGTAGATTCAGAAATCAATAAATGGAAAGAAGTTCTCTGGCTTTAGATTGATGTTAAGACCTCGGTTATTGACCGAATTGTACATTAAAAATAACCTAATTTACTATTAAGGATGCCCTTATATGCAAAACGGGCTCTTATCCTTATTCAGAAAATGCGCCCGTTTGCTAACAGAATCAATAAACTTATATTAACTTGTATTCTGAATCATAAACCTACAGTTTCCAAAGACTACGTTCTCTCCTTCCAAAGCTTCATTGGATTTTCTTGCCCTTCATCTAATGGCATTTGTATCATCGAAAGTGAGCGTTCTGCTTTTGTTTTTTGTAAATCTTCATATATAATTTTAGATTTACCTAATCCCACTTCAACCGCATTCTCAACTGAAGCACAATAAAAAACCTTTTCGATTCCAGCAAGGTACATTGCCGTTAGACACATCGGACAAGGCTCCCCACTTGCATACATAGTATAGCCTGATAGGTCATTCGTCTGTAAATGCTCTTGCGCGCGTCGGATAGCCAGTAATTCCGCATGTCCACTAACATCATAAGTTTTATGCAACTCATTAACACCTTCAGCTACAACATTGTTATTCTTCACAAGTACTGCACCAAAAGGTTGTCCACCCTCACGAACATTTTCTACCGCCAGTTCTACTGCTCGTTCCATGAATTTATCCATTTCAAACCTCCATTAATGATTAAAATAAATACTGTTAATGTAATTATAAGACATTCACAATGGCCTTTCCGAATAGTTGTTCCCCTAAACGATAGACTTAATAATAAGCAAGAGGTACTCATTTTTTCTCATTATAAAAAACATTAAGATAATTCACTTTAAAAATATTTACTTGTATTTAAATTATCTTTACTATATTGGAATCCTTTCCTTCCAAGTACTGCAAAACCAATTACTTTATTCAAAAAATCTCCCCTTAAAAAATACACCTCCAATTGTTAGACTATTGTCTAACAATTAGGGTGCAGTTCACTTTTAAGCCGGCTTGCTATTTATTTTTCCATCCATTCGGTGTGGAATGTTCCTTCTTTATCAATGCGTTGATACGTATGGGCACCAAAATAATCACGTTGAGCTTGAATTAGGTTAGCTGGCAGCGTTTCTGTACGATAGCTGTCGAAATAAGCAAGTGCTGATGACAAGCAAGGAACCGGAATTCCGTTCATCACTGCAGTTGATACCACTTCACGTAAAGCTCCTTGGTAGCTTTCAACGATCCCTTGGAAATAAGGATCAAGAAGCAGGTTATTCAAGTTCGCTTCACGATCGTATGCTTCCTTGATTTTTTGTAGGAATTGTGCACGAATGATACAGCCGCCACGGAAAATCATTGCGATTTCACCATATTGCAAGTTCCAGTCATTTTCTTCGGATGCTGCCTTCATTTGTGCAAAGCCTTGTGCATAGGAACAGATCTTGCTCATATAAAGTGCTTTACGGATACTTTCAATCAAAGCCTTTTTATCTCCAGTAAATGATTCGGCTTTTGGACCGCGAAGGATTTTACTCGCTTCAACACGCTCTTCCTTGATTGCTGAAATAAAGCGGGCAAATACGGATTCCGTAATGATTGGAAGTGGAACACCAAGATCAAGCGCACTTTGGCTTGTCCATTTTCCCGTTCCTTTTTGGCCAGCTTTATCTAAGATGACATCGACCATCGGCTTGCCAGTTTCTTCATCATATTTTTTGAAAATATCAGCAGTAATTTCAATTAGATAGCTATCAAGTTCCCCATTATTCCATTCCGTAAAGACTTCATGGAATTCTTCAGCAGATAGTCCAAGAAGATTCTTTAAAAGGAAATAAGATTCGGAAATCAACTGCATGTCACCGTATTCAATACCATTATGTACCATTTTCACATAATGACCTGCTCCATCCGGTCCGATATACGTACAGCAAGCATCACCATCGACTTTAGCTGAAATATCCTTCAAGATCGGTGCAACAAGTTCATATGCTTCTTTTTGGCCTCCAGGCATGATGGACGGACCCGTTAGAGCTCCTTCTTCCCCACCTGAGACGCCTGTACCGATGAAATGGATGCCCAACTGGCTTAACTCCTCATTGCGGCGCTGAGTGTCCTTGAAGAACGTATTCCCTCCATCAATCACGATATCGCCTTTTTCAAGCAACGGTTTTAATTGCTCGATTGTTGCATCTGTTGCAGCACCTGCTTTAACCATCAATAAAATTTTGCGTGGTGTTTCCAGAGAATTGACGAATTCTTCAAGCGTATAAGTGGCATTTACGTTTTTGCCATCCGCTTCCTTCATCATTTCGTCAGTTTTTGCCCCAGAGCGATTATAGACGGAAATGGAATATCCTCTGCTTTCAATATTAAATGCAAGATTCTTACCCATTACGGCAAGTCCGATAACACCAATCTGTTGTTTTGTCATGATCATCTTTCCCTTCTCTATATCTTTACACAGCTATTCTTTGTCAAAAGAAGGATCGTTTCTCCTAGATTGCTCAAAGAAATCTTTACTGAAGCTAGTGTCTGTTCCAATCGAACGGTTCTTCAAGGGTAATCCCTTTTTAATAATATTTTCTCCGTACTTATTTTGCAAGTGTTCCATCGCTTCATACAGTGGTTCTTTTTCTGCATCCTCTTGAAAGGAGAAAATATCCAGTTGTTTGAAGGCCGAATCTTTCTCGATGACATCATAGGCAGTTACACCAAGAAGCCTGATTCCATCCCCATTCCAATTTTTCAAGAATAGATCGGTAGCTCCATTCAAAATATCCTTTTTTTCAAAAACAGGATTTGGAACCGTCCTGCTTCTTGTAATTGTGCGGCGGTCTTTGTAACGGATCGTCACACCTATTTTTTGGCCAAGCAGCCGCTTATTTTTCAATCTGAAAGCAACCTTCTCTGAAAGCTTTTCCAATACACCAATCAGTTCTTTTTGATTGGTGGAGTCATGTGGAAGAGTTGTCGAGTTCCCAATGCTTTTATGATCAAAAATCGATTCTGGATCTACAACCCTGGGGTCAATTCCATTGGCCCTATCTTTCAAGCGGATGCCATTGATCCCAAGTAATTGTTTCAGCTGGCTCTCATGTGCATGTGCAAGGTCCCTGATCGTCATTATGCCGATTGTATGAAGTTTTTCCGAAGTCTTATCGCCGATTCCATGCATTTCAGCCACTCGTAAAGGCCAGAGCTTCTGATAAATATCTCTTTTCCTTAATACGGTGATTCCCATTGGCTTTTTCATATCAGAAGCAGTTTTGGCCAAAAATTTATTAGGGGCGATCCCTATGCTGCAAGGGAGATCCATCGTATTAAAAATTCTTTCCTGAATGCTTTTGGCTATTTCTAAAGGTGAACCCAATTCGGCGCATTCACTGATATCCAGATACCCTTCATCGATTGAAACGGGTTCAACCATCTCTGTATATTGCCTCAAAACATCGAAAATTGCCAGTGATGCCTTTCGATAACGCTCGAAATTCGGTTTCTGAATGACTAATTGAGGACATAGTTTTTTCGCCTGCCAAATCGGCATGGTCGTTTTAACCCCGAACTTCCTTGCCTCATAGCTGCAAGTGACAATGATACCTCTTCTCTCTTCTACATTCCCTGCAATGGCAAGCGGTTTACCTTTCAATGAAGCATCATACGACATTTCCACTGAAGCATAGAAACTATTCATGTCTACATGGAGAATGACCCTGCCATTTTTGGGATACATGTCCTTCATGTGTGAGCGTCACATCCTTGTAAAAATA
Organism: Peribacillus sp. NPDC097895; assembly: GCF_050277555.1. NCBI lineage: Bacteria > Bacillati > Bacillota > Bacilli > Caryophanales > Bacillaceae > Peribacillus > Peribacillus sp. NPDC097895. The sequence continues at coordinate 1,037,691 of NZ_JBNNSH010000001.1, read as the reverse complement.
AAAACCGCCGGATAAAAGGGTCCAAAAAATATTAGATACCCATTTATCTTTGGTAACCACCGTAAAGAAGCTTATACTCCAAGAAAAACAGCCATCATGTTATTGATGACTGTACATTTATTCCTGCAATACTTGAACGCATTCTAGAGATACGAGTTTTTGCGGATCAATGATAGAAATCAAACGGCTGCCCACATGGCAACCCCTGCCTATATCCAGTTTTTTTGATTGCCTAATAAGTCTATCCGTTAAATCAAGTATTTCACGGGCCTGTACAACAAGTCACAGCGAGAAGGTAAATTATTCCCCGGATACTTCCTTAATGATGCTGACAACCATTTCACCAAGCTTCGTTAATTCTTCAACTGGAATTCTTTCATTCGTAGTATGGATATCTTCATAGCCCACTGCAAGATTGACAGTAGGAATTCCAAAACCGGCAATGACATTCGCATCGCTACCGCCTCCGCTTTTAACCAACTCGCATGGACGACCGATTTTCTCTGCAGCCTTTCTTGCAACTTCGACAACATGATCACCAGCTCCATATTTAAAACCAGGATACATGACGTTAACTTCAACTTCAGCACGTCCACCCATTTCAATGGCTGCAGTCTCGAATGCTTCTTTCATTTTCGCTACCTGTATTTCCATTTTTTCAGGAATTAAGGATCTTGCTTCAGCAAGGATTTCAACATGGTCACAAACAATATTGGTTTGCTGTCCGCCCTGGAAACGTCCGATGTTGGCTGTCGTTTCTTCATCGATTCGGCCTAATGGCATTCTAGAGATGGCTTTGGCAGCAATCGTAATCGCCGAAACTCCTTTTTCAGGAGCAACACCAGCATGAGCCGTCTTGCCTAAAATAGTCGCAGAAACTTTCGCCTGAGTAGGTGCAGCAACCACCACATTGCCCACTTTTCCATCACTGTCAAGTGCAAAACCGAATTTAGCCGTTACAAGGGAGCGGTCCAATGCTTTTGCCCCAACCAATCCAGATTCTTCACCAACTGTTATGATGAATTCGATTGTTCCATGCTCGATATTCTGTTCTTCCAACACTTTAAGCGTCTCTAACATGACCGCTAATCCAGCTTTGTCATCCGCCCCTAAAATGGTCGTTCCGTCCGACACTATGTATCCATCTTTGATGGAAGGCTTGATTCCATTACCAGGGACAACCGTGTCCATGTGGGAGGTGAAATAAATGGTATCTACGCCTTCTTTCGTTCCTTTCAAAGTACATATTAAATTTCCTGCACCATGACCGGTAACTGCTGTTGTATCATCTTCAAAAACCTCTACACCTAGTGCCTTGAATTTTTCTTTAAGCACTTTGGCGATGGCAGCTTCATTTTTCGTCTCGGAATCGATCTGTACCAATTCCATAAATTCACTAACTAAACGTTCTTCATTAATCATAAAATAAAACCTCCAAAAAAGTTTTCCTCTTTAATTATACTGCTAAAAGCGGCGCCCCGGCAAATAATGTGAAACTGAAGAGCACCCCCGTTAAATAGAATGATGGCTATTCGCCATCCAAACATTCGTTTAAAAATGATGAACCAATGCGTTAGATTTCCTTCAAGAATGATAAGTCTCCGTATAGCAAAGGGCCCAAAACAACTGTTTTGGGCCCTTGCAATCGTATCACAACGGAATATTGCCGTGCTTTTTCCATGGACGCTTTTCTTTTTTGTTGCGAAGCATTTCCAGAGATTGAATGATCTTAATCCTAGTTTCACGAGGATCAATGACATCATCCACCATTCCAAGACTTGCAGCTACATACGGATTAGCGAACTTCTCACGGTATTCTTCAATTTTAGCTTCACGAGTCGCTTCCGGGTCTTCACTATTTTGAATTTCACGGGCAAAAATGATATTTGCCGCTCCTGCTGAACCCATTACCGCGATTTCGGCATTTGGCCATGCAAACGTAAGGTCAGCACCGATGGATTTACTATTAAGGGCCACGTAAGCACCTCCGTAGGCTTTACGAAGAATGATCGTCAATTTTGGCACTGTTGCTTCCGAATAAGCATATAACAGCTTTGCCCCATGGCGGATAATCCCGCCATGCTCTTGCTTGACGCCTGGAAAGAACCCTGAAACATCTTCAAACGTAATTAACGGAATGTTAAATGAGTCACAGAAACGAATAAAACGGGCAGCCTTGTCGGATGAATCAATATCCAGCCCCCCTGCCAATACTTTTGGCTGGTTACAGACAAGTCCAACTGATTTCCCTTTGATCCGCGCTAATCCTACAACTATATTTTTTGCAAAGCCCTCTTGGACTTCCATGAATGAATCCTCATCGACAATTTGCTCCAATACTTTCCTAACATCATATGGCCGGATCCCTTCATAAGGGACAACATCCGTCAAGTCCGGACGATAGTCATCTCCATCGTCCGCTTCCAGAACCGGCGGCTTCTCTTCATTATTTTGCGGCAGATAGCTCAGGAGACGCCTGACGTCTGCCAATACTTGTTCTTCAGATGCTCCCTTGAAATGTGCATTACCGCTAATAGTATTATGTACAGTCGCTCCACCCAATCCTTCAGATGAAATCTTTTCTCCTGTAACCGTTTCAATGACTTTCGGTCCTGTGATGAACATTTGACTTGTTTTTTCAACCATGAAGACAAAGTCCGTTATGGCTGGGGAATATACGGCTCCACCTGCACAAGGTCCCATGATAACGGATATTTGCGGGATGACCCCTGAATATATAGAGTTCCGATAAAATATTTGACCATAGCCGTCTAGAGAAACCACACCTTCTTGAATACGTGCTCCACCAGAATCGTTCAATCCTATGAAGGGGGCTCCGTTTTCCGCTGCCAAATCCATAACATTGGCAATTTTCAGAGCATGCATTTCCCCTAAAGCACCGCCAAATACAGTAAAGTCCTGTGAAAAGAGATAAATGTCACGGCCGTTTACTTTTCCGTAACCAGTGACAACCCCTTCTCCTGGTCCTTCTTCCTTTTCCATGCCGAAATTGGTGTTACGGTGCTTGATAAAAGGATTCAGTTCAATGAAAGTTCCCGGATCAACCAAGAGTTCGATTCTTTCCCTTGCCGTAAGCTTCCCTTTTTCATGCTGCTTATCGATTCTTGCTTCACCGCCGCCCATTTCCACTTTACGGCGTCTGTCATATAAGTCATTGATCGTTTCATAAATGTCTGTCATTTCTGCTCCTCCTTTAATTCAGCTCGTTCACAAAGCTCATATAAAACACCCGCAGTAGACTTGGGATGAACGAAAGCAACATCAGCATGATGCGCTCCCTTTCTCGATGAATCATCAATCATGCGTATTCCGGATTCTTTAATTTCTTTAATTCGATCTTCGATATCATCGACGCCAAGTGCAACATGATGGATGCCCTCCCCGCGTTTTTCAATGAATTTAGCGATCGGGCTCTCCGGTGATAACGCTTCCAATAACTCCAAACGGGTATTGCCTGCCAAGATGAAGGCCACTTTTACTCCTTGGCTCTCCACTGTCTCAATTCCCTCGAGTTCCAACTTCAGCGTTTCCGTGTAAAGCGGCAAGGTTTCATCTAGTGACTTAACGGCAATACCGATATGATCAATATTTTTTATCATCTTTTAAACCCCCATGTTATGTATGCTTGAATGATTCTATTAAAATACTTCTATTCTTGCATGAAAGCCTTTAAGATTCGAAATAATATGAACATTATACTTTTACTTGTTTCTACTAAATGTTCAAGTTAAAATGAAATCAATTAATCTGTTTTGAGGGAGAGAGCATATGGGAAATAAAAAAATAAGAAAAATCGTTGTGTATTTAATGCTTATCTCAATGTTATTAACGACCCTATTATCAGGTATCGCATTTCTTTTGTAATAGATATCACAATGGGGAGGGGAGCAAAAAGCTTCCCTCTTTTTATTTTATCGCTCCGTTTTTCTTTGCCAAGGTTTTAAAATCCTCTTTCGAAATGGTGATTAACACCTTTGTACCGATAGGGACTTTTTCGTACAAACGCTCTACATCGGATTTATGCATCCGTACACAGCCATTTGAAATGAATTTCCCCACTGACCACGGCTGATTCGTTCCATGTATTCCATAAATCCTGCCATCGGTATTTCGTGCGTCAAATCCAATCCACCTTGATCCCAAAGGGTTCCTGGGATCGCCGCCCGGAATATTCTTTTTTCGATAATAGGGATTGACCGCTTTGACCTTGACCGTAAAAATCCCTTCTGGTGTCAATTCCTGACTCTTGCCGGTACCGACAGGCAGAATCTCCTTGACCTCGTTATCATCAATGAAAGCCAATTTATTGTTGGCTTTATTGATGATGATAAAAGGATCGCCAGGCTTAACCGAATGAGCTTGAGCTTGTACGTGTAGAGGCAACAAAGATAGTATAAGCATTAAAGTAAGGATCCATTTCATTCGTATCAATTCCTTTACTTTTTTGCTTAGTTTAAGCCAAGTGCCTCTTTTTCATTCGATTATTGACTTGCTTAGGCAATCCTTTGAAGGAATGCTTTAACAATAAATAGCGTTCCATTTCCTTCATGAGCTGCAGTAATGCAGCCCTTGATTCAAACTCCTCCCGTGTATGCGGAAGTGCCATTCCCCTAAAAAACAGCTCCATTTTTTCAAGCTTTTTCAGATAAAGAATGGCCGTATTTTGAGGATGGACGTTTTCTGCCAGATCTTCTATAAATTCAGCCAATATCCCGCTTTGCTTGACGACCAACGGAATATTTGTGACGAGAGGAAGAATTCGCTCAATTATTTCAAATTGCTTTTCACGCATTTTGAAATAATGGTAATACAGGTCTTCTTCCCTTAAAAAATGATTTTCCACGTCCCTGAAAGCAAGGCTTTTGGCTTGATTAAGAAGATTGGCCGTTTCAGTAATTTCCTTTCCATCCCATGTGTGATCGTTATCCCTTAAATAGCGGACAATTCCCATCAAGATCACACTAAAGTTAGTTTCGATACTTTCCTGATAGGCAAGCAATTTTTTATCAACGCTGGGCATGTACAGATTCATCACCAACGCCACTCCAACCCCAACGGCAATTAATATCGTTTCATTGAGCAGCAGAGCGAAAGTGATGTCACCCGCCCCATATAGATGCATGATGATTACACTGCTTGTTACGATCCCCTCATTAATCTTCAAGGCAACTGTCGTCGGAATGAAAATCAAGAGGATCAATCCTATTATCAGCGGATGGAACGCGATGAACTGAAACAATAGGGATGCATAGGCCATTGCGATCAAACAAGCTAAAAACCGGTGCCAGGAGGCATACACCGACTTCTTTTTTGTAACTTGAATGCATAAAATCGTTATGATTCCCGCAGCCGAAAAATATTCCAGGTTAAGCATTTGTGCAATAATAATTGCCAAGGTAGCCCCCAAAGCAGTTTTAATCGTTCTATATCCGATTTTAAACATTGTTATGTATCACCCGGCTCTTTCACTATCTATTATAATACTATCAGGATTTCAAATATTTTTACAGACCTTTGTTCATGAATTTTCTTATTTTTCAGCATTAATTCACTGAAAGTTACATTATATGAATAAAATAAAAAAAGGTAACTAATACGTTACCTTTTTTCATTATTATATAGTATATGCCTCGGCTTATAAAACTTTTTCCAAGAAGTCTTTTGCACGCTGGCTTTTCGGGTTGGAAAAGAATTCTTCCGGAGCACTTTCCTCAACGAGCAGGCCCTCGTCCAAGAATAGTACACGATCTGCCACTTCTTTAGCGAATCCCATTTCGTGCGTTACGATCAACATGGTCATCCCTGTATGTGCCAGTGACTTCATGACTTCTAGTACTTCTTTTACCATCTCGGGGTCAAGCGCTGAAGTGGGCTCATCGAACAGCATGACTTCCGGATTCATTGCCAATGCCCGTGCAATGGCGACCCTTTGTTTTTGCCCGCCTGATAGACGGTTTGGATAAGACGATTCTTTATCGGCCAAACCGACTTTAGTCAAGAGCTCACGAGCTTGCTTCACTGCCTCGGCCTTTGATAATTTTTTCACCTTCATGGGTGCATATGTCAGATTCTCCAGCACGGTTTTATGAGGAAATAAATGAAAATGTTGAAATACCATTCCGACATTTTCACGCACTTTCATGATGTTCGTCTTTTTTTCAGTGATCATTTGATCTTTAAACCAAATTTGACCATCAGTTGGAGTTTCCAGCAGATTGATGCAACGCAGGAAAGTTGACTTTCCCGAACCGGATGGACCGATAATGGCTAACACTTCACCCTGTCCTATCTCGGTGCTGATTCCTTTTAAAACCTCTAGCTTACCATAATTTTTTTTGAGTTCATCAATTTTAATCACTGCGTCTCATTCTCCTTTCAATCACTTTGCCCAAGATGGTAAGAACCATAACCATCACATAATAAATGAGACCGGCAAATAAAATCGGCTCGAAGAATTTATATGTCTCACCGCCAACAATATACGAACGGCGCATGATATCCCCCAATCCAATAATTGTGACGACGGCTGATTCCTTCGTTAAGGAAATCAATTCGTTCACAAGGGACGGCAGGATATTCTTGATAGCCTGCGGAAGGATGATATTGAGCATCATCCCTGAATAGGGAACCCCAAGCGCAAGCGCTGCCTCACGTTGTCCTTTATCGACCGCTAAAATCCCTCCCCTGATAATCTCAGAGATGTATGCAGCAGAGTTCAGCCCGAATGCTAAAAATGCGGCTTGGAATGCTTCGATTTGAATCCCCAATATTTGCGGCGAACCAAAATAAATCAGCATTAATTGCAGTACTAAAGGGGTACCGCGGAAAATGGAAGTATAAAAGTCAGCAATCCAATTCAATGGCTTAATTCTGCTGATTTTAAGTATAGATAAAAATATTCCCAAAACAAAACCGATTACAGCCGCAACCGCTACAACCTTTAATGTAGTCGGTATTCCCTCCAGGATATATGGTAGGGAGGGCATAATCCTTTCAAATTCCAAATTCACTCCATTCATCCTCTCTTATGAAGGCCGTTATCCTAGGCCTTCCTGCTTCATTTTACACACAATAAAGCGCGGAAAAACGCTCAGAAGGCCTATTAAAACACTTCTGAACGCTTTTCATCTCTCTGTATTATTTAGATTCGCTGCCACCGAACCATTTTAGAATTAATTTTTCCATTTCACCATTTTCTAACATTTTTTTCAATTCGGCATTGAATTCATCAGTTAACTTGCTTCCTTTTTGGAAAGCGATTGCCGAACCGGCATCTTCTTCACCAGATTTGATTAAATAGCCAACCAAATCTTTATTGTCTTTTAAATAGCCTTTTGCCACGGTATCTTCCATGATCACGGCGTCAAAACGTCCTGTAGACATTTCTTGAACAACCTCAGGAATACGATTCCGTTTTTCAATTTTCATCCCGATATCTTCGCTTTTATTCAAGTCATTTGCCAATGTTTCTTGTATGGATGCTAGCTGTACGCCTACCGTTTTCCCTTTTAAATCTTCAACAGTTTTAATTTTACTGTCTTGTGTCGTAATGATCATGTTTTTAGCTGTATAGTAAATATCACTGAAATCAACGGATTGCTCACGTTTTTCTGTAGGTGTCATTCCAGAGATAACAAAATCGACGGATTTGTTTTCTAGCGCCGGAACAAGACTATTAAAGTCGATGTCCTTCACTTGAACCTCATATCCTAATTTTTTACCGATTGCCTTAGCAATATCAATGTCGAATCCTTTAATTTCATCGCTTTTAGATGTTTCAACAAATTCAAATGGCGGATAATCCGCAGATGTTCCCATTACAAGGACCTTTTTGTCTTTGTCTTCATTGCCAGCTGTGTTTTTATCTTCTTTCTCTGATGTACCGCATGCCGCTAAAATACCTACTAATAAAACAGAAGTAAGCAACAATGCTAACTGCTTTTTCAACTTCATTATTATTCCTCCAAAATGATATTTTCGATTCTCTTGTTATTAAATTTGATCTTGGTTAAAATATCAATTAATTTGAATAACTAATATTCATACACTAATGTGTATTTTAACACACTCTAATAATTATTCAATAACGTAAATAATAGATTCACTTTTCAGAATATTAACATAGTTTCATTTTGAGACTCGCACGTTCACTTCAAAGCGAATTTATATGGTTTCCTTATCTTTCTTCTTTCCTAAACGTCCCTTATTTATGCAAATTGTTGAATAAAAAAAACCCGCCTATTGGACGGGTTTTTTAGCTAATAGCAAAATGACTTATACTTCTTCGCAATATTGATCGAAGTAGTTTTGCAACTTTTCAACTACGGACATCGGGTGATGCCCTTCAATCTCATGGCGTTCTATCATCGTGATGATTTTGCCATCCTTCAGCAAGGCAAATGATGGAGATGAGGGGGGATATCCTTCGAAATAATCACGAGCTTTCTCCGTTGCCTCTTTATCTTGCCCTGCAAAAACCGTTACAAGCTGATCTGGGCGTTTATCATTATGAATCGCATGAGCCGCTGCAGGTCTAGCGATTCCTCCGGCGCAGCCACAAACGGAGTTGACCATTACAAGTGTGGTTCCTTTTTGTGCAAATACTTCTTCTACTTCCTCAGGAGTAGTTAATTCTGTATATCCAGCAGTCTTAATTTCATCGCGAGCTTGTTTGACTACGTCGTTCATTAAAAAATTAAAATCCATATTCATGGTTTGTGCTCCTTCCAAGTTTTCTCTTCAATCCTATCATAACAATTGCCCCATCGTGATTCAATAAATTTACCTGCTAATTCTGCATAAAGGTCTCCAAACAAGTTTAAAACGAGATGGATGGGGGAATCAAATATGTATCAACAAGAAGACTTCACTTCATAATGAAGGATGGGCCATGCGTGAGAAGCATGCCCCATCCTTTTCTTTTTTAATCTGTCTTAAACGTATCCTTAAAAGATTGAAAGACCTGCTTAACAGCAGCAGTGACCGTTTTATTCCCTGACATCACTTGATTCTCGAGTATAGGGAGCAGTCCTTTGACGGTTTCATTTTTATAGAACATCGCTTTAAGCTGGTGATCCATTAACGAATACAGCCATTCCTTGGATTGCATTCTTCTCCGTTCTTGGAAAACACCCGATTCCTTGGTCATAACGGAAAATTCATTTAATGCATCCCAAAGTTCAGGAATTCCTTTACCGGTTATGGCAGAGCAAGTATAGGCCTTTCCCGCCCATCCCTTTGTTGCTGGCTGAAGGAAGTGCAAGATTCTGCTATATTCGGACTTTGTCCGAATCGCAAGCGGAATATTCTCGCCATCCGCTTTATTGACCACAACTCCGTCAACAAGTTCCATGATCCCTTTTTTCATTCCCTGTAATTCATCCCCTGCACCCGTTAGGACAAGGAGCATGAAGAAGTCGACCATGCTTCTCACGATTGCTTCGCTCTGACCGACACCAACAGTTTCAATCAGAATGACATCAAATCCTGCCGCTTCACAAAGCAACATCGTTTCCCTTGTTTTGCGATGAACCCCTCCTAAAGTACCTTCGGATGGCGAGGGTCTGATGAAGGCATTTGGATTTCTCGCCAACTCTTCCATCCTCGTCTTATCGCCCAGTATACTTCCCCCATTGATCGAAGAGCTTGGATCGACCGCAAGTACTGCAACCTTATGGCCCCTGTCACATAAGTAGGTTCCAAACGTCTCGATAAACGTACTTTTTCCGGCACCTGGCACTCCGGAAATCCCGATTCGAATCGAATCCCCGGTATGGGGAAGGATGGAGTGCAACAATTCCTGCGCAGGATCAAAGTGGTGTGGAGCATTGCTTTCAAGCAGTGTAATTCCTTTAGCAAGCCTGGCCCTATCCCCTTTTATGATTCCTTCTTTAAGTTCTTGGATCGGTATGGTTACATTTTGTTTTTTGACGAATTTACTTTTTGAAGTTTTGTTATGGCTGGCTTCTATTTCCACACCTGGCTTTAATGATGAAGCAAAACCTTCCTGATTGTTAAGATCGACCCATTCCGGCTTCTTGTCTTCACTCATTATTGGGCCACTTCCTCATAACCGAGGCGATTGTATATTTCCTGAAGCACTTTTTTCGCTGCCTGCGGAATGACCGTACCTGGTCCAAAAATGGCGGAAGCGCCATTTTCCATCAAGTAATCATAATCCTGTGCAGGGATGACACCGCCGACGATAACTATAATGTCTTCACGGCCCAATTTTTTCAATTCCGCCATAAGCTGCGGCAACAATGTTTTATGGCCTGCAGCAAGTGAACTCATGCCGACTACATGCACATCATTTTCCACGGCCTGTAAGGCAGTTTCCTCTGGTGTTTGGAATAATGGACCGATATCGACATCATAGCCTAAATCTGCAAACCCCGTTCCTACTACTTTAGCTCCACGATCATGACCGTCCTGACCCATTTTAGCCATTAACAAACGGGGTCTTCTTCCTTCATTTTCAAGGAACTCTTCCGTCATTCGGACGACTTCCTCGATTTCTGCTTCTTTAGAGTATGCGGAGCTATACACTCCGCTGATAGAACGGATCGTTGCTTTGTGACGACCAGCCACCTCCTCGATTGCATCAGAGATTTCCCCTAGTGACGCCCGTACTCTAGCAGCCTGTACAGCCAACTCAAGCAGGTTACCCTCACCTGCTCTAGCAGCCATGGATAGCGCCTGAAGGGCTTCATCCACCTTTGTCTGATCACGTTTCGCTTTTAATTCGCTCAACCGCTTAAGCTGGCTCTCACGAACTGCGGTATTATCAATTTCCAGTATTTCAATCGGATCTTCTTTTTTCAAACGATATTTATTGACGCCGACGATCGTTTCCTCTTGAGAATCGATTTTAGCCTGACGTTTTGCTGCCGCTTCCTCGATTCGCATTTTAGGAAGACCGGTTTCAATTGCCTTTGCCATCCCTCCAAGACCCTCGATTTCTTCTATGTGAGCCCAAGCGCGTTCTATTAGTTCATTCGTGAGCGATTCTACATAGTATGATCCAGCCCATGGATCGATGACCTTTGTAATTCCCGTTTCCTCCTGCAAATAAAGCTGCGTGTTACGGGCAATGCGGGCCGAGAAATCAGTTGGCAGTGCAATCGCCTCATCCAGTGCGTTCGTATGCAGGGATTGTGTATGCCCAAGTGCCGCAGCATGCGCTTCAATCAAGGTTCGTGCGACATTGTTAAACGGATCCTGCTCGGAGAGGCTCCAGCCTGAGGTTTGGGAATGAGTCCTTAATGCCATCGCTTTCTTATTTTTCGGTTCGAATTGTTTCATCAGTTTTGACCAAATGAAACGAGCTGCCCTCATCTTCGCCACTTCCATGAAATAGTTCAATCCTACAGCCCAGAAGAATGACAGTCGTGGTGCAAACTTATCGATATCAATGCCGGCTTTCATGCCTGTACGTGCATACTCAAGACCATCAGCCAACGTATAGGCTAGTTCAATATCCGCCGGTGCACCCGCTTCTTGCAGATGATAACCGGAGATGGAAATGGAATTGAATTTGGGCATGTACTTGGATGTATACTCGAAAATATCTGCTATGATTTTCATGGACATTTCTGGCGGATAGATATACGTATTCCGAACCATATATTCCTTTAAGATATCATTTTGAATCGTCCCTGAAAGCTTATCCTGTGTAACGCCTTGCTCTTCAGCTGTCACGATATAAAATGCCAGAATGGGTAATACTGCACCATTCATCGTCATTGACACTGACATTTGATCTAGCGGGATTCCGTCGAACAGGATCTTCATGTCAAGGATGGAATCAATGGCAACTCCCGCTTTTCCCACATCACCGACAACGCGCGGGTGATCGGAGTCATAACCACGGTGTGTAGCTAAATCAAAGGCAACCGAAAGCCCCTTCTGCCCCATCGCCAAGTTACGTCTGTAAAACGCATTGGATTCCTCAGCAGTCGAAAAACCTGCATACTGACGTACCGTCCAAGGACGATTGACATACATCGAAGGATAGGGGCCTCTTGTAAACGGAGCGATGCCTGGTACACTTTCCATATGTTCCAATGCGTGATTATCTTCTTTAACGTAAAGCGGTTTGATTTTGATTTGTTCATTCGTTTCAAATAGGAGATCATCAATATTAAGCCCAACAGACTTGGCAGCTTCTTTTTTCCATGCTTCTACCGTCCCTTTAGTCTCAGCCTTGGCAGGATTAATAGTAGAAAAATTCGGTTTTTTCATTTCAGTTCACCCCTAGCTCATGCAATAGCTCTCTTAAAATGGCTATAGCATTCGTTTTAACATGAATAGAATCTTTGACACCGGCCTCACTTAGCGTCATTTCCAGTTCTTCTTGTTGCTTGCCAGCAATATAAATGTTGATTGCAGGAAATTTCTTTTTAATTTCTTTGATGATGTTCGCCGCTAATTCGGAGTAGTCTTCATCACTTCCACAAACACAATAGATGGGAAGATTGGTCGTAGCAACAAAATCGACTGCTTCAGTAATCGATTGACACCCTTTACTTCCTACTGTTTCAATGCCACCTGCCGCAACCAGCCCCTTAACAAAATCCGCGCGAGGTTTATAGGATTTAAGGTCTTTCAAATTAATCATTCCGATGGTCGGAGCCGTTCCATCATTTTTTTTATATGTTTCACTACGCTGTCTTATCTGTTCAAACTGAACCGATACCCGCTCCAAGATAATGGGCGTAATATCGACCGGCTTCACCACTTTCATATATGACACACCGTTATCCTGTGGTTGAGTTTTAATCTTATCCGATGGATTCGGATACACATTCGTTCCGATGATACTTTCTTTTCTAAATGCCGCATTAAGGACTCTTCCTTGGTAAACTTCAGCTATTTCTTTCTGGAGGATGCCCTGCTTGACCAGTTCGATGATCCCTCCTGCTTCATCGATTTCAAGGAATTTCGCCCAAGCCTTTTCAGCCAATTCATCCGTTAATTGCTCAACATACCATGAACCGCCTGCAGGATCGACAACCGACGTGATATTTGTTTCTTCTTTTAAAACCAGGTGAGTGTTGCGGGCAATTCTTTCTGAAAAATCATCAGATTCACCACTTGCGTGATTAAATGGATGAATTTGAAGATATTGAATGCCTCCAATGACGGCAGCGAATGCCTGGTTGGTGGTCCGAAGAATGTTGACGTGTTGATCATATAGCGTTTCAGTCAATTCGGATGTAACGGCATGAATGGCCATTTTAAAATAGTCCGGAGCTGTATCAAAGGCTTCAGCTAGACTGGCCCATAGCCTCCTGGCCGCCCGCAATTTAGCGATTGACATGAAGTAGTTGGAATCCACTGCAAAAGAAAATACGATTCTTTCGGAAACTTCAGTAATTGAGAGTCCTTGTTTTTGCCCTTCCAATATATATTGGACGGCAGCCGATAATCCGTAGGCGATTTCTTGTACGGCGTTAGCTCCTCCATTATGGTATACAGATGTATTAATCATGATGGTCTTTAAATCTGGACCTACCTTTTGATAATCTTGAATCGTTTTCAACCACTCTGCAAAATATTGGTCCGTATCTTCAGGTAGGTGACCGCAAATGAGCCATTCTGCAATCGGATCTTCTGCAACTACTCCTGTCAATTGGACATTCTGTGATTCTGCAACGGCTTTAAATTGCGGGAATAAACCTTTTTGTTTTCCTTTAAGGTCAATGAAAATCGGGATTTCCTTTAATGGGATATCCTTAAGCAATTTTTCAACCCTTGCTCCCTCAGCAAGCAATCGCGCAGGGTATGCCACGACATTTTGACCGCGCTTGAATGACGCACGCATTTTATCATTTGCCTCTTCAGCTGTGATACCGCTTACAGGTTGGACGACAAGCCAAGGCTTTTCATAATAACCCGCTGGAGACGTACCGCGCGTGAAAGGAAAGAATCCTGGCAATTCCGCTGCAATGTTTTTCGAATCTGTATTTTCTGTATAGAGCGGATATAGAGTAATGTCCTCATATGTATTCGTTTTTAATTTTTCTACACTTTTACCTTTTAAACTGACTTCCACAGCTTCTTTCCACTCTTCATAAGAAGGCTTAGGAAAGGTAATGTTTTTTACATCTTTCAGTTCCATCTGTAATCGCTTTCTTATCATCTGACGTTTAAAACGACCTACCCATTCTTGGGAGAACGAACGCTCAGTCAGTTTAGATAAGAAAACCACCCTCCCATCAATTTGATCTGATAAAAATATATTCCTTATTTCAATATGCAAAAATAATGCCAAAAGATAATATCATTGAAAAGATTGCTTTCACGAGTTAACAAATGAAAAAAGTGTCCATTTTTGTGAACAATAAAAGGAAATGTACCTTAACACAAGAAATGGTCCGGTTTTGCACACAGATAAGGATGAATGATTTTTTTACAAAGACCAATGCCCAGCTAGTAAAATAATCAACAATGTATTATCTTTTATGAGGTATAGTCAGTTGTGTATTAGAACAGCTCTCTATAAAATAATAAGCATAAAAAAAAAATTTGTCGATGTTTTTCTACATAGAATAGAATTTTATTCCATTAACAGGTAAAGATTAATCGAGCAGAAGGAGGCGCCTAGCCCCCTACCCCTCATACCACCATATGGTTTGGGATACGGCAAATCAGTTTAAATCTTACTTAGTTTTCTCATTCTATTTACTTTGGTTCTGTATTTCCCTGATTCAATACTTATGGATCTTCTTTGACTTCGACCGAAAGATGTTCTGTTACAGTTAGGATCATACATCTATTGCTCATAGTTGACCTTTGGTCAGCTCATTCAAGTATACCTAGCATGAAGCCACCACTACCGCCTTCATGGTTCGAGAGCAACATCCTGTAGATTAGACCCATGCCGGCCACACCATAAAAAAGAGGATACCATTAAGGTTATCCTCCTTTAATTTTTTAATATATCGGCGTGTTATCTTTGGAAATCTTTTCAATGATCTCCTTAACTCTTGCAAGGAAACGTCCGCATACCAGTCCGTCCAAAACACGATGATCCAGTGATAAACAGAGATTCACCATGTCTCGTACTGCAATCATGTCATTGATGACCACTGGCCGTTTTACAATCGTTTCAACTTGTAGAATAGCTGCCTGTGGATAATTGATGATTCCCATGGACTGAACAGAACCGAATGAGCCAGTGTTATTGACAGTGAACGTGCCACCTTGCATATCCTCTGCTTTTAACTTGCCTGCCTTCACTTTGGATGCAAGTTCTTGTATCTCCCTTGCAATCCCTTTAATGGATTTTTCATCTGCATTTTTTATGACCGGGACAAATAGGGCATCTTCCGTTGCAACGGCTATTGATATATTGATTTCTTTCTTTTGAATGATCTTATCGCCTGCCCACATCGAATTGAGCTCTGGAAATTCGGTAAGAGCTTGAGCGACCGCTTTTACAAAAAATGCAAAGTACGTTAAGTTATATCCTTCTTTTTGTTTAAAATCGGATTTGAGATTATCACGCAACTTTACCATATTGCTTGCGTCAACTTCCACCATTGTCCAAGCATGCGGAATTTCGTGCTTACTTTTTAACATATTGGACGCAATTGCCTTACGTATGCCGGTAACCGCTATTTCCTTGTCGCCTGCAACAGTCTGCACGTTTGTTACTGGACTGGTTTGACGATTAACTTGAGGGGCGATCTCTTCATGAGTCGAATCGGATAGTGCGGCAGGTTCATCCGCCTTAGGAAGTGTTCCGGATTCAACAAGTTTCAGTAAGTCTTTACGGGTGATTCGCCCCTCACTTCCCGTTCCTTTTACTTTTGAAAGGTCGATCCCATGCTCCTGGGAGAGTTTTAACACTGCCGGTGAGAAGCGAGCTTTTCTTGACGGCTCCCCCACTGCCTGCTGTATATCTCTTGTTACGGCTGCATCAGCGTTTTCCTCTCCATGAGAAATCGCTTTCCCTTCATTTTCGTTATCCGTCTTTGTCGTTTCAACTTCAATCGAGCAAATGACTTCCCCGACTGCCAACGTCTGGTTCTCATCCGCTTTCAATTCTTTGATGATGCCGGTAAAGGAAGAAGGAACCTCAGCATTTACTTTATCCGTCATCACTTCAGCTAACGGATCGTATTTCGTTACATGATCTCCAGGCTTTACAAGCCATTTACTGATGGTTCCCTCTGTGACACTTTCGCCCAGTTGAGGCATCTTCATTAATTCCATAGCCATGAATCGTTCCTCCTTCTTAACAGTCATTAAAACTCAGCTAATTCCCTCATCGCTTTTTCCACTTTATCAGGATTCACCATAAAATGTTTTTCCATCGTAGGTGCATATGGCATGGCAGGTACATCAGGTCCTGCCAATCGTTTTATCGGGGCATCCAAATCAAAAAGGCAATGCTCAGCAATGATTGCTGCGACCTCACTCATAATGCTGCCTTCTTTATTATCCTCGGTGACCAGTAAAACTTTTCCCGTTTTAGATGCTGCCTCTATGATAGCATCCTTATCTAAAGGGTAGACGGTGCGCAAGTCCAGAACATGTGCAGAGATTCCATCTGCTGCTAATTTTTCTGCAGCCTGAAGGGCAAAATGCACGCAAAGTCCATAGGATATGACCGTAATGTCTTCCCCTTCCCTTTTCACATCCGCTTTTCCGATCGGAAGTACATAATCTTCAGTGGGCACTTCACCCTTAATCAAGCGATAGGCTCGTTTATGTTCAAAGAAAAGCACTGGATCTTCATCGCGAATGGCAGCTTTAAGCAACCCCTTGACATCATATGGTGTGGAAGGCATCACAATTTTCAACCCTGGCTGATTAGCAAAGATTGCTTCAACCGATTGTGAATGATAAAGAGCTCCATGAATTCCTCCCCCATATGGAGCACGAATTACGATAGGACAGCTCCAGTCATTATTAGAACGATATCTAATTTTGGCTGCCTCTGAGACAATTTGGTTAATGGCAGGCATGATGAAATCAGCAAATTGCATTTCTGCTATTGGTCGTAGCCCATACATGGCTGCTCCAATCCCCACTCCTGCTATTGCAGATTCAGCAAGCGGGGTATCAATGACCCTGGCTTCACCAAATTGGTCGTATAAACCATTAGTAGCTTTGAAGACCCCGCCTTTTTTCCCAACATCTTCTCCCAATACGAATACACGGGAATCACGTTCCATCTCTTCCCTCATTGCCATTGTTACGGCATCTATATATGAAATCACTGGCATTCTATTACCCCCTTACTTTTGTGCATACACATGAGTCATCGCACTTTCAGCCTTCGGATATGGAGCATTTTCAGCATAATCAGTTGCTTCGTTCACTATTTTCATGACTTCATCATTCATTTGTTTCTCAATATCATCATCCATGATTCCCGCTTCTCTTAAATACGCTCCAAATGTCTTTATGGAATCCTTTGTTTTCGCTTCGGCCACTTCATCCGCAGTTCGGTAGCTTCGGTCATCATCATCACTGGAATGAGGCGTAAGCCTGTAAGAAACGGTTTCAACAAGGGTAGGGCCCTCTCCCCTTCGTGCACGGTCTGCCGCTTCTTTCACGGCTGCATACACTTCCAATGGATCATTGCCATCCACCGTTATTCCTGGCATTCCATAGCCAATCGCCCTATCGGAAACATTTTCACATGATAACTGTTTCGAAATAGGCACGGAAATGGCATATTTATTATTTTCACACAAGAAAATGACCGGTAGCTTATGCACACCTGCAAAGTTGGCACCTTCATGGAAATCGCCCTGATTTGATGAACCTTCCCCAAACGTTACGAATGTAACTAAATCCTTACCTTCCATCTTCCCTGCTAGGGCAATTCCAACTGCATGCGGCACCTGTGTCGTTACAGGGGATGAACCAGTGACGATTCTATTTTTCTTTTGACCAAAATGTCCAGGCATTTGGCGTCCGCCGGAATTGGGATCTTCTTCTTTCGCAAAACCAGATAGCATCAAGTCTTTTGCGGTCATCCCGAAGGTAAGTACCACACCCACATCCCGATAATAAGGAAGTACATAATCCTTTTGCCGATCCAGTGCAAACGCTGCCCCTACTTGCGCTGCCTCTTGCCCTTGACAGGAAATCACAAAAGGAATTTTTCCGGACCGGTTTAACAGCCACATCCGTTCATCAATCCTGCGGGACAAAAGCATTGTCCGGTACATATCTAAAACCGTTTCCTCATTTAAGCCTAATTGCTCATGACGTTTTTCTACCATCATAAAACCTCCTGACCTTATTCTTTATGAATGAATGGCAAGTCCATCGACTGCAAGCGCCGCCTCGCCAATTGCTTCAGAAAGACTTGGATGCGGATGAATTGTTTTTGCTATCTCCCAAGGTGTCGCATCAAGCACTTTTGCAAGCCCTGCTTCAGAAATCATATCCGTAACATGTGGTCCTATCATATGAACGCCAAGGATATCATCCGTTTTCTTATCTGCAATGATTTTGACAAAACCATCGGCTTCCCCGAATACCAAGGCCTTACCAACTGCACGGAATGGGAATTTTCCCACTTTAAGCTCATAGCCTTCCTTTTCTGCCTGTTCTTCCGTCAAACCGACACTTGCAGCTTCAGGGCTTGAATACACACATTTTGAAATCAGTGAATAATCGATCCGTTCCGGCTTTTTACCTGCCATATGTTCAACGGCTGTAATTCCTTCATGGGAGGCAACGTGAGCCAACTGCAAACCGCCTATACAATCACCAATCGCATAGATATGTGTTTCCTTCGTTTGGAAGAACTCATTTGTTTCAATAAAACCATTTTCCTTCACAATTTCTGTATTTTCCAGGCCGATCCCTTCAACATTTGCTGATCTTCCTACGGAAACCAGCATTTTTTCAGCTGTGAATTCCTCTACCGAACCTTTTACTTCAGCAGAAATGGAAACTGAAACATCCGTTTTCAGGGTTTCCGATAATACTTTGGCACCTGTAACGAATTTGACGCCTTTTTTTGTTAGAAGTCTAAGCATTTCACTAGAAATATCGTGATCTTCAGTCGGTATGATTCTATCTGCATATTCAAGCACTGTCACATCCACACCAAAATCATTCAGCATCGAAGCCCATTCAATGCCGATAACTCCACCACCTACAATAATGATTGATTTTGGCAGGCTCTCAAGGTTTAGGGCTTCATCGGAAGTTAGCACCAATTCCCCATCAATCTGTAAACCAGGCAGTGTCCTCGGACGCGAACCGGTAGCAATGATGACATTCTGAGGAATAAGCATTTCATTTTCACTGCCATTGTTCATTTCCACGGAAATTGTCCCAGGCATCGGTGAAAATATCGATGGACCAAGAATCCGTCCTATCCCTTCATAAACCGTTATCTTTCCTTGTTTCATCAAGTGTTGAACGCCTTTATAGAGTTGATCAACCACTTTATTCTTTCTTTCCTGCACCTTAAGAAAATCTACCTTTACATCCCCGGTAACTATACCGAATTCCTCACTTTTCACTGCAGTCTGATAAACCTCCGCACTCCGTAAAAGTGCTTTCGAAGGGATACAGCCTTTATGTAGACACGTTCCGCCGAGCTTGCCTTTCTCCACGACAGCCGTTTTCAATCCTAATTGAGCAGCCCTTATTGCTGCAACATACCCGCCTGTTCCTCCTCCGAGGATAACTAGGTCAAATTCTTCAGCCAAAACCACTCCTCCTCACTAATAAAAGATAGTCACCGTTTTTACTTGTATTATGTTTATTACGTTATCAATGTTGAAAATTCCTGTGTTTCGTTAAAAAAACACAGGAATTAAAATCTTGTACTACTAAAATCATTTTCGACCATTCAAAATATGCTTTTCATTTTGTAAAAATTGACTCCTGGAGTTCCTCATACGTGCAATTCGCTCTTCTGCCATCCTATCAGCTGCTTTATAGGTTGGAATTTGATCACGTTTTGCAATCTCAATGACTCGTTCAATGGTATCATAAACCGTTTCCACTTTCTTAAGGGCTCTTTCCCGATTATACCCTAAAAGCTCATCAGCAACGTTGATGACTCCACCTGCATTAATTACATAATCAGGAGCATATATGATACCTTTTTCATGTATTTGATCACCATGAACAGCTTCCTTCAATTGATTATTGGCTGCACCTGCAATGACTTTCGCCTTGATTTTATTGATTGTTTGATCATTTATGACAGCCCCTAATGCACATGGAGCATAGATATCACATTCAACCCCATAAATTTCATCAGGATTCACTGCTATCGCCCCAAAGGATTCAACCGCACGGGCCACACTATCTTTATTGATATCCGTAACGATCAGCTTAGCGCCCTCCTCATGAAGGTGACGGCATAAGTTATAAGCTACATTCCCGACGCCCTGGACTGCTACTACCTTGCCTTCTAAAGAATCTGTGCCGAATGCTTCTTTTGCAGCAGCTTTCATACCGCGGTATACACCATAAGCAGTTACAGGGGACGGGTTACCTGAAGAACCGAATGCAGGGGAAATCCCAGTGACAAAATCCGTTTCCTCATGGATGAGATCCATATCCTCGACCGTCGTCCCTACATCTTCAGCTGTTATATAACGTCCATTAAGCCCTTGGATATACCTACCGAATGCTCGGAACATTTCTTCATTTTTATCCTTGCGCGGATCGCCGATGATGACGGTTTTTCCTCCGCCTAGATTCAAGCCGGCAGCTGCGTTCTTATATGTCATTCCTTTTGAAAGCCTTAAAGCGTCTTCTATGGCATCTTCTTCAGAAGCATACGTCCACATCCGTGTGCCGCCAAGTGCAGGTCCCAATGTCGTATCATGAATGGCAATAATCGCTTTCAAACCCGATTGTTTATCCTGACAGAACAGCAGTTGTTCGTAGTCATACTTCTCAAGATATTTAAAAATTTCCATAAAGGAATCCTCCCTAGATGTTTTAAGTCGTGTCAGATATGAGGATATGCATTACTCCTCATTCTTACTGGTTACTACGTTCTTTTTAAATGAAATCCGCTAATCACATGTTATTTTCCCCATTGGGAATGGTTCCCGTGAAAAATCCATGTACCATTAAATATGCAAATAACATGCCAATAAATTGAAATGCGAGAGCCTTTTTAACCAAAAAAAGGAGATGCTGGTTAATAAGGTGAACAACTATAGCCTATACCAAATTTAAAAAAATTTCATGTTAGAAGTGGACTTACACTTAAATTAAAATAAATCAGAATATTCCACGCAGTTTTTTTCATAGTGCGCAATTTTTAGCATGCAAATATATTCACAGTTCGAATTTTTCCATTTTATAATATAGATTTCTAACCGATATCCCCAGCGCTTTTGCCGTAAGTGTTTTATTTCCCTTGTGTGTATTTATAGCTTGCTGAATGATTTTTGCTTCATACTGGTCTATTATCTCCGAGAGCGGTCTGCCCGATACGTAACCAGATGGCACCATTGAGTCTTTCTCCTGTATTATTGGAATCGATTCGATAAAGTCCGGAATATGCTGTACATCAATGATCGTCTCGTTCAATTTCATGAAAATGATCGCCCGTCCTAAAATATTTTCCAGTTCCCTCACATTCCCTGGCCAGTTATAAATTTGCATCTTATGTATAGCTTCTGCAGTGATTCCCTCTATGCTCCGTCCATACTCCTGATTGATTTTATGAATTAAATGCTCCGCCAATTCTCTTAAATCTTCTTTACGTTTTCGTAAAGGAGAAATGAAAATCGGCATGCGGTTCAGTCTAAAATATAAGTCTTCCCTGAATGATCCGCTTGCTATCGCCTGTTCAAGATTGATATTCGTAGCGGCTATAACCCGGACATTGATGGGAATCGGCTTTGTTCCCCCCACTCTGATGATTTCCCGCTCTTGTAAAACCCTCAGTAATTTTGCTTGGATGTTCGCTGGTAATTCACCAATTTCGTCCAATAAGATGCTCCCTTGATTTGCCTCTTCAAAAAAACCGACCTTTCCGCCTCTGCTTGCACCTGTAAACGCTCCCTCATCATAACCGAACAGTTCACTTTCCAGTAATGCTTCCGAGATCGCCGCGCAGTTTACACGTACGAATTTATTGAATCTCCTATCGCTTGCATTATGGATGGCGTGTGCAAATAACTCTTTGCCTGTCCCTGATTCCCCTCTCAATAAGACAGTAGCCGGTGTCCTTGCCGATAATTTCGCCTGCTCAATGGGAAGCTTCATCTCTTCGGAGGCTCCTATTATATCATCAAAGGAATATTTAGCCTGCAATGTCCGGATAATCTGTCTCGCCCGATTCAATTCATGAGTCAAGGCTTGAATTTCCGATACATCATGAATGACGCCAACACTCCCTTTCAGACACCCATCCACAATGATTGGAGCTACATTCACAATCACTTCCTTATGTTTTGGCCCGACACGCATATTGACACCCCGAACAGGCTTTTTCGTCTGCAGCACTTTCATATGCATACTTTCACCTTCGTAAATATCGATGGATGCTGGCTTACCAATCACTTGGTTCTTTGTCAAGCCGGTGATTCTTGTATAGGCCGGATTGATCAATAGTCCCCTCCCTTGATCATCCACGACAGATATGGCTTCATCACTGGATTGAATGATCGCCTGGAGCATTGTCTGTATCTCTTTTAAATCAGTGATCTGCTCCGCCAATTGTACAGCTTCCGTTTTATTCCTTAACACGGAAAAAGCCCCGATGATTTCCTTATCGGCATTTACCAGAGGAATCCTTGTCGTTATGAGTTCCATCCCATTAGAAAGGGTGATCTCCTGATTTACTTCTTTTTTGTTCATTTCCATCACTCGAAGCAATCCAGTTGTAGGGAAGATATCTTTAATATGTCTGCCAATCGCGTCCACACGTTTTGTATCAGATGCTCGTTCGGCACTATCATTGAACATGATGATGAATCCATCCTGATCAATCACCACCATCCCTTCACTGGTCGTATTCAGGATCAGGTCCATTTTTGCCGAAGCATTCTCCAATTTATTTATTAAACGATTTTTCTCTTCAAACAACTTCGTCATGATGTGGGCGACACTTCCAGGAATGAGTATCGTTTGATCATGCATATCCCTTTTTATCTCATTATAGACAGACGGATCTCCAGTCGTATCAAAAATGATATCCAAATCCCCATCCAATCCCTTGCTCCAATTAGTCACTGTAGGAATCCTTCGTTCTTTTGCTGCAAGCATCCCTTCTGCGGATCCATTCGTATCAGCCATACAAACAATTGAGAATACTTCGCTTTCCGAAAGGAGTTTCAACACGGTCGTCCCTCCCACTCCTCCCCCTACTATCATGACTTTTTGCATGAGCCATCCCCCCTTATGATTTATTTACCCCATTAAAAGATTCATCTCTGCAATTTTTTTCATACTCCACACCCTCTCATTTTACCATATTGATATCCCTTTAAAACAGTCAACCCCTTCCAGTCATTTTCTAGTTTCCCGAAACTTGACAAATATTTTATATCCTTTATCATTTTTAAAAGACGGAATTTTCGGAAGGGATTTGACCGCATGAAACGTTTGATCGCTTTTTTGATTCTTTTTATTCCCGGGGCATTTGCTGCCTATGGCATAAAAATAATGAGG
Organism: Peribacillus sp. NPDC097895; assembly: GCF_050277555.1. Taxonomy (NCBI): domain Bacteria; kingdom Bacillati; phylum Bacillota; class Bacilli; order Caryophanales; family Bacillaceae; genus Peribacillus; species Peribacillus sp. NPDC097895. The sequence continues at coordinate 1,014,042 of NZ_JBNNSH010000001.1, read as the reverse complement.
GACATGGTGTTCGGCATTTTACAGCCTCCCTATCCAGTCCTATGGTTGCAATTTTTAATCGGCCTGCTTATCACAATTGGCGGGATAGCCTTCATCGCCGGCTTCGTCCTTCATCGAGATCGAAAACAAAATAAGGTTCAAAGCAGATTCAATAAATTTTAATGCGCAAAAAGAAGGTGCCATGTAAGAATTGGCACCTTCTTTCTTTATTTTGATTTCAATCCTTCTCTGATCCGTACGGCTGCCTCGGGAAAATCGGTTATGATGCCGCTGCACCCCAGTTTGTATAAACGCTTCATCTCAGCTTCTTTATTAATGGTATAGGGCCGTACAGGAACACCCATGCTTAACGATGCTCGAATAATGACATCAGGGGCAACCCGGATATTTGGATGGATGGCGCTCCCTCCTATTGCCTTGGCATAAATCCACGGCATGTACAGCCCATCCCTATAAAGCGGTGCCGTTTCCATTTCAGGTGCCAATCGGTGGCAATGAACCAAGCTATAATGATTGAAAGAAGAAAGAATGATCCTTTCTTCCATTTGGTAGGCACGGATGAGCCTTATGACTTTCTCTTCTAAGCCTGGATACGGAAAAAGCGTGTTTTTCAATTCAATATTGCAAAAAAGCTGATTATTGTTGAGCCATATCAATAGTTCTTCAAGTGTCGGAATTTTTTCTTTACCCCATTTACCTTTATAATTTGAGGACGCATTGAGAGTTTTCAACTCCATTAAGGTCCGATTTTTCACATACCCTGAGGCATTCGTTGTCCGATCGAGCTTTTCATCGTGAATGATGACTACTTCTCCATCTTTCGAGAGCTGGACATCCGTTTCAATTCCGTCTGCCCCAACACGGGCTGCTTCTTTGAAGGCCGACATCGTATTTTCCGGATGGGTACCTGCTGAGCCTCGATGAGCAAAGATTAAGGTCATGATGAAATCTGCCACCTCTCCAAAAATCGTTATATCCCCAATTTTATGAAAAGAAACGGAAGATTATTTTCATCCATATCATTTACCGGAAAACCTTTTCGAAAAAGGCAACACTAAAATGCACGTGGACGACTATATATAAGCAGGGAGGTGACCAATTGCAGTCGCTTTTTTTACTTATACGGACGTATCGCCAATGCGCCTGTTCATTTAGTCACCAGTAGTCTCAGGATACTCTGTATTGGTTTCCATTTATATTTGCCTATATGGCTACATCATTGTTTCACGATTATTTGTGAATATTTTATGTTAATATAATACTGGTTAGCTTATCCATAAAAGGTTGTAATTGAAATGAGTGAATAATTGAACTATGACTCGGAGGAACTTATCATGAATAAATTTAGATGGTCAGTGGTTTCAGTTATAGTTGCTGCAGCCGTTCTTGCAGTGGTAATAACATTACAGCAGAATGCTAAAAAGTATGAAGCAACGCATAATCAACCAAATACTGATATTGCTGTTATGGATGTTAAGGGGAAAATTAAGAAAGATAAGGATATGGAAGAACAAACTTCAGAATATGAACAAGTTCTATATGAATTAGGTCTTGGCCCGGCTTCAACTGCAAAAGACGTGATGAAAACGATGCATAGTATGACTCATCAAAAAGTAATTTCTGAAGAAAAATGGTATAACCTTGAGATGACTCCCGAAAACATTAATGTCGTTTATGCATTTATTAAAGATATTGACATCGGCTTCACACTTAAAAGAGAATTGCTGAGAATCGCAGGAAACTGGAAAGAAGGAAACTTCGAAAATATAGTGGAAGATCACAACTACCTTTGGGGTGCCCAAAATGGAAATGTTGGTAAAGCTACCGGAGTTCTTACTCCTGAACAAGAAGCAGAATTTGTCAAAGAAAACTTTTAATAGTCTGTATAACCGAGCACATCGATTATTTTATTAATCAAAAGGGACTATTTAGGTCCCTTTTGACTATCCCCGTACCCTAAAGTTTATGTTTGAACACCCATATACCACTTGAAAGCATCGTGACGAATTAAATCAGCAGTATAGCACTTTCGTTTGTTCAAGAAAAAGCCCCGACCTTACGGAATGATCCGCTAATTGTCGGGGCTTTTTTACGCATAGAGTTGGTCGAACATCTTTGTCTTTCTCCGTTTTCATATCGGACGTTCCAAGTCGCGGCCTAACAAAATTAAACGGAGTTGACAAGACTAAGGCATAAAAAAAAACGCCCAGCAATGGACGTCATGATTTTTCCCTATAAAATATTTCGTTTACCGTCATACCGAGCCTTTCGCTATTGAGCATGGCTTTGTCGAGCGTAGGTTCGCGGGCTTCCTTTCGTAACGGTTACACTGATATTAGCCCTATAAATGCGGCAAATTCCGTTTGGGTCATACGAAGATCATGACGTAATTCATTCAATCGATTACGGATGGACATAAGTACCAACCCCTTACGCGAAAATAATAGCCGCCCAGTTTGGACGACTGCGGAATTTTCCTATATACTGACTCGTAGTCTGACTGGTTTATCTACCAAATACGATCAGTCTTTATTGGTATTCCACCGCAAAGTTTACCGGAGTTGGCGATAAATTCACGGTTAAATTCCCGTCCAAATTGCCGTCAAATCAACGCCCCTACCCCTGTCAAGATGCTTTATGTTCAAGGCGAAGCTTATCAGCAACCATTGCTATGAATTCGGAATTGGTAGGTTTAGCCTTAGTCATACTGACCGTATAACCGAATAAAGATGAAATGGATTCTATATTGCCACGGCTCCAGGCCACTTCAATTGCATGTCGAATCGCACGTTCAACTCGGCTTGCCGTTGTATTGTATTTTTTGGCGATATCCGGATATAAAACTTTGGTGATCGATCCCAATAGTTCAATATCATTGTATACCATGGATATGGCTTCCCTTAAATACAAATAGCCCTTAATATGTGCAGGCACTCCAATTTCGTGAATGATGCTTGTAATGCTGGCATCAAGGTTTTTCGGCTTTGGTTCATTTTGGGGACGATAGCTAAACTGACTATGATTTTTTAAAACAGCCTGGCCTTTACCGCTCACCTGACGAATATGATTAGCCAGATTTTCCATATCAAAAGGCTTTAGGATAAAATAAGACGCGCCCAAATCAACTGCTTTTTTCGTGACATCTTCTTGACCAAAGGCAGTAAGCATAATTACATTAGGCATAGCACCCCGTTTTACTTCACGAAGTTTTTCAAGTACACCTAACCCATCTAAATGAGGCATGATAATATCGAGGATCAATATATCCGGATCAACGCTTTCAAGCATCCCCAAGCAATCTTGTCCGTTATGTGCCACCCCAATCACTTCCATGTCTTCCTGTGCTGAAATGTATTCTTCCAGAAGGCCAACAAGTTCTCTATTATCGTCTACAACGCACACCTTAATTTTTTTCACGCTTGATTTCCTCCTCAACTACAATTGGTCTTTTTTTCTATATGACTAAATTCTATTGTAATTGAACTTTTCGACAATGGAAACTAAATTCCTTTTATTTTTGAAAAAATATAAGGAATTCAATATTATTCTCCGGATATCTCTTGTTTTCGACTTCGTTTGCTATTCGAATAAACCGATTGTCGAAAAATCTTCATATCGTTATCATTTTATCACATCGTTTCAAAAAATCCTCTATTTTTTATATTTCATATTTAAACCATTGCCATCCCTTATTATTGCCAATCACCGCTCCCCATTAAAAAGGGGCATCCAAAAGGATACCCGGTTTCTTCAACTTGCCTTTTCATAATTATCTTTGTCGTATATATTAATACCGGCTTCGTTTAACATCCATTCGATATGGACTCCATACCCACTAGTAGGATCATTAACAAATACATGGGTGACTGCACCGATTAATTTCCCATTTTGTATGATAGGACTGCCGCTCATACCCTGAACGATCCCACCCGTTTTTTGAAGCAATTCTTTATCCGTCACTTTTAAGACCATTCCTTTGATCGCAGGAAACTTTTGTGGAATGGAACTGACGATTTCCACATCGAATTCCTCTACTTTAGAACCATCCACCACTGTCAGGATTTTTGCTGGTCCTTCCTTTACCTCATGGGAAAGAGTGATGGGGAGTGCCTTGTCATTAACGCCGTTTTTAAAATCTTGATTTAATTTCCCAAAAATCCCAAAGGGACTATTGCGATTAATATTTCCTATTTTTTCTTTATTAGAAGAAAAGCGTGCCAATTTTTCCCCAGGATCACCATTGCTTCCCTTTTCAATGGAAGTGACCGTCGATTGAACAATCTGCCCGTCCTTTACAACAATCGGCTTTTTTGTATCCATATCGGAAATGACATGTCCCAAAGCCCCATATTTTTTTGAATCCGGGTGATAAAACGTCATCGTTCCGATACCAGCTGCCGAATCACGGATATACAAACCTAATTTGTATATTCCTTCATTCTTATCTTTTAAAGGTAAAAGGGTACTATGAAGCACTTCATTATCCCGATTGATGACAAGATTCAACGCTTCTCCCTTTTCACCTGCCTGCTGAACAAAAGGGGTTACATCCCCCATCTTCTTTATCGTCTGACCATTGATTTCTGTAATAATATCACCAATTTCGATTTTCGCTTTCTCTCCTGGTGATTTTTTCCCTTGTGTAGTATCAATTAGATGATGACCTACTACGAGCACTCCGAGAGTATTAAGCTTAACGCCAATGGATTGGCCTCCAGGCATGACTTTAAAGTCTTTTAACACCCTAATGTCAACCTTTTTGGCAGGCAAGCCCGCTACATCAAGTAAAACTTCATTCGTACCTGGTTTCTCGGCACCAAGCGTGATCGAAGCTTGTTCATCATGAAGCGAAATCCCATCACTGGAACCCGAAGCTTTTGCAGAAACAGGTAATGATTTGGAAATACTATATTGACTTCCTTCAAATAGTACAAGATGATTTGGAATTAAAAAATATTCACGAGATGGCTGGTATAACCCTAATGTTAATAGCGAAACAAGGAGAATTCCACCGATGATCCTGTTTATCCATAAAAATTTCAATCCATTCACTCTCCTCGCTCTCTGAAACTTTATGGCTACACCTTTAATTTAGCCCTCATGACAGTCATTTATAACAGGAGCAAAAAATAAAAGCTATCCGTTTTTGGATAGCTTTACAATGAATGCTTATTAGAATTTTAAATAATCTTCTTGTGGGCCTATCAAGATGTGATCTTCAGCCTTTTGGCCAGCTGAATTAATTCATTGGCATGCTGCTTCGTCAAGTCCGTAATCTCGACACCTGAAATCATCCTGCCAATTTCTTTTATTTTTTCCGTTTCTATAAGTGGTTTTACAGAGGTATTCGTCCGCCCAGCCTTCACATTTTTCGCGATGAAAAGGTGAGTATCCGCCATTGCTGCCACCTGTGGTAGATGGGATATGCACAGAACTTGAGATCCCGTTGCCACTTTATAGATCTTTTCGGCAATGGATTGCGCAACCCGTCCGCTTACACCGGTGTCCACTTCATCGAAAATAATGGACGTAATGCCCTGATGCTTGGAGAAAATGCTTTTCAAAGCCAACATGATCCTCGACAACTCTCCACCCGATGCAATTTTAGAAAGAGGTTTCAACGGTTCTCCTGGATTGGTGGAAATATAAAATTCCATATTATCCAGGCCTGTTTGATTAATGCCCCTATCTGACAACTCATCGAAAGTATAAGCCGTTTGAAGGAAATGTGGTTCGAAAATTGTTTTTTCCATGTATAAATCTTTTAATTCCTGATGAATTTTTTTTGTTAACTGCAAAGCGAATGTCTGACGAAGATCAGACAGATTCTTTGCTTCAACAATTAAATCAGCCTTAATCGATTTTATTTCCTTTTCAAGCTTCGCAATATGGGTTTCCCTATTTTGCAGTTTTTCAACTTCTTCTTCGATACCAGCACCATATTCAAGGATTTCCTCGATGGTCCTCCCGTATTTGCGTTTTAATTGATTTATTTCATTAAGGCGACTTTCAATGAATTCAACACGTTCGGTATCATAATCCAAAGAGTCCAATTGATCCCGGATGTTTGACACTGCCTCTTCAAGAAGAAAGTAACTATTTGAAACGGTCTCGGAGCTGTTTTTTAATCCCTCATCAAGCCCTGCCGCTTCCTCCAGGTTATTCATGGCTACGGAAAGCCAATCAATTGCATGTTGCTCACCATTTAAAGCATTATAACTGGTTTGCAGCGCTTCATGGATTTTTTCGAAATTATTAATTTTCTTCCGCTCTTCCATCAATTCTTCATCTTCGTTAAGTTTCAAATCAGCTTTATGGATTTCATCGAATTGAAATTGAATCAAATCAAGGCGGTGGACCATTTGCTGTTCATTTTGGCTTAAACCATTCAATTGTTTAGAAGCGGTTTCATAACGTTTATATAGTTTTTGGTATTCAGTGAGTGCCGAGGCGATTTTTTCACCGCCGAACTGATCCAGCAGCGGAAGATGCAGTCGTTCATCCATCAATTCCTGATGTTCATGCTGACCATGAATATCGATCAGTGTCCGGCCTATTTCACGTAAAATGGCAATCGTCACAAGTTTACCATTTACCCTGCATACGCTTTTGCCACTGAGTGAGATATCCCTTCGAAGAATGGCCATCCCATCATTCATATCCAAGCCAAATTCTTCTGCCTTGGCAAAGACGGGATGCGACTCATCTTCAATCTGAAATAATCCTTCTATTTCGGCCTTCGACTCTCCATGCCGAATGAACTCTGCCGAGCCACGTCCCCCAACCAATAGATGAACGGCATCTATGATAATTGATTTCCCTGCCCCTGTTTCTCCGGTCAAGACAGTCAAGCCTTTCTCAAAAGATACGGACAGGCTGTCTATGATCGCAAAATTCCTAATCGATAGTTCTGTTAACAAACTGGGTCACCTCACAAAATTATTAGAGCATGTCCAAGAATTTGCCGGAAATGATCTTTGCATCTTCCTCAGAACGGCAGATAATTAAACAAGTATCATCGCCGCCGATCGTCCCGAGTATTTCTTGCCAATTTAAATTATCAATTAGTGCACAGATCGCCTGTGCATTACCAGGGAGCATTTTCATGACAAGCAAATTATTGGCCGCATCGATGCGTACAAAAGCATCAACCAGGATTCTCTTTAATTTTTGAAGTGGATTGAAACGTTGGTCGGCAGGCAAGCTGTATTTATACCTTCCATCCGTTAACGGAACCTTTACAAGGTGAAGCTCTTTAATATCCCTTGATACCGTGGCTTGAGTTACATTGTACCCAGCAAATTTCAGCTCTTCAACCAGTTCATCCTGGGTTTCAATATCATTGTTCGTTATTATGTCTCTTATTTTTATATGTCGTTGTCCTTTATTCATAAGTAGAAGCACCTCTTCTCAACTGTTGCTCATTTAATTATAAAAATTATCCATTTCATAACAGGCTTAGACAGGCTGACCAATATGGGATTGCTTCGGTTCATCCGTACGTGCAAATAGACCGCTCTCATAAGTGGTTAATATTAATGTTATCGGATTTTTATGCAATTGTACAACTTTTTCTCTAATTTGCATAACAAGACTATTTTTTGTTCTTACCTATTTGTGTAGCCTTCCTCCAATCATTCAAGTGCTTTCAACCCTCTTTTAAAGGTAAAAAGCTCCTTTTAGCCAACCAATCAGCCAAAGGAGCCATACAAAGTTCCAGCTATTCTTTTTTAAACTGGGCATGGGCTTCTCCAACGATGTCATCAATCGTTTTAGAAAGCAATATCGCTCCATCTTCTTTTGACCCTTGCCAGTATAAGTGAAGCAAAAATTCAATATTTCCATCGCCGCCGGTAATCGGTGAGAAGGAGGCATCCAAAATATCGTAGCCTTCTTTTTTTGCAAAGGAAATGATCTTATCCAACACTTGTTTATGGATTTTGGGATCGCGAACAATCCCCTTTTTACCCACTTGATCCTTCCCGGCTTCGAATTGCGGTTTAACTAGGGCAACGACGTCGCTTTTCGGAACAAGCAGGGTTTTTAGCACCGGTAAAATTAACGTGAGCGAGATGAACGAAACATCAATGCTTGCAAAGTTTGGCATCTCTCCATCCAGATCAGCAGGTGTAACGTAGCGGAAATTGGTCCGTTCCATTACTTTTACCCGCTCATCCTGCCTAAGCTTCCAGGCAAGTTGATTATAGCCTACATCAAGTGCATAGGACATGGTGGCACCATTTTGCAAGGCGCAATCCGTGAATCCCCCAGTCGATGATCCGATATCAAGGAGGATTTTCCCGTTCACCTGTAAGTCGAATTCTTTTAAGGCCTTCTCAAGTTTAAGCCCGCCTCTTGAAACGTAAGGCATAACTTTACCTTTAATCGTAAATTCGAGATCGACCGGAACTTTTTCCCCCGGTTTTTCGTACCTCTCTTCATTCGCGTAGACAAGACCGGCCATAACCATACGCTTCGCTTTTTCACGTGTATCGGCCAATCCTTGTTCTACAAGTACTACATCTACTCTTTCTTTCATTACTTTCATATTGTCAGGCCCTTTTTTCTTTTTTGAGTGTTATCATTTTAATCTTTTTAATGGCTGTCTCAGTCGTTAAACCGATTTCTTCAAGAAGTTCATCGACACTGCCATGTTCAATGAAATAGTCAGGGATGCCCATGCGATCGATAATAGCCCCATAGAACCCTTGATCATGAGCATATTCAAGTACAGAACTGCCAAAGCCACCTTGAAGAACCGCTTCTTCTATAGTCAAGATAGGCATTTTCTCACCAAGGAGACTGCTTAACATGTTCTCATCCAACGGCTTGATGAACCGGGCATTGATCACCTTAACGGAATAATCCTCTTTCTCTAGCTGTTTTGCCGCTTCAAGAGCCATAGGAATCGTTGTGCCGAATGTTAAGATGGCAGCATCCGTTCCTTCTTTCAGAACTTCCCATGAACCGATTGGTATCTGCTGCAATTCGGTATCCATCACAACTCCCCAGCCATTACCGCGAGGGAAACGCATAGCAATCGGGCCATCATTATAGCTTAGGGCCGTATTGACCATATGCTGACCTTCGTTTTCATCCTTCGGCATCATCAAAACTATATTTGGAATATGGCGTAAGAAAGCAATATCGAAAACCCCTTGATGAGTTTCACCATCGTTACCAACCAATCCGGCACGGTCAATCCCTATGAATACGTTTAAATTCTGACGACAGATATCATGCACCACTTGGTCATACGCCCTTTGCAGGAAGGTTGAATAAATGGCAAGGAATGGTTTCATTTTTTGCGTTGCCAATCCAGCTGCAAAAGTGGCAGCATGCTGCTCGGCAATTCCTACATCATAGAAACGCTCTGGGAACTCTCGTGAAAAGCCCACCAATTTTGACCCTACGGGCATTGCTGGTGTAATCGCGACAATCCGCTCATCTTCACGTGCGAGCCTGCTGACCGTATCGCTTACAAGAGCGCTCCAAGCAGGACCTTTACTAGGGGATTTTACGAAATCACCTGTCTCGATCTTGTATGGGCCTGTCCCATGCCAATTCCCTGTTGTATCCAACTCGGCCGGGGAATAGCCCTTTCCTTTTTTCGTGATGACATGCAGCAGAACGGGTCCTTTCGTTTTCTTGGCATATCTTAAATTCTCTAACAGTTCTTCATAGTTATGACCATCAACTGGTCCAAGGTATGTGAAACCGAGTTCTTCGAAAAAGATCCCCGAGACCAATAAGTACTTCATGCTGTCCTTCAACCGTTCAGCAGTAGCCGCAAGTTTCCCTCCAACTGCAGGGATTTTTTTCAAAAGCAACTCCATTTCATCTTTTGCCCATTTATATTTACCCGCTGTCCTCAATCTTCCTAAAATCGTGTGCAGGGCACCTACGTTAGGGGCAATCGACATTTCATTATCATTCAGGATAACGATCATGTCCTTTTTTTCATCCCCGATATGATTCAAAGCTTCAAGCGCCATTCCGCCTGTAAGGGCTCCGTCCCCGATGACAGGTAAAATAAAACTTTTTTCACCTTTGATATCACGTGCAGCTGCCATTCCCATTGCAGCCGAAAGGGAAGTGGAACTATGACCGGTTTCCCAAACATCATGAGGACTTTCAATCATTTTAGGAAAGCCGCAAAGACCTTTATATTTCTTTAAGGTATCGAACTCTCCAGCTCTGCCAGTCAGGATTTTATGGACATATGATTGATGCCCGACATCCCATAAAATTTTATCATTCGGACTGTCGAATTCTTTATGCAAGGCTATAGTCAATTCGACTACACCTAAATTGGGACCAATATGCCCACCGGTAACCGATAATTTTTCCACAAGGAATTTACGTACGTCCGCACTTAACTCGACTAGTTCTTCATTATTCATCTTCTTCAAAAAAGAAGGGTCTTTTATAGATAGAAGATCCAAACAGGACCACTCACTTTCTGTCATTCTCGGTTGTAAGCATAAACAAAGCCTCATAAAAGAGGGCTATGGAAGACTTGACCGAAAAATTGGTTTTAAGTTAAAAAATAGCCGCCAACACCCAGGTGATTTCGGCGGCTTAATTATACCTATTTTATCACGTATCTCAATAAAAAAATTCATGATGATTTTCACCTATTTTTGCACAATGAGTATACCATAAAACTTCAATTGATAACAAATTTAGCCACAATCAATGGTTACGGTTCGCTATTAAATCAGTTAGTTCATTCAACAAACCCGTTTGTAAGTTTGTTTTTCCTAACGCGGCATGAGCAAGTCCAACATGATGCTCCAACTTTTCCTTTGCCCCTTGAAGCGTAAGTAAAGAAGGATATGTGCTTTTGTGATTTCCTACATCACTGCCAATCGGCTTGCCGATCAACTCGACTGACCCTTCAATATCCAGAATATCATCCCGAATTTGAAAAGCAAGCCCCAGGTGATATGCAAAGTCCCGTAAATTCAGGTGCTGTTCTTCATTCGCTCCGGCTAATATAGCACCGGAAATGATGCTTGCAGTCATTAGCTTTCCTGTTTTATGTTCATGGATATACTCCAATTCCTGAAGGGTCAACTGTTTATTTTCACCTTCCATATCGGCAACTTGACCTCCAACCATCCCTTCGGCTCCGGCAGACTTAGCAATTTCACTTACAAGGTTCAGTTTCATTTCAGCCGTTACCTCGGGATCAATCATATCCGTCACCAATTGAAAGCTATATGTAAGGAGGGCATCTCCTGCCAGTACCGCTACCGCCTCACCGAACACTTTATGGTTCGTCGGTTTTCCGCGTCGGAGATCATCATCATCCATCGCCGGAAGATCATCATGAATCAAAGAATATGTATGGATCATTTCAATGGCAGCCGCTGCAGGAATCCCCATCCTCAAGTTTTTCCCAAAGGCCTCCAGAACCGCAAAGACCAATAATGGGCGAATCCGTTTACCGCCTGCCTCCAATGAATAGATCATGGCTTCTTTGACCACTGCCGGCGCATTAAGTTTATTGACATATTCCACGATTTCCCGTTCTATAACCGCCTTATATTCTTTAGAAAACATTTCAAAGGACGCAGTACCCATGTTATTCTTCCTCCTGTACAACGAAGTTTTCAAGTTCCCCGTCTTCGCGTAAGATTTGAGTCAACTGATCTTCAACCGCCTTAAGCTTGGAGTGGCAAAGCCTTGATAAATCCATTCCTTGTTTATAAATGGAGATCGCTTCTTCCAAGGGCACGTCGCCTTCTTCCAACTGTTCTACGATTTTCTCGAGATTCTCCATTGCTTCTTCAAATGTAGCTTCTTGTTTTTTTGTCATGGTTCAATTCGCTCCTTTATTTCTTTAATTTCACATTCAAGCGTTCCATCTTTTATGGAAACGGCTATTTTATCCCCTTTTGATACTTGCTGTGTACTTTTCACTAACGTCTCATCCTCAGCAAAAACCAATCCATAGCCCCGTTCCATGATTTTTAATGGGCTGAGGGCCGACAAAGTGGCTGTAAGATGAACGAACTGCTGAGATTTCTGCCGATAGATGGCTTCCATGACTCTCCGCAAACTTTTTTCATGCTGCTGCAATTCATCTTTTGAATTCCTCACCGCTTGTTCAGGATGCTGCTTTTTCAGAATATCGTTCAACTGCTTAAGCTCATCTCTCTTTTTCATGAAATATCGCGTACTTGTTTTCCCTAGCCTGTCCATCGTCTTATCTAGTTGTTCAAGCTTCTGTTCATACATTTTATGTGGATAGCGGAAAGCATACGATTTCTCCATCCTTGTCAATCGGGTCCGTTCAAAATTCACGCCTTCACGAATGGAACGGGTCAAGCGATTCTTACGGTTCATCAGACGTTCTAGTATTTCATTCAAGTGAGGAACCGCTAGCTCTGCTGCCCCAGTTGGTGTCGGAGCACGCATATCGGCGACGAAATCAGCAATTGTAAAATCGGTTTCGTGTCCGACAGCAGAAATTATCGGTATATCAGAATCATAGATCGATTCAGCCACTATCTCCTCATTAAAGGCCCAAAGCTCCTCGATCGACCCACCGCCCCTTCCGACAATGAGTACATCGCTTTCCGCCCTTGCGTTAGCCATCGATATTGCCTTAGCAATCGATTTAGCGGCATTATTCCCTTGTACAAGAGCTGGGTACACGATGATTTTGGCAATTGGGTATCTCCGCTTAATGGTTGTCAGGATATCTCTTAGTGCAGCTCCAGTCGGAGATGTAATGACGCCTACAGTCTTGGGGTACTGTGGAATCGTTTTCTTATGTTCGGCCAAAAACAAACCGGCCGCCTCTAGCTTTTTCTTCAACTGTTCATATGCAAGATACAAATCCCCCACACCATCCGGGGCCATGCTTTTCACATAAAGCTGATACTGCCCGCCCGCTTCGTATAATGAAATATCACCTTTTACAAGGACCTTCATTCCATTTTCGGGCAGAAATTTCATCCCTTTGTTATTAGCGGCAAACATAACGGAGAGGAGGCGGGCCTTCTCGTCCTTTAGCGTAAAATACATATGTCCGCTTGTATGTTGTTTAAAATTAGATATTTCGCCTTTTATGTATACATTTTGCAAATGCGGGTCGGCATCAAACTTCCTTTTAATGTACCTGGTCAAAGCCGACACGCTCAAATATTGTTGGTTGCTCATATAATGTCTCCTTCCGATGGAAATCGGATATAAAGAAAGCTCACCTATAGGTTACACTTAAAACTTGATTAAATCTATGAATGGAAAAAAGCGGTCTCCCGTTATTATAAAACAAGAGGTCCGCTTCTTTAAAATAATTTAACGTTTATTTCAGCATTTTAGTGCTTGCTAGTCCTGTTCAATGTTTTTTGAGCAGATTTGACTGTATTTTTCATAAGCATTGTAATCGTCATGGGACCAACGCCTTTTGGAACTGGTGTAATGTATGAAGCCTTATTTTTTACATCATCAAACGCCACATCACCGCAAAGCTTTCCTTCATCATTCCTGTTCATTCCTACATCAATGACGACGGCACCTTCTTTAATATGGTCACTCGTGATCGTGTCCCTCTTTCCGACAGCTGCTACAACGACATCTGCTTGCTTGGTATAATAAGCAAGGTCCCTTGTCTTTGAATGACAGTATGTTACGGTTGCATTTGCATTCAAAAACAATTGTCCGGCTGGTTTTCCGACGATATTACTTCTCCCTACTATGACCACATGCTTACCTTCAAGGTCATAATCGATATGCTCCAGCATCACCATGACTCCGTAAGGCGTACAAGGTAAAAAAGCATCCTGGCCCGTCATCATCCGCCCGATATTAATCGGATGGAATCCATCAACATCCTTTTCAGGGGAAATCGCTTCAATGATCGCTTTTTCCTGAATATGTCCAGGCAATGGCAACTGCACCAAAATACCATGAATGCTGTCATCCTGGTTTAATTCATCAATGCTCTGAATTAATTCCTCCTGAGAAAGCTCCGCAGGCTTTTTAATTAATATAGAATGCATGCCCAAATCCTCACAAGCTTTTTGCTTATTGCGCACATAAGTTTGTGATGCTTGATTATCGCCCACCAGAATTACAGCCAAACCCGGAACGATGTTTTTTTCACGTAACTGTTGAACTTCCTTACTGATTTCCTGCCTAACTGCCTCTGCAATTTCTTTACCATTAATGATTTGAGCTGACATGTGTATATTCCTCCCAAGTTGATTTTTGCTAAAGAAATTGCTGAGTGAATCCTTGTTCAAGGCTGCAGCTTAGCTGCCGCTTTTCACCTTTATTTTGGATAAAACGGCATTTACAAAGCTGCTCGATTGATCATCACCGAATTTCTTAGCAATTTCAATAGCTTCATTCATTGCAACACTTACAGGAACATCTTCACTGTGAACCATTTCATAAACCGCGATCCGCAGCAAATTCCGATCAATGTTCGCCAGTCTTTCCAGCGTCCAGTTCTCTAAATTGTCCCTGATCATTCCATCAAGTTGTTCACGATTTTCCGTTATCCCCATTACTAACTTCTTGAAATATTCATCAGTAGGAGCACCATCCAGTACGCTTTCCATTGCTTCTTCTGCATTCGACTTGGCAATATCTATTTGATATAGTGCTTGAAGGGATTTTTCACGGGCTACTCTTCTTTTCATAATCTTACTCCTTTAACATCTACTATTATATATGAAAATGCTAGAACAAACGAACATTAAATAACATTTTTTCGAAAATATTAAGATTTTCGCTAAATTCTTTCATAATTAAGCTCAATCCCATTAAAACAAAGGCCAAAAGACTCAAACATCTGGATTTTTGCAGACAACAATCCCCAGGATGCCCCTCTTAGTAAACGGCCAATAAAAAAAGTGTCAAAAAGCTCATTGCCTAGCTTTCATGCTCATATTTCACCTTTTACACTCTAACAGAAATCACCCTTGAATTAAAGGGAAACTTCCACACACTGCCTTATTATGTTCATTTAAATTTAATATTATAAGCAGGTTCCAAAAGCGGTGTATCACCGAGTATACATTAAAAAAAACAAAAACCCGGCTTTTTGCCGGGTTTTTGCAGGTGTGAATCGAATGATGCCACTTACACTTCTTGTTCGTAATCCGCTTCTTGTTTCGCGTTTTCAAACGCTATGCCCACTACATGAATGTTCACTTCACCCGCGTCGATAGCAGTCATATTCAATAAAGCTTCGCGAATGTTGTCTTGCACTTCCTGAGCGACTTTCGGAATTGAGACACCAAATTTCATGACACAATAAAGTTCCACTTTGATGGATTCTCCCGTTAAGTCCACTTTCACGCCTTTACCGTGGTTCTTTTTACCAAGCTTTTCAACTACACCTGTAGCGAAATTCCCGCGCATATGTGCAACACCTTCAACTTCCGATGCAGCTATACCCGCAATTACTTCTATCACCTCAGGCGCAATCTCCACTTTGCCCAGTCCACTATTATAATCATTCATTTCGAGTAATTGGCCTTCCATTTCACTCATTCAAAAGCACCTCCTGTCTTCCTTTACATTATGAGTTCATTACATCATATATTTCAAGGAATTTGGTATTAAATTCTCCGGAAACAAATTGGTCATGCTGAAGTAACTTAATATGGAAAGGAATTGTCGTATTGACACCTTCTATGACAAACTCACCTAAAGCGCGTTTCATCTTCTCGATCGCTTCTTCTCTCGTAGGTGCATGAACGATCAATTTAGCAATCATGGAATCGTAATACGGCGGTATCGAGTACCCAGGGTATGCAGCAGAATCTACACGTACCCCGTAGCCTCCTGGCGGTAAATACATGTGAATTTTACCTGCTGATGGCATAAAATTCTTTTCCGGATTTTCCGCATTGATCCGGCATTCGATAGACCAACCATTAAAAGTGACATCTGCTTGTGAAAGTGATAATTTTTCTCCTGAAGCGACTTTGATCTGTTCTTTAATCAAATCCACGCCCGTTACCATTTCCGTAACTGGGTGTTCAACCTGGATACGTGTATTCATTTCCATGAAGTAGTATTTTCTATTCACATAATCATAAATAAATTCAACGGTACCGGCACCTGAATAGTTAACGGCAAGGGCAGCCGTTACTGCAGCCTGTCCCATTTCCGCACGCATTTCACCATCAAGTGCAGGAGATGGAGTTTCTTCAACAAGTTTTTGCAAACGTCGTTGAACCGTACAATCACGCTCACCTAAATGGATCGCGTTACCATGATTATCAGCCATGACTTGAATTTCAACGTGACGGAAGTCCTCGATGAACTTTTCAATATACACACCTGGATTACCAAATGCAGTCGCGGCTTCCTGTTGCGTGATGTTTATGCCTTTTATGAGTTCTTCTTCGGTCCTTGCGACGCGGATACCTTTACCGCCACCGCCGGCAGTTGCTTTGATGATGACTGGATAGCCCATTTCATTAGCAAGGGCTACACCCTCATCCGTATCTTTGATAATGCCTTTAGAACCTGGAACAATCGGTACACTAGCTTTGCGCATGGTTTCCCTAGCTACGTCCTTTGTTCCCATTTTATTGATGGCTTCTGGGCTTGGACCGATGAAAATGATATTACATTCACGGCATAGCTCAGCAAAATCCGCATTTTCAGCAAGGAATCCATATCCAGGGTGAATGGCATCCGATCCCGTTTTCTTGGCTGTACTGATGATGTTCGTTGTATTTAAATAACTGTCTTTTGATAATTTAGGACCGATGCAATATGCTTCATCAGCAATTTGAACATGTAATGCTTCTTTATCTGCTTCTGAATAGACAGCAACAGTCTCGATTCCTAATTCCTTGCATGCCCGGATTATTCGGACTGCAATTTCCCCACGATTGGCAATTAATACCTTTTTAATCATTTAGAAACAGCTCCTCATTCCGGCTTTACTAAAAATAATGGTTGACCATATTCCACAAGCTGACCTTCTTTTACTAGGACTTCAACGATTTCACCGCTTACTTCAGCTTCGATTTCATTGAAAAGTTTCATAGCTTCCACGATGCAGACGATGGAATCGCCCGTTACTTTATCACCTGTTTTTACGTAAGCAGGTGAATCCGGTGCTGGAGATTGGTAGAATGTCCCTACCATTGGAGAAGTGATTTTATGTAAATTTTCCTGTTCAGCTGCGGCAGCAGCCGGCTTTTCAGGTTCAACAGCTTTCGGCACTACAGGGGCAGGGGCCGCTGCGGGCTTGACCTCTACTGCTGTATTGGCTTGAACAACTTCTGGAGCAGCTGTTTGGTGTACTACTGTACCTGTTTCCGTTTTTTTCAATTTAATTTTCGTTCCTTCATTTTCAAAAACGAATTCACTGATATTGGATTGATCGACTAGCTTAATAATTTCACGAATTTCTTGCACTTTCATTTTGTGGCACCCCTTGTCTAATTTAATATGAGTTTTTGAGGCAATGATATTTTATGTAATCCTTTACCTGTAGCTTATCCATACCTTGTCCAATTCTACACAATCGAGCGCTTTCTCGATACGATTGCAAATAAACTGAATGCATACCTCATCTGTATTATAACAGATATTTCACTTTATCAAAATATTGTTTCCTTTAAAGAATTGAAAAGATTATGACCAGCTTCTAACATCATACAATATTAGCTTATGCAAATTCAATGATAGATTAGTTGGAACTTGATATCCATACTTCTATCTTACACCTTTATTATAATATTGTGAATTTTTTCATCTTGTACCCCATGGCGTTTTGCCTTGAAATTTACCAATTCAGATTGGGAATTCAGCAGACCCCTCTACCATTATTACTTTTCTGGAATATTAAGGAGAAGTATAAACGCCATTTCTATTTGAGTTCCCCATACCATTTGGCATAAAAATACTTTTCCTCTAAAGTTTCCCTCCTTTATGATATTGGAAAAAATACAAATAAAAAAGACCCCTTTTTTTATAAAGAGGGACCTTCAAGTTTTTTTCGGCTGCGGACTGTTGTGTATCAGCTCTTTTTTTCTGTATGTGAGTTTACTTTTCAGGTTGGAAATCGACCACTACATTTTGTGCATCGTTCACTTCTTTTCTTACAAGGCGGATAATGTTGTTGGCCTCTGTTTTAGTTTGTTTATCAGCCTTGACACTTACCTTTACATCCGTTCCATCCACTCGAACCAATGCTGCATTATAATCCATGGCCACAATTAAGTTTTCGATGATATTTTCTTTTACTTTCGTTTCACTTAATTGTTCGATTTTCGCATAAGCCTCGTCTCTTTCTTCAGCGGAAAGGTCTGTGTTGCCCATCTTTGCTGTCAATTCTTCATTCAGCTTCGCCCGTTCATCTTCAATCTGCATCCTTAACGATTCGAACTCATCCCCTGATGCAATGGTTACAGAGGAACCTTCTGCATTTTTGGACGTTTCTTTTCCACTTTTATTTTCAACTTTTGTGTCCGCTTTGCTTTCGGTTTTACTTTCTGTTTTATTCTCTGCCTGTTCCTTTTGTTCGGTCGCCGTCATATCGGCGGCATTTTCTTCAGGAGCGGTTAAATAATAGACTGAAAGTACAACGACCAAACTTAGCATAGTCAATAACCAAACGGTTTGTTTTTTTAATAACATGTAGATTTTCCCCCTTATTTTTTAGGCATGACAGAAACCCTATGACTCGGTACATCCAGTGATCGTGTGACAGCTTCGATGATCCACTTCTTTATTTGAATGTTTTCGGCTCCTTTAGCGACTACCAGGACTCCTCGCACACTAGGTTTTTTTGTTTCCGAAATGATTGGCCCTTCTTTTTCCCCGCTTTTGACCAAAACTAGCTGTTCATCTACCGATGTGTCTTCGACCGTCCTTTTGCCGCCTTCCTGGTCAGTTTCTGAAGTGACTTGTTTTTGGGTGACTTTATTTCTTTCATATACTTTTTTCTCGGAGGCATCCACGTAGATTACGACTTTCACTTCCTTGACACCCGCGATGGATTCAAGCGCTTCCTTCATTTCATTCTGAAGATATATCTCATAATCTTTTGTCGTCTTGAATTCAGATTGATTCTTCTGGCCGAATGTTTCTACATCATTGCCCTCATCTTCCTGTTTATTATTGAATACAGACTTTGCTTCAGGTGTTTGTCCCGTCTGGTTGGTGGTTAACAAATTCCCGACCATCATAATTCCCGCTCCCAAAAGGACTACAATTAAAGCATAGACATACAGGGAAGGTTTTTTTTCCTTAGGCTCTTTTTGGTCAGGGTCTTTATTTAATAGTTTTTGCAGCCAGGATAATGGACCTTTGTCTTTGTTCAATACTCAGTCACTTCCTTTCCCCGGCGATTTCAATGATTTCTTCATCGACAGACCAACTTGTTGCCAGAAACCTTTTGACAGCATCTAGATTGGCTTCATTGGTAGAGGACGGTGTCTTTGCATTAATATCAACCTTCGCTACGGCCTCTATCTCCGAGTCTTCTTTTTCTTCTGCCTTTTCCAATGAAATCGTAATGTTTTGCAAATCATCAACACTATCAACACTTGGTTCTTCCTCATTCTTGACTCCAACATCAATAGAACTAATCTTCATGTTATAATCCACCATCAGCTCCTCTTCCACTTCTGCCTGTAAGTCAACAGCCATTTGTTTTAAAATATATGCACCCTGGGTAGCTTGTATTTCTTTTTTCTTCAATTCTGTCAAATTTCCTAAATCTTTTTTTTTCTGACTTTCAAATTCACTTGTAGCCGCAGACAGAATTTCGTCGAAATCCTTATTGAATAATCCCAATATAGGAGTGATGATGATCGCAATCAGTAAAAGCCCGATCACCAATTTGGCATATTTCTGTAAAGCCGAATTGGGAAGAAGCATATCGATAACAGTAGCCAGCAATACAAATACGATAATATTGGATACCCAGCCAGCTAAAAAACTCACCTAGCCCTCCTCCTTTCTACCGAACCATCAGTGTTATGTTTCCAGAGGCTATGATTACGGTGATACTTAAAAAGAACATGAGTGAGACAATGGCCAAAGCAGCGAAAATATAAATCATGCTTTTACTTATAATGTCAAGGCATTTTATTACAGGCCCCCCACCAAGCGGCTGCAAAAGACTTGCTGCCAATTTATAAACAAAAGAAATCATTAAGATTTTCAGGGCGGGAAATGTGGTTATGAGCAAGAGAATAATGACGCCTGACAAGCCAACTGTATTTTTCAGAAGAACGGAGGCACTTATGACCGTATCCGTTGCATCAGTAAACATGCGCCCTATTACCGGTATAAAGTTACCTGTCACGAATTTGGCCGTCCTGATCGTCACTCCATCTGCTACAGCGGAGGATGCTCCTTGAACGGAAATGACACCAAGGAAAATCGTCATGAATGCCCCTAGGATCCCGATGGCAAAGTTACGGAGAAGTTGTGCCAGCTGGGTCACTTTGTAATGTTCGGTCAGCGTGCTGACAATGCTTAAAATCGCTGCAAAGAATAATAACGGAAGGACGATATACTGTATCAAGATGCCGCTGGTATTCATTAAAAACATTAAGACCGGGTGAAAGAATGCTGCTGATACAAGTCCACCTGAAGCGGCTATTAAAGCCAGGAGCAAAGGGATCAGCGCCATTAAAAAAGAAATCATCAAATCTATCGTATCTTTTGTATACTCAATCGCGACATGAAAACTGTTAAGTGCCAAGATGATCAACACCATATAAACGATTGCATAAGCAACCTTACTTACCGAGCTTTGCTCGAACGCGTTCTGCAAAGTCTGCAGGAACATGCTGAAAACCGTTAACAAAATGAGTGATCCCAGCAGTTTGCCATTTACGAGCAGCTCATGAAAAATGAATTTTATAATTCCCTTTATCCATTGGTCAAAGGAGAATTTCTTATCACCACTTACAAAATCCATGAAGCTCCCTTTCTGGCTTTCGGGCAGGAATCCTCCATATTCCGTGACAATGTCATCCCAATATTGTTTAAGCTCATCAACACCCAGTCTTTCTATTTGGGCTTGTACCAGTTCAGACTGCATGATTGGCTCTTGATTGATTTCACCATTCTCAGGATTTTCGGCAGCTTGTCCAATAGATGTATGCAAAAAAAAGAGTAAAACGAATAGAATGGATAAGTAAGGCATCCGCTGCTTCATACATTCACCTCATTGACTAGTAGGAATAATCCGTTAACTTGGGAGCATTTGTATAATCGTTTCGATAATGACCGTCAAAATCGGAATCGCCATCGCCAGAATCAAGATTTTTCCGCTCAATTCTATTTTGGAAGCAAGCGATCCCTGCCCTGCATCTTTTGTAATTTGAGAAGCGAACTCAGCAATATAGGCAATTCCGATTATTTTTAAGATGGTCTCTAGATATACCGTATTTACATTCGCGTTAACTGCAATTTTTTCTAACATAAGAATGATTTCATATATTTTATCCGCTAAAAAAAGAAAAATGGAGCAGCCTACAAAAACGACTAGCAGGAAAGCAAAATTTGGTTTTTGTTCTTTGACGATCAGGGCCAAAAAGGTGGCGACCAGGGCAATGGACACGATTTTTATGATTTCAATCGCGAATCCCCCCTTACTGAAATAGGAATACAGATTTAATTTTTTGAAATAAATCCTCTACTACAGAAGCTACCATGAATAAAATATAGATGAATCCGAATAGTGTCACCCACTGGGCATATTCCTTCTTCCCAACCTGATCGAGTATCGTGTGAAGAAATGCAACAACAAGCCCCACACCCGCTATTTTAAATATGATGTCCACATCAATGCCCATTTTCATTCCCCCCACATATTCCTACATCAACAAAATAATTAATAATAGTCCTGTTAAAAAACCAAGACTTTTCATCATTTTTTCATACTTTCCCTGTCGGTCGAGCGCATCGATCTCTTCACGTTCCAAGTGTGCCATCGTTAGCATGATTTGCTTTTGCTGATGATATTTATCACTTTTTCCAAGGGTCTCCCCAAACTGTGAAAGAATCTCGAACTCTCCTTGTTTTAAAGCTAGGGATTGCCATATTTTCTTCAAACTTTCATCCCATGCTTCTTTAACGGTGGTCTCACCCGATTCGAGTCGATTTGCAAATGTATCGAAAAAGATGGATAAAGGTTTGGCCAGCTGCTTAGAAAGTTTCCTGGCTGCTTCTTTCAAGGGTGTATGACCATACATGATTTCAGCTTCAAGCGATTGCATGGCGACTTTCAGCTGTCTCAGTTGACGAGGCCTCATGCTTAATTTTTTCGCAGCCTCGAAGCCAGCCCATGTCGTGGTAATAATAATGATGGCTGCTCCAATTATCTTAAACATGCGGGTTCACACTTTCACTCAAGAATAAAGGAACCCCTGCTGCATCAAGGACTTTATAGCTCCTCTTTCCTGATTTACTTCTTTGTAATTCTATAAAACGTTCAAAGATGTTTTGCTTTAATATTTCTGCGATAAAGGGCCGCTTCTTGATTTCATCCAGGGTATGGCCATGTGTAGTTATCATGAGTTTAATACCTGCATTTACAGCTTCTAGCACAGCTTGTGTATCCTCAGCGCGTCCTATTTCATCAACGACCAATACATCCGGGGACATCGAACGGATCATCATCATCATCCCTTCCGCTTTAGGACATCCATCGAGCACATCCACCCTTGTTCCAAATTCAAGCTGTGGCACTCCATGAACACATCCGGCAATTTCTGAACGCTCGTCCACTATTCCC
This sequence comes from Peribacillus sp. NPDC097895, assembly GCF_050277555.1. NCBI lineage: Bacteria > Bacillati > Bacillota > Bacilli > Caryophanales > Bacillaceae > Peribacillus > Peribacillus sp. NPDC097895. The sequence continues at coordinate 991,298 of NZ_JBNNSH010000001.1, read as the reverse complement.
ACCTTTTGAGGGGGAATGCCTCTTTTTTCATTTCCACTGGATATCATTCTTGCAATATCACGTAATATGGTCGTTTTTCCTGTTTGCGGAGCACCGATCAACATTGTATGTTGCCATTCTCCATTGAATAAATAAGGAATGAGCGGTTCTGCTGCCCCTATTTTTTCACGTGCAATCCGAATATTGAATGAGGAGATATCCCTGATTGCTTTGACCGACCCATTTTCAAGGATCACCTTCCCGGCAAGACCTACACGATGTCCGCCCGCTATGGTTATATATCCTCGCTTTAATTCTTCTTCAAGCGTATATAACGAAAATTGACCTATTTGATTCAATAATTGATCTGCATCCGATTGGCTCACTTGATAGGAAAAGAAGAAAGGTTCCCCTCCTACAATGACCTCAAGCGGTCTTCCAACCCGAATCCGCAGCTCTTCCATTTTTTCGATCATCATCGGTGTCATACCCCGGAGCTGCTCGTATAATTTTTTCGGTAAAAAAGAAAGAATCGTTTCCATTTTGACAATCCTCCTGTATACACCACTTGCAATAAAATATATGCAGATCCGATCGTAATGATGACAAGCTTAGAAAGAAACTGGACTTTTATTGATTTTTTATCACTTCAATCACCAAAAAAGAACAAAAAAAAGACCGAGATATTAATCTCGGTCTTCTACCAATTATGCGCGTGATACGTATGAACCTTCATTTGTATTGATCAATAATTTGTCACCTTGGTTGATGAAGAATGGAACTTGAACTGAAAGGCCCGTCTCAAGTACGGCTGATTTCGTTCCGCCTGAAGATGTGTCGCCTTTTATTCCCGGCTCAGTTTCAGCCACTTCAAGTTCAACTGTGTTTGGCAGTTCGACCCCAAGGGTTTCGGCTTGGAAAGTCATGATATGCACTTCCATATTTTCTTTAAGGAATTTCAATTCACGTTCAATGCTTGAAGCTGGTAGCTCGATTTGGTCATATGTTTCGTTGTCCATGAATACATGGCTATCTCCGCTTGCATAAAGGTACTGCATTTTGCGGTTTTCGATATGTGCTTTCGCAACTTTTTCACCTGCACGGAATGTTTTCTCTTGGATTGAACCTGTACGAAGATTACGAAGTTTAGAACGTACAAATGCAGCACCTTTACCAGGTTTAACATGTTGGAACTCGATAACCTGCCAAATTCCATTATCTACTTCAATCGTTACACCCGTGCGAAAATCGTTTACAGAAATCATAAAATTGTCCTCCTACATGTACATGTTTACAGAATGATTAACTCTTTCGTTGAATGAGTAAGTGATTCGTTACCTTCAATTGTAACGATTGTATCATCTTCAATCCGCACTCCGCCAACACCCGGCAAGTAAATGCCTGGTTCAACGGTCACGGCCATACCTGGTTCTAAAATGATATCGGACCTTAAGGACAATGCTGGACCTTCATGGACTTCAAGACCGATTCCATGTCCAGTCGAATGTCCAAAATACTGCCCAAATCCCTTTTCTTCAATTAAATTACGAGTTAGTGCATCCGCTTCCCTGCCCGTCATCCCTGGTTTGATCCCAGCCATTCCGCGCAGTTGAGCTTCTAAAACAATGTCATAAATGTTAATAAGTTCTTCACTCGGCTTGCCAACTGCTAATGTCCTAGTTATATCTGAAACATATCCGTTAAAATATGCTCCGTAATCCAATGTGACAAAATCGCCTTTTTCAATGATTTTAGCCGTAGCCACTCCATGTGGAAGAGCGGACCTTATACCAGAGGCTACAATAATATCAAAGGAAGAAGAAGTTGCCCCTTGTTTCCTCATAAAGAATTCAAGTTCATTGGATACATCCAGTTCTGTAACCCCTGGGCGGATGAAATCCAGAATATGTGTAAAGGCAGCATCGGCAATAGCGGCCGCTTCCTTTAATATCTTAATCTCTGATGAAGTCTTTATCAAGCGTAAATTCTCAATAATTCCAGACACAGGCTTAAGTTGGCCTTCAATGGCCGTTTCGTATGCCTTATATGTCGCAAAAGTCAAATGTTCCTGCTCAAAGCCCAGCGTGCCGATATTCATCTCTTTAGCCTGTTTACCGACTTCTTCGATGATGGTTCCCTTATGTTGTACGATTTCATAGTCCGTCGCCTGCTTGCCCGCTTGTTCCACGTATCTGAAATCAGTGATGAATTTAGCTTCTTTTTGGGAGATCAGGACAACGCCTGCACTTCCCGTAAAATTGGTCATGAAACGGCGGTTATATGTACTGGTAATCAAAAAACCATCAATGCCCACCTTTTCCATTGAGGCTCTTAAACGCGTAAGTTTATTCATTTAATTTCTCCCCCTTTGCAATCTTTGTGATCGCCTGCAACGCCAATTCATATCCGTGTATCCCCAAGCCGACAATCTGTCCCGCCGATACCGGCGCGGTCACTGATTCATGCCGAAAGCTTTCACGGGCATGGATGTTCGAAATGTGCACTTCCACAACTGGAACATCAATTCCGGCAATTGCATCACGAATCGCGTAGCTATAATGAGTAAAAGCTCCAGGATTAATGATAATCCCGTCAAACCCATGATCTTCCGACCAATGGAGCTTGTCGATAATCGCTCCTTCATGATTGGATTGAAAAGAGGTCAATTCCACATTTAACCCTTGAGCTTGCTTTTGTAATAAAGCTTCCAAATCCGCAAGCGACGAGGATCCATAATGTGCAGGTTCCCGCTTCCCTAAGCGATTTAAATTCGGACCATTGATTAATAAGATTTTTATCATCACTAAACACCTGCTCATAATTAAAAGAATGCTTTCCATGAACATTCTATCATAATTACAAATTGTCTTACTACTTTTTTACAACCAAGAAGCATTCAGCTTTCCGACTGCTTTTCGGCGTTGTTGCTTTTTTGACGTATATATTCCTGGTGGTCGTATGATATAGAATATCCTACAAAAAGACCATATAAAATAAAAATGCAAATACTGGTTATAATTGTATTTGACGACATTTTCGAAACGGTTGGCAAATCGGAGAACATCGGTTTTAAGACAAATATCAGCAAAAGCCAGCAAACCACTCCAAAAAAAATACCTGAAAAAATACTCTTCATCCTTTTAAAGAGGCTATAGTATATTAAAGCAATACCTACGGATATCAGTCCAAACACAAGTATGGTCATGACCGTACCAAGCCAGTGATCAATCCAGGTCATATTCGACCAAGAAGTAAGTATGAATTTGGGGCTGAATTCCATAAAATTCACATAATGCGCGATTATTCCGGCTAAACTCGCAGCTGCCCCCCCAACAAAACCGATAGCTAGTGCATCATAGATTAACACGTTTTGATTTTCCAGTTGATTTTGTCCATTTTCATTAGAAGACATATCAAACACCTCCGCTACATAGTATGCCCTCTGTTAAATAGAACTATTTTTTTTTATTCTTAAGAAGGAGAATCACTAGAGGTTTTATGATTTATTCTGTATGATTAAATCATAAATAATCTGCTTTTTTCAGAGGAAAATATCCATCCTCTGTTGAAGTTTATAATGTACACAGGATAATGCTACCTTCCTGTGATTCAACATTCATAAAGTACTTGCAAGGATAAAAGCGCGATTCATTTTGAAGCGCGTCATTAGCTCTTGTGATACTTGATAATAAACATGTTAGCACCCATGAGAGAGCTACGTGAATAACTATTAGGTTGGTGTAGAAATGTCTGAGGTCCAAAAACCCGTTTATGGAGGGCAGGCTGTTGTGGAAGGCGTCATGTTCGGCGGCAAGCATCACACAGTCACTGCGGTCCGCCGCAAAGATTCAACGATTGTCTATTATCATTTACCGCGTGAATCGAAACCTGCTGTAAACCGCTTGAAAAAAGTCCCGTTTATACGGGGAATCGTAGCACTGATTCAGTCGAGTGCTACCGGTTCGAAACATTTAAACTTTTCCACTGAACAGTATGAACAAGAAAACGGGGAAAAGCAGGAAGAAGAGAAAAAAGAAACAAAGGAATCATCTAAATTAAGCGTATGGCTGGGAGTTGCCGTAATCGGTGTTCTCTCCTTCCTATTTGGGAAGTTGCTTTTCACTTTGATTCCTGTCTTTCTTGCCGAATTGACAAGGCCCATTTTCAATGGCCATATGGCCCAGGTTTTAATGGAAAGCTTGTTCAAATTGATATTATTGCTCGTATACATTTACGTCGTATCCATGACGCCTTTGATCAAGCGGGTCTTTCAATATCACGGAGCTGAGCATAAGGTGATCAATTGCTTTGAAAGCGGAAAAGAATTGACCGTAGCAAATGTGCAGGCAAGTTCACGCCTTCATTATCGCTGTGGCAGCAGCTTTATTTTATTTACTGTCATTGTAGGGATGTTCGTCTACTTGCTTGTTCCGACCGATCCATTATGGCTCCGTGTCGTGGATCGTGTTTTGCTTATCCCCGTGGTTCTTGGCATAGCCTTCGAGGTATTGCAGTTGACCAACAAAGTAAGAGATACACCTGTTCTGCGTTACCTTGGCTATCCTGGCCTTTGGCTTCAGTTATTGACAACCAAAGCTCCTTCCGACGATCAAGTCGAAGTCGCATTGGCATCCTTCACCGAATTGTTAAGGATGGAAAAAAATACCGAAAAAGGTTTGGAATCGGATGTAATTGTGTAAAACATCATACACATTCTGTTTATGAAAAAGCATATACTACCTAAAGGAAAGATCTTCGTTTTTTTCAAAAATTTCACTTGAAGAATGTTTAAAATAAGCAAAAAATGCTTATGATGCTCTTAAGGAGGTGTCTTTGTTGAAACGTTTCATATCTTTCATGATATACGGAATCATCGCCCTCGGAGTCCTCGGACTAATGAGCCGACTATTTAATGACCCGATTGGCTTTTTTAGAAACATTCTCATAATAGCCATTGTCGCAGGGATTATTTATATGATTTATACCGGATTAACAAAGGGGAAACCAGTAAAAAAAGAGCAGCAAGCATTCCGAAAGGCTGCCCGCCAATCGAAAAAAAGGCTAAAAAGCCGAACTTCGAAAAAGGATAATGTGGCTAGCTTCTCAGCAGCAAAAACATCAAAAAAATTTAAAGTAAGAAGGAAAAGCGATAGTCACTTAACTGTCATCGAAGGGAAAAAGAATAAAAAGAAAAATCGGGCTTCTTTTTAAGAGCCCGATTTTCTTTTTATTCAATATGTCCAATACTTTAGGAATTCTTTCGTACGCTCTCTGCCCCGATTCATCAATTCACCCTTTTTTTCATCATTCAGATTGAAATCCAATGCTGAAATTCCTTTCATCGGGATAAACACAATATTCTGTACGTGTTTCTTGGAAATATACCGTGCATCATGGGCGTCTTTCATCGTCTTGAATAGAGCGGAGAACAATTCAAGCGCATTATCAACCTCGTGAGGTTTCCATATCTCATCGACACTAAGGCGCAGCCCAATGACTGGCCGTTCCTTTCTTACATGATCTGAATTGAATAACCACATTGGAAAATTACTTAATACACCGCCATCAACGAAAAGGAATGTGCTTTTCCCAACATCAAGCTTTACGGGCTCAAAGAAATAGGGAATGCTGCAACTCATCCTTACTGCCTTGGCGACTGGAAACGTGATCGGATCAATTCCATAGTTCGGTAAATCATCAGGAAGTACCACCAATTTACCATTCGTAATATCAGAGGTTATGATACGGAGGGAATTCGGTCGGATATCCTTAAAAGTAACTACATTCCTTTCGGAAAGCTTGCTGGCAATCCATGCTTCCAAAGCGTCCCCTTTATAAAGGCCTAGTTTCCAGTATACAAGGAGCCATTTGGCAAGCGGGATAGGTAAAAGACCACGCCTTTTATCCAACAAGCTGCTTAAATCTATATCAAAAAAAAGCTCTTCCATTTCTTTTCCCGTGTATCCAGCGGCTACGAAAGCGGCAATGATGGATCCTGCACTTGTACCCGCTGTCCTATGGAATACAAAACCCTGTTCCTCTAATTCCTGCAGGGCCCCCACTAAACCATAGGCTTTAATCCCGCCTCCGGAAAAAACGCCGTCAATAATCATAGCTGCCCTCCCCTAATCCGGTCTTTACATTTCTAAGCAGGATTAGAGCGATTTATGACAGTTTTATATAGAAATTCCCTTCATCAGGTAAAATACTGAATATCCGCTTTAGGGAAAAATTCCGCTATATACCCTCGAATGGTCGTTTCCAGTTCTGCGGCTTCTTCGGTTTGATAAACATATTTACCAATTCCATATCTGCCCCATTTATATTTACGCTTCGTTTCATCCAGTTCCAATTTTGTTTTCGGGTAGTTTTTTTGAATCACTTTTTTTGCTGGACCAGTGAACCGATGCTGGATTAGTTCAAAAGTCAAATCCGGAATATCCACCCCTTTTAATGCATCACTTAACCGTTCGAATAATTCATGGTAGCCTTCCTTCCATTCTTCATGACGATAAATTGGAGCTACGATAAAACCTAAGGGATATCCGGCGCCTGCCACTTTGCGCGCAGCTTCCATTCTTTCCTCAAAGCTCGAAGTGCCGGGCTCGAAATTCTTTATCACGTAACGTGAATTTATACTGAACCGAAATCTTGTTTTTCCATTATGCTTTGCATCCAAAAGGTGATCAACATGATGAAATTTCGTTACGAACCTGAGAACTCCATATTCACTTTTCCCAAAATATTCGATTGCTCTTTTTAATGAATGTGTCAAATGGTCAATTCCAACGATATCGGATGTACAGGCTGCTTCAAAACGGGTAATTTCAGGCTTTCTCTCATTAATATATTTTTCGGCTGCCTCGAAAATCTCATCAAGATTCACATATGTCCTAATATATGGTTTCGATCCGAGTGTTGTCTGTAAATAACAATAGTGACAATGCCCCATACAACCAGTAGCAAGCGGGATGGCATATTCAGCAGAGGGCTTGGATGAATCGAATTTCAATGTTTTTCTGATCCCGACCACAAGCGTCGACTTGGCGACACGATATTTTTGTAAATCATTTTCTCCAGGAAGATCCCTAATTTGATTATGTGATGTGGTCTCACGGATTTCAATATTCATATCCTCGAATTTCTTTTTCAATTCCCGGCCAAGTGGGTAATCCAGTGCCCTAGGCTCGATATATACTAACTGTGGGATAAATGGCTTCATTACCTTCTCCATTCTTTTGTGGATTTGTCATATTTTCAATCAAACTAGACAATCTAATTAATAAGGATAGTTTTTCTTTATTCTGTTATCCTCATGATTGTTTTTAATTGGTAAAATCAAATGAAGGAGTTGCAAAATGGCTAATAAACAAGAATTCTTGACAAATGGAATAGGAAAACAAGTGATGACTGTCCAAACAGATAATAAATATCCAAATCCCAGGAATATCCCTGGAGACTCTGTCGATAAATTTTCCGTATTGAAAGATGGGAACCAATACCTAGCCGAAAAGGAAATAGCCCAGCAAAATGAAAATGGTTGAATAATGCAAAGAGAGGACCGAATCCTTGGATTCGGTCCTCTCTTCTTTATCTATACTTTTTGTCTTGCTTGAACTTTTGATTTTTTATAAAACCCCGTTAAGATTAACTTTCCAGCGCACTTAACGACCTTCGTTCTTTCAGTTTACAGCCCGCATTTTAATTGTGCTCCACAATTCGTGCAAGTGTTGCATCCGCCCATTTCCTGTACTTCACCTTTACGGCAGACTGGACAAGTGTTGCCTACTTCCGACCCAATTGTAACATTCGTCGAACGCAGTTCATTTATCGTATCGACCAATACGACTTTTTTCTTAACTTCCACATCATTCAATTCGTCCATTTCAAGCTGCTCGTCCATTTGGTTTTCTTCCGCTTTGAGCGTAAGAACCTGACTGTCACGGCTGCCATCCACATACACCGTACCACCTTTTGCTCCGCCCTTATATAGACGTTCATATACTTTTTCAACTTGTTCAACAGTATATCCTTTAGGAGCATTGACCGTTTTACTGATCGAGCTGTCAATCCAGCGTTGAATGATGCACTGAACATCAGCATGTGCTTCAGGAGCTAATTCCATTGCGGAAATGAACCATTTTGGAAGCTCTTCTGTATCCGCTTCTGGGTGACGGTCCAAATATTCCTGTACAATGTCAGCCTTAACTTCAATGAATTTACCAAGTCGTCCGCTACGGAAATACGTGAAGGAGAAATATGGCTCAAGTCCTGTTGATACCCCAACCATCGTTCCTGTGCTTCCTGTAGGAGCAACAGTCAATAAATGAGAGTTGCGGATTCCGTGTGCAGCAACACTTTCCCTGATATCTTCCGGCATTTTTTCCATAAACCCTGTTTGTGTGAAGCGTGTTCTAAGCTCATCGGTTTCTTTATCCGTTGACCCGATCAGGAACGGGAAACTGCCTTTTTCTTTAGCAAGTTCCACGGAAGCCCTGTAAGCTGTAGTCGCAATCGTTTCAAACACCTTGTCAACCAGGATATTTCCTTCTTCAGATCCGTATTCCGTTTCACAGTAAATTAACAGGTCATGCAGACCCATTACACCAAGTCCAACCCGGCGCTCGCCGAGAGCCTGTTTTTTGTTTTCATCCAAGAAGTAAGGAGTTGCGTCAATGACATTGTCCTGCATACGCACACCGACTTCAACGGTAACTTTAAGCTTTTCGAAATCAACCGTTTTGTTGTCTTTATCAGCCATTTCCGCTAAATTGACAGCAGCAAGGTTACATACTGAATATGGAGCCAATGGCTGTTCACCACATGGGTTCGTAGCTACGACCTGTTGACCATATGCTTTAGCGTTAGTCATTTCATTAGCATTATCGATAAAGAAAATACCAGGTTCTGCAGAGTATGTCGCACAAATGTTTATTAAGTTCCAAAGCTCTTTAGCTCGGATTTTACGGTAAACACGAACTTTGTGACCCATTTTCTCCCATTCACGAACATCACCGACTTTATGCCATTCTTCATTATAAGTAGCCATTTCTTCGGCATTATAGCTTTCAACATCAGGAAAACGCAATTCATATTCTGCATCTTGTTCTGCTGCTTCCATAAATTCCTTGGTCAAGCAAATCGAGATGTTGGCACCTGTAAGAAAATCTGAATTATGGACACTGTACGTTCCGCCAGTACGTACCTTTTCCTCTGCATCCTTAATGATTTTCTCGCTAAATCCACCTAGACCGGGAATCTCTTTATAATTGATGATTCCTTGGTACATAGCAGATTCCTGTTCGGTATGCGGCGTGAACTTCAATTTATCCATCGCATATTTCTTGATGGCTTCATCTTTAGTGTTTTCCACTAGGTAACGCAGGATTCGGGGATTTTGCATTTTTGAAATGATGAATTCTGCAATATCCGGATGCCAATCAGCAAGCATGATCATTTGCGCACCGCGTCTGCTTCCGCCCTGTTCAACAAGATGCGTCAATTTCGCAATATCATCAAGCCATGACACTGAACCCGAGGATTTTCCATTAACCCCTTTTGCCAGCGTGTTTCTTGGACGCAGTGTCGATCCGTTCGTACCCACTCCGCCGCCGCGGCTCATGATTTCCATCACTTGTTTTCTATGTTCGGAAATCCCTTCACGTGAATCCGGTACGAATGGCATCACATAGCAGTTGAAATAAGTAACATCCGTATTGGAACCTGCCCCATATAATACGCGTCCTGCCGGGACAAAATTAAGGTTCTTTAATTCTTCATAGAATTTATTGAACCATTCCGTTCTTTTTTCTTCCGTGGTTTCAACTGAAGCCAAACCCGTTGCATTACGTTTCGCAATTTGTTCATAGTATATTTCAAGCGGCTTTTCGATAATATCCAACGGGCGGTTTATAATCCCCGTCTTCACTTCTTCCGGATTATCCAATACACCACGGAATTCATCATCCACCAATACCTTGGCTTTTTTCGTTTCCCAATCTATTTCAACGATGTGACCGAGACCCCGTGCCGGGAATTTCGGATCTTCCTTAATCGTCAACACGACGAAATCTCCTGCCGAGAGCGTGACTTTTTCAGTATCCTTAAAAGAATAGCGGTCAAGCATGACTAGACGGGACACTCCCTTATGCGTCATTTTCATATCAGCCGTTACAGGGTGCACCTGGGGAAATAAAGAAATATCCTTATTCAACCTTTCTAGATCAACCTTTAAAGCTTCTTTTATTACAACCGACATAATTCCCTCTCCTTTATATGTTTCAAGATCCGTTCTTGCCGCCGCAAAAATCTATATGTAGCCTTACATGTCCGTTTCGCTTAACAAGTACCCTAAATTTATCATAGCGAAACTCAAAAATCAACATATAGTGTCACTTTAAATATTTCAACCACTATATATTGTGTTTGTTTTGAATAACTTTTAATTTTGTCAAACGATAAATCAATTAATATAGTTAGCAAAAGGGAGGAAAATGTCGATTTACAATAATTTTTCATCAGATTTCAACTAATTTGGACCTTGCTTTTTCCCCATCCCTTTTAGGGCTTATCCCTGCAAGGAATAGCTAATTTGGTCAAACAAATCTGAAAAAACTTTTTTATTTTCCATTCTAATCACTCTGCTTTTTCTATCTCATGAAATTCCATTCATCGCTTTCATATTTGCTTTCTGCAATGGCTTTCACTTCCAACAATTGCTGTTCAGTGAGGACATATGGCTCTAAATCAATCGATAGTCCATCGGCAAAACCTTTTTCAAAAGCATCTTTCGCTTCCGGGATGGAAATCTTTCTACCGGCAATGTCATTTATCGCCACAGCTTTGTTCCTTAAGTTTTTTTGCATTCTTTCTTTAACCCTGTCATTCGAGAATTTAAATACGCTAAATAGCTTTTCCTCATCAAGATCAAGTAAAATGGCCCCGTGCTGAAGGATGACTCCCTTTTGCCTGGTTTGCGCACTGCCAGCCACCTTTCTACCCTCAACGACCAATTCATACCAGCTTGGAGCGTCAAAGCAGACGGATGATTTCGGTGCTTTTAAAGCCGCTTTCTCCTGCTCGGTTCGAGGCACGGCAAAATAAGCATCCAATCCAAGGTTCCTGAACCCCATTAATATTCCTTCCGATATGACCCGATATGCCTCAGTAACGGTAGTTGGCATTCCCGGATATGATTCTGGAACGATTACGCTATAAGTCAATTCATGTTCGTGCAGTACTGCTCGTCCTCCTGTTGGCCTGCGAACAAAACCAAGGCCCTGCCTTTTGACCTCTTCCAAATCAATTTCCGCTTCTGCCTTTTGAAAATAACCAATCGACAATGTCGCTGGATCCCAACCGTAAAAGCGTATGATTGGCGGAATTTCCCCTTTGCTTTGCCAATTTAAAAGGGCCTCGTCCAGCGCCATATTAAAAGCCGGTGAACAATACCCAGAATCTATAAATCCCCATTTTACTTTTGTCATCCTTACCCCTCATTTCAAATAGACTGTTTTTCGATAAGTCCGTTATTCCCCAAAAAAACTCACATGTAGTAGTTTAACAGACTTTAACACTCTAAAAAAGAAAGTGCTATTAAGTCGATAGAGAATTTGATGAAAATTCTTTTTGATTATTAAGTAAAGCAATTATATAATAAGTATTGTCTGTATTCGTTAAGGTAGAAGGGAGTTTTTATGTTTGGAACTATTATATACACTGCTCATCGTCGTAGGAGCGGTTATTGTGTATTCACTTTTTAATTGGTACCGCCAGCGTAAAATCGTTAAAACATTAACACAGGACGAATTTATCGCTAACTACAGAAAAGTGCAACTAATCGATGTGCGGGAACCGAATGATTTTGATAATGGTCATATCTTAGGCGCAAGAAACATCCCTATGACGCAAATGAAAACCCGCTTGGTCGAAATCAGGCCGGACAAGCCTGTATACTTGTACGCTCAAAGCGAAATCATCAGCGGAAGAGCTGCAGCCATGCTATACAAAAAGGGCTACAGGGAACTATTTCATCTAAAGGGCGGTTTCAAAATGTGGACCGGGAAAATCAAAGCAAAGAAATAAGACCCCATCTTTGCATGGGCTCTTTTAAATTAAAATGCCTTCATGTAAAAATGAAAGTTAGCTCATCGACTTTGATGAATTCTTTCACAAAATACATAACATGAAAAAATCCCGCCGGCAGGCAGGGATTTTTTTCATGTTAGCTATCAGGTTAGACTTGATAACGCAGAACCGGTTTTCTTGCTGCTAGAGTTTCATCAAGCCGCTTTATAACAGTTGTATGTGGAGCTTCCTGAACAACTTCCGGAGTTTCCTCCACTTCTTTGGCTATCTGGATCATTGCATCGACGAACGCGTCAAGTGTTTCTTTTGACTCCGTTTCAGTCGGTTCTATCATCATTCCTTCTTCCACGTTCAACGGGAAGTAAATGGTTGGCGGATGATAACCAAAATCAAGCAGCCTTTTGGCTATGTCGAGAGTCCTAACGCCCAATTTCTTTTGGCGACGTCCGCTTAATACGAATTCATGCTTACAATGGCGATTATATGGTAAGTCAAAAAATGGTTCTAACCTTCGCATCATATAATTTGCATTGATGACCGCATTCTCGGTGACGGCTTTAAGACCATCAGGACCCATTGAACGAATATACGTATATGCCCTTACATTTATTCCAAAATTTCCATAATAAGGTTTTACCCTGCCGATGGATTGCGGGCGATCATAATCCAGAACAAATTGCTCATCTTGTTTGACCACCTGCGGTTTAGGCAAGAAGGGAATCAAATCCGACTTTACGCCAACAGGACCAGAACCCGGTCCGCCGCCGCCATGCGGGCCTGTGAACGTTTTATGGAGATTTAAGTGAACCACATCAAAGCCCATGTCACCCGGGCGGGCTTTCGATAGAACTGCATTCAGATTGGCTCCGTCATAATAAAGCTTCCCACCAGCATCATGGACAAGTTGTGCCATTTCCAAAATGTTTTCTTCAAACAATCCCAGCGTATTTGGATTCGTCAGCATCAATGCCGCCGTATCCGATCCAACCACACGCTTTAAATCATCAAGGTCGACTAATCCATTTTCATCGGATTTCACTGTTATCGTTTCAAGTCCGGCAACAGTGGCAGAAGCTGGATTCGTACCGTGTGCAGAATCAGGTACAATCACTTTCGTCCGTCCTGTATCGCCATTCGCCTCGTGAAAAGCACGAATCATCATTAGCCCTGTCCATTCACCATGTGCACCTGCTGCAGGCTGCAGCGTCACTTGATCCATCCCTGTGATTTCCGTTAAATGTTCCTGCAAATCAAACAAAAGCTCCAAAGCTCCCTGAACAGTAGTCGGATCCTGATATGGATGGATGTGGGCAAAACCGTTAAAACGGGCCACATTTTCATTTATTTTCGGATTATATTTCATCGTGCATGAACCAAGCGGATAAAAACCCGAATCCACCCCATGATTACGTTTGGAGAGTGCCGTATAATGGCGCATGATATCCAGTTCAGACACCTCAGGAAGCTCTGCCTCTTCATTACGGATGTAGTCGGCAGGAAGAATTTCTTCGAGCGGAATAGTTGCCACATCCATTTCTGGCAGACTGTATCCGATTCGGCCGGATGTACTGATTTCAAAAATGAGTGATTGATCTTGATTATTCATGTTGATCCCCCAATTCCTGCGCAAGTGCATCAATTTCTTCTTTTGTTCTAAGTTCCGTTACTGCGACAAGCATATGGTCTTTCAGCTCTGGATAAACGGTCCCTAAATCAAAGCCGCCAATCATTCCTTTTTCAAATAGGTTTTTATTGATTTCTGAAAACGAAGAAGGAAGTTTAATCACAAATTCATTAAACGATGGACCATCGAACTTCAGTTCTATCCCTTTTTCCCTAATAGCTTTTTTTGCATAATGTGCTTTTTGAATATTTTGCACGGCCATTTCTTTGACTCCCTTTTTCCCAAGCGCGGTCATCGCAACAGAAGCTGCCAAGGCATTCAAAGCTTGGTTGGAGCAAATATTGGACGTGGCCTTATCACGGCGAATATGCTGTTCACGTGCTTGGAGCGTCAGCACAAATCCCCTTTTTCCATCTTCATCCACCGTTTGACCGACTAGACGGCCCGGCACTTTGCGAACAAGTTTATTCGTGACTGCAAAATATCCACAATGGGGGCCACCAAAAGCAGCTGGAATGCCGAATGGCTGGGCATCTCCCGTTACGATATCTGCGCCGAGTGAACCTGGTGGTGTCAAGGCTCCTAGTGCAAGCGGATTACTGGAAACGATAAACATGGACTTAACGCCATGAATGATTTCTTCCATTTCTTTCAATGGTTCGATGCGTCCAAAAAAGTTCGGATATTGCACAATCACTCCCGCAACGTCCTCATTGGCCAATTCCCTTAAAGCAGCCATATCCGTCACACCGTCTTTATAAGGAATTTCGATCACTTCCACGCGTTGGCCTTTTGCATAGGTCTTCACAACTTCCCTTGATTCAGGGTGTACTGCTCCTGAAATGAGGATCTTTTTACGGCGTGTATGGCCTGAAGCTAGCATGGCTGCTTCAGCTAGCGCCGTTCCTCCGTCATACATGGAGGAATTGGCTACATCCATTCCCGTCAATTCACAGATCATCGTTTGATATTCAAAGATGGCCTGAAGCTCCCCCTGTGAAATTTCAGGCTGATAGGGTGTATAAGCCGTATAAAATTCAGAACGTGATAGAACATGATCGACGATGACTGGTGCATAATGGTCATACACACCCGCGCCAAGGAATGATGCATAGTTTTTTAGATCCGCATTCTTGGCAGCAAGCTTCGATAATTCTTTCATTAGTCCAGGCTCTGATTTAGCTTGTTTGATGTCATATTCTCTTTGAAAGCGAACACTTTCAGGGATATCATTGAAAAGGTCTTCAACAGTAGGTACCCCTATCACTTCCAGCATTTCTTTTTTATCTTGCTCTGTCATGGGTAAATAACGATGTTTCATCTAATGACCATTCCCCTCTATTTACGTGGTTTTTTATAAAAAGGTGTTTGTATGATAACGGCTTTCAATCGTTTGGAACGGATTTCCACTTCGACTTCGGCATCCAATACCGAAAATTCTTTATCGATAAGTACCAATCCAACATTTTTCTTCAATGTTGGAGATTGGGTACCAGTGGTGACCTCGCCAATGACTTTGTCTCCGCTGTAAACCTTATAACCATGACGAGGAATGCCACGGTCAATCATTTCAATTCCTACAAGCTTGCGAGGAGCCCCGTTCTCCTTTTGCTCAGCAAGAACGGCTTTTCCGAAAAAGTCAGGTTCCTTATCCACTTTAACCGCAAAGCCAATCCCGGCCTCAATTGGGGTGATGTCCGCTGAAAGCTCCTGCCCATAAAGCGCCAGTTTTGCTTCAAAACGCAGGGTATCACGGGCACCTAAACCTATCGGCTGTATCCCTTCTTCCTTGCCAGCATCAAGAATTGCCTTCCAAAGATCCGGGCCATTTTCACTGCGGCTATATATCTCAAAACCATCTTCACCCGTATATCCAGTACGGGATACCATTGTGGAGATACCATTTATCATGACATTTTCCTTGAACTTGAAAAATCCAATTTCACTTAAGGCAGTATTTTCTGATAGTTTTTGCAATATCTTCTCTGCAGATGGTCCTTGAAGTGCTAGCTGTGTATAGTCACTAGATACATTCGTAATTTGGACATCTTCAGAAAGATTAGCTTGCAGCCAATTGAAATCTTTTTCTGTATTCGCTGCATTGACTACTAGCAAGTAATCATCCTCAGCCCTTTTATAAACGATGAGATCATCTACCGTGCCTCCGTTTTCATAACACATAGCCGTATATTGGGCACCACCCTGTTGCAGCTTTGATACATCATTGGTCATCATCTTCTGTAAAAAAGAAAGGCTTCCAGGACCCTTAACATCCACTTCCCCCATATGGGAAACATCGAATAAACCCGCTTTGGTACGTACGGCTTCATGTTCATCCTTGATACCCGAAAATTGGACAGGAAGTTCCCAGCCGCCAAAATCAATCGTTTTCCCTCCGCATTCACGATAAACCTCAAATAGTGGTGTTCTTTTTAAATTGGTCAAAAAATGACCCCCCTCGGATTTTTTATAATTAAATCGGCTTCAAAAAGCTTCTTGTCATACCCATCAGAAATCCTGAGTCATGATGTAAAAAAAGCACAAAAAAGGACAGAGAAAGCCCGTTTGAGCTTTTTCTCTGTCCTGAAACCTGAAAGTTTACCTATATAATAGGTTTTCCCCTTTGGTGGCCATCCCAATACGGGCGGCGCTCTCCAGAGTTGCGTCCAATAAGAGTTCTTTTGCCTGAGAGATTCACTGCTAAGTTTGCTCCTTCGGCGCTACATCCGTAGTCTCTCCCCTTATCTTCACCCGCATATAAAATGTCTACCAATGAAAGCAAGTGAACCACTCCCAACCATTAGTAAAGCATCGGAAGCATTTAAAGACCCCACACTCCAAAAACTTTCCGGAACCAATTGAATGATCTCCTTCAGTTATCATGGATAAAGCAGGAGCCTATTGCCCATACTAAGGGCACGTAAACTGAAAAATCGATATAAAATAATTCATTTTCAGCGTTTGGAAATTGGAATTTTCTAAATATACTTATATCCTACCCTAAGAAACTTATCTCTGCAATATCTTTTGGAGATAAATATTTTTCTTACTTTATATATGAAACGTTCGGATTTTGACCTTATATTAAGGAATTTATGATTTAAGAGGGAGTTATTTCTATGAAAATCAATATATCCTTCAATTCTGAATGGAATGACGAGTTTTTACAAAAGATCGAGAATGATGGTCCATGGGGAAATTGGGAGCTGTATAAGCTTGCTGTTCAAATGGAGGAAAATCTCATCATCCCTGATTTTGAAGGTTTACAGGCGCCCAAGCACCTTCCGCAATTAACCCCGCTTCCCCACCAATTGGAAGCAGCAAAACAAGTAGTGGAAAAGATGAATGGCAAGGCCATATTAGCCGATGAGGTAGGGCTCGGAAAAACAATCGAGGCTGGCTTGATCCTAAAAGAGTATATGATTAGAGGCCTTGTAAAAAAAGTATTGATTCTTGTACCGGCTTCCCTTGTGACACAATGGGCTTTTGAATTGAATACCAAGTTTCATATTCCAGCAGTCGTTCAGCGAAAAAGTTATGTTTGGGACTCCTGCGATGTGGTCATTTCATCCATAGATACAGCGAAACGCGCTCCACATCGTGATATCATTTTCAATCAGGAATATGACTTCATCATTATTGACGAAGCTCACAAACTTAAAAATAATAAGACGAAGAATTATGAATTCGTCCAAAATCTGAAAAAGAAATTTTGTTTACTCCTGACAGCAACTCCGATTCAAAATAAAGTAGAGGAAATTTTTCACCTTGTTTCGTTATTGAAACCAGGACACTTGGGAAATGCTTCACTCTTTTCAGAAAAATATAAAGGGAAAGGAAGGAACATAATTGAAGATGAACACCTAAAGGAACTGGTCAACACTGTAATGATTCGAAATCGGCGGGCTGATACTGGTATTGAATGGACGAAAAGGCATGTGGAAACGATCAACATTGAATTTTCCCCAACTGAACAGGCCTTGTACGACGCCGTTTCCCAATTCAAGCCGATTTCAGATGGATCAAAAGGTAGCGCCTTTTCGGCTCTCACCCTCCAAAGGGAAGCATGCAGCAGCAGAGAGGCAGTTTTTTATACATTAAAGAATATGAAAGCTAAATACGAACAACCCTCGCCTGACTTTTTGGCCAAGCTTGATGATTTATTTACTAAAGTGAATGAAACGGTTCAGAATTCCAAGGCTGAAAAAGCCTTGGAACTGATCAAGAAAATTGATGACAAAGTGATTATCTTTACCGAATATCGGGCCACTCAGCTATATCTTCAATGGTACCTACAACAGAATGGAATTTCTTCAGTTCCTTTCCGAGGCGGTTTTAAGCGTGGAAAGAAAGACTGGATGCGAGAATTATTCCAAAAGAATATACAGGTACTAATTGCTACAGAAGCTGGCGGGGAAGGAATAAATCTTCAGTTTTGTCATCACTTGATTAATTTTGACCTGCCATGGAACCCCATGAGACTTGAGCAAAGAATTGGCCGGATTCATCGGCTTGGTCAGGAAGAAGATGTGATGATTTATAACTTTGCCACGAAAAATACAGTTGAAGAACATATTCTAAAGTTACTTTACGAAAAAATTAATTTATTTGAAAAAGTAATTGGTGAATTGGATGATATTCTAACCAAACTGGATATTAGCAACATTGAAGAATATTTAATTGATGTGGTCGGTGAATCCAAGACAGAGGGCGAAATGAAAATCAAGATGGATAATTTTTCGTCGTTAATTCAATTCGCTCAATCGATGAAAGAAGGTGAGATTCATGCAGCAACAGGAAATTCATGAATTTTTAATAACATACTTTAATGCCAATGATTGTGAAATACTAGAAAATACATCAGCCCACCTAACAGTTCAATTGACGATTGAAATGGATAAAGAATTAATGAATCGTCCCTTTTATTGGCACTATCTAGAAAAAACAGGTGGCATTCCGAATCCGGCCAAGATTACTTTCATTACCGATCCAGAACATGCTCCACCAGATTTGAAGGGAGAAATGATTCATTTTGGATCTCCTCGCCTACATCAGATCATTCAATCAACAAAAAAGCTTGCAGGGTATACTCGGCTTTTTGAGAATACCGCTCCATCAAAAGGTGGGAATAATCCATTGTACCCCTGGCTAACCATGAATGTGAAGATATCTTATCAATGCGATCGTAAAAAAGATACCTTTATGTCGATCGGATTGAATTTAATCTCAGGCGAGATCATGGAAGGTTTTCACCATCGGGTTTTACCGGTTAAGGTCACCCCCAAAATACCGGATTACTCCTATACACTTTCACCGCTAATCATGCCAAAGAGTGGATTGGCAAGACTGGATACATACATCAGAAGAAGTTTCGAAGGGGATGACCATTCTTGGGCGGAAGAAGCCATATTGCGCTGGCAGAATGACTTGAATTTATTGGAGCATTTTTACAAAGATATGGATGAGAAAAGTGACAGCTATTATACCGAAAAAGAAGCATTAAAAGCGCAATATGAACCGAACATTAGAATCTCCATCATTAACGGAGGATTATTTTACCTTTCAGATAGAGCGTTGGGATAGGTAAACGTTGCTTAATAAAAAAACAGATGTCCTAGGATTGGGACATCTGTTGGCAAAAGGGGATTCAGAATGGTCTCATCCGGAACCATGATTTAAATAGGGCTAGGGGATATTTTATGGTTTTTACTGATTTGTGAAATGCTTATTGGATTGAAGAAATTTGCGACACGCCTTTCGAATAACTGGCTAGCCAAGACCCCGCAGACGCTTACGGCGAGGAGGCTTGGCAGAAAGTCGGCGGAAAGGGAGCGAATTTCTGAAAACAACTGGAACGTTTTTTAATGAAAAAAACTGTAGGCAAACTCGCTTTCTTCGAATTTGTCTACAGTCTGATTTCTCCTAAGATCGGACATTTAATTTATTTTTTTATATTATTCCTTACGAACATCGACAAAGCGAAAGGGACAATGCCAAACCAATGGGATATACCATGATTTTTATCCTCTTTTCTATGACGGCGCTTTTCTTTACGTTCTTTTCTAGTCAGATTGAAATATTCGACAAACTGTTGAGTCAGATATTTAATATAAGCATTAGTAGACATATAACATCACCCTATGAAAAGTATGCCCGGTTTACGCCACTTTTATTCCTCATGTGTTCCATAAACACATCCCTCACCCTTCAGGAGCTTTTAAAATGATCAACTAAGACTTCGTTGACCTAGAACATCACACAGCCTGTTTTTCTATCCATTCTGTCACTCTCCCCACTTCTATATCGTACTGAATGATGACCCTGCCCACTCGGTCATTTTTAGTTGTGGAAGTAAATTCAATATAAACATAAGGACTATCCTGTTTCGTCAAGGAATACCGCACCACACCATTTGGGTATGAAATCTCCCCTTGAGTGATCTTGGGGATTTCTCCTGCCCACTCTGCTGTCACATCCTTAACGGCAAGATGGACAAGATGATCTGCCACCAACGATTCTTCCACTTCTTTATAAAATTTTTTATCGATGATAAATTGATCGATCATTAATATCGTGAACATGATAAAAACACTCGCTACAATCATGACCATCGGGAAAACGACTCCTTTTTGATTATTCATCGACTTTCTTCTCATTTCTAAGGAAAGGGTGAAATCTTCGACTAAAAGTAGTCCCTGCTTTATCCGTTATATGGATAACAATGAAATTGCCATCCTTTTTTACCTCGAATTCCAAAATATTTTGCAAGATGACTTCATGTCCCATACCATTCACACGTCTGCGGACCATATCTTCATATTGCTCAATGGATGATAATTGTTCGCCCGATAGCAAATACAATTTATTTCCCATTACATCCTGAACTTTAGAACTCCTGACTTCCTGCTGCATTTGCATGGTAAAGACCTCCCACTCTTTAGGATTCAATTTGTCGTTGGCCACCATCTGGGTGTGAATGATTGAAAAAAGCTGTAAGACAAATAGAGATGTCGTCATTAAAATCATTAAAGAAAAAAGCATTTCGATCATCGTAAAGCCATCATTTTTTCGCAGCATCACAAATGGATTCACTTTTACCTGATGCATCTTCATAACGTACACACCCTTCAATCATTCCCGGTAATTCCCCTTTGTCCTTCCAAATCAATTCATACGATCTTTTTTGGATAATGATTTCCTGTTCAAGTGCTTGTATCTCCCCATCCACAAATGCCGTCAATCTTTCATATAGTAAATGGTGGGCTTCTGTCCTTATGACAACATTTTTCCGAAGTATCATTAACTCCTCAAGAATCGGTAAAATGGAAAGGATCAAGAATATACAAACAGAAAAGGCAGCTATCAGCTCAAGGTAGACATATCCCTTACAATTTCTCAATCCTGAACCTCCCCTTACCGATATTGAGCACAAATTTGTAATTTCCTTTTGACGTGTCAATCGTCAGCGTTCCGGCTTTTGAAGCATTTCCATATTGATTGAAATGAAAACTAAACCCTAATGTGCCACTTAAAAAGTGTATATCCTTTGGTATCTTTCTCTCTAGAACGATTCCATCATAAAATGATGAAACGGTATAAATCTTGTTCGTATTATCAAAATGGAGGTAAACCAAGCTTTCATGACTGATGGCATACTGTTGTGCATAGAAAAGGTCGTCTTTCAATTGAGAAAGAAATAGCCTATTTTCCATTCCTTTCGTGAAGCTAGGATATAAATTGGGACTGAGGGAAATCAGAAGCACAAAAATGAAGAGGACAATAAGGGTTTCCGTCAGGGTATACCCCCCATTCGAATGCTGTACATTCACGTTTCTCTTACTGAACAACTGTAATCTTTCCTTTGTTATCCAAACTTATATCATCTCCATTAGGACAGGAAGTCTGTTTAAGATACCCTTGACTTTCCAATTCATCGATACTTTTGGGCAGTTTTCCATTGTCAATCTCATATGCTTGCACCTGGGCTTGAGCCATCTTCACGAATGCTTCACATCCTCTAGAGTGGATCGTCGATTGATTCTTTGTAATATTGGGTATGGTAATAATTAGAAGAATGGATATGACAAGCAAAACGATAAGCATCTCAATTAGTGTAAAACCTTTTTCATTCATCACTTTCTTCATATCTTCCTGCTTATGAAACCATCAGGTTCCAGAAGGTTTCATGAGCAGATTCACCTCCAAAATTCATTAGTAAAATTTATATACCTTCCAGCAGAGAGAACATCGGCAGCAAAACCGCTAAATAAATGGAAACGATCAAAAGACCTATCAAAGAAAACATAAGAGGCTGGATGGTTTTCAAGATTGCATTCATTCTCTCTTCAATTCTCTCAAGCAAAAAACGACTATAATGAAGCAGCTCCGCATCAAGTCTGCCGTATTTTTGGCCATTTGCAGCTACAACTGGTAAATTCGCATCAAAATAAGGGAGCTCCCGAAAGATCACTTCGAGCGATCTTCCCTCGGTAAGATCATCCTTAATGATCGAGCATAGTTTTTGATAAAAAGGCTGCTGCTGATTTTTAGAGAACAACTTAATGCTCTCGTTAATGGATAGCCCTCCTGAAAGTAAACCACTTAATTGGCATGCAAAAAAATACGTTTCATATAACTTGATGAAGGTCCCTGATATCGGGATGCCCATTAAAATCCTTCTCTGTCTTAATGGGCATAATCCGTTAAACCAAAATCGTTTGAGTACATACATGAATAGGAGCAATCCGAGCAAAATGAAGGGGAAAACAGGGAGAATGAATGAAGCAGCTGACAATATTTTGAGGAAGATATTCTGCTCAACATTCATCGTGAAAAAAATGGTCTGAAATTCAGGAAGGAGGACACTCTGCAGAATATAAAACACGATACTTACAAAAAACACCAAAAACAAGGGATACACCATTAACTTTTTTACTTTTTCCATATCTTCCGTTCTTTTCTTCCAATATCGCCCTCCATCTTTCAACGCCCGATCCAGGTCGCCATATTGTTCTCCATAAAAAATATAACTTACAAGTTGTGGATGAAAATGAAGATGGGTCAACACTTGATGCAACGTATATCCGTTCCTTAAATCCTGTATAGCATGAGTAAAATCCCCTGCTTTCTTCTTTGATTCCTGAAACTCGAGAAAATGTAAAGCATCTGCCAATGGATAGCCATGGCTCAATAATTCCCCTAACTTCGAAATAAAGATTGCTTGTTCTTTTATCTTCCATTTACTCTTTTGCTTCATGGTATACCAACCGTTCATATTCATGTGAATCCACATAGCCCATTGCAACCGCTTTTCCTATTTCATCCTTTAATTGACGGTAGTCTATTAATGTCTTTCTTTTTTCCCCCAACATCTGTATAACCTCCGCCAAACTTTTTCCATATAGCAATTCATACACACTTGCCCTTTTATTTCTTACAGTCATTTGGCAAGCTAAAGCACAGTCCCCTTTACAGGGAACACATCTCAATTCAACCAGCCGCTGTGCTGTCACGCCAATCAAACTCTGTTCTATCTCTAGCATGCTGACACCGAATTCAAGTAACCTGGAGATCGCTCCTTGTGCATCCCTTGTGTGCATGGTCGTAAGGATCAAATGACCGGTCAATGCGGCACGCACTGCGATTTTCGCCGTTTCGGAATCCCTGATTTCCCCAACCATGATCACATCCGGATCATGCCTTAGCACTGCTTTTAGGCCGACAGAATACGTAATGCCCGCCTTTTCATTGATTTGGACTTGCAGAACCTTTTCGGATACATTTTCAATGGGATCTTCAAGTGTAATGATATTTCGATTGATCAACTCATGCGCATGATGAAGGAGGGAATATAGTGTCGTGGTTTTTCCACTACCGGTTGGACCGGTAAATATGAGCATGCCATGGGAGTGCTTCAGAAGTGCAATTAATTTTTGAATGGTGTTTGGAAATAAAGATAACTGTTCTAGAGGAAGGATATTCTGTTGGGGTATTAAGCGGATGACCAAACTTTCGAGATGGGCAGTGGGTAATGTGGAGAGACGGAGACCAACCACTTGGTTAGCTAAATTGATGGTGATTGCGCCACTCTGAGGTCTCCTTTTCTCCCCTATATCCATAGCGGCAAGGAACTTCAAATGGGCTATGAGCCTTTCAGCTTCGAAGAGCGTTATTGTTTCTTGAGGAACGAGCTTATTGTCTACTCTGAATTGGATGAGGGGGCCCTCCTTGCGAAAAAAAATGTGGATATCCGATGCAGATAACTGAATCGCCCGGGTAAGTATTTTTTCTGCTGTCTTTTCAATCGATATCAAATCATTCATCACCTCCTATGATTCTTGTTAGTAAAAATTCGACAACCCACGACAAATTCCTGCTTCAAAATAAAAAAATTCCCGAAAAAAATTTCGAGAATCAACTTACATGCTCATTTTCAAATCCACCTTATGTGAGACCAAATTTCTTAATGCATCTTCATTGTGACCAATCACTAATTTTTCCCCATCAATAAGGATGGGCCTTCTTAATAACTTCGGTTCTCTTGTCAATAATTGGATGACATCAGAAAGCAACATTTCGTCAATATTAACATGTAAGCCTTTGTATGCTTCACTTCTTGTTGCTAAAACTTCATCAAGGCCTTCCGTTGTCAAGGCAAGAATTCTTTTTAACTCTGCTTCAGTTGGAGTTTCTCTGAATAAATGTCGCTCATCGAAGGAAATATGATTGGCTTTTAACCATTTTTTTGTTTTTCGGCAAGATGTACAGCTTGGGTATGAAAAGAAAGTTAACTGCTCCATTCAAACACTCCCCCGTTCACATTTTGTATATATTTATATCATATATAACGAGTGTATAATATATGTATAATAATTGTATATCTTTTTGCACCATAAAACCGTTTAAAATGTGAACTTTTTTTAAACTAAAGGGAGTTTGCCCTTTCTGTTATTCCATTTTTTTCTGCCTGTATTATAATGGGCATAATTAACTATGTTACAGCAGGAGGGTATTAATGGAACAAACATTAAGAATAACAAACGTGTTAGCAGATCCAACCCGATTTTATATTTATCAATTTATTGTGAACAACCATGGCGATGTATCGGTACAGCAAATCGCCGAATCTTTTAAAATCCATCCAAATGTTGCCCGTTTACATTTATCAAAACTTGAGGATGTTGATATGCTCACTTCGGATGCTCGCAAGACGGGGAAAGGCGGACGGCCCGGCAGGCTTTATCGATTGTCTAATAAAGTCATTCAGCTTCATTTTCCGTATAGGGACTATCAGCTGCTATCAAGGATTGCAATCCAGACGATGATGACATTAGGAGAACAAGGGAAACAGGCTCTTTATGAAACGGGAAAATTATTCGGAGGGGAATTGATCAAAGAGCAACTATCTTTGAACTCAACACCGATTGATGGACTTGCTTTTTCGGAAAAAGTCGACATGCTTAAAAATGCGGCTACCATTGCAGGCTTCTCACCTGAAATACAAGCAAGCGAAGTAGAAAATAAAATTTACTTTCGTATCTTCAATTGTCCGTTTAAGGAAGTTACTGCAGTAGAGCCAGATACAATGTGTTCCATGCACAATTCATTTTTAAAAGGGATGTTCGAAGCCTTGTTTGACAATGTACATATTGTGGAAATAGAAAATATGATGTCCAATTGCGCAACATGTTCTTATCAGGTTTCTGTTCTCACATAGAAACAAAAGGCATCCTTTACATTACCTTACAATTTCATTTATAATTATTTGGAATGTACACGACAGACATAAGGAGGGATTCGGA
Source organism: Peribacillus sp. NPDC097895 (assembly GCF_050277555.1). Classification (NCBI taxonomy): domain Bacteria; kingdom Bacillati; phylum Bacillota; class Bacilli; order Caryophanales; family Bacillaceae; genus Peribacillus; species Peribacillus sp. NPDC097895. Next base: position 965,807 of record NZ_JBNNSH010000001.1, on the reverse strand, counting down.
TGGAACGAATGTTCAGAGTATGTGGATTTTGGACAGGAATTATGGCAATTTTCTTTTATCTTGGCCATATGCATCAAACTTCTTTACTTTTCTTTGCACAAACTATCTTTTTTGTACTTTTAAGTTATTTGAAATTATCTGAGCGCATGTATATTTACGTTTTCGGCGCCTATCTTACCGTTTTCTTTGCAGGATTTTCCTACTGGAGCGTATTTATGATGACTCCGGGTACTGCGCATTAAGAACAAGCAATTTACATAACCCATGAATTTTGATTCATGGGTTTTTACTTGTCCTTATACAGGAAAGAGCTTTACTTCTTGAAATAAATTCTTCGATTGAAGCAACACTCTAAAATGTGCACTAAATCCCCCTGGTACGATTAACCCCCGAATTGCCCGATTGCGTTTTGCCGTTTTTGAGAATGGATCGGTCTCTTGGTGTTCCTTCAATTCCTCAAGTATCCCAGTTTTAAGCAGGAATTCATTTTGCGGATAAAGCCCCTCATTGGAAAGACCCTTTCTTTTTCCACTTCCGATTAATGTGTCAAAATGGATATGTGTCGTCAAATCCATATCACCAGGATACATAAGGGCATCTTTAATCATTTCATGCTGATAATAGCCCCTCAAGCTCCCTTGAAGATGAGCTGGCTCCTTCCATTCCTGTTCGGTATAACCATAATCAATTGTAAGGAAAATACCCGATATGATACTCGAAGCGATTTTCTCATATTCCTCGACCATTTTTAGCGGAACTTCGTATCTTTGTTTTTCTTTTATTATGATGGCCCTCTCTGTTAGGTAAGATAGAACGTCAGGGTTTACCAAAGGTTCCCTCACTTCAACCAGATGGCCTTCCTTCACAGCGACGAACACCTCTTCAAGGGCTCCATTATTCTTTTCAATCACATGTACAGGTAAAGCATCGAATAGTTCATTTGAAAAGACGACTCCATTTATTTTCTTCCATTTTTCTAAACTGGTAGCAAATACTGCCTGTTGGAACATCCCTAGACGCTTCTGTTGAATCTTTCTGTGATACGGACTGCTATCAACAAGAATATACGTTAGAGAGTCCCATATACGCGGTTCCGTTTCTTTAATGAAACCGAGGATGTCATTAGCCAACTTGCCGTCACCTGCACCAATTTCAACGATTCTCGGTGAAACTCCGCACACTTTTATCAAATAAATAAACCATCTGGCGAGTGTCCTCCCAAATGCATCCCCAACATTTCCAGACGTATAAAAATCCCCTCTTGAGCCGATTTTCTCTTTTTCCCGTACATAGTAACCAATATTTGGCGAATATAAAACAGCATCCATATAGTCATGATAGGAAATTCTTTTTTGGGGGCTGCTTTCTATCAATTTAATCAAGTGATTTTTCAACACAATGCCACCGCCTCCGCCATCATATTTAGAGATTAATCCTTCCCCTAATTTTGTGAACTAGCTACATGGTCAAAAATAAGTTATTTCATCGACAATCTACAGAAAATAATTCCAACTATATTTCAAAGTTCACAAAATGTTCAATTTATTATGGAGCATAATCAGTATAGTTGCGAAAATGTCTTTTTTCAATATTTTTACATGTAAAGAACTTAAAATAAAGCAGGTACCAAATGGCACCTGCAAAGGTTCTTATCTCAAAAAGGGATTTGTGTTCTTTTCATCTACTATTGTCGTGACTGGCCCATGCCCCGGAAAAACAATAGTATCATCAGAAAGTGTCAGCAGTTTCGTATCAATGCTTTTTAACAGCACGGACTCGCTACCGCCTATTAAATCCGTTCTGCCAATGCTTCCCTGGAACAAGACGTCCCCTGAGAAGAGAAGACGTTCTTCCTTTGCATAATACGAAACGCTGCCTGGTGAGTGTCCAGGGGTTTCAAATACCTCGAAAGTGAAATCACCAATAGTAAGTTCCTGCTCATTTGCCAGGATATGATCGGCCGGCTTCATGCGCATCGGGTTTTCAGGAAACCAGTTTTGGGAACCATTTAAAGCGGGATCAAGTAGCCACTTGGCCTCTTTTTCATGGATATAGGCAGGTATCTCATAATAATCCCGAATGGCATCCAGAGCACCAATATGATCAAAATGTGCATGTGTCAATAAAATAGCCAAAGGCCTCAATTTTTTTGTTTGTATGTACTGAATGATTTTCTGAGGCTCTTCACCCGGATCGAAAATGATGCAATCCTTTTCATTGGAAACTACATAACAATTCGTTTGCAGCGGGCCTAGAGGAATTTGTGTCCATTTCATTTCATCAACTCCAATATAATTTTCTATCTCCATCTTACACCAATTCAAGCTGCTAATGTTAATCCAGTTTACTTAAGCCATACAAGTGTCACCTTTTAAACCTCGACAAATATTTGAAAAAATATTAAAATATTAACAAATGCAATCTTTTCTACATATTTTTGGTAGTTGCTTTATTCTCTGGGTATATTATTAGAGATGAGGTATTCATTACGAAAAAGGGGGTTTTGATATGATATTAATGGTTGTTTTCGGACTTGTGGCTATCTTAGGAGTAGCCGCTGTATTTACTTCATTAAAAAAGAGAAACTTCTTAGGATTCATTTTTGCAGCCGGCAGTGCTGTCGTGTTTGGCTGGTTTACTGTTATGACTGTCATCAACAGCGGTTTTCCTGTTGCACATTAAAGAAAAAAGCTCGCCAACCGGCGAGCTTTTGTTATTGTTCATTATGTTTGTTTAAATAATCTTTGTATTTGATGGGTTTTCATATCAATGATTTTCTCAAATTGATATCCATATAAGCAGAGGTTGCCATCAAGCGAACAGCTTAATGGTTCATTTTCCATGTCCTTCATCAATTCTTCTTGTGTGCCTTTTTCCCAATTTAATTTAGTTAAGGTAAACCTTCCTTCATATTGGTCCGCATCTTTTGATTCATTAGGAATAAACGTTATGAATTCCTTGTTTTTTTCATTGAAATCGTAAGATGGAATCACCCAATCTGTAAAGTTTTTCAATAGTGGCACGGAAAAAGAGTGGATCGGTTTGTTTGCTTGATCATAAAATGCGTATGTACCCCGATCTTGTTTTTCTGTCTCCACTTGAATCGTCATCAGCGCTTGTTTCATTTTTTTGAAGTGAATGACATCGAGCATAAGACTATCCGCTCCATCATCATTCAGCGCTTTTCTTTCTAAGGGAGCCGTCAAAGCAGGTTCTTCCCTATCCCAATCAAGAAACATCAATTCCTTTTCACTTGCCCATTGAGCAAAGGGCTGCGGAAAGTCCAGTGTTTCCATTGTTTGATCATCTGGATTCAACACATAACTGCTATACGTCCAATCTTCATAAAAACTCGATAAAAACAACACGCCATCTTGATATGTATTCCACACATAAGATAATTCATAGGCTGGAATCGCTACAGTATAAAGCGGATTTCCTGTGTGATCGAGTATTGTGATTGATGCTTTACCAGAAGACGTGAAGGACGATACCAATATATGCGTACCAGACGGACTGATTGACACTTCAGAAAACGCAAAAGCCGGCTGATAAAAAATGGAGGTTTCATTCGTTTCCAAATTCCATGCCATCAGCTGGGATATTTTACTACCATCACGCTTTACAGAATATAAAATGGTTTTAGAATCAAGCCATCCATATATGGCTTCGATTTTTTCCGTTTCTGCAGTCGGGATCTTTAATTTGCTTACTGGAGTTTCCAGGGTAGATTGGGAGTGTTCTTTTTCCGTATCATTTACGGGTTTACTAAGGTCCTTGGAAGGCTCACAAGCCGAGATAAGAAGGATAGTGGAGATAAATAATGGGACGAAACACAACATCTTACAAATGGAAAGCCGCATACAAAGTGCCGCTTTGGATACTTTAATCCCCACACACCTCCCACTTCAAAACTAAAACGCCTGGCATATGTGAGCGAGACATTAGAAAGAGTGTAAGGATTAACCAATCGAACCCTTACGACTTTCATTATAAAGTAAAAATGAGCAAATGTGGCGAATAATTATCTTATATTTTTATGGAAGTATATTCCTTATGATAATGACATCACATATACAAGCCTGCCATCAAAATCTTAACGGAATCTTCATAAATTCCAGGCAAATGGGATAATGGAAGTGGATTAATTCCCTTTCCCAGCTCGATTGTGAATCCACCCCGCTTGAATTCCTGAATGAACCAATCTTTGTACCCTGCATGGCTATCAACGTATTGAACCGCCCGATATCCGCTTCGCTCCTCAAACTCCCGCGCAATACTTGCTGCCTGTTCGGGTTCATGTCCTTCATATCCCCAATAGAATTCCTTTCCCTGTGTATGAAGTGCCAGCACTCTTTCAAAGTTCCGTTTTTCAGCCAACTCCTTCAGGGCCAATGCTTCGGGCTCTGATAAAGCGGTCTCTCCCGGAAAATCCCTCGGGGCTGGAGCTTTTGGAATCTTTCTTTGCTTTTCGATCTCCCAATTGGCCGGATATTGATTATTCAGGTCTACTCCACGGATATTGGCTTTCCAAGCATAAAAGGCGGAATTGCCGTTATTTATTTTTAGGACATCGACTTTCCCCTCCGCTGCCTGCTCCCCCTTTAGGACTAGCTCCACTCCATCCGGATTAACCATCGGAACCATCGAAATGGTCACATCGTGATAGTAGGGCATACAATCCAACCCGCATAGTGTACAATCATTCGTTAATGCCAGCAGCAAATCATTCAGCCATTTCATCAAGACCGCCGAAGTGATCCATTCATTTGCATGGAATGAACCATTATAATGTATAACCTTATCACCTTGACCGATTCTTACTTCTAAGAGCTCTTTTCCTAATACACTCTTCCCGATCGATTCGACTTTAATGAAGGGGTAATGAAAAGATAGAATTTCAAGGTCATCAAGGAGTGATTGATAATCATAGGGCTTTTCGGTGACAAGGAAAGGGTACATGACCCGAACGGGTACGGAAAATGGTTTTTCTTCAACTTGGTTCATTAATACTATCGCATCGATAGGCAAGTGATACTGTAAAGCGATATCGGCTAATGTGATATCTACCCGAGGCTCTTCCTGAACAACGAACCCCGGTATTTGCACTTCCATGCCAATCGGCAAGACTCCGCCAGTAATGGCCGGATTCGCATCCTCGATCAAAACTTTAGGAATTTCGAACAATTCACTGTAATATGCCAAATTATCCCCGTTTCTGCTCACGACTTTCATTAAAGCCTCCGCCCCTTTCATTGTTTGATTTTATGAAACGATTAACAGAAAGATGTTCAGGAAGTTTCGTGTTACATAATTGGATGGCGCTGTTTCTGAATGGGCATAAATTCGCTGAAAAAACAAAAAAATCTGGATTACGCCAGGTTTCCAGTTTGTAGACAAAAGGTTCCGGAATGGTCTCATTACGAAACCCTTTTTGATTTTAGCCCATTTCTGGCACTCGCAATGTCCAGTTTGCATCTTCTTCTATTCATGGAGTATAAAACTTTAACTAAACTTTGGGCAATTGGGGTCCATCTTAGTTTTAAGACACAGTGGATTGGAGCGGGTGTAGGAGACTCCTGCGGAAAGCGAGTGCCCGGAGGGGAAATCAACGGTCAAATTTCAAACTAAAAAACTGTAGACAAACTCCATTATTATCGAGTTTGTCTACAGTCTGAAAACTGGATTGCGCCAGGTTTCTTTCTTTTTTCATCTTTTTTTCTCATAAAAGCGGAGCAAATCCCCGTATATGATTTTGTCTGAGTATTCAAGCTCCTGCTTCGCTTTTTCCAAATACTTCTCACATGGATCCCTTTCCGTCATCGCTCCTGTCTTTTTATCATAGCAGGTATCCATCGTATAGAGATAATCCTTCGTGATGAAACTGCTATCGCGAAGAACCGTGAATTCAATAGTCTCTTCTGAAAACAGATCTTTGCCGAATTCAATAAAATCGCCCGTTTTTATACCTAGTAAATGCATAAGTGTTGGCCTTACATCAATTTGACCAGAAACGGTGGAAATCGTTTTTCCTTTCTGACCTGGGACATGTATAATCAATGGGACACGCTGAAGCTGGACGGATTCGAAAGGCGTGATTTCCTTACCCAAGAATTGGCTCATGGCAGAATTGTGATTTTCCGAAATGCCATAATGGTCCCCATACATGACAATAATTGATTCCTCATATAGGCCAACACGTTTCAAATCTGCGATAAATCGTTCCAGGGCTTCATCCGTATAACGCACTGTAGGAAAATACTGATTTAAAGTTTTGGAATTCGAATCGTATGGTTCCAATGTCCGGTCTTCTTCATTCAATGTGAATGGGAAATGATTGGTTAACGTAATGAATTTTGCATAAAAAGGCTGCGGCATCCCTTCGAGGTGAGCGATTGATTGCTCGAAAAACGATTTATCATTCAACCCCCAATTGACGGAATTCTTTTCAGAGACTTCGTAGTCATCACTATTAAAAAACCGCTGGTACCCAAGCGAATCATACATCATGTCACGATTCCAAAAGCTTTTATTATTGGCATGCAGGGAAGCTGTATAGTAGCCATTTTCCGTTAATATTTCAGGGGTGGCTTTGTATTCATTTTGGGCATGTGTGAAAAATACTGCACCTCTTCCTAATGGATAGAGGGAATTGTCAATGATGAATTCTGAATCAGATGTTTTACCTTGGCCTGTTTGGTGATAAAAGTTATTGAAATAATAGCTGTCTTTAATGAATTCATTCAGAAAAGGGGTGATTTCTTCTCCGTTCACAGTTTTATTGATGACAAAGCTTTGAGTGGATTCCAATGAAACAAAAATCACATTCTTGCCCTTTGCTAGACCATATAAATCATCATTGACCTTTTTTTGATTGGCACGAACATAATTTTCAATTTCCGACAATTCACTGCCATCCGCTAGGGCACGCTGAGCCGATGATTTCGTCTGTAGTATTGCATCATAGAGGTGGTAATGGTACGTACCAATATTCTTAACGAGGATTTCGCGGTCAAAAGTTCTGGTCAGTAGTTCCGGACGCTCCGCTTCCGCCACGGCTAAATTAAAAAATGTCACTCCTAAAGCCATTAAGATAAAGAATTTACGGTCCTGCAAATTGTACGAACGTTCATGGAATGTTTTTGGTTTGTATATCGTCAGAAACATCAAGAACAGAAGATCGGCAAAATACAAAAGGTCACTCGGATTGATCAAATCTTGTACACTGCTTCCAAGATCGCTCATATTGCTCGTCTGGAAAAGAACGGGAATGGTTAAAAAGTCATTAAAAAAGCGGTAAAAAACAAGATTGGCAAAGAGCACGAGGGTTATGAAGAAACTCATGGTCAATAAGTACGCTTTTCGTCTATTTTCTTTTAAAAATATATTCATGCCAAGAGTAAGTAACAAGAAACTGACTGGATTGATCAATAGAATGAATTCCTGGATCCAATTTTCAATATCTATCTCAAAACTTGTTTTATAAGCAATGTATGTTTTAAGCCAAAGCGATAAAAATACGACCCAAAACAATGAATATCCCTGATTATTGAAGACCCCTTTCAAGCCTGGTCCCTCCTCATCGAATAAGCTCTGGAGCCATGATCCAGAGCGTGCTTCCATCATGGGTCATAAGTTCTCCCGTGAATTCAAAAACACAGCAAAAATGTCTTTCCGTCCCTTTAAGCGAGGTGATTTTTGAAGATTCGGTCATTTTACCTTGCAGCCCTGTTTACCACAGGACTGCAAGAACAGATCAAGAATTCAAATGGCTTTTAATCAGCCAGGCCCCACCTATTACCCCTGCATCATTGCCTAATGTTGCAAGGCTGATTTTCGTTGATTTACCAACCCGTTTGAATGCATACTTTTCAAAAGCCGAACGGACAGTATCAAGCAATATGTCCCCCGCTTGTGAAACGCCCCCTCCAATGACGATTTTATCTGGATTCATGACATTCCCAACATGTGATAGTGCTAGCCCTAAGTAATCGCCTACCTTAGCAACCACAGCTTTGGACAGGGGATCACCTGCCTCTGCGCATTGGAATAGCAATTTGGAAGAAATCGCAATACCTTCGTCGACTTTCTGCTGAAGCATGGACGTTTCAGTGGATGTATTCAAAGCCTTTAAAGCCAAACGAACGATTCCCGTTGCGGAAGCAACCGTTTCCAAACACCCTGTCTTGCCGCAATTACACGGTGCCCCACCGTCCGTTACAACGGTTATATGCCCTATTTCCCCAGCGGCACCACTTGTTCCATGAACGATTTGCCCATTATGGATGATCCCGCCGCCTACACCCGTTCCAAGTGTTACACAAACGAGGTCTTTGGCACCATTACCCGCACCTTTCCACATCTCTCCCAATGCGGCCATATTGGCATCATTATCGATTACCGTAGGAAGGTTAGTCTCCACTTCCAATAAATCTTTTAAAGGATAGTCTTTCCACCCTAGATTAACGGCCTCATAAATGGAACCATTAACAAAATTCACAGGACCTGGTGCCCCCATTCCTATCCCTACTATCTTACTCTTCGGTTCATTAAGTTCAACAAGCTTCGCATCAATCGCTTTGGCAATATTAATCGTAATGAATTTGCCCTTTTCGGAGATGTCCGTGCTGATTTCCCATTTATGAATAATCTCTCCGTATGAATTGATCAGAGCTAGTTTGGTAGTTGTACCGCCTAAATCGACACCCATCAGCCACTTTTCCATCATCTCTCACCTTTTTTATCGACTTTTTTCTGTTTCTCCCTTTCAAGGGACAATTGCTGCCTAATTAAAAGGATCGCCGTTTGATAATCTTTCGTATCCATCATCTGCATACGATTGATTTCCCTGATTTCAGCTTCCATCAGTTCAAGCTCGGCTAAGCGATCACCAATATAGATAAATGTACCGAATCTTTTCAAGTATTGTTGAAGATCATAATATGTTTTCATAATAAGCCTCTTTACTCTTTTCTAAAGGAAAGTATAACGAATCAGCCGCTTTGTAACAAGCGACCATTTCCCCTCTTGATAATTTTCCCCACCACCCTCATACATGTCCAACTCTATTCATATGATGAAATAACAGGATAGTGAACGCCAAATGTGGACTCATTCGATTTGATTTCAAAATTTGAAATAGCCTAATATTTTTAAACCAGTCATCATGCTTTAAAACGGAGGGAAAAAATGAAATTACAATTGAAGTATACCGTTTTTTTAGTCTTACTTACCATATTTTTCATCATTTATTTTTCAAATAATAAACAGGTTGAGGAAACCATCATTTATTTTCCCATCGATTCCTCGCTCCATTTTGACCATGCTTCCACACATCTAATACCAAAGGGAACCGGGGATTCCACCTATACCATCACTTGGAAGGTAAATTCTGCATTAGACCAGCCTGCCTACCTACGTCAAGATGTATCCCTTTTATACAAAAATGGAAAATTGACTGGAGCTTTAAAAAATTGGCGGCAAAATAAACAAGAACTTTCTCAAAAAGCGAAATCTAAAGAAAGTGAAAGTGGACGTTACGAAGCGGTAACATTTCATTATGCAGAGGTTCATCCAAGTGACACCATTTTCACCAGTGCCCAGCAGCTTAGTAAAGATAAACTTTATATAGTAACGACACCATCCTTCCAATATTTCCATCGACCTCTTTCCGAAGAACATAATCAATGGAAAAAAACGCTGGACAGCTTAACCGATCAAACGGTTCAAAACGGTTTGGAGAAAGCCGATCAAGCATTTCACATTAATCTCGATCAGTACAAAATCATTTCATTAACCGACCTTCCATCCAAAAAAAACCAATGGCTTTCTGCCTTCCCGCAATTCAAGCGTGAAGAAGTCGTTGGAAAGCTGTGGGAAGGACTTTATAAAAATTATGTGTTAGGAATAAAAAAGGAGGATGGTTCCACTATGAGTTCACAAGGTAGCACCATCCCCCAATTGCTATTGGCGAAGAATCAAAGTGAAATACTTGTCATGTTTACACTGAAAGACGGTACCCCCATCATGCTACGTCAAAAGCTATAGTCGAGTTTCAATTTCTTTGAGAAGTTTAGTATATGACTTATTCTCCGGGGCAAGCTCAATGGCCTTTTTTGCTTGCTCCTTCGCCTGATCGAATGATTCCAGATTCATGTAGACTAAGGCAAGGTTGTAATGGGCCCCATGTAAATCCGGATTCCTTTCGATTGCTTCTTCATAATAATCCTTAGCTTTGGAGATGTCTTTTTTTTCATAAGATAAATTTCCTAAAATAAAGAGTGATAGGGGTGCGTCAGGTTTTTCCTCCACATATTTGGATAGCATCTCTTCCGCTTTATCTTCTTCTTCATGATCAATATACTTTTGGGCTAGCATGGCCATCGTATTATCATCTATAGCTGCACTGCTCTGATGGTTGAAGCCGAATTGTAGCAGGCATAGGGTCAGAACCGCCGTTCCAATTAAAAAAGCCAACTGACGCAAGAGGTTTTTTGTTTTTGGAAGATGGACCACCCCAGCAGCCAAGAACCCGCCTATCAAACCTCCGATATGTCCTGCATTGTCGATGCCCGAAACACTGAAACCATATATTAAGTTAATGATAATTAACACGATGACCGATGAGCCCATCGAACGCATAAATAATTTCGGATATACAATTCCGAAGTACAAAAGTGCACCAAAACAGCCAAAAATGGCTCCACTCGCTCCTGCTGAAAGATTCGGGGTCAAGATGAAGCTGCCTAGAGTTCCGGCGAAACCAGCAAATATATAAATGAAAAGGAACCTGGCATTACCGTAAATCCTTTCTACTTCAGCACCGATCAAATACAATGAAAATGTATTCATCAGTAAATGAACGAACCCGATATGGACGATCATTGGGGTAAAGAACCTCCACCATTCCCCTTCAATGATATAAGGAGAAAATTTAGCCCCAAACTCAATCAAAGTCTTGGAATTGGTGCTGCCTCCATTAAACTCCATCAGGACAAACACAGCTATTTGTATCGCCATGAATATATATGTAAAGATTGGCTTATTGGCATTTTGAAATACCTTTTGCTCAGCCTTAGCCTTTTTGACTGACTCCGAGATTGCGTCCTTCTTTATTGCGAGAATACTTTCTTCATCTATTTCATCTTCTTGAAGAACCTGAATTGAAAGTGGTTTTTTCAAAACATGCTCAAGCTTTTGCAACGAATCATGAATGGTTTCACAGGTTAGAATAAACGTGTTAACCTTCGTTTTTTTAAAAGAAGCCACCTGCAAACTAAAGTCATAATCATCGACCGGGGCAAATTTACTTACATAGATACTTAATATGTTTATCGGCTTTTTATATAATTTCCTTCTGATCCTTTCCCCATTCTGCAATGTTCGGTCGATATCGCGTTTAAGCCAATTAGCCCAATCCAAATCATGGCGAATGAGTCTGATGACAGGAAATTCCTTATTCTTATCGCTTTCAAGCCAAATCTCCTGATGGTTTTCCGTGACAGTGATCATTCGATAATCATAATGGGCCGACAATTCCCTTACTATCTCCCAAAACAAATAATCCTCTTTAAATCCCAATGCCTTCCCCACTTTCCAATGAATCTTAAGCTTCTAAAAGAATCCTGTTGCTTAACTAAAACTATAGACGAAATCAAGTGAAAAGTAAAAAAGGAGACTGCTTTAATCTCACTTTTCATCGCTTTATAAATAAAAAAGGAACCCCTGAACAGGTTCCTTTTTTTAAGATGCCGGCATCATCATTTGGTCTGACTGAACATGCTTTGCATCATTTTATCCCTGAACATTGGCATATTCAAGGACTTGGTCACTAGAAATCTTCTCAGTATGCCATTGGATAGCGCCACATTTAGCAAGCGGTACCGGTTTTTATATCCTGTAAAAACCACTAAACCAACCAAGAAGATTTGAATAATTAATCGAAGCATAACAATCCCTCCTATCATTAGTGTGATATAAGGACAGGATTTTTATGAGCTAAAAGTGATAATTAACGAACTTCTTCTACTAATGGGCATACGAACGTAAAACCTTAGTTGGGGTAATGAGTTTACCGACTGCCTTATCATGCACCTCTATCGGGAGTTCATCCATTATCTGAAGCTCGTATGCAAGGGCCATTGTAACTCCTCGGTAAAAAGAAAGGTAACGGTCATAATAGCCGCCCCCAAAGCCTAGGCGATACCCATCTCGGGTAAAAGCAAGGCCGGGCACAATCAATACATCCAATTCCTCCTTGTGGGCCATAGCTGTTTCGGATACCGGTTCAAGCAAACCGGAATAAACAGACTCCAGCTGATTGAAGGACGAAATCTTTTTGAATTCCATTGTCCTTTTTTCGGGATCACATTTAGGTACTGCCACTTCTTTGCCCTCACTCCATGCTTGTTCGATGATCCGTACAGTTGGAACTTCAGGCGGAATGGAAATGGTGATGCCAATTGTTTTAGCTTTTTTCCATTCCTCAAGCGAAAATAAGTTTTCAGCTATTCTGTTCGATAGTTCTTCATGGTCCTCTTTGGTCAGCTCCATTAGACGGGATCTGACTTCCTGGCGGAGCATTTTCTTGTTTTCTTTCATCGTTTCCGACTCCTTTGGTCTACTTCTATTATTATCTCATAATATTTGTTCCTTAACGAAAAATACGAAGTGGGAAGTTGCCGAATTATTCCCTGCATGGAAAATAGATACACCAAATGGTGTTCTTGAAAAAGGAAGGAAAGAAAGGATTAAAAAAATGCATAAAAAAAACAACAGGAAAAATCCTGTTGCTTACTTTGTTTCACGGTGAGTCGTGCTGCGTTTTTCTCTTGAGCAGTATTTTTTAAGCTCAAGACGGTCTGGATTGTTACGTTTATTTTTTTTAGAAATATAGTTACGGTCTCCACATTCAGTGCAAGCTAATGTAATATTCACGCGCATGTGTATTTCCCTCCAAACATATTGACTTTTTCACATAGGACTTTTCTATAATAGCATTATTTACTGTGAATTGCTAGTATGTTTTTTGGGAAATCCGACAATATCTTTTTTATTTTTTAACTGGTTACGTTTTGCATCGACAGGAGGAGCTGATTATTGATGACTTTCGCTTCTTCTTTCGTTTCAGCATGAATCGCCCAAGCCACCGCTTCCACACATTCCTTCGGCAAGATTTCCGTCTCTAATGTAAACATGCTGGTGACCTCTCCTTTTGCGAGCGGTGAGTAAGCCAAGAGCCCTTCTTTCAGTGATTTGAAGCATCCCTCTTGATAAAGGCTCCCCTTACCTTGAATGCAATATTGTGAAATGCTTTTCCCTTTTACCAATCCTCCTAATAAGGCAATGGATTGAGGGGCTACATGTAAAATCGCCCGTTCATTCGGACTGTAAAAAGCCACCGCCTGTCTTTCGAAAGCGTTTTCATAGTGAAAAAATAATTTAGGACGCTTAGTCTCAAATGAGGTATTCCTAATCGTGAACTTCGAAAAGGTCACCTGCCCCTGTGTAAAGGTTTGTAATAGTGTCCGTATATCCCCATTAGGATGACTCATCATGTCTTCCTCAGGATACCAATCAAAACTCTCATCCATCCATAACCCAGCCTTCAATCCCTTACGATATAGATCCTGGTTATCCTGAGGCATATATGCGAATAGCGAATTCATATAATCATCCCTTCCCCTTCTTTATTTTTGTATATCTTATCGTTAGGCGCTGACAGCGAAACTATCCACTTTGGAATCTGCACACCATTTCATATGGGTTTATCGATTTGTAATATTCATAATATTTCGTTTTTTCAATTTATTATACCTTTATGTTAGCACTGAATTGGCTGATGGACAATAAACACATTTTGTCGAATTTTATGTAAGTTAGCTACCAAAGGTTTTTTTTCCGTTTTAGTGCTTTTTTTTTTTTTTCTCGGCGATAGTCATGATGCTTTTCGACAATAATTTGACACAAAACAGACAAAAAATGAAGTTAACTGCCGCATAGAAGATATTAAAATATGAAAATCACCATTTTTTTAAAAATATGTGTAAAATATATGTATATGTCGAAATTTATCTTCTGAGGTGAAAACATGGAAACTCTTATCATCCTTCTATTCTCGCTGGCGATCGTCCTTCTTGTCCTTTCCTTTTTCAGAAAAGACAAAGTTGCCAAATTAGAAGAAGATTTAGAACAGATGACCATAACATATATGCAGGATATGTACCAAATAAAAAAGAAAATGAAGATTCTTGAAGAAGAATTCGTTATCCAGGATGACCCTGTTTCTCCTGTAAAAGAAATATTCAAACAACCGCCTGTCACTTCCAATGATATCGAACCGATTCATGAAATTCTAAAAAGCCAGGTTCTATCTTTATATAGTCAAGGCCTTCCTTTGGACCAAATCGCCAAACAATCCTCACTAACAAGGGAACAAACCATTTCTGTCATCGAACAACAAAGATTGCGGGGAAATGAAGATGAATAAAGCAAGCATGCAGGGCCTTTCCGCAGGTATCATCTTTACAACAACAATCTTTGCTGTCTGTTATTATGGTACTGGATTAATCAAAGGTGCCACCCCGACTACAGAAGAAGCAAAGGAATTGCTGGAGAATGAGGGATTTGTCGTATCACTTCCGATGAAGGAAGCTAAACAGACAGTTCAGACTCCAAAGGAAACGGATCAAGAATTAGAGGAAAAAGCACCTTCAAAAAAGGATCTGTCCATCGTTTCCTATACAATCAAAATCAAATCGAATATGACAACATCGGAAATTGCCAGTAGGCTTTCAAAGGAAAAAATCATCGATGATGCTGCTGGGTTTGAAGCATATATGAATGAACATGATTTCTCAAAAAAAATTCAAATCGGCGAATTTGTGGTTACGAATACTATGACATTTAGACAATTGGCCCATACTTTGACCCATTAATAAATAAGAGAGACTTTTTAATGGACGTTGTCCGACCAAAAAGCCTCTCTTTTTTTTCAACTTAGGGATAGGTTCATTCATTCCTGCCAATATATCTCCCTCTTACCAGGAAATAAATATTTTCTGCAATATTCGTTGTATGGTCCGCTGTCCTTTCCAAATATCGGGCAATTAAGGAAAGTTGAGTGACCTGTTGAAGGTTCTTTTCATCTGAAAGGCGAAGAAGATTTCGAATCATATCTCCATAAAAGCGATCAACCTCATCATCCATTTCAATGATTTCTCTCGAAAGAACAACATCTTCCTTCTCAAATGCTTCTATCGAAAGTTGAATCATCTTTAATGTAATATCATGCATCTCCTTTAATGGTGTTAAAGGCAGAATAAATGGTTGGTCACCGATTCGGATGGCTGATTTAGCAATATTCACACCAAAGTCTGCCATCCTTTCAATATCCGATGCGATTTTTATGGCAGCAATGATACGCCTTAAATCAATCGCAACCGGCTGCTGCTTAGCAATCAGTAAAATCGCAAAGTCATTAATTTCCTCTTCCAGTAAATCAGCGATTGTATCATCATCAATAACTTCAAGAGCAGCATCGACATTATTGTTTTCCAGTGCGGCATAAGATTTTGATATCGCCCCTGAAGCTAAATTAGCCAACTTCACGATTTTCTCCTGTAATTCTTTCAACTGAAGCTCAAAATTTTCACGAACGATCATTATCGCATCTCCCTTTCTCTTTAACCGAAGCGTCCGGTAATGTAATCTTCTGTTCTTTTATCATTCGGATTAGAGAAGATGGTGTTTGTATCAGAATATTCGATGACTTCCCCATTTAAGAAGAAGGCTGTTCTATCAGAGATACGTGCTGCTTGCTGCATATTATGGGTAACGATGATGATGCTGAAATCCTTTTTCAGTTCTTGGACCAATTCTTCTATTTTCAAAGTGGATATCGGATCAAGGGCAGATGTCGGTTCATCCATTAATATGACATCTGGTTCGATTGCCAAACATCTGGCAATACAAAGGCGCTGTTGCTGTCCACCTGAAAGTCCATATGCATTTTCATGCAGCCGGTCTTTCACTTCATCCCAGATGGCTGCCCCTTTCAAACTCTTTTCAACGATCTCATCAAGAATTTTTTTATTTTTAATTCCATGGATTTTTGGTCCGTATACAACATTTTCATAAATTGATTTAGGGAAGGGATTAGGCTTTTGGAAAACCATACCAACCTGTGTCCTTAAATCTTCTACCTTGTAAGACTGATCTAAAATATTGCGGTTCCTATATTTAATCTGGCCTGTCGTTTTCACATCCGGGACTAGCTCTATCATTCGGTTCAATGTTTTGATGTAGGTGGATTTCCCACATCCTGAAGGACCGATGATGGCGGTAACTTCATTTTGATGCATATCCAGATTAATATTTTTCAAAGCATGGTTTTCTCCATACCATAAATTAAGATTGGATGTTTCATACACCTTTTCCGTCAAGGCAGCTGATCCGACATTTTCAATCCCGATTGCCGGTGACTCTTTTTCTCTCGTTAAGGTCATATTCATGCTTCCTTCCCCCTATCAGTATCTTTTCTGGAATTTATTTCGAATTATAACCGCTATTGAATTCATGAATATTAACAGGATGAGTAAGACGATGATTCCCGCGGCGGCAACCTGCTGGAATTCCTCCTGCGGACGAGATGTCCAATTATAGATTTGCATCGGCAGCACTGTAAATGTATCCATGAACGATTGCGGTAAAAAGGCGATGAACATTGGTATACCAACCACCACCAATGGAGCCGTTTCACCGATTGCCCGTGACAAAGCAAGTATTCCCCCGGTTAAAATGCCAGGTATCGCAGCCGGAAGGACCACTTTCAATATGGTTTGCCACTTTGTTGCACCCATTCCAAATGAAGCTTCCCTTAAATCACGAGGTACGGCACGTATGGCCTCTTGGGCAGCTACTATGATGACCGGGAGAACGAGCAGGCTCATGGTCAAGCCTGCTGCCAATATGGACCGGTCCAAGGCTAGAGCACGAACGAAAACCGTTAAGCCCAGCAGTCCAAATACTATTGACGGGACACCTGCCAGATTGGAAATATTCACTTTGATAAAAGTGGTAATCCAATTCTTCCTGGCATATTCCTCTAAATAAATGGCCGTTCCAACACCAAGCAGCAGGGAAACTGGAGCCACCACTACCATCAACCATATCGAACCGATCAGTGCTGCTTTTATACCAGCCTCTTCAGGTTTCCTGGAAGCGAAATTCTGAAGGAAATCCCCATTCAAACTGCCAATTCCTTGAGTGAATATCCGATAAAATAAGATGGCCAATACGAGGAGACCAACCAATGTTGCCAAGAAAAATAATCCTTTACAAATCGTGTTAACAGCGAGCCTAGCAGGCATTTTTTTTGCAACATGACTTTTGTTTATCAGTTTCATGACTTAATATTCCTCCCTGAACTTGCGAGAGATGAACTGCGCCAGTAAATTCATGACAAGCGTAAAGACGAACAGTGTCATTCCAACCGCATATATGCTGTAGTAAATCGTTGTCCCGTACCCTGCATCCCCCGAGCTGACCTGTACAATATAAGCCGTCATCGTTTGAATCGATGAAGTGACATCCATGCTCATATTTGGGGTCGAGCCACCGGCAACGCTCACAATCATGGTTTCCCCGATCGCTCTGGATAAAGCAAGTACGATGGATGCCACAATTCCTGAAATGGCTGCCGGCAATACCACTTTAATTGTCGTTTCGAGTTTCGTTGCTCCTAAAGCATACGCACCTTCGCGAATCGACTTTGGTACCGATACAAGGGCATCTTCCGACAATGAGGCTATCATCGGCATGATCATGATACCTACAACGATCCCAGGACTTAGTGCATTGAACATGTCAAGGGAAGGAAATAAATCCCGCAAAACCGGCGTTACAAAAGTTAAGGCAAAAAAGCCGTAAACGATAGTAGGAATCCCAGCTAAAACCTCTAAAATCGGCTTGATGATTCTCCGTGTTTTCTCTGATGCATATTCACTCAAGAAAATGGCTGTTGCAAGCCCTACTGGAACTGCAACCACCGCTGCTATAACTGTTATCTTCAACGTTCCAACGATAAGGGGCATAATTCCGTAGGAAGGTGCAGATGCAAATGGCAGCCATTTAGCTTCTGTAAAAAATTCCACGATAGATACTCTGTCAAAAAAGATAAATGTTTCAAATATAAGCGTCAAGATGATCCCTATTGTAGTAAAGACGGAAATTGCCGCCGTAAGGAACAGAAGCTTAGGTATGATTTTTTCCATATTCATTTTTTTCTTACTTTTCTTTTCCAGGATCATTTCCTGGACAGAATAGGTTTCTGTTTTTCTAAGTTCCAACTTGCATCCTCCATTTCAGACACACAATATTTGGATTTACAAGCTGTTACCCCCGCCTTAATATAGACAAGGCGGGATTTCAGTAGCCTGTAATATCGTTTATTTTTCCAGTTCTTTTAATTTATCAAGATCTTTCTGGTACTCTTCTTCCGGCAGGCTGACATAACCCACTTCTTCAGCAAGCTCTCCTGCATTTTCAATGACGAATTGAGTATAATCTGCAACTTGTTCTTTTTCTGCTACCGACTTATTAGCTACATATGTGTAAAGCGGACGTGACAATGGTGCATACTCCCCACTTTTAATCGTTTCATGTGTTGGCTCAACAGCCCCTTTTCCGTTGTCGATGGAAATGATCTTTAACTTATCTTTATTTTCTGCATAGTAGGCATAACCGAAGAATCCAATCGCATTTTTATCACCTTCTACACCTTGTACAAGAACATTATCATCTTCTGAAAGCGTCGCATTTTCCACCATAGGTTTTTCTTCAAGGACCACTTCATTGAAATAATCATATGTGCCTGAATCGGTTCCCGGAGAGTAGAATTTAATTTCTTCCTTCGGCCATTCAGGACGTATATCAGACCATTTCTTCACTTTTCCATTATCAACCCACAGTTTTTGAAGTTCTTCAACTGTTAGTGAATCGATGAATTCATTATCTTTATTGGCGACGATTGAAATACCGTCAAAAGCCAATTTCAATTCTGTATATTTAACTCCCTTTTCATCAAGTAAGGCACTTTCTTCTTCTTTGACCGGGCGGGATGCATTGGCTAGGTCCGTATCACCAGCGATGAATTTCTTGAATCCCCCACCTGTTCCTGACGATCCCACTGAAACCTTCACATCAGGCTGTGCACCCATATATTCTTCGGCAACTGCCTCCATGATTGGAAAGACCGTTGAAGAACCATCCGTAATTACTTCTCCCTGCAGTTGACCTGATCCTTTTCCTTCACTGCCGCTTGTCTTAGTGTCATCGGATCCACAACCCGCCGCTACTGCAATTACTCCACCCATCACTACAGTCATTGCCATGCCTTTGAAACGTTTCATTTGTAAATCCCCCTAAGAATTTTATATGAATTTTGTCCTACACCCAAATCATACTTTTAGACTGTAAACCCCGTTTGAAGCGAATGTAAATGTTCAGTAAATAATTGTGTACTAATTGTAAAGATGAAAGAATTGGACTGCTCTCGTTTTTAAAAATGCAAAAAAACACGTTTTCGGTTTTACCCAAAAACGTGTTTTAACTTTTTATTCATTTTCCTGGCTTTTTCTAACTTCAGCCTGGTCCTTTTGAACTTCTTTACCATTCTCCACTTTCAAATCAGTCGAGGTTTCGGTATTTTCCTTCTTAGCCCGTTCTTTTTTCAGTTTGAAATAAGTATCCATGATTTCTTCACCTATTTCTTTACTCATATCATGGCCCGAATGGCCCTGATACGCCCACGGAACAACAACAGCAAAAGCAACTTCCGGATTTTTAGCAGGTGCATAACCGACCATTGTGATATTCATCGTATCTTGAGGTTCGCTATAATCCGCTCGGTTCGGGCCATCATAGAACGCTTGCGCCGTCCCAGTTTTAGCCGCTACCGTATATGGTTTGTTACCAAAAAACCTATATGCTGTTCCGCCTTGTTCCATTGAAACTTTCTCAAAACCGCTCTGCACACGTTCAATCCATTCTTCCTTCATTTCAAGTCGATTAAGGACAGTCGGTGAAACATCTTCGGCAACGGGACCTAATTCCTCGTTATTGTCAACTGGATCGCGGATTTCCTTAACCATATGCGGCTTCATTCGGTTACCGCCATTCGCAATGGATGATACATATTGCGCAAGCTGCATCGGTGTGTACGTATCATACTGTCCGATTGCAAGGTCAAGCAGCTTACCTGGAGATGTTTCGGAACCTTTGAATCCACTCATTTCATTCGGGAGATCGATCCCCGTGCGGACACCCAAGCCAAACTGGGCAAATGAATTCCGCATCGTAGAAAAGGCGCTTGAACTAATATTCAAAGGTTCATTCGGCACATAATGCGCACCCGCAATATTAATGGCCGTTCTGAACATATAAACGTTGGAAGATACTTTTAAGGCGGTTAAATCATTAATGTTCCCAAAATTACTATATGAACCTTTAGCGGGGGTACCTTTGATTTTCAACTTCGTATCATAAAAGTATGTACCCGGCTGGATTGCCCCTTGTTGATAACCGGTTAATACCGTAGCACCCTTCACTGCAGAACCCATCGTATAAGAAGTCGTGATATTACCTAATGCAAAGTCCTCAATGGAAGATTTGCCCGTTTCAGGGTCCTTCTCATATTTCTTACCGGCCATCGTTAAAACTTCCCCTGTATCTGGGTCCATCATGACGACAAAAGCTCTATCCAAGAATTTAGTGTTCCCCATTTTCTTCTTGGCAATCAATTGCTTTTCAATGATTTCTTCCGTTGCAAGCTGTAAATCCATATCAACTGTCAATATAAGATCTTTTCCTCGCGAACCTTCAGTAATCACTTCGGAATCAACCACATTTCCTGATTTATCGGTCACATTCTTTACTTTCGCTTTCTGCCCTTGTAGGATATCTTCATATTGCGCCTCAATATAACTCTTACCTACACGGTCATTCCGGCTGTAATCACGTGCAAGGTAGTAATTCAGGCTTTCACTAGGCAATCCTTCTTCAGATGAGGAAACTTTACCCAATACAGATTTAAGTGTTTTATTATACGTATAAAAACGATCCCAATCCGTTGATATATCGACCCCAGGAAGCGAATCAAGGTTTTCACTCACCCTGGCGAATTCTTCTTTCGATACTTTCTTGTTTTTCACGATCTGCGGAGTAAGGGCATACCCGCTTGCAAACTCCCTATAAATAGCAAGAGTCTCCATATCCTTTTCCGAAAGTTTTATTTCATCCGCCGTAATCCTTTCGAGCTGAAGCTTATACAAATCACTTTCTTCCATCTCGCCCTGTTCGACTTGTTTTCGCTCTTTATCCGTAATCTTTTTCTCGGCCAATTTTGGATTATTCAATATCCAAAAATCCTTTTTATCGCGCTCAGTCACTTTATCAGTGTCTTTTTCAATCAATTTTGCGAGTTTCTCAGCCGTTTCCACCATTTCTGCTTGTTTCGTACCTTGCTTTCGTGTATATGTAATTGCATCCAGTGGTTGGTTGTCGACCATCAGTTTTAAATTCCGGTCATACATTTTCCCACGGGGCACCGAATTATTCACGGTCACTTCCTCTGTTCTTTCAATCTCACGCCGGTAATCATCACCATATACAATCTGTACAACACCCAAGCGTAAAATTAAAGCGGAAAACAAAACAAACACTAAAAAGAAAAGAATATTCAATCTGAAAGGCACATGCGTCTTTTTCTTTTTCTTTTTATTCACACTAAGCCACACATCCTTTTTACATAGTCATAATAGTCCTATACTATTCTATAGAACATTTATATTTTTTTCTACCTTAGTGTTCTAGAAATATTAAACATCTAACGAACTTTCCATAAAAAGTGACTTACGGCTCATAACATACATAAACGCAAGTCATCGAAATTGAAAAGAGGCCTCTAAGGCCTCTATTTTAAACTTGATCATTGATATCGATTTTCCGTACAAACCAATATATCACGGTATGCCCCGCCCCGACGATCAACAGATAAAACGGCAGCATTTGCTTTAGGTCGAATAAAAGGACGGACAGAATGAATCCCGATATTGATACAATCCTTCCAAAATGAACGAAAAGCTCCCTGACTACGATATATTCAATCCTCATTTCTGCTGCTTTCCAAGCGCGGCCTATAATGTCATAAGTCAATGATATATAGGGAACCAAAAGAATCGGATAGGCAGTTGCCACCATCGCCCCATATATGAGAAGCTTTCCGAAAGTGATATCAAATGCAATCAATAAGACCCCTGCATACAACAGGATTCCTCCAATAAGAATCGCCTTTTTTCGCATCGGCTGTTTTATATAACGAGAAGCAAGATAATACGCAACGAATGAAATGGCTGAATTTAATAGACCGTAGCTCCCTAAAGCAAGCTCACTATCAGTCTGAATGAAAACGATAATCGAAATGATGAACATGAATGTACCCTCTCGTATCCCTTGAAAAAAGTGTGCACGAGTGATTAAGAGCCAATTCCGATTGTTTTTACGTTCTTTCAATATCCGAAGGAAAAAGTATTTCCCATGAGCTGGACGCCTTTTTAATGAAAAGCTAAGAAACACGGCAACGGAAAACAAGAGCAAAGACAACCCGAATACAATGGAATAACCTGTGAATTTTTCAAGCCTCGAAATGATGAACCCTGAAAGAATCGGACCAACCATCCCCCCAAGGGATGATAAAATCCCTAAAAAACCATTGAAGAAGTCTCTTGTTTCAGGTTCCGTAATCTCAAACGTCAATACATTATAAGCAAGCCAATAAAACCCATAGCCCATTCCTAACAGTGCACCAAGCAGCCAAAGGAAATCAGTCGCCCGCGTGCCGACCAAAAGGACAGATAAATAAAATAGGGCCAAAAAGATAACACCTAGACGCAAAACAATGATTCGATCCACTTTTTTCGCCAGCCTGCCTGCAAAAACAAAGGTTAGCGGTTGAAAAAGCACAACGGTTAGATTATATACGGCAATATCAACAATTTGACCGGATTGTTTCCACAAGTACACATTAACAAATGTATTGGATAAAGCAATGCTTAAACTGTACAGGCCGCCAATAAACAAAAGGAGGTGCAGATCCTTCTTCCCTCCCGCTTCACCCAACCATCTCTCTAAAATACCCATTGTTTTAACTCTCCTTTAAATTCCACTCTAGTGTTTGAAAAAACAAGGAGATTTATGTAAAAAAAAGTAAAGAAAACTCTTCGATTGACGAAGACGAAGTCGGAGTCAGAGAAGTAGTTGCACTTATACTGTTTTCCTCTAAAGGTCTAACTGCATGTTCCCCTCCTTCATCAGAACAGTATAAAGAAAACTCTTCGATTGACGAAGACGAAGTCGGAGTCAGAGAAGTAGTTGCACCTATACTGTTTTCCTTTTAGATTCTTCCACTCCGAAACAGTATAAAGAAAACTCTTTGATTGGCGGAGACGAAGTCGAAGACAGAGAAGACAGAGAAGTAGTTGCACTTATACTGTTTTCCTTTTAGATTCTTCCACTCCGAAACAGTATAAAGAAAACTCTTCGATTGACGAAGACGAAGTCGGAGTCAGAGAAGTAGTTGCACTTATACTGTTTTCCTTTTAGATTCTTCCACTCCGAAACAGTATAAAGAAAACTCTTTGATTGGCGAAGACGAAGTCGGAGACAGAGAAGTAGTTGCACTTATACTGTTTTCCTCTAAAGGTCTAACCCCATGTTCCCCTCCTTCATCAGAACAGTATAAAGAAAACTCTTCGACTGACGAGATGAGAGCGATGTTCATGAATTCGAGGAGATTTCCCTCCTAAATTGGAGTGTTTACTCGTGAATTAGTGCATTACCCGTGAACTTACAGCGTTTACTCGTAATTTCCTTTCACTTCTTTTGGCGAAACAGCGTTACGTGTTGCCCCTAAATTGTTTTTCTTTAATGTTCCTGTTCGGGTAAAAGAAACAAAAAAAGACAGGATTCCTTTTCACAAAAGGAATCCTGTCTTTTTTTATTACTAATTATTTTGCAGCGCTGAAACGTTTTGCAACTTCATCCCAGTTTACAACATTCCAGAAAGAATTGATGTATTCAGGACGACGGTTTTGGTAGTTTAGGTAGTAAGCATGTTCCCAAACGTCTAATCCAAGAAGTGGAGTTTTACCTTCTGATAATGGATTGTCTTGGTTTGGTGTACTTGTTACTTCCAACTCGCCATTGTTGACTGCAAGCCAAGCCCAGCCAGATCCAAAACGAGTAGTAGCCGCTTTAGCGAACTCTTCTTTGAAGCTGTCAAAGCTGCCGAATTTTGAAGTGATAGCATCCGCTAATTCGCCAGTTGGTTGTCCGCCACCGTTTGGTGAAAGGATTTCCCAGAATAATGTGTGGTTAGCATGACCGCCACCATTGTTGCGGACAGCAGTACGAACAGCTTCAGGCACTGCATCAAGGTTAGCGACAATTTCTTCAACGCTTTTGCTTAGAAGTTCTTGATTGCCTTCCAGAGCATTGTTCAAGTTTGTCACATATGTGTTGTGATGTTTAGTGTGGTGAATGTTCATTGTTTCTTTGTCAATGTGTGGTTCTAATGCATCGTATGCATACGGTAATTGTGGAAGTTCAAAAGCCATAATAAAATTCCTCCCTATGTAAGCTGTTTTTTTTGAGGGCCTCAGTTCTCGAAAGATACCTAAAGCTCGCTAGCAATAGAGTATCAAATTTTTATAACCGTTTCAAACCATATGCCTCATTTTTTCATTTTTCAATAATATTTCCTATGAGAATACCACGTATATAAAATATCCAATCATCAAAAGTTGAATGATCCCTTTTGTAATCACACTGCTTATAAAACCTACAACGGAACCCAGGCCGATTTTAGAAGCAGTAACCGGATCTTTTTTATGAACTAGAATTTCTGCCAGGAATGCCCCGATGAATGGACCTATTAATATTCCGACAAATGGAATCACGAATGGTCCGACAAGGAGCCCAATCGTACTGCCCCAAACTCCCGCTTTCGTGCCGCCGTATTTTTTGACCCCCACCATGTTTGCGATATAATCAGCTGCGAACAGAAGGATGACGAATAAAATTTGGACCGTCCAGAAGAACCAGCCAAATGGTTCAAAGGAATAAAATAGTCCATATAACAACATTCCGCCAAATATGAATAAAACACTTGGTATGATGGGAAAAATCAGACCGACAAAGCCCATTATGAACATGAGGATAATTATGATCCAAAATAGTGTATCCACAATTAAAAACGCCCTTTCTCATTTCATTTGTAATTTGCCTCTTTATCTCCATAATTGCCCCTTTATTGATGGTTGAAACCAATGTAGCAGAATACAGGTTGTTTTATTTTTCCCATATAGTTAAAATTGGTTAGGAATCTTATATAGTTAGGTGCTGAAAACATTGAACATATTCAAACAACTATGGGTAAGCTTATATTCTCCTAAAGATATCGCTTCCTTTCAAAACCAAGGTATCGGTAAAACGATTTTGTACGTATTTTTTGTTAGTCTCATCGCTTTTCTCCCTTCAGCTTATTATTTCGGTACAATGATGGTTGATGGAATAGATGCCATGCACGAAACAGTATCTGAAGACTTACCTCAATTTGAAATCAAAAATGGCACATTGACGACTGAGAATGGTGAACCTTTCGCCATGAATAAAAACGGATATCAAATTTTTGTAGATGGTACCGGGACCTTGACTGCGGAAAAAGTGGCTGCAAAATCTGATGAAGCTGTCGCTCTTTTAAAGTCTGAGCTCGTTTTCGTATCTGGAGGCAACGTGCAATCCTCTCCATATTCCCTTCTGGAAGGAGATAATCAGGAAATATCCACTTGGCTTGATTCAGTCGAATCTGTGCTACCGATTATCCTTCCATTGCTACTACTTATATTATATTTGTTTACTGCTAGTGGGATCTTCATAAAAGTGACAATCCTTGCAGCTTTCGGTCTTCTTTTCAAAAATGCCCTTGGCCGTTCGTCTTCCTATAGGCATCTATGGAGAATTGGTGCTTACAGCATTACACTTTCCACTATTTTCTTCACCATCATGGATTCCTTTCAAGCAACGGTTCCATTCGCTTCATTCATTAGCTGGTTTGTGACATTGATGATGTTATACTTATCCATTAAAGAAACCCCAGCTAACAAGAAACTAGATTGACCTAAAAAGTAAAAAGATCCGGACAAATCTTGTTCGGATCTTTTTGTTTTTCTTAATTACCGGCGATAATCCATGCCTTTCATTGCGTATGACTGCAGTCATCATTTTTTCACATCTCCTTAATTCGACAAAATACTCACCAAGTTATTCCTATACTAATAGTTGAATTAGTATTTAAGAGGTGATAGACGTGAAGAAGAGTAATCTTGATGTACAGTGGCTGTTACTTATAATGGAGGCAAAAGAGATAGGTCTGACTCCAAAAGAAATCAGATGCTTTCTTAACTCCAACTCAAATAATAAGGATTTTATACAACTGAAAAAGCAAAATTGAATGATGACACTTCATTTCCATCTGAAAAAGCGCCCATTTTTAGGCATAACTTTAGACCCTTCCAAGTATATATATGTTAAAGACAAGCTTGGGAGGATGGAAAATTGAAACGGCTAATGCTTTTTATCTCATTTTGTTTCACTTTATTTATCATTTATTTCGATCTGACGACGGGTACCTTGCCGACTCCCCATCCACCAGCCTCTTCAGGTGAAACGGCTGTCCCGGCAAGTCAGCCGCAATCCGCCGCAACTGCTGATTACAAAGAAATCGTCATGAAACCCGGGGATACCTTACTCTCCATTGTTGAAACGGAAAAAGACGGATCAAATCAGGAAATTGAAACAATTATATCTGACTTTCAAAGTTTGAATGAAGGTTTAAAGCCTGAAAATATGCAGATTGGCAAAACATATAAGATTCCTGTTTATAAATAGTCTCCAAATGGGAGGGGCGCTTTTCCAAGAATCATTAAGATAGGTTTCTAAGTATCGATTATATCCAGGAATAGGAAATGTTTCTTGATGAAAAAAGATAAAACATCCTATTTCCTTGTCAAGAGGTAAGTACATTGATACAATATTTCAGAGAAGTAAATTAAAAATCAAAACTGATTTTTTCCTAAAGGAGAGAATTCCACTTGAGTGAAATCATACATCGCACCAAGACGCGGCCAATTAAAGTCGGAAACTTAACGATTGGCGGCAATAATGAAGTTATTGTACAAAGCATGACAACTACCAAAACACATGATGTTGAAGCAACTGTTGCAGAGATCCTTCGTCTTGAAGAAGCGGGATGTCAAATCGTACGTGTCGCATGTCCGGATGAAAGAGCTGCTGAAGCAATCCCTGAAATAAAAAAACGGATTAATATCCCTCTTGTAGTCGACATTCATTTCGATTATAAACTGGCACTAAAGGCAATTGAAGGCGGAGCGGATAAAATCAGGATAAATCCTGGTAATATTGGACGACGTGAAAAGGTTGAAGCAGTCGTTAAAGCTGCGAAAGAAAAAGGAATCCCTATCCGTATCGGGGTCAATGCCGGTTCTCTTGAGAAGAAGATCCTTGATAAATACGGATACCCAACTGCCGATGGCATGGTTGAAAGTGCCTTACACCATATCAAGATCCTGGAAGATCACGATTTTCATGACATCATCGTTTCCATGAAGGCTTCTGATGTGAATTTAGCCATCGAAGCATATGAAAAAGCTTCAAAAGCATTCGATTATCCTTTACATCTGGGGATTACGGAATCAGGTACACTGTTCTCAGGCACCGTAAAAAGTGCTGCCGGACTAGGTGCCATCCTAAGCCAAGGAATCGGAAGTACAATGCGCGTTTCCTTAAGTGCTGACCCTGTTGAAGAGGTGAAAGTGGCAAGGGAGCTTCTAAAAGTATTTGGACTTGCTTCTAACATGGCCACTTTAATTTCCTGCCCAACTTGCGGTCGAATCGAGATTGATTTAATCTCAATCGCTAATGAGGTTGAAGAGTACATTCAGACAATTAAAGCACCAATCAAGGTTTCTGTGCTTGGTTGTGCGGTAAATGGTCCTGGAGAAGCTCGTGAGGCTGATATCGGCATAGCAGGGGCTCGTGGCGAAGGGTTATTGTTTAGAAAAGGGCAAATTGTACGTAAAGTCCCTGAAGAGACAATGGTCGAGGAACTGAAAAAGGAAATCGACAAGATTGCTGAAGAGTACTATGAAAAACAAAGGGCGGAAGCTGCTGCTGCAGCTTTACTAAATAAATAAAACAAAAAAATCCCGAGATTTCATTATCGGGATTTTTTTGTTTTCCATCATAGAAAAACCTTTTGATGTCATTTTGGAGAATGACATCAAAAGGCCTCATAAAGCTTAAAAGAACGGCAGGATGAATATGCCAACGATGATGGAGACTGCACCAATGACGATGGCCCATGTACCCATGTTCGACCCTCGGCTTCGTGCCACTATCCCTACAATGATTCCTACAATCCCTAAGATGAAGGGCATCGTGAATAACGATACAATGGAGATGATCAAAGCTATGACACCAATGGCTGTTCCTCTTGATGCCACATCCCCTGACCCTACTGACTCATCATCCTTATATCTCCTGTTTTGCAGAGGTGGCGAGATTTCAGCAGACGTTTCTTCATGATACCGGTTATCCAACTGTGTAACCGTTCCACGATTTTCGAAACGTCTATCATCTGCAGGTGTATCTTCATTATAATACCTCTCATGATGCTCATCATCCGCAATGGATGGGTCACTTCCCTCTTTAGACAATCGCATCTCATCGTCAATACTGGAGTATTGATCTTTTTCCATTCTTGCATCCCTCACTTTCGTTTGTAGGAGCATTTATAGTGTATGTAAATCCGCGGGAATCCACCGTGAAAAAGGTTTCATGTCTTGGAAATAAATACGTGTTTTTACCATAGGTATGTTTGTATATGTTACACTATTACAAGTACCTGAAAATGAGGAGAGATTCATCATGAAAAAACGTTTTGGCATTGATATTGACGGGACTGTTACAAGACCGGATTCCATGGTCCCTTTTTTAAATAAAGCTTTTCAGCTGAATTTAGCTTATGAAGATATTACAGAGTATGACTTATTCCCATTCGTGAATGTTCCAAAGGAAGATTTCACTAACTGGTTCATTGAGACTGAGCCACTCATTTATACCGAATCTTTGATGGCTGAAGGAGCGAAAGATGTACTGGAAAAATGGACAGAACAAGCAGACCTCTATTTCATCAGTGCCAGAAGCAATCGTTTATTGGATGTAACAAAAAATTGGTTCACTACGAACCAGGTCCTGTATGATCATATAGAGCTTGTTGGTTCACACGATAAAGTGGCTGCAGCCAAGAAGTTTGCTGTCGATCTCTTTTTAGAGGACAAGCACGATAATGCAGTGGCCATTTCGGAAGAGTGTAATATACCAGTAATTTTATTTAATACCCCTTATAACCAAGATCCGGTGCCCAAAAAGGTGATTCGGGTCAACAATTGGAAAGAGGCGTCTATTTGGGTGAATAATTGGATGTCTGGAAAACCAATACCTATAAAATGATAAAAGAAAAACCATTGACAAAGGGTCAATGGTTTTTAAGCTTCTAGAGAAACGCTACATGCGGGACAGCGTCCGTAAATTTCAAATTTATGCCCTGAAACATCGTAGTCCTTCAAACTTTCCTGAAGCTCTTGCATCGGGCACAATTCGATTTCTTTCGTTTTTCCACAACTCAAACAGATGAAGTGGTGATGGTGGGAAGAATGGCCGCATGTAAAACGAAAATGCTTCTCCCCCTCCAACTCGGTCGCTTCAAAAATCCCTAGTTCTACAAACAAGGAAAGATTCCGGTAAATCGTATCGAAGCTCAATCCGGGATAATCCTGTTTCATATTCTCCAATACGTCTTTTGCCGTTAAATATTTATCGCTGGAAGAGAAAAGCTGAAGCATTTCTTCCCTCTTTCCTGTATGTTTAAAACCTTTATCTTTTAGTAATTGCATGGCAGTAGTTACGTTCAAAAAACATCACCCCATCTATCGATTTTTCCACTTATCAAACAAAATTGACAAGATGAGAATTAGCACAGCGATTATTACAATGGTCCCACCTGGAGCGAGATCGAGGTTGTATGATAAAAATAATCCCCCTACTACGGACACTTCGCCGAATAATACCGCTAGAGCAATCATCTGCTTAAAGCCCTTCGCAAAGCGGAGGCTTGCTGCTACCGGCAGCGTCATGAGCGAAGAGACCAGTAATATTCCAATGATTTTCATTGAAGCTGCAATGACCAACGCAACCATGACAATAAAAATAAAGTGAATCGCTTTATAAGGTATTCCGGACGCTTTCGCATGCTCTTCATCAAATGATAACAAAAATAATTCTTTATACAATAGGGTCAGCGTCAAAGCAACGACTACCCCCACTGCCAATATAACATATAAGTCCGCCCGGCTGACTGCACTGACACTTCCGAATAAATAACTATATAAATCCGAATTGAAACCATCTGCAATGGAAATGAAAATGACACTAAGACCCATTCCGCCGGACATTATGATCGGGATTGCAAGCTCTTGGTAATGCTTGTACACCCCTCTTAATTTTTCAATAAATAATGAACCACCTACCGAAAAAGCCATCCCTATATAAAGCGGATTCAATCCAGCAAGTGAAAGAAAGCTCTTCTGAAGCAATAAACTAAACGCTATACCTGCAAGTGCTACATGACTAAGCGCATCGGAAATCATCGACATCCGCCTTACCACGACAAAAACGCCCACTAATGGCGCAATCGCTCCGATGATGATTCCGGTCAAGAATGCGTTCTGCAAAAATTCAAATTGCAATATCCCCGATATCATTGGGCTATCCTCCAAAACATATTAATGATCATGATTTAATAATTGGACGTCATGTCCGTATATGGACGAAAGCTCGCCTTCATTCAATTCATTATATTCACAGGCATCCCCGTGAAAATGAAGCTTTTTATTTAAGCAAGCGACATGTGTGACTTTATCGGTCACAGTACCAACATCATGGGTAACTAAAATCAGGGTTATTCCTAATTTTTTATTCAACATCTCAAGCATTTCATAAAATTGGTGGACGTTCTTTGAATCAACACCGACTGTGGGCTCATCCAAGATCATCAATTCCGGCTCGCTGACTAGTGAACGAGCAATGAATACCCTCTGCTGCTGCCCTCCGGACAATTCACCAATATTTCGGTTCTGATATTCAAGCATGTCCACGGATTCCAAAGCCTTTATGACCTTTTGCCTATCCTCTTTGCTTGCAAACTTAAATAATCCAATTTTTTTGGTCATACCACTTTGAACCACCTCAAATACAGTGGCAGGAAATCCTGAGTTGAAGGAGTTCGCCTTTTGGGAAACGAATCCGACCTTTTGCCAATCTTTAAAGCGACGTATGTCTTCCCCGAAAATCTCTATTTTTCCTTTTTGGAGCTTGAACAGACCAAGCAGCAACTTCAAAAGTGTCGACTTTCCGGATCCATTCGGCCCGACGATTGCTAAGAATGCCCCTTTAGGGATTTCAAGCGAAACATGTTCCAGCACTAGATCTTTTGTATATTTGTAAGATATATCTTCTAATTTAACTATGGCATTTACTGCATTATCCAAAGAGATCACCTATTTTTTAAGAATCATTACGATTAACATTCGTTAGTATAAATCAAACAAGACCAGATGTAAAGAATCCTGATCTCAAAAACAAGTGCCCACAAGCATTGATTTGCCAAAATCGGCAGCAAAAATCAAATTTGCTCAATTCAAACCAAAGTTTAATGTTCACATACGTCATCCTCCTTCATATGTATTAAAAAAGGAGGAGATCGTTTGAAATTATTTGAAATGATGGTCAATCATAAAATCAACAAAATACGCCCTGATGAACTGCTTTCCCTTGCAAAGCAGCATGGAGTTGCACTCACGCAACAACAAGCACAGGATATCACTGCCCTTCTAGCAGGTAAAAATATTAACATTTTTGATATACGTCAAAGACAAAACGTTCTAGGTCAAATCACAAAAGTTGCTGGAGCAAGTACTGCCAGGGAAATAGAAACACTCTTTAACAACCTTACATCCAATTTTTAAAGAATTTGAAAGACATACTTTTTAACCATAAAATGAAAGGACGATTCATCCTTATCTCGATGAATCGTCCTTTCTATGATTATTGCTGGTTCATGATCTTTTCCAATAAATCTTCTTCGAATTGATTGTTCTTGAACATATCAATTTCAAATTTATAAGGTGCCTTTTTATCTTTCTTGTCTTCTCCAACATAAGGTGTTTCCAATATTTTTGGAACAGTGCTTAATTGCGGATGATGGACAATATCATTCAACGCTTTAAAACCAATATGACCAAATCCAATGTTTTCATGGCGATCTTTACGCATGCCGCGTTCGTTTTTGCTATCATTAACATGAATGACCTTGATGCGATCCACACCAATCAATTTATCAAATTCATTTAGAACACCATCAAAATCTTCGATGATATTATAACCAGCATCGTGAGTATGGCAAGTATCGAAGCATACCGATAATTTTTCATTATGGGTCACACCATCAATAATCATGGCCAACTCCTCGAAAGTCCTGCCACATTCGGTACCTTTACCCGCCATCGTTTCAAGGGCAATCTGAACTTTATCATCAGCAGTCAGCACTTCATTCAAACCTTCGATGATTCTCTTGATTCCCAGTTCACTGCCTGCACCAACATGTGCACCTGGGTGAAGTACGATCTGCCTTGCACCAATCGCTTCTGTCCGATCGATTTCGCTTCGTAAGAAGTTGACTCCTAGTTCGTATGTGGCTGGATTCGTCGTATTTGCTATGTTGATGATATACGGGGCATGGACTACGATATCACTGATTCCATTTTCCTCCATATGCAATAATCCAGCTTCAATATTTAAGTCTTCGATTTTTTTACGTCTTGTATTTTGTGGGGCTCCCGTATAGACCATGAATGTGTTGGAGCCATATGAAACCGCTTCTTGACTCGCAGCAAGAAGCATATTTTTCCCGCTCATTGAAACATGCGATCCAATCTTCAGCATCTGATTACTCCCTTATTTCTTTCTCTGTATACGACGTTCGCGTTTTTTAAAGTTTTCTACATCACGTTGGATTTTTTTCTTGTAACCTGGCTTGACTTTAGTTGGCTTCTTGACATGCCTGCTCGCTTTAACATCAATATCAGATTTTTGTTTTTTGCGGTTTTTTCGTTTATTACGTTCGTCTATATCAACCCAATCACCGTTTTGGATATCGGCATCCCGGAATTCGATGCCCATTTTTTCAAGGCGGTTCAAAGAGTCTTCATCGGAAGTATCATAAAGTGTAGCGGCAATGCCTGAATATCCTGCACGAGCCGTTCTTCCCGTCCTATGAATGTAAAAATCGAGATCTGAAGGCAATTCATAGTTAATGATATGACTAACGCCTTCAATATCGATTCCACGGGAAGCCAAATCTGTCGCCACGATGAATTGATACTCCAGATCATTGATTTGCTTCATCATTTTTTTACGTTCACGAGGCGTTAAATCCCCATGAATACGACCGACATTCAACCCTTTTTCGATCAAGGAATTAGCCACATGATCCGCCATTTTTTTGGTGTTCGTGAAAATAATAGCTAAATATGGATTATAACGAACGATGATATCATGAAGTAACTGCTCTTTGTTCCGATGGCGAAGCGGTACCAAAACATGTTCAATTTTAGCGGCAGTCGCCTGCTTGGGATTCACTTGAACATATTTCGGATTCTCCATATATTTATTCAAAAACGGCTTTAATTTTTCTGGGATGGTTGCCGAGAAGACAAGCATTTGAATTTTTTCAGCCATACGTGATGCAAATAAATCGACATCTTCAAGGAATCCCATGTCTAGCATAAGGTCCGCTTCATCGACAACAAGCATTTTTGCTGTATACACCTGAAGCGCTTGAGCCTCAACCAAATCCTTGATTCGGCCTGGCGTTCCAATTACCAGTTGTGGCTGTGTCTTCAATTTATCGATCATACGCTGTTTATCCGTGCCACCGATAAAACAACGAACAGAAATCTGCTCATCTTCAGGAAAATGGTCAGCAATTTTCAAAGCTTCTTTATAGATTTGGTTCGCTAACTCACGGGTTGGTGCGGAAATAATCGCTTGAACTTCATTTTTACCAGCATCAAGCTTGTTCATAATCGGCAGCAAATAGGAATGTGTTTTTCCTGTACCTGTCTGCGACTGTCCAATTAAGCTACTTCCCTTTAAAAGCGACGGAAGCACGCGTTCTTGAATTTCCGTCGGCTTATCGAACCCTAAAGTACGAACCGCATCTAGAATGTAGCTTTTCAAATTAAATCGTTCAAATTGGTTTTGTTTCATCAAAAAACTCCTTTATCCTTGTCAGTCATTAGACATGTCCTACTATTATAATAAATTTTATACAAAAAGCGCAAGCACCTTGGTCAGCTCGTGAAGAAAATAGGGATTGACCCTTAAGGCGCTTTTTGCCTTAGGTGGTCCATCTTCTTTTTCACAACGAGCTAGGTGCTGAAGCTGGATTATACAAAAAGCGCAAGCACCTTGGTCAGCTCGTGAAGAAAATAGGGATTGACCCTTAAGGCGCTTTTTGCCTTAAGTGGTCCATCTTCTTTTTCACAACGAGCTAGGTGCTGAAGCTGGATTATACAAAAAGCGCAAGCACCTTGGTCAGCTCGTGAAGAAAATAGGATTGACCCTTAAGGGGTCCATCTTCTTTTTCACAGCGAGCTTAAGCGCTAAGGCTAGTTCTCTTAAAATGGACTTCTGCAAACGAAAAGCCCCTGTCCTGGTCATAGCGTATCCCCCGCAGACATGGAGCTAAAAGACTTACCGTAACCATCTTACCTTCTTTCCGGTCACTTCACAACAGCACAGTCACTCTTTCCTCAAACCTTTTTTGTCTAGCTGCATAATTTATATAGAAGAATAACACCAGCATATAAAATCAGAGGAGGTGAACCCTATGTTTCCAAATAGAAATCATCACCCCGGACCCGGTTTTCAGGCACCCAATGGTCGAAGGATGCAGCACCCACAAGCGCCATTCAGGCAGCCTCAGCAAATCCCCCAATCTTATCAGCAGATGAGGCGGCCGATGGCACAAGTTAGACCCCCGGGACCACAGGGACCTCAAGGTTTCCGAGGCCCGTTCAACCAGCAGCAGCGTCAGGAATTTCCACCTGCAAAGAAAGAGGGGCTATTGTCGAAGATACTCGGTAAGTCGAAACAAAATCCTGCTTCCCGCAACCCGTTTGCACCTGCCGCTTCCACTAACCAAAGTTCTTCAAGAAGCAGCGGAGGGGGGATTTTAGAAACACTAAAAAACCCTGAGTCTCTGAACAACATGCTTACCAACACGCAAAAAGTGTTGCAGGCAGCCGAACAATTCACCCCTATGGTGGAACAATACGGACCAGTGATTAAAAATTTGCCGTCCATGTGGAAAGTTTTCCAGAGTATATCATCATCTGATGTTAGCGAAAATTCGGAAGCATCCGTTGAAAGCGAGCCTAAAGTAGAGGCACAAAACAATAGTGAGGTAAAGCCTGAGTCGAATGAACAAGAAAAAGCTATGAAAGCTAGCCCCACAGCTCAAGTTCGAAACAATACCAATAGGCAAAGGTCATCCGGCCCCAAGCTTTATATTTAAAGATTAAAAAAATTTTACCAGTTAATGTTTTTAGGCAAATAGGATGTTTTGTAATATCATCTATGGTCTTATATAATAGAAAGGTATAAAAGTGAGAGTTTCTTGCCTTTGAAGGAGGACACATAGATGAAAGTGATTAAAATTTCCCCGCGCGGCTATTGTTATGGCGTTGTCGATGCCATGGTCATCGCCCGAAATGCGGCTTTAGATAAAACCTTGCCACGCCCCATTTACATTTTAGGGATGATTGTGCACAACAAACATGTGACGGATGCATTTGAAGAAGAAGGCATCATCACGTTGGACGGCAGCAACCGCAACGATATCATCGAACAAGTGGACAGCGGAACCGTCATCTTTACGGCCCATGGCGTCTCTCCTGAGATTAGGAAGATCGCTGCAGAAAAAGGGCTAGTCACCCTCGATGCAACGTGTCCCGATGTTACTGCAACTCATGACCTAATTCGTGAAAAAGAAGCGGAAGGCTATCAAATCATTTATATTGGCAAGAAAGGCCATCCGGAACCAGAGGGTGCAGTCGGAGTAGCTCCCGATGTCGTTCACCTGGTTCAAAAGGATGAAGATGTTGAAGCTTTGACACTGAATAGTGATAAGATCATCGTCACAAATCAAACAACGATGAGCCAATGGGATGTTTTGGATATCATGGATAAGGTCAAGGAAAAATTCCCACATGCAGAAGTCCATAAGGAAATTTGTTTAGCGACACAGGTACGTCAGGAAGCGGTTGCCAAGCAAGCTGGCGAAGCTGATGTTTTAATTGTCGTCGGTGATCCAAAGAGTAATAATTCAAACCGCCTTGCACAGGTGTCCGAAGAAATAGCGAGCACGAAAGCTTATCGTATCGCCGACATTTCCGAGCTTAACCTTGAATGGCTAAAAGATGCAGAAACGGTTGCGGTTACGTCCGGAGCTTCTACACCAACACCAATCACAAAAGAAGTTATCGCATTTCTAGAACAATTTGATCCAAATGTTGAATTGACCTGGAATACCGAAAAGAAAACGCCATTGAATAAAATTCTACCTAAGATTAAAGTGAAAAAATGAATGCACATACAAAAAGGGCAACCGCTTTGGCTGCCCTTTTTTGTGCTATCAAATAAATCGGAAAGGGTCCGTATTTAACTGAGATGGGATGAATTCCACATCGAAGTTCTTATCGCGGCACTTTTCTTCAAGGATTCGCGCAACGCCTTTTTTCATCACTTTTTCAACATTGTGCCCTGGATCCACAATATTCAAACCAATCATCATCGCGTCATGGGCCGTATGGTAATACATATCACCTGTAACATATACATCCGCGCCCTTGAATTTTGCAGTCGTGAAGTATTTGTTTCCATCTCCGCCCAGCACAGCCACTTTTTTTATCGGACTTTGCAAATCACCAACGACACGTACCTTTTCAACATCAAGTGTCTGTTTAACATGTTCGCAAAATTGTTCAAGGGTCATTTCTTCCGCAAGGATACCAATCTTTCCTAATCCAAGTGACTCCCCTTTATTCTCCAATTTATATATATCATAAGCGACTTCCTCATACGGATGGGCTTTAATCATCGCAGAAAGCACTTTCTTCTCAATATTTTCGGGGAATATCGTTTCAACCCGCATTTCAGTAACGGATTCAAGATTTCCTCTGGAGCCAATTACCGGTTCACTGCCTTCGCCTGGCAAGAAGCGTCCCGTGCCTTCCCCCGAAAACGAACAATGACTGTAATTTCCGATTGCTCCTGCCCCTGCGTTTCCAAGGGCTTCCCTCACCTTTTGTTCATCGGCCTTTGGAACATATACGACCAATTTCTTTAGAGCTGTTTCGTAAGTTGGAATCAATACTTCTGTATCCTGTAACTGAAGCGCTTCGGCAAGTAGATCATTTACTCCGCCCTTCGCGACATCTAAATTGGTATGTGCAGCATAGACAGCGATATCATGTTTGATCAGCTTTTCGATGATACGACCTCCGGCAACCATTGTATCGATTCTTTTCAATGGTCGATAAATAAGCGGATGATGGGCAATGATTAATTCCGCCCCATGTTCTATCGCTTCGTCTACAACCTCTTCCAATACATCAAGGGCAATCACGACTTTAGTAACTGGCTTATTCAGTTGTCCTACATGCAGCCCGATTGGGTCTCCCTCCATTGCATATTGCTTAGGAGAGAATTGTTCAAACATTTCAATGATTTGCTGGCCATTTACTGTTTTCAACCTCTAAGCACCTCCTCAATTACTGAAACTTGGGATTTTAATTCATTGCGCTTCGTTTCCAATCCGCTTCGTCCGCTTTCATCCAGTTGTTCGATGATTCTTTCCAGATGTTTTTTCTCAAGCTGCCATTTTTTAATGAAAGTGTCACTGAATTGCGCCATTAAGTATGGACCGAACATAAGGCCAGTTTGCATATTTGCACGATAAGGGCGAAGTGGATCCCCTTTTTCAGCAATTAAGATTTCGTAGATTTTCCCATCTTCCTCAAGAACTTCCTCTCCACTAAGTTCCCAGCCGTTATCGATTAGCCAACTACGAACATTCGCTGCACCGACATTTGGCTGAAGGATCAGCCTTTCTGCCTTGCCGAGCTTTCCTTTTCCACTTTCCAGGATGCTTGATATTAAAGTCCCACCCATGCCACAAATCGTAATGCACGTCGCTTCATCAGGATTCAATACTTCAAGTCCATCTCCTTTACGGACCTCTATCTTGCCCTCTAGTCCCGTTATCGCCACTTGCCTGCGGGCTGACTGATAAGGACCTTCTACAACCTCGCCTGCTATGGCATGGTCACACAGGCCATTATTCACTGCATAGCACGGCAAGTAAGCATGGTCGGAACCTATATCTGCAAGGATGCTTCCTTTTTGTATATGTATGGCAACACGTTCTAATCTCTTCGATAGTTTTTCATGGTTCATATTTATCAACTCTCTTATTTCAAATAATGTCTTCCTTTTAATTAGTTTCCCATTCGATTATAACAAGTTCAATCGAAAAATTACAGAAAGGAGATATATGCTCTCCCTATCACTATATAAAAGGAAACTTTCATCTGGAATCTTTCCTTTTCCGAATAAAAGAAAAACTGACTCAAAAGCTCGCCTTCCAACGATTACTTGAGTCAGTTTTCATCATTATTTCAGTCCATGAATATA
This sequence comes from Peribacillus sp. NPDC097895, assembly GCF_050277555.1. Taxonomy (NCBI): domain Bacteria; kingdom Bacillati; phylum Bacillota; class Bacilli; order Caryophanales; family Bacillaceae; genus Peribacillus; species Peribacillus sp. NPDC097895. The sequence goes on along the minus strand of NZ_JBNNSH010000001.1, from coordinate 926,798 downwards.
TTCCGCCATGGCGTCAATGTTCTGTTCTTCGACTAAGCCAGATGGCATGGCACCTCGTCCATTCGTGATCACGTTTTTAACCTCGTCCACCGACAGACGATCGCCAACTCCCTTCAGAGCTGGTCCGACACCGCCTTGATAGGCGTTACCGTGACAGGAGATACAGTTCTGCTTATAGATGTCCTCAGGTGAAGCAGAGGCACTTTCCGTTTCCTCTGTTTTTCCGCCACCCTCTTTTTCCTTAGCAAGATCCTTGGCATCACCCAAACCTTTAAACGAAAGTAAAAACATAAGTCCAATACCAAAAACCATGATAATAATAAAAGGCATTACTGGATTTCGATTCATAGAATTTCCTCCCCTATGTAGAACCTAAACTTACCATATTTAATATTATATACAAACAGCTATATATTATTTTACTTGAAAAGAGTTTCAAGTAAAAGCCCAAAAATAGAAGATATTATATAATTTCTTAAAATTGTAAAAAATTTAAGTATATTTCCAATTCATTTTACTTTTTATTACATATATTTAATAATACCCTAAATCTTCTATTTAAAACCGCTAGAGTGACCATTGATTTATATAAATAAAAAGTAGACAGTGACAACAGCTCCCAGGGCTCCTGCTATGGAAAAATGGAGCAGCTTAAGTTTTTTGCCAATCAAAATCCATAGACCGCAATTAATAAACAAGAAAACATAAAGGATATTTAGTTTTCCGGGTGCTATTAATTCAGCCAAACTGACTGTTAATAAAAGCAATGATAGCGCCATTCCCATCAAGGCCATTTGAAAAATGACCTTCCTGCCCATTAATCGGCGGGCCGCTAACACAAAGATGATGATTGAAATAGTTGTCACAAGCATTTGCATTCTTATGGGTATTTCAGTAAAATAATTCAAAAATACAATAAATGCAAAAAGGGCTCCAATTAACAGCCCGGTAAGAACGTCTTTTTTATCATTTCCGGTTTTAGTCGAACTTGTTGGCGGTAATTCGCCTTGACAGTATAATGCAAGCAGGTAATTACAATATTGCTCCGGAAGCATACGACTTTCCTTCCAGGAGTTTATTTCTTGAATGATAATTTTCTTTCTCATCTCATCCATGAATTTCACATCCTCATGCCGATCTGTTCTTATGAGTAACGGCTTTTAGCCGCTTTTTCAAGTTGGTTGGTGATTAATACAGGGAAACTTAGTTACAGTGATCTCCATTAAATAGATATCTGTATAAATATTGTTGTAACAAGGATATTTTTACATCCAATTTAGTAAAAAAAAAGCCGCTCCCGAACGCTGGGCATTCAAAGAGGGCTCTGTGAAGGGCATATATATTTTATTCCAAGAAATCTTTCAAGCGCTTGCTGCGGCTTGGGTGTCTTAGCTTACGCAACGCTTTCGCTTCGATTTGACGAATACGCTCGCGGGTTACCCCAAACACTTTACCGACCTCTTCAAGCGTCCGTGTACGGCCATCATCAAGTCCAAAGCGGAGTCTCAAGACGTTTTCTTCACGGTCAGTCAGTGTATCCAATACGTCTTCAAGCTGTTCTTTCAATAGTTCATATGCTGCATGTTCTGATGGGGAAGTAGCATCCTGATCTTCAATGAAATCACCTAAATGGGAATCATCTTCTTCACCTATTGGCGTTTCCAAGGAAACAGGCTCCTGAGCTATTTTCAGAATTTCACGAACTTTTTCAGGAGTTAAATCCATATCCTCTGCAATTTCTTCTGGAGAAGGTTCGCGTCCTAAATCCTGAAGAAGCTGTCTTTGGACACGGATCAATTTATTGATGGTTTCCACCATATGCACCGGTATCCGTATCGTTCTTGCTTGGTCGGCAATGGCGCGGGTTATGGCTTGGCGAATCCACCATGTTGCATACGTACTAAATTTGAACCCTTTGCGGTAATCGAATTTTTCTACCGCTTTGATCAGTCCCATATTACCTTCCTGAATCAAATCAAGGAAAAGCATTCCCCGTCCGACATAGCGTTTGGCAATACTGACAACTAGACGTAGATTGGCTTCAGCTAAACGGCGTTTCGCTTCTTCATCTCCATCTTCAATTCGCGTCGCCAGAGAGATTTCTTCCTCTGCCGATAATAGGTCAACGCGGCCTATTTCCTTTAAATACATACGGACAGGATCATTAATCTTAACGCCAGGAGGAACACTTAAATCATTTAAGTCAAACTCTTCTTCTTTTGCAAGTTTCTTTTCATCAGGATCATCTTCATCATCGTCTTCCTCACCATCCGTGAGAATTTCGACTCCGTTTTCTGCTAACACCTCATAGAACTCATCCATTTGATCGGAATCTAACTCAAAACCGCCAATCATTTCAGCGATTTTTTCTAAAGTTAAAGAGCCTCGTTTTTTACCTAGCTCTAGTAATTTTTCTTTCACCTGTTCAAGGCTAAATTCATTATCAACTTGTTTGGAACGTGCTGGTTTTTCAGCCATTAGTTCCCCTCCTTCCAGGACTTACACCTAAACAACTACAACATTTTACGCAATTTAATGATTTCCATGGCAATTTTTGCAGCAGTGACATAATCACTTCGTCTCACTGCATCTTTTTCTTCGACTTGTTTTTCTTTTATCTTTAACAATTTTTCATATTTCAACACTTGATTTATACAATCGGTCAGTTCTTTATCGGTAACTTCCTCATTCACTGACATCATTTCTATTTCCGAAACGATCCTTCTCAAGTTTGGATCCGGTAAATAAGTAAGGAAAAAGCTTGTATCCGGTTCGTGTCCATCTTCATAGAACGCATATAAATAGGTGATGATTGCCTGATGTTCGTCTACATGAAAGACCGTTTGCCCAAGCAACTGCTGAATCTTGAAAGTCATATCCCTGCTTTTGAGCATATGGGCAATCAACTTCGTTTCAGCATTATGGTGAGCAGGCTTTAATTTATGCTCATATTGCAGTTCCATTTTCTTTTGGGCTGCAGGCTGCGGCAATGTCCCCTTCTTACGTTCTGTAAAGAACACTTGTCGCTGCTGCTGCTCCAGCGCATCCAATGACAGGGAAAATTCAGATGATAACTGCCGTAGATAATGGTCCCTCTCCACTGCATTGGGCAATCGCGAAATTTCTTTAAGGACTTCTTCGATATATTGAATTCGATCTCCTTCATTATTTACATTTTTCCCTCGGCGCAAATAATGCATTTTGAATGCCATGTAGGTTAAACTGGCCCCTATTACTTCAGAAACAAAGCTTTTTTCACCGAATTCCTTTATGTAGTCATCGGGGTCCAAGTTATCAGGCATGAGAGCGACCTTCACTGAAAAGTCGTGTTCCTGTAACATATTAACAGCACGATTGGCAGCGTTCAATCCAGCAGAGTCCGAATCGTAGCAAATAAGTATCTGGTCAGTATTTCTTTTTAATAGCTGGATATGCTGATCCGTCAAGGCAGTCCCCATCGTAGCGACTGAATTCTCAACACCGGCACGCACAGCTGAAATACAATCGGCAAAGCCTTCAAAAATAACGACTTGTTCTTTCTTCCGTATGTGAGGTCTTGCATGATGAAAATTATATAGAGTTTTACTTTTATTAAAGATTGGCGTTTCAGGACTATTCAAATATTTGGGCTCATCGTCCCCCATCGCTCTGCCTGAGAACGCAATCGTATTTCCTTGATGATCCATAATTGGAAACATGACTCTATTTCTGAAACGGTCAAAATATGACTCGTCTTTTTCCCTGAAAATTATAAGCCCTGCCTGCTCCATATATTCCGGTGGAAAACCACGTTTTAAAAGAAACTTGGAAACGAAGTCCCATGAATCCAACGAATAACCAATTTGGAACTTTTCTATCGTCTCTTCAGTAAACCCTCGTTTAAGTAGATATTCGAGAGCATCCTGACCTTCCTTCGTATTAACGAGGAGGTGATGATAAAATTTTCGCAGCAGGTCGTGGGCTTCAACCATTTGCTGCGAGCCAGCAGGCATGTTAGAACGCTTGGAATCTTTATTAATTTCAACATCCAAAGGAACATTTCCTTTTTCAGCTAAAACTTTTGCAGATTCCACAAAATTGTAGCCTTCTATATCCATTAAGAAGGTAAAAATATTTCCGCCTGCCCCACAACCAAAACAGTGAAAGATTTGTTTTTCCGTTGAAACGGAAAACGAGGGCGAGTTTTCACCATGAAAAGGACAAAGGCCAAAGTAATTCCGCCCCTGTTTCTTCAGCTGTACATACTCTCCAATTAAATCAACAATGTCTACAGCTTCGCGAATTTGGTTAATTTTTTCATCTTCTATACGGCCATTTATCATTTTTCCACCTTGCTATATTGGTGATAGTTTCTAATTCGATACTGATTCCTAATTCCCTGCAATGTTCGACAAAGTTTTCAAAAGTTTATTTGTAAAACATGTACGATCTTCCTTTGTGAATGCTTTCGGCCCCTTCGTATGTTTACCCTGTCTGCGGAGTTTCGCCGATTGATAACGCATATCCAAGAGCATGAAAATATTCTCGTCCGTGTATTCTTTTCCCCTTGGTGAAAGAACATAAACGCTTTTGGGAAGTAAGGTTCCAGCCAACCCAATATCTGCAGTAACGACAATATCACCCTTTTTTACTGAATTAACTATATAAAGATCAGCCGCTTCTTTGTCTGCATCGACATACACCCATTTTCCTTCAGGGTTATTCATCATATTTTTGTATGATGCAACAAAACAGACTTCGACATCGTGTATTCGTGCACAATGAAGGATCTCGTCTTTCACCGGACATGCATCGGCATCGACGTGTATGGTAGGTTTATTCATACCTTTAAATTCTACATCTTTCTGCATAATCCTTTTTCTCCCCTAAACTTTATGAAGATATCATGAATTTTTAGCATTGGTTCAGAGAACTTTCAAAAAGAGCAAACATTATTCTCCAAAGAATATATCTGCATATTTAAGTGAAATTGCTGCTTTGTCATGAATCAGAGGCGGTTCATTTAAAATTATACGGAACATGTCGAATTATTTTTATGATAAAAACCTTGACATCTCATTAACCTTTAGTTTATTCCTTATTAATTAAGTCTAAACCTTAAGATTACTTTTTTCTCACAATTTTTTATTATAGTCTATTTAATTAGAAGATGCCAACATTTAAATTCCAATCGTGTTTTCATTCAAATCAATGGGTTTGCATTTGGAAATGAAGCGGAATTATATGTAATTATTTCTAATTTTGTTTGCTATTTCCCAAAAGGACCTTAGCATTAAAATGTGAGCTGACACATAAAGTGTCTAGCTCACATTTTTGTTTACCTTAATTGTAAGAATAAAATAAAAAAACATCCATCAACGATCTTTGTTTTGAAGGATATTGATGATCAAATTGGCTGTTTCCTCCACAGCTTTATTCGTTACATCAATAATAGGACAGTTCAATCTAGATATGATTGTATCAAAGTATGTCAGTTCTTCCTTAATTCGCTCCACATTTGCGTAAATCGCATGATCATTGAGCCCCAGTGACTTTAACCGTTCTTTGCGAATGTGGTTCAACTTTTCCGGACTGATCTTTAAACCAATGCATTTTTCAGGAGGAACAAGGAAAAGCTCTTCCGGCGGTTCCACTTCAGGCACCAAAGGCACGTTGGCCACTTTATAACGTTTGTGGGCTAAATACTGTGATAGAGGTGTTTTTGAAGTGCGTGAAACACCCACAAGCACGATATCTGCACGTAAAATCCCTCTAGGGTCCCGTCCATCATCATATTTTACAGCAAATTCAATGGCTTCAACTCGTTTGAAATAATCATCATCCAGCTTTCTTACCAGACCAGGTTCATTAAGCGGTCCTTTTGGTGCTCTTTCCTGAAGGATGTCCATGAGCGGCCCTAAAATGTCATAAGCAGATAGGTTTTCTTTTTCCACCTGTGCTTGCATATACGCTCTAATAGCTGGCTTAACAAGGGTATAAGCAATGATCGCCCCATCTAATTTAGCCAGTGAAATCACTTCATCCACGTTTTGTTCATCTTCAATATACGGAATTCGCTTTATGGAAAAAGCAGACCCCGAGAACTGGCTTGCAGCCGCTTTTGTAACCAATTCCGCTGTTTCCCCTACTGAATCCGATACAACATATATAATAGAACCGTTCATATTCTCCGTCATTCCTTTTGCAAGCCCCCTAATAGCCTTCATCAGCCAAAGCTACGAATGCTTTCGTTATATTGGTTTTTGTAATTCTTCCGATCACTTCATAGCCTTTATCTGTTTCTTTTACAACCGGTAATGAGTCGATTTGTTTATCGATCAATTTTTTGGCAACATCAATCAAAAGGTCTTCTTTTGAACACATTGTAATATTGGGCATTCTAGTCATGATGATATTGACTGGAATGGAGTTAAGCTCTTGCTTCCCGATGCTCGCACGTAACAAGTCTTTCCTTGATAAGACACCTACGAGCAAGGCATGCTTATCGACAACAAACATGGTCCCTACATCTTCTAAAAACATCATGACGATCGCATCATATACGGAAATGCCCTCGTCAACAACGACAGGAATGGATTGGTAGTCACGTACATAAAGATGGTTTAGGCTGTCCGTCAAAAGCTGAGTTCCTGACCTGCCTGTATAAAAATATCCCACACGGGGTCTTGCATCCAGAAAACCTGCCATCGTTAATATGGCTAGATCAGGACGAAGAGTCGCCCTTGTAAGATTCAATCTATCGGCAATATGTTCTCCAGTAATCGGACCGTTCTCTTTAACAATTTGTAAAATGAGTTCCTGACGCTTATTTAATTGGATTATAATCACCACCCCACTGCTTTCGCAGAGTAAAGTAACAAAAGTTTTTCATTTAATAATTATATACTAAATATGTAATAAAGGCATGTTTGTCCTATTGATTAACGATTTTATCTGTTTAAGAAATCGGAAACCCTTATTTTGAGGGTTTCCGATTTCCCAGACACCCTTCAATTATTAAAGGATGATTTTGTTCATGGCTGCAAAACCTGCAACCAAATCACTTATTTCCTTCATTAGGGATAAACGGTTACTACGGATTGCTTCATCATCTGCCATGACCATTGTATTCTCGAAATATGACTCGATTTCCGATTGGAGTGAAATAAGCAGTTCAAACCGTTCATTCTCATTTTTAGTTTCAGTATAACGCTTTGCTATATCTTGATATTTTTCGTATAGGGCTTTTTCTTGATCATTTTCAAAAGCATTTGGATCCACTGACACTTTATTGTCACACTTTACGGCAATGTTCATGACCCGACTTAAAGCTTCCAGGCTTTCTTTAAAACCTGCTTCGTCTTTTTTCGCCTCCAAGACGTGTCCACGTTCTACGATAGAGTGTATAAAACCGATCTCATTGAACAGAACTGCGTCAATCAAATCGTAACGGATCTGCTGTTCTTGTAGTAAATGCTTGACCCTTGCTTTAAAGAAAGTGAACATATCCGCTTTAACTTCCTCAAGATCGCGTTTTAAGATGTTCTTTGATACAAGTCCCTTAAGGCCTAAAACAATAAGCTCTTCTAAAGATATATTCCATTTCTTCTCGGCTAGAATTTGAACGACACCACTGGCCTGCCTTCTTAAAGCATATGGATCCTGGGAACCTGTCGGTATGACACCAATAGCGAAGAATGACGCCAAAGTATCCATTTTTTCAGCTAAACTAACAACCGCTCCAATGACTGAAGGCGGCACATCGTCATCCGCATGTCTCGGCATATAGTGTTCATTGATTGCCGCGGCCACTTCTTTGGCTTCTCCCTTTAGGAGTGCATATTTCTCACCCATGTAACCTTGCAATTCAGGGAATTCATAAACCATATTACTCACCAAATCAAATTTGGCAATTTCTGCTGCACGCAGTGCCATTTCTTTTTCTGCCTTTAAATTCAGAGCATCCGCCAGGTCACCGGTCATTGCAGTAACTCGGGCAGTTTTCTCGGCCAACGTACCGATTTCTTCATGATAAACGATACTGTCAAGCTTTTTCAAAGCATCTGAAATCTCTTTTTTCTGATCTTCTTTATAGAAGAATGCTGCATCCGAGAGGCGGGCGCGCAATACTTTTTCATTTCCTTTAGAAACCTTATCCAAATGACGATCATCCCCGTTACGCACCGTTACAAAGAAAGCAAGTAACTTGCCGGCTTGATCTTTAACCGGGAAATAACGTTGGTGTTCCTTCATCGAAGTGATCAGTACCTCTGCAGGAAGCTCAAGGAATTCTTCTTCAAAATGTCCAAATAACGCCGTTGGATACTCTACCAAATTATTGACTTCTTCAAGCAGTTCTTCATCAACTGGGATGATCCAGCCTTTTTCCTGCTCAAGCTTTTTAATTTGATCTAAAATAACTTGTCGGCGTTTATCAGTATCCACCATGACAAATTGTTTACTTAATGTTTCTTCGTACTGTGCCGGCTCTTCGATGATTGCGTTATCACCCAAGAAACGATGTCCCTTCGTTTCACGGCCCGTTTCCACGTCAGCGATGGTAAATGGCACTACCTCATTACCGAACAAGGCAATTAGCCATTTAATCGGCCGGACGAAGCGGAGCTCTTGATTGGCCCAACGCATATTTTTCGGGAACGTCATGCCGCTGATGATTTCAGCAAGCTCAGACAAAAGCTGAACAGTCGGCTGTCCTTTAATGAATTTATTCACATGGACATATTCAACACCCTTAAGTTCTTTAAAATAAATATCCTCTGAAGTCATCCCTTGACCCCTGACGAATCCCAAAGCCGCTTTAGACCAGTTGCCTTCGCTATCCAAAGCGATTTTCTTAGCCGGTCCTTTTGCTTCTTCTTCGATATCCTTTTGCGATTCTTCCACGTCTTTCACCAATATGGCCAAACGTCTTGGTGTTGAAAAAGCTTCAACCGTTCCGAATTCAATCGCTTTTTCCGTTAGCCATTTCTGCACTTTATCTGACAACTGTTTCATGGATGCTGTCACAAAACGAGCCGGCAACTCTTCCAATCCAATTTCCAATAACAAATCACGCTTGCTCATTTGTATTCTCCCCTTTCAATTTTAGTATCGGGAAGCCTAATTTTTCCCGCTCCTCATAGAAGGTTTTGGCAACCTTACGCGCTAAGTTACGGCACCGAGCAATATATCCGGTTCTTTCCGTCACCGAGATGGCACCTTTGGCATCCAAAAGGTTAAAGGTATGTGAGCATTTCAAAACATAATCATAGGCTGGATGTACAAGCCCTTCTTCCATTTGGCGATGTGCCTCCTTTTCATACATTGTGAAAAGTTGAAACAGCATATCAAGGTCCGATGTTTCAAACGTATATTTTGAGTGCTCATATTCCGGCTGTCCAAAAATATCACGTACTGTGAATCCTTCTGTCCATTCGAGGTCAAATACGTTTTCCTTATCTTGAATGTAAGAAGCAAGACGTTCGATCCCGTATGTAATCTCCACAGAAACCGGCTTACACTCAAGACCGCCTACTTGTTGGAAATATGTAAATTGTGTAATTTCCATACCATCAAGCCAAACTTCCCAACCAAGACCAGCACATCCTAGTGATGGATTTTCCCAATTGTCCTCTACAAAGCGAATATCATGTTCAAGTGGATTAATCCCTAATGCCCGCAGTGAATCCAAATATAATTCTTGAATATTATCTGGTGACGGCTTCATGATCACTTGGAATTGATGATGCTGATACAGCCGATTAGGATTCTCACCATAACGGCCGTCTGCCGGACGGCGTGATGGCTCCACGTAAGCAACGCTCCAAGGCTCAGGTCCAATGGCTCTAAGGAACGTATATGGGCTCATCGTTCCAGCCCCTTTCTCGACATCATAAGCATTCATTAAGATGCAGCCCTGTTCAGACCAATGCTTTTGTAACGTTAAAATCATATTTTGAATATTCATCGTACACCTCCAGGTTATTTAAAACGGCTCTTTGAAAAATTCGGGAACGGAATTCATACACTTTTTTGCAAACAAAAAACTCCCGTCCCTATGCGAAATGCATAGGGACGAGAGTTTACCCGCGGTTCCACCCTAATTGCCGTTTATAAAACGGCCTCTTTTCAAAGCAATATGCTCCGGAAACGCCCTTCCCTGTAAATCCATATCCCGGCTTCCACCATCCCGGGTTCGCTTTTTATGGAGAATGACAGATACTCTTTTCCATCAACGCAATCTTCTTATTTTGATGATTAGAATTTTATACAAACTAGCATGGAATGTCAATAGGCCAGAACTTAAAACATATCTTTCATCGTATCAATCTGTTTTAGGAACTTTTTTGATTTCAAATGAAGGCCAGAATATTCCTCATAGTAAGCATCAATGATTTTTCGCAGTTCTTTTTTCGTTTCAGGCTTAACGGAAATGTTTCCGAGCCTTGATAAATCCAAATAATAAAATATCCGCAGCAATTTGACGGCTGCCGGTGAAATTTTATAATGATAGGGGTCTTTTCCCAGACAGCGATGGCAAATAAAACCCGCCTCCCGAAGCGAGAATGAGAATTCCCCTTCCGTTTCGCCACAAACAGCACATTGATCAAGCACCGGGTTAATCCCGTTGACGGGAAGCATTTTCATTTCAAAAATGAATTTCAAAACCTCTGCGTCATATTCTTCGTTTATGTAATGCAAGGTTTGCGAAAGCAATTCATACAAATATGGATTCGGTTTCTTATCATCGACACTTTTATCAAGCAATTCAACAATGTAAGAAGCATAGGCAGTGGCAAAAAGATCCTCCCTAATGAAACGAAGCGAGTCGACCATTTCCCCTTGCTGAAGACTTCCGAGTCCGGTAGATGTTGTTACAAGAAAATACCCGGAGCAAAAAAGCTGGGTGACGGCAGAAAGCCTACTGTTAGGTTTACTGGCTCCTCTAGCCATCACACCAATTTTTCCTAGCTCACGGGTATATATAGTAATGATTTTATTATTTTCTCCATATGCAGTTCGCCTTATGACAATGCCTTCACATTTTTGGAGCACCAAGACACCACCCATGCTGCCAAGACTAACCTATGAAACAGGAAAATCAATTTCTGCTAGCTCTTCTTTCAATACCAAGGGTCTTTCCTGTCTTTCGACTTCTATCTCCTTAAACAGCAAATAGGTGTCCACATTACCTGTTTCACTAAATAATTCCCAGGTAAAATCCAACATATAAAGCCCACCTTTCATTTTTAACTAGCAATATGAATATCCGACCATATGATTAGCTTGACCGTTTTCCAAACTTTCATGAAGCGTAAATTTTGCTAATTAATACTCGCTCTCATTGAAACCATAATCGCGAAGCTGGCTGGCCTTGTTACGCCAATCCTTCTGTACCTTGACCCACAGTTCCAAGAATACCTTCGAGCCCAGTAAGTTCTCTATGTCCACTCTCGCACGGCTCCCGACTTCTTTAAGCATTTTCCCTTGCTTTCCGATGACGATGCCTTTTTGTGAATCACGCTCTACAACAATCGTCGCCATTACATTTATGGTATCGCTGTTATCCATTTTTTTAATTGAATCGATGACAACGGCCACTGAATGCGGAATTTCTTCACGTGTCAGGTGCAGTACCTTTTCGCGGACCAATTCGGAAATGATAAAACGTTCCGGATGGTCGGTCACTTGGTCAGCTGGATAAAACTGTGGACCTTCAGGCAGGTGATCCTTTATTTGGGCAAGCAGTGTATCGACATTATTTCCTTCAAGCGCAGAAATCGGAACGACTGCCGCAAAAGGGTATAGTCGTTGGTATTTTTCAATGATTGGAAGCAGATCGTCCGGGTGCATCGCATCGATTTTGTTTACAACAAGGAAAACAGGCGTTTTTACGGTTTGAAGTTTTTCAATGATAAACTCGTCACCACGTCCGTATCCTTCGGTCGCATTGATCATGAAGAGAATCAAATCGACCTCTTTCAATGTATTCGTTGCCACTTTCATCATAAAGTCGCCAAGTTTATGCTTTGGTTTATGGATGCCCGGTGTATCAATGAAAATCATTTGTGAATCGTTTTGCGTCAGGACACCCTGAACCTTATTTCTAGTAGTTTGCGGTTTATCACTCATGATGGCAATTTTTTGACCGATAACCCTGTTCAGAAACGTGCTTTTTCCGACATTAGGTCGGCCAATAATCGAAATGAAACCTGATTTGTAACCTTTTGCTTGTGTATCGTCAAATAATTTATCCATTTAAATCCTCCGGTGAAAAAGCTCCTGGAAGCAATTCCTGTACTGTTAGTTCTTTTATATCCCCATTTAAGTTGGTCAAAACAACCGGCATATCCTGTTCGCACAGTTCTGAAATAACCTGCCTGCACGCCCCGCATGGAGATACGGGACCATCGGTATCTGCCACGACTGCAAGTTTAGTGAATGTTTTATCGTTATGGGCATACGCGCTGAATAAAGCGGTCCTTTCGGCGCAATTACACATGCTGTATGCAGCATTTTCTATATTACAACCATGATAGACCTTTCCATCCGCGGTTAAAAGGGCTGCGCCCACTTTAAATTTGGAATAAGGCACATAAGCTTTTTCCCTTGCTTTTTTAGCTTCCTCAATCAATTCATTCGTATTCAATTCACATCGTCCTTTCAAATTGAGTACCATTTTTGCCACCTACAGGCCAAACTTAGGCAAAAAGATAATTAAACCAACTATTATAGAAAATATAGCATATATGAATACAGCTCCGGCTGCAATATCTTTTGCCTGCTTGGCGAGTGGATGGATTTGATCCGTTACCAGGTCTACTACCCTTTCAATCGCTGAATTAACTAGCTCTAGCGTAATAGTCCCGGCAATGGCTGCCAAAATGAAGAGCCATTCCATCCCATTCAATGAAAAGTACCAGCCAAAGAAAACGACGATTGCCGTTAACGCGAAATGAATCTTAATATTGCGCTCCGTTCGTACTGCCTCCAAAATTCCCTGACAGGCAAAAGAGAAACTTTTTAATAAAGGATACCTTTTTTTATCCTTCTCTTGAAAGTCCATATTCTTCCAAGATCTCCTTTTGTTTAGTGAACATCACTTTTTCCTCTTCTTCATTCATGTGATCGAAGCCTAATAAATGCAGAAAACCATGCAGCGCTAAAAATCCAAGTTCACGGTCAAAAGAATGACCATATTCTTCAGCCTGCTCTTTCGTCCGCTCAATGGAAATGATGATATCGCCTAACATGCGAGGCATTTCCGCGCCGACAATTTCCACTTCATCTTCACCCATTTCTTCAAGTGCAAAAGAAATGACATCTGTAGCTGAATCTTTATGACGATATTCTTTATTGATTTCCCGAATTCTCTCATTGTTTACAAATGTGACAGACAACTCGGTATCTATTTCAATGTTTTCTTTTTTTGCTGCAAATTGCAGAATGCTTTCAACAAGTTGCTGAGCTTCTTCCGTTACTTCGTTCGTTTCATCCAATAAATCGATTTCTAAAATCATTCTTTCACCTTCTGTCATAATTTATCCGGCTCCGGATATTCAATCCTGGAGTGGAAGATACCATTCAGCGATTCACATAAGGAATGCTTCACGATACTCAATTCTCTCATAGTAATGTCACATTCATCAAATTGACCATCTTGAATCCTGTCCTGAATAATGAAACTTACCAATTCTTCAATCTTATCCGGAGTTGGGTGCTGCATCGATCTCACTGCAGCTTCCACACTATCGGCTATGCCTATGACGGCTACTTCCTTCATTATCGCCCTCGGCCCAGGATAGCGGTAAGCTGCCTCCAGTGTGGTCTCATCCTCCTTTTTTGCCTTATGGTAGAAAAATTTCAATAAAGTGGTCCCATGATGCTGCTCTGCAATATCCACAATCTCTTTCGGGAATTTATGACTGCGCAACATCTCCCCGCCATCGACGGCATGGGCAATGATGATATCCTTGCTCGTTTCCGGCAGGAGCCGATCATGAGGATTCTCCGCATTCATCTGGTTTTCGATAAAAAAATGAGGCCGCTTCGTTTTACCGATATCATGATAATAACTGCCAACCCTTGCCAGCAATCCATTTGACCCGATGGCTTCACATGCAGATTCCGCCAAATTGGCGACCATGACACTATGATGATAAGTCCCTGGAGCCTCAATCAAGATTTTCCGCAGTAAAGGATGATTAGGATTTGCAAGTTCAATGAGCTTCATGGATGACAAGATTCCAAAACCAGCCTCGAAAAACGGTAACAAGCCCATTGTCAAAACCGCTGAACCCACTCCAGAGCCAATGGCAGCAAGAGCATAATACAAATACTCCATTCTAGTATAATGGCCGTCCATAATAAAGATGAGTGAATATACAAAGGCCATATTTATTAAAGACAATAGCAACCCTGCAACAAGTACCTTTGATTTGAAATTAGGCCTAGATAAGATGATGATTGCCGACAATCCACCGAAAATGATAAAAAGCCCCATCGAGAAATCCAAATTGCCAGGTGTATCACCATTAAATATAATCGTACCATACGAACCTAACAATATGATCATGGCTACCGCCAACTTATCATTCAATAATATCTTGATGAGCATCGCCGCCATCGCACCCGGGAAGACGTATTCCAAATTCGAGTTTTTCAGGTCTGCAAGAATGCTGACCGTTTTCATTGTAGCCATTGAAAGGATAAAGACAAGGCTGAAGATCAATAATTGATTATACTTGTTATCCTTTTTGGAAATGGAATAGTAGAAAAAGTAATAAAATGCGGTAAATGTCAGAAAGATGAATAGCAGCAATCCAATATACGGGTAAATCGTAGACTCCGTATTTAAAAAACCTGCAAGTTCAAGCTGCCGGTATACATCCCTATCCACTAACTGATTTTCTTCAACAATGATCTGACCTTGGAGGATCCTGATGGGCTCCACGCTTTCGATGGCTTTCCTTCGCTGTTCCTCTGTTTTATCCTTATCGAAAAACACATTCTGAATGATTGCCGTACGGGCAAGGGAATTAGAGGCTTTTTTCATATCGCTGCTTATGCTCATATAGCCCAATTCCTCTACTACCTTTTTCTTGGCATTTTCGACGTCACTGGCTGCGATCCTGGAGCTCATCACATTATTCACGGCAGTTATGGTTGAATCCTTCGCTATTTCCAACTCATCTTCATCCGCCTGCACTAAAGCAAGGAAGACGGATTCTTCAATATTTTTATTGACTTCATCTGTCAATTTTTCTTTTAAAATGGAAACCTTTTGGGCATCCGTCTTTATGGTCTCCTTTTTATTTTCCTTACCCTCATCTTTTTTATGATCTTTATCGGGGTCCGTTTCTTTATTCACCTCGATAGCTGAATCGAAAATGGATGAGATCAGATCGACTTTATTTTTCGCATATTCTTTTTTTAAAGTATATACATCCGCCACTTGTTTTGAAATCTCTTCTTTTTCTTGTTCCGTCTTATAGGTATCCTCCACTGTCTTGGTTGAGCGGATGGTTTGTTCCGCAGGCTTGAAAAGCTCTACCTGGACCCTTTCCGGTTTAACGTTTGAAAACATTAACGCATAAGCAAACAAACCAAGTATGATAAACAAAAGCACCTGAAAAAAGCGATGGACCAATAGCCCTTTTATTTTAGTGAAAAATTTCTGGATTCGATTCAAGGAAGGTCCTCCTAAAAAAATGATGTTTATTATTCTAGATATGTAAAATCATAACAGTTTTTATGTAAATTTTCACCTTCGTATTGATAAATGTAAAGCTTCTTTCGTTCCATTACCACTTTTACCCAAAAAAGGTATGTCATTCTAGACACATCGCGAAAAATCCGCCGATTGAAAATGGCGGATTTTTTCTTATTCCTTTGCCTGCTCGTAAGCAGTAATGATTTTGGCAACAAGCGGATGTCTTACTACATCACTTTGTTCAAAATAAACAAAGGAAAGTCCTTTAACATTCTTCAAGATCTCTTCTACCCGTACCAAACCTGACTTCATGCCTTTCGGAAGGTCAATCTGGGTCCGATCTCCCGTAATGACCATTTTTGAACCGAAACCAAGCCGGGTCAAGAACATCTTCATTTGGGCTTCCGTCGTATTTTGGGCCTCGTCCAAAATGACAAAGGCATCTTCAAGCGTACGGCCCCTCATATAAGCCAGAGGAGCTATTTCGATCGTTCCACGCTCTATCATCCTTAGGGTCTGTTCCATCCCAAGAAGATCATGGAGAGCGTCATACAGCGGCCTTAGGTACGGATCTACCTTTTCTTTCAGATCACCCGGCAGAAAACCTAGGCTTTCGCCCGCTTCTACGGCAGGACGTGTCAGGATGATTCGTTTAACATGTCCATTTTTCAATGCATTGATCGCCATCACTACAGCCAGATAGGTCTTCCCTGTTCCAGCAGGTCCAATCCCAAATACCAGGTCCTGTTTCTTTATAGCTTGGATATAGTATCTCTGCCCGATTGTTTTGACCTTAATGGATTTCCCCTTAGCGGTTTTCGCTATTTCCTCATCATACAATTCACCGAAATACTCCAAGGTACCTTTTCTAGCCAATTCAATCGCATAAAGCACATCTCTCGAACTGATTGCAATTCCTTTTCTAATCACTGTCAATAGAGCCTTCAGGATTTCCTGCCCCATCGTTGCCCGCTCGATATCCCCGGCAACACTCACCGCTTCACCTCGGGTAATGACGGAAATTCCAAGTTCCTCTTCAAGCACCTTTACATTTGAATCCCCATTGCCCAATAAAGCGATCGCTTCATTAGGTGATTCTATTTCCAGCTTAATTACTTTCACATCATCTGTCATCCGTTAGTCTCCTTGAATGATTGGCTGTCCAATCGCTATATCTTCAATAACTTGGTAATGTATAGATAATTTAACTTTACCATTCTCCATGCTTTCGTGCAAAATTTTTTCTCCGGCGATTTCATCTTCCTCGTCCAGATGTTTTTCCAATTCTGCTTTAGCCATTTTTCGCCCTTCCTTCACCGCTTCTTCCTTCGTATAACTTCGAACAATATCTTCCTTGCTCCTTAAGGTCACCTGTTTATAGGAAATGGGCAATTCCCATTGAAGAAAGTGAAATGGCCTCACTGTCGTTTCTTTTTCCTGTTTTTTATATCCCGGATCCCTGAAGCCCCAGACAGGGAGGGAAAAGTCCCCGATTTTTAAAAAGTGCCTGCTCGTTTCATTTCCGTTAAAAACAGAAAACTTGGTTTTTAACGGAACTTCCACTTTCGCCTTATACCACGTTTTCCCTTTTATTACTCCCTGTGCAGATACAATTTCCTGTTTATCCTCTTTTCCAATCAGGCCTGAAACAAGAAGCTGTCCTTTTCCTACATAATCATTTACATTTACTTTAGATTGTCCTTTTTCAACGAACATATCAGTGATGATCGCTTTTTTGGAAGCTACCAAATTCTGCGGAGATGTTTTCTCGACTTCTTTCGGCTGCCGTTTTTCAACGACGCGGAAATGGTACGTCGTTCCCTTGAGCTCGACCCCTACCCAGGTCAATGCACCAATCCGGTCCGACAGCTTACGCTGAATTGTATCCACATCATCAACAAAGAATTGCACTTTACCGATCTTCACACCCATCTTGTCCAATTCTTTTCGGATGGCATGCTCGGTTGCCGGCTTGGCATCTTGCACCTCGATCCCCCATACCATATTGGAAAGGACAAAAATACAAAGAAGGAAGGCAATGAGACCCACTAAAAACCCGCTGTTTTTCATCACTCTCTTCATCAGGAAAGGGACACCCTTTCCCTGCATGAATTTTACTTTACAGTCGCTCTTACGCATGACCTGGCGGAGTTTCGGGATATCCCTGACCTCCATATGGAAAATTAGGGCTTCGCTGCCGACGCGCTTCACATCCCAGACATGAAGCCCTCTTCTCGTCAGCATATTAATCAGCCGTTCCGCACCTTTACCATAAGCCTTCACTTTAACATAGCCTGTATAATAGTTTGTCCATTGGTTTTTCATGGAGACCTCCCGGGATCATTCATTGATAAAATAAACCTTGTCAATTTTGCCTTCGAGCATGATTTCTTCAGGCAAGATGGTCTTTATGACAAAGGCGTTTCCCTTTATCAGCAACTGACCAGTTTTCAGCATCAATCGTACTTCGCTGTCAGTAAAAGCCAATAAGCCACGATGGTTTTCAATATAAATATGTAATTGTCCGATCATTGTAATTCGCGGCAGGTCCATCATGACATCTTGCGGAAGGTCCATTGTTTTGGTCATAAGCTGTTTCATTTTTTTTCCCCAATTCCGTGCCATAAAAAAGAACCCCCTTTCATCTCAATGTATGAGATGAAAGAGGGTTCTAGCACAAAATTATATCTGAACGGAAGTCTATTTTTTCAAGCATAAAATACGAGTTGAAAAAGCCCGCTGGCGAATTATCTTCTAGACCTCTGAAGACTTCGCTTCGCCCTTGGCGGTCCCAACACTTCAGACATGATGATGCCATCAATCAGCTGCTTTTTGCCAAAAGACGGTCCCTTCCGGTAAACAGGACTGCTGGTATCAGATATCGCTGATGTGATTTTATCAGCCTTCGCTTTTTGATATAAACGCTCTTGGTCGTACTTCTGCTGAAGCCGTCTAAGTTCTGCAATCCTTTTGTTCGCTTCGTTCTTCGTTTCATCCATTACATCCATTACTTCAACAGCCTGCGTTGCCTGCGGTTCAGGTTTCCTGACAGGAGCAGGTGCAGGCCTTTGCTGCTGATTCCCTTGCCCCATTTCACCTTGAAGCTCCCGCATGACCTCCTGCCATTTCTTTTTCGGAGGAGTGTTAGGATCATTTTGCTGTTGCTGCTTTTTTTTACCTAACATGGACGATAAAATACCGATCAAGACAATGATAAGGAATGGGTTTTTGAGAAAGAAATCAATAAAATCTCCCATTTAGAGACCTCCCTTCCCCAATCTAATTATTATGGTTGTTATTGTTGTTATCTTTTGGATTATCGGATATTTTACTGATGGAATCACGCATATCCGTATCAGCCGTTATATTTTGGATATTCATATAATCCATCACTCCAAGGTTTCCGCTTTTCAGCGCATCGGCCATGGCCAATGGAACTTCCGCTTCGGATTGGACAACCTTCGCTCTCATTTCCTGAACACGGGCAACCATTTCCTGTTCAAGGGCAACAGCCATCGCACGGCGTTCTTCAGCCTTTGCCTGGGCAATTTTCTTATCAGCCTCGGCTTGGTCCGTCTGTAGGATGGCCCCGATGTTTTTCCCGATATCCACTTCGGCGATATCAATGGAAAGAATTTCGAATGCCGTTCCTGAATCCAATCCTTTTGATAAAACCGTTCTTGAAATCAAATCAGGGTTTTCCAGGACATCCGTATGCATTTTCGAAGCACCGATTGTTGATACGATCCCTTCCCCTACACGGGCAATGATCGTCTCTTCACCAGCACCACCGACTAGGCGTTCAATATTGGCACGGACCGTAATCCTGGCCTTCGCTTTCACTTCGATCCCATTCATCGCCACACCAGAGATGAATGGAGTTTCAATCACTTTTGGGTTAACGCTCATTTGAACGGCTTGCAGAACATCACGGCCGGCAAGGTCAATAGCCGCACCCCGTTCGAAAGGTAACACGATATTGGCACGTTCTGCCGCAATTAATGCATTCACGACGCGATCGACGTTACCGCCTGCAAGGTAATGACTTTCCAATTGATTCGTTGAAACATTGATGCCAGCCTTATGGGCCTTAATAAGAGGATTGACAACCCTGCTTGGTATAACACGGCGAAGCCTCATTCCCACTAATGTAAATATACTGATTTTGACTCCTGCCGCTAAGGCGGAAATCCATAACATTACTGGTACGAATGTGAAAAACACTGCCAATACGATGATAGCAGCAATCACTGCCAGTACAATAAATATCGTTCCTGAAGTTATCACTTAATGATTCATCCTTCCTGTATCTCTTAATTTTAATTTGATTCCGGAATTTCCCGGACGACTACCCTTGATCCTTCAACTTTAACAATAATGATTGACGAACCTTTGGAAATAAAGCTTCCTTCGGTCACGACATCCACTCTTTCTTCTTTGACCAAGGCTGTTCCTGAAGGCCTCAAATCTGTAAGGGCCTTCCCTTCTACACCTAGTAAATCCAAACGATTAGGATTGCTGACATACCCTTGTTCCGTTTTTGTTGCATCGGTTAATATCATTTTCCTGAAAAATTTCATCTGTTTTCCAAACACCTTTACAAGTAGGATGAATACCAAAATGGATACGGTGACCGCAATTAGCAAGGATATCGTCATATGGACCGGATCTCCTGTTGCGAGGAACAGACTCCCCACAATCGCTGTAAACCCGAGCAGCCCGATAATCCCCCCAGGGATAAAAAATTCAATCAGTACAAGAATGACCCCAATGATGAACATAGCTAACGATTCGTATCCGGTGATACCGGCGACAAGATGACCATAGAAGAATAAGACAAGACTGGTGATTCCAATGACCCCCGGAATACCAAAACCGGGTGAAAATAATTCCATCACAATCCCGATTCCCGCTATCGTTAATAAAATCGGAACGACGATCGGGTTGGTCAAAAAGCGGGCAAGTTTCTCAGGAAAGCTTTCTTCGATTGACCGAATATCAGCATCCTCAACTCCAAGTATACTATACAGCTCAGCTTTCCCAGAGACGGTGCCTTCACTATAGCCTGCCTTTTTTGCCTGTTCAGCTGTAAATGTCAACAACTTCCCTTTTTCCGCTCCATATTCGGGTAGATCGATGTCAACATCCGCCATCGCCTGGGCGTAGATGGGATCACGTCCATTTTGTTCAGCAGCTGTCTTCATGGCAGCTAACCAATAAGATTGCGCTTTCTTACCTGCAGCGTTCCCTGCTGAATCAATCACAGCCGCAGATCCCATGGTGGCACTCGGAACCATATAGATCTCATCTGCACTTAGAGAAATGTATGCCCCTGCAGATAAAGCCCTGTTATTGACGTAGGCGACTGTCTTGATTGGTGAATCCGAGAGTAACTTTGCAATTTCCCCTGCTGCATCCACAGCACCTCCAGGGGTATTCACCTCGAAAACGACAAGATCTGCATCAGCTGCTTCAGCTGTGGTCAGCGCGCGTTCCAAAAAGGCCGAGAGTCCCTTTTCCACCGTTTCTTCTATTGGTACATGGTAAACGATCTTCTCGCTTGCAGATACCGGCGATCCCCCAAAAGAAGACATGGTGAACAGCAATCCAAATAAGAGTACAGATAAATAACGCCAAATTTTCAACGGAACGCCCCCTTTCCCGTATTAAACGCGGTAAGTGCCTCCAGTATTCAGGTGGAGAACCTACCAGTAAATTCAGCACGCAACTAAAATTCGAATAAGGAGCAAATGAAGCAACCCTTTACCCTGTTCTTTAGTTATTACGTATGTATATGAGAAAGGTTTCAAAAAAAGCTAATAAAATTAAAAGTGCCCTATTATCTTGGGCTTCGTTTCAATAATATACGCATAAAAATCATGAAATACACAAAAACCACAGGCAATTTGCCTGCGGTTAGGTTTCGAGTTTTAAGTTTAGAGTTTAAGATAGATGTTGTTGTACTAATTTGTTTACTAGTGAACCATCCGCTTTACCTTTAACTTTAGGCATTAAAGCTCCCATAACTCGGCCCATATCTGCTTTGGATGTTGCATTGACTTCTTCAATCGTTTGTTTAACGATATTAGAAATGTCTTCTTCTGAAAGTTGCTCAGGCATATATGCCTCTACGTATACTAGTTCGGTGCGGACTTTATCCACGAGATCTGAACGACCTGCGTTTTCAAACTCCTGGAGGGAGTCTTTGCGTTGTTTTAATTCGCGAGAGAGCACTGTCAATTCTTCATCATCTGTTAAATCTTGTCTCTGCTTCAAGGCTTCGTTTTGAATAGAAGCTTTCAGCATCCGAATAACAGATAGTTTGTCCTTTTCCTTGTTCTTCATCGCTTGTTTCATATCATTATTTAAACGCTCGAGAAGACTCATCTTTCCACCCTCTCTTAGAATTTACGTTTTCTTGCAGCTTCAGACTTTTTCTTACGTTTTACGCTTGGTTTTTCATAAAATTCACGCTTCCTAGCTTCCTGAAGCGATCCTGCTTTAGATACAGTACGTTTGAAACGACGAAGAGCATCTTCAAGCGATTCGTTTTTACGAACGACGGTTTTAGACATCTCTTTCCCTCCCTCCGAAAACAACACACTAACTCAAGTTGTCAACATGTTATACATGTACTAAACAATTATAATATATCATCTTTAACAGGTCAACCAATAAAACCAAACTTATTTTGAATATTATCATGTTATTATCATAATTTTTCACTAAACGTTTAAGAAATCCTGTTTATAGCATGTCTCCCCTTAATGGACCATAAGCTTATTATGAGGTGAGAGTCATGTATGAGCTATTTTTATTCCTTTTATTCATTGGGATATTTCTTGCAGGTATGTCGGTTTTACGAATCGGACTGTTCAATATGTCAGGTGCCGCATTAAAAACTTTCCTCTCAAAGGTAACGGATAAGCCTTGGAAAGGTTTTATCGCCGGAACCCTATTTACGGGCATCCTGCAGAGCAGCTCGGCTGTCATGGTCATGACGGTCGGTCTCGTTTCTGCAGGAAGTTTATCATTCCCGCAAACAATAGGTATTATTCTTGGAACGAATATCGGCTCCACTCTTACAGCAGAGTTCATGACCTTCTCTTTGGATCGTTGGATCATTCCCGGAGTCATCAGCGGCGCTTTCCTTTGCTTCATGCCAAAAGTATTATTGAGAAGCTTAGGGATGTCCTTGATCGGCATCTCAGCAATCTTCGCGGCGATGAGTGGTTTTAAAATGCTTTCCACACCGATCGCAGCCTATCCTTCCATTCAAACACTCATCCATTACATAGAGGGCCATATGAGTTATGCCCTATTGGCCGGGATTATAATAACGGCACTTATTCACTCAAGTTCAGCAACCATCGGGATAGCCATGAGCTTCTTAATGAATGGGGAGTTATCCGTCGCATCCGCCATCATCATCATGCTTGGTTCCAATATAGGCACCTGCATCACCGGATACATGGCCAGCATCGGTTCTGGCAGACAAGCTGCATTTACGGCTTATGCGCATATTTGGCTAAACGTCCTCGGGGTTTGTGCATTCCTTCCTTTCGTGGACATACTGGAACGAACGGCTGCCTTTTTCACCGAAAACAAGGGCATACAACTCGCCCATGCAAGTGTCATTTTCAATATCTTGACTTCTTTGGCAGTCTTGCCTATAGCACGACAATTCTCAAACTTCATTCTTTTATTGCATCGCCCTCACGTAAAAAAATAAGGACCTGACCCTAGGAAGATTAGACATGACCTAATCGCAACAGTTATCAAGGGCGGTATACGATCACAAATGTATTTTTTTATTAAATTATTTTCAAATAAGATAAACCACTCAATAAAACAGGCGGAGAAAATAATTAAATTTTCTCCGCCTGTTTTGTTTTAGGGACAGCCCCATATAAAATTAATAATCTGAGTCAGCAGTTAAGCCTTTTAAGATGGACACACCTGCACTCGCACCAATTCTCGTTGCACCCGCTTCAATCACTTTCTGGGCATCACTCGTGTTGCGGACCCCGCCTGAAGCTTTGACACCGATATCCGGGCCGACCGTTTTTCTCATAAGCGCGACATCTTCAACAGTTGCACCGCCAGTTGAAAAACCAGTTGATGTTTTTACGAAATCCGTTCCCGCTTTTACGGCCAATTCACATGCACGGACTTTTTCCTCATCAGTCAATAAAGAAGTTTCAATGATCACTTTTGAAAGAGCCTTACCAGTGGATGCCGCTACCACAGCACGAATATCCCGCTCTACCAACTCATCATCCTTGTCCTTCAATGCGCCGATATTGATCACCATATCGACTTCGTGAGCGCCATTGCAGATGGCATCTTTTGTTTCAAATGCTTTGGTTTCCGGTGTAGTTGCACCAAGAGGGAACCCGATAACCGTACAAACTTTCACTTCTGAACCTTCCAAAAGTTCGCTTGCATACTTCACCCAAGTCGGGTTTACGCATACGGAAGCAAAGTTATACTCTCTCGCTTCTTCGCATAATACCTTTATTTGCTCTTTCGTTGCATCTGCTTTTAATAACGTGTGGTCAATTAAACCTGCTACATTTTGTGACATTAATAATCCTCCTCAAAAAAACAATCTAAAACTAGTTGTACGTACCTCTTATCATACCATAGTTTATCCACTTTGACGATATATATAGTCTTTACCCTAATGTTCCAAGATAACACATCAAATAGTGGATAAAAAAAAGACAGCGAAAAACGCTGTCTTAAATATTAATGGCTTGTTGCAACGGAAAATCTTTCACAACCGTCACGAACTGACCTTCACTAAAAGGATAGCCAGACTTTGTAATCTTCACTTTTACGATTTCACCAACCATTTCATCCGTGGCTGGGAAAACGATTTTCATGTAATTATCGGAGTAGCCTTCATAAAGACCATTTTCAAGCTTCGTCTCAGGAATGACTTCAAGAACTTCCCCCTCGAATCGGGAGGCATACTCTTTTGCCAGCTGATCCGATAAAGCGATAAGTCGGTGGACGCGTTCATTTTTAACATCTTCATCCACTTGATCTTCCATACGCGCAGCCGGAGTCCCAGTCCGTTTTGAATAAGGGAAGACATGGAGTTCGGAGAATTTATATTTTTCTATAAAGTTATATGTCTCCATGAATTCTTCTTCCGTTTCACCTGGAAAACCTACTATGACATCAGAGGTAACGGCAAGACCTGGGAGTGCAATTTTCAACTTTTCAATTCGATCACCGAAGAAATCCATCGTATATTTTCGTCTCATCCGTTTTAAAACCGTATCTGACCCCGATTGAATCGGAATATGCAAATGACGTACCACTTTTTTCGATTTGGTAAGCACTTCAATGATTTCATCCGTAATTTGACTGGCTTCAATGGACGAAATACGGATACGCTTCAACCCATCGATCTTTTCCAAGTCACGCAGCAGCATAGCCAAATTATAATCCTTCAGGTCGTCTCCGTATCCCCCAGTATGAATTCCTGTCAAGACTAGCTCTTTATACCCTGCCTCGACAAGCTGCTCTGCTTGATGAACGACTTCCTTTGGATCACGGGAACGCATTAAGCCACGAGCCCATGGTATGATACAGAAAGTGCAGAAATTATTGCAGCCTTCCTGAATCTTTAGTGAAGCGCGGGTACGGTCTGTAAAAGCAGGTACATCCAGCTCTTCGTAGACACGGTTTTTCATGATATTTCCGACAGCATTAATTGGTTCACGTTCAACCTTGAATTGCTCGATGTAATCAAGAAGTTTAACCCTGTCCTGTGTTCCTACAACAATATCCACACCTGGTATGGCCATGATTTCAGCTGGCGATGTCTGAGCGTAGCATCCCGTTACCGCTATGACGGCATTCGGATTTTTACGAATGGCACGACGGATGACCTGACGGCTCTTCTTATCGCCAGTATTGGTCACCGTGCATGTGTTGATGACATATACATCTGATGTGTTTTCAAACTCAACACGATCATATCCTCCAGTTTTGAATAATTGCCAAATAGCCTCTGTTTCATAATGATTTACTTTACAGCCTAATGTATGGAAAGCGACCGTTGCCATTTTTCATCACCTCAAAAGTTCTACATGATAAGAAACAGCGGAAAGTGCATATAAAGGTGCTGTTTCAGTTCTTAATATTCTTGGTCCAAGACCGCAAGCTACAAAACCGGCATCGGACAGTTTTTCGATTTCCTTCTCTGCTAAGCCACCTTCAGGACCAAACACGAACAGTATCGATTGCCCAGCGGCGATATCTTTCAAGACGGAAGCAAGAACGGAAGTTTCCCCCCGTTTTGCCTCTTCTTCAAAAGCGACTAATTTATGATCAAAACCGGAAGCATACCCAGCTATCTGATCTGCCGTCATCGGATCCTTTATGGCAGGGACTACCGTGCGGTGAGACTGCTCAGCCGCCTCTTTTGCAATCTTCTGGAGCCTCTCCAATTTCTTACCTACCTTTTTGTGGTCCCATTTTACCACCGAACGAGCAGCAATAAAAGGGATAAATTCATTGGCACCCAGTTCAGTGCCCTTTTGAACGATATATTCCAATTTATCCCCTTTAGGCAGACCGCTCGCTATCACAACCTTTACAGGAAGTTCCTTTTCTTCATTCTTCCATTCGATAACGGTTCCTATAACAGCATGATCCGTAATTTCCGAAATTTCCGTGACAGCAGCCATTCCGCTAGCTTTCACCGTAATGATCCGCTCTCCTGGTCCCATTCTCATCACCCTGGCGATATGGTGAAAATCATCGCCTGATATCGTCACCGTGTTTTCAATGATGTCTTCATCGTTAAGAAAATACCGTTGCACACTGCCACCTACTTCGTCTAGTCTAAAAAACTCACAGGCTAACAGTCCGGTTTCCCGAGTGCAAGCCGTGCAAAGATTCAAGCTAAAAAAAGGTACCCTGACTATCAAAAGACCCGATAACCAGAGTAACTTTTTTTCATTTAATCATTTCTTTTCGCGATTATCGCTACCCAATCTTCCATCAAGATCGTTTCCTCAACAGTGAAGCCAGAAGCTATAATCGCATCCTTCACATCTTGTTTCTTTGGTTGAATGATCCCAGAAGCTATAAAATATCCGCCAGGTTTAACCACCTTCGCCACATCATCCGTAAAACGCATGATGACTTCGGCAAGAATATTCGCCACGACGACATCCGCTTGTTCATTCACACCATCCAACAAGTTGCCTTGTGAAACGGTCACTCTATCCTGCACATTATTAAGCTCTACATTCTGCATAGCTGACTGTACAGCCACTTCATCCAAATCCAGGGACTGGATTTTTTTTGCGTCCAATAATGCAGCCGCAATGCTTAGAACGCCTGAACCCGTTCCTACATCAACAACTAAATCACCAGAGCGTACTGTACGTTCCAGCGCTTGGATGCACATGACGGTTGTCGGATGTGTACCCGTTCCAAAGGCCATGCCGGGATCAAGTTCAATGATCAATTCGTCACTGCTTACTGGAGTGTAATCTTCCCATGTTGGCACGATGGTGAAACGTTCGGAAATCTTGACAGGGTTATAGTATTTTTTCCAAGCGGTCGCCCACTCTTCTTCATTCACTTCACTAATTGAAACAACATTCTTCCCAAGGTCTATATCGAAAAGAAGGAGATTATTTATTGATTCCTTAATGGCATCAACCGTTTCACCAAGGAAGCTGTTAACCGGCAAATATGCCTTAATCAATACACCTTCATCCGGATAATCATCTGGGTTCAAGTGGTAGATTTCGCCAAAAACATTTTCGCGTTCCTTGACTAATTCTAGAGGATCCTCAATGACAACACCGCTGGCACCTGCCTCATGAAGAATATTCGAAACAGGTTCAACCGCTTCATTCGTTGTTTGGATTGCAAATTCAGACCACTTCATAATCTACCAACTCCCAATTTGTTCTTTTACTTCTATTCACCTATCTTTAAAAGCACGCTTTACTTTTGAGAAAAAGCCATCATCTTGTTCATCTATACCTTGTCCGCTGATATCGCTGAATTCACGAAGCAGGTCCTTTTGTTTTTCCGTTAATTTTTTAGGTGTGACCACTAACACGACGACATGCTGATCTCCTTGGCCATATCCTCTAACATTCGGAACACCTTTGCCTTTTAAACGGAAACGAGTGCTAGTTTGTGTACCAGCAGGAATTTTCAGCTTCACTTTTCCATGCAGCGTCGGTACTTCTATTTCGTCCCCTAATGCCGCTTGAGCAAAAGTAACTGGCATTTCACAATAAATATCATCGCCATCACGTTCAAAGAACTCATGGCTGCGCACATGGAAGACTACATACAGGTCTCCAGCTGGACCGCCATTGATTCCTGGCTCACCTTGGCCAGTTACACGCAATTGCTGACCATCATCAATTCCGGCCGGCACCTTGACTTGGATCTTTTTACGTTTTTGTACTTTACCGTCGCCGCCGCATGTTGAACATTTATTAGGAATGATTTTTCCTGTTCCTTGGCAATGATGACATGCTCTTCGGTTCACAATCCTTCCGAACGCTGTGTTTTGTTCAACATTCAATTGACCGGTTCCATGACAATGTGAACAGTTTTCCACTTTTGTGCCTGGTTTAGCACCAGATCCTTTACATGTATCACAATTCTCTTCACGCGGAATTTCGATTTCAGTATCTTTTCCAAATGCCGCCTCTTCAAAGGAAAGCGTCATCGTATACTGTAAATCTGCCCCTTGACGCGGTGCATTAGGATCTCTCCTGCGTCCGCCGCCGCCGCCAAAGAAGCTGCTGAAAATATCCTCAAAGCCGCCAAAACCACCAAAGTCCTGACCGCCAAAGCCCTGATTTGGATCTGTATGCCCGAATTGGTCATAATGGGCCTTTTTCTGTTCGTCACTCAATACTTCGTAAGCTTCCTTAATTTCCTTGAATTTATCCGCAGCATCGTCCGCTTTATTAATATCAGGGTGATATTGTTTGGAGAGCTTTCGATACGCTTTTTTGATTTCATCCTTCGAAGCACTCTTCGAAAGGCCTAACACCTCATAATAATCGCGTTTACTCATATCTAAAATCCACTCCCGATTCGTTTCACATAAAGGTAATATTATCACTGAACGAAGATAATAATCAACTAGAAAAGTACAAACGGCCTGAACACTTTTTTGTATCTGATCATGCCAACATCATTTTGCACACTTTTTTTTCAGGAATCCTTTCCCCATCAGCAATTGTTGATGTCGACACTTCCTGACAATGATTCCATCCATTGTAAAAAAAGCCAAAGTCAAGATAACCTGACTTTGACTTTTCTGTAATGGCAGGCAGAAATTCACTGCCCAATATATCAGTGTCCCGATTGGGTCACTTTTTATTTTTTCTCTTCTTCGTTAACTTCCGTGTATTCTGCATCCACTACATTATCGTCTTTTGCACCGGCTTCGCCAGCACCAGCTTCGCTAGCTTGCTGAGCTTTTGCCGCTTCTTCATAAAGCTTCATAGTCAAAGCTTGAACGATTTCGTTAAGTGCATCTTTTTTCACGCGGATTTCTTCCAGCTCATTTTTCTCGATTGCAGCTTTCAGTTCGTCCTTCGCTTCGTTTGCTTTTGTTACTTCCGCTTCATCCACTTTTCCTTCTAGATCTTTAAGCGTTTTTTCCGTTTGGAAGACTAGTTGATCTGCTTCGTTACGAAGTTCAACTTCTTCTTTACGTTGTTTGTCGCTATCAGCATTTTCTTCAGCTTCACGTACCATGCGGTCGATTTCTTCATCAGAAAGACCTGAAGATGATTTGATGGTGATCGCTTGTTCTTTGTTTGTGCCAAGATCCTTCGCACGAACGTTTACGATACCATTTTTATCAATGTCGAAAGTTACTTCGACTTGTGGAATTCCGCGCGGTGCCGGTGGAATGTCACTCAATTGGAAACGGCCAAGTGTTTTGTTATCTGCTGACATCGGACGCTCACCTTGAAGAACGTGGATATCAACTGCTGTTTGATTATCAGCCGCTGTTGAGAATACTTGTGATTTACTTGTTGGAATCGTTGTATTACGGTCGATTAATTTCGTGAATACTCCGCCCATCGTTTCAATTCCAAGTGAAAGTGGAGTTACGTCAAGAAGAACGACGTCTTTAACATCTCCAGTTAATACGCCACCTTGAATCGCAGCACCCATGGCCACTACTTCATCAGGATTAACACCTTTGCTTGGTTCTTGACCGATTTCCTTTTTGATTGCTTCAACAACCGCAGGAATACGCGTTGATCCACCAACAAGGATGACTTTATCAATTTCAGATGCTGAAAGACCTGCATCTTTCATTGCTTGACGAGTAGGTCCCATTGTACGTTCCACAAGACCAGAAGAAAGCTCATCGAATTTAGCTCTAGTCATCGTTACGTCCAAGTGAAGCGGGCCAGCGTCCCCAGCAGTGATGAATGGTAATGAAATTTGTGTAGAAGTTACACCTGATAGATCTTTTTTCGCTTTTTCAGCTGCATCTTTCAAACGTTGAACGGCCATTTTGTCTTTAGAAAGATCGATTCCATTTTCTTTCTTGAATGCTTCTACTAGATAGTCAATGATGACTTGGTCGAAATCATCTCCACCTAGACGGTTGTCACCGGCAGTGGATTTAACTTCGAATACGCCATCTCCAAGTTCCATGACCGATACGTCAAATGTACCGCCGCCAAGGTCGAATACAAGAATCGTTTGATCTTCTTCCGTTTTATCCAAACCGTATGCAAGTGCTGCAGCTGTCGGTTCGTTGATGATACGTTCCACTTCAAGACCAGCAATTTGTCCAGCATCCTTAGTTGCTTGACGTTCTGCATCATTGAAGTAAGCCGGTACAGTGATGACCGCTTTTGTCACTTTTTCGCCTAGATACTCTTCAGCGTAAGATTTTAAGTATTGAAGGATAATAGCAGAAACTTCCTGTGGGGAGTATTCTTTTCCTTCAATGACTTCTTTATGGTTTGTACCCATATGACGTTTAATGGAAATGATCGTATTAGGGTTTGTAATCGCTTGGCGTTTTGCCACTTCCCCAACTTGTCTTTCTCCATTTTTGAATGCAACTACGGATGGTGTTGTACGGTTTCCTTCTGGATTCGGGATTACTTTTGGTTCCCCGCCTTCAAGTACAGATACACAAGAGTTTGTTGTACCTAAGTCAATACCAATAATCTTGCTCATAGTTTCACTACCTCCCAATTATTTATATGTAAAATCTTTATTCGTTCACTTTTACCATTGCAGGTCGAATGACTCGGTCTTTAAGAAGGTATCCTTTTTGGAATTCCTCAACAATGATGTTTGAACCGAAGTTTTCATCTTGAACTTGCATGACCGCTTGATGTAAACGCGGATCGAACTCTTCCCCGACCGAACTGATCGGCTCGATGCCCTCTTTAGTCAATGCATCTATAATCGCTTTGTAGACCATTTCCATGCCAGATAGCAGGGATTTTGTCTGTTCATTTTCCGCTTCGATTTTTGTAGCTCTTTCAAAATTATCAAGAGCCTCCACTAAATCAATCGCAATACTTTGAACTCTATATTTTTGAGCCGCCTCCATATCAAGCTTGGCACGGCGTCTTGAATTATCAAAATCGGCCTGCAGACGAAGATAACGGTTATCCATTTCTTCGATTTTTGCTTGAAGCTCAGCAATCTTTTCTTGAGCCAATTGAAGTTCATCTTTTTCAACCGGAGTTTCCTCCTGGTTTTGTTCCGCTGGAATTTCTTCTTCAGCGAAAACTGCTTCTGCAGCGCTTTCCTCGATTGTTTCATTTTCCAATGTTTGTTCTTCGTTTTTATTTTCTGTCACAATCTCACCTCCCTAAAAGGGTTATACAATTTATGCTAAAGTAATATGCCAGGCTGCGGAATCTGCACTCCGCCACCTTAACAATATTACCTTTGCTCCTATTTTTGATACAGTTTTGTCATCAGGGCCGTTAAATCTTTCGAGAAAAACGAAAGCAAACTGATCACTCTCGAATATTCCATTCTCGTTGGCCCCAAGATAGCTAATGTGCCCACTTGCTCCTGTCCGATTGAGTAGGTTGCGGTAATCAAGCTGCAGTCATCGAGCACAGTATTTTGATTTTCACGACCAATCTTGACGTGGATGCCAGAAGGATTTTGGGTAATGAGTTCATAAAATCCTTGTTCCTGCTCAATCATTGATAATAGCGTGCTTACTTTAGCAATATCATGAAACTCCGGCTGCCTCAGCATATTCGTTTTCCCGCCGAAAAAGATTTTTTCGGGCTTAGTATCAGTCAGCGTCTCCGCCAGGACCGAGACCATCGATCCATAGTTATGAATGTGGCGGCTCAAAAGAACAGCCACTTCCTTATAAATCTTATCCTTTAGATCTATAAGCGGAACATCGACCAATCGGGCATTTAATATGTTCACCATCTTTTCGATTTCGTTAATATCAAACGAAGGAGGTAAGGAAATCATTCGATTTTCTACATGACCTGTATCAGTAATAATGATGGCGATCGCCGTTTCAGGACTCAACGGAATGATCTGAATCTTTTTCAGCTTATGCTCATTCACTTTTGGCCCTAGTACTATCGCCGTATAATTTGTCAGTTCCGATAGGATTTTCGCTGACTTCTGAACGATCTTTTCCAATTCATAAATTCGTTCCACAAAAACGGATTTTAATAACTTCATTTCATTCTTTTTCGGAGCTTGAGGAGAAAGTAAATGATCCACATAATATCTATACCCTTTTTCAGAAGGAACTCTACCGGAAGATGTATGGGTTTTTTCTAAAAAGCCCATTTCCTCCAGATCGGACATTTCATTGCGGATTGTGGCAGAGCTGAACGTAATTTCATCTTTCTTCGACAAGCTTCGCGACCCGACTGGCTGGGCAGAATGGATAAAATCCTCGATTATCACTTGCAGAATCAATAATTGACGATCAGTTAGCATGTATGATCACCTCTGTTAGCACTCTATCTCTCTGAGTGCTAATATACTAATAAATTATCAAATGAAGCTTATGATGTCAACAATGAAAACCGCTAATTCATCGTTAAATAACAAGAGATTTTCTTATTCTGATTCAATAACACCTAAAAACGATTGGAACACTTCATTCCCAAGCAGTTTCCCCTGCTCGGTCAAGCGTACGAACCCACCTTCAATCAATAGCAGACCTTTTGCAGATTCTTCTTCGAGCGGTTTCCTGAAAATCTCTGTCATTTCAACAAAAAATTTATTCTTGAAGTTCTCCAATGAAACTCCTTCTGTTTTCCTGAGTCCCAAAAACATCTCCTCTTCCATTTGTTCATGAAGCGGAACTGGATGTTCCTCCAATACCGGCAGCTGGTTTTCCATCAATGGTGCGATATATTTCTTCACCGGTCCATGATTGGCCACTCTTTTTCCACCAGTATAGCCATGAGCTCCGGCACCAATCCCATAATACTCCACATTATCCCAATATGTCAGATTGTGCCGGCTTTCAAACCCTGCCCGGGCAAAATTACTGATTTCATATTGGTGGTTACCATGCTTCTCCATCTCTTCCATCAGCCGCTCATACATTGAAGCCTCAAGCTCCTGAGGCGGCAGGTTTAATTTACCTCTTCGCATTTGATTATAAAAAACCGTCTTCGGCTCAACAATCAATGAGTAACTGGAATAGTGCGGCAAATGAAGGGCGATGGCTTTATCCAGGGTGTCATTGAAATCCTCCATCGTTTGCCCCGGCAGCCCATAAATCAAATCGATGCTGATATTCGTAAAGCCCACCTCTTGAGCCAAATGAATCGTTTCATATACCTCAGAAGCCCGGTGAGTCCGACCAATTCGTTTCAATAATTCATCATTGAAGCTTTGCACTCCAAAACTAAGCCTGTTGACACCTGAATGATAAAGGATCTCGAGTTTTTCTTTCGAAAGATCACCTGGATTGGCTTCGAAAGTATATTCAACTTTTTTTGGATTAAATGGCAGTGTTTCATTTATTGCTTCACATAAGAATGCCAGCTGCTTTTCATCCAAAGAGGTTGGTGTCCCCCCACCGACGAAAACCGTGTCCAATCCCGTTGTCGGGTACTTGGACAGCTGCATCACCATTTCTCTTTTCATCATCTGTAAATATTCGTCGACCGGCTGTCCCTGTAAAAAGACTTTATTGAAATCACAATAGTGACAAATATGTTCACAAAATGGTATATGGAGGTAGGCGCTTTTAATCATTGTGTTCACAACCTTTAATCATATGAGTCGATAGAAAAAGAGGCTAGATTTCCTCTACCCTCTTTTTTCTTTCTATCGTTTATTTTCATTATTTTTTTGGTGTTGTATCATCCATTTTCAAAACAGCCATGAAAGCTTCTTGCGGCACTTCAACGGAACCTACTTGTTTCATCCGCTTTTTACCTTCTTTCTGTTTTTCGAGCAACTTACGTTTACGAGATATATCGCCGCCGTAACATTTAGCCAATACGTTTTTGCGCATTGCACTAATCGAAGAACGGGCCACGATTTTTTGCCCGATAGCTGCTTGGATCGGCACTTCAAATTGTTGTCTTGGAATCAATTTCTTCAATTTTTCAACGATGACTTTACCTCGTTCATAGGCGAAATCCTTATGAACGATGAAACTTAAGGCATCGACAGTTTCAGAATTCAGCAAGATATCCATCTTCACAAGCTTGGACGGTTTGTAACCGATTAACTCATAGTCAAATGAAGCATAGCCTCTTGTATTTGATTTCAGTTGATCGAAGAAATCATACACGATTTCGGATAATGGTATTTCATAATGAATGCTTACACGAGTCTCATCGATATATTCCATATCAATGAAGTTACCGCGTTTATTTTGACAGATTTCCATGATCGTTCCGACGAACTCCGTCGGTGCCATCATCGTTGCTTTTACATATGGCTCCTCAACTCGTTCTATCTTTTGAGCATCAGGCATATTAGACGGGTTATCCACTTTCAGGACCGTTCCGTCAGTTTGGATAACATCATAAATAACACTCGGGGCTGTTGTGATCAGATCAATCTTGAATTCGCGTTCAATCCGTTCCTGGATTATTTCCATATGAAGGAGTCCAAGGAAGCCGCAACGGAAACCAAAGCCCAATGCTTGGGATGATTCCGCTTCAAACTGTAGCGCTGAATCGTTCAATTCCAATTTTTCCAAAGCATCCCGTAGATCATTGAATTTCGATGCATCAATTGGGTATAAACCGCAATATACCATCGGATTCATCTTTCGGTAACCCGGCAACGGTTCTGCCGCACTATTCACGGCACTGGTGATCGTATCACCAACTGTTGTATCACTGACGTTTTTAATGGCTGCAGTAAGGAAACCTACATCACCGACGTTCAGTTCACCCAACTGTTGAGTTTTTGGATTGAACACACCCAATTCGGTTACATCAAATTCCTTGCCAGTGGACATCATTTTGATTTTGTCGCCCACTTTAATGGAACCTTCAACAACACGGATATAGGCAACCACACCGCGATATGCATCAAACAGTGAATCGAAAATAAGCGCCTTGAATGGGGCATCAGGGTCTCCCTGCGGTGCCGGCACCAATTCTACGACCTGCTCCAAAATCTCCTCGATTCCGATTCCCGCTTTAGCCGAAGCCAAAACTGCATCAGAAGCATCCAATCCGATTACTTCCTCGATTTCTCCACGCACCCGTTCCGGATCTGCACTCGGCAAATCAATTTTATTGATGACCGGAATGATTTCAAGGTTGTTGTCCAAAGCTAAATACACGTTTGCAAGCGTTTGGGCCTCAATACCCTGTGCCGCATCGACAACAAGGACAGCACCTTCACACGCCGCAAGGCTTCTTGAAACCTCATAAGTAAAATCGACATGTCCCGGTGTATCAATAAGATGGAAAATATATTCTTCGCCATCTTTGGCATTATATTTCAATTGAATGGCATTCAATTTAATCGTAATTCCACGCTCACGCTCTAAATCCATGGAATCCAACAGTTGACTCTTCATTTCACGCTGAGTCATGGCGTTCGTTTTTTCAATGATACGATCCGCCAATGTAGATTTACCATGATCAATATGAGCGATGATGGAAAAGTTACGAATCTTTGATTGTCTTTTTAATTTTTCTTCTCTATTCATGACGTTCACTCCCACTAGTCGACACAATACACTATTTTTTATTATATCAATAGAAAATGCAAGATTCAACAGAATAGTTACAAAAGAAGCATCATTGTAAGGCAAAGCATAAAAAAAGGCTGCATTCCGGATTCGGATGCAGACTTTTGATAGAGCTCACTCAACTAGATCATATCTATAAGTGCTTGAAAGGCCCCTGATATGGTATCACCAAGCGTTTTGCCGATCGATGAGAAAAAATTGAAGGCCTTCATTTCTTCAAGCTTTTCTTTTTTCGTCTCCAAATCATGACTCGTTACTTTTTGGCCAAGAATATCCGCTTCCATCTCCCCTTGGTCCGATTGGTTGATAATGAATGCACTATTCAAGGAGGGATCTTCATACCCCTTCATTTTTTTCATCCCATCGTTCGCCTGCTGCATCCCAATTAGAACACCTAAAAATAACACGAGCACAATCCCTGTACATTTCAACCAAAATCGAACCATGATCGAGAACTCCTTTCAAATTACTTCGCTTCCGATTCACCAGTCGTTTTATCCACCGCCTTGGCATCCCAATAGAATTCACTGAAAACATCGGAAAAGGCATCGACTGTCAAGTACATTTCTTCGAAAGTATTATCGACTCCGCCAATTTCAATGAGCATGGCATTGCCTGATAAATCTTGATTATATATACCATTATGGCTAGATCCGCCCTGTTTCATAACACCGCGTGAAATACCTGGGTATTTTTTTTCCAATGCTTTATGAAGCTTATTGGCAAGCGCGGCATTTTTTTCAAAGTTCGGGTTATTGCCACCGATTACGAAGGCGATCTTGGCATACTCTTTTCCATTGATTGTAATGGTCGTATTTTTTTTCCGTTTCGAATCGCGATGGATATCAATCAGATATTCCAAATCATTATTATTGGCCATTGCAGCCTGTACAGATCTTCGGGATTCTTGATAGGATTTAGTATAATTCAATCCTTTATTATTCAGACTACCCATGATATCCGTTCTATCGAGCGAGGAACCAATCCCCTTATCAGCTAGATCTTCCACCATCCGTTCCCCGAGTTTCGTAATATTGATCTTAGAGTGGTAGGCAAGGTCCGGATTGGTCACTCCTTTTAAATAAGGAAGATACGATTCCCGGTTATGGCTATGATAAATCTCAACCACTTTCCGCCCATTGGTCGTTTGTTTAGGCTGATTGGCCACTCCTTTTTCCGGTTCTTCTATCTCATCCAGGTTTTGCAGTGATGCATCCCTTTCTTCATTCAGGACGTCTACAGGCGGCGACGATTCATACGGCATATTCGTATAATTCGTTCCTTCCCCAGCGACGAGGATCTCATTATCAAAAATTGAAAAGCCAGGAAGTTCCCGGCCAAGTAAACTTCGCGGGTCCTCTAATGAAATGTTGGTCGAGACCTTTATCAATTGATTCGTGATCATCGATTCTTGTTTGCCTTCTGGCAGGGCATTAAAAAAATAATGGTTTTCATTGGCCAGCATCGAGAACAGCATTTTCCCTGAAAATTGGTTGGCTACAGTATGTACGGAATCCGAAGATATCCGATACTCAGGTCTTAGGGAAGTCATGACCCCACTGACTGAAAAAACAAAAAGAAGCAAGGCGAGAATACCTAGAAAAGTTTTTATAATTGTTGATCCGTGAATGGCTGTTATGATCCCTGGGGAATATCTTCTCTTCATCCTTCCACCCTCTCTATAGCTTGTCTATTAATACCTATGACTTTGCTAGAAAGGGTAGAACACCATTTTTGGGCACTAAAAAGGATTTAACGGGTGTAATAGCCAGTATTTTCTTGATTTATTGAGTTATGCAGTGCTGCATTCAGCCCATTAGCTATCAAATTGGCCATGTCCTCAATGAAAACATCCACTTCTTTCGGTGTAACCATTAAATTTTGACCAAGCGGTGACAGCACCTCATAAATCAATCTCCGCTTCTCTTCATCAGGGAGAACACCTATCATTCCCATGAAGGTTTGGCGTTCCTTCTCCCCTGGCATATCTTCATCGGTCAGCTTTGTACGCTTTCCAAAACTGAATCCGGCGGGAGCCAATGAACGTGATGGTCTGTCCCCTTCATTCATTTCCTTGCCAAAATGCTTCAAAATATAATCGATCGTATCGCTAGCAATCGATACAGCATCAACGACAGTAGGTATCCCAATGGCTATTACAGGAACTCCCAGTGTATCCTGACTTAATTCCTTTCGTTTATTACCAACACCAGAGCCAGGATGAATCCCTGTATCCGTAATTTGAATCGTTGAATTTACACGATCGATCGAACGGGCAGCCAAAGCATCAACGACGATCAGGAAATCGGGGTTACTTTTCTCAATGACTCCTTTTATAATGTCACTCGTTTCAATTCCTGTAATACCCATCACACCTGGAGAAATAGCACTTACTGGCCGATAACCTTCCTTAACGGACTCCGGCTGCAACTCGAACAAATGTCTCGTGACTACAAGGTTCTCAACGACTGCAGGCCCAAGGGCATCAGGAGTAACATTCCAATTACCCAGACCGACAACTAAACAACTGCTTTCCTTGGTGATTTTATTCCGTTTTAAGAAATAAGCCAGTTCATCGGCAAACACCTTTTCCACCCTCTGCTGCGTATCCGTATCCTGCTGACGGATCCCCTGGACTTCGATGGTCAAATAACTGCCCTGTTTTTTACCAATTTCTTTTTCCCCCTCCGCCGTGACTTCGACTAAGGATACCTTTAGATCATCCACTTCTTTTTCCTTAATGATGACCCCTTCAATATGGGATACATTCACTTCCTCAACAACACCTTTATGTTCAAGGGCAATTTCCTTTGCCTCAATCGCCAAATCTGTTCGTATTCCGTATTTACTAAGGTCCAAATGTTTTTCCATAGCGCCCTCCTGCTGTTTGAATTGTATCTAATCTAGTAATTTCACTAGTCTCTCTTAAACATTCTGTCGTTTTTGCTTTTTTATTATTCATTTTTTTGGTACAATCAATTATGACGAGATGAATTTATTCCAGAAATTATAATTCCTTTTCGATTCTCAATCTGAAGTATTGCATATTTATGAGCAGTCTGATAGAATATCACTTGTGCTATTTGATATGGATTTGAAAAGTCGAGTTCATATAATCTCGATTTCTTTGTAGGAGGTGAACGGAATGCCAAACATTAAATCTGCTATTAAACGTGTGAAAATCAACGACAAAAAACGCGTTCATAACATTACTGTTAGATCAACTATGCGTACTACAGTGAAAAACGCTGAAGTTGCATTAGCTGGTGAAAACGTTGAAGCTGCTAAAGAAGCTCTTTTAACAGCTGCTGTAAAATTAGACAAAGCTGCATCTAAAGGATTAATCCATAAAAATGCGGCAGCCCGTAAAAAATCTCGTTTAGCGAAAAGACTTAACGCTCTTAACGCATAATGACAAAAAAATAAACGATCCAATAGGATCGTTTTTTTTGTGCGTGTTTTTTCGTGTAAAAACAGGTGACAGTGTATCTGCCACCTGTTTTTCATCTAATTTTCAAGAGCAGCAATTCAAGCGTTATCGCCTTATCGGCTTGCCCAGTCTTCATTTTATAATCCGCCTCCGCTAAGTCATTCATGATGCTCAACAGTTCGCGTTCCTGGAATTTACCCGTCTTTTCAAGTGCCAGCTTTACCCTGTAAGGGTGCACCTTTAATTGTCCTGCAATTTTTTGCTGGCTATATCCTTGTCGAGAAAGCTCCTTCACTTGATACATTAACCTGACCTGTCCCGCCATGACGCTCAATATCTTAATCGGCTCTTCATTCTGGCGGAGAAGATCATGTAAAATCGTCATGGCACTCTCCATCTTCCGCTGTAATACATGATCAACAAGCGTGAATATATTTTGCTCCAGGGATTTAGCGACTAGCTTTTCCACAACCTCGACTGTTATGTGTTTATCAGCTTCTACATAAAGCACCATTTTATCCAGTTCATTCGTCAGCATCATCAAATTCGTTCCGGCAAGTTCAAGTAAAAGCTCTGTGGCCTGTTCATCTATTTGGACCGCAGAAGCTTCAACCCGCTCCTTCACCCACCCCTTTAACTCATGGTCCCCAAGCTTCTTCGCTTCAACGAGAACCGCTTTACGCTTCAGTTCCTTGGTGATTTTTTTCCGTTCATCCAGTTTTTCATAAGGTGCGGTCAATACGACAATAGAATAAGGAACAGGATCAGCCAAATATGCTTCAAGTCTTTTGACATTATGTTCAACTCTCGACTTCGTTTTTTCAGCTGTCAGAAAAAATGGGTTTTGCATGAAGACAAGACGTCTTTCCCCGATAAATGGAAGGGTCTCAACATCTTCAAGCGCTGTTTCAACAGGCGTTTCTTCTAAATCAAATTGTGAAAAGTTAAAATCCATCTCATCCTCGTGAAGGACGTTCTCGATCAATAGCTGCTTCGTTTCATTAATTAGATAGGCTTCCGTTCCATACAACAAGTATACTGGCGCGAATTGCCCTTTTTTTATGCTTTTCCATACGTCTAATACCAATAGAATCCGCCTCTTTTTTATGTATTCTTCTCTAATGGTATAGGTGGATGGACCATTTGACAAGCTAAAAGGGAACTAGCCCCCTAAAGGACTAATTCCGGATCTATATGAACACTTTCAAGAAAGGCCCGGGTAATCTCCCTTGAAAGCGGGTAAAGTATTCATGTAGAACATAAATTGAGCTTTTCTTTTTTGCTTGCTTTGTTTGTACCTTTATTTTGACCTCAAAGTCCCAAACTATTTGTGACAACTCTTGTCAGTAAAGGAAATGAAGTAATGCAGCCGGTAGATTTTTTTTTGGTAATGTTTTATACTATTAGCAGAAATAGGAGGGGTAAATAATGAACGAATTCGAAAAGAATGTCCAATCAAAGACAGATGACGTCGCTGATTCCGCTATGGGATTCATCGGTTCTTTTGTATTCTTCGCTGCCATGTTCACCATAGCTGTCGTCATTAAAGCTGTCGGATCCTGATTTCATTTTAAAAATGCACTTATTTTTCCGGAAGGAGGCTGCCGTTGCAGTCTCTTTCTTTTTGATTTTCTACATACTATGGAAGAGTCTTCCGAAAGGTTCCTTTACTTTTGTAAAACTTGTAAATAATAGAACCATCTTCATCCGTCCTGAACACCCGTGTTCCATTTTCCTCCAGATTCCTGATTACGTCTCCGTGAGGGTGACCGTATCTATTATCTTTTCCAACTGAAATAAGTGCAGCTCTTGGCTTTAGCTGTTCAAGAAAGGAAGAGGAAGAAGATGTCTTGCTCCCATGGTGACCAACCTTTAAGATATCCCCCTGTAACTGTGGAAAAGTGGCCAACAATTCCCTTTCCCCCTCTTCCTCCATATCTCCGGTTAATAACCATGACAATCCCCCAATTTCTGCGTATATGACTATGGACGAATCATTTTTATTTTCTTCTTTTTCATGAGGATCTAGAACGGAAAACCGTGCTCCGCCCATTACCCATTGGTCCCCCCTTTTCATGACCGTTGTCTTCATCTTTTTTTCTCTTGCTCTTGAGACAAAATCCAGGTCTCGAAAATGCTCTTCATTCCCGCCTCCAATCACGATTTCCTCCACTTTGAAATGATCAATTAATTCTTTTGCACTGCCCACATGATCAGCATCCGCATGAGTTAAAATCAGTTTGTCCAACTGGTGAATACCCTTACTTTTCAATAAAGGAATAATGATATCTTCCGCCGTATTGAACTTCTTTCGTTTTTTTGCCCATGTTTCGATGGGGAATGTAATTTGACCGCCCGTATCAATCAAATAATTTCCGCGGTTGAACGGCAGGATAATCAAAATGGAGTCACCTTGTCCGACATCGATCATTTGTACTTCACCAAAGGGAGAAAGCTTTTGCACATTATATTGAAAAAGTAAAAGAACAATCATAATTCCGCACCAGATTTTACTTTTTTCAAAAGATTCTTCCCAAGTCAGGAATAACCCTAAAAGGGTAATAACAAGAAATATCATCATGATGAAATGTGGTTTTCCAAATGAAATGGAGGATAGGGGCAAACTTGATGCTGCATCTGCGGCTTTATTACAGAGTATGAAGGTGAAGTTCAATATCAATATAAGGGGCTGTCCAATGGAAGGCAATAATAAATGAATAAAGAGGGAAATCAGTGAAAAAGGAAGCAATATGATGGAATAAAGAGGCACATACAATACGTTCAAGAACACTCCAAGAAAAGATACTTCAAAAAAGTGAAAAAGCAAAATAGGAAGGGCTGCCAATTGGCAGATGGAACTGATGATGAAAAGCTGCATCGTTTTTTGCGGATAATGTGAGAAAATGCGTGAAGACATGATGATTGAAAACGTGACCGCGAATGAAAGTTGAAAACCTATATCATAGAGCATATTAGGCTGAAAAAATAACAATGCCATATAAACCGCTCCGATTGCGGCACCAGCCGAGACTCGTTTCTTGAATAGCAGGAGTAAAAACAATAGCATGGCCATTAAACATGATCTCACCACGGATGGGCTAGCTCCTGTAAGTATCATGTAAACCGGAAGGAAGATTAGGATGGCCACCGTCATCCTTTCCCGTGTAATGCCAATCCGGATGCCAAGATAAAATAATAACCCCGTTAAAAAACTGACATGAAGGCCAGAGATCGCCAATAAATGCACCAGACCAAGCCGCTGATAATTAGTAAGGTCACTTGCATCAATATATGTCTGGTCACCGAAAACGAGAGCTGAGACGAAACCACTTGATTCTTCCGGAAAGTGTTCTCTAACATAAGCAATTCCCTTCATGCGCAGATTACGAATCGAAACGACCATCGAATTTCCATCCACAAAGCATTCTTGAAATGAAATGGAATCAGCTTTAAATATCCAATGGGTGCCTTGCCGCAAAAGGTAACGCTGATAATCGAATCCGTTTTCATTCCTGTTTTTGTCGGGAATTTGCAAGTCCCCCTCGGCCCGACAGGATAAGCCGATTTGCAGAAGCCTGATCAAATTCTCCTTTTCTTGTTCGGTGATAATTTTATAACGAAGCATTAGCCGTTCGCCTCGCTCACTTTCGATGAATCCTTTCAATGCATTTCCATCTATATTCGGTTGGTGGGTAAATGTGATGATAAAGTCGCTTTCCGTTCCATTATAGACGGTGGTGTTTCGATGATCAGCTAAGGTGGCGGCACCTAAAAAAATTGCCATGATCACTAAATGCAGGCTAAGTGACTTCACCCTCAACCCGGCCGTATAATAAAGGAAACAAAGAAAAATAAGGATAACGATTAGAAACCTTGCATTAAAAAATGAATGGGCCGAAACTCCAAATGTTGCCGAAATGGCTAATAAGAGAAGGTGTCTGGCCATGCCTGCCCTCCCGTCCAATTTAATTACCGAATATCTGCTTTGCCTGCCTTTCCAGCTCCAATACTGCTTCTCTTCCCATACCTGAACGTTCAAGTTGGGCTAGCAATGAATGCACAAAGTCCTGTTTTTCTTTTCCATTAACATCGATGGCCCCTTTCGATTCAACCTTTTCAGTCTTGACACCAGCCTGCTTGAATAATTCAAGAGCATATGGATGATTTTTGTAATCCTCCGCATAATAAACAGCTTTGATTCCAGCCTGAATGAGTGATTTACAACACTGTAGGCATGGAAAATGCGTCACATATATTTCTGCCTCATCAGTAGGCACCCCGAATTTCGCACATTGCAATAGAGCATTCATTTCGGCATGTATCGTTCTGACACAATGATTATCAATGACATAACACCCATCATCAATACAGTGCGTCCCTCCTGCAATGGATCCATTATATCCTCCCGCAATGATTCGGTTATCCCTAACGATCGTCGCGCCGACTGTGAGGCGTGTGCATGTGCTCCTTAAAGCTAATAAATGGCTTTGCGCCATGAAATATTGATCCCAACTAATTCTGTTCATGTTGTTATCCCCAATCCCCTAATTCGGTTGAATGATTTTCTTCAATTTTACCCTCTTCTTGTCCTTTTGTGTAGCCTATTCAATCATTCATTTCACTGAAATA
Organism: Peribacillus sp. NPDC097895; assembly: GCF_050277555.1. Lineage (NCBI taxonomy): Bacteria > Bacillati > Bacillota > Bacilli > Caryophanales > Bacillaceae > Peribacillus > Peribacillus sp. NPDC097895. The sequence continues at coordinate 882,827 of NZ_JBNNSH010000001.1, read as the reverse complement.
GAATCCTGTAACCTTTCAAATGTTTTATCGCCTATTCCCGATACCTTCTTCAAGTCATCAACCTGCTCGAATTTCCCTGCCGTTTCCCTATACTCCAAGATCGCTGCCGCTTTGGATGGACCAATTCCCGTCAGGGTCTCCAGCTCTTCCTGAGTAGCCGTGTTCAAGTTCACCTGCCCACTTGAGGTCCCTAGTGAAGCAGAGCCAGATGAAGCGGCTTGTATATGCTCCGTTAGCCCCCAGTCTTCTTCACCTACTTCCGGTACATAAATGACCATTTGGTCCTCGACAATTTGGGCAAAGTTCACTTTATTCTTATCGGCCTTGTCCGTAAAACTGCCCGCAGCCGAAATCAAATCGATTACCCTGTCACCCGCCTGGGCAGTAAATACGCCTGGGGCCTGTACCGCTCCTTTTACATCGACTTTAATGATAGGAGGTTCTTCATCGGTTTCATTTTCACTTTGTTCCACTCCATCCTTTTTTGCAGAAACGGCAAATATATCTTCCGGCTGATCAACCGGATCCTTTCCTGGTTGCAAAAAAAAGTAAATCGCCGCTACTCCAGTTGCCATTGCAGCGGCTGTCATCACCATTTTCTTTTTTAAAATTCCATCCATTCCATTGCCTCCTTGCTAGATATCGGATAATACATTGTCATAGGACAGATTAAAAATACATAGTGTTTTTAGGAGAATCAATCGCTTTAAGTGAGAGGAGTTGATCGGCATTGAAGAAAATCGGTGTAATTGGAACCGGCAATATGGGTACCATCTTAATCGAGGCGTGGCTGGAGGCAAAAAAATTGAATCCGGCAGATTTATTGATAACGAATCGAACACTTTCCAAAGCATTAATGCTGAAAGAAAAGCACCCAGGTATCGAGGTTGCAAAAAGCGCAGTCGAAATAGCCCAACAAGCGGACTTTATTTTTCTCTGTGTAAAACCATTACAAATTGATAGCCTCTTACAGGGCATCAAACATCATATAAAAAAGGAACAACTAATTATCTCCATTACAAGTCCGCTTTCAGTCTCCCAGCTTGAATCGGCAGTGAATGCCCCTTGTGCCCGTTTTATCCCTAGCATAACGAACCGTGTGGGTTCAGGGGTATCATTACTAAGCTTTGGAAAAGGCTGCAGTGCAGAGACAAAGACATCTTTATTTGATTTGGCATCCGCCATATCGGCACCGGTCATCATTGAAAATGATATCACCCGGGTCTCTTCCGACATCGTCAGCTGCGGTCCGGCCTTCTTTAGCTATTTAGCACAAGCATTTATTGACGCGGCCTGCCAAACGACGAAGATAGACAAGGAAACCGCTACGACTTTGACTGAGAACATGTTGATTGGCTTAGGGGAATTACTTGGTAAGGGAGTTTATACATTGCCGGCCTTACAGGAAAAGGTGTGTGTAAAGGGTGGAATAACAGGTGAGGGGATCAAGGTTTTAGAAGCTGAAACCGGGGAAATGTTCCATCATCTTTTTCAAGCGACACATGAAAAGTTTGCTGAAGATCTTTACGAAGTTGAAAAGCAGTTCGGCCATCCTTATTAATATTCGTAATCTATATCTCTTTTCCTTCTTAAAATAAAAAAAAGAAGAGGTCAGACCTCCACTCGTACGTGTGATGTACGAACAGGGATTCTTGACCTCTTCATTATTTACTGGCTACAAACAAAATTCTTTCGGTTTCCTTTACAAGCGGTGCTTCTTCAAGATCCGCCAGTAGTTCAGAAACCGTAAAACCTGCTTGCTGCAACCACTTCTTATATTGTTCAACTGGATAGGTCCGTTGATAATGCAACTCATCAAAACGGTCATACAGACCACTTTCATCGTCCCTTACGAAAAAACTTAAATCATGTTCCACACTGTAAGGTTCTTCACCCGGGAAACAGTCCCAAATATAAGATACTTCTTCATCATTGACCGCAAACGTATGATTTTGAAAGACTTTTTCCATTTTATAAATGGAATGGACATCAAACAAAAATAATCCGCCATCCTTCAAATGCTCATGAACCCGGCTGAACGTTTTCACTATATCCGCTTCGTCACGAAGGTAGTTCAGCGAATCGCAAAAAATCGTGACACAGTCAAATTGACCAAGTCCCTCGAGTTCTGCCATATTCTGTTGGAAAAGGGGAATCGCTAATCCAAGCTTGACCGCTTTTTCATTGGCAACCAGAAGCATTTCATCAGATAAATCCACGCCCGTGACTTCAAATCCGTGTTGCGCCAATTCAACGGTCATTTCCCCGGTTCCACACGCTAGATCCAGGACCTTCCTTCCGCCAATTCCATACTGCTCCAGCTTCGCCGTAAGGATCACCAGCCATTTTTCATAGGGAGCGTCCTTCATCAATTCATCGTATACATAGGCAAAGCGTTCGTAGGTCATGTAGTCAGTTCACTCTCTAGATCCTCAAAAGGTGCATCTCCCCATAAACGTTCGAGGTTATAATAGTTTCTTTCATCCTTATGGAAAATGTGGGCCACTACATCGCCAAGATCCACTAGCACCCATTTCGCTTCGTCAAAACCTTCAAGGCGTTTTACATTGACTCCTGATTCATCAGCTTTGCTCTTCATTTCACGAGCTATGGCTTGTACTTGTTTTTCAGAATTACCGTGACAGATTAAAAAGTAATCCGCGACAAGGGATATCCCTTGCATGTTCAGTGCCACGATATCCTCGGCCCTTTTATCATCCGCCGCTTTTGCTGCAATTACAAGAAGTTCACGTTCAGTCATTACATCTTCTCCTTCAAATTCATGATCAAATCATTATATGTCTTAAATGTGTCAGGGTAAATAGCCTGATTTCTTTTCATTAAAAAAACAACTGTATTCCTTAAAGCCTGGATGACAGCATGGTCCAAATTTTGCTTGGCTGTCTGCCTGACATCATCGACACCGGGAAAAGAACGTCCGGGCTCAATATAGTCAGCAAGGTATACGACCTTATCCAATAGGCTCATGCCAACCCTACCAGACGTGTGATAGGCAATCGCATCCAATATTTCAACGTCGGTGATACCTGCTTCCTTTTTCACGAGATAAGCCCCGACAGGAGCATGCCACAATTCCATATTATATTGGAGTAAATCCGGCGACATGTTTTCAGCGATTATAATTTGCTCCATTTCCTCTTTCGGACGAAATTTTGCATAATCATGGAAAATTGCTGCCAGTTCCGCTTTTTTGACGTCAGCTCCATACATTTCGGCCAGTTCAATCGCTGATTCTACAACGCCTAAAGTATGAATGTACCTGCGCTCGGTTATTTGTTCCTTGACCAGCGCCAATGCTTCCTCACGATTCATATAAACCATTCCCTTTAATATACTTCACCACTGGATCTGCTATTAAATATTTCACGGTTTTTCCCGTTCTTAACTTCCTGCGTATCATGGAAGATGATATGAACATCTGCGGGACTTTTACCATCGTGATTGGGTATACGGTCTTTTCATTATAGCCAGGGCGCTTCACCCCGACGAAATTGACCAGGTTCATCAGTTCGTCAATACGGTGCCAATTAGGTAAATACTCAATCATATCTGCGCCAATTATGAAATAGAACTCATTGGTTGGCTCAAGTTCTTTCAGCAATTTTATCGTATCATACGTATAAGATGTGCCTTTTCTTTCTATTTCAATACCCTCAATATAAAAAGATGGGTTTCCGGCTATCGCGTTTTCCAACATTGCCAGCCTGTCCATATCGGTTACTTCCTCCGATTTTTCCTTATGGGGAGGAACATGATTTGGCATGAATCTAATTTCATCTAGCTCAAGAGCGTCCAGCACTTCATTCGCTATAATTAAATGACCGATATGCGGGGGATTGAATGTACCGCCAAGAATTCCAATTTTTTTCATAGGTAGGTTCCTTAAGGTAATTTAAGTTGTTTGTTTTCTTTTGATTCTTTATACAGCACAATTGTGTTGCCGATAATCTGAACCAATTCCGCCCTTGCTCCTTTTGATAAAGAAAGTCCCACATCATTGCGGTCCTCTTCACAGTTTTGCAGGATGCTGACCTTGATTATTTCACGTACTTCAAGCGCCTCACCAATTTGCTTGATGAGATTATCATTGACTCCGCCTTTACCAACTTGAAAAATTGGATTCAGGTGATGGGCCTTTGATCGTAAGAATCTTTTTTGTTTTCCTGTTAACATGTGTTACCTCCTAGTTTGTTCAAGACAATATCTGTCATTCTTGCTGTATCCGGCATAATGCCTGTCCATATATCAAAAGCGAGCGCAGCCTGGTTGATGAACATCCCCAAACCATTTTGCGTTTCCGCCCCTTTTTCCCCCGCTTCACGCAGCAACTTGGTCTGCAGAGGGTTATAGATGATATCGCTGACGATTGCACCGGTTTTGAGCTGGTCGATCTTCAACGGTGAATGATCCAATTCCGGACTCATCCCAGAAGAAGTCGTTTGGATGATTAAATCATATTGTGATAAGCTTTCTTCCGCTTCGATAATCGAGAGTGCCTTCGATACTTTATCATATGGGCAATCAGAAACAAGTCCGGCCGCTTTTTCCTTTGTCCGATTTGCAATATCAACTTGCTTTACCCCTTCTTTTACAAGGGTAAAATAAATCGCACGCGCAGCACCGCCCGCTCCGATCACTAACGTTTTTTTAGCCTTAATGTCACCTGATATTTCATCGCATAAAGATTTGAAAAATCCTTTTCCGTCTGTATTATACCCTATAAATCGACCATTTTTGTTAACAACCGTATTTACAGCCCCAATTGCAAGGGCCAGTTCATCCACTTCATCAAGGAGCGGAATGATGGAAGTCTTATGAGGAATCGTGATGTTAAACCCTTCTATACCAAGGGCTTTCATGCCTTTTACAGCATCGCCCAAACCTTCTTTCGTCACATGAAAATGGTGATAAACCGCTTCTATATTTTCTTTTTCAAATGCATCATTATGAATGTCTGGTGACATTGAATGTGCAATTGGATCTCCCATTACCCCATATATCTTTTTCATAGACTAGACGACCCCTATATTTTTAGATTAATGATTTACGAACGATCACATTGACGCCTTTCGGGACATGCGCAACGATTTTCGCTCCCGGCTCATTGACCGTAACCCAGCCAAGACCAGAAAACACAATATCCATTTTACCATCTTTTAAGGAGAATTCATGTGGAATCAACTTCGGAAACTCCTCGATTTGATCAGGACGTGGGGGCGTCAATAATTCCCCGGCATGATTTTTATACAACTCATCGGCATTTTCCAATTTCGTACGGTGGATGTTCAATTCATTTGAAAGGTAGCAAGTCAGTGAACGTCTTCCCCCTGAGACATAATCCAGGCGAGCCAATCCTCCGAAAAATAACGTCTGCCCTTCATTCAATTGATACACCCTAGGCTTGATTTCCTTCTTCGGCATAATCACCTTGAAATCCCGTTTGTCCACATAATGAGCCATTTGATGATGATTAATGATTCCTGGTGTATCGATCAATGCCTGTCCATCATCCAAAGGAATCTCAATCATATCCAAAGTTGTGCCTGGGAAGTGGGATGTCGTGATGATATCACCTTCTCCACTCACTTCTTTTATAAGTCGGTTTATGAAAGTCGATTTACCTACATTCGTACAGCCCACGACATAGACATCCTTACCTCTGCGATACCGTTCAATCGCATCAGCCGCTTCCAGTACGTGCTTTCCCCTTTCTGCACTGACAAGCAGGACATCAACCGGATTCAGTCCCAGCTCTTTCGACGATTGCTTCATCCAATTAATCAATTTGTTCGGTTTTACTGATTTAGGCAATAAGTCGACCTTATTACCAATGAGAAGAACATCATTTCTTCCAACAAATCGATGTAGGCCCGGAAGCCAGCTTCCATTGAAATCAAAAATATCGACGATTTTGACGATTAAGGAATCGGTTTCGCCTACTTTATTCAAGATTTTCAAGAAGTCATCGTCTGTTAAGGATACATCTTGAACTTCGTTATAATGTTTCAATTTAAAGCAACGCTGACAAACGATGCTCTCTTTTTCCAGAGCTGATTGAGGAGCAAAGCCCAACTCCTTCGGATCTTCCGTCTGGACCTTCACGCCACACCCGATGCATACTAATTCTTGATGATTGTTCAATTGTGATCCTCCCATTTTATCATTCCTTTTCGTTTAAAAAACGCCATGATCTTTCTTTCAAAATAACGATTGATTTTCGTTCTGAATTCGTCGGTTTGGGCGACAGGGACCACTAAAATCGTATGAAACCCGCCTCTGTTCCCTCCCAATACATCCGTCAATAACTGATCGCCGATTACCACTGTTTCTTCTAACTTCAGTCCCATTGTCTTACGGGCTTTATGGAAAGCTCTTGACATCGGTTTCCTAGCCTGATGAATGAACGGAATTTGAAGCGGATCGGAAAATGATCGAACCCGTTTTTCATTATTATTGGACACAATCGTCACTAAAATCCCATGGTCCCGCATATTGTCGAACCATTTGATTAAATCTGGGGTAGCCGTTGGCCTGTCCCATTCAACGAGAGTATTATCCAAATCGGTAATGACTCCCTTAATCCCTCTTTTTTTCAATTCTTGAGGATCTATATTAAAAATGCTTTTAACATGTTCACTCGGCAAAAATAATTTAAGCATAATTGCACCTCTATATTTTCATTAAAATTTACCGTCTCCATCATATCGAATTTTCGGCTTACTTTCAAAAAAAATTAGTAAAGAATGGCTGACGGTAAAAAAACATCATAATGTAAGTTTTCTGATATGGGAAGGCATTTTTTATTAAAGAAGGAGAAATTAGTGGGTCGAACAGAACGAAAGAACTAATTATTCCCAAAAGATTTCGACAAAAAATTCATTTATCCAACCTGTGGATAACTTTACTAACATTTCCCATACTGATGTGCATCATTTCATTCACTTTGTAAACAACTTAACCACAGGTTATCCACTTTCAACTGTGGATAACAGAACGATTGTTCTCCACGTTTATTTCTGATACAGTAGGGGTACATCAAGGATGACTTATCAATATATGCAAGGAAACACCAAACTATTCCTCGCAATTTCTACTGGAGGTGAGCAGCCGTAAGTGGCGTTCTAATGCAAAAACTATCTGATGACCTGTTGCTGGAATCCTATTTTAAAGCGCAGAATTTAAAGTTAAGTACCGATTTCATCCGCCTCATAGAAACGGAAATTCATCGAAGATCCTTAACACATAAAATCCGATCAATATTTTAATATGAAATACATAGGCTGACATCATATGTCAGCCTTCTTATTTTTTAATATGTGGTTAAGGTTAAACGGCTCTCATGTATCCGATTGTTTCACCGACACGGACATCGGCGGGAATGGATAAATTCCCTTCCAGTTCAAAACTGCCTTTTTCAAAAAGAAGGACGACTGTCGAGCCAAAACTGAAATAGGAAAATTCCTGTCCTTTTTCCAATTTATCCGATTCATCAGTAATGACGATCGAATTGATATACATGGCACCAACTTTCACCATTGCCAAATTTCCCGCTTCATTTTGAAGCTCAGTTATTGTGCGATAATTTTTTGACAAAGGCTCTTTTCCATATTTCATCCCCCATTTATTAACGGGGTACGATTTCCTTCCAAGCGTCCAACGTTTGACCACTGAACCCTTGATTGGTGCGTGGATCCTATGGTAATGACTCGGGCTTAAGTATAACACGAGATATTTGCCGCCTAAGTACTTTTCCAAAAATAGCTCATCCCCGACCATTTCCTCCATTGAATATACTTTTCCTTTAACGACGATCTTTTTATCCGTGCGTATTTCCCCTGAATCTTCAAGAACACCATCCACGGGACATGCCACCGCAGACGGGACTGCCGTAATCGGCCTGGCTTGAGCCTTTAATTGCCTTGTAAATAGCTCGTGCAAATTGCTATACGCTTTTATATCCTTTCCAAATTCTTGTTGATTAAGGTTGAAAGTTTTTACATATAGTAAAATTAAGGGTCTGCTCCAGCGCGATTGGCTAAAATGCTTTAATAAACCTGATGAATACCTACCATTCGTCAGTTCAATAAGAATGCGATACAAAGACTGATACAAATAAAACCACTCCAAATTGTAAAATTATTCAAAAATGCCTTGCATAAATTGTGTTAAATAAAATATTATTATATAATAAATACTTATGTTTACTATATTTTGTTATTATTTTGTTTCATTTGAAAGGAGTGAGAAGATGTTTTTACTACACGCCCTCGACCAAACCATTAAAAAGTTAAAAGCCCAAACAGCAAATATACTTACGTTAATGAATTTATCCCTTGGTGGATTTGCGATAATTGCCGTGATGCACGGCCAATTGAATTTAAGCCTGCTTTTAATCTTCCTGGCTGCCCTTGCAGATCGCTTTGACGGTATGGTTGCACGGAAGTTCAACATTGAATCGGAATTGGGTAAGCAACTTGATTCCATGTGTGACATCATATCTTTCGGCGTCGCACCAGCTCTATTATTATACCAAGGAATATTAATAGAATTCGGGGCACCTGGCACACTCTTCACCGTTTTCTATATTGGCTGTGGCGCATTTCGCCTTGCCCGCTTCAATATTAGTGAAAACAATGGATATTTTACAGGCGTTCCAATTACGGTTGCCGGCTGCATCGCAACGTTGAGTTTTCTGGCCATCCCATATTTCCATCCGGTCTTTTTCTTATCCCTCATGATTATATTATCATTACTTATGGTCAGTCCAATTAAAATGAAGAAAGTTTAAATGGGAAAGCGGATGTCCTAAACGGACATCCGCTTTTTTGTTCATATTGCCAGCCTGAAACGTATCTTATGCTTTTCGGACAAGGGGGTCAGTCAAACGCATGAATTCTTCGACATCCTCCATGCAGGCATGAACCGCTTCTTCCCAAAAATCCCGGGTCGTCAAATCGACGCCCAAATGTTTCTCCGCCAAATCCTCGACCTTCATTGAGCCCGTATCCTTTAAAAGGGCGATATATTTTTCCTCGAAACCAGCAGGTTCTTTCAGGGCGTTCGCGTATATGCCCAATGAGAATAAGTATCCAAATGTGTACGGAAAATTATAAAATGGGACTCCAGTAATATAGAAATGGAGCTTTGAAGCCCAAAACGTTGGATGATAATCACTTAACGCATCACCATAAGCTTCTTTTTGTGCATCCATCATCAGTTCATTCAATCGTTCGGCCCCGACATATCCTTGTTTCCTTTCACTATAAAATCTTGTCTCAAATAAAAATCGGGCATGGATATTCATCAATAAGGCTACGGAACGCTGGATTTTATCTTCTAAAAGAACCAGCTTTTCTTCCTCACTTGCCGCTTCCTTCACAGCTGCATCTGAAACGACCATCTCGGCAAACGTAGAAGCAGTTTCAGCCACGTTCATCGCATATGAACGATTCAATGGATGGATATCCCTCATCGCGTAAGAATGGAACGCATGCCCCAATTCATGAGCCAATGTGGACACATTCGAAGGGGTTCCCGAATACGTCATAAAGATTCTGGACTGCTTATTTAATGGGAAGCCCGTGCAAAAACCGCCTGGTCTCTTACCTGGCCTGTCCTCCGCTTCAATCCAGCGGTCTTCAAACGCTTTTTGAGTGAAGTTTGCTAATTGAGTGCCGAATTTCGAGAATTGCTGCACAATGAAGTCTGCACCTTCTTGATAATCCATTACTTTGGACTCTGCTGTAACAGCGAGCGGTGCATCCAAATCCGCCCAACTTAATTTATCCACATCCAATAACTCCGCCTTCCTTTGTAAAAACCTTACTAGCGGCTCCTTATGATCGGCTATTACATTCCACATGATCTCCAGGGTTTCTTTTTTCATCCTTCCGATCTCAAGCGGTTCTTTCAAAATATCATCCCAGCCCCTTTTTTCATTCACACTGAGGCGAAATCCAGCTAAATGATTCAAAGTCCGGGCAAAAAGGTCACTTTTTTCATCCCATGCCTGTTCCCAAGCAGTAAACAATTCTTTACGGTCCCTTTTATCGGGTTCAGAAAATTTATTAGCCGCTTGTCCTACAGAAAGCTTTTCACCTTTATAGGGGATGGACATTGAACCGACGATCGCATCATACATTTGGCTCCAACCTTCGAAACCATCCAATGACAATTGAGTGATTAAAGATTCTTCCTTCACGGAAAGCTTTTCCCTTGCTCTATCTCGACGTTCGTTCAATACGAATTTCAATTCATTCAACGGTTCTTTATCGAGGATTTTTTGAAAAAACGCATCATCAAGCTGCATCAACTTTTCATCCAGCTTACTTAACACCATTTTTAGCGAAGCCACAATCTTCATTTGTTTAATTCGCAGCTGACCTGCCTTTTTATCCTGCGCATTTTGAGCTTCCAGGCATCCGATGAAAGCACTGGCCTGTCTCGATTTCATATTTGTATTTTTAAAAAGATCAAAAGCAGAAATCAAACTGCTTTCATCATTTTCTTCTGAATTAATATTGCTTACAAGTCGGTCGAATTCTTGTACCTCTTCATTGATTTCATCTAAAAAAAGCAGGAACTCACTAGAAGAGCTTCCTCCTTTAAAAAAGATATCCAAATCCCATGTCAAAGAATATTTCATCCTGTATTGCCCCCTTTTTATCAATAAACTTATTATAGAGGTTTTTCCAATATTTTTCTAATTAAAAGGAATTTTCAGATTTTTTAACATTTTTCTTTTATCCCGCATTAAAAGCATGCTATGATAAATATAATCTTGGGAAAGGGGTGGTCGATTCATATGAAATACTTTATCCACCTGGCTGCCATCATCCTTCTCCTTTGGACTCTGCCCATGCAGTTTCATCATCATGCACAGCAGCTGACCCTTGAAGAACATACCGATGTTCATCACTGGGAAAAGGCCGACAAGAAAATACCTTTGGTCCCTTTCTTCAGTTCCTGGCAGACCATTATCCATTTTGTTATTTTCGAATTATCTATTTTAAGTTTTCTTTATTTTCACTCAAATCTTCGCCAGCGTTATCTCAGTCCAGTATTTTTTCAGGCGAATTACGTAGCCACACACTCTGACATTTTATAAAAAATAAAATCGAGGAGTGATTCATATGTGGTTCCGACTAATTATGATAGGGGTCTTTTCTTTAACGGCTTCACGCCTGTTCCTTTTTCAGGGAATCGAGATCTATCACGCATTGGCAGATATGTTCCGAAATAAATATTAAAAAAAAAGAGTGCGGGGAAATTTCCCCGCACTCTCTTTGACTGTATCATTCCTATCCTTTAGCTTTCTTTTCCTTTTCTTTTTCTGCCCTGTAAAATTCATGGAACATCTTCATCAAAGCACGTTTTTCGATTCTTGATACATAACTGCGGGAAATCCCAAGCTCTTTAGCAATTTCCCGCTGCGTTTTCTCCTTTTTTAAATCCAGTCCGAACCTGCCTACAATGACTTCCTTTTCCCGTTCATCCAAAATATCAATATACTTTTTCACTTTTTCAATTTCCATATTAAGCTGAATCGTATCGATGACGTCTTCCGATTCCGATTTCAGTACATCGATTAAACTGATTTCATTTCCTTCTTTATCCTGACCAATTGGATCATGCAGGGAAATATCCTTCTTCGTTTTCTTTGTCGCCCGTAAATGCATCAAGATTTCATTCTCGATGCATCGTGCCGCATATGTTGCCAGCTTCGTACCCTTCCCATCCGAATAACTTTCAATGGCTTTTATAAGACCAATCGTCCCAATCGAAATCAAATCCTCTGTATCTTCGCCCGTATTCTCGAATTTCTTGACGATATGGGCAACAAGCCTTAGGTTATGCTCGATCAAGATATTACGAGCATCACCATCACCCTCACTCATCAGTTTCAGATATCTCTTTTCATCCTGAGCGGACAATGGCTGGGGAAAAGCATTATTTTTCACATAGGAAACTAATAAGTAAAATTCTTTAATAATATAGCCGACAGCTGTAAGTATTCCGGGCATTGGTTTCATCCCCCGTTTCTTTGGCTTCCCTATTAATACCTATGCAACAGTGGGCTTGTTCGTGTCTGTCCCACTAAAAGAAATCAAGAAAGTATTGAATGTTTAAAACCAGAATGGATGAATTCCCAATCGGACAAAGACAAACGGTCATATAATGAAGTGAATTTTTAAGGAAAGGGGGTTTTTTAGGATGGGATATAACTATGGACCATACGGATGCAACTATGGTTATCCGCCTCCAGTGCCATGTTATGGCGGATCCAGTTACGGATTTGGTTATGGCCTGTTTATTGTCCTCTTGATTTTATTGCTCATTTTCGGGTTTTGGTGGTTCCCGGGATGTGGGTTTGGTTTTGGCGATCCAGGCCCATGCTGCTGATGCAAAGAAAAAAACTCGGCCGAGTGCCGAGTTTTCCCTATACATATTCCTTTCGAGCTTCTTCATATACTAATTGCCCTGCTTCTGAATGTACCATTCCGTTAGCCGGTATCCTTCTCCTGCCAATAGCAACGCTTTTCTCCTCTTACGTAAACCAATTTCATCATATTAACCTCCACCTTTCCTAAAATTTATGAATGGAATACCAACCTCGCCTATCTTAGAAAAAAGGACGATGCTTCAGTGCTTTGTCTAAATGTTCTTCTCGAATCTTGTGGATTCTCTCCTGCTGCAAACATTCCTCGGCAGTCATTTTTTTCATTTTTATCGTGATCGTGAAAAAAAGCATATTCAGTGTCATAATATCACCTCCTTTTAAGGGAGCGGCCCACAAAAGGCATAAAAAGGCCGCAGAAAGTTACGTCCTCCTGCGGGTTTTTTAGAAAATATAAAAAGGCCGCAGGATAAAAGACTTCTCCCTGCGGCCGCAATGTCCGAATGATTAATAAAGCCAAATTGCTTTAGAAATATTCCGCTTGGCACAGGTCGAATGGTATGTGATTGTTATTTGAAACGGACCGGTTGATCTGATTAAAAACGACTCCATATAAATACAATTTCATTTTCTTCGACCTCCTTTGGAATATTTTTTATTACTTGGTAAGTATATCCATAAAAACGATATTTGTAAACGACTTTTGCCCATTTTTTTAAAATTTCTTTCTTTTTTCCCAATTTTAAAAGCGATTTTCCCCTAAAGGAGGCAATAAGAACGATGACCCTCCCCAAATCATAGGCAATAACGTTAGAGATACGAAAAAACCTGATTCTTTAAAGAATCAGGTTTGCTTCGTGCTTCTATTGTTGTAAAGAGTCCTGGTCATCCATTTCTGCCAGTGTCTTTTTATATTTATTGGATAAACGGAAAAATAGTATGGATATGCCAAGAAACATGATTGTCGCTCCCATATAGACATATGTGTCCATCAGCGCTTTGGCTCCAGAGGGGAGGATGGTTCCTAAATAAAAGAACGTGCCTACACATAACAAGGTGATCGCAAATTGTTTATAATCGACCATTTTCGAACGCAGCATTGCCGCCGATTGTTTTTTGCCGTTTTTCATGACATTCCACCTTCTTTCAAGCTAATAAGCTATCGATATCTCATTCTACCATATTTATTCCAAATGACAGGGTGTAAATAATGGCAGTTAGCTATAAAGCGGTCCCTCTTCCGACTTATCCTTTTAGCGCTTGTTCCAAGTCTTCCAATAAGTCTTCAACGTCTTCAAGACCAACGGAAATACGAATCAACCCATCTGTTATCCCAAGCTCTGCACGGCGCTCTGCTGGAATCGAGGCATGTGTCATCCTGGCTGGAACCGAAATTAAGCTCTCCACTGCCCCTAGACTTTCAGCCAGCGTGAAGTATTTCACTTTATTCAATACGGATTCGGCTTTTTCGGCACTGCCGACATCGAATGAAACCATACCGCCGAAGCCATGCGATTGTTTTTTAGCAATATCATGGTTTGGATGGTCTTCAAGACCTGGGTAATAGATTTTCGAAACGGCTTTATGCCCGGATAAGAAACGAACGATCTGTGAGGTATTTTTTTCATGTTCTTCCATCCGGATTCCCAGCGTTTTAATACCACGCATCAGCAACCATGAATCTTGGGGCCCCAGCACGCCTCCTGTGGAGTTTTGGATGAAATGAAGGTCCTCGCCAAGTTTTTCATCATTCACCACGACAAGACCCGCTACAACATCGCTGTGCCCCCCTAAGTACTTCGTAGCGCTATGAAGCACGATATCAGCACCATGTGTAAGTGGATTTTGCCAGTATGGCGTACTGAAGGTATTATCCACAATAGTGAGGATACCGTTTTCTTTAGCGATTTTTGAAACCGCCTCTAGATCAGTAATCTTCAATAATGGATTCGTCGGGGTTTCAATGAACAGTGCCTTTGTATTGTCTTTGATCTCGTTTTGGATCGAATGTATGTCACTCGTATCGATGAACGTAGCTTCCACCCCGAAGCGGTTCAGCACTTTTGTCATCACTCGGAAAGAGCCTCCATAAACGTCATCCGTCAATAAAACGTGATCACCTTGACTCAGCAGCATCATAACCGCCGTTATCGCTGCCATTCCTGAACCGAAAGCGAATCCTCTTTTTCCTTCTTCAAGATCCTTGATCAATTCCTCAAGGGCATGGCGGGTTGGGTTGCCTGTACGTGAATATTCATATCCTCGATCTTTCCCCAGACCATCCTGTTTATAGGTGCTCACTTGATAAATCGGCACCGACACCGCTCCCGTTTTTTCATCACCGAAAATACCGCCATGGATCATTTGTGTTTTTTTCCTCATTTTCAAAGACCTCCCTGATAAATGTTTTTGCTTAAGTAACGTTCACTGGAATCCGGAAATATCACAATGATATTCGAACCCTGGGTAGCCTTGGCTGCTTCTTTCAAGGCCGCTGCAAAAGCCGAGCCGGAAGAACTTCCAACAAGAAGTCCTTCTTTAAGCGCCAATTCCTTCACCATTTGGAACGCCTCATCATCGCTTATCGTATGAATCTGATCAAAGTACGTTTCATCCATGTAGCTTGGTAAAAATTCCATCCCGATCCCCTCTGTTTTATGGGGACCAGCTTTGCCTCCATTTATAATAGATCCTTCCGGTTCGACAATGACCGTTTTGACCGCAGGATTTTTTTCTTTTAAATAACGCGATGTTCCCATGAAAGTACCCCCAGTTCCTGCACCGGCAACAAACACATCCACATTGCCAGCCAACTGCTCCCAAATTTCAGGCCCCAATGTTTTATAATAGGCATCCGGATTGGATGGGTTGGAAAACTGCTCTGGACAATAGGATCCTGGAATTTCATCCAGCAGCGCCTTGGCTTTGCGGATTGCACCTAGCATGCCTTCCTCTGTCGGGGTCTGGACCACTTTTGCTCCAAGGGCGCGCATCAGTTCCTGTTTCTCGGCGCTGAATTTCTCGGGTACACAAAATATTACATCAACACCACTGTTTATCGCAGCAAGGGCTAGGCCAATCCCAGTATTCCCTGCAGTCGGTTCAATGATGGTTCCGCCCTTTTTCACATTCCCTGACTGTAATGCTTGCGCCAAAAGTTCCTGGCCAAGCCGATCTTTCACGCTGCCGCCAGGGTTAAAGTATTCCAGCTTGGCAAAGATCCGGACTTGATCCGGAAGAGGGAAGTGGGTGATTTCCATTAGCGGGGTCTCCCCAATCAATTCATGAATATTTTGATAGAATTTCATAATCGGACATCCTTTCATAGTTATCCTACCAATTTAGTGTGTTATATGCAAGAAATAATCAGCGGAAAAGATTCCCGCTGATCACTGGGCATTTATTTCATTTTTTCGACCATTTTCAAAATCAGTGCCGCTGAATGAAGCGCAGCCGTTTCCAAGAATTTATCAAAGGAAATATTGGATTCCTTACCTGCTATATCAGAAAGGGAACGAATGATGACGAACGGTGTTTTGAATTGAAAGGCTACCTGTGCAATGGCTGCCGCTTCCATTTCCACCGCGTATAAGTCCGTAAACTTTCCTCTGACGAATTCAACACGAACTGGATCATTCATGAAAGAATCCCCCGTCACGATCAACCCTTTCGCCACTTGTATATTTTCGATTTCTTTAGCCGCTTCTTCTGCGATGGCGAAAAGCTTTTCATCCGGGATGAATGCAGCTGGCAATTGAGGGACTTGACCGTACTCATACCCGAAAATCGTCACGTCGACATCATGGTGGCGAACCTCCGTGGATATGACCACATCCCCGACATTAAGTGCTGGATGATAACCACCGGCAGACCCAGTGTTGATCACCGCATCCGGTTTGAATTTTTCTAAAAGGATCGTAGTGGACATCGCCGCATTCACTTTCCCGATTCCCGATTTAAGCAAAATCACTTCGACACCGTTCAGTGTTCCTGTATTAAACTCGGAACCGGCAATAGTCACCTGCTCCAAACCTTCCAATTTATCACGTAAAATCGTAACTTCTTCTTCCATTGCTCCGATTATGGCTACTTTCATTAGTAAAAACCTCTTCCTATAATTTTTCCGCCTCCATAATCCAGACAAATTGATTGCAGCGCTCGAAGTTCACTTTATATCCATGTGCTTCAAGTGCTTTTTCCAAAAAAGGAATGGTGGTATAATATTCCGTTTGCAAATCGTTTGCCAAATTATGAAAGCCAGCCTGCCTTGCATCAGAAATCGCTCGCTCATGCGCTTCCCTTGATTGATACATCGTATCCGCAAACACTATTTTACCACCAGTATTCAGTAACTTTCCATAGTTGGCTATCGCTTTTTCTTTTTCTTCATCGGTTAAATGATGAAACGCGTACGTACTCACGATCGAATCAACCTTTTCCGGCTTCGGAAAATCCATGAAATCGCCATCTACAATTTCTGTTTTTCCGTGCAACTTGCTTACCGCTATTTCCCTCATGGCAGGTGACGGCTCGATTCCCGATACCTTAAGACCTTTTTTCAATAGTCTTTCCGTTAAATTCCCGGTGCCTACTCCGAACTCCAGCACATGACCATAAGCCCGATTCGTGACGCTATCCAAGATCCTGTCATAATGTTTAAAAACCTCTTGATACTCTATATCGTGTCCACCAACCGTATCATCATACGATTTCGACCATTCTTCAAATAAATCTATAAATTCTCTGCCCATTTTATATACCACCCTGATCATTTTTTTTGCTAAAGTATCGTTCACTGAATCCGGGAATATCTGAACGATGTTCGCCCCCGGATTAAAGTATTCCAGTTAGACAAAAATTCGGACTTCATCAGGAAGCAGGAAATGGGTGAATTCCAGCATCGCCGTCTCCCCAATTACCTATTGAATGTTTATCAAATTCGAACATCCTAACTGAGTTATCCTACCTATTTAATGTGATTTATGCAATATAAAATAATCGATGGAAAGACTCTCTGTTCACGGAACTACGACGATCTCATCACCAAACCATTAAACCCGATCCGTGACGCTGTCCAATATCCAATCAAAATGGTTAAAAACCTCCTGATGCTCAATATTGACTCCACCTACCGTATCATCATTCCATTTCGACCATTCTTCAAATTAATCTATAAATTCCATGCCCATTTCAATCACCTTTTTATAATTTTATAATAAAACCTATATGCATAATATGAAATAAACACACAAACTGTTCTTGTTTTTTAGGCAAATCACTCATTCGGTTCAGATTCGCCCAAAATGGTGTTAAACTAACAGTATCTAAATGTTGGAGGGGAACAGTCATGAGTTTTCAACTCGACTTAAACTTATTCGAAGATAAAATAGAATTTTTTGAGGCAGAAAGCATTAAGAATCTTGAAGAGAAAATCCAATCACAAATTGAAATCAATAAAGCGATTATGCTGCAGGTTCAATCCGTATCACACCAAATGTATGTTAGTGAGGAAGGCAGACGTTTTTACAGTGCAGTCGTCCACTTTAAAGCAAAAAAGTGAACACCATGAAAAACCCCCGAAAAGTGGAATTCCTTTCGGGGGTTTTTCGTTATTATTTTTTTATCCATTACCTTTTATCGTTCGTCTTCAACTCTTCGACTTTTACAGGCTTCCAACCCGATCCGTCCACCCACTCAATATGGACACGGAAGGTTTTAGGATCGTCTCCTTCTGATACGGTACCGATTGCCGTGTTTGGCGAACCGCCGTTTTGAAGCCACCACAGCTTCATGCTGCCTTCGTCGATTCCTGCTCCATTGGCAATGGCTTTACTCATTTCATTCCAATCGACAGAGCCCCTTTGAAAGCTTGTAGTGTGTTCACCGGATTGTTCAGTCCCAACTGGTTTCCAGCTCTCACTTGTATACGTAGCCGCGACATTGCCATCTCCGCTGCCTTCCACTTCCTCAAGTTCGGCTTTCCCAGCTTTTTCTGAGTCTGTACCTTCTTCAGCCTTCTTCTCGTCTGTATCTTCCTCTGTTGCTTTACTATCTTCGTCTGTTGCTTTATTATCTTCGTCTGTTGCTTTACTATCTTCGTCTTCAACTTCCTTCTCTGAATCTTCTTCCCCTTTACCAGCAGGTTTGTCCACTTTGCCCTGATCTTTATCGGCAATTTGCTTTGGTTCAGTCGTGGTTTTTACTGTTTCAGTGTCATCATCACTTAAGAAAATGGTGATAGCGACGATGACGATTAAAATGGAAACGATGGTGATTGCGATATTATATATTCTATTTACTTTTCTTTTTTGATCTCGCTGATTGAAACGTGAGCCCAAGGTCCATTCCTCCCTTACCATTTCTTACTGCCTCATTTTAACATGATTTCGCTGGAGATAGAAGGGAAGGGTTTCCTACACTTTTCGTCAATTCTCGTTATCACCCTGGTTCTTCGAGTACAAGACTTTTACAATATCTGAAAAAAGAGGCGTCATGCTGGTACTGTTTTCCTTCGTTTCAAAACTTACGGTAACAAGAGCATATTTGGGATCTTTATAAGGAAAGTAGCCCGCAAACCATTTATTCAGCTCCCCTTTTTCAATATTCGTCTGAGCCGTTCCAGACTTGCCTGCGACCTCTACAGGCAGGTCTCTCAACGACGCACCAGTCCCTTTTTCCTCCGTAACGACCTTCCGTAGAAGTTGCTGCATCTTCATCGTCGTATATGGAGACAACGTCTCCCCTTCCATGTTTTGATTAGGAAAATCGACTACGGTCGTACTATTGTTGAATTCGACCTTGGAAACGGCTTTGACCTGTTCCTTCTTACCACCGCGGGCAATCGTAGCCATCATATTTGCTATCGCAAGCGGCGTCGTTTGGACATCCTGCTGACCAATTGCGGTTTTGGCAACCATTTTAGGATCCTTTTTCAAATCATCATCGTGCCAGACCTTCCCGGTTTGTTCATGGTGCAACTGAGTAACTTTGGTGTGATATACGTCCCCATTCCAGCCCGTTTCGCCAATCAACCCTAACATTTTTGCATATTTATCCAAAAAGTCAGGATCCTTCTCAGCAATTTCCTGTGATAATTCAGCAAACGTCCTGTTACAGCTTTGGGCAAAACTATTTTCAAAATTAAGCATGCCGAGTTCCCTCTGTTTATCCGTCTTTCCGTCAATCGTCAAATTACAATTAAACGTCCTGGAAGGACTAGCCGCTTTATAATCAATGGCTGCAGCTGCCGTGACCGTTTTAAAGACGGAGCCTGGAGTTTTTTGAGTCAGCATCATATTGACGGCTCCTTCGCCATTCGGGTCTTTTATATTAAGTGCTGGACGCGATACCATGGCAACGATTTCACTTTTTTCGATGTCGATCAGTACGAGGCCGCCCTTTTTTATGCCGCGTTCATCGACGAGCTTCTCCGCTTTTTCCTGAATTCCTTTATCAATCGTCGTTACGACCTTCACTGGGTAAAGAGGGTTCGCTGGTTCGACGTATTTAACATCGACACCGAACATGGGGCCTCCACTGGCGTCCACGTGAAATACGAGCTTCGATTCTCCAGAGGAAAGTAAGAACTCATCAAAGGTCCTTTGCAGTCCTGTATTGCCTATTTTCGTTTCAGGAGATAAATTCAAGTCGGGATAACGTTTTTTCTTTTCCGCATCTGATATATTCGTCGTGCCGATCAATTGAGCTGCAGGGGTTTGATCGTGATATAATTTTTCGTTCACGGCAAAGACCCCTGGAATTTTCAATTGATTGATAGCCTTCGATTGACTGGGCGTCAATTCTATTGGATCATCCCCGCCAAATACGAATGGTTCATCCGCTTGTTCAATTGCCCTTTTCAGCTCACTTTCCGATCTGCCGATTATCGAGGCAATTTCATCTATAGGCCATGTCATTTTGTTCAAAAATGGAAACAGGACGAGCGTCGGAATTTCTTCATGGGCTAGTGGTTCCCCATTTCGGTCATAAAACTTTCCACGTCCATCATCAATCTTTAATATTTGTGAACGCTGTTTTACACTTGCTTCTATTAGGTTCACATCATGTTTTGAAAAAGATTCTGTCGATACAAGTTGGATGTAGGCAAGCCTGCCTATGAGCATCAGCATAAAAGTGGTCAATAAAATAGCCAGCAACCTCATTCGTTTCTTTTTCATAAAATACACCTCGTAACCATTGTTGACGAGTTGCGAATTTTTAAACAATTACGAACAAATTTCAAGCGGCATTTTTCCAAAAAAAAGAGGATGCCCCTAAGGACACCCTCTTAAACCGTTGATTAGCTGATGGATACAATCTTGACGCTCATTTCGCCGCCAGGTGTTTGGATCGATACTTTGTCGCCGACCCTTTTCCCTATCAGGCTTTTCGCGATTGGAGAATCATTGGAAATTTTCCCTTCGAATGGATCCGCTTCAACGCTTCCAACGATGGAATATGTTTCTTCGTCACCGTTTGGAAGTTCTACGAATGTTACCGACTTACCAAGTGAAACTGTATCTGTATTCGAATCATTGCCTTCAATGATTTTTGCATTACGGATCATGTTTTCGATTGTTGTAATACGTCCTTCAACGAATGCCTGCTCTTCTTTTGCGGAATCGTACTCTGAGTTTTCGGAAAGGTCTCCAAAACTGCGGGCGATTTTAATTCTTTCCACTACTTCTTTCCGTTTAACCGTTTTTAATTGTTCCAGTTCCTGTTCAAGCTTTAACTTACCTTCTTTAGTCATTGGATATTCTTTTTCAATTGCCAAAACCCTTCACTCCTTCTAATTCTTTACAGCAAGCATTCGCTGTGACAAGTTTATGTACTATATAGTGCTTAACCCTAAAATTGAGTCAAAATATATAAGTGCGCGACTTAAAAAGTACGCGCAATCGATACTAAGAAACAATCCGTTCCTTAGTATATAAACCGACTGCGGTGAGCAGCCGGTTCATTCTGTATCAAGAATAGAGTATTGCGTTTTCCAACATTTGTCCAGTCTTTCCCAATAAATAAACGGGATTATTTAAAAAACGGAGGAAAATGGCACCTATCATTATTTATGCTATGTTATTACAAAAAAGACTTTTGTTCAAGGATTGTTTGAATTTTTGTCACCATAAGGTCAATCGCCACATGGTTCTGACCACCTTCAGGAATGATGATGTCGGCATAACGTTTCGTCGGTTCAATGAACTGATTATGCATCGGACGGACGACACTGATGTATTGGTCAATGACGGAATCCAAAGAACGGCCGCGTTCTTTAATATCACGCGTCATCCGTCTGAGTATCCGCAAGTCTGCGTCCGTATCAACATATAGCTTCATATCCATCAAGTCTCGAAGGCGCTCATCCTCCAGCACAAGAATCCCTTCAAGGATGATGACATCCTGCGGCTCAACAGTGACGACTTCTGCTGAACGCGTATGAATCGAATAATCATAAACGGGTTTTTCTATCGTTTCATAGCGAAGCAATGCGTTAAGGTGATCGATCAACAAATCATTATCAAACGCAAGCGGATGATCATAATTCGTTTTCAACCGCTCTTCAAACGGCAGATGACTTTGATCTTTATAATAATAATCCTGTTCGATCATCAAGATCGAATGTCCTTGAAAGAATTCGAAAATGGAACGGGTAACACTTGTTTTACCTGAACCCGAACCTCCTGTAACTCCGATGACCATTGGTTTTTTCCTTGTCATGTCAATTCTCCTTCCGCATCATATTGTTCACATATACTTGATTATCTACTTGAATGCGGACAATTTGAAGCGGATGGCGAGCGGCCTCCAGCTCTTTGCCTGACTCATCCCAGATCGTACCGATTTTTTGAGTGAAGTTTTCGATTTCCGGTCCAAAAAACTCCACTTCATCTCCAGGCTTGAAGAAGTTACGTTGTTGCATGGTTACCATTTGAGTTTCTTCGTTGTAATCCAGCACCAATCCTGCGAAGTCGAAGCGAGTCTTTACGGTATGATTCCCGAACATTTGCTGTTTATACCCAGGAATTTCCCCTTCCATGAACGATGATGCCGTCTCACGGTTCGCACACTTATCAAGCTCTTCCAGCCATTCTTGTTTAATCTCGAAATTGTCCGGATCGGCACAATACGCATCGATCACTTTACGATAGACGCTGACTACTGTAGCAATATAATGTATGGACTTCATTCGTCCTTCGACTTTTAAACTATCAATGCCAATTTCGATCATGCGCGGCAAAGATTCAATCAATTTCAGGTCTTTTGGACTCATTGCAAATGGAGCATCTTCTTTCTCGAACAAGGCTTTTTCCCCATCTTGATCCAACTCATATAAATCGTAATCCCACCGGCAAGACTGACAACAGCCGCCGCGGTTTGAATCACGCGCAGTCATATGATTCGAAAGGGTGCAGCGTCCTGAATACGCGATGCACATAGCCCCGTGAACGAAAGCTTCGATTTCGATATCGACTTTCTCCTTCATTTCACGGATTTCATCAGAACTGGTCTCACGTGCCAAAACAACACGCTCCAACCCTTCTTCTTTCCAATACTGAACGGCCTTCCAGTTCGAAAGCGATTGCTGCGTGCTTAAATGGATTTCGACGTTCGGAGCGACCCGTTTACAAGTTTCTATGATTAAAGGATCGGCAACGATGATTCCATGAACACCGGCCTCCTGAAGCCCTTCGAGATATTCATCAAGACCATCGATATTTTCATTATGTGCGAAAATATTAGTGGTTACATATACTTTAGCACCATACTTTTTGGCGAATTCGACGCCTTCCTTCATTTCCTCAAACGTGAAGTTACCGGCATTGGACCGAAGACCATATTCCTGCCCGCCAATAAACACGGCATCTGCTCCATAATGAACGGCAATTTTTAATTTTTCCAGGTTTCCAGCCGGAGCCAGCAATTCCGGTTTTTTTACAATGACTCTCTTTCCATCAATGATCTTGGAAATTTTATCAGCAATAGCATTCAAGGCTATTCCTCCTCTTTCTCTTACCCTTTTCTTTAATAAACCGATTCTTTAAAGAAGAACCCTGTATCCAGCTCACGGCTATCCGGCTGAACCGCTTTGACTTTTTCATATAGTTCCGTTTTCATATCATCATAACGATCAGGATCTTCTGCACATACGTCAATGGCTTCCCGATATAACTTTGTCATTTCCGTGATATATTCCGGTGTTTGTAATAGCCCTTCGATTTTCAGGGAATCTATTTCCCCTTCAATTAATTCCTGAAGTTCATCAATCATGCACATGTCATTGGGACTCATGATATGTGTACCATTTTCATCCTCATAAATCGGGTATTTATTTTCACGTTCCTTATCATGCAGAAACATATTTCTATGTTCCTTCCGATTTTCCACTTCCAATGCCTTGCCCTGGTATTCAAAATAATTCCCCAGGAGTGTGCGCTTCGATTGGAACATGCACGTCATGCCGTGCACTTGCACTTCAATCTCGACTTCGGCATTTTCCTTCATTTCAACGATCTCGTCCAAACTAATTTCACGGGCAGCCAAGGCACGGACAGCACCGCGTTTTCCCCAATAATTACATGTGTACCAGTTCGTTACCGTCATCTCAGTGTTCCAGTGCAAGGGCATATCAGGTGCAACTGCACGGACCGCCATTAAGACTGCGGGATCACCGAAAACGATCCGATCAGCACCAGCTTCGGCTAGGAATGCTACATACTCTTCAAGCTCGTCCACCTTTTCATTATGAAAAATGGCGTTCATGGACACGTAGACTTTCTTGCCCGCGGCATGTGAAAGCTCAATCGCCTTCTTGACATCTTCACGGTTAAACTCACCTGCCAGCCTTAGCGCATAACGTTGTTCGCCAATGACGAAGGCGTCAGCGCCAGCATCGATGAGTTCTGTTATATGATCGACACTTGTCGGAGTCACGAGTAATTCAGGCTTTTTCATTTTTGTCACCTCTATGTTTACTAATGGCCACACCATCACCAATCGGCAAAATCACGGTATCGAAATTTGGATGGTCATGTAACCAGATGTTAAAATCTCTGATTTTTTTGATGAGAGCTCGCTTTCTTCTCGTCATTTCCATTTCCTCAATGTTTTCAGCAACCAAGCCTTTAAATAATACATTATCAGTAATGATAATGCCAGCATCGGCAAGGAATGGTTCAAACAGCTCAAAGAAGCGCTTGTACTGCCCTTTAGCTGCATCAACGAAGATGATATCAAACGGACCGTGATCCATGACTTTCGGTCCTGCTTCAAGGGCATCTCCTTCGATGAGGGTTATTCTGTCCGACAGGCCAGCCTTCTTGATGTTAGCTCTTGCCTGCTCAATTCGGGCTTCATTCCGTTCAAGTGTCACGATTTGAGCTTCCGGAAGGGTCTCAGCCATCCTAATGGCCGAATAGCCAATAGCCGAGCCAACCTCCAATATCGACTTCGGCTGATGAAGCCTTAAAATCTGAAGCAGTACCTCTATCCCTTCTGGCTCCATGATCGGCACATTGTTTTCCATCGCAAAATCTTCCAACTCCTTAATCAAACCCGTACGCTCCGGAATTAAGGAATGAAGATATTGTTCTATTTTTCCGTTCAAGACGTTTCCTCCAATTATAAGAAAACCGAAAGCGCTTGGTCAGTTCATGAAAAAAAGTAGTCAAAATCCTTTAATAAATTTCACAAAGAGCTGAAACAAGATGCTTTTTCGATCTACATTTCCTTATCTTTCAAAATAAAACCCGGCATTCGCCGAGTTACGGTCACCGATAAAAAATCGGATCCAATAAATTCACTTGTACTATTCTATCATAAAAACAAGGGGAAAGTAATATCTCTCCCCCCTCAGTTGCTAAGCATTTATTTATTGGAAATATGCTCTGCCTTTTTATTATTGTGGTCCGTCAAGGTTTTGGAGTAAAGCACTTCCCCTTCAGGTGTCGCCAAGAAGTATAGGAAATCCGTTTTCTCGGGTTTCAATACCGCTTCGATCGATGTCGCTCCAGCATTGGCAATCGGCCCTGGAGGTAGCCCTTTGTTCTTGTACGTATTATATGGGGACTTCACCTCAAGGTCTTTGTAAAACACCTTACTTTTATGTGAACCCTTTGCATACAAGACGGTTGGATCCGTTTGAAGCGGCATATCTTCCTCGATACGATTGTAAAAGACGGAAGCTATTTTACCGCGGTCGACTTGTGCCGTTGCTTCTTCTTCAACCAGCGAAGCGAAGGTCAGCATTTTGTGTACGGAATAATCGTTCTTTTTCATTTGGGGTTCGTATGCCTGCAAGGTCTCATCCGTTTTCTTCAGCATCTCGATGACTATGGATTCCAAAGTTGGTTTTTCCTCATAAAAATCATAAGTAGCCGGGAAAAGGTACCCTTCAAGCGGATATAAAATCTTTTCATTTTCAATTTCCGACGTCAATAGCTCCGGATAATGCTCTTGCATGGACTTTACGAATTTCTTATCATTCAATTCCTTGAAAACTTTTTTCGGATCTTGGCCCGTCTTCACTGCAATGATATCGGCAATTTGGATAAGCTGTTTCCCTTCAGGAATCGTGATCTTCATTGCCGCTTCTTTCATGAGTTTCCCGGTTTTGATGCTTGTGACAATATCTTCAATTGGCATTGAAGGTGATAATTTATACTCACCTGCCTGGAAACCGGACTCATTGCGGAATTTAATATAATATTTGAAAACGCGTGCGTCCTTGATTATCCCCTGCTCTTCAAGCAGTGTCGAAATTCCGTTCACCGATGAACCGATGGGGATTTTCACTTTCTTGATGGTATCATCATCGGGATCGACTGGTTTCATGGCAGAGTTAATATATAAAAAACCTACCAGACCAACTATACCGATTAGTAAAATAAGCGAAGCTATCGTAATCATGATAATTTTACGTACAAGCTTTGCTTCTCCTTGCCGTTCTAACAATTTCATTTGGATATGTTCCTTTTTAGATAAATTTTTATCTTTTTCATCCATTTTCATTCCCCCTGCAAACTCACACCAACTACAGAATGGTTTCTAGATGATGCTTTCTCTAATTAATCTTTGCTTCGAACATTATACTAAAATCAACAAATAATTACATGTTTTTTGCAAAACTACATTCTTCACTACTCTATTTATGGCAAAAACGCACTAGTTTTGTCAATATACAGGCGTTATTTTATAGGAAAATAGTGATATCTTTGTCTACAGTTTTTTTGAGGGTTGTAGTTAATTTACACTCCAGGTACTCTTTCCGAGGGCGGTCCGATCTCAGCGCTCTTTGCACCTGCGGGATCTCCCTTGGACGCGTATTTCCCGCAGGAGTCTCGTACCTCCCGTTCCAATCCACTTTGATTTGACATTTAGATAACACCAATTTTGTCTAGAAACTATCTTGATTTCGAACGTTGATTTCCGCTTCCGCTCCACTTTTTTAAAATTATTTACTCAGCTTAAAAAATGCACTCAAATTTGTTTCCTGCATGTATTAGGCATTTCATGCAATGACCAGGAATATTCATTTACGTATGCTACTATTGATTCAATGAGAGAAAGGTGTGAATGAGATGGAAAATTCTTTTTTTGTAGGTTGGGGGACGTTGGCACTCATAAACGCCGGACTTGCTCAAGGTAAAAATAGAACGGCCTTAAATTGGTTCATGCTATCATTATTCTTAGGTCCGCTTGCAACTTTTATTCTTTTATTCGTAGAGAAAAGATAAGGGGGTACTGGTGCATATTTGAAAAAACCGACCTTGATGGTTACTGTAGACAAACTCAATAAGTAATTGATTTTGCCTATGTTATCAATTTCGAACGTGCCCGCAGGAGTCTCGCACACCGGTTCCAAATAGAACCCCTTTTGTCTACAAACTAAAAAACTGACCTCGATGGAGGTCAGTTTTTTACTGGTGATTATTCTTCTTCAGCTTCTTCTTGGTCAAGGAATGTATTTAACATTTCTTCTACTAAATCCCATTCTTCTTCCGTTTCGATCGGTGTTAGTTCACCATCTTTATTATCTTCGCTTGGTACGAAAGATGAAGCGTGGATTTCAATTTCTTCCTCATCATCTTCTGCAGACATCGGATAATAAAGTACATAAGATTTGTTGAATTTATCTGAGTCGAAAGTGAAAAGGATTTCGCAAAGCTGCTCATTTCCGTTTTCATCTACTACTGTAATGTTGTTTTCGCCGTGTTCCATTTGTATTCACCTCATATTGAATTTGTTTGTCTGTCCAAGAAACCTTGCAGAATCATGACAGCTGCCATTTTATCAATGACTTTCTTACGTTTGCTTCGGCTCACGTCCGCCTCAAGAAGGACACGTTCAGCCGCCATGGTTGTCAACCGTTCATCCCAGAGAAACACTGGCAGCTTGAATTTATTTTCTAAGCGTTTGGCGAATTCTTGACTGATCTCGCCGCGCGGTCCTACAGTTCCATTCATATTTTTAGGTAAACCGAGGACAATCTTAGAAACTTCATGTTCTTTTATGATTTCATTGAGACGTTTTAAGCCGAAGTCATTTCCAGCTTCGTTAATTTTGATCGTTTCCAATCCTTGTGCAGTCCAGCCCATCGCGTCACTCAAGGCAACGCCGATGGTTTTTGAACCTAAATCAAGTCCCATTGTGCGCATTAGTATTCCTCTCGATGGTTCTTAAGATACGACTTAACCAATTCTTCGATGATTTCATCGCGTTCAAGCTTACGAATAATGTTTCGAGCATCCATATGGCGCGGGATGTAGGCCGGGTCACCAGATAATAGATAACCGACAATCTGGTTAATCGGGTTATAACCTTTTTCCTGAAGTGCAACATAAACTTGAGACAATACTTCTTGTACATCTCTTTCGAATGGTTCTTCGGGAAAATTAAATTTCATCGTTTTATCAAAGGAACTCATTAACATGCACCTCTCCTCAGCGTCCAGAATCCACTATTACCTACATTGTACAACACTTTTCATTGATTATGAAATCGATAAGACCCATTCTTCAACAAAATTAAGTGCTGCGTCCAATTTTTCAGGGTCTTTTCCGCCGGCTTGGGCCATATCTGGACGTCCGCCGCCGCCTCCACCGCAACGGGAAGCAACTTCTTTGATCAATTTGCCTGCATGGAAACCGCGATCGATATAATCTTTCGTCACACCGGCAATTAAATTGACTTTATCGCCTTGAGCCGATCCCAATACGATAATGACAGAATCTAGCTTTTGTTTCAAATCATCCGCCATTGCACGCAGATTATTCATGTCGGTAGCTTGAACCTTTGCCACCAACACTTGTACTCCATTTATTTCTTTTACGTTAGAAACGAGGCTTCCTGCTTCAATATTACTTAATTTTGCAGTCAGGCTTTCATTCTCACGATGAAGGTCCTTCACCTCGGCTAAGACCGTTTCAATTCTTGAAGGTACATCTTTCAAGTTCGTTTTCAATTTAGCAGCAGCGTCCTTTAATACGCCGATCTGGTCAGTCATCAATTTGTATGCGCCAGCACCCGTTACTGCTTCTATCCGGCGAGTCCCTGCACCGATGCCGCTTTCGGAAACGATTTTGAACAAGCCGATTACCGCTGTATTCGGGACATGGACACCACCGCAAAGTTCAAGACTATAATCGCCTATTTGAACGACACGGACAATCTTGCCGTATTTTTCGCCGAACAAGGCCATTGCGCCCATCGCTTTCGCTTCTTCAATATTTTTATAATCCGTATTCACTTGCAGACTTTGCCAAATCTTTTCATTTACAATCGTTTCGATCCGCTCAATCTCCTCTGCCGTTATCTGGCCAAAATGAGAGAAATCGAAGCGAAGACGCTCAGCTTGTACGAGTGAACCGGCCTGATTGACATGTGTACCCAATACATCTTTCAATGCCTGATGCAAAAGATGTGTCGCTGTATGATTTTTCGTGATATGGATGCGGTTTTCTTGATTGACCGCAGCAACGATATCGGAATCTGACGTTAAAGTTCCGGCAACCACCGTTACACGGTGCAGATTTTGGCCATTTGGCGCTTTTTGAACATCATGGACATCCACTTTCACGGATTCACTGGCCATCGTTCCTTTATCAGCGATTTGCCCGCCGCTTTCCGCGTAGAATGGAGTTTTGTTCAGTATCACCTGAACATCTTCACCTTCTTGTGCCTCCGTTACAAGCTCGCCATTTTTTATGATGGCAGCAACTTTTGCTTCAACCGCAACTTGATCATAGCCGACAAAATCACTTTCAACTTTAATATCGCCCAGTACTCCGCCTTGGATTTGCATGGAATCCACATCTTGACGCGCTGAACGGGCACGTTCACGCTGTGCATCCATTTCCTTTTCAAATCCAGCCTGATCGATCATCATGCCTTCTTCTTCTGCATATTCTTCCGTTAACTCGATCGGGAAGCCATATGTGTCATATAAACGGAATGCGTCACTGCCAGGAATGGTTGTGCTGCCTTTTTCTTTTTCCTTTTTGATGACTTCAGAAAGGATGGCAAGTCCATCATGAAGCGTTTCATGGAAACGTTCCTCTTCATTTTTGATGACTTTCGCAATGAAATCTTTATTTTTGAGTACTTCAGGGTAGAAGTCTTTCATGATTTCACCGACAACTGTCACAAGCTCGAACATGAATGGACGATTGATGTTGATTTGCTTAGCATATCGAACCGCTCTGCGAAGTAAACGGCGTAACACATAACCACGGCCTTCATTGGATGGTAGTGCTCCGTCCCCTACTGCAAATGCTACAGTACGTATATGGTCGGCAATGACCTTGAATGCAACATCTTTTTCGGTATCGACACCATATTTCACATCGGAGATCTCTTCGACCGCCCGAATGATTGGCATGAATAGATCGGTATCATAGTTCGTCGCCACATCTTGAACGACGGATGCCATACGTTCAAGCCCCATGCCCGTATCAATATTTTTCTTTGGAAGCGGTGTGTAAGAACCGTCCGGATTATGGTTGAATTGAGAAAACACAAGATTCCAGACTTCTAGATGCCGTTCATTTTCCCCGCCTGGATATAGTTCCGGATCATTCGGATCATCACCATATGCTGGTCCGCGGTCATAGAAAATCTCTGTATTCGGGCCACTAGGACCTTCACCGATATCCCAGAAATTTTCTTCCAGACGAATGATTCTTTCAGCAGGAACACCGATTTTTTTATTCCAAAGCTCGAATGCTTCGTCATCTTCAGGATGGATTGTCACAGCTAATTTCTCTTTGTCAAACCCTATCCATTTTTCATCCGTCAAAAACTCCCATGCCCATGTGATGGCTTCTTCTTTAAAATATTCACCAATGGAAAAGTTCCCAAGCATTTCGAAAAACGTATGATGACGTGCCGTTTTCCCCACGTTTTCAATATCGTTCGTACGAATGGCCTTTTGTGCATTTGTAATCCTTGGATTCTCTGGAATCACCCGGCCATCAAAATATTTCTTTAACGTCGCAACCCCGGAATTGATCCAAAGCAATGATGGATCTTCATGGGGAACCAATGACGCACTTGGTTCGATGTTATGGCCTTTTTCACTAAAAAAATCTAAGTACATTTGGCGGATTTGAGCACCAGTTAAATACTTCATATATATATCCTCCTTCTAATAATTATGTAATTTTGAGCACACAAAAAACTCCCATCCCAAAAACAGGGACGAGAGTTAACTCGCGGTACCACCCTGATTATGGACGCAGGAAAATCCTCTGTCCATCACCTTCATAAAAGCCTTAACGCGGCATGACGGCAGGTATTAGCTGCTCTCAGGACTAGCTTTCTGCTGCTCTTCATCTGGCAATCCCTCTCAGCCTAGGGGACCCCTCTCTTCTAGATGGACTTCAGCATACTTCATCCTTCAACGAATTGTCTTATGTAATGGATTATATTCACAAGGCTTTTATTTGTCAATAAGCGGCGGCTTCTTTCTGAAGTGAACACGGGCATGAAGCACAAAAACTTTAAGCACAGCCAAAATGGGAATCGAAAGGACCATGCCCGTTATACCGCCTATTTCACCTCCGGCCAATAATGCTAGCATAATGAAAAGCGGATGCATATGGAGGCTTTTACCGACTATTAACGGCGACAAGATATTTCCCTCAAGAAATTGAAGGACAAGCACGATAACCACGATGATCAACACCATTTTCACTGATATTGTCGCGGCGATTATCACTGCAGGAATGGCCCCGATAATCGGCCCGAAATACGGAATGACATTGGTTATACCGATTATCGCCCCCAAAAGCAGCGGATATTGCATTCCGACTATCCAAAAGAGCAGCGAGGAAATCAACCCGATCACGACACAGACAATGATTTGACCGCGAATATAACCGCCAAGCGAAGCATCAACATCACGAACGAATGCCCTTCCCTGTTTGCGCCATTTTTTCGGGGTCATATACCAAGCCATTTTTTTTAAGTCCGTGAAATCTTTCAGGATATAAAAAGCAATGAATGGAATCAAGGCAATCAGAACGATGAAATCAATCATCTTCATGGCATACTCCATCGCTTTTTCAGGCATACGATTCAACCAACCTTCGAAAAGGGTGACACCTTCTTCGAACCTTTCATGAATACCGAACGGCCATGTAGCTGTTTGATGATTGAGCTTATCTATCCTGCTCCGGTACTGTTCAACCAGTTCCGGTACGCTTTCCGACAGCTCGCGAACCTGACTGACCATCACCGGTATGCCTTTATAAACGGCAAAGCCAATCCCTCCGAAAAATAACAAATAGATGATCGTAATCGAAAGCCACCGACGCATTCCTTTCTCATTTAAATATTCCACTACCGGATGCAGCAAGTAACTGATGAACGCACCAATCAAAAAAGGTAAAAGTACCGTCACACATACAGTTACAACAGGTCCCCACATAGGCTTAAGTTTCATAAAAATATAAATAACGAAAAATAAGAGCAATAAAAAACCCAGGCGATAAAACCATTTTAGACGAATACTCACACTAAACACCTCCCGCTCATTTATTCTTCGAAAGGCGGAAGGATTTCATACATAAAAAAGAGTGCCCCCACGATCAGGACACCCAAACGCATTAAAATAATGACTTTAATCTTTTGCGTATCTTCTTCATACTACGTTTGATCATTTTTGAGTTCATCATGTCCGAACCCATGTTCATAAGACTATTGCGTGAACGTCTAGCCATTGCAAACACCTCTTCCGTTAATTACATACTGAAGCGGCGGTCATTTTCTTCAAACAAATCGTCCAATGAGCTTAAACTTCCATCTTCCTCGACCTGGTGCGTATTAATGATGCCTTCCGATAAGGTCATTTCAATAAAACAATTCCAACAATAATATTGATTCACGCCAATTTTCCCTACATCTTTACTGCGGCAATTCGGACATTGTATTTCCAAAATTGGACACCTCACTGTTCATAAACTGAAACAATGATGGTATCCTTCCCTAATGTAGGCGGCTGTTTTGATTCGACCACTGTCGACTCCGAGAAAAACCCATCCGTTGTTTCATACGCTATAATCGTGCCCAATTTTTCCTTGAAATATACATCCTGCAGTAAACCAAGCTCCTCGCCCATTTCTGAAAAAATCATGCGTCCCAATAATTCGTCCTTTGTTAGACAGATGGAACCGTCAGGCACTTTCCTTGGAGTTGAATCCTGTTGCATGATGACGATCCCATCTGGACCGAAAGAAGTAATATCGTCCAGTTTCAAATGGAAGGCTCTCTTGAACAATGCTTGTTGATGAATGACCAAGCCTGTTACTTGGCCCGATTCAGAGATCGATAAATCATGGACCGTGCCGATCCTTTGTCCTTTGCTTGTAAAAACCGGCATCCCTTTCAATAAAGAAAACGTCCGCAAGGTCATCCCGCCTTTCCGAACATTTTTATTATTTCATTCATCCTGTAAATAGATGTGCTGAAAGGTTTTCCATTGTGCATCATTACGAAAAACATGGCATAAAAAAAGACCGGTTTCCCGGTCACCTCCATCTTACCATCCTCTGCTGGAACCTCCGCCACCGGAACTTCCTCCGCCACCGCCTCGCGGGCCTCCGCCGCCACCACGGCCTCCGCCACCTCCGCGACTAATGAACATCAAGAGGATATTAAGTAATGTTTGAAGGAAAAATCCTTTGAAGAACTTGGCATCAAGGATGAACACAATGATGACACCAATGATGATGAGAAAAATCTGTAAACGTGATGGCTGAAAGGTATCTGACTCTGATCCTTGCTGAACGGAGAGATCTTGATAAAAATCGTCACCTAGGTCGTATTCTTTCGTGACATCGTTATACACGGCCTTATAGGTTTCCGTCAGGGCAACATCATATTTACCCTCTTTCAGCGCAGGGATAGCCACATTATCCAAAATCTGTCCAGATTTTATATCGGTAATGGCCCCTTCCAAACCGTACCCCACTTCAATACGGATTTTCTGTTCTTCCATGGCCAGTACAATGAGCACTCCATTGTTCAGCTCGGCATCACCAAGCTTGAATGATCTAAATGCATCGACCGAGTACTCCTCGATCTCGGATCCTTCCATCGAATCAACAGTCAAAACGGAAATCTGTGCTTTTGTGGCATCATCCAAACGTTTTCCAAGTTCGATGAGTTCGGATTTTTCCTGATCATCGAGTACTCCAGCGAAGTCCTGGACATAGATATCCCCAACAGGCTTAGGAATGTTAGGTTGTGCTGCGACTACGTTTGCTAAATGGAACGTGAGAATGAAGAATAGCGCAAACACAGCGAGTTTTTTCATTATTTATCGCTCCCGAAATCAACCTTAGGTGTTTCTTTTTCTTGATCGGTCACTTCAAAATATGGTTTTGCCTCGAACCCGAACGCGCCTGCCATCATATTTTTCGGAAAGCGTTTAATGGCCTTATTATATGTGGTAACTTCATCATTATAGTCTTTTCGGGCTACCGTCAGACGATTTTCCGTTCCTTCCAAACTATCCATGAGGCCCTTAAAGTTTTCATTAGCCTTTAAATCCGGATAGTTCTCGACAACCACCAAAAGACGGCTTAAGGCCCCGCTCATTTCTTGATCGGCCGCTATCGCATCTTCAGTCGAATTGGCACCAGCTAACTTCGAGCGTGCATCACTCACCGCTTTAATGGCTTCCGTTTCATGCTTTGCATAGCCCTTTACCGTTTCGACAAGATTCGGAATCAAATCCGCTCTTCGTTTCAATTGATTGTCCACCTGTGACCACTTATTATCGACGTCTTCATTGGCACTAACAAGGCCGTTGTACGATGATACCCCATAAATGATCAGTAAAACGACAATGACTAACCCTATTATCCATCCTTTTTTCATTCAAATCCCCCCTACTCTTTCACATATAAGTTATATTTTATAATGGTTCCACCAAAACTATGAGTTTAAAACAAAATTTATGAAAGAACGTAACAGTGATCACCCTACATGAAATCATAAGGCGTGACATTTTCCATCCCGATCATCGGGTCAGCATGCATGAGGATATCAAGATAACTTGCCTGTTCCTCAGGTACCTCTCCCTTTTCCACTGGCTGATCTTCTTCACTCAGAACCTCACGAAGCTTTTCACGCAAAGTCGTTTTCCGGCGCATCTCATCATTACGTTCGATTCCTAGACGGAATGCATCTTCTTCACCACATAGAATCAAGAAATTTTTACTGCGGGTAATCGCCGTATACAATAAATTTCGACGGAGCATCCGATAATAACTTTTCACTACTGGCAAAATGACAATAGGGAACTCGCTTCCCTGCGACTTATGGATGGAGCAGCAATATGCATGTGTAATCTGGTTCAAATCCTGTTTCGTGTATGTGACTTCTATCCCCTCGAACGATATGATTACTTTATCGACATGATCGGTATTTTCCTTAGCGAACAATATGGACACGATTTCGCCCATATCCCCATTAAAGACACCCTCCTCCGGCTGATTCACCAGTTGAAGGACCTTATCTCCCGTTCTGTATATCACGTCACCAAATTTAATTTCCCGCCGCTTTTTATTCGCATTGCTATTGAAGACTTCCTGTAGCATTTTATTCAATGCATCAATCCCGGCAGGACCTCTATACATGGGAGCCAGCACCTGTATATCTTTTGCCGTAAAACCCTTCGTCCTGGCATTCGCAACCACTTTCTCGATGACTTGGGCGATTTGGCCAGTCTGGCAGCGAATGAAGGATCGATCCTCTTGCTGCTTCGTGACATCATCCGGAAGTCTTCCTTTTTTGATATCATGGGCCAATTCAATGATCGATGAACCATCAGCTTGACGATAAATATGCTCAAGACTGACAGTCGGTACACAATTCGATGCAAGCAAATCCTTTAATACCTGTCCAGGGCCGACTGATGGGAGCTGATCTTCATCACCAACCAATATCACTTGGACATTTTCCGGCAAAGCTTTAAACAATTGATGGGCAAGCCATGTATCCACCATTGAAACCTCATCGATGATTACGATACGGCCATCCAACTGATTATCCTCATCATGGGAAAACCCTTCACTTCCGTTCCACCCCAGCAAACGGTGAATCGTAACGGCGGGGAGTCCCGTCGATTCAGCCATGCGTTTCGCTGCACGGCCAGTAGGAGCCGCAAGTACGAATGGAAATGGATCACTGCCCTCTTTTTTATAATCGTTAATGTCCATCGATACGCCATGCAGCTCTGCATAGAGTTCAACGATCCCTTTGATCACGGTTGTCTTACCGGTACCCGGTCCCCCCGTCAAGATTAACATGGGCGACTGCAGGGCTGTTTGGATCGCTTCTTTTTGAGCTGGAGCATAGGATACATCCAGCCGCTCTTCCAGTTTGCCAAGTGCCAGCAAGAACTCCGATTCCGGGAACTGGTCTTCATACTCGGTTTGAGAAAGCAATCTCTTGATGTTCATTACGATTCCCTTTTCGGAATAAAAAAGTGAGGGCGGATAAATTCGTTGATCTTCGACAACGATTTTCCCTTCTTGCGTCAATTCGATTATTTCCGAGGAAATGTTCGTAAACTCAATCCGATCCCGTTTATTTTCCTCAAGCAGGCGCTTGACCGCTTCCAAAAGCTGCTCAGCTTCTATGTAGATATTTCCATCCTGGAGGCATTGTGATTCAAGGGTGTACAAGCATGCTGCCTTGATTCGGTCGGGATGACTGCCGGAAATGCCAAGCTGATGCCCAAGCTCATCCGCCCGTCCAAAACCAATCCCTTCAATATCCTCTACAAGCTTATAAGGATTTCCCTGAACCATCGAGATCGTATCCTGTTTATACATTTGATAAATCTTCATCGACAGCTGAGGACCAAAGCCATATTGATTCAGGGCGATCATCACCTGCTCCAGACCTTGATGCTCCACTAATGTATCATAGAGACCCTTTGCCTTTTCCCCAGATAGCTTCGGGATATCATCAAGTAACGAAGGCTGAGCCAGAATTTTGGAAATTGCCTTTTCCCCTAGTGTCTCAACAATGCTCTCGGCCGTTTTTTTCCCAATGCCTTTGAACAGGTCACCGGATAAATAGCTGACGATGCCTTCCTTGGATTGGGGTAAATCCTTGCGAAAATGCTCAACATGATATTGAAGGCCAAAACGCGGATGTTCCTTCATGGCTCCATAAAAAATATAAATCTCGTCCTCATGCATCCTTGGAAAATATCCGGTTACGACAGCTTCCTTCTCTTCATAATTCAGATTCGTTTCATGCACACGAATTCTTACAACCGAGTACATATTTTCTTCATTATGAAAGATCGTCACTAAATGACTTCCTTTCATGAACATTTTCTCTTCTGAAAACAAATCCAACGAATCTTGCTGGCTCAACGCTTCTCCCCACCTTTCCATGCATATGTCTTCTATTTACTCTGCATTCATTTCTTCCATCAGTTTCTTACCGTGCGCAGCCAGCATATGATCAGGCTGTGCTTCCAATGCTTTATCAAAATAGGCAATCGCCGCTTGCGCATCTTCACGATACCCGGCAAACGCTACGCCTAAATTATAATAGGCGTCGGCATGGCCCGGATCCTGTTCCACCACTAAATTCAGTTGATTGATCAATTCATCATACAATTCCGCATTAGCCAGACACAGCGCATATTGGAATCGCGCATCCACATCCTCAGGGCTCAACTCCACGGTTCTCTGTAAATAAGGCATCGCCAATTTCGGTTGATCCAACGCCATCAATGTCAATCCAAGCATAAAGTAAGCATCGCTGTTCTCCAGTCCCAAACGGATCGCTTTTTCAAACATATCCTTCGCTTCGACTAGTTTTGCATCGGACTCATAGTATAGGTTCCCTAATGAATAGTAAGCCGCTGCTGCATTTTCATCCAGCTCAATCGCCTTTTTGTAAAACTTTATGGCTTTATCCGTTTCACCCACGGCAGTCAGTACATTCCCAAAGTTTATGTAGGCAACAGGCTCATTCGGATTTTCCTCGATCGCCTCATTGAAGACTTTCGCCGCTTCTTCGTATTTCCCTTGTTGCATTAATTCAATTCCTTGTTGGTTCTTATCCATTTTCATTCACACTCCATTTTTATAATAAAAAGTATAGCATAAGCCAGTGGTCTAATTCAGTCCGAACCCGCAATCAAAAAGAAGTCCCCAACCGCAAACACAGCTGGGGACATGCTCATTTTACCCTACGTAAGTCAGTTTTTCACCTTTTTTAAATACTTCATCAATCGTACCGCCACCAAGGCATACTTCACCATCATAGAATACGACAGCTTGTCCTGGTGTGATCGCGCGGACTGCCTCGTCAAAAATGACCTCGACATCACCATTTTCCAAGACCTTCACTTTTACGCCGCTATCTTCTTGACGGTACCTGAACTTTGCCGTGCATGCAAATTCCCCTGCAGGTATATGTTCCGCTACCCAGCTGACATTCACTGCAAGAAGGGAATTGGAATACAGCACATCATTATCAAAGCCTTGACACACATATAAAACATTACGCTTCAAGTCTTTTCCCGCAACAAACCAAGGTTCGCCGCTGCCGCCTATCCCTAGACCGTGGCGCTGACCGATCGTGTAATACATCAATCCATCATGCTTGCCCATCACTTTGCCATCCATCGTGACCATATCACCGGGCTGAGCTGGAAGGTAATTACTTAAAAACTCTTTGAAATTCCGTTCACCGATAAAACAGATGCCTGTTGAATCTTTTTTCGTTGCCGTTGCAAGACCCGCTTCTTTCGCAATTTCACGGACTTCCTTCTTATCAATGTGCCCAAGTGGAAACATGACTTTTTCCAATTGCTCTTGAGTTAGCTGATTCAAGAAGTACGTTTGATCTTTATTGTTATCGACACCGCGAAGCATTTTGTATTCGCCATCCCGGTATTCAACCTGTGCGTAATGGCCAGTGGCCACATAATCCGCACCAAGACTTACCGCATGTTCAAGAAATGCCTTGAACTTGATTTCCTTATTGCACATGACATCCGGATTCGGAGTGCGGCCCGCTTTATACTCATCCAAGAAATATGTGAACACCTTATCCCAATATTGCTTTTCAAAATTGACCGCATAGTAAGGGATTCCGATTTGATTACAAACCGCTATTACATCATTGTAATCTTCCGTTGCTGTACAGACCCCGTTTTCATCTGTATCGTCCCAGTTCTTCATGAAAATCCCGACCACATCATAGCCTTGATTCTTCAACAGCAGGGCTGACACAGAGGAATCAACGCCTCCTGACATCCCCACGACGACGCGGGTATCCTGTGGTGCTTTATTCATCCTGTCACCTCATTTATTTAAAGCAAGAATTATTTTCTCACTAATCTTTTAACAATTTTCACGGTTATTTCAGCCGCTTGCCTGACTTCCTGTTCCGTGTTGTTCAAACCGAAGCTGAAACGAATCGAATTCTTCGTCCGCTCCGAATCTTGTCCAAACATCGCAACAAGCACATGCGAAGGATCAATTGACCCTGCCGTACAAGCGGATCCGCTTGATACCGCAACACCTGCCAAGTCCATATTAACGAGCATCGATTCCACATTCGTACCCGGAAAACTAACATTCAGCACATGTGGCAGCGACTGTTCCATAGATCCGTTAATTTCATATTGTACATCCGTCTCATCAAAGACGGCAAGCAATACGTCTTTAAATCGCTTGTATTGCTCCGTTTTCTTTTCCATCATGCTTTGTGCTATGAAAACAGCTTCTGAAAAACCAGCAATTGCCGGCACACTCTCCGTGCCCGCACGGCGTTTGCGTTCTTGTTCCCCGCCATATAAATGTGGATTCAGCTTCAAGCCTTCACGCATATATAGGAAGCCGATACCTTTGGGACCATTGATTTTATGTGCTGAAACACTCAGCAAATCTACACCAAGCCCACGAACGTCGATAGAGATCAAACCATATGCCTGAACCGCATCCGTATGGAAAATGGCTTGATGACCTTTAAGGAGTTGTCCAATTTCAGCAATCGGCTGAATTGTCCCCACCTCGTTATTGCCATACATGACCGAAACCAAAATCGTATCGTCCCTCAATGCCGCCCTTAAATCGTCAATTGAAATAAGCCCCGCTTCATTCACAGGTAAATATGTGACTTCAAAGCCAGACTTCTCAAGGAATTGACATGTATGCAAAACAGCATGATGCTCAATCTCCGTCGTAATGATGTGCTTGCCTTTTTCTTTATTCGCATTCGCAACGCCGAGGATCGCCATATTATCCGCCTCTGTTCCACCGCTCGTGAAAATGATTTCATTCCTTCCGGCACCGATACTTGTTGCAATGCTCGAACGCGCCTCATCTAAAACATGGCGCGCCTCCCGCCCGAATGCATGAATGCTCGACGGATTACCAAAGT
Organism: Peribacillus sp. NPDC097895; assembly: GCF_050277555.1. NCBI lineage: Bacteria > Bacillati > Bacillota > Bacilli > Caryophanales > Bacillaceae > Peribacillus > Peribacillus sp. NPDC097895. Next base: position 842,488 of record NZ_JBNNSH010000001.1, on the reverse strand, counting down.
CATGGCTCATGACTGTCATCATTCTATCGATCACATTCGGATGCATAGGAGAAGTCGCAGCATGATCTAAATATATTCTTTCCACTTTATTGTCGCCTCCATTAAAAAACGCAAGCGCCTATATAATAGGCGCATTGCTAATCACTTAAATATAGTACATATAAGAATCGATTTCACCCGTATCCTTGTAGCTCGCCAAATCCATCAGAGTCGTATTATCCAATACATCCTTCACCGCATCGCGAATCCGGATCCAAAGCTGGCGCTTAACCGGCTCTTCATCCTCAATCCCTTCCACAGGAGTGATTGGCCCTTCCAATACACGGATGACATCACCCGAAGTGATCTCCTGAGGATCCTTAGACAAGACATACCCGCCATACGCACCGCGGACGCTCTTCACCAACCCCGCATTACGAAGCGGCGCAATCAACTGCTCCAAATAATGCTCGGACAGATTATGCGTCTGGGCAATCGATTTCAAACTTTTCGGGCCTTCTCCATAATGTTTAGCAAGCTCGATCATAATCGTTAAACCATAACGGCCTTTAGTAGATATCTTCATACATATACACCTCAAATTATTTATCCGTTTCTAAATTCTTTTGAAATTATAGCATATTCCCGCCAGAAATGCATTCACCCACCCTTCATTTGTCAAATTATCCTAATTGGAGAGATAGGATAAATGAAATCACTAGTGTTATGGCAGACGAATTATCTGCCCTCTAGGCTGGATTTTCACTTGGACGGCCGAATTATCCGCTCTCTAGGACGAATTCTTCCTTGAACGGACGGATTAAACGTAAGTTCCATTCTTTGATTCATTTATTTTCACCAAATTACAGGAAACCTATTTATTAAAGGAGAATACTTTACTTAAATCCATAAAGGAGTGATTACCATGATCATTAAAGATTGCATGATGCCTTTAAAAATTGACATGCTAGAAGCTCTCATTAGGCGTTTACCTCCTGGACATGCAAGGAAACCGGTAATAAAGGAAGATATCAAAAAAATCAGGGCAGGATTCAACGGTGAATACAGAGTCTTCCATTCTCTTAAAGCCCTTCCTGAAAAAGAGTATCTACTCTTTCATGACCTCCGTCTAAGCGGATCACCTTTTCCCTTTCAAATGGACATCCTCATTCTCACACCCTCCTTCCTTTTAATTCTTGAAATCAAAAACATGGCTGGTGAAATTTTTATCGACAACGCATTCAATCAACTGATCCGTACAAATCCAGATGGAAAAACCGAAGCCTTTGACGATCCGATATTGCAAGTGAACCGGCAGCGAAAGCATCTGTTAGACTGGTTAAAAACAAAAAAAATGAACAACCTTCCAGTTGAAACACTAGTTGTCAGTGCCAATTCTTCAACTATCATTCGGGCAGCGAATAGGGATATTAATAGAAAAATAATACGTAAGGACCGGATTCTCCTTAACATTGCGGAATTAAATAACAAGTATACGGAAGTGCTCCTATCAACAAAAGCTATGAAATGTTTATCGAAAGTATTGCTCGATGGACATACCCCTTATATTCCTAAACCTTTAGAGACTTATGGAATACCTACTGCTGCCCTTCAAACCGGTGTTTTCTGCCAAAAGTGTCATGCATATTCCATGGAGCGGCAAAGAAAGTGGATTTGCCGTACATGTTTGGATACTTCCCATGATGCTCATATATCGGCACTTTTAGATTATGTATATCTCGTTAAACCTTCCATTACCAACAGCGAATTTCGAAACTTCCTCCAACTCCAATCCCCTTCAAGCGCAAAAAAATTATTAACTTCAATGAAACTGGAACATTCCGGCCATACAAAAGGCAGAGTCTATCTACTAAGTTCACTCATAGAAAGCTAGGACGAATTATCAGGCTTGTAGGTCGATTTATTTCTGCGTAGGACGATTTATCGTGCTTGTAGGTCGGATTTTTCCTGCGTTGGACGATTTATCGTGCTTGTAGGTCGGATTTTTCCTGCGTAGGTCGATTTATTGTGCTTGATGGTCGAATTATTTCTGCGTAGGACGATTTATCGTGCTTGAAGGTTGGATTTTTCCTGCGTTGGACGATTTATTGTGCTTGAAGGTCGGATTTTTCCTGCGTTGGACGATTTATCGTGCTTGTAGGTCGGATTTTTCCTGCGTTGGACGAATTATCAGGCTTGTAGGTCGATTTATTTCTGCGTAGGACGATTTATTGTGCTTGATGGTCGGATTAAATACGAATTCACCGTCATTCACAGCATAATCAGCGCATTTCCCCCACAACTTGTGATACCTTATATAAAAAGGAGAGGTGCGCAATGAATATTAAACCGCTTGCTTTCCGGATGCGGCCTCGATCGATTGATGAGATCATCGGGCAGGAGCATCTGGTCGGTGAAGGTAAAATTATCGCGAGGATGGTTAAAGCCAAGCAGCTGTCCTCCATGATTCTGTATGGTCCGCCTGGAATTGGCAAGACATCGATTGCAAGTGCGATTGCCGGAAGCACGAAGTTTGCTTTCCGGACGCTGAATGCGGTGACCAATAATAAAAAAGATATGGAAATCGTCGCAGCCGAGGCGAAAATGTCTGGTAAAGTGATTCTGCTGCTCGATGAGGTTCATCGTCTCGATAAAGCGAAACAGGATTTCCTATTGCCTTATCTCGAAAACGGAATGATTACCTTGATCGGTGCAACGACAAGCAACCCTTATCATGCAATCAATCCGGCAATCCGAAGCAGGTGCCAGATATTCGAGCTCAAATCATTGGAAACCAATGATATAATCAAAGCCCTGGAACGGGCGCTTCTTGATGATGAGCGAGGACTTGGTGCATATAAAACGGATGTCAGCTTTGATGCCCTTACCCATTTCGCGACTGCTTCGAACGGAGATGTCCGCAGTGCCCTTAACGCTCTGGAGCTCGCCGTCATTTCGACCGAACCTGATGAATACGAAACGATCAACATCGATCTGCAAATTGCCGAGGAATGCATGCAGAAAAAAAGCTTTTCACATGACAAGGACGGTGATGCTCATTATGACGTCCTGTCGGCATTTCAAAAATCAATTCGCGGAAGTGATGTGAATGCAGCCCTTCATTACTTGGGTCGCTTGGTCGAAGCGGGCGATCTTGTCAGCATCGCACGACGCTTGGTCGTCATCGCCTACGAAGATATCGGTCTTGCCAATCCGCAGGCCGGTCCCAGGGCACTCGCTGCAGTCGAAGCCGCTGAACGACTCGGTTTTCCTGAAGCCCGGATTCCACTTGCCAACTCAGTGGTCGAATTATGCCTATCACCTAAATCGAATACAGCCATTGCCGCAATTGATGCAGCCCTTGCTGACATTCGCAGTGGCCATAGTGGAGACGTACCGGACCATCTTAAAGATGCCCATTACAAAGGGGCCACGGATCTCGGACGCGGTATCGGCTACCTATATCCGCATGACTACGAAAATGGCTGGGTAAAGCAGCAATACTTACCGAACAAACTTCGCAGCAAAAAATATTACAAACCAAAAAAGAGCGGGAAATTTGAACAAGCCCTTGCCTTGGTCTACGAAAATATCGAGAAAAAGAAATAACTCCGGATCGCTTCAGACCCGGAGTTTTATTATTGTGGGAAATGAAAGCTTTTTACATGTCTCATATTGACAAAAATCTCCTCCCCATGAGCATCCACCATCTCAATGATGCCGTTTTTCACCTTACTGATCATCCCAATATTCTTCGGATGCATCCCTAAGTCCAGCACCACCAGTTTATTAGCTAACTTTTTCACCTGTTCCTCCAAGGTCCTTGCCCAGCTTATAGTAGAGACCTGTGCAAGTTGCTCTGCTTTGTTCAAACCGTAAGGCCCTTTTACATCATCACAAACTGAAAGCCACTTCAAATGATCCATCGAGACGAACATCGTTTTAAATACAGGCGAATAAAAGACAAAATAGTTATTCATGATGCCAACGATATAGCCATGAACCGAATCTTTTTTAGTGAGCATGATTTCTACAAACATCCCCTTCGCGTTCATCAACAATTTTCGGAACGATGTCTCGTCGATTTCCGGCACTTCCCCCGAACCAATCTCCTCATCGATCATGGGAAAAGAAAAATTTTTAATGTGCTTAAAAGGAATGTAGCGGTACACTTTTCCCGTGTACAAGACTATGAGGTCCGAGTTAGCTTCAATTAATATCCCCGCTTCATGTATATTTTCAGTTAGTTCCAGTTCCATATACTGGTCAATATGATTTGATAACAAGTGTTGTCCTCCTTTCTATTAAAATCAATCATATCCAAAAAGCAAATTATGTTTTGTCCCATTTTTAATACTGCAGCCTTACCTATCTTTTAATACGATTGTGTCGTTAGTTCCAATAGTAAAAAGCTCTGATATAGAATGAAAGTATTGAAATCAAGAAGTATATCAGTCTACAACTGCATGTCCATTCTCCATAGGAAGGCACAACAACTCTTTTTGGTTGCTGTACCTGTAGGTATTACTTTTAACGTATGTTTTGAGATGATGCTTTGATTAGGTTCTCAATCCATATTTGCTTGAATGCATTTGAACGATTACGTCTGCCTCGGCCTAAACCATTTGATGCAGAGCGTTCAAATGAAGAACTACTTTCGTCTGATGAGCTGCTTTCGTCTGATGAACTGCTTTCGTCTGATGAACTGCTTTCGTCTGATGAGCTGCTTTCGACTGATGAGCTGCTTTCGACTGATGAGCTGCTTTCGACTGATGAGCTGCTTTCTTGTGTTGACCCGTTTGACGCGCTTCCATTTGCAGAACCTTCAGCTTTAGCGTTTTCTCCGCTCTCTTCTTTTTCTTCTTTCTCTTCCTCTCTCTTCACAGTTAAACCTACGAATTGGACATGGTCAGTTGGCACATAAAATAATTCTTCATGATGCACGACGATAAGGTACGTGTCAGCCACTTCCATCAGAATGCCCTCAACTTTCTCAGGTCCTCCAGCACTAATGGATACCCAGTTGTGGACTAACCGAGTTAATAGGCCATTAATTGTATCTGTACCGTTATATACAAATTCAGGCAAGAACTCAGTGAACGATTGTTCCACCAATGTTACACTTTTAATATGGGAAATCGGGTATAAAACAAGACCTTCTTTCTCCGTGGATAACACTAAAAATTCATCTTTCACATCAATAACCCGGCCAATTTTTGATGCCGGACCGCCGCCATTCACTTGAATGCAGCTAGTTTGAAGTGATTTTAGCACTGCTAAAAAAGTTGCTGGATATACAAGTTCTTCGTCGTTGATCGGCAAAAAATCAACCTGAGCTTTCTTCGCATTCGCGACAACGATTTTCAAATGCTCGATGGCGAAATACACGATTTGATTTTGTTCTTGATTTTGTTCTTGATTTTGTTCTTGATTTTTTTCTTGATTTTGTTCTGTTTGAAGAACGATAAAATCGCTTAACACTGCTAAAAGCTTGCCTTCTCTAGATTCAGGCCCGCCTTTAAACACCTTCACAAATTTCCCTGTTAAAGCTTCAAGGTACGATAAACCAACAGTTTCTTCCATTTTTCCTTTAGCCTCCAATAGTTATTTATACTTTAGTGATATCCGTACTGCATATATATGCGCCTTATTTCTAATACGGACTCTGCTAATCACCCATTTTGTAGTAAATCGTCGTAAGCCTAGAAAACTCATATGGAGAATCACTTTTTCCAGTCTATTCAAATTGTTAAAAAAGGCCCTGCTATTTGATAAAAAAACTCCGGAATTTTTTCCGGAGTTACGATCATCATTTTGAAATGGCATTCAGGCACTCGTTTTAACCGAATTTTGTCACTGTCACATTCAGCTTGCCTGACTTTTTTCCCTTCATTTTCCCCTTGGCGGTTGATTTGGCCAAAACGTTCCCTTTGGCAGACCGACTCGCACTTTCTCAAAGCTTAATATGGCATAGTGGCTGCCCATAAAGAAATGTATCATTGAGACCTTTGGCATTTCGCTTGATTGATAACGTCACTTGCTTCAGTTAAAAGTAAAATGATAGAATTTCTTACCTTTATTATTGGAAAATGACCTATGTACAAAGATAAAAAAGCCCAACCACTCCGTATACCTCGCAGCTAAAAAGGAATTTAAATATTTTCCATCTAATCAACCAATAACCAAATAAGAAAGGATTTCTCAACCAACCACTCCTTTTGCACTAATCCTTTTAACGATTTCAACCTTCAACGCCTTCACAAGTGTTCTAGTTACACAGAACATAATTACACCAAAAAATGTAAAAGGTATTATAAAATAACAAAATATACTATTCTTTTAAAGGAAAATTAAATATAATAGATTAAGTGGTAACAAAAACAGGAAGGAAGTATTATATGAGACATGAAAAAAAGAAGAAAAAGAAACGGACATGGCTGAAAGTAGTCGGGATAATTGTCCTACTTTTTATACTAGCAGGGGGAGCCTTTGCCTACTCCGTATGGAATTCTCTAACTAAAACCGTTGAAACGATGCATACACCAATAGACCGCAACTCGGATAAACGAACGAAAGACCTAGCCCTATCAGATCAAGAACCCTTCTCGATGCTCATGCTCGGTGTCGATGAACGTGATGGCGACAAAGGACGTTCAGATACAATGATCGTCCTGACTGTCAATCCTCAAAAGAAGTCTGTCAAAATGCTAAGCATTCCACGTGATACACGGACCGAGATTGTCGGTCATGGTACACAGGATAAAATCAATCACGCCTTTGCATTTGGCGGCGCGAAAATGTCCATGGATACCGTTGAAAACTTCCTCGATATCCCAATCGACTATTACATGAAGATCAATATGGAAGGCTTTAAGGATATCGTAGACGCAGTCGGCGGCGTGACTGTGCAAAACGATTTGGACTTCACATATGAAGGCGTCCATTTTGCGAAGGGAAGCATTAATCTAAATGGTGAAGATGCACTTAAATATTCTCGTATGAGATATGATGATCCAAATGGTGACTATGGCCGTCAATCCAGACAACGCTCCATCATCGAGGCTGTCATTAAAGAGGGCGCAAGCGTTTCATCTTTGACAAAATATGATGATGTATTCGATGCACTAAGTAAAAATATCCAGACGAATTTGACGTTTGATGACATGATGGACATTCAAAAGAACTATCGTGACGCAAGCAAAAGCATTACTCAAGCAACTATTCCAGGCAATGGAACGAAAATCGACGGTATCTACTATAATATAGTTCCGGATGATGAAAAAGAAAAGGTTCAAGACGAATTAAAAGAACAATTAGACATCAAATAGAAAAAAATGAAAAGCTGTCCGGACCCGCATCCTGACAGCTTTTTCAATTTCCCTGTCCAATATTCTGACAAAAAACGAACACCATTTGTAGAGATTTGTTGGAATTTTTGTTGTTTATTAGGCATAAAAAGACGGTATAATCTAGTATGAGCTCAAAATTCTATCTTCCCCTTGCCCCTATCACCAAATGACACTTTTATTCTTTGGACCCGGAATTCCATCATCTATCATTCAACAACTATTAATAAATAATCCTAAACAAAAGGAGTGGATTTGTATGAAAATCAAAGCAGGCAGCTGGGCTATGCTAAGCAAACAGGACAAAATGTTTATTCTGAAGGCCATCAGTGATCGCTCTAGAATGAAATATGTTTCATGATGAGTAGATATTTCCGGCAATACATGAGAGCATCGCCTCTCCCTTTTCAATAAAACGAACTTGAGCCTGAAAAAGGAGAGGAATCTATTTTAAACTGATATCCCATAACAAACAGCATTCGCCTTTTTCTTTAACGACATAGCAATTTTGTTAAATATAAACACCCCAATGCGAGAATTGAAGACCTGTGTAACTGGAATTTCATAGGCCGTTTTATGCTGCCTTCCAACCTTATTCAGAATCCAGTTCTTCACTTTCTTAAGTATTGGCCTAATCACTCATACTGAAAGGCCTGCACATCCATATTTTAAAAATACAATGCACCGATGTTGCACATAGGTTAAATCGCAGCTTTGAAACGCTTTTTCAACTGCTCGCGACCCATAAAAAATGATATAAGCTCCTGCACCAGAGAATAATAGTCTTACTTTTTTCTCCTCCCCCTCAAAGGGTATCATTCATAAACAACAAAAAAGAAGCATGTTGTTAGACATGCTCCTTCATTAAATGTATTAGAAAAAAGTTCTTCAGAACCGATGACGCTTTCTCCATAGATAAATGAAAAGAAAACAGAAGATTCCAAGCAAACCGCCAAACGTGTCCAGGATGACATCCTGCCATAAAGGGGTACGGCCACCCGTCAGTTTTTGATGCAATTCATCCGCACTTGCATAAAAAAGGACACAGATAAGAGCCCCTGAAAACGAAAGAATACGATTTTTGACAAAACTTCGCCAAACACCCAACGTCAAAAAACCAAACACAAAAAAGATAAAAAGATGGGCACCCTTCCGAATGAAAAACTCCACAAAACCACTCACCCCAGCCGTCTGGGCACTCACTTCAACCCCTCCATACATAAATGATATGCCACTTAACTTATCATACCAATACGGCGTATTGAACTGTGCCAAAAAATGGGTAACACTTTGCTCCTCATACGTCTGCGAGGAAAAAAAGAAGATGAGCATTGCCCATAAAACGAGCAAAATGGGGTATATCCACTTACTTTTCATATGTTAATTGACCCTTCCCTAATACCGCTTAATTTCTTTTTAAGTTGTTCCACTAGTAATTTACAGTAACACTCTGCTCAATTCAACTAATGCAATGAATCTAAAAATATATCCAATAATCAATCAAATATTTAACTCCAATTTTTTTATCATATGTATTTGAATGTGAAAATAGTAAATAAAAGTAAATCATTTTAAAAAATTTCTTTTCTCCTATTATCAACCAATTATTTTCTTTTCAAAAACACAAAACATATATAAGATCTTTATTGTTTGGATCTTCTTATATTACATATTACTTTAAGCTTACAAATTAAATTAATACTTTTTACGAATAACTATCTATATATCCAGCTTAGCCCAATAAAAATAAATTTCGAAGAAAGTACTTCTTAATTATTTATAAATCAAATATCTTGGACTTGCAGTTATTTCAAGTATGGTATCGTTTTCTAAATTATATCTACCAAGATTGTCTCCATACATAGAAATTATACTTCCATTCTCTGGTTCAGGTAGTTTTATTAAATGGTCCCCTTCAATAGTCCAATATACGATTAAAATATCACCCAGCTTATTTTTAAACTCAAATACAAAATCGCTTGGATTTCCAACATCAATTCTTTTTGAAAGGCTATAGTTTGATAAAGTTTTAGTCATTACTTTTAATGCAATGTAAGACTCTTTAGATTTGGAAACATCATTTTGTCTGATACCAAAATTATGTTCTCTTTCTTTAGAATCTATTCCATCATTTTTCCAATCATACCAAATAGTAATAGGTATATTACTCCATTCATTTACTAAAAACATTCTAATAAGATATTGAGCTTGTTGCTTTTCTGAAATGTTTAAATTATTCCATTCTCTAGCTGTTGAATATCCCCATTCACCAGATATTATTGGGAAATTTTTTTTATTATACTTATTTAGTAAATCTCTTAACTTTTGGTAGTCTTCAATAACTGTTTCAGGTGAAGATGTGCGATAAGGATGAACAGATAAAGCGTCAATATTTTCCAGCAAACCTCTCTTTAATATTTCTTCGAGCCATATTAAAGAATCGTTATTTAAACCTGCTAAGGCTGGAGCTACAACAATCCCAGTAGGATCATTTTTACGAATGACTTTTGATACATTTTTCACCAATTTTGAGTAATCCTCATAGTTAGGTCGTGTATCCCAATATTCGATAAGATTTGGTTCATTCCATATCTCCCAGACAATCCCATATCCACTATATCTTGAGGTAACATCATCTACGTAATCAACAAAAGCATTCTGTCCTTTTTCTGTAACAATTGAAAAATTCTTTTCATAAAGTTTATTACTATAATTAAGAATATAATACGGCTTTATTCCAGATTCAATTAAATCCTCAGTTAATTGATCATATCCAGAGTAATCATAGAATCCACGTTTCTTTTCAATTTCTGACCAAAATAAGTCAGTACGAGCAATATTTATTCCTGCATTTTTCATCAATACCGTATCTGGTGAAGTTCCATTAAAATGAAAGGAAACTCCAAATCCATTAGGTAACGGGAGTTGTTTACTCAAGTCTTTATTCAATTCTGAACTCTTATCTTTAATTAGAGGTTTATCGCCACCTAAGTTAAAATAAGCTAGTGTTAAACAAATTAAAATTGTTATAATTAAGAATCCTATAAGTTTTTTTAACTTAATTTGGTTCACAAACGACCTCCTTGTTTATTATTCATATAAAAAAAATCATACCAAAAACCTAAAGTAACATTAAAATTAAGGCGTTATTTACAGATTAAAATTTACATTGTAAGGTAAAACGCCATAATGCCCTAATATTATTTTCCCTAATATATAAGTAACAAAGATAACTACTATTAATACATCTATAATTACCCTATCTTTAATCTTAAATAATTGAACTATTGAGGGAAGTATTAGTAATAAGGAAATTTCGAAATAGCTTGAAATCCTATAAAATAATAGAAACTTTGTAGAAATAATTAAGCAAAAATAATACATAAAATATAAATTTATGAAAAATTTATTATTTTCATTAATCTTAATAAATCTCTTATATCCAATAATTATGATAATAAGAATTAATGTTGGTAATATCAAATTAAATAGTTTTACCCCACCATCCTCAAGTATTTCATCCATATACATTGAATATTTAATGGGTAAATAATTAAATGACCACAAAATTAATTCATCTATTATAGAACTATTTATAATTACAAATAAAGAAGTAATCAAAAAAGAAAAAACTAAAGGGTTAATAGTAATCCGACTGAGTAAAATTATAATTAATGCTACAAATACACTCCTGTGTACGAAAAAAGAAACAAATACTAACGATGTAAATTTAATATATTTTTTTTCTATAACTAGATATAAAGAGCTAAAAATAATAGAAATAGCTATTGCTTGTCTTAATGTATTGAAGGTAGAAAAATAAATTCCTGTTGTAATATAAAAGAACAATGCTGATACACTATCCAGTTTAAGTTTAACAAACCCTTTAATAAAATTATAATTAATAAAAACAGCCGTAGCCAACAAGAACATTTGGAAACTAAGACCCATCATTAAAAACGACTTATTTAAATAAAGATAACCAATCTCCACGAAAGTACTTGAATATTGTGTATTTAAAGAATTATTATATATAACTTCATACATACGAGTATCTGTTCCAACTTGATACCTAAAACCTTCTACAATAGTTATTATTAAAAATACTAAAAATAAAATTACGTTTTGAAATTTCAAAGAAATTGATCTCCTAATTAAATATAATATGGAGATCAAAGCAAATAAAAAAATGTATACTCCCAAAACCTTCACCTATCTCTTTTTATTTAACGAAATAATAAAAAATGATTTACATTTGTAAGACAGGAAGGTTTTTCCCTCCTATCCATTATCAGTTTAGACTCCTAAGTTAATGACTTAAAAGTACAGCTTTAAGTTTTTTCTTTTAGTGAAACTAAGAGTTGTTACAAAGTATAAATCATTTTAAAAGTATGTAGGAACACATTTTATGAGTGTTATACCATTTCTCTCTTACTCTTTCACCTCTCATTAACAATCCTTTAACTGATAAATTGTTAAATTCTATCAAAATATTCCCCTCTCACATTAAGTATAAGAAATATTTTGATTAGACTTTTTTTAGTAATTTAGTTTTAAATAAGAATATTATTTTGGTTAATATTATTTGTACATCTTTTCTATTTATTGACAATAAAATAATAAATAATAACGTTTGAATGATATATTCCATATTTAAATTAATATAAAGAATAGCTATTTGTATAAGAATAATAAAAATTGTAAAAATGAATCTTTTTTTATTAATATTTATATTCACAAACTCACGTGTATCAAAAACCCTCAATATCCACATTAGTAAAAAGCTTAACATAGTCGAAATAGCTGCACCGTTTATCCCCATGATTGGGACTAAAATTATATTTGCGATGATATTAAAAACAGCTCCAAAAATTGAAGTTTTAAAAACCCCTTTAGTATTTTTCATAGCAATGTAATTAGCCCCATAAAAGCTAGAAAAGCTAGAAAATACTACTCCCAAAAATAAGAATGGAACATAGCGCCAAACTTCAAAATAATCAGGGGATACAAATATTTTTAGAATTAATTTTAAAAATATAATTAATATTGAAGTAAGAATAAGTATCCCTATAGAAAATACGTTAAAAACATTTGAATAAAATTGGGATTTCTCTTTAGAACTTCCTTCTTCTATAGCAGCTACTTGCCAGGCTTGTATAAAGACAGAGTTTAAGATATTTAGAATGCTGGGCAATTTAGTAGCAACTGCATACATTCCATTAGCACCAATTCCCATCATATAACTAATAATATACCTATCAGAAGCTCCCATAACCCACCACATAATGGCGTTTGGTATTAAAGGAACACTGTAAAAAAGCATTTCCTTTATGATTTTTGTATTTAAAAAATTAGTTGACCAATAATTATGCATTCTCCCTAAAATAAAAAGCAGAAGGCAACTAATAATATAAGAAAAAATCAGAGATAATAAAAAGCCCTCAATATTCCAATCTAATATAACTATAAATATTATATTGCATATCAATACTACAAAAGCGCTAATAAGGCTACTCCCTGCAAAAAGTTTCACCTTTCCTATTGCTCGTGCAAATTGTAATAATGTGTTATTTATAGATTGAAAGAAAAGTAATATATACAAATAAACAATATATTGTTCAAAAGGAAAAACCAATACAAAGATTGGATACATTAGTAACGAAATTAAGAATCCAATTATCGTAATAGTTAAACCATGTGCAAGTATTAGCTTTCTATCATAATTATTGTCTAGTGAAAACCTTAGAACTGCATCAAATATGCTGAAGGTGAAAATTGGGATTAATAAAGAAAGAGTCGTAATTATTAAATCGACTGTACCATACTGGGCAGTAGATAAATGATAGGTATACAAGGGAACGAGTAAAATGTAAATTAATTTACTTCCTATATTTCCGATAGCAAAAATAACTGAACTCTTCGCTAATCTATTATAACTATCCATTTTATTTTTTTATCCCTTTATTCACTTCGTTTATAAGATTTTGGAAATAATTTTTACATTTAGTAAAGGGCAGCGAAGATAAATTCAAGTTACGATATTCTTCAATGATTTCAATTATTTCATCAGTGCTTTTGACTTCATTTATATCAATGAATTTTATGTATTTAATATCCTTTAGCCAATCGTTATAGCTTGAAATTATTTTGTGGTTGAAATTTTTAAATACTATGCAGGGTGTACCAGTTATAGCACAAAAAATCATACCATGTAGTCTATCTGTTAAAACAACTTCAGATTCTTTCATTTTTCCCCATATATTATTAAGTTCTATTTCTCTCGTGCTATCATTTACATTTTTATTTATCACAGTATCACTAACGGTAACTTTCTTATATTTAGTTTTAATTTCGTTTATTATTTTTGTTTTGAGATCACTAGATATATTTTGTTCCTCATCATTTCTAAAACATGTTAATATTCCTTCTCTTTTTGAATTAGATCTCTCATCTAAGGATAAAACTATGTCGGGAGTAAAAATGACTTTTTCTTTACCAAAAGACTCTTCCATCATCTTTAATGATATACTTTCACGAGCTGTAAGTACTAAGTGTTTATTCTTTTTATAAATCCCCTTCGACTTTTCAAGTTCCCTTTTACCCTTAGCATTTGGACTAAAGCTTATTGTCTGAGGAAAAGATATAACCTTGGTGTCTCTAAAATATTTAATAATAAATCTTCTTAAAAGTTCTTCAGGAAGGTACATATCTCCCATATTCCCTCCGCCATGAATAAAAATCACATCATCTTTCCCTAGAACTCGTTTTATATTTTTTGCCTTTTTTAATACATTAGAAAAACTTACTTCCAAGAATGCATAATCTTTAAAGTTTTCATTAATAAACTTCTTTTCAGCATAAGCAATTGCTTGATCACCTAAATTACCATGTAGGGGAGTTTGCATTAATATTATCTTTTTTTTATTTTTTAGATTACTAATATTTTTATCATTATTAATATTTAATATTATATATTTGATATACCCTAAAATAAACTTGATTGTATTATAGATATCCTTGGAACTTTTATACATGTTTTTTAATGTTTTTGTTTGCATTATCAAAACTCCTGCCTTATGACTTATAAATATTTAAAAAATATTACTAGATTTTTTTTACAGTGAATTCTATTTTCGATTTGAATTTTTTAGGATTACAATAAATAGGCAATAAATAGTTGAGAAAAGATTTTTACCCATTTTATCAATTAAACTAATATACCCTTTGCCGAATCTATCAATAAAAAAATGTGAATTTTTTTCTAAAAGTACAGATTTTTTCCATCCTGGAAATTTACCGTTAATAAGTAACCTTGTATTTTTCATTTTCTTATAAAAACCCCAAATATTAAATCTATATAGCTTCAATTGACGGTACATGTTAGACCACATTAACAATTTAATATACTGATATGATAGGCCTTCTTCTATGACTTTATCCTTACCTACCACGTCCTTATAATAATTATAGGTATCTTCTAAAACATCATAAATATCATTAATTTTGGGACTTATTGTTGTTAATAACGAATTCTGTCGTCCTTTTCTATAGATATATAATGGGCTTTCTAAATACGTATATACTTTTACTTCCGAAAGAATTTTATAAATGGTACCGACATCTTCATACACTTTGCCCTTAGGAAATTTAAAATTCCGAAAAAAACTTGTTTTATATACTTTATTCCAAGCACTAGGTTGAACAGTCCAAAGAAACTGCGAGTTTTCCATGCCTTTAACTACCTTTTTTTCTTTATCTTCAAAATAATCATACCAATCAAAAATAATTAAATCAGGTTTACTCTTTAAGGTACGAAAAATATCAGAAAAAAAGTTTTCTGATACTTTATCATCACTATCAATAAATGCCACATATTCATATTTTGCATATTGAAGTCCAAAATTCCTTGCGTCACCTAAGCCTCCATTATTTTTTTCAACGTATATAAAATTATAAATATCGCTATATTTTTTAGCTATTTCTCCTGAATGATCTTTGGTACCATCGTTAACTAATATAATATCTACTTTATTTTCACTAATATTTACCTTCCTCATACTATTAACTATTGAATCTAAACAATCAGAAAGGTATGCCTCTACATTATAAATTGGTATTATTACGCTCAAATTAACCACATTACACCCCAAATATACTACTTAAGATTTATTTAAACATTTAATATTTCTAATTTTTCACCTAAAATAGAAGAATATACATTTAAAATTTCGACATTCATATTCTCGTATGTGAAATTTTGGATATAATGTTTATATCCATTCTCTCCTAACGTTTCTAAGGTCTTTTTATCCAAAGATTCTAAAATAAAATAAAGTGTACTTATATTATTAATATCAAAAATAAACCCATTGGTACCATCTTTTATTAACTCAGGCAGCGCTCCTCGATTACTTGCTATGACAGCTTTTTTATTTTTCATCGCTTCAATAGCCACTAACCCAAATCCTTCCCATCTTGAAGGAATAATTACTGCATCAATGCTTTGATAATAGTTATCGATTTCCTCTTTTTTTACCCACCCAATTTTTGTAACATTTTCTGGTAAATCAAATAGTGTATCATCTTTGCTTAGTACTGAATCACCAATAAGATATAGATGGATATTTTTCAGTTGTATATTTTTAATTGCATTTAGCAAAATATCTATACCCTTTTGTCTATCAAACCTACCTACAAATAATATATTTATTTTAGATTTATCAAAATCTTGTTTATTAAGAGGATAATTTTTTTTGTCACTTATTTTTTTTGAACCATTATAAATAAGTTTAGATTTTGATTTAGGTAATCCAACTTTTATAGACTCTATTTGCTCGTATTTTGAAATATTTATTATCTTTGTTGTAACTTTAGCTAAAATTTTTTCAATTTTTATATATAGTTTTTTGGCAAATGAGGATGTTTCCATTAAGAAACTCCATCCATGTGGGCAATATATTATTTTAATATCTTTTTTCGGCGAAAAAATAAATGGTAACCGAACAAACAATCCAGCAAATGTACTGTGAACATGTATAATATCAGGCTTTATTTTTTTTATTAAGATTAAAATATATATAGTTGCATAAATCATATATAAGGGATTTCTTTTGTATTTATAATAAAAAATATTTTCTTTTTTTATCGGATATTTTTTTTCTGATTTGTAATTACTTGCAACCAAATAAATTAAACTGTCCTTCATATTAGACTGATACTCAAGTATATCGTATAAATATGTATAAACGCCGCCTTTAATATATTCTCCAACGTGCATTATCTTAGTTGTCAAATTATCACAACCTAATCTTTATTTTCTAAATAAATTAGTAAGCGTCCTTAGATCCAAATAAAACCAAAAAAGTTTTAAATATTAATTTTGAATCAAAAAGTATAGATCTTTTACGAATATACACTAAGTCTAGTTCTACCATTTCTTTAAATCCAATATTACTCCTACCACTTACCTGCCATAATCCAGTACAACCTGGACTTACAAGTAAACGCTGTTTATCATTTTCAGTATATGTGTCTACTTCTCTTGGTAGGGGTGGTCTAGGTCCAACTAAACTCATATCACCCTTAAGAACGTTCCACAACTGCGGTAATTCATCTATACTTGTTTTCCGGATAAATCTCCCAATTTTAGTTACCCTTGGATCATTCTTCATTTTAAACATTGCCCCAGTTACTTCATTTAATGCAAGTAGCTCTTTTAACTGCTCTTCAGCATTTGAGACCATTGATCGAAATTTATACATATGAAATTCAGTTTCGTTTTTCCCTACTCGAACCTGCTTAAAAAAGACAGGTCCTTTTGGGTCTTCTATTTTTATCAAAATAGCTACAATCAAAAAAATGGGTAATAGAAAGATAAGTCCTAAAAGTGATCCAACAATGTCAATTAATCTTTTCATTCTTAAATAGCTCAAGTTAGCATTTACTTGATCTGCTGTTAACATGTGTTCAGATGAAGCGACTCTTTGCTCAGCGGCTACAGCTTTCAAATTGGCTCCTCCCCTACTCAATTTTATTCTTATATCTTTTGTTTTTCTAAGAGGTTCTCTATAAATCCTAAAATATCATCTTTAAGAATGTTATCTTTCAATGCAAACTCAATTGTTGTTTGAATAAATCCTAATTTCTCACCAACGTCAAATCGTTTTCCTTCAAAATCATAAGCAAAGACTCGTTGAATTTCGTTTAGTTTTTGAATGGCATCTGTCAGCTGAATTTCTCCGCCTGCTCCCAGTTCTTGTTTTTCCAAGAACATAAATATTTCAGGGGTGAAGATGTATCGGCCCATGATTGCCAAGTTGGATGGGGCGGTTCCTTTTGCTGGCTTCTCGACAAAGTTATTTACTTGGTAGCGTCGCCCGTTTTGGTTACTTGGATCGACAATTCCATAACGATGCGTTTCTTCTTGAGGAACAGTTTGTACACCAATGACAGAAGATAAGGTTTTATCATATTCATTCATTAACTGTTTTAAGCAAGGTGTTTCCGCTTGGACAATATCATCACCTAATAAAACGGCGAATGGTTCATTTCCTATGAATTTTCTTGCACACCAAACTGCGTGGCCTAAACCTTTTGGTTCTTTTTGTCTAATGTAATGAATGTCCACTTTGGAAGGAGCTTGGACTTTTTCCAGTAATTCGAATTTGTTTTTTTCCATTAAGTTATTTTCCAGTTCAAAAGCATTATCGAAATGATCCTCAATGGCACGCTTACCTTTTCCGGTAACGATAATAATATCTTCAATACCTGAAGCTACTGCTTCTTCGATAATGTATTGAATGGTTGGTTTATCCACGATAGGAAGCATTTCCTTGGGCATCGCTTTAGTAGCTGGCAGGAATCTTGTTCCTAGCCCGGCTGCTGGGATTATTGCTTTTTTTACCTTTTTCATTCTTTCTCCCCCTAAATTTATTCATGTCAATATAGTTATTACTATTAAGAATTAATCATGGCTGCCGATAATTATATATGTACCTTGATTTTGTTATTAATCTGTTACAATATTAATATCCAATATGAAATGTTAAATTATTCGTCAAATTGGAAATATTCTAATAAATGAAGTAACTCCGTTCGGAATAAACATCCAACTAATATCGGGATTTTAAAAACCACACAATACCATGGAAATAGATAGAATTTATGAAGTTTTACACATTAAAAAATCCCCAAAAATTTCTTCTTTTTAATCTTTTCAGGAACTTCTTTATAAACCGTTTTTCCTTCTACTAGCAATTCCGCATTATCCAGGAATAGTTCAACATAGTCTATGTTGAATTTCTTTTCAATCACATCAAAAGCTTCGGTCATTTTGAAGCTCCTACTTGTGATATTATGAGCATCTGATGAAATGAAATGTGTTAGGTTCGACTCTATTAGTTGCATCGAAAACTTTTGAATGTTCTTTCCGAAGGCACCTGAAACGCTAGCAGCAGTTACCTGGGTAAGTGTTCCGTTGTTCACAAACTTATATAAAAGATCCGGGTTTTCGATTAATTCTTGGTTTCGTTCTGGGTGGACGATAATCGGAGTTAGACGCTCGAATTGTATATCTGAGAGCAATTGTTCCGTATAACGCGGGACATGTGCCGATGGTAGTTCAATGAAAAGATACTTTCCTCCATCATTCAATGTGACAATCTCTTCAAGTTTGTAATCTCTTAATATCTCTCCATATATCCTTGTCTCTTGTCCTGGCAGTATTTCTAACGGAATAGCTTCCGCTTTCAACACTTCATTCAGTGCTGCCACTCTGGAAATGATATCTTGTTTACGATTTTCATATTTCCCATTCATATGATGAGGCGTTGCAATGACCTTATGTATACCTTCTGAAACCGCCATTCTTGCCATCTCTAGACTATCCTCAATTGATTTAGCACCATCATCAATCCCGGGTAATATGTGGGAATGGATGTCTATCATGCCTCCACCTCTTTTCGCGATTCTTTACACCTACTAAAATTACAATGTTTACCTCTATTGTAAATCAAAAAACCAGGAAATAAGTAGTGACCTCACTTATTTCCGTAATAATAGTAGTATTGGCTGTTTTTTTGCATTTTTTTGTTATTTAATACGACACCCAAAAGGTTACATGAGGCTGCATTCAATAATTCTTTGGCCTTTAACGCTTGTTCGGTTCCTGTTTTTCCGCTTGAGATGACTAGTATCGTTCCATCACATTTATTGGATAGAATTTGTGCATCCGTTACTGCTAATACTGGAGGTGTATCCATGACGATGACGTCAAATTCTTCGTAAAATCGTTCGAATAACTCATTCATTGATTTTGAGCCTAGTAATTCAGCGGGATTGGGTGGGATTGGACCGCTGGATAACACAAAAAGATTTTTTTCATCCGTCTCAACGACAGCATCCTTCAAATCCATTCGTTTCGTTAATACATTCGTCATACCAAACGTATTCGGTAAATTGAATGTATAATGAACGGTTGGTTTTCTTAAGTCAGCATCCACAAGAAGGACACTTTTTCCTTGCTGCGCAAACACGACAGCAAGATTTGCTGCTGTAGTGGATTTTCCTTCCCCTGGACCAGTAGAAGTGACCATGATTGAACGCATCTCTTCATCAACCGATGAAAATTGGATATTCGTCCGAATTGTACGGAATTGTTCTGATATGGGCGATTTTGGATTGAACTTCGCTATCAATTTTCGTTTTGAATCCAAATTTTTCTTTTTAGCCAATTTTCTCACCTCTTCCACGTGAAGTGGTTCTTTCGGAACGTAAGCCATTTTCTCCTTGAGCATCAATTGTCCCGATGACACCAAGGACAGGCACACCTAGTAGTTTCTCAATATCTTGCTCTGTTTTTATCGTATTATCTAAATACTCTAACAAGAAGGCAAGTCCTACACCTGCCATTAAACCGACTACTAATGCAATGGCAATGTTAAGTAACGGTTGCGGCTTGATTGGTGACGGATTTTCTTTATACTCTGCTTTTGCCAATAATGTCACATTATCTACGTTCATAATCTCTACTATTTGTTTTTGAAACACTTCTGCCGTTTTATTGGCAATATCCACTGCCGTTTTCGGATTTTCATCCTCGACAATGATGTTGACAACTTGTGAATTTTGTTCACTTGCAACCGAAATTTTTTCATTTAGCTCTGCTGCTGTCATGTCAAGATTCAGATCTTTTTTAACTAATTCCAAGATTGCCGAACTTTTAATGATGACATTATATGTATTAATTAATTGCAGATTGGTTTGGACTTCATTGTAGTTATAAAGTCCTTCTTCATTCTTCGATTGATTGACAAGTAATTGTGTGGAAGACTGATAGATTGGCGTTAATAGAAAATAGCTGACAGCTCCACTAACTAAAACTGCAAGTGCCGTAACGGTGATAATGAGGCTTACACGTTTTCGTAATGTTAAAAATAGGTCTTTTATACTTATTGTTTCTTCCATGATTCCCTCCAACTTAAAAATAACAGCATTGGTATTATAACACAAAACCTTGCCATTCATTGTTTTTTTTGTCATAATTTTAGGTAATTTGATATTTATATTAAACCCTATTTCCTAAAAAATTGGTATAGGTATATTATTATTGGTATAAATTACAAAAAATAATGTCTTATTTTGGCATATTATGGAGGAATCATATGAAGGTCTTCTTACCTACTTTTATTGTTTTTGCATGCGTCATATCCTTAGTTATAGGTAATATTCATTGGAAGGATAAAATTACAGATGCTAGTATCAGTCAGCCTGGAATAAAAGAAAAGAAGGAAACTAGTAAATCAAGTTCCACTAGTGAGGATTTAGTAAAATACATTGGGAATTGGCCGAAGGAAAGCAAAGAATTATATAAAGAAAGATTGTCAGAAAGAAAACCTTTTAGAGTTTTGATTGTTGGTTCGAATTCTCTTGGAAATGAGAAGTATAACTTGCCTGATGATCTAGCTGACCAGCTGAAACATGTATATGGGGACACCGTTCAGGTAGACGGTTTAATTTACGATTTGATGAGTTCACAATTTGTTCTTCAAAATAAACAAGAAGATTTAATAAAAGCTAAGGCCGATTTAATATTATTGGAGCCTTTCACCTTAAAGGATAATGGGAATGTCCCCATCGAAGATTCACTCGCAAATATCACGACGATTATTAATGATGTAACAGCAGCAAGCAAAAAAACACAATTCATTTTGCAACCGCCTAACCCTTTATATAATGCAACATACTATCCTAATCAGGTAAAGGAATTGGAAAGGTATGCAAAAGACAAGGAGATTCCTTACCTCAATCATTGGAGTAACTGGCCTGATCCAGCATCCGATAAAATGAAAGACCTCTTAAACGAAGAACGTGAATTACCTAATGAAAATGGCTATAAAATATGGAGTTTGTATTTGGAAGAATTCTTTATTAAACAGTATTAATGCAAAAAAAGCCGCATCTCCCAATAGGGGATATGGCTTTTTTGTTTTTAAAATATGCCTAAGAATTTTCTTGATTCTATTTTTTGCGGCATTTCCTTGTAGACCTGTTTCCCTTGAACGAGATGTTCAGCATTGTCCATGAATAAATACCTCATATCGACACCATACTTATGTTCAATTTCAGTAAAAGCTTGGCTCATATGAAACGCACGGCTTTTCGTATTATGTGCATCAGATGCTATATAGTGAGTCAGGTTTTTCTCAATGAGTTGCAAGGCAAACTTTTTGGTTTTCTTTCCAAATCCACCTACAATACTTTTTGCAGTTATCTGTGTCAAAGCTCCGTGTTTAACAAGTTGGTAAAGGTGATTTGGAGATTCTAATAACTCCTGATTCCTTTCTGGATGAACAATGATAGGAGCCAGCCCTTTCAATTGAATCTCATATATTAATCGTTCTGTATAGGCAGGAACATGGTCTGAAGGCAATTCGATGAACACATACCTTCCACCATCATTAAGTGTTAAAATCTTTTCTTCTTGATAATCCAATAATAAATCACCGTAAATGCGCGTTTCCTGACCTGGTAATACTTCCAAATCAATGGACTCAGCTTTCAGCGCTTCATTTAGTTCTGTTACTTTTTCTATAATATCAAATTTGTCATTTTCAAAAGAACCATTTTTATGATGAGGTGTGGCAATGATGGTCTGAATACCCTCTGATACAGCAAGCTTCGCCATGGCTAAACTTTCTGTAATATGCTTAGCTCCGTCATCAACACCCGGTAAAATATGGGAGTGTATATCAATCATCTTTTCAACCTCTTTCCGCTCTGTCGGACAATCTTCATAATTATTTACAACTAAAAGTAACATTTTCATGAACTTTATACAAATATATATATTTGGTAATTACAATTACACAAAGAAAGACCATAAACTGCTTTTTTTAGTCATAAAAATCTTTGAGTTATTGAATGAGTCTCTTTTGATTTTTGCTCGTGCTGTATTTTAGAAGATTACTATACATCTTACAACTGTTCTTTATAATGAACAATAGGGAGGAAGGCACGATTTCATTGGAAAAATTAAAATATAAGAACCATTTTTAATAGGTATGTCTTATTTTCTTTTTATGTTTCATCTGAAATATTATTGCTTATTTAAGGATATAAAATAAACAGTACATGAATCCTCATGGGATTTTTAACCCCATGTAAAGTATGTAATGGTTTTATTAGTTTTAAGTAATGTTCTTGTATTCCCTGCTTCCTTCGCGTTTTTTCGTTGTATGATTGAAAAAAAGGAGGTTTTGGGGATGATTTTTCTGAAGTATATTGCTAAGCTTTTTTCATTTATGCAAAAGGATATACCAGAAACTCATGTGAAATGCCATGTTTGTGCCGGAACTGGAGCCTACGATATTTATACGGATTGCCTAACCTGTAATGCAAAAGGATTAATAAGTAAAGTGGAGTATCGGAGGAGGCTTGAAGAAGGTGAAATTTAAGGGATTTCGTGTAGGACGATATTGCAGCGAAGATGAAACAACAGATGTTCAAAGAAGCAATATTCGCTATTGCTTCTTTTTTTGTACAAAAAAATAGTCTCCGTAAAACCGTTTATCCCTCATCTTTAAAGGGTCATGCTCAAAACTCAAAAAACCAGCATTTCTGCTGGTCTGTCCAACGTACATTCACTTAACCAAATTCAGTAATTCTAGATCTCTGCCGTTCGAATGATAGTTAAAGGTAACCGTCTTATCATCATGGATGTGATAGGTTAAACCCAAAAACTCTCCGGTATTTGGAAATCTTTGAATAAAGTCATCAAGTTCTTCAGGATTCAGTTTAACAACCATCGGTTTCTTCCTATTATTTAGAGCATCTTCTTCCTTCTCCATAACAGTCTCTGTAAATCTAGCCATAATTGACTCCTTCAATCTCTCATTTTCCCAAATAATATACCTTATGAATGCTAAATAAAAGGTCATTCATTAAAACTTCATATTAATGATAAGAACTCTTAACAAATCTCCCAAATATTGTTTCCATGGGGTAATAAGTAGGAGAAATCGTTCTGATGATTGTAAGACACTAATTCCTTTTTCTTATGGATTAATTCACTATATCTTTAGTATAATGATAATGATTATCACTATCGATTAAGGAGATAAACTATTATGGGTGCACCCTTGTTAACAGAAGAACTTCCGGTTGTTAATAAAATCTGGACGCGTGATTTTATTATGATTTTCCTAGCTAACTTTTTTGTTTTTTTAACGTTTCAAATGACTTCCCCTACCCTTCCGCTTTTTGTAAAAGAGCTAGGCGGAAATGAACGGTATATTGGGTTAGTTGCTGGCATGTTTTTATTTTCCGCTCTGATTGTCCGCCCTTTTGCTGGACAAGCCTTGGAAACAAAGGGAAGACGCTTTGTTTTCCTGTTCGGTCTAGCCTTTTTGGCAGTGGCTATTGGTTCGTTTGGATTTATGCTGAGTATTTTCCTGTTATGTGCAATGAGGGTTTTCCAAGGGATTGGCTGGGGATATACGACCACCGCATCGGGTACGATTGCCTCCGATCTGATCCCAGCAAAGCGCCGTGGTGAAGGAATGGGCTACTTCACTTTATCGGGTAATTTGGCGATGGCTTTTGGTCCGTCCCTTGGACTTTTCTTAGCGGATGTTTTATCGTTTCAACAGTTGTTCCTGTTTTGCGGTGCATTAACTCTAGCCGCTTGGATCATGGCGTCAACCATTACATATAAAAAAGTAGATAAGCCTTCTGATAGCGCTAAAACGAATGGGTTTGATATCTATGAAAAAAGCGCTGTTGCTCCGTCCGTTCTTGTTTTTTTCATTACGGTAACTTTTGGCGGGATTGCTACCTTCTTACCGCTCTATACCATCGAAAAAGGTTTGACAGGTATTCAAGGTTACTTTTTTCTTTACGCTTTAGCTCTTATTTTCACACGAATGTTTGCTGGAAAAATCTATGATCAAAAGGGACATCAAGCTGTCTTCATTCCATCTACTCTTTTTATCGTAGCCGCCATGCTGCTGCTTGCCTGGATGCCAAGTAACACGATATTGTTTCTTGCCGCAATATTTTACGGCATTGGATTCGGTGCTGTCCAACCGGCTCTTCAAGCCTGGTCTCTTGAACACGCTGCCCGAAATCGCAAAGGCATGGCCAATGCGACCTTCTACTCCTTCTTCGATCTTGGTATCGGTTTCGGCGCCATTGTCTTTGGACAAATCGGCTATCTGTTTGGGTATAGAAGCATTTACATCATGGCCGCTGTCTCTGTGGGGATTTCTATTTTGACTTACTTATGGATTTTGAGAAAAATGAAGTAATTACACATGAATGGGACACCTTATGGGTGTTCTTTTTTATTAGCATAGAAATCAGTCGATTCTTCGAAGTGTAAGAGCACACTAAACCATGAATCCATAGCAAGTTAATTTTATTTTAACCCCATGTAAAGTATGTAATGGTTTTATGTGATTTAAGTAATATTATCGGATTTCCTGTTTGTTTCTTCTTTTTTCGTTGTATGATAAAAAAAAAGGAGTTTTGGACATGAATTTTAAGAAGTTTATTGCAAAACTTTTTTCAATCATTCAGAAGGAAATACCAGAAACTCACGTGAAATGCCATGTTTGTGCCGGAACGGGTGCCTACGATATTTATACGGATTGTCTTACCTGTAATGCAAAAGGATTAATAAGTAAAGTGGAGTATTGGAGGAGGGTTGAAGAGGGTGAAATTTAAAGGATTCCGTGAAGGACGATATTGCGACGTAGATGTTACAACAGAAGATCAAAGAAGCAATATTCGCTATTGCTTCTTTTTTTTGTCCCCAAAACAATAGTCCCTCTTTTGATCGATTGTCCCCCGCCTTAAAAGGGTATTTTTATTATTAGGGGGGCTACATATGACAGCAATTACTCACATTGGTTTATCTGTACCTGATTTGGATGCTGCAATTAAGTGGTACGAGCAGGTGTTGGGATTCAAGTTTGGTGTAACCCTGCGAGTAAGCGAGCATTCGTAAGAAGTACTTAATTAACTGAGTGAGTTCATAAAGAAAAGCAACAACACTTGTTAACAGAGCTTAAAATAAAAAACTTTCAAAAATGAACTGTGCCCCATTTTTCGGACAGTATAAAAAAGTAGCTATGAAAATAATAAGTGGTCCCGGTATTGTACCGGGGCCATTTTCTTTAGTCCCTATTGAAAACAACACTCATTGTATTCTTCAATAACTCGAACAACTTCTTCCTTCACATCCGTTAAATTAGTACATGTGAAGCCTTGATCAGAATGCAGGATTGCACTCGGATGGAATTCGTGATTCAGAGTCCGCCTTAGCTTATTTAAAAACGATATTCATATCTAATGACAGAATCTCTTGGGGATTTTCAAGGGTTCTACCTTTAGTTTTGTGCAAAGACTTTCCGTAGATTTGAACAGTACCAATGTCATATGCACTCGTATAAATTATATTGCTTTAATTTCAATTGCTACTGTTTTATTTCCTGACTTCTCACTAGTATTATCTTGTGTTCTGTAAACAGGTTTTTTTAATACTCCAATTATACAAGCTGTAATAATTGAACCAATTAAAATACATACAATGTATAACAATGGACTGCTTGCAGCAATAGGAATTACAAAGATTCCACCATGAGGAGCCTGTAATGAAATTCCTAATGCCATACAAATCCCTCCACCAATTGCTGAACCAACAATATTTGCTGGAATTATTCTTAATGGATCATTTGCAGCAAACGGAATGGCTGCCTCAGTAATAAAAGATGCCCCCATAATATAAGCAGCTTTTCCTGCGTTGCGGTCTTCAAGTGAGAATTTATTTTTAAATAGTGTTGTTGCTAATGCAATCCCTAATGGAGGAACCATTCCTCCAACCATTAGTGCAGCAGATGGTTCGTAAATATGATTTGCAAACATCGCTAAGCCAAATGCTGATGCAGTTTTATTGATAGGACCGCCCATATCAGATGCCATCATTCCTGCCAAAAGCGCTCCTAATAAAATTGCATTCGAACCAGTTAAACCATTTAACCAACCTTGTAACGACTCATTAATCCACGCCATCGGACTATTTACTACAAAGTGCATAATAAAGGCTGTTACAAACGTAGCCAATAAAGGAAGTATAAGTACCGGTGAAAGACTTTGTAATGAATCTGGAATGCCTTTTAGTATTTTTTTCAATCCTAAGATTGTATAACCAGCAATAAAACCTGCAATCATACCACCTAAAAATCCTGAACCACCAAGTGTTGCCATCATACCACCAATCATACCTGGTGCTAAACCTGGACGATCTGCAATACTATATGCAATATATCCTGCTAGGACTGGAACCATTAGTGCAAAGGCTGCGCTGCCACCTGCTGTACCTAGAAAAGCAGCGAATGCATTATATTCTGAACTATTCGGGTCTGAAGCATGAATGCCAAACATAAAGGAGATTGCGATTAATATACCGCCAGCAACAACAAATGGAATCATAAAAGATACCCCATTCATTATATGGCTGTATATTTTAGGTTGTTTTAATCGTGTTTTTTCTTTTGCTTCCTTTAACTTGTTGTTCCCCTGATTTAAAACCGTACCTTTTCCAGAAACAGCATCTTCAATTAAATCCTTAGCATGATGTATCCCATTTTTAACAGACGTTTTAATAACCTTACGATCACCGAAGACATCCATGTCCACTTTAACATCTGCAGCAACAATTATGCCATCTGCTTCATCAATATCTTCTTGAGTTAATCTGTTCTGTATTCCCGTCGATCCATTGGTTTGAACTTTTATTTGAACGCCAAGCTCATCTGCAGCATTTTTTAATGCTTCTGCTGCCATAAATGTATGTGCTATTCCAGTAGGGCATCCAGTAACTCCGACCAATTTCTTACCAAAATACTTCTTATCATTCGTATCTACTTGTAGCATTCTTTCTTCAGCATTTGCAAATAGCTGGACAACTTCATGACTATCTTTGGCAAGAATAAGCTTAGCTCTAAAGGTTTCATCCATTAGAAAAGTGGAGATTTTAGATAAAGTATTTAAGTGCTCAGTTGAAGAATCTTTGCCGGCTGCTATCATGAAAAATAAATTACATGTTTCTGAACTATACTTAATTCCACTTAAAGATCTTCCCATAATAATAGCAGGCGATTTAACTCCGGCAGATTTTGCATGTGGAATAGCAATACCAAACCCTACTTCAGTTGGAACCTGATCTTCACGAGCCCAAATATCCTGTTTAAATTGTTTAAGATCATGTAAATAGCCGTTTTTATTTAATTTTTCTGCAAGCTCATTAATTAAGTCCTCTTTCGTTTCAGCAACTAAATCTAATATTATGTTTTCCGGCCTTAAGACACTAGAAGTCATCATATATATCCCTCCTCTTAAATTTCTCCTAATTTATAGAGTGATGCTTTTCCAGTTGAACCAAATAGATCCATTTTTTTCTTTACTAATTCAATAGCTGCCTTCGTTGCTTCAGGCATTAATATATCTGGTTCGTATGCATTTGGATTTTCATCCAGCGTAGCTCTTAATTGGTTATAAAACGCTCTCTTCATATCTGTTGATAAATTAATTTTGGCAATACCATGTTTCACAGCTTGTCTTATTTCTTCATCTGGGTTGTCTGATCCACCGTGGAGAACTAAAGGAATATTTACTTTTTCATGAATCTTCATTAATCGATCAATTTTAATAGAGTGATCTTTCGTTTTTGGGTATAAGCCATGTGAAGTTCCAACAGCAACAGCAAGCGTATCAATTCCTGTTGTTTCAACAAAAATGGCTGCTTCATCAGGATTCGTATATAAAATCTCATCTGCTCCGCCTTCTGAACTCCCCTCATTACTTCCAATAGTGCCTAGTTCACCCTCTACAGACACACCTACCATATGAGCAAGTTCTACTGCTTTTTTTGTTAATGCCATATTTTCTTCAAATGGTAAATGTGACGCATCCATCATCACAGACGTATAGCCATTTCTAATAGATCGAGTAATATCTTCGATTGTTGCCCCGTGGTCTAAATGAATAACAAAAGGAACTTTAGACTTTGACGCAGCCTCTCGTACATATGCCACAAATTCATCAGTCACTAAATTAATTTCATTCGGGTGAATTTGAAGTATAGCAGGAGATTTTTGCTCCTCTGCAGCACTTACTACAACTTTGACAAATTCGCTATTTGCTACATTAAATGACCCGACTGCAAATTTATTCTCATAAGCTACTAAAAGTAAATCTTTCATATTCATTAACATTTCTATTCCTCCTAATATTATTTGGAAGACCAAACTTCCAAAAACTCATCATAATTGGTTACATTTAATAGTTTTTCTGTCATTTTTGTTTGCTTAAACACATCATGAATCTCTTCAAAAAACTTTGTATTATTTACCTTTTGATTTTTTGGAGGGATAAATAGAAAGATAATTTGAGCCATTTTGTCTCCCCACAAAATTTTTTGTTTATTTATTGCTACTAACACTCTTAATTTATTGTTATTTCCACAATCAAATGGATGCGGCATGGCCACTAAATTACCAATATTGGTACTCGACATCTTTTCTCTTTCATTAATACTTGTATACAGATGTTGAATATCTCCAAACTGCGTAAGGGTTTTTAATAAATCTATTTGATTCTCTTCATCTAAGAAATAAAGATCATTCGGAGATAAATAGTACTTTAGTAAGCCACGGTTCAATTGATTAGAAATGGTCTTCATATCTTCATTTGTAATCATTTCACTAACACGAATACAATTTTTTACATTTAGGTGTTGCTCCTCAAGGATTACACTAGTAGTTACTATAGTTTCTATCTCTTCAGGAATTAAATGGATTTCATGATTTGCAAATAAACCATCAATTTTAATATTTGGGAAGTATAAATTTATTTTTCTTTCTATTAGCTTACCTACTAACGGATTTTTCCCATAAATAATTGCAATTCTTTTCCTTGCTTCTTGGGAATTTTCAATAATATTCATAATATGCAGTGTCAAGTAACCGATTTCATTTTCTGGTATCTTTATATTTAAGCAAAATTGTAATTCTTTTGCTAAAACCACAGCAATATTATAAGCATTCATATATTCCGACTTTATTTGAGAAATAAATGGATTCTCTAAAGGAAAGTAATATTTTAATGGATATAATGACTTTGTAATATGTACCAATAGGCGATTAAATAACTTTTCATTCTTTCGGCTTGAAAAACCATATCGATCCCCAACATTTTTTATAACCGCTTTTACTTTTTCCTCTATTTCATCTGAGTGTTCATTCACAGTTGCTTCATTTTTCTTTGGTAATATCTGTAAAGTAATTAACAGATAGCATAAATACTGATATTCATATTCGTCAAACGGTACATTCATTTCCTTAGCTAAACGACTAAGGATTAACTTTGCTATTTTTAATTCTTCAAAGCAAGTATTATCTAACCTCATGTCTTTTTCAGCAATTTTTTGATGAAGGCCGACTCGTTTTAAACTAATAATTATGTTCACACATATTGAGAATAGTTCTTCAGAGCTTAGTAACAAATTGTACTTAGTGACTTCTTCTTCAATACAAGAATATACTAATTGAATGGAGGACTGACTATACCAATCACCAAAATAGTATTGCAGCGCTTCATCAAGCGACATTCTCTTTAAACAATTTGTTGTTACTAATTTTTTTAGTAATAGACGTTTCTCTACTTCACTTCCCTTAAGCCTTACTCCTTGGAAGATAATTGCTTCAACCTCAATGTTCCATTTTTCGGCTTGGATTATTTGAAATAATCTTTGTACGTCTTTCCTAATTGTTTGAGTAGAAAAATAAAGTTTTTTTGCCAGTTCATCATAAGTTATAAAATCAGTTTCAGATAAAAGTGTTTTTATTATATGAAAAGCTCGTTCTTCGTAATCATCTTCATTTTGCTGAATATTTGATAAATCCCCAACTAATTTATATCCTTTTTGAGTATTACCAGTAATTATTACTTTATCTAAAAAATTTTCATTTATTTCCCTAATGTCATTTCTAATTGTTCTTGTCGTTACATTAAATAGATTAGCAAGTTCGCTTCCACTTACAAAGTCGTTATCATATTGTTCTAAATGTTCTAATAACTCAATGTAACGTTTTTTCATTAGTATTTCCTCCTCATACTTATATTAATGTAAGCGTTTCACTTTCACCAAGCCTATACATTTTCCTAATAGTTAGGAAGTTTTTAAATATTAGGATGATGTTATAATAGACCAACGAAGGGAAGATGGTCGAAGAACTCTATCCAATTTGGAAATAAAACGTTACCGTATACATTCACGAGAAGCCAACGTCGCAAAACTTTATATATTTCTGTAGATTAGCATGGTGTGTCTGTCATAGCTCCTTCTAATATAGATGTAGAAAAGACTTTTACATAAAAAAGCTGTTTGGACCGTAAAACAACTATTGGATTTCAATGATATCCAATTTACTATATCCCGATCGCTTTCAGCCATGGCAACTCAATACACACAAAAGGAATTCTTCTCTAGTGAGGAAAATCGAATTCGCTCGCTATTCAATGGTGGTTTAATGTACAACTAGCAAGAGATTCGGATACACCTATTAAAGTAATATTACCTAAAGGAAAATACACACTGAAAAAATCATTACACATTTATAGTAATACATGGCTTAAAATTCCTTCTAAGACAATTCTGCGAAAAGCTGACTCAAATAAAGATATTATGTTGTTGAATGGAGATTTTAAAGCTACTTACCACGGTTATGAAGGAAATTTCAACATTATTATTGATGGTGGGATTTGGGACGCTGGGGGAGCCGACATAAAACTACGAACTCCTTCTGTGTTTGGTTTTGCTCATGGTCATAATATCCTTATCCAGGATACTGTGTTAAAGAACATAGTAGGTGGCCATGCAATAGATTTAGCAGGTAATAAAAATGTTTTCATACGAAATAGTAAGTTTTTAGGATCTCGTTCGAGTAATGATGACTACACAGAAGCCATTCAAATTGATGGGATGATATCTGATAAAGCATTTCGACGATTTGGGAGTGTAGACTTTACTGTAACTAAAAGCGTTAGGATTGAACATAACTATTTTGGGAATTCGCACGTAAGAAATATGAATCCGTGGGGGGGTGGCATAGGCAGTCATTCAGCGTCCCATAATAAACCATACATAAACATTCAAATTATAGACAATACCTTTGAAAAAATGACATATGCAGCTATACGAGGACATAATTGGCAAGACGTTCTTATAAAAGAAAATCATTTCAAAGAATGTGTACAAGGAATTCAGATTGATAGTCTAGGTAACTATTACTATACGAAGAATGGAAAGGATAAACACTCAAAGGGAGCATTGGTGATTTCTAAGTTTGAAATACACAATAATGAATTCATAGATACATTAGGTTCCCCAATAGTTCTAAATGGAAAAACTATAGAATTTAGAAAGAACGTGGATACATCTTCAAATTCATTTACTAATTCACCCTCAAAATCATTAGAAACAAATACTACAGCTGATTAGCCGGTGCCTAATCCATAGATAATAGCCCCTAGTTCAAATACTAGGGGCTATTATTATTAAACAGCCCCCAAATCGAATATTGGGGACCGTCATTTTTTATCACTTTTTAACCGTGACTTTCCTTGCTTCACTTACATTTTTCGCTTTGTCCTTGGCATAGATATATAGGTTCTTTCCGGCTTTTTGCTTAGGAATTCTAACCGAGAAGGTAGCTTTAGTCGTTGCTGCGGCAGAGCCGATCACTTTTCCTGATTGCTTGATGGATACAGTGGAGTTGGCTTCTGCCTTGCCTGTCACAATTGTCGTTTTTGTGTTGACTGTGTTGACGGACGGTTTACTTGGTGCTGTTTTGTCCACGACGGTCACTTTAGTGATCGAGCTTGTATTTCCTGCTTTATCGGTGGCCGTAGCGAAAAGGACTTTTCCGGCTTTTTGTTTTTTTGATATCGTTACGGTAAATTTCCCTGCGCTATTGGCATTTGCTTTGCCAAGAACCGTACTGCCCGTTTTGATAGTGACGTTAGTGCTCGCTTCCGCTTTGCCCGTTACTTTGACAGTATTGTCACCTACAGTATTGACGGACGGTTTTGCAGGGGCCGTTTTATCTTGTACTTTACATGATACGGGTACACTTTTATTTCCCGATTTATCGATGACTCTTGTAAAGATTGTCGTGCCGGCTGTTTGTTTTGCGATAGTCGCCGTAAACGTTTTTTCGCCGTTAATCTTCACTTCGGCGAGTTGTTTCTTATCGGTATAAATGGAGACCGTCCCCGTTTTGAAATCAGCTGGGACTTTTCCTGTGACCTTTGTGTCCTTATCGGAAATCGCGGTCACGGCCGGTTTGGTCAGCGTCTTCATTTCCAAGGCTTTTTTGGCGTTGACCCGCCCATTTCCATAGTAGATGTCTTTCCCTTTTGTACCTAGGTCTATAGCAGAATCATAGAGGCGGTATTCGACCTCCGTTTTGTTGAGTTTGGGCTCATTGGACCAAATCAGTGCCGCTACACCCGTCACCATTGGCGTCGCCATCGATGTTCCGCTCATCCAGCCATATTTACCATTGGGTAAGGTTGAAAGGATATCATCTCCAGGCGCTGCAATATCGACTGTTGAATGGTAGTTGGAATAACTAGGACGCTTGTCCCTATTGTCAGTGGCGGCAACGGAAATGACATTGCTGAATGCAGCAGGATACACGCGCTGTACATTTTTCCCCATATCCCCTTCATTACCGGCAGCTGCGACGATCAGGATCCCTTTTTTATAGGCTTCTTGGACGGCTTTATTCAATGCTTCCGAATAACTGGTGTCTCCAAGACTCATATTAATGATGTTTGCTTTATTCTGAACGGCATAATGAATGGCATCTATGATATCGGCCGTATCGGCATACTCGCCATCAAAAACGTTGATCGGCATAAGCTTTACATTCGGTGCTACACCCGCTCCACCTATGCCATTGTTCGCAGAACCGGCAATGATTCCTGCGATATGTGTTCCATGCTCCCCTGCTGGTACGATATTTTTCCGATTGCGTATCGTATCATAGGCATTGACGATTTTCCCCTTTAAATCACCATGGCCACGATCGATCCCATCGTCAATGATGGCCACGATCATTTCCTTGGAGCCCATGGTTTTTGTCCATGCTGCATTTGTTCCAAGCTTTTTATGATGCCACTGGTCTATGTAGGCTGGATCGTTCGGACTTTCCATCTTCTTGAAAAGATAGTTTGGCTCTGCATATTCTACATTCTTCTGTTCTTCCAGTTCCTCGATAAGGTTGTCTGTTGTTTCCCCTTTAGGTACCTCTACCTTTTCTATCAAATCGTTGATCGGCTCACCGTTCATCTCTTTATATTTGACGATGACGCCATCGGATTGTGGAGTTTCTTCTGCAGATACAGCATCTGGCTGATAGTTTGGCAGAATCATAAACAGTAACAACACCGGCAATATGGCCCCAATAAGTTTGTACATGATATCACTCCAAAAAAGTATGATTAAGAATAGCTATGGATGAGGTTAGATCATGAACCCATTCTACTAATATTCCTAACTAGATTGTATACCGTGTGATGTAGTTTTACTAACATTTTTATCAAGTAAATAGCTAATTTGGCAAAAGAAAAAAACCGCTATAAGCGGTATCAGTTTGTCGTCAAAAGTGGTTCTATCTAACTGTTAAAACACAGTTGATTGAAACGGAAGGTACGAGACTCCTGCGGGAATACGCGTCCAAGGGAGACCCCGCAGGCGCAATGCGCCGAGGGCGGACCGCCCGCGGAAGGCGAGTGCCTGCAGTGGAAATCAATGGTCAAATATTATAAGCCAAAAAAACTGTAAGCAAACTCAATTATTACCGAGTTTGCCTACAGTGCTATAAAGCAGTTTAATGTCCGCCTAAATAGGCATTCTTGATTTCTTCGCTTGCTGTCAGTTCTTCTGATTTGCCTGATAGAACAATTCGGCCCGTTTCGACGACATAGGCTCTGTCTGCGATGGATAGGGCTAGGTTGGCATTTTGTTCGACCAGTAGGATGGTTGTACCCGTTTTATTGATTTCTTCAATGATATTAAAGATTTGTTTCACCAATAATGGGGCGAGTCCCATCGATGGCTCGTCCAATAATAGCAGCCGGGGCTTGGCCATGAGCGCCCTGCCCATTGCGAGCATTTGTTGTTCCCCGCCTGATAGGGTTCCGGATTGCTGCTTCAAACGCTCAAGCAAACGTGGGAATAATTCATAGACTTTCTCCATATCCTGCTTGATGCCTGCCTTGTCTTTCCGTAAATAGGCACCGAGTTGAAGGTTTTCTTCAACGGTCATGTTAGCAAAGACCCTTCTGCCTTCAGGTACGTGGGAAATGCCCATTTTCACAATGGATTGTGCAGCTTTCCCGCCGATGGATTGCCCTTCATAGATGATTTTCCCCTGTTTTGGTTTTAATAGGCCGGAAATGGTTTTCAGCATCGTACTCTTCCCGGCTCCGTTCGCTCCGATCAAGGTGACGATTTCGCCTTCATTAATAGAAAGCGAGATCCCTTTCAAGGCTTGAATGTTTCCGTAATAGACGTTAATGTCCTCAATATTTAACATTATGAAACCTCCTCGCCCAGATAGGCCTCGATGACTTTTGGATTGTTACGGATTTCCTCTGGCTGTCCTTGAGCGATCAGTTGTCCGTGATCGAGTACATATATGCGTTCGCATACACCCATGACGAGCGGCATATCATGCTCGATCAATAATACGGTCAGATCGAATTTCTCCCGGATGAGGGCAATCAAGTTCATCAGTTCGTGCGTTTCCTGAGGGTTCATACCCGCTGCAGGTTCATCCAGTAAAAGCAGTTTTGGATTAGCGGCAAGTGCACGTGCGATTTCCAGACGCCTTTGTTTACCATATGGCAGGTTTTTCGCTTTTTCATCCTTATATTGATCCAGGTTGAATATCTTCAGGAACTCGATCGCCTTATCATCCATTTCTTTTTCCCCTTTAAAATGGATCGGCATACGGAAGATCGAACTTAAAATGCTATGTTTCGAAAGGGAATGATAGGCAACTTTAACATTATCGATCACGGAAAGTTCACTGAACAAGCGAATGTTCTGGAATGTCCGGCTGATTCCCTTTTGTGTGATTTTATATGGCGGCTTTTTTCTCAAGTCCTCGCCTTCTAAAGAAATCGTGCCCTCCGTCGGGACGTATACCCCTGTCAGCAAGTTGAAAAAAGTCGTTTTCCCAGCGCCGTTCGGTCCAATCAAGCCAACCAATTCCCCAGGATATAACTCGACGTTAACATCAGAAACGGCTTTAAGCCCCCCGAATTGGATGCCGACTGAATCGACCTTAAGCAGCGGTGTTTTTGTTTTCATGGCTGCTGCCTCCTTTACGTTTGAACATGGAAGTTATTTCTTTTGTCCCCATTAACCCTTGTGGACGATAAATCATCATGACGATTAGCACAAGACTGTAGATGATCATTCGTGTTTCAGGATAATCTTGAAGGAATGTCGTGACAACAGTCAGCAATATGGCAGCCAATACGGCTCCCGACAGGCTTCCAAGACCACCAAGTACGACTAAGATCAAGATATCGAATGACTTCAGGAAGCCGAAGTTCGATGGTTGGATGATATAGAAATTATGAGCGTATAGCCCTCCAGCGATACCGGCGAAAAAAGCACCGATCGCAAATGCGACAACTTTGTAATAGGTCGTATTGATTCCCATCGAATCGGCAGCCGTCTCGTCCTCACGGATCGATATGCAGGCTCTTCCATGTGTAGAGCTTGTGAAGTTCCTGATGACGATGAGCGTAACGATTACGGAAGCGAACACCCATGGCCAAGTCGTCAAATGGGAAACCTGCATGCCGCTCGCCCCGCCGACATAATCGATATTCAAAAGCATGATCCGGACGATTTCCCCAAAACCTAGGGTCGCAATCGCCAGGTAATCACCCTTTAAACGCAAGCTCGGGATACCGATGATCAACCCGGCCAACGCTGCAACCAAACCGCCTACTATCAATGCTAAAGCAAATGGCATTTCCAACTTCATGGTCATAACGGCTGAAGCATAGGCGCCGACTGCAAGAAATCCGGCATGTCCAATGGAAAACTGCCCGGTTATCCCGATGATCAAGTGAAGGCTCGCTGCCAGAATGATATTGATTCCGATGAACATGAGCGTATTTTGATAAAAAGGATTTAGCGATCCGCCGCCGATTAACACTTGAACTACGGCGAAAAAGATCAATGATAGTGAAATCGAGAGCCAAAAACCTTTTGCTCGCTTAATTGTAGTCATTGCTTTGTCTCCCCTATACTTTTTCTTTTTTATTTTTACCGAATAAGCCTTGTGGCATGAAGATCAAGATAAGAATCAGTACGACGAAGGCTACCGCATCACGCCATAGTGAGTAACCGGCTGCACTGACCAAAGCCTCGATGACACCAAGCAACAAGCCACCGACCATCGCCCCCGGTATAATCCCGATCCCTCCAAGTACGGCGGCAACAAAAGCCTTCAACCCTGGAAGCACACCCATAAGCGGCTCGATCTTGATATAATAAATACCGAAAATGACGCCTGCTGCCCCAGCTAGTGCGGAACCGATTGCAAAGGTGGCAGAAATCGTGTTATCAACATTTATTCCCATCAGTTTAGCAGCATCTGTATCGAAGGAAACGGCACGCATGGCTTTACCTATTTTTGTTTTATGAACGATGATTTGAAGAATGATCATAAGAACGACAGCCACTCCAAAAATCAAAATGGATTGACTATTGATGGAAACTCCGAAAATATTGAACTTGTCCGTCGGCAATACATCATTCGGATAAGCTTCCGGCTGTGCACCACGAACATAGATGAATCCGTATTCGATCAAAAGTGAAACACCGATAGCGGTGATAAGGGCGGCAATACGCGTTGCGTTACGCAATGGCTTGTACGCAATACGCTCGATCAATACTCCAAAAAGCGCACAGACTGTCATCGAGATTAATAGGGCTGGCACGAATGATAGATCCAGCACCGTTATCGAGTAAAATCCAACGAATGAGCCGACCATGAAAACATCACCATGTGCAAAGTTTATCAATTTAACAATCCCGTAAACCATCGTATAACCGAGAGCGATAAGGGCATAAATACTTCCTAGTGAAACCCCGTTTATTAACTGTTGTATCAATTCCATGTTCGACTCTCCTTGAAAAATCTAATTTTATAATGTGATAAGTCCAGACTCTTTGCATCCACTTAAGGGAAGTTTCTGTGACCTGGTATACTTGAAAAATGAGAATTCGCCAGCACCTTCTTATGGAAGAAGGGCCGGCGAAAGGTTTGGACTTGTTCTCCGAAATTAAGGATTGATTTTAGTGTTGAATACTTGTTTTCCTTCTTTAAATTCAAGAATGGTAGCGGATTTGATTGGATTATGTTTTTCATCCAATGTAA
The DNA here is from genome assembly GCF_050277555.1 of Peribacillus sp. NPDC097895. Lineage (NCBI taxonomy): Bacteria > Bacillati > Bacillota > Bacilli > Caryophanales > Bacillaceae > Peribacillus > Peribacillus sp. NPDC097895. The sequence continues at coordinate 804,132 of NZ_JBNNSH010000001.1, read as the reverse complement.
ATGTACCTGTTACAAGCTCAAGGTCTTTCGTTTTTTCCAATGCTTCTTTAATTTTTTCTGAATCAGCTGAACCAGCACGTTTGATTGCATCAGCAAGGAAATATCCTGTGTCGTATCCTAGAGCATTAAATGCATCCGGGGATTTATCTTTGTACTTCGCTTTAAATGCAGACACAAAATTCTGAATTTTCTCATCAGGGTCACCTGAAGAATAATGGTTCGTGATGAACGTGTTATTTAACGCTTTTGCACCGGCAATTTCAACTAGCTTAGGAGAATCCCAGCCGTCGCCGCCCATGAATGGAACGTCCAATCCAGTTTCACGTGCTTGCTTCACGATCAGACCAGCTTCCTCATAGTAACCAGGAAGGAAGATGAAATCAGGTTTTGCTGATTTCAGACGAGTCAATGTGGAACGGAAATCAGTATCCTTCGCAATGTAGGCTTCCTCAGCCACGATCTTTCCGCCATTTTTTTCGAATTGTTCTTTAAAGGCTGCCGCTAATCCTTTTGAATAATCACTTGAGCTGTCAATATAGATGGCTGCACTTTTTGCTTTGATTTCTTTTGTGGCAAAATTCGCTGCAACCGTTCCTTGGAACGGATCGATGAAGCTTGTCCTGAAAATGTAATCGTTCAATTTATCCTTGCTGAAAGTGATTTCAGGGCTTGTACCAGAAGGTGAGATGACCGGCACTTTATTATCTTGTGCAATCTGTACTTGTGCAATCGAGTTCGTACTTGTCGCTGCACCTACGATCGCTGCAACCTGATCTTGTGATGTCAGCTTGATTGCCCCGCTTGTTGCTTCAGACGCTTCTGATTTATTATCTACTTTTATTAGTTTGATTTTTTTTCCGTCAATGCCTTCTTTATTGATTTCTGCTGTCGCAAGTTCAAGGCCTTCCGCAATTGATTGACCATATGATGCTACGCCGCCTGATAATTCAAGGTTGACACCAATCTTGATCGTATCTCCATCCCCGCTTGATTTTTCTGATGATCCAGAGCCGGAACAACCTGCTAGTACACCTGCAGCAAGTGTCAGAGAAAGGAATGCACCTGCTAGTTTTTTCTTCTTCATAAATAATCCCTCCATTTTGTAATCATCGCTCTGATGCATGAATATTTATTCAAGACGCCCCAGAAAAAATTGATTAGATGAAATTTTTTAAATTAAATTAATATTTCGAAAAATAGTTTACCGCATAATTTTCATTCCGTCTATACAATAATTATGAGAAAATTTCGTTAAATGGGATATTTTTCACAGATAGCACGATGTCATTTTTATACCTATATATTTTAAATATTGCGTGAATAAAGGATAAAATCAGAAAAAACTGATAATTTAATTATATCAATATTGTAAATCCCTTGTTTTTTTCTCAAAAAATTTTATTCATTCTCACTTTATTATCATCCTTTTTATAACATTTTTACCAAAATACAAGCACATCGATAGGGAATTAAACCCAGTTCATTTCTCTATTTTTAGTCTTAATTCCTATTTCAAAATTGAATTTTACTATCTTGAATGTATAAAATGCTGCATGAAACTTCTTGGTTTTCTTATTCGATTTCATATATTTTGCATAATCCCATCATCGATTCCACAAAAAAAACCGCCGAACGGCGGTTTTAATGGCCTCCTAAATAAGCCATTTTTATTTCTTCACTTGATGTAAGGTCCTCGGCTTTGCCCGAGAGGACAATTCTTCCGGTTTCAACGACATAAGCACGATCGGCAATGGATAAAGCAAGGTTGGCGTTTTGCTCGACTAAAAGGATGGTTGTACCAATCTCACTGATTTCCTGAATGATGTTGAATATTTGCTTCACCAGCAGCGGTGCAAGTCCCATGGAAGGTTCATCAAGCAGTAATAAACGTGGTTTCGCCATTAAAGCGCGGCCCATTGCAAGCATCTGCTGTTCACCGCCTGATAGTGTGCCAGCCTGTTGTTTGATTCTCTCAAGCAGCCTCGGAAACAACTCATAAACCTTTTCCATATCTTTTTTAATACCCTCTTTGTCTTTTCGTAAATAGGCTCCAAGCTCCAGGTTTTCAGCCACGGTCATATTGGCAAAGACACGGCGGCCTTCAGGTACATGGGATATGCCCATTTTAACGATGGACTGTGCTGCTTTTCCTCCAATGGGATCGCCTTCGAATAAAACCTTTCCCTGCTTAGGTTTTAACAGCCCGGAAATCGTTTTGAGCAGCGTGCTTTTCCCCGCTCCATTCGCTCCGATCAAAGTGACGATCTCCCCTTGGTTAATTTCCATGGAAACCCCTTTTAGCGCTTGGATGTTCCCGTAATACACATTGATGTCCTCAATTTTCAGCATCATGAAACCTCCTCGCCGAGATACGCTTCGATAACTTTTGGATCGTTACGAATTTCTTCCGGCTTTCCGTGAGCGATAAGCTGTCCATGATCAAGCACGTAAATCCGTTCGCATACCCCCATCACCAACGACATATCATGTTCGATCAGTAAGACAGTAAGATTGAATTCCTTCCGGATAAAAGCAATGAGATTCATCAATTCTTTCGTTTCATGCGGGTTCATTCCGGCTGCAGGTTCGTCCAATAAAAGAAGTTTCGGATTTGCGGCAAGAGCGCGTGCAATTTCCAGCCGCCTTTGCTGTCCGTATGGAAGGTTCTTCGCTTTTTCATCTTTAAAATGGTCCAAGTTGAAAATCCTCAAGAATTCCAACGCCTTTTCATCCATATCCTTCTCCCCGGAAAAATGTCCCGGCAACCTGAATACGGAGCTTACAATCGCATGCTTGGCAAGTGAGTGGTAAGCGACCTTTACGTTATCGATCACAGATAGCTCACTGAAAAGGCGGATATTTTGAAAGGTCCTCGAGATTCCTTTTCTCGTAATTTTATAAGGAGGTTGTTTTTTTAGATTTTCCCCATTTAAGGCAATCGTTCCTTCTGTAGGGACGTACACGCCCGTCAACAAATTGAAAAAGGTCGTTTTCCCAGCTCCATTCGGTCCGATCAGTCCAACAAGTTCCCCTGGAAATAATTCTACGTTCACATCCGATACGGCTTTCAATCCACCAAAACGGATACCCACCGAATCTACTTTAAGCAACGGTATTGTGGCTTCCATCCTTTGGACCCCCTTTCGTCTTTTTATGGGTGAACAGTGTCGAGATTTCCCTTGTCCCCATTAAACCCTGCGGGCGGAAGATCATCATCAAGATCAGGACAAGACTGTAAATGATCATCCTCGTTTCCGGATAATCCTGAAGGAATGTTGTCACGATTGTCAGTAAAATTGCCGCCAAGACTGAACCTGACAGACTTCCAAGTCCGCCGAGAACAACGAAAATCAGAATATCGAAGGATTTTAGAAAACCGAAATTTGACGGCTGGATAATATAGAAATTATGGGCATAAAGCGATCCGGCAACTCCGGCAAAAAATGCGCCGATGACGAAAGCCGCCACTTTGTAATAGGTGGTATTGATACCCATTGCATCTGCGGCCGTTTCGTCTTCTCTTACGGATATGCATGCACGTCCGTGAGTCGAATTGGTGAAATTCCGGATGACGATAACGGTAATCATGACACAGGCAAATACCCATGGCCAGGTAGTCAGATGGGATACCTGCATTCCGCTTGCCCCGCCTACATATTCAATATTCAATAGGACGATCCGGACAATTTCACCAAAACCGAGTGTTGCTATCGCCAAGTAATCCCCCTTTAGACGTAAGCTTGGTATCCCAATCATCATACCGGCAGCAGCGGCGATGATGCCGCCAGCCAATATGGCTATGATGAAAGGCAATTCCAACTTCATTGTCATTACGGCCGAAGCATAGGCCCCTACCGCTAAAAACCCTGCATGTCCGATCGAGAATTGCCCGGTTATTCCAATGATTAAATGAAGGCTCGTCGCCAGCATGATATTGATCCCGATGAACATGAGTGTATTGATATAAAATGGATTGAGCATACCGCTTGAAATGGAGAACTGCATGATTCCGAAAAAAATAAGTGCGAGCACGATCGAGAGCCAAAAACCCTTTGAATTCTTTAAAGTAGTCATCGCCTTGTCTCCCCTATACTTTTTCTCTTTTATTTTTACCGAATAGTCCCTGCGGCAAGAAAATCAAAATCAAGATAAGAACGATAAAAGCCACACCATCGCGCCATAATGAGTAACCGGCAGCACTGACCAAAGCCTCGATGACTCCAAGCAACAGTCCGCCGACCATCGCTCCCGGAATAATGCCGATGCCGCCCAAAACGGCTGCAACAAATGCTTTAAGGCCTGGAAGAACACCCATTAGCGGCTCGATTTTAATATAGTAGATTCCAAAAATGACACCGGCTGCTCCTGCCAGGGCCGAACCTATGGCGAATGTAGCTGAAATCGTATTATTCACATTGATTCCCATAAGCTTTGCCGCTTCGGAATCGAATGAAACGGCACGCATCGCTTTGCCGATTTTGGTTTTATGGACAACAAATTGTAGGATGATCATTAATATGATGGATACAGATAAGATCAATATCGATTGACTGCTGATGGAAACTCCCAAAATATCGAGTTTATCCATCGGAAGGACATTGTTTGGATAGGCTTCCGGCTGGGCGCCCCGGATGTAAATCAGCCCATTTTCTATTAGAAGGGAAACACCGATGGCCGTTATCAAGGCCGCAATCCGTGTTGCATTACGAAGAGGTTTATAAGCAATTCGTTCAATTAACACACCAAAAATGGCACAAGTGAACATCGAAATCAATAAAGCCGGGATGAAAGATAAGTCCATTACCGTAATGGCATAAAACCCTACAAATGAACCAACCATGAATACGTCGCCATGGGCGAAATTTATGAGCTTGACGATCCCGTATACCATCGTATAACCAAGAGCGATCAACGCATAAATGCTGCCGAGTGAAATGCCATTTACCAATTGCTGAATCAGTTCCATATTGCACTCTCCCCGATAAGGTGTTTTTTAAGTGAATATAGAATAGGGGGAATATGCCCCCTATCCACATAAGGTATTATGGATTGATTTTTGTCTTGAATGTTTGTTTACCATCTACATATTCCAAGATGGTGGCTGATTTGATAGGATCATGATTTTCATCAAGGTTCAGCGTTCCGGAAACTAATTGAAGATCCTTGACTTCTTCCAATGCTTGTCTGATTTTTTCAGGAGAGGCATCCCCAGATCTTTTGATGGCATCAGCCAGGTAGTACCCAGTGTCATAGCCAAGTGCGGCAAAAGCATCCGGTGTTTTATTATATTCCTTTTTGAAGGCTGCAACGAAATCCTGGATTTTTGCATCTTCATCTTCTGGTGAATAGTGATTGGTGATATAAGTATTTTTTAGCGCTTCCGCTCCGGCAATTTCAACGACTTTCGGGGAATCCCAGCCGTCTCCACCCATGAATGGAAGGTCTATGCCGTCTTCACGCGCCTGTTTTAAGATCAATCCGACTTCTTCATAGTAGCCAGGAAGGAAAACGAATTCTGGTTTTGCGGATTTGATGCGTGTCAATGTAGAGCGGAAATCAGTGTCTTTTGTAACATATGCTTCTTCTGCGACGATTTTACCGCCCTTGGCAGTAAACGCTTCTTTAAACGCAGCGGCCAATCCTTTAGAATAGTCACTTGCGCTATCCACATAGATTGCTGCCGTCTTCGCCCCTATTTCGTCAGATGCGAAATTAGCGGCCACCGTTCCTTGGAATGGATCGATAAAGCATGTTCTGAACACATAATCATTTAATTTTCCGGCTTTATTGGTGATATCGGGATTTGTTGCAGTTGGTGTGAGTAGAGGAACTTTATTATCCTGCGCCACCTGGACCTGTGCCAATGTGTTTGTGCTTGTAGCTGATCCGACTACAGCCACAACCTTGTCCTGACTTACTAGCTTAATCGATCCGCTGGTAGCTTCTGCTGCATCTGATTTATTATCAACCTTAACGATTTCTAATTTTTTACCATTGATACCTTCTTTATTAATTTCATCGATGGCCAGTTTCAAACCATCGGCAGCCGATTGGCCGAATGATGCCGTACCTCCAGACAATTCAAGGTTGGCCCCAATTTTAATTGTGTCACCCGAATCGGATGAACCCCCACTTGAACTGCTAGTTTTCGAATCTCCATTACAACCTGCCAGCGCCCCTGCAACCAATGAAAGTGATAGAAACACTCCTGCTAGCTTTTTCTTCTTCATTTGAAACCCCCTTGTTTTGTGTGTTCTTTTAAACAAATAGAATATCTGAATAAAAATAATATTCTGAAAATAGTGTATCTCATTCTTTCGACCCCGTCTATATGATATGGATAAAAAAGTTATTAAAAGGGAATATCTACTATTTCCAAACAAAAAAACTGACCCTGTATAGAGTCAGTCAACAGTTTATCAATCGTTTACACGGCGAACTTCAATGTCTTTTAAAATATCATTGATCACCCAGCTTGCAGCAATTAAGCCAGCTACAGATGGAACGAAGGCATTCGAAGATGGCGGCATTTGGGCTTTACGGATTTTTGCCTCGTCATTGCCGACTTCCTTTCGGACATCCTCACGAATGACAATCGGGCTTTCGTCGGAGAAGACAACGGGGATTCCCTTTGTAATGCCCTCTTTTCGTAATCTAGTACGAATGACCTTAGCTAGCGGATCTGTGTGCGTTTTGGAGATATCGGCAATTTGAAAACGGGTTGGGTCCATTTTATTAGCTGCCCCCATACTTGAAATCACCTTGATATTCCGTTTCAAGCACTCCTTCATCACATGCATCTTATAAATCACCGTATCGGATGCATCTATGACATAGTCCAGGCCATAACTGAAGAATTCTTCAAACGTTTCTTCTGTATAGAACATTTTAAGAGCGATCACTTCGCAATCGGGATTGATGTCTTGAATTCGATTTTTCATCAATTCCGCCTTCGGTTGGCCGACTGTTGATAAAAGAGCATGAATCTGTCTGTTTACATTTGTGATGTCGACATCGTCTTTATCGACAAGAATAATGCGGCCGACCCCCGTACGTGCCAAAGCTTCAGCTGAAAAAGAACCTACGCCGCCTACCCCTAGGACAGCGACGGTCGTGTTTTTCAATATTTCGATGCCTTCCTTGCCAATTGCTAATTCATTTCGTGAAAACTGATGCAGCATATATGTTCAACTCCAATAAATTCTGTTCTTATTTAGCTTCCCAATTAACAATATATCATAAACATCATTTATGACAAGCGAAATATGAGCAGTCTAATCGGAATTAGTATACTAGGTCATTTTTGATAATTTTTGAAGGACAGTGGCCAATAGAAGTGTCCGTTCCGTCAGGCTTGGAATTTCCAAATACTCACCTTCACCATGTGCATTCCCTCCAATGGGTCCGAGTCCATCTACCGTCGCTATTCCCAATTCAGAGGTAATGGAGGCATCCGAACCTCCACCCGTGGCCGTATCGGTGATGGGGATTCCGATTTCTTTCCCCGCTTGACGGATCGTCTCTAATAGCAGGCTCGATTTCTCATTCTTTTCCATGGGAGACCGGTCCATTTTCCCGCTTAATGTCGTTTTCGTTCCTGGAATATACGTTTCGGCACAGATTTTTTTCATTTGTTTGAGGATGATATCTTCCTGCTTTTTTTCAGAGATCCGCACATCCACAAAGGCAGCCGCATGGGAAGCGATCATATTGACTGCGGAACCACCTTCAATCATGCCGACATTAACGCTGATTCCTTCCTTTTTATCATTCAATTGATGTAAAGCGATGATCTTATGAGCCAATTCTTCAACGGCACTTCGGCCCTTTTCCGGTTCGATCCCCGAGTGGGCGGCCACCCCAACAATATCCACTTTAAATTGACCGCAGCCCCTTCTTGCCGTGACTAGTGAACCATCCGTCCTTGCCGGTTCAAGAATTAACGCGAACTTTTTATTGACCGCTTTTTCCGAGATGAGTGAAGCGGACGACGGAGATCCGATTTCTTCATCACTATTGAGAATGATCTGGATATGCTTATAGCCTGTCTGCCCCGTCTGTTTCAAGCAAAGGATCGCATAAAAAAGTTCAACCAAGCTAGACTTCATATCTGCTACACCAGGTCCGAATGCCCGATTCCCTTTTACTTTAAAAGGACGTTTTTGCGCTGTCCCCTCCGGAAATACCGTATCCATATGTGCGACTACAAGAATATGCGGTTGATTTGCGTCACGATGCTGAATGACCAGCTGATTTCCATAATGCTTTTGCTCAACGACGTTCACGATAAAATCAAGACTTTCAAATTTCGCTTTTAAAATCGAACCAATTTCATCAATACCCTTTTTTGTACGAGAACCACTATCTATATTCACTAGCTGCTCCAACAATTGAAGCATCTCTTTCCTCTTTGCATACAATAAATCCTTCAAAGCCCTCACTACTTTCCATCCTTGGCTGATTATTATTTTCAACCTTACTTTAATTTACGATTCTAGATTGTGGAATGTTACTTATATGAGGATATTTAAATCATAATCGAGAGTTAAATGAGGTTTACTCCTTAGTTTGGGATCTTTTCTAATACATTCTATCCTCGTTTACTTCTCACCCTTTGGTTAGTTTTCAATGTATTGCAAAAAAGGATCTCCATTCAAGATACCCTTATCTTGAATGGAGATCCTTTACCTACTCAAATTTTTCTAGATATTTAAAATACATTAAACACATATGCTAAGTATGAATTAAAATAAAAATTTTTTTCTGATTATTGATAAACAACACCGTGACCAACTTGTTGCTGAACAAAACGGTGGCATTCCTTCACAATTTGGTCTTTGTCATGATCCATAGATGCCACATGGTAAGAATTTTGCAGAACGACCCTTTCCTTAGTTTTTGATCCTATGTTTTCGAGAATATAATCCGTATTCTCAGGAGGTACGACATGGTCCACCGCTGATTTAACACCTAAAACCGGACAATGAATATGTGACAGTATAGCAGAGGTTTTTTCCATTAGCTTTTGCAGTTCATGGATCGCTTTTAAAGGTACTTTTCGGTAAGCGATTTCATAAACATTTTTTGCTTTAGTATCAGGATTACCTTCGTCAATAAACCTCGGATTTGATTCTCCCATTAAATACTCGTATGCTGGAACTGTTAAGGCTAAATTAATCAAGATAATGCCATTAATATCACGATACTTACGAGCAAGCCAAAGTGTCAATGTTCCTCCCATGGACTGGCCCATAACAAAAATACTTGTGCACCGTTTTTTTAACTCTTGGTATCCTTTTTCCAGTGAGGAAAACCATTCTTCCTGGGTACACTTTTCTAAATCATAGTAATGGGTACCGTGCCCTTTTAACCTCGGAGCTATAACGGTATATCCATATTGAGCAAGTCTTTCACCTAGAAATCGTACGCTTTGTGGAGTGCCTATAAATCCATGTGAAATCAAAATACCAATTTCGTTTCCCTTAAAATCAAACGATTCTGCGCCCTTTATTACTGGAAATTTCTCTTCCATCTTCAGCTTCCTCCTTTTGCGTTCTCAGTCTTTTTCTTACCCATAACTTATTTGATTTTCACCTAGATTAGCTATGAATCATGTTTTTTTCAATTCAGTATATATGGAGCACCAGGAACGTTTAGAAAAACGAATGGGAATCTCCTGTTTTTGGGCTTTTCTTTTAATAACTATTGAAAGATTATGATTAATATAGTCAGTCAAAACTAAGATTAAATCTATTTTCCTTGGTATTTCCTTTCGAGTCATCCGTGTGTTTCTTCCGTTTAAATGAATCACTTCCTTATACCCTTCCTGCTCTAGCTTTTTGGTGATGTTACCGAGTTTATCTCCACCAACAACCAACAATGATTGCATATCCTACACCTCCCCTCTAGATAGAAAAGACTTTAACTCTTAGGCTTAAAAACTCCTTAGGGTTAAAGTCTCTAGTAGACTGATCGACGATAAAATCCATGTTATAAGCTAATGACTCTATTCAGCAACTTTTGATTTTGGTCACCGTAAACAACAGAGATCTCCTAGTCTGCTCCGATTATTACTAGAAATATATTTTAGTTTACGAATTTATTGCTCCTTCAAAAACAACTTCTTTTAATGGCTTTCTGGTGCTTGGATTCTCTCGATCTTGCAAATTCTTTTCGAGTGCTTCTTTTTCACCACGATAGCCAATGGTAATGACTGCATGAAGATCAAAATCATCTGGCACATTCAACAAGTTTCGGGCTTTATCTTTATCAAATCCTCCAATTGCATGTGTGCTAAGTCCCAGTAAAGTTGCCTGAATCGCTAAGTAACCCCAAGCAGTTCCGGCGTCAAACGCATGTGCTCCGTTTGGATCGCCATTCTCTCTACGTGTACTTGATGCTACTAGAACAAGAACAGGGGCTTTTTCTGCCCAAGCCCGATTAAAAGGAATTAAGAACTCATGAAAAATCTTTAGTTGTGGTTCTGTTTTAGCTACAATAAAGCGCCAAGGCTGATCATTGAAAGATGAAGGTGCCCATTGTGCAGCTTCAAGAACACTATACAAATCATCGTCAGAAATCTTCCGATCAGAATAAGCACGAGGAGACCAGCGATTTAAAAACAAGGGACTAACAGAGTGCTCAGCTTTACGATATTCTTTAACCTCACTTGAAAGTTGCTCAACATTTTCATTAGGTAAACTCATTATATCCATCCTCATTTCCTATAGAATTATTTTTGTTTCCATTTATGATTTTCATCTCCAGTCAAGAAAACCTATAGAAACAGAAAAGAACAAAGTTCACGTCTCCTCCTAACATCCGTTATATCGGTTCTTTTACTTTAGCAATCAGAGTGTTCGCTGGTCGTTTCAATCCTAAATTCTCCCTTAAAGTACTACCTGTGTACTCTGTACGGAACAATCCGCGTTTTTGTAGCACAGGAATGACTTGGTTGACGAAATCATCCAGGCCGCCTGGTAAATAAGGAGGCATTATATTGAATCCATCTGCTGCCCCATTTTCAAACCATTCCTGCATTTGATCCGCAATTTGCTCAGGCGTACCCTTTATTTCTCTATGTCCGCGGGCACCGGCAATCCGTTGATACAGTTTGCGAATCGTCAGCCCTTCGCGATCAGCAAGGTCCTTCAATAACTTAAAACGACTTTTCCCACCGTTTACCTGATCCAATTCAGGTAGATCCGGCAACGGCCCATCCACTGGGTAGCCTGATAAATCAACACTTATCATACCAGACAAAAGAGCAATCCCCGCATCCTCTGGAATGAGTTCCTCGAGCAGTGCTTTATTCTTTTCCGCTTCTTCTTCCGTTCTGCCGATGACCGGGAAGATGCCAGGCATGATTTTTAACTCATCTGGAGATCGCCCATATTTCGCCATTCTTCCTTTAACGTCGGAATAAAATGCTTGAGCTTCTTCAAGTGTTTGCCAAGCTGTGAAAATTACTTCTGCAGTGCGTGCCGCAAGCTCCTTCCCGTTTTCGGAAGAACCAGCCTGGATGACAACAGGGTGCCCTTGCACTGGACGGGAAACATTCAATGGTCCTTCAACGGAAAACCATTCTCCTTTATGATTAATCGAATGTATTTTGGAAGAATCCGCAAATTCCGCCGATTCTTTATCAAAAACTAGAGCTTCATCCTCCCAACTATCCCAAAGTTTCGTGACAACATCGACAAATTCTTCAGCACGTTCATAACGCTTTGAATGCTGTAAGTGATGGTCTTGGTTAAAGTTGCGCGCCTCTGCTTCCGTATTTGATGTCACTACATTCCACGCAGCACGGCCATCGCTCAGATGATCAAGAGATGCAAACTTTCGCGCCACATTAAATGGCTCATTATAGGTAGTCGATACCGTCCCTGCAAGTCCGACATGCTTTGTGACCGCAGAAAGTGCGGATAACAGCGTGAACGGTTCAAAAAGAGTATTCACCGTTTGCCCTACTACCTTTTGATTTTTGGCTCTTACTGCATACCCATCCGCAAGAAAAATCATATCAAACTTTCCACGCTCTGCTGTTTGAGCCATCCTTTTTATAAAATCAAAAGTCATCACATGATGAGCTTCTGCTTCCGGATGCCGCCAAGCTGCGACATGATGCCCCGGTATCATGAAAAATGCGCCTAATTTCATTTCCTGCTTATAATTAGTCATCCTATTTCCTTCTTTCTTTTATTTTTCATTTGGATTTGTCTTCCAGCTTGAGAACTTTCTCTCTAATGACACTAAAAGATAATTTAGTATAAAACCGAGCAGAGAAATGGTAATAATACCAGCATACATTTGAGGGATTTGGAAATTCATCTGAGCATAATTAATTAAATAGCCTAATCCTTCCTTGGCTCCAACCATTTCGGCGGCAATTAAAACAAGAATAGAGGCTGTCCCGGCCATACGTATTCCTGTAAAAATAGTCGGAATTGAAGCAGGCAAAATGACTTTATAAAACAACTTGTAGGATGGTAACCCCATTGATTTGGCTGATTTAATCAGTAACGGATCGACATTTCGAACAGCGTTAATCGTATTTAATAAAATCGGAAAAGTACAAGCAAATAACACAATTGTAACTTTGGATGTTTCCCCAATACCAAGCAGTAAAATAAAGACAGGCAATAGAGCTAATGCAGCTGTATTACGGAACAACTCTAAGACCGGGTTTAACAGTTCATTGGCTAACGGATACCATCCAATGATGAGACCCAAAGGGATCGCAATGAGTATGGCCAATCCAAATCCGAAAAACGAACGGCGAATACTTGCTTGAAAGTGGGCATATAAGTCACCTGAAATCACCAAGCCCCACCAACCTTCTGCCACTTTTGAAAAAGGCGGAAAGAAAGTAGAATCAACTAAACCAATTCGGGGAGCTACCTCCCACAGTACAAGTAAAAGAAAAATGGCTACCGTTTGTTTCACAAACTTTCGAGTCCAATTAAAAGAAAAACGAATTCGTTGCGAAGTATGAATGGGAGCCGTTAATGATTTATTAAAACTAGTCAATTTTTTCACCTCTTCTATAAAATGTCAGCTTTTATTAAGCAGATTGATCTTTTTTCTCAAATGTTTGGGCTTTACTCACTTCTTCACGAAGCAAATCCCAAATTTGGTGACGGGCCTTTGCAAATTCTGTGGTAGAGCGTAAATCTTCTACCTGACTGCTTGAATGGAGAGGATTATCTATAATTTGTTTAATGGTTCCTGGTCGAGAAGTCATCACTGCGACACGCTGTCCTAAATATACCGCCTCATCGATCCCATGTGTAATGAAAACAATAGTCTTCTTTGTTTGCTCCCAGATTCGAAGCAATTCGGTTTGCAACGTTTCCCGTGTTTGAGCATCCAGTGCGGCGAATGGCTCATCCATCAATAAAACTTCCGGGTCAAAAGCCAAACTCCGAGCTATGGCAACACGTTGCTTCATTCCACCTGAAAGTTCGTGAGGATAACGATTTTCGAATCCTGATAATCCGACTAGTGACAAAAAGTGCCGGGCAATTTCTGTCCGCTCCTTCTTTGGAACTCCTTTTGACTCTAAGCCAAATTCAATATTCCCTTTCGCTGTTTTCCAAGGAAACAACGCATACTGCTGAAAGACAATCCCACGATCTAAACCAGGCCCCTCAATCGGTTTTCCATCCAGCAAAATCTGTCCCGAAGTGGGCTTTGTTAAACCACCTAGAAGATCAAGCAACGTCGACTTTCCGCATCCTGATGGCCCTACTAATGTAAGAAACTCTCCACTTTTCACGGAAAAATGAACATTTTTAATGGCCGTAAACTCTTTAACCGCTCCCTTTCTTTGATCTGAATCTCTTATTTTAAAAACTTTACTTACATATTCAAACTGAATTTTGTCTATCATACCATCACCTCATTATTTTTTTTTCAACTCATCTTTATAAGGATTAAATTCATTCGTATATAAATCATCCAATTTTACTTGACCTTCTTTAAACTCACCACTTTTCTCCAGCCAGTCTACCCACACTTGGAATTCTGGTTCCTGAATAAAGCCGCCTTTCTCCGCTATACCTGGGCTCTTCCAATATTGAATCGTTTCTGTATCTTCCTTACGCCCCCTTTTCTCAATAATCGATTCAAAACGAGCAATGACTTCTTCTCGAGGCGTTGTTCGTGTCCATTCAATGGCTTTTGCTGTTGCTTCTACAAACTTTTTCACCGTGTTCGGATTTTCTTTAATAAATGCCTCTTTGAAGACAATGCTTCCTGCTGTAAAGGAGCCAAACAAATCATAATCACTAAAGACCTTTCTGATTCCTCCTTTTTCTAATGCTCGATCACGCAACATTCCACCTAAAACCGCTACATCAATTTGCTTTTGTCGAAGCGATTGTTCTGTATTCACTGGTGGCACAACAACTAAAGTAACTTGCTTAATTTCCTCATTCGTTAGCCCATTTTGTTTTAAATATTCTTTTAAAATGAATTCAGAATGTGCTCCCATAGTGTTCATACCGACTTTTTTACCAATTAAATCTCGAGCGTTTTTAATCGGGCTGCCATCCAATACATAATAACCACTAAATGTATCTTTATCACTGCCGTAATACCCAATGACCGATTTAATGGGTGCCCCGCTTGCTATCAATTTGGCAATCGCACCGTTAAAAGCACCGCCAAAATCCGTTTCACCCGTCGCTGCATTTTGAATAGACGATGGTCCACTAGTTGTATTTCCTATCCATTCCAATTTAATTGGATTTAGATATCCTAAATCTTGTGCTAACTCTGGATAAGTAACAGTACCAACAGAGCCCTCATATTTTAAACTAAGAGTTTCATACTCCCCTTCACTTTCCGCTACCGTTTTCTCCTCCTGACATCCAACCGATAAAACGACTGATAATAGTGCTATTAATAAAATTCCTGTTGCTCGCCAACTCTTCAAAATCTGCAATTCCCTTTCCCTCCATCTTCCCTCCAATAGAAAAAACCTTTACCACAAACGAATAACGCTCGTTGTAAAGGCCTCCAGAAGACTAGTCGGCTAGTTCATCTACCAAAAAAACCGGAGACATCACTTTAAATTAAAGAGAAGTCTCCGGTTGTCCGGTCAATGAATTAATAATTCCCATTGAAATACTATGTATTTATTTCCCTTATACTAACAAGTCAATTGCCAATAGTCAACCTTAAATTCAGATAATTCTAAATTTATCAATCTCCTGTACCATTATCGATTGAACTATTCATAAGACTGTTCCCTAAAACTGAGAAGCTCTTTTAATAAAGGATGTTCATTTCTTTTTGGGAAGTTATCTTAATCAACGAATCCATTTCAATTTGAAACAACAAATTTGCCATTTCCTAATTAACAAAAAATTCAAAAATAATAATTGACATACTTATCCTACCAGTTTAATATTTTATCAAACCGATAGGAATTATATTATTTCGGATTCGTATTGCTGACCAGTCACCTGGAAGCCAGAGCTCTTATGCTCTGGCTTTCTTTTGTATTATCGGTTTACCCTAAATGCCCGCTATGCGGTCTAAAAACAAGGAGGCAATAAAATGAGTAATATCAAACAAGTTCAAAATTCATCAACAATCGTTGTAAACCCAGTTGCTGCACGTATTGGTGCGGAGATATCTGGTGTTAAACTTTCTGAAGATCTGGATGCTAACTCAGTTACATCAATCCGCGAGGCAATCTTAAAGCATAAAGTTGTTTTCTTCCGTAATCAGGATCATCTAGATGATAAGGGACAAGAAGCTTTTGCAAGACTACTTGGAAATCCAGTTGTTCATCCAACTGTTCCAGTAAAGAATGGCTCAAATTATATATTGGAATTGAATTCTGATCATGGTGGTGGTAGAGCAAACTCATGGCATACAGATGTTACGTTTGAAGCCGCATACCCGAAATACTCCATTTTACGGGGAGTTGTGATACCTGAAGTAGGTGGTGATACCGTTTGGGCGAATACAACCGCTGCTTATGAAAACCTGCCAGCAGAATTACGAAATCTTTCTGATCAATTATGG
The DNA here is from genome assembly GCF_050277555.1 of Peribacillus sp. NPDC097895. NCBI lineage: Bacteria > Bacillati > Bacillota > Bacilli > Caryophanales > Bacillaceae > Peribacillus > Peribacillus sp. NPDC097895. The sequence continues at coordinate 788,094 of NZ_JBNNSH010000001.1, read as the reverse complement.
GCAATCCATACAAATGACTTTGATTATGCTGCAAAGCGCGCAAATGTATCTTCAAAGGCTGATAGTCACTATAAAGACGTATTTACTTCCACTCTATACGAAACCGAACATCCAGTTGTCCATGTACATCCTGAAACCGGAGAACGCCATCTTTTACTCGGTCATTTTGTGAAAAAATTTGTCGGTCTTTCTTCCTTCGATTCAGCCCAATTGTTCTCCGTCCTCCAAGGACATGTTACACAATTAGAAAATACCGTTCGCTGGCGCTGGAATACTGGAGATGTCGTCATCTGGGATAACCGTGCAACTCAGCATTATGCAGTAAATGACTATGATAATGCACAAAGAGTTGTTCGAAGAATTACAATTGACGGGGAGGCACCTATTAGTTTAGATGGTCGTCGTAGCTTCACAAGAACGAAAGTTAAAAATAATCAATAGCAAGCATCACCTCATTCCATCAAGCTAAAACAAATCCTTAACCCAAAAATGAAAAGGACGCTATTCTTTCTATTATATGATGGAAAGCATGGCGTTTTTTTATGTACCGCGAGAACTTCCCCCAGTAATTCCAACAACCTCCACAAGCTCTCTAACTCTGACTCAAATAGTAGAGATGGGAAGTATTTGAAATAATGTAACCACTAGAAGCAATGAAAGAAGTTATTGAAGTAGCACTCTCAGCTAAATCATTAGTGAAGTGCATCAATTAACGGATCCATCTTTCATGCAAGAAAAACCGGACCCGAAGGTATCTGAAAAATAGTGTGACTCGTGATTTTCCATTCTTCACTTATTTTTACGCACAAAAAAACCCATGTTTAGTAACATGAGTTGCTTTGTAAGGTATAAGAGTCCCAATTGTGCCGTTTACGCCTTTGTTTTGAACCCGCTCTCCGCAGGTGGGTGCTCGGTTCCTCGCGTTTGTAAGTCCTCTTCGAGGGAGGCATTTACGCGGCCAGGAAACTAGTGCTCCCGGTAACTATAAGTGTTCGGTCAAAACTTATAGGTTAAAGAACGAACACATCAGGACTCTTACTTATTGAAAACATCATATCATAATGCTTTACTCCGTTTCAAGAGAAAGCACCTAGGTATTTTTTCATATTTTTCCCAGATTTATTATTTTTTTAGTGCAGCAAGTCTTAGGCTAAGTTCGGCCAATTGCTTGTCGCTTACAGTACTCGGTGCGTCAACCAGCAGGTCGCTTGCGCTTGCTGTTTTCGGGAACGCGATGGTATCGCGAAGGTTCGTGCGGCCTGCAAGCAGCATGACCATACGGTCCAGTCCAAGGGCGATTCCGCCGTGTGGAGGTGTTCCGTATTCGAATGCATCCATTAAGAAGCCGAATTGTGCGTTTGCTTCTTCTTCTGTGAATCCAAGTACTTTGAACATTTTTTCCTGAACGTCGCGTTCGAAAATACGCAGTGATCCACCGCCAAGTTCGTAACCATTCAAGACAAGGTCATACGCTTGTGCACGGACACTTGCTGGATCTGATTCCAGTTTGTCCATGTCTTCACGGAATGGCATTGTGAATGGATGGTGTGCGGCATAATAGCGTCCTTCTTCTTCGTCATATTCAAGTAATGGCCAGTCCGTTACCCATAGGAAGTTGAATTTGCTTTGATCGATCAAGCCTCTTTCTTTACCAAGTTTGATGCGGAGTGCTCCAAGTGCATCAGCAACTATGCCTTTCTTATCCGCTACGAATAAGATTAGATCGCCCACTTCTGCTTCCAATACAGATACTAATTGCTGTTGATCTTCAGCAAAGAATTTAGCGATTGGACCTTTTACACCGTCTTCTTCCACTTTCAACCACGCAAGACCTTTTGCACCGTAAATCGCTGCAAATTCAGCCAATCCATCAATATCTTTACGGGAATAATCCGCATTTCCGCCCTTCACGACAATCGCTTTAACTTGTCCACCATTTGCAACGGCGCCAGTGAACACTTTGAAATCACTGTCTTTGACGATTTCCGAAACATCTTTAAGTTCCATTCCGAAACGTGTATCGGGTTTGTCGGAACCATAACGGCTCATCGCTTCAAAGTAAGTCATTCTAGGGAATGGCAGTGTTACGTCCAGTCCTTTAACATCTTTCATCACTTTAGCCATCATGTTTTCTGCCGTTTGAATGATATCTTCCTGGCTCATGAAGCTTGTTTCAATATCGATTTGCGTGAATTCAGGCTGTCTGTCAGCACGTAAATCTTCATCACGGAAACAGCGGGCAATTTGATAATAACGTTCAAAACCGGATACCATCAATAGCTGCTTGAAGATTTGCGGTGACTGTGGAAGTGCATAGAATTCCCCTTCGTGTACACGGCTAGGCACTAGATAATCACGTGCTCCTTCAGGTGTACTTTTCGTTAGGATCGGTGTTTCAATATCAAGGAAGCCTTCACCGTCCAAGTAGTCACGGATTGCTTTTGTTGTTTGGTTACGCATTTTCAACGTTTCGAACATTGCCGGACGACGCAAGTCCAAGTAACGGTATTTCAGGCGGATATCTTCTGAAACATCCGTTCTTTCATCAATGATGAAAGGAGGAGTTTTTGCTTCGTTTAAAATTGTAACGTTTTCGGCTTGAACTTCGACGGTCCCTGTTGTTACATTCGGGTTGAAGTTGGCTTCATCACGTTTGATGACTGTCCCTTGGATATCAAGGACATATTCATTACGGATCTTTTCGGCAGTGGCCAAGGCTTCTGCTGAAATATCCGGATTGAAAACGACTTGTACGACTCCGCTTCTATCACGTAGGTCGATAAAGATGACCCCGCCCAAATCCCGACGTTTTTGTACCCAACCTTTTAATGTTACTTTTTCACCAATAGCTGCTTCTGTTACTTCCCCATTGAAGTATGTTCTGCCAAACATGGTATTTCCCCCTTAAGCCTGTAGCTTTTTGAATTGTTCAACGAATGTAGCAAGATCCATCTGGACTTGTTCACCGGTTTCCATGAACTTTACATTGATTTTATTATTCTCCAATTCATCATCTCCGAGTGTCGCCACATATCTTGCTTCCAGGCGGTCGGCCGATTTGAATTGAGCTTTCACTTTACGGTTTTGATAGTCCTTTTCGACAGTAAAACCGGCATTCCGCAGTTGATGGGCGAGTTTGACTGTATAATCCTTGGCATTTTCACCTAACGAAACAAGGTAGCAGTCAATTCCCTTTTTGATTGGAAGCTCGATGTTTTCCGCTTGTAGTGCTGCAATCAGGCGTTCAATGCTTAGCGCAAAGCCAATTCCGGGTGTCTCTGGTCCGCCAAGTTCTTCAGACAGCCCATTATATCGGCCGCCTCCGCAAAGTGTTGTAATGGCCCCGAAGCCTTCCGCATCACTCATGATTTCAAAGGCGGTATGATTATAGTAATCCAATCCCCGCACAAGTGTCGGATCTTCTACAAATTCAATCTCCAAATCCGTCAAGTGCTGTTTCACCTTTTCGAAATAAATACGGGAGTCATCATTTAGATATTCAATGATGGATGGCGCCGTTTTCATCAATTCGTGATCGTGATCTTTTTTACAATCGAGGATCCTCAGTGGGTTTTTTTCAAGACGATTTTGGCAATCGCTGCAAAACTCGCCAATACGAGGTTCAAAATGTTTGATCAATGCATTCCGATGCGCTGTCCGGCTTTCCTTATCACCAAGGCTGTTGATCACAAGTTTCAGCTTTTTCAACCCAAGTTCTTTGTAAAGGTTCATTGCAAGTGATAAAACTTCCGCATCGATTCCAGGATCTTTACTTCCTAAAGCTTCGATGCCGAATTGAACGAACTGGCGGAAGCGGCCTGCCTGCGGACGTTCGTAGCGGAACATCGGCCCGATATAATAGAGTTTGACCGGTTGATTAGCCCATCCAAACATCTTGTTCTCGATATATGACCGGACCACTGATGCAGTGCCTTCGGGACGAAGGGTCAAATTCCGTTCACCGCGGTCTTGAAATGAATACATCTCTTTTTGTACGATATCGGTTGTATCTCCTACACCACGTAAAAATAATTCCGTGTGCTCAAAAATCGGTGTGCGGATTTCTTTATATTGGTAACGGTGACAAATATCACGCGCTGTCTTTTCGATATACTGCCAAATTTCCGTCTGGCCAGGCAATAAATCCTGTGTACCTCTAGGAATTTGAATGGACATATATGTTTCCCCCTTTAAAGCAAGGCGCCTTTTTTGAAACGGCGCTATACTGATTTTTTCAAACAAAAAACTCCCGCCCCTTGTAACTAATCCGTTACAAGGGACGAGAGTTGGATATCCCGTGGTGCCACCCTAGTTGAAGCACAAAAATTTGTGCCCCCGCTCAAAAACAGTTAACGCCTGTTTTACGTCCATCTCCTATTAAGAAAATCCGTTCGGAGTGAAGCCTACGGAGGGTTCTTTCATTAAGTCATCATGTGGAATGCTTTCAGCCCCGGCATTTCCTCTCTTTTCATGTGTTTCTTAATTACTCTTCTCCATCATTGGTTGTTGCAGTAATAAGTCTGATATTTTATAATCATACGGACGTTAACATCAAATGTCAAGATAGGCTTTAGGATTTTATCGCATTTTATTGGTTCAAATGTTTTTTCATGTTTTTGATCGTCCGGACATTGACTCCGAACTCGGACGCCAATTCAACAAGATTTGCACTTTGCTCCTTCTGGATAAAATCGTGAAAATCGACACCTAATACTTGATTGCCTCCGCTTAAGCTCGTTTGATCTTTTTCGCTGAATTTCATGTGGTTTCCCTCCTATACTTCTATACGTTTTATTCTTTCCTAAAAAAATGTTTTTTACATAGGGATAGAGGGAAATTTTTATTGAACGAGAATACATACATATAGACATAAAAAGGGAGAGACAACTTATGAAGAAGAAATCGGGTCTATTCGGCCTGATCCTATTGCTGATAATGGCAGCTATTTTCCCGGTCAATCACGCATTTGGAAAAGATGAAGGGGAAATAATCGTGAAGACAAAAGTGGTCAATGTCCGCGAAGGCGCTGGACTCAGTTTCCCTATCGTAAAAAAACTGGCAAAAGGGGAATCGTATCCTATTCTAAAAGAAGATGGCGACTGGATTGAAATACAGATAGCTGCAGGTAAAACGGGATGGGTTGCCAATTGGCTTGTAGAGAAAAAATCAGATACAAAACAGGTCAAGAACGAATCCGGCCAGGGAGTAATCACCGGCAGCTCCGTCCGTGTCCGTACAGGTCCGGGCACTACATTTCAAACAGTTGGCTCCTTAACGAAAGGAACAGCTGTTGACATTATTGACAAGAATGAAAATTGGATAGAGATTAAAACAACGGAAATTCGTGGTTGGGTATCTTCTGACTACCTTAATCTTCCTCCAGCTTCCGAGAAAAATGCAGTGAAAAAAGATTCATCCAAGAAAAAAGAAGATGCAAACCAAGCCGTAAAAACCGGCGTCACCTTGGTCGACCGGCTCAATGTTCGTTCGGAACCTTCAAAAAGCAGTGCCTCTCTCGGAAAGCTGAATAAAAATACGTCAGTGACCGTTTATCGCATTGAAAATGAATGGGCTGAAATTGATTTCCAAGGTGCCCATGGTTGGGTAGCTGAAACGTACATACAAGTAAGCGATGATAAAAATCTACCGAAAGTGAATAAGTCAGATGCCACTGCAAGAGTGACTGCATCAGGTTTACATGTACGGAAGGACGCCTCCCTAAACAGTAAGGTCATCGGTTCGGTGAATAAGGACGAGACATACTCTGTCTTGCAGACAAAAGGAAAAATGACGCAGATCCAGCTTTCCGGTTCAAAAAAGGGCTGGGTCGTGAGTTGGTACTTAGAAAAAGAGAATGTTGAACAAACGCCAAAGAAAAAGAAGATGGATGTAAAAGGACACGAGATTACCATCATTCATGATGGAACGATATTTAGAAGTGAGCCCGATGGCAACTCGGAGATCGTAGAGCAGGCAAATGCAGGTGAAACGTTCCAAGCCATAGGTATGGATGGCGACTGGTATTCCATTAAACTAAAGAGCGGGAAAACCGCTTATGTTGCCGGATGGATCGTGACGATAGAGGGGAATACCGAGCAGATCCAACGACCGGGCGTTGAAAAATATTTAGCGGATAAAACCATCGTGATCGATCCCGGCCATGGCGGCAGGGATAGCGGTACAGTAGGGGTCGGTGGCACTCTTGAGAAAAACCTGACGATCCGAACGGCTGAGTTGCTGCGGGACAAACTTCAGGCCGCAGGAGCAAAGGTGATCCTGACCAGAAGCGGGAATACATATGTTCCACTTCCTTCCCGGGTCGGCACCTCACATATCCACAATGCGGATGCTTTCATCAGCCTCCATTACGATAGCACCAAGGACCAGATTACCAGCGGGATAACAACCTACTACTATCATGGCTATCAACAAGGTTTGGCCTCTACACTGGCGAATTCACTCGGTTCCACCATGCAGGTGCCCAACCGCGGGTCCCGTTACGGAAATTTTCATGTTATCCGTGAAAACAAACGGGTGGCTACACTTATTGAATTAGGTTATTTAAGTAATCCAGTGGAAGAATTGACGTTAACAACGAATGAGTATCAAGAAAAAATCACTTCCGCCATCTATAATGGATTGGCACGGTATTTTAAATAAAGACGAGCCAGCTTCCTTCGAAGCTGGCTTTTAATGATTTTTGCCCAAACAAAAAACCTGCCGCAGCAGGTTATTTTTTACTGTCCAGTATTAATGTAACGGGTCCATCATTCGTAAGCTGAACGTCCATCATGGCACCAAATTGACCTGTTTCCGTATGGACGCCTTTTTTGCGGAGTTCCTCGTTAAATGCTTCATAAATATCATTTGCCTCTTCAGGACGGGCGGCGTCCATGAAGTTCGGTCGACGGCCTTTACGGCAATCTCCGTATAGGGTGAATTGTGAAACGGATAAAATCGAACCACCTACATCCAGTAGTGAGTGGTTCATCTTTTCATTTTCATCTTCAAATATTCTGAGATTGACAATCTTTTCGGCCAAATAGGCAGCGTCATCGATGGTATCCCCATGGGTGACACCAACCAAAAGAACGAGCCCACTTTCGATTTGCCCGATTATTTGGTCTGCCACAACGACTTTGGCTGCTTTGGAACGTTGTAAAACAACACGCATGGTAATAAAAACTCCTTAGTTCATAATCCTTCTGACGGAATAAACATCTGAAATTTGTTTTATACGGTCGACTACCTTTTGTAAATGTGCAATGTTATGAATATAAATCGACATGTGAATTGTCGCCACTTTATTCCTGTCGGATTTACCTGATACCGCTGAAATATTGGTCTTCGTTTCATTGACTGCTTGCAGCACTTCGTTTAATAAACCGCGACGGTCATACCCGCTGATTTCAATTTCAACGATGTATTCCTTGCGTTCGTTAATGGTACTTTCCCATTCAACAGGAACAAGGCGATGTTCGCAATCCCCGCTATCCAGGTTCGGGCAGTCTTGTCTATGGACCGATACTCCCCGGCCTTTGGTTATATAACCAACGATTTCATCTCCGGGAACTGGGTTACAACAGCGTGATAATCGGATAAGCAGATTATCAATACCAGGAACCTGTACACCTGAGTCGCGTTTTTTAGAGGAATTGGAGAAGGTTTTCAGATCGGCCACTGCTTCTGAAATATCAGCCTCTTGCTCGACCGCTTTCTGCTTACGCCATTTCTCGGTAAGGCGGTTCGCTACCTGAAGAGCTGTTATTCCGTTATATCCCACCGCTGCATACATATCTTCTTCATTGAGGAAGTTGAATTTATCTGCAACACGCCTGATATTATCGGCAGTCAGGATTTCCTTCAGATCGAATTCCATTTCCTTGATTTCTTTTTCAACAAGTTCTTTGCCTTTTTCGATGTTTTCTTCTCGACGCTGCTTTTTGAAATATTGACGGATCTTATTTTTCGCTTGAGATGTTTGTGTGAGTTTAAGCCAGTCCTGACTTGGACCATATGAATGCTTCGATGTTAAAATTTCAATGATGTCACCAGTCTTCAGTTTATAATCCAGCGGCACCATTTTACCATTCACTTTGGCACCGATCGTTTTGTTTCCGATTTCCGAGTGAATCCGGTAAGCGAAGTCAATCGGATTGGATCCTGATGGCAGCTCGATCACATCGCCTTTTGGCGTGAAAATGAAGACCATATCAGAAAAAAGATCGATTTTAAGGGATTCCATGAATTCCTCGGCATTAGTCGCGTCATCCTGGAATTCCAGAATTTCGCGGAACCAAGTCAATTTTTCTTCTAATGAAGGCTGTTCACCAACATCTTTTCCTTCTTTATAAGCCCAGTGCGCAGCAACCCCGAACTCGGCAATGCGATGCATTTCTGAAGTACGGATCTGCACTTCAAGCGGATCGCCTTTCGGTCCAATCACCGTCGTATGAAGCGATTGATACATATTCGTCTTCGGCATCGCGATATAGTCTTTAAATCGGCCAGGCATCGGCTTCCAGCATGTATGGATGATTCCTAAAACGGCATAGCAATCTTTTATGCTATTGACGACGATACGGACCGCAAGCAAATCATAAATTTCGCTGAACTGCTTATTCTGCAATGCCATTTTGCGATAAATGCTGTAAATATGTTTCGGTCTTCCGGATAGATCAGCCTTAATGTTGACTTCCTCTACGTTTTTACGCACTTCATCAACGACTTCTTCTAAATATTTTTCACGTTCTGCACGCTTTTTCTTCATCAGGTTGACGATTCGGTAATACTGCTGAGGATTCAAATACCTTAATGCAGTATCTTCAAGTTCCCATTTAATCGTACTGATACCAAGACGATGAGCAAGCGGTGCGAAGATTTCCAACGTCTCGTTCGATATCCTTCTCTGCTTTTCCTGAGGCAGATGCTTTAATGTCCGCATATTGTGCAGTCTGTCGGCAAGCTTGATCAATATGACCCGGATATCCTGGGCCATCGCCACGAACATTTTCCTATGGTTTTCCGCCTGTTGCTCTTGCTGTGATTTATACTTGATTTTCCCTAATTTGGTCACGCCATCTACGAGCATGGCGACTTCAGGACTGAAATTTTCTTCAATATCCTTCAGGGTGACCTCCGTGTCTTCAACAACATCATGTAAAAAACCTGCTGCAATAGTTGCAGGATCCATTTCAAGATCCGCTAGAATGCCGGCCACTTGAATCGGATGAATAATATAAGGCTCTCCCGATTTACGGTATTGTTCTCTATGAGCATACTCTGCATACTTAAACGCTCTATGAATAAATTCAGCCTCTTCCGGCTGAAGATATAAGCTGGCCCGTTCTACAACCTGTTCGGCAGTCAATATTTGATCATTAGCCATTTAATCACCTTAACCCCACTTTAACTGCCACCGGATATGATCCGGATTGAGTATGATTGGTAGCACTTCCCTTAATTCAGCAAAACGTGACAATTTTTGCGAAAAAAAATAAATCCGCTTAAACGGATACAAGTGCAAATAAACTTATTAGCAGAAAAACTCTTTATTATTACTATTATCGAAAAAAAAGAGGAGGTTGTAAAGAGTTAAACGTGTATTTTATGAAGATTACTGCTTTTTTTCACTGGAAATTCGACAAAATACAGTGAAATCGGGTAAAACAGAAAGAGCACCCTGGTCAGAGTGCTCTCTTTATTAAAAGCTCATTAATGTCAATACATCATAGCCTTCTAATTTATCTTTACCATCCAAGTCAGTTAATTCAATAAGGAATGCAATCCCGGCCACTATTCCGCCAAGCTCTTCAACCAATTTGATCGTCGCTTCGATTGTTCCCCCGGTAGCAAGTAAATCGTCCGTAATCAGGATACGCTGTCCAGGTTTGATGGCATCTTTATGGATGGTCAATACATCCTTGCCATATTCTAATCCATATTCGACTTTTATCGTTTCACGTGGAAGTTTTCCTTCTTTTCTCACTGGCGCAAAGCCCACTTCCAATGAGTATGCGACTGGACATCCGATAATGAATCCGCGTGCTTCCGGCCCGACCACCAAGTCGATATTTTTATCACGAGCGTACTCGACGATTTGGTCTGTTGCGTATTTATAAGCTGCGCCGTTATCCATTAATGTTGTAATATCTTTGAAGACAATACCCGGTTTTGGCCAGTCTTGCACAATTGTTACATATTGCTTTAAATCCATTGCTTTGTTTCCTCCTCAAGGTCTGTTGCCTCATGAACTAAATAATGATTGAACCAATCGAATAATTGCTGATAGGAAGAATAAACAAGCTCTTGTTCAAGCTCAAATTGCTCTTTCTTTCTTGTATACGATTCAGATTCACTAAGATCGCGTTTTTTCGCATTGGTTGTGAGCATAATTAACCCATTCTCTATTGTAACAAAATCAAGCTCAAAAAACACCTTTGAAATGAAATCCACTGTATCTCTTGACCAGCCGCGGTATTTGGCTAGGTCATCACCATATCTTTTCACATCTAGCGGACCCTTTTTCGCAAGGAAGGCATAAAACCATTTAAAATGATCCCTCGTTGGCATCGTACTTAGGAAATGGTCCTGTTCATGGGAAAGGTGAGCGTAGATACGCGAAGGGTTCTTATTGGCAATCACCCGTTTCAAATATTCCCTGGACGGCGGCATGTCCATAAATACCAAATGACCTTCGAAGCAGTCGAGCTGTTCTGCATCCAGTTCATTCTTGATATGAACGAGATCTGGATGGTTTTGTAAAAATGGATACCTGCTATAAATACCTTCCGAGAAAATGACGATTTTCCGGTTTTGTGCAGGAATGTCGGCAAGCCACTTCTCAGTTTGACCTTTCCCGCGGTAATCGAATAACTGCCAATGGTTTACCGCGACATCCTGGACAAAGATCTGAGGTTTTTTCATATTATTCCACTCATTGATAGAAAGCTCTCCGATCACCGAGACTTCAGCGTGCGGAGCTATTTCATCGACAAAATGACCGAGACCGAAGCCTACACCATCAAGTTTATGATTTTCACCATCTTCAAGCTGGACCTTCAAGTGATTTTGGTTGGCACCAATTTTGCGGACACTTGAAAGTTGTACCGAATCTATCAAGATCTTCGGTTTGGGATTCGTCACCCCAAATGGCGCCAGCAAGCTCATCTCCTGAATCGTTTGAATGGAAACTTCAGCTAAAGTCGTAGACCCGTCCAAATTGGTAATGGGTGTGAAGTCTTCTTCGCTAAGTTGTTCCCTCGCAATCAAGTTCATGCGGTCCCTAAGCTCCTGAACATCTTCAATTTTCAATGTCATTCCAGCAGCCATTGGATGTCCGCCAAAATGCGGCAGTAATTCACGGCAGGTGGAAAGACTTTCGAAAAGATCGAAACCGGCAATGCTCCGTGCAGAACCTTTAGCGTACCCCTTTTCCCGGTCAAAGCTCAATACGATTGTGGGCCGGTAAAAGCGTTCAACAAGTTTAGATGCCACAATACCCACAACTCCTGCGTTCCAGCCTTCCCTCCCGATGATGAGGACACCATTTGACTCCGGCGGGAAGTTTTCCTCGACTTCAGCAATCGCTTCCGCTGCCATTGCTGCAACCATTTCCTGCCGCTCTTTATTAATATCATTGATTTCATTGGCGAGTTCCATCGCTTCTTCGAGGCTGGTGGACATCAATAAATCGACAGCGGGATCGGCATCTCCAAGGCGCCCGACAGCATTGATCCGCGGTGCCATCGCAAAGCCTATCGATTCTTCATTCAATGCTTCCTGCTGAACATTCGCCACTTTCATTAAGGCAACCAGTCCCGGGCGACGAGTCAAACGTAACTGCTCGATTCCCTTCGCAGCAATGAGGCGGTTTTCCCCTTTTAATGGCACTAAATCCGCAATGGTACCGATTGCCGCTATTTCAAGCAAATCCTCTGGTAGTTCCCCAAGCAATGCGTGTGCCAGCTTAAAAGCGACCCCTACACCGGCAAGGTCTTTAAATGGGTAGGAACTATCCTCAAGTTTAGGATGGATGATTGCCAGTGCCTCGGGCAGTTCCGGTCCCGGTTCATGGTGATCGGTCAAAATATAGTCCATGCCAAGCTCTCCGGCAAGTTTCGCTTCTTCGACCGCCGAAATTCCAGTATCAACCGTTATTAATACCTTCACTCCTTGCTCAGCTGCAAGTCGGAACGCCATCGGATTCGGGCCATATCCCTCTGTAAAGCGATTTGGGATATAAAAATCCACTTCGGCCCCTAATCTCATGAGCGCCGTCATCATCACAGTGGTCGATGTCACGCCATCCGCGTCATAATCACCGAATATCCTTATTTTTTCTCCATTTTGAATGGCTTCTCTTATTCTATATACTGCTTTATCCATATCTTTCAATAAAAATGGATCATGGAAAGTTTGATTTTTTACAAATAAAAATGATCGGGCACTTTCAATCGTATCCAGGCCTCGATTCACAAGTAGGGCTGCAACCAAAGGTGTGATATGAAGCTCTTCAGCTAGTACAGCAACTTTGTTTTCATCGGCAGTTCGTAAGTTCCACCGGGTTTTTGGCTTTAACATGAATTCACCCCTCAACTTACTTATTATACAAAACGGTGATTCCGGTTTCAATTTTATTTTAAACTCAGAAAATGCTGTGATTTACATTTGCTTGTCCATAAAAAAGAAAAGAAGGCTGGCATCATGCCAGCCCCCTCTCACCTATTAAACTTGTCCTTCAAGACTTTGTTTCTTTTCTTTTGCCGTATTTAGCGGTCCTTTCTTCTTCAATTCCCTGATTTTCAAATCAAGCCAGAATTGTGAAGCGATCAATAGTGATGAATACACGCCACATATTAATCCGATGAACAAGGCAATGGAGAAGTTTCGGATAGCCTCACTACCGAAGATCGTCAATGCGATTACCGTAACAAGGACGGTCAGGACCGTGTTGATTGATCTCGTCAAAGTTTGCCTGATACTAATGTTTACAATGTCTTCAAGCTCTTGGACAGTTTTGACCTTACGACTGAAACGTAAATTTTCACGAATTCGGTCAAAAGTAACGATCGTATCATTGATGGAATAACCGACGATCGTCAGAACCGCAGCAATGAAGGTGATGTCCACTTCGAGCCGAAGTAAGCTAAAAATCGTAATGATGAAGAAAGCATCATGTATTAGCGCAACGACGGCGGGTACAGCCATTCGCCATTCAAATCGTATCGATACATACAAAATGATACCGATGGATGCAATCGCTAACGCAAACATGGCATTTTTTGCAAGTTCTTTTCCGACTGTCGGCGAAACGGTGCTGACATTCGGTTCTGCCCCGTAATCGTTCTTGAAATGGTCCTTCAACACAGCGATTTCCTGTTTATCAAGGACACCCACTGTACGAACGACAGCATTTTTATCATCTTTTCCAGCAAGTCTGACATCCTTAATATCATCTATGTCAATACCGGCCTTGCCCATTTCGGTTTTGACTTGTTGGGTCGTTAAGGCATCTTTAGAAGCGATCTCAATGCGGGTACCGCTCGTGAAATCAATTCCAAGGTTCAATCTGAAGACCAACAGGAAAATGATCCCGATAATGGTGACACCGATTGAAATGCCATAAAAGACTTTCCGATGTTTGACGAAATCGATTTTATCAAAGCGTGTTGGCAATGACATTAAATTAATTTTCTCGGATAAATCGTGAATGTATTTCTTCTTCACGCCAAACCATGTTGTACGTTTGTCAAGGAACCCGCTATTCACCCATAGGCTCATGAAAAGGCGTGTACCATAGACGGCTGTTATGAAACTCATTAAAATCGAAATAATCAAAGTGGTGGCAAACCCTTTAACCGAGCTAGTTCCATAATAGAACAGAACGGCCGCAGCTAGTAAGGTCGTTAAGTTCGCATCCGTAATTGTAGAAAGTGAATTTTTCGTACCTTCTTTATAAGCCGCTTTAACAGATCTACCGAGTTTCAATTCATCCCTGATTCGCTCGTAGGTTATGATATTGGCGTCGACAGCCATCCCGACCCCTAGTACCAATGCCGCAATACCAGGCAGCGTAAGGACCGCATTCATCCAATCAAACACTAATAGCGTCAAGAAAATGTATATGCTTAAAGTGACGACTGCAATGAATCCCGGAAAGCGGTAATACACAAGCATGAAGATGAAAATGAGTGCAATTCCGATGATGCCGGCAAAAATCGTATCGTTCAGTGCACCTTCACCAAATTGCGCTCCTACTGAAGTAGAGTATTTTTCCTTCAAATCGACTGGCAGGGCACCAGCATCGAGAAGGTCTGCAAGCTCTTTTGCTTCTTCCACCGTAAACTGTCCTGTGATGTATACCTTATTCGTATTGAAAACTTCACTGACATATGGAGCGGATATCATATTGTCTTGTGAGGCTTTGTTCTTAATGGAATCTTTTCCTTCTTCGAAGTCCAGCCAGATTGCAAGTACATTTGTCGGACTTTCCATCGAGGATATTTTTTGCGTGATATCTTTAAATTTATTCACATCTTTCAATGTGACTTCAACAACCGGTTTATTATCCTGGAACGTTTGTTTCGAGCCGCCTTCTTTCAGGTCAGCACCCGTCATCATTTCCTTATCGTTGTAATCACGGAAGGATAACTTAGCTTGTGTCGAAAGGATTTCCCGAGCGTTGTTTTGGTCTTTAACACCAGCCAGTTGAACGCGGATCCGGTCTTTCCCTTCAATTTGAATGTTAGGTTCACTAACACCCAAAACATTGACACGCCGCTCAAGTGAGCTTACTGTAGCCCTTAAAACTTCCGGTGTGATTTTTTCCCCGGATAACGGTTTTACTTCATATAACACTTCAAAACCGCCTTGAAGATCAAGACCAAGCTTGATATCCTTAAGGATTCCTTTTGAAGTCGTTCCCATCGCTGCGAAAATCAAAAGTGCGATTAGAAAAAACGCAACGATCCTGCTTCTTTTTACCATTATGTAGTAGGCCCCTTTCTATAATACGCCTGTTCCTGAAGTTAAAAAAACAACATTTTTTGTTTAAAAAATACCTGCATCCATTCGCTTTTTCAAGAAAATAGACACAGCTTCCCATGCTTTTTTCCAAAAAAAAGCATAACCATATCTATTATGAGTCATTTATAAACAGCTGTCAATTTAAGTATATCTTTGTGTTATTCTTTCAAAAGTTCTTTCAGTTCCTCTTCGGAAAGCGGCTCAAATAGGTTAGGTGATTTATATGCTTCGACCATTTGGAAGGTCATGAACTGGTTGCTCGAAAAAGTCAGGATATCTGCGACAAGTTCGTGAAGGTGAATGTTTTCCTGCGGACGCTTCCATTTATTTTTGGTTAATGTTCCCCATATGTCTTCCTCTGTAACGGCATTCAATCCGACCATTTGGAATTCCTCACGCTTGCTCTTCAAAAATGGACGTACCTTAATATAGTACCTTTGATAGGGATGATTCTTTTTCGCCATCACTTTTGCCTCCAGTAAAAATGATTCTCTTGTGCATTTTCATGTAAGGGCTCGATCATTTGTTAGAACGCATTCAAACACTTTTGTCATGCTTTGTCCGAGTACAAGCATATAGATAATTGTATAGCATAACCGCTTTTTTGAGAAGGCAGGGAGGGAGTACAATGTCCAAATTTTTAAAAGGGACGCTGATTTTATTAATCGCAAGCCTGATTACGAGGGTTCTTGGGTTCATTAACCGCATTGTCATCGCCCGCTTCATCGGCGAAGAAGGCGTTGGTTTATATATGATGGCTTTACCGACCCTATTTCTCGTCGTCAACATTACCCAGTTGGGCCTGCCCATCGCCATATCCAAATACGTAGCTGAGGCCAATGCCAGAGGTGATGAACGGAAAATTAAGAAAATCCTTGTTGTCTCTTTGGCCTGCACCTTTACTCTATCGATGATTTTCACTCCCGCGATGCTGGTTTTTGCGCCGGTTCTCTCAGAATACCTTTTCACTGATGAGCGGACATTATGGCCGCTCATGGCGATTGCCCCGATCGTGCCGATCATCGCCATTTCATCCGTACTTCGCGGATATTTCCAAGGCAAGCAAAATATGAAGCCCTTCGCTTTCTCACAAGTCATCGAACAGGTGGCGCGAATCACCTTCATAGCCGTCCTGACGAAGGCCTTTTTGCCATATGGAATTGAATATGCAGCAGCCGGGGCGATGTTAGCTTCAATCATCGGTGAGCTTGTATCTCTCATCTACCTATTGACCAGCTTTAAACTAAAGAAACATTTTAAGTTCCGGAAAGGTTTCTTCAAGAATGTGAAATCCGGAAAAGGAACGTTCACTGAATTGATGGGGATCGCCCTGCCTTCTACTGGGAGCAGGATGATAGGATCCATCTCGTGGTTTTTCGAACCGATAGTGGTCGCTCAGAGTTTGGCTATTGCCGGAGTCACAGCCGCAGCAGCCACGAGTCAATACGGGGAGTTAACAGGGTATGCACTGCCATTGCTCATGCTTCCCTCTTTCGTTACGTCATCGTTGGCGACGGCGCTTGTCCCGGCAGTGAGTGAAGCCCGGACGACCGGAAATTTTTTACTCGTTGAACATCGGCTGCAGCAGGCCCTGAAAATCACGTTTATCACTGGCTGTTTAGCTATCGTCATATTGTTCATCTTTGCCGAACCGATTTTACAGGTCATGTATGGCTCTTCACACGCTGCCGTTTTCATTAAATTCCTGGCACCTTTTTTTATCCTTTATTATTTTCAATACCCGCTTCAGTCCATGTTACAAGCACTGGACCTTGCAAAAGCCGCCATGTTCAACAGTCTTGCTGGCAACATCCTTAAAATCGGCGTAATCTGGCTGCTGGCATCAAAGGAAAGTTTCGGGATCATGGGTGCCGCGATCGGAATAGCTGTCGGTACGATGCTCGTTACCTTTCTGCATTTTTCAACCGTGCTAAAGGTCGTTCCTTTCACGCTTCATTTCCGCAGTTATATGTCAGCTTTAGTCCTTGCTTTGATCTCTGGCTGGGGCGGTTTTTATCTTTATCAAGTCCCGCTCTCATCACAGCCTCTTGGGGCACGACTGCTGATTTCCGTGACCGTCGTGATTCTGTTGTTCACATTTTTCATGCTCATGACCGGCGGCATAAAAAAGGCGGATCTGATCCGGATTCCTTTTGTGGGCGGGGTTTTATCAAAGTTTGCTTGGAAATAAAATGAACCGAAGCATTTAACGGCTTCGGTCATTTCTTCGTTTCATTTTTTGTCGATGTAAAATTCGCCATCTATGTAGCTGCAAATCGAAATCTCTTTGACCTTTGTTTCCCCTTGCTTTTTTAACTGATGCATAAGCCAAAAATGATTTTTTCCAATTTTCTCAAGATTCTCTTCCTGTATCTCGCCGTCGACTATCAGAGGAAAGGGTATTTCTACACTTTCCGACTTTTCTTCTTGCTTATTTTCTATCACCGAGAGCTTACCTGAAGTTTCAAGGATGGCAAATTTAACAAGGTTTAAATCATTAATACCTTGTTCACGAAGTTGGGTCAATAAGTCATCAAAATTATATCGTTGTCTGCGCATCGCTTTTTCATCTATTTTCCCCTGATTGATGATGATCTGCGGCTTACCGTCCATGAAATAGCGAAACCTGACACTTTTCAAAGCGATGAATGCCAATGTAATTTGGAGTAACGCGAGGACAAACATTGGGATAGTCTGTCGGACAAACGGTTTTTCCAAATCTTCAAAGGATAGCACGGCAATATCCCCTATCATGATAGATACCACTAAATCAAGGACGCTTAGTTCCCCTACTTCCCGCTTCCCCATCATTCGAAAAAGAAACCAGATGACTAGATAGATTACCGTCGTTCTAAAAACAATACCAAGATAGATATCCAAGTCAATTACACTTCCTTCATCCATAGCATGGCTTGGGAATTGAAAAATTACTCAATAATCTTTCCGAATTTCACCGAAGCTTCTTAAACCTGGTCTAAAGGTTCCATACGAGGAATATGCTTGTACAAACACATAAACAGGCTAAACGTAACAGCCTTTTAAAAAGGAGGAATACCCATCGAAACTAAAAAAATGAGTGTCGCCGTAATTTATGGCGTTGGCTCCATCTTTGCCATAGCGATGATTGCAAGCTTGATCGTTTCCATTCTTCTTCGTTTTACTACACTGACGGAATCATCCCTGACATACGTCATCATGATCGTGTCCTTCTTATCGTTGTTCATTGGTGGTTTCATTTCAGGAGGTAAAGGGAAAAAGCAAGGACTATTTTTAGGCGGAAGTACTGGTTTGCTTTATCTGTTGGTCGTGTTCCTTTTTCAATATTTGGGTCATGATGCACTATTCACCATCAAGCAATGGATCTATTATGGCTGTTTTGTCATAACGGCCATGATGGGTGGCGTGCTTGGGGTCAATATGAGTTCTGAGTCACGCACCAATTAAAAAAACACAGCAAAAAACCGGGCATATGGCCCGGTTTTCGTTTGTCTTATAAAGATACTTCTTTATTTGGTGCGCTTTCCGTAATTTCACGGATTGCAGCACGGTCGAATGTCAGTCTTGTACCGTCTGGTGACTTAACGACGATTTGCAATTCATCAATTGCATCGATTGTTCCGTGCATGCCGCCTATAGTAGCAATCTTATCGCCCTTTTTCAAACTGCTTTGCATGCTTTGCGTAGCCTTTGCACGTTTTTGCTGCGGGCGGATCAATAAGAAATAGAACAATACGAACATTAAGATCAACGGAAGTATTTGTGTTAAAGAACCCATTTTTATATTCACTCCTTTCGTTCATTAAAATATTTATGGAATTAGAAGTTTCTCGCATTTGGTTCATTGAAACCATATTGCTCAAAAAACTCTTCCCTAAAGTCTCCAAGACGATCTTCTCGAATAGCTTGTCTGACCTGTTCCATCAAGTTTAACAGAAAATGAAGGTTATGATAAGTCGTAAGACGTATCCCAAAGGTTTCTTCACATTTAATCAAATGGCGGATATATGCGCGGCTATAATTCTTGCAAACATGGCAATCGCAATTTTCATCGATTGGCCCGAAATCGCGTGCATACTTCGCATTTTTCACAACCAGCCGCCCATTGCTCGTCATCAATGTACCATTACGCGCAATACGTGTCGGCAGTACACAGTCAAACATATCGACACCGCGGATTGCACCGTCGATCAATGAGTCCGGAGAACCGACCCCCATCAGGTAACGCGGTTTGTTGGTTGGCAATAGCGGACTTGTAAACTCAAGGACGCGGTTCATGATATCTTTCGGTTCCCCAACGGATAGTCCTCCAATAGCATAACCCGGAAAATCAAGGGAAACAAGGTCTTTTGCACTTTGTTTACGAAGGTTTTCAAACTCCCCGCCTTGAACGATCCCGAACAACCCTTGGTCATTTGGACGCTCATGGGCATTTAAACAGCGTTCAGCCCAGCGTGA
Source organism: Peribacillus sp. NPDC097895 (assembly GCF_050277555.1). Taxonomy (NCBI): domain Bacteria; kingdom Bacillati; phylum Bacillota; class Bacilli; order Caryophanales; family Bacillaceae; genus Peribacillus; species Peribacillus sp. NPDC097895. Next base: position 768,612 of record NZ_JBNNSH010000001.1, on the reverse strand, counting down.
TGTCCGTTCAACCGACTTCTTCATATACTCTTCAGTTGCCGGAAATGGCGGACATTCATCGAATGCCATCATAATATCCGAGCCAAGTGCATTTTGTATTTCCATCGCTTTTTCCGGAGATAAAAATAATTTATCACCATTCAGATGGTTTCTGAAATGTACGCCCTCTTCTTCAATTTTGCGGAACTCGCTCAAACTGAAGACTTGAAAGCCGCCGGAGTCCGTCAAAATCGGCCGATCCCAGTTCATGAACTTATGCAATCCGCCAGCTTCCTTGATGATTTCATGCCCCGGACGCAGCCATAAGTGGTACGTATTGCTCAGGATGATGCCTGCCCCCATTTGTTTCAAATCTTCCGGGGACATCGTTTTGACAGTAGCCATCGTTCCAACCGGCATAAATGCCGGCGTTTCAAAAGAACCATGCGGCGTGTGAACCCGGCCTAACCGAGCCCCTGTCTGTTTACATGTTTTGATTAACTCATATCGTATTGCAGTCAACGCAATAACTCCCTTCAAGAGCTTATCACTCTTATATTACTTAATTAACATCGCATCGCCAAAACTAAAGAACCTGTATTTTTCTTCCACTGCCGTTTCATAGGCATGAAGGACATGCTCCCTGCCTGCAAGTGCAGAAATAAGCATGATTAAAGTTGACTTCGGTAAATGGAAGTTCGTAATCATCGCATCGATCCCTTTGAACTCATAACCAGGATAAATGAAGATGCTCGTCCAGCCATTCTCTTCCTTGAAAACTCCATCATGACGGGACGCAATCGTTTCCAATGTCCTTGTGGACGTAGTTCCGACCGTGATGATTTTCCCGCCTTTTTCTTTCACTTCATTCAGTAATCTAGCTGTGCCTTCCGTCATTTGATAAAATTCCGAATGCATTTCGTGGCTGTCAATATCGTCCACACTGACTGGACGGAATGTACCAAGTCCAACATGAAGCGTGATGAAAGCGATATGGACACCCATCCCTTTAAGTTTCTCAAGCAAATGATCCGTAAAGTGCAGTCCTGCGGTTGGTGCCGCTGCAGATCCACGTTCACGCGCATATACCGTTTGATAACGGTCCTGGTCGTCAAGCTGTTCCTTGATATATGGAGGTAACGGCATTTCGCCAAGTTTCTCTAATATTTCATAAAAAATACCTTCATAGTGAAATTCAAGGATTCGGCCGCCATGCTCAAGTACACCTGTACAGACGGCACTCAGCTTACCATCGCCAAAGATGATTGTCGAGCCTTCTTTAATTCGTTTGGCTGGCTTCACAAGTGTTTCCCATACATCATCGTGCTCTTGTTTAAGAAGCAAAACTTCTATTTTTGCACCTGTTTCTTCTTTACTGCCGTATAGTCGCGCCGGCAGCACTTTCGTATCATTCAGCACCAAACAATCCCCGGGTTTGACATATTCCGTGATATGACTGAATACGTCATGCTGGAGCTTACCCGTTTCTTTGTCCAACACCATCAATCTACTTGCTTCCCTATCTTCAAGAGGAACTTGGGCAATCAATTCCTCCGGTAAATGAAAATCAAACATATCCAATTTCATCTGTTCCACTTCCTAACGTGTCTATCATGCTGTAATGATTATTTAAAACGGCCGATCAAATAAAAAATAGCGGACAACACAACACTGACGATGATTGATGTCACGATAGGAAAGTAAAACGTCGTATTCCCCTTTTTGAGAAAAATATCTCCCGGCAGCCTGCCGAGATGAATATATTTCATCGCAAAACCAATCACGAATATAATCACGCCAAGTATCATGACCATTTTAGGTATATTCATCATTCTGGCATCTCCAAATCGAAATGCTCGTATACCAGCTGCGTTGCCATCCGCCCTCTTGGGGTCCGCTGAAGAAAGCCGACCTGTAACAGATATGGCTCATACACATCTTCAATCGTATGTGCTTCTTCGCCGATGGTTGCAGCAATCGTTTCCAGACCAACTGGTCCACCACGGAATTTTTCAATGATCCCTTTAAGTAATTTATGGTCAATATGATCGAGTCCTAAACGGTCAACCTGCATTAATTCAAGTGCATAATCGGCAAGTTCAGCCGTTATCGTACCATCTCCGCGCACTTGGGCGAAATCCCTGACTCTCCGTAAAAGCCGATTCGCAATTCTTGGGGTGCCCCTTGACCTTCTGGCAAGCTCACTCGCTGCTTGATCATCCATTTCCGTATCCATGATTCTTCCGGTACGGATGATGATATCAGTCAAATGATGTTCTGTATAATATTCAAGACGGCTCAAAACGCCAAATCGGTCCCTTAGCGGTGCAGACAGTGAGCCAGCACGAGTCGTCGCCCCAACAAGAGTGAACGGTGGCAGGTCAATTCTGATCGAACGAGCTTCCGGCCCCTTACCCACTACAATATCAAGACAAAAGTCCTCCATAGCCGGATATAATACTTCTTCGACAACACGCGGCAGACGGTGTATCTCATCAATGAATAACACATCTCCTGGTTCAAGCGCACTCAAAATGGCCGCCAGATCTCCAGGCCGCTCAATGGCGGGTCCAGAAGTCGTGCGGATATTGACACCCATTTCGTTGGCGATGATGACAGCAAGTGTTGTCTTCCCTAGACCAGGTGGTCCATATAAAAGAACATGATCCAGCGTTTCTTCCCGCATCCTTGCCGCTTCGATGTATACACTCAAATTGGCTTTCACTTTATCCTGTCCTATATATTGCTTTAAGTTTTGCGGCCGCAGGCTTTGTTCAAAGGATAGTTCGTTCAAATCGGCTTCCTGATTGAATAGTCTCTCCTCCATTGCGCCACTCCTTATCTTAACATCATTTGCAATGCTTTCTTAATATATTGCTCGGTCGTCATATCTTCAGCCTGCAATTTCTTGGCAACCTTTTGGATTTCCTTTTCAGAATAACCAAGAGCCTTCAAGGCAAGAATGGCTTCATCCAATTCCTCCGTATAACCATTTGGACTGAGTGCAGCCGTGACGCCTTCGTTAAACAAGCTTGGGAACGCATCCGGAATAATATTCTCAAGTTTCCCTTTTAAATCAAGAATCATTTGCCGTGCCGTTTTCTTTCCGACTCCCGGGAATTTCACCAAAAACGATTCATCTTCATTTTCGATTGCCTGCACCACCTGATCAACCTGGCCTGATGCCAATATGGCTAGAGCACCCTTCGGCCCGATTCCGGTTACATTCAATAATTTTGTGAATAACGCCTTTTCTTGACGAGTCTGAAATCCGTATAATGCGGCCATATCCTCACGAACATAATGATACAAAAAAACTTGGATTTCTTTCTGGTATTGAGCGGAAAAAATAAAAGGATTCGGCGCCATCACTTGATACCCGATCCCCCCATTTTCCACAACTATGTATTCAGGTCCAATATAATCGACCTTGCCTTTTATATAATCATACAAATTAATTCTCTCCCTGATTTTGCTGTACCTCTCATTTTATCATAAAAAGGGAGGGTTGTTCATTAAAAGTTATTTTATAATCAGCAAAGTCTTTCACAAGATTTCCTGGTGTTACTATCATCCATAAAACAAAGTGGATTGGAACGGAAGGTGCGAGCCTCCAGTGGGAATGCGAGTGCCTGCAGTGAAAATCAACGGTCAATGTCAAACCCTCCAAAATTGTGGACGATCGCTCATTCTATTTTAGTTTTTATGCATAGTGGAAAGAAACGTATGAATTTTACAACCCTCAAAAAAAACTGTAGGCAAACTCCATTATTATCGAGTTTGTCTACAGTCTGAAGGATGGGATATCATCCCACCCTAGTTTACCGAATAAGGTTCATATTCTTTAATGAGCTGTTTATATTGGTCTTTATTCATGATAGGTATTCCTTTTTGCAGTTCCTCCTGCTTGTATACTTCAAGTTTACCAACGTCTATTTGGTAGAAAGTATGGATGATCTTGGCGTGCTCAGGCCTTCCAATAAAAATGGATAACGTTCCATCTTCCCTCATTCCGAGGTAACCATTCGCTTTTAAGAGCGGAGATATGTCATTTTCGATTTTCTTAAGGACAATCTGTTCTTCATTTTGATCGACCACCTTCCACCCTTGGTATTTTGCCCAAAAGTCTTCCATCGACCAAATTGTTTCTGTCAATTTCTCCTCACTTAACTCACCATCCATATACATACGCTGAAGAATGACCTTCCTTTCAATTGGATCATTTTCCTTTTGCATAGATTCCTCTGCAAAAACGGTTAAGCAAAAGGGCAGAATGAAAAGTGTCATGAAAAATTGGATTTTTAGTTGATTAGTCAATATACTCACCTCTTAAGGCGTTTACTTTTTAAGTAGTTTGACCCCAAATAAGGTTTATTAACCAGAAAAAATCAAAAACGGCTGCCCCAAGAATCGGGGTCAGCCTTGGTATTATTTTAAGTGATTTTCATGAATGTTAAGATTATCGAACATGTCATTGGCATCCTGAATGATCATTTCCCTCGTATCACCATCACGAAGATTATTATCCAGTGTCATCGTCCTGTAATAAACACCTTCATCGGTGGTAACATAAAGGGTCCGGCCATTAGTTAGCGGTCCGATTTCCTTCTTGACTTTTTCTTTAACATCTTTTGCTTGGCTGTAGTCATCTAGCAACAATGCAACCAGCATTTCGTTTTTCATAATGATTGTCCTTGAATCAATAACCGGATCCACGCTATTTGCAACCCCATTAACTTGGTCGGCTAAAGAGCCTTCATAAGAATTATAATAAGAGGATTTGGCCTTAAGCGGTTTACTTTCATGACCATGGTAGTTTCGATCCCGCTCACTGTACGCATCATCTTTATCATAGAGGCCTTGCACCATATTCTGATAATTGATGTTGCGTACTAAAACATCTTTTTCAGTGGAATGGTATCCAGTTTCATCCGTGATATTCTCGTTTTCCGCTGTATTATTATTAGCGCATCCAACCAAACTGAAGGCAGCTAAAAAAACCGTATAAATCGGAAGTGTCCATTTTTTTTTCCGCACCAATAACCCTCCCATTGCAATAGAATGAGCTATAATTCGCTCATAATTAGCATGGGTGTCGAACGGGAATTGTACTCTGTAAGTTACGCCCAAAAACCGTTTTTATTTCCTATTGAGGGAGGAAATTTTTTTCGCAAGTTTTTCATTCATTTTCATACGCTCCGGAAAACCTTCCACCGTCATTTTCCATACGGAATGAAGTTGGGATGAACTTTTATTAAGTCGATTCCATTCACGGAAAATATCCGTTGGATAAGTTAATGCATATAAAAAGGCCAAGTCTGATTGATACCTACTCAGTTGCGGCACTTCCCACAGCTTCGTCGCCGCGTCATTTAAATGGTGGGATATTCGATTTGCATATTGTAAATAATCAATGCACCTAGGAGCATGTGCTATTAAGTCAAAATCGATTAAGGTCAAAGTGCCATCTGCTCTCCGCAAAAAATTATGATGTGCACAATCACCATGAATGATGACTTTCTTTTCCTTATTCCATAAAGACTGATTTTTTTCAAAACCCTCTAGTGACCACTCACCCCATCTAATCCATTCTTTAATAATATCTTCGGAAACATATTGGCGAACATATGAAAAGTTCTTTTTAAATAAAGCTAACCGGTCTTTCCATTTTTTTGATTGATCGAAAACAGGCGCTTTAATGGAGAGATGTTCCGAGACATCATGGAAGCTTTCTAGTAATTGAATTCCCTCTAAACGGTCCATATGATTGGAATATTTAAATTTTTTCTTACTCGGTGGAACATAGTCCATACTGCCATACCATTTCCCTTTAAATTGAAAAGGCATTAAATTCTGATGAATATAATAGGTTTGATGAAATCCCTTTTGTTTTAACAAAGAAGTCAATTCTCTTTGCCGATCCCACTTTTCAAAACTGTCGAATCCTTTAAGAGTCAATTTGAGACCCTTTTCAAAAGTTATTAAATAGACACTGCTTTGAAGATGGTGTATATTCTTTGGCTTACGATTTAAATAAGAGAGGAGACGAGTGTTAAAAACACTGTCTCCTTGATAATTAGTAGTCATCGCTTTCATCTACATAAGTCGGTATCCCAAATGTTTCAGGCGCACGAACGCCCCCGAATTGGCCTGGCTGGCCTCCCATTTGTCCAGGTAACATAGCTTCCGGCTGACCTCCAAGCTGACCACGCATCATTCCCGGCTGGCCCCCGAATTGACCTGGCATCATACCAGGTTGACCGCCGTTTTGGCCGCCCATCATCATGCCTGGTGGTGGGCCTCCATTTTGACCGCCCATCATCATGCCCGGTGGCTGACCTCCATTTTGACCGCCCATCATCATGCCTGGTGGTGGGCCTCCATTTTGACCGCCCATCATCATGCCTGGCTGACCTCCATTTTGGCCGCCCATCATCATGCCCGGTGGCTGACCTCCATTTTGACCGCCCATCATCATGCCTGGTGGCTGACCTCCATTTTGACCGCCCATCATCATGCCCGGTGGTTGACCTCCATTTTGACCGCCCATCATCATGCCCGGTGGTTGACCTCCATTTTGACCGCCCATCATCATGCCTGGTGGTGGGCCTCCATTTTGACCGCCCATCATCATGCCCGGTGGCTGACCTCCATTTTGACCGCCCATCATGCCTGGTGGCTGACCTCCATTTTGACCGCCCATCATCATGCCTGGTGGCTGACCTCCATTTTGGCCGCCCATCATGCCTGGTGGCTGACCTCCATTCTGACCGCCCATCATCATGCCCGGTGGTTGACCTCCATTTTGGCCGCCCATCATGCCTGGTGGCTGACCTCCATTTTGGCCGCCCATCATCATGCCTGGCTGACCTCCATTTTGGCCCCACATCGCCATTCCCGGCTGACCTCCATTTTGGCCCCACATCGCCATTCCCGGCTGACCTCCATTTTGACCGCCCATCATCATGCCCGGCTGACCTCCATTTTGGCCGCCCATCATCATGCCTGGCTGACCTCCATTTTGGCCGCCCATCATCATGCCTGGCTGACCTCCATTTTGGCCGCCCATCATCATGCCTGGCTGACCTCCATTTTGGCTGCCGCCCATATTCATGAACCCTTCAATTTGTTGAGCTGATTCTCCTGACTCTTCTTCAAATTCATATTGCATTTGTTGTCCCATCTGATGCTCTTTTGGATACTCGCCTGGATTCTGTTCATGATTCTGTTGTGGTTGTACGGATGGATATTGATGATAATTAGGTTGGGGTTGTGCATTGGAATTCTGATACTGCCCCTTCACTTCCGGGCCATAAGTTCCAAGCAACCCCTTATTACAGCCGCAATCTTCCTCATCTTCAGCGGCAGGCTGTGTATACTGCTGAGGGTAGTTTTGGTAATTGTATGAAGCTGGCGATTCGTTTGGTGACTCATTATTTTGTTGCATGTATGAACCTTCTACTTGAGGTTGTTGATTCATCCCCCCATAAAAATGGTGCGGGACCGGTGCAGATGCTTGATATGGATATTGTTGCTGGCTGTATGGATTCATACTTGCCCCTTGAACGAAATCTTGACCCATCGTTTGCATATCAAAAGATTCTTCCCACAATTCAGAGCTTTCGTCCATCATTTGATAGCCTTGTGCATCCTGATAGCCTGGAACACCTTGATAAGGGACTTGCATCCCGTGCATGTGCATGTGCGCCCACGGTGGCGGCTGAATACAATAACCGCTTCCAGGCAGGATTGGCGTTACCGGGATACAATCATCTACCGGCTCCTCATATTCCTGAACTGGCTGAACAGCCGGCTTTTTCTTCTTCTTAGTGACTGCCGCCTCTTCTTTTTTCTTGGGTAAAGGTGGTGGTGCAGGGGGCTTTTGCACACTCATATTGGTCATGTTGACCATATAATAATTATTGATATCGATTTCCGGAATCACCGGCTTTGGTACTTGAACTTCCTTTGGAACGATTATTTGCTTTTCTTTAATAATTGGCTTTTGCTTTACGATCGGCTGCTCTTTCTTAACTGGCTGCTCTTTTACTGGTTGCTGATATTTTGGCTGCTCTTTTACTGGTTGCTGATATTTCGGCTGCTCTTTTACTGGTTGCTGATATTTCGGCTGCTCTTTTACTGGTTGCTGATATTTCGGCTGCTCTTTTACTGGTTGCTGATATTTCGGCTGCT